>NZ_CAKZHQ010000043.1 GCF_936925435.1 uncultured Ramlibacter sp. | reverse complement strand
GGCGGCCCCTCGGGGGGTGGCGGGCGGCCGGGGCGGCGGGGCGCCCCCCGGGGCGGGGGGGGCGCGGGGGCGCGCCGCCGCCCCGCCGGCGCCTCGGCGGCAGCGGCGCCGCCCTGGCTGACCTGCTGCATGATCTTGTCCAGCGGCAGGTACAGCATGGAGCCCTTGCCCGAATCGACCAGCACCTTGGTCACGTTGCCGTAGATCTGCTGCATGGTGTCCAGGTACATGCGGTCACGCGTGACCTGGGGCGCCTTCTGGTACTCGGTGAGCACCGAGCGGAAGCGCTGGGCATCGCCCTGCGCCTGCGCCACGATGCGCGACTTGTAGCCCTCGGCCTCTTCCTTCAGGCGTGAGGCCGAGCCGACCGCGCGCGGGATGACGTCGTTGGCATAGGCCTGGGCCTCGTTCTTGGCGCGTTCGCGCTCCTGGCCGGCCTTGAGCACGTCGTCGAAGGCCGCCTGCACCTGCTCGGGCGGGCGCACGCCGCCTTGCTGCAGGTTGATGCCGACGATCTCGACGCCGACCTTGTAACGGTCCAGGATGGTCTGCATCAGCTTGCGCACGTTGGGACCGATGGAATCGCGCCCCTCGCCCAGCGCGTTGTCCATCTTCATCTTGCCGATCACCTCGCGCACCGCCGTCTCGGCGGCCTGGGTGATCGCGTCCTGCGGGTTCTTGCTCTCGAACAGCCAGGCCCGGGCGTCGCTCAGGCGGTACTGCACGGCGAACTTGATCTCGACCACGTTCTCGTCCTCGGTCAGCATGGCCGAGTCGCGCAGGCCGGTGGCCTTGATGATGGTGTCGCGGCCGATGTCGATCGAGCGCGTCTGCGTCACGAAGACCAGTTCATGGCGCTGGACCGGGTACGGCAGGCGCCAGTTGAAACCGGCGCCAGCAGTGGACTTGTACCGGCCGAACTGGGTGATGACGGCCTGCTGGCCTTCCTGCACGATGAAAAAGCCCGTGCCCAGCCAGATCAGCACCACCACGGCGGCGATCAGGCCGGCACCGATGCCGGCGCTCTTCATGTCGGGCTGGAAGCCGCCGCCATTGCCGCCGCCCCCGCCGTTGCCACTGCCTTCGGGCCGCCGGCCCTTGCCGCCGCCGAACAGGCCACCGAGCTTGCGGTTGAAGTCACGCCAGAGTTCGTCCAGGTCGGGCGGGCCCTGGTTGGGGCCCTTGGGCGGGCCGTTGTCAGGCTTATTGCCTTCGGACGGCTTGTCGTCGCCGCGCCCCCAGCGAGGATCGTTCAGGTTGAACATGCCACGGAGGCGGCCCTTGAGCCCGGCCCAGGACAGGCTGGGGAAATGAAGATTCATGCGCTGGCTTCTCTTTCTTGGTTCACGCATTGTGCCCAATCACACGGCCAGGCCGTGCAATTCAGGGGTATCGTGCAGGGGCTTAGTCCCGTCGCCCACAGCGCCGGCATCGCGGCGGCGCTGGCCGGCCTCCAATGCCAGCTGGGCGCGCAGGGCGGCCAGGCCGGCCCCGCTGCGGGCACTGACGAACAGGCGCGGGACGGCCACGCCATCGAGCTCGAAGACGTCGGCCAGCTGCGCCGGCTCGCGGCCGGGCTCCAGGGCGTCGATCTTGTTGAACACCAGGACCAGCGGCACCTCGTGCGCGCCGATCTCCTGCAGCACGCGCTGCACCTCGGCGATCTGCTCGGGGTAGTTGGGATTGGCGGCGTCGACCACATGCAGCAACAGGTCGGCATCGCAGGCCTCCTGCAGCGTGGCCTGGAAGGCATCGATCAGGCCGTGCGGCAGGTCGCGGATGAAGCCCACCGTGTCGGACAGCGAGACCGAACGCCCGCCGCCCTGCCCGTCCTCGCCCACCGTGCCATCGGCGTTGGCCAGGTAAAGCTGTCGCGTCGTGGTGTCCAAGGTGGCGAACAGCTGGTCGGCCGCGTAGGCGCGGGCCTTGACCAGGGTGTTGAACAGGGTGGACTTGCCGGCATTGGTGTAGCCCACCAGCGAGATGTTGAAGGCGCCCTGGCGCTCGCGGTGCCTGCGCTGGGTCTGGCGCTGCTTCTTGACCTTGTGCAGGCGCTCCTTGGTGCGCTTGATGGCCTCGCCGATCATGCGGCGGTCCAGCTCGATCTGTTTCTCACCGGGGCCGCCGCGCACGCCGGCGCCGCCGGTCTGGCGTTCCAGGTGGGACCAGCGCCGCACCAGGCGCGTACTGACGTACTGCAGGCGGGCCAACTCCACCTGCAGCTTGCCTTCGTGGCTGCGCGCGCGCTGGGCGAAGATTTCCAGGATCAGCAGGGTGCGGTCGTTGACCGGCAGGCCCAGGTGGCGCTCCAGGTTGCGCTGCTGGGCCGGGCTGAGCGACTGGTCGAACAGCACCTCGGCGGCGCCGTACTGGGCCGCCAGGGCCTTGATCTCGTCGGCCTTGCCGCTGCCGATGAACAGGGCTGCGTCGGGCGCCTTGCGCTTGCAGGAAACGCGGGCGACCGGCTGCAGGCCGGCGGTCTGGGCCAGCAGGCCCAGCTCTTCGAGCTCAGCGTCGAAATGAGGAAGGCCCAGATCAACCCCGACAAGGATGACGGGGACGGCGGAGCTTGCTTGGGGTTGGGACAATGCGGTCACCCGGGGTGTTTCAGGAATGGAACACGCCCGGCAGAGCAACCAGGCGCCATGCGCCTGGGCTCAGGCTGCGGGCGCTTCGTTGCCTTCGGCCGTGGAGAAATTCACGGCGCGTCCGGGCACGATGGTGGAAATCGCGTGCTTGTAGACCATCTGCGTCACGGTGTTGCGCAGCAGCACGACGTACTGGTCGAAAGACTCGATCTGGCCTTGCAGCTTGATCCCGTTGACGAGGTAAATCGACACCGGTACATGCTCCCGACGCAAGGTGTTCAGGAACGGGTCTTGTAGGAGTTGCCCTTTGTTGCTCACGATATTCTCCGTGTTCGGAAATGTTGAAAGGAAATTGCACCTTACCACAGCAGCGGCGCGGTGCAAGTAGGCGCTGGCCGATACCAGCCACAGATGGGCATGGCTGCCGGCTCTTCAAGGGCCGCCCGCTACTCCTTGTCGGAGTAAGGATTCTTGGAGGTCTTCATCTCGATGCGCAGCGGCGTGCCCACCAGCTTGAATTCCTTGCGGAACCGCGCTTCCAGGAAGCGCTTGTAGGCGGCCGTGACGTGCTCGAGCGAGTTGCCGTGCACCACGATGACCGGCGGGTTCATCCCACCCTGGTGTGCATAGCGCAGCTTGGGGCGGAACATGCCGGCGCGCTGGGGCGCCTGGAAGGACACCGCCTCGAGCAGCAGGCGCGTGAGCACCGGCGTCGACATCTTGACCATGGCCGAGCGGTGGGCGTTGGCGATCGCGCCCCACACCGGGCCCAGCCCCTGACGCTTGATGGCCGAAATGAAATGCATGTCGGCGAACTTCAGGAAGGCCAGACGGGTCTCGATGGAACGCTGCACCAGCTCGCGCTGGTAGTCGTCGGCCAGGTCCCACTTGTTGATCGCCAGCACCACGGCACGGCCGCTCTCCAGGATGAAGCCGGCGATGTGCGCATCCTGGTCGGTCACGCCCTGGGTGGCGTCGAGCAGCAGCAGCACGACGTTGGCCGACTCGATCGCCTGCAGGGTCTTGACCACCGAGAACTTCTCGATCGCCTCGAACACCTTGCCCTTGCGGCGCAGGCCGGCGGTGTCGATCAGCTCGAACTTCTGGCCGCCGCGCTCGAAGGGCACCGAGATGGCGTCGCGGGTGGTGCCCGGCATGTCGAAGGCCACCAGCCGTTCCTCGCCCAGCCAGGTGTTGATCAGGGTGGACTTGCCGACGTTGGGTCGGCCGGCCACGGCCAGTTTGATCACGCCGGTGTCCTGCTCCTGCCCCTCTTCGTCGGGATCGGGCAGGTTCAGCGGCGCCAGCGCCAGGTCGATCAGGTCGCGGATGCCCTGGCCGTGCGCCGCCGACATGCCGTGCACGTCGCCCAGGCCCAGCTCGTAGAACTCGGACAGCTTGACGCCGTCGGTCATGCCCTCGGCCTTGTTGGCCGCCAGCACCGTGGGCTTGCCCAGCTTGCGCAGGTAGTTGGCGATGTCGTGGTCCTGCGCCGACACGCCGGCCCGGCCGTCCACCACGAACACCACGACGTCAGCCTCGGCGACCGCCTGCCGGGTCTGCTTGGCCATCTCCATGTAGATGCCGCTCTCGGCCGTCGGCTCGAAGCCGCCGGTGTCGATCACGATGTACTCGTGCTTGCCCTGCTTGCCCGTGCCGTAATGGCGGTCGCGCGTCAGGCCGGCGAAGTCGGCGACGATGGCGTCGCGCGATTTGGTCAGCCGATTGAAGAGAGTCGACTTGCCGACATTGGGTCGGCCGACGAGGGCCAGAACTGGTTTCATGCCGCCTTGATGCGTTATTGCGGCACGAAGCCGTAGACACCGCCGTTGTGGGTGACCACAACCATGGTGTTGCCGGCCACGACCGGGGCCGCGGCAATGGCCGAGCCATCGGTGGTAACGCGCGCCAGCAGGCTGCCGTCCTCGCGCGACAACAGATGCACCATGCCGGTGCTGTCGCCCAGGATGACCGATCGGCCCAGGGCCAGCGGCGCCGTCAGGCCGCGGTACTGCAGGCGGTCGGTGACCCAGGCGCGCTCGCCGTTGTCGCGGCGCCAGGCCACGACCTTGCCGTCGCTCTCGCTGCCGAAGACGTTCTGCGCATCGCCATGCACGCCTTCTGAGCCATTGGCTGGCTTGCTCCACAGCAGGGTGCCGCGGGCGGCATTGACGCAGCCCACGTTGGTCTGGAAGGCCCGCACGCAGACTGTGTCGCCCACCCGGCTGACGCTGCCCACCAGGTCGACCAGGCGCTCGATGTCGTTGGTGCCGCGCGGCGTGGCGATCGGCGACTCCCAGCGGATGGAACCATTGATGGGGTTCAGGCCCGCCAGCCGGCCGGACTGGCCCACCACCAGGGTGTCGCCCACCGCCAGCATGACGCCGGCCTGGCGCAGCACCAGCGGCTCGCCGGGACGCTGCTGCGTCCACAGCTTGCGGCCGCTCTGACCGTCGAAGGCCGAGACCGAGCGGTCGCCGGCTAGCACGAAGACCCGGCCACCGGCGACGAAGGGCGAGGTGTAGCTTTGCGCGCCCAGCTTCTCACGCCACAGGACCTTGCCCTCGGCCAGTGCCACCACTTCATTGGCGCGCGTGACCACCGCGCTGACCTTGCCGTCGCTGCCCACACCGGCGGCGATCGGGCCACCGACGCTGACGCGCCACAGGTCGCGGCCGGTGGCCGCGTCGATCGCCGCCACCGTGCCGTCGCTGCCGGCCACGGTCACATTGGCGCCATTGACCTGCACCGACAGCGGCAGGTCGACCTGGCCGACCCGCGCCGTCCAGGCCTGGCGCAGGCCGATCAGATTGGGGCTGGGCGCCAGTTCGGCCGGCTTGGGTTTTTCCGTGTTGCTGCCGCCAAGGAAGGACGGCATCATCGAGCAGCCGGCCAAGACTGCTACTGAAACAGTAGCAACAAGCGCCCGCATGACGGGGGCTGCAAGCCGATTCTTCATGTGAATCATGGTTTGGCGGCTCCTGAAGCCGCACCAGCAGCCGGGGCCGGGGCCGGGGCCAGCGGCTTGGGGTCGGCGCCCAGGGCATTGAGCTTGACCTCGACCAGGCGGCGGTACTCGGCGCGCTCGTCGAAAGCCTGCCAGGCCTTGGTGTACTCGGCCTTGGCCTCGGCCTTCTTGCCCTGCAGCATGTAGATGTCACCGCGGCGGTCTGCCGCCAGCGGCTCGAATTCCTTGGGGAAACCCGCGGCCAGCTGCTTGAGCGCTTCGTCGTAGGACTTGGCTTCGACCAGCACGCCGGCCAGCCGCAGCCGCGCCACCGCCTGGTAGCCCTCGTCGCTGGCCTTGTCGGCCACCCAGGCCAGGGCTGCACGCGCGCCCTCGGTATTGCCCTTGTCGATGAAGACACGGGCAGCCACCATACCGGCCTGCTGCGCGTAAGCGGTTGCGCCGAACTTGTCCTTGATGTCGCTGAAGGCGCGCTCCACGCGGGCCGTGTCACCGGCCTGCGCGGCGCGCTCGACCTCGTCGTAGATCGCCGAGGCCTGGACCGATTGCGTGCGCTGCCAGTACTGCCAGCCGTTCCACGCCGCGATGCTGCCGAACACGGCGATCAGCACCCAGGTGATCAGGTTGCCGTAGCGGTTCCAGAAGTGCTTGAGCTCGGCAAGCTGTTCCTGTTCTTCGAGATCGAGATGTTTGGCCATTGGGGTTCTTGAATCAAGCCCGCGATTGTAGGGTGTGGGCCCAGCCCGCCGGCGCGGCCAGGCTCTGGCGCTGCTGCGCCCCGCTGCCGTCGCGCAGCGACTTGACAGTCACTTCACCGGCGGCCAGTTCGTCGGCGCCGAAGATCAGCGCATAGGCGGCGCCGCTGCCGTCGGCTTTCTTGAACTGCGATTTCATGCTGCCCAGGCCCTCGGCACCGGCGCCGTGCTGCAGCACCCGCACGCCCTGGGCGCGCAGCGCTTCGAGCGTGGCCGCCACCGGCGCCAGCGGCGTGCCCGGCGGCACGATGGCGTAAACGTCGGGCGCCGCGTCGGGCACCGGCAGGCGCAGGGCCTGGACCAGCAGCAGCAGGCGCTCGATGCCCAGGCCAAAACCAACAGCCGGCGCGCTCTTGCCGCCCAACTGCTCGATCAGGCCGTCATAGCGGCCGCCGCCGCAGACCGTGCCCTGCGATCCGAGCTGGTCCGTGACCCACTCGAACACCGTCAGGTTGTAGTAGTCCATGCCGCGCACCAGGCGCGGGTTGACGCTGTAGGCCAGACCGACGGCGTCGAGCACGGCACAGACCGACTGGAAGTGCGCCAGCGACTCAGTCCCCAGAAAGTCCATCAGCTTGGGCGCCTGCTCGATCAAGGCCTGCATCGCCGGGTTCTTGCTGTCCAGGATGCGCAGCGGGTTGCTGTGCAGGCGGCGTGTGGCCTCCTCGTCCAGCTGCGCGGCATGGGCCTCGAAATGGCGCACCAGTGCCTCGCGGTGGGCGCGGCGCTCCTGGGGCTGGCCCAGGCTGTTGAGTTCCAGACGGACATGCTGGCCTTCGATCAGGCCCAGCTCGCGCCACAGGGCGCGGGCGATGAGGATCATCTCGGCATCCACATCGGGGCCGGCCAGGCCCAGCGCCTCGACGTCCAGCTGGTGGAACTGCCGGTAGCGGCCCTTTTGCGGACGCTCGTGGCGGAACATCGGGCCGACCGTCCAGACCCGCAGCGGCCCGTTGTACAGCGCGTTGTGCTCGATCACGGCGCGCACGATGCCGGCCGTGGCCTCGGGCCGCAGGGTCAGCCTGTCGCCGTTCATGCTGTCGACGAAGGAGTACATCTCCTTCTCGACGATGTCGGTCACCTCGCCCAGGCCGCGCACGAACAGGGCCGTGGGCTCGACGATGGGCGTGAGCAGGTTCTGGTAGCCGTAGCTGGCCAGCACCTTGCGCACGGTCTCTTCAAACCATTGCCACAAGGCGGAGTCGGGCAGCTTCTCCGTGCGCGGCACGGAGGGCGGCAAGATGTCGTTCATGCCTTTGACGGCATTGAGTTTCTCGGCCATGGTGTCCCGGGGGGTCAGGCGGTTTCGGCGGCCTGCTGGCGACCGAAACGCTGTTCAATGTAGTTTTCGACGAGCTGGTGGAACTCGGTGGCGATGTTCTCGCCGCGCAGTGTCAAGGCCTTCTCGCCGTCGATGTAGACCGGCGCGGCGGGCGCCTCGCCGGTGCCCGGCAGGCTGATGCCGATGTCGGCGTGCTTGCTCTCGCCGGGGCCGTTGACGATGCAGCCCATCACGGCCACCTTCATCTTCTCGACGCCGGGATATTTCTTGCGCCAGACCGGCATCTGGGCGCGCAGGTAGTCGTCGATCTGCTTGGCCAGTTCCTGGAAGGTGGTGCTGGTGGTGCGCCCGCACCCCGGGCAGGCCGTGACGCTGGGCACGAAGCTGCGCAGGCCCAGTGACTGCAGGATCTCGGAGGCGATCACCACCTCCTGCGTGCGCGACTCGCCCGGCTGGGGCGTGAGTGAGACGCGGATGGTGTCGCCGATGCCCTCCTGCAGCAGGATGCCCAGGGCGACTGCCGAGGCCACCGTGCCCTTGGTGCCCATGCCGGCCTCGGTCAGGCCCAGGTGCAGCGCGTAGTCGCAGCGTTTGGCCAGTTCGCGGTAGACCGAGACCAGGTCCTGCACGCCGCTGACCTTGCACGACAGGATGATCTGGCTGCCGTCCATGCCCATTCCTTCGGCCCGCTTGGCCGACTCGATGGCCGAGGTGATCAGGGCCTCGTACATCACGGCCTTGGCGTCCCAGGGCTGGGCGCGGGCGCTGTTGGTGTCCATCAGGCTGGCCAGCAGTTCCTGGTCCAGGCTGCCCCAGTTGACGCCGATGCGCACTGACTTGTTCCAGCGCATCGCCGCCTCGATCATCTGGCCGAACTGGCGGTCGTGCTTGTCGCCCTTGCCCACATTGCCGGGATTGATGCGGTACTTGGACAGGGCCTGCGCGCAGTCCGGGTAGTCGGTGAGCAGGCGGTGGCCGTTGTAGTGGAAGTCGCCGATCAGGGGCACGTCGATGCCCATGCGATCGAGCTGCTCGCGGATGAACGGCACCTGCGCCGCCGCCTCCGGCGTGTTCACCGTGATGCGGACCATCTCGGAACCGGCGATGGCCAGCTCCTTGACCTGGATGGCCGTGCCGATGGCGTCCACCGTGTCGGTGTTGGTCATCGACTGCACGCGCACCGGCGCGTCGCCGCCCACGGTGACGACGCGCGAGCCCCAGACGGTGCGCGCCTGGCGCGAACGGCGGGCCTTGGGCGCCGCCGCCTCGATGGGCAGGCAGGGTTGTTCGCTCACTACTTCACCTCGAAACGGGCAACGTTGTCGCGCGCCACAGCGCCCAGATCGAAGGCCTGGCCGCGCACCTGCACTTCGGTGGCGCTGACGCGGCCCACGGTCACCGTCAGCGGCAGCGCGCCGGAAGCGCCGGCCGTCTCGCCAGCCACCATCATGCGCCGCAGCACGCTGACGCCCTTGGCGTCAGTGACGCTGATCCAGGATTCGCCGCTGGTCTTGAACACCACGGTGCCGCCAGCGGCCGGGGTCGGGGTCGGGGTCGGGGTCGGGGTCGGGGTCACGACGGTGGCGCTTGCTGCCTTGGCCGCGGTCGTCTGGGCCGTGACCACGGCGGTCGGGCTGGCAATGGTCGGGGCCGACACCGTGGGTGACACCGCCGCTGGCGTGGCGCGCGTCACGGTGGCCGCCATCACGACGGGAGCGGGAGCGACCGCACTGGCAACGGCGGCCGGCGCGGGAGCCGGTGTGGGAGCGGCAGCCGGGACGACCACGGGCACAGGTTCGCTCATGGCCACGGCCTGGGCCTTCTCGTCCGGCGCCGCTTCGTCACGCATGGCGGGCAGAAAGATCAGCACCAGCGCGCCCAGCAGCAGGGCAAACACGGCCAGGAAGACCGGCTTGGACATCTGGTCGATCCAGGAGGGGCCTGCGCCGTCGCTGGGTGCGCGGAACGGGGCGTTGATGCCGTCGCTGGCATTGACCAAGCGCGGCGCGGTGGTTTGCGGCATGCGCTCGAGCACCGGCTGCGGATCGATCTTCAGGGTGCGGCAGACGCTGGAGGCCAAGGCCCGCACGAACACGGCGTCGGTCAGCAGGTCGAAGCGGTTGTCCTCCAGCGCCTCGAGCTTGCGCACCGGCACCTTCAGCGCCACTGCCAGCGCGGCGACATGCAGGCCTGCGGCCTCGCGCGCCTGTCGCAGCAGCATGCCCGCCGTCACGCCGTCACCAGCAACCTGCTGCGCAGCGCCTGCCGCCACTTCGTTCTCACTCATCGAAGGCTCCACGGTCATAGGCTGCGACCTGGCGCGATTGCGGGAAGCGCTTGCGCAGCTGCTCGCCCAGCTGGTTCATGGCCACGCGGTCGTTGAGCTTGCGCTCGACCTTGATGCCCAGCCACAGGCTCTCGGCATTGGCCAGATCGCTGTTGTTCAGGCGTCGGATGTAGAACTGCGAACGCACCAACTCGCCGCGTTGGTACAGCAGGTTGGCCAGGTTGTACCCGGTCACCGGGTTGGCGGCATCGAGCTCAAGGGAACGCGCCAGGCTGCGCTCGGCGTCGGCCTTGCGGCCGGCGCGCGCCTCGCACAGGCCCTGGGTCATCAGGGTCTTGGCACGGTCCTGGTACATGGGGTTGGCCATGGCCGCCGTGAAGGACACCTGGGCCTCGCTGTAACGGGCTTGCTGGCATTGCAGCCAGCCCAGGTTGTGCAGCGCGTTGGCGTCGCGCGGGTTGAGCGCCAGCGCCCGCTTGAAGCTGTCTTCCGCCAGACGCAGGTCGTTCATGCGCATGTAGATCACGCCCCGCATGCTGTAGGCCTCGGGAAAGCTCGGGTCGATGGTGATGACCTGCTTGAGTTCGTCCAGGGCGATGTCGGTCTTGCCCTGCTCGAAATAGCCCACGGCCAGTTCCATGCGGATGCGGGCGCGCTTGCGTGCCTCGGGCTCGTCCGACGCCGTCATGACGTCGGCGGTCGACGCTGCCGAAGCTTCGCCGGGCTTGTTGGCACATCCCGCAAGCGCCAGCAGCGCCCCCATGAGGCAGGCCCATGGCAGCAAACCGCCCCAAGCCGCCACCCCCCGCCCAACGCAGATCCTCATCGCGATGTCTCCTTGGCGGTGGCAGCCACCGCCGGCATCTGTTTCAGCACCACAGTGCGCTGCTGGGCGATCCGCTGGCCCACACGGGTGCGGTCCTTGACATCGCCGGCGAGCTGTCCGCAGGCCGCGTCGATGTCGTCCCCCCTGGTTTTGCGCACAGTGGTGACGATACCAGCATCACTGAGGATTTTCGCGAAAGCGACGACCTGCTTGTTGGGCGAACGCGTCAGGCCCGACTGCGGAAATGGATTGAAGGGAATCAGGTTGATCTTGCACGACACGCCGCGGCCGCCATGGCGCGTAACAAGGTCCACCAGCTGCTGCGCGTGCTCGGGCAGGTCGTTGACGCCATCGAGCATGCAGTACTCGAAGGTGATGAAGTCGCGCGGCGCATGCTCGAGGTAGCGGATGCAGGTGTCCAGCAGCTCGGCCAGCGGATATTTTTTATTGAGTGGCACCAGGTTGTCGCGCAACGCGTCGTTGGGCGCATGCAGCGAGACCGCCAGCGCCACCGGACAGTCCTGCCCCAGCCTGTCCATCATCGGCACCACGCCGGAGGTCGAGACGGTGACGCGGCGGCGCGACAGGCCATAGCCGTGGTCGTCCAGCATGACGCGCAACGCGGGCACCAGGGCCGAGTAGTTTTGCAGCGGCTCGCCCATGCCCATCATCACCACATTGGAGATGACGCGTTCGTTGCGCTTGAGATGCTGGCGCAGGAAGTGCTCGGCGAACCAGAGTTGGGCGACGATCTCGCCGGTGCTGAGGTTGCGGGAAAAGCCCTGGTGGCCGGTGGAGCAGAAGCGACAGCCGACGGCGCAGCCGGCCTGTGACGACACGCACAGCGTGCCGCGGTCGTCCTCGGGGATGAAAACCGCCTCGACGGCGTCGCCATTGCCCACATCGAACAGCCACTTGATGGTGCCGTCGGTGGACTCCTGCTGGCTGATGACCTGCAGGCCTTCGACCCGGGCGGTGGTGGCGAGCTTCTCGCGCAGCGATTTCGCCAGGTCGCTCATCTGGCCGAAGTCGCGCGCGCCGCGCTGGTGGATCCAGCGGAACAGCTGGGTGGCGCGGAAGCGCTTCTCGCCCAGCGTTTCGCAAAACGCGGCCAGCCCCTCCAGATCGAAGTCGAGAAGATTGGCCGTCATTGCATGCGGGATTCCCGCCTTAGCGGGAATAGACGTTCATGCCGGGGAAGAAGAAGCCCACTTCCACCTTGGCGGTGTCGACGGCGTCCGAGCCGTGCACGGCGTTGGCGTCGATGCTGTCGGCGAAGTCGGCGCGGATGGTGCCCTTGTCGGCCTTCTTGGGGTCGGTGGCGCCCATCAGCTCACGGTTCTTCAGGACGGCGTTCTCGCCCTCGAGCGCCTGGATCATCACCGGGCCGGAGATCATGAATTCGACCAGATCCTTGAAGAAGGGGCGCTCCTTGTGGACGGCGTAGAACTGCTCGGCTTCGCCGCGCGACAGGTGGGCCATACGGGCGGCCACGACCTTCAGGCCGGCGGCTTCGAAGCGGGCGTAGATCTGGCCGATCACGTTTTTCGCCACTGCGTCGGGCTTGATGATGGAGAGAGTGCGTTCGATTGCCATGTTGGATTTCCTGTGAATTGAATTGTTAGGGTTTTGCCGCATTCCAAAGTTTCGGCAAAGCCTCGAATTTTAACCCGCGCGGATGACGCGCTAACGGCCGCGGCCGCCGCGGCGCTGTCCGCCGCCACCACCACCGCCCGTACCACCACCACCACCACCACCACCACCACCACCACCACGGCGCGGACCGCCGGGGCCTTGCCCCTGGCCGCCCTGGCGCTGGCGGGTGAAGCTGTCGGCGCCGATGTAGCCGAAAGCGGTTTTCATCGGATCGGGCTGGGCGCTGCCGCCACCCTGACGGTCACCACCACGGTCGTTGCCGCGGTCGTTACGGTCGTTGCGACGCTTCTGGCCTTGGCCTTGGCCACCGCCGCGCTGCTGCGGACCGCCCGGCCCGCGCTGCTGGCCTTCGCCGCCGGCGCCCCGCGGACCCCCGGTGCGGTTGCCGCGCCGGCGGTTGCGGCCGCCCCGGCCTTCGCCCTCTTCCGAGGTCTCACGCGGCGGTGCGCCGGCGCCGGATTCGCCGGCAGCCTGCATCAGGGAGCGGATGTCGCGCTCGTCCAGTTCCATGAAAGCGCCGCGCTTGAGGCCCCTGGGCAGCAGCATGGCGCCATAGCGGATGCGGATCAGCCGGCTGACGGCATGGCCCAGGCCCTCGAACAGGCGGCGCACCTCGCGGTTGCGGCCCTCGGAAATCGTCACCCGGTACCATGTGTTGGCGCCTTCGCCGCCGCCGTCCTCGATCGAGCGGAACTGTGCCCGGCCGTCTTCCAGCTCGATGCCGTCGAGCAAGCGTTTCTTTTCCTCGCCGCTCAGGGCACCCAGCACGCGCACGGCGTACTCGCGCTCCAGGCCGAAGCGCGGATGCATCAGCCGGTTGGCCAGTTCGCCCGAGCTGGTGAACAGCAGCAGCCCTTCGGTGTTCAGGTCGAGCCGGCCGACCGACTGCCACTTGCCCTGGTAGAGCTTGGGCAGTTTGCGAAAGACCGTGGGACGATTTTGCGGATCATCATGGGTCACGACTTCGCCCACCGGCTTGTGGTAGGCGATCACCCGTGCCGGCGGCGGCGCGATGCGAAAGCGGATGGGCTTGCCATTGATCTTGATCTGGTCGCCGAACTGGATGCGCTGGCCGATGTGGGCGGGCTCGTTGTTGACCGAGATCCGGCCCTCCATGATCAGCTGCTCCATCTCCAGCCGCGAGCCCAGGCCGGACTGCGCCAGCACCTTGTGCAGCTTGGGGGTCTCGGCCTGTGCACCCAGCACCCGCTTGGGCAGGGTGACCTCGGCGCTGCCCTCGTCGGCGTCGAACTGGCCGGACACCACGTCCTCGAAACGGATGGGTACCGTGGGCGCGGCGTCGGCCTGGCGGCCCTGGCGCGGCTCATCACCGTCCTCATCTTCGTCTTCGTCCAGATCGAGGTCGTCGTCCTCATGGCTGTCGGCGCTGGCTGCTTGCCGCTGCACGGGCTGGGCCGGCACGGGCGGCGTGTCCGTCTCCACGGTCTCGGGATCGGGTACGCCTTGGCCTTCGGTGGGATCGTTCATGCTTTTTCTTGGGTCAAGGCTGCCGGGTCCTCGTCGTCGGCCACGGCTTCATCGGGGGAGAGATCAGCCGGCGGCTCGCCGCCGGCTTGCGCTGGTGCTGGCTCGGTCTGCGCCAGCGCTTCCATTTCCAGGCCGGGTTGCAGCTGCAGCGCCTGGGCGGCAGCGCCCAGCGACTCCAGCACACTGGCTTGCTGGGCAGGGCTGTCCAGCAGGGGCAGCTGGTCCAGCGACTCCAGGCCCAGGTCGTCCAGGAACTGGCGGGTGGTGGCGAACAGCGCCGGCCGACCGGGCGCCTCGCGGTGGCCGATCACCTCGACCCAGCCGCGGTCCTCAAGCTGCTTGAGGATCAGGCTGTTGATGGTCACACCGCGGATATCTTCCATGTCACCGCGCGTGACCGGCTGCCGGTAGGCGATGATGGCCAGCGTCTCCAGGGTGGCCCGGGTGTACTTGGGCGGCTTTTCCGGGTGCAGGCGGTCCAGGTGCTCGCGCATCTCGGGCCGGCTCTGAAAACGCCAGCCGCTAGCCACGCTCACCAGTTCGACACCACGCTGCGCCCAGTCGTTCTGCAGGTCCTGCAGCAGGGTCTTGATCGTGTCGGCGCCCAGTTCGTCGTTGAACAGCACGCGCAGCTCCCGCACGGGCAGGGGCTGCTGCGAGCAGATCAAGGCAGTTTCCAGGACGCGCTTGGCATCCGTCGTATTCATGGTCTTGCGGTTCTTCGGAAAAGGCGCCATTCGGGCGCGTGGGTCTCAGGGCCAATCCGGGGCGATTCTCTCGCTGCTGCGCACGGCCATTGCCTACCGGGCGCCTGCCACCGCGGGCTAGCCGGGGGCGTGGCTCTTGAGCCATTCAGATTCATTGTAACGCAGCCCCCAGTCGCGCAGTGCCGCCGACAGGTCGGCCGGCGGCACGGACTGGAACGCCAGCGGCTGGCCGGTGACAGGATGAACGAAGGCCAGCCGGAAAGCGTGCAAGGCCTGGCGCTGCATGCCTGCCGCCGGCGCGCCGCCGTACAGGCCGTCGGCCACCAGCGGATGGCCGATGTGCGCCATGTGGACGCGGATCTGGTGCGTGCGTCCCGTCCTCAAGCTCGCCTGCACCCAGCAGCCATGCTCACAATTTTGCAGCAATTCAAACAAGGTGGACGCCGCCTTTCCGGCGGTCTTGTCCATGTCGACGGCCGCCATGCGAAGCCGGTTGCGCGGGTCGCGGCCGACCGCCTCGTTCACCTCGCGCCGGCGCGCCCCCAGCCAGGGCCGGTGCGCCAGCGCCACGTACTGGCGCGTCACCTCGCGCGCCGCGATCAGCCGTACCAGGGCATCCATGGTGGCGCGGGTACGCGCCACCACCATCAGGCCGCTGGTGTCCTTGTCCAGCCGGTGCACGATGCCAGCGCGCGGCAGCAGTGCGGCCTTGTCGTCGCGCGCCAGCAGGCCATTGAGCAGAGTCCCGCTCCAGTTGCCCGGCGCGGGATGCACCACCAGGCCGGCCGGCTTGTCGACCACCAGCAGGTGTTCGTCCTCATAGACCACCGACAGCGCCATGGGCTCGGCCTTGAAGGCCTGGCTCTGCGGCGTGGGCCGCAGCTCGACCTCGCCCGTGTCGCCGGCGCGCACCTTGTGCGCCGAGCGCAGGCAAGGCCGGCCGTTCAGGCGCACCGAGCCGGCCTCGAGGAGTTGCTGCAGGTAGCTGCGGGAGAACTCCGGCACCAGCGCGGCCAGGGCGCGGTCCAGCCGCTCGCCGTCGCGCGTGGCATCGATGGCGAAAGCCCGCAGTTCCAGCTCGGGGCCGGCGTCGGCGGCCTCGTCCAGCACCTGCTGCGCCTCTGGCGGCAAAGGGTCGGCTGATAGAATGAATTTGCCCTGTTTCAAGAAAGTCCGTGCTGATGCTTCGAGCCAAATTATCGGTTGTCCCAGTCCTGCTGCCGGGCGCACTGGTCCTGGCGGCATTGCTCGCGGGCTGTTCGTCCACGCCGGACGACAAGACTGCTGCCTGGAGCCCCAACCGGATTTATGCCGAGGCCAAGGACGAAATGAACTCGGGCGCCTACGACAAGGCGATCCCACTGTTCGAAAAGCTCGAGGGCCGCGCCGCCGGCACGCCGCTGGCGCAGCAGGCCCAGCTGGAAAAGGCCTATGCCCACTACAAGGCCGGCGAACAAGCGCAGGCGCAGTCCACACTGGACCGCTTCATCAAGCTGCACCCGGCCAGCCCGGCGCTCGACTATGCCCTGTATCTCAAGGGCATCGTCAACTTCAACGACAACCTGGGCATGTTCTCCTTCATCACGCAGCAGGACCTGTCCGAGCGCGACCAGAAGGCGGCCAAGGAATCCTTTGAGGCCTTCAAGGAACTGGTCGCGCGCTACCCGGAGTCGCGCTACACGCCCGACGCCCGAGCCCGCATGACCTACATCGTCAATTCGCTGGCGCAGTATGAGGTGCATGTCGCCCGCTACTACCTCAGCCGCGGCGCCTATGTGGCGGCCGTCAGCCGGGCCCAGGTCGCGGTGACCGAGTACCAGGACGTGCCGGCGATCGAAGAGGCCCTGTTCATCCTGTACCGCTCGTACACCGCGCTGGGCATGGAGCAGCTGGCCGGCGACACGCGCCGCGTGCTGGAGAAGAATTACCCCGCCAGCGCCTACCTGACGCAAGGCGGCAAGGGCTCGCAGAACGCCTGGTGGAAGTTCTGGTAGACCTGCTCAGGCCGCCGACGCGCCGGCGCTCTGGCCCAGCGCATCGAGCGCCTCACTGAATTCCTCTTCCGACTGCAATCTGCGCATGGGCGGCAGGGCCCCGAGCAGGCGCTTGCCGTAGCCCATGCTGGCCAGCCGGGTGTCGCATACCACCAGCAGGCCCTGGTCCGATTCGCGGCGGATCAGCCGTCCGGCGCCCTGCTTGAGGGCCACCGCTGCCTCCGGCACGAAGTAGTCGTTGAAGGCGCTGCGCCCCTGCCCCTCCAGGCGCTGGGCCCTGGCCTCGACCAGCGGGTCGCCTGGCGGCGGGAACGGCAGCTTGTCGATCACCACCAACTGCAAGGCATCGCCGGGCACGTCCACCCCTTCCCAGAACGAGGCCGAGGCCACCAGCACGCAGCCCGGGCGCCCCTGGGAAGCGCCCTCGCGGAAGCGTTCGATCAGGCGGCGCTTGGGCCACTGGCCCTGGACCAGGATCTCGACCTGCTGCGAGCCCTCGAAGCGCGCCTGCAGGTCCTCGCCGACGGCACGCAGGGCGCGCAGCGTGGTGGTCAGCACCATGGTGCGCCCGCCCAGCCGGCGTGCCGCGTCCGCTGCCAGCGCGGCGACCTGGGCGCTATGCGCCGGGTCATTGGGTTTGGCCAGCTGGCGCGGCACGTACAGCGCCGCCTGCTGCGCATAGTCGAACGGGCTGCCCACCCGCAGCACCTGCGCCTCGCCCAGGCCGCAGGGCTCGGTGAACCAGCTCAGGCGGGCATCGTCGCCCAGGGTCGCGGAAGTGAAAATCCAGGACCTGGAAGCGCCCTCGCCATCCTCGGCGCCGCTGCGCAGCATCTTGGCCTGCACGGCCTGTGCGATGTCAAGCGGCGACTCCACCAGGCGCAACTGCTGGCCCACATCGACCCAGCGCACCGCGCCGGACTCACACTCGCCAGTAAAGCGTCCCGCCCGCTGGGCGAACAGTTCTGCACGCTCGACCAGGCGGGTGAAGTCAGGGGCGATCTCGCTGACCGTGGCCAGCGCTTGGGCCGCCCGGGTGCAGGCCGTCTGCACCCCAGCCAGCGCCTGACGCCAGTCATCGGCCGGCACCTGCTCGGGCGCTTCGCCGGTCCAGCGCAGCCGGGCGCCGGGCCAGGACTTGCCCACCACCAGCCGCAGCTCGCGCGCCGAGCGCTCCACGTCGGCAGCCGTGCCTTGCCAGTCCACCAGGCCGCGCGCCAGCTGCAGGCCGGTGGCCAGCAGGTCGTGCGCGAAGTCCAGCACCTGGCCGGTGGTCAGCTGCGTGCCCAGGAACTGCACGCCGGTTTCGTTGAGCTGGTGGGCTTCGTCGAAGATGGCCACCCGCACGGTCGGCAGCAGTTCGGCCATGCCTGACTCGCGCACCGCCAGGTCGGCAAAGAACAGGTGGTGGTTGACCACCACCACGTCGGCCGCCATGGCCTCCTTGCGGGCCAGGTTGACATGGCAGGCACGGAATTTCGGGCACTGCGAGCCCAGGCAGTTCTCCCGCGTCGAAGTGACCAGCGGGATCAGCGGCGAGCGCTCGTCCAGCCCCGGCAGTTCGGCCAGGTCGCCGGTGCGGGTGGCCTGGGACCATTCCTCGATCCTGGCCAGGGAACGGGCACTGGTGCGGTCGGCCTGCTCGCGGGCCTGTTCCATGCGGTGCAGGCACAGGTAGCTGGCGCGCCCCTTGAGCAAGGCGGTGCGCAGCGGCAGGCCCAGCGCCTGCACCAGGCGCGGCAGGTCGCGCCCGAACAGTTGGTCCTGCAAGGTCTTGGTGGCGGTGGACACCAGCACGCGCTCGCCCGACATCAGTGCCGGCACCAGGTAGGAAAAGGTCTTGCCGACGCCGGTGCCGGCCTCGACCACCAGGGCGCCGCCCTCGGCGATGGTCCGGGCCACAGCCATGGCCATCTCGGTCTGCTGCGGCCGGGGACGGAATTCGTCGGCCGCCCGGGACAGGACGCCCCCGGGCGCAAAGGCCTCGCGCACACTGTCCTCAAGCATCACGCCGGCTCTTTGGGATCGAGCGCCAGCTCCAGCCGGGCCAGCAGGTCACGCAGGGCCAGGCGGCGCTTCTTGAGCCGCCGCATCATCAGCTCGTCGACGGGCACCTGCTGGCTGGCGCGATCGATCAGCGCGTCCAGATCGGCGTGCTCGATGCGCAGCTCGATCAGGCGCCGCTCGGGGGAGTGAAGGTTGGAGTCCAAGAAAACTGCGGCGCCGGGGGTGCGCGGTCGGTGTGTTCGATAATACGTCTTTCACGCCCAACAATCGAGCGCGGCGCCCAGCGCGCCAAGCCGGCACTTCATCCATGGCCAAAGGTTACCGACTCACCGCTTCAACGGGCATCCACAAGGGTGACCGTGAATACCAGCAGGACCAGGTCGCGCTGATCAGCCACCCGCGAGTGACCGGCTGTGTGCTGGGCATCGTGGCCGATGGCATGGGCGGGCGCAGCGGCGGCCGCAAGGCCTCCGACCAGGTCATGCTCACCGCCAAGCAGCTGTTCGAGCGCTATTCGCCCGACCACGATGACGCGCCTTCGGTCCTCAAGCAGATGGTGCAGGAAGCCCACCTGGTCATCAAGCTCACGGCGATCTCGGCCGAACAGGAGCCGCACAGCACGCTGGCCGCCTTCCTGATCAACCCCAACGGCGACTGCCACTGGGTCCATGCCGGCGACTCGCGGCTCTACCACTTCCACGGCAGCAAGCTGGTGCGGCGCACCGCCGACCACTCCTATGTGCAGACCCTGGTCGACAAGGGCGAACTGAGCGAGGAAGAGGCCAACGTCCATCCCCAGTCGAACATCCTGATGGGCTGCCTGGGCTCCGAGGACGAGCCGCCGGCCGACCTGCATTTCATTCCCCAGCTGCGGCCGGGCGATGTGCTGCTGGCCTGCAGCGACGGTGTCTGGCACTACTTCAACCCGAGCGAGCTCGGTTCGGTACTGTCCTCGCTGTCGCCGCGCGAAGCCACCGAGTTCCTGATCGAAAAGGCCCGCTCGCGCGCCCGCGGCGGCGGCGACAACCTGTCGCTGGTGATCGTCAAACTCGAGCCGCTGGACGGCTGAGGCGCGTCCCGCTCAGGGCGGGACCGGCAGCGGCTGGGCGGCGGTCTTCTTGTTCTCGGCCGCCCGCTCCTCGGTGCGCTGCTTGTGCTGCTGCGCCTGCTGCTGCTTTTTTTCGTAGCTCTGCGTGTTGGCCGCAGCGTCGGGCTTCTTCGGTTCAGCCGCCTGCCGTGCCGGCTGGGCTGGCTTGGGCTCGGCAGCCCGCCTGGCTTCGGCCTGGCCGCGTTCTGCCGCCTTCTCGGCCGCCCGCTGCTCGCGTTGCTGCTGCTCGGCCAGGACCCTGGCCCTCTGGTCGACCGCTTCCTGCTGCTTTTGCGCCGAATTGCGCTCCTCGAGTTGCTGCAGGCGCTCGGCACCGCGGCGCTTGCGTTCGGCATCGTTCAGGGCGATTTCCTCGCGGCGCAGGTCGGCCAGCACGCTGCGCCGGCGGACCTTGGCTTCATTGAGGCAGTCGTTGACCGCGAACTTGCCGTAGCAGGCCCTCTCTTCCTGCGCGTAACGGGCTTCGGCCTGGGCCCGCTGCGCACCGATGCGCGCGCGAGCGTCTGCGTCCTCCTGCGGCGCCTGGGCGGCGGCGGGAAGGCAGCAGGCCAGCATGGCCAGGCAACTGAGCAGGGACTTCATGTCAGGCGGGTATCGACATTGCGGCGCTCCAGCGCCAGGAACTCGGCCGATTGCATTTCGTTCAGGCGGGACACGGTGCGGGGAAACTCATGGGCCAGCGGCCCGTCCGTGTACAACGCCTCGGGCGGCACCTGGGCTGACATGATCAATTTGACCCGCCGGTCGTACAACACGTCGACCAGCCAGGTGAAGCGGCGCGCCTCCGAGGCCATGCGCACCGGCATGTAGGGCACGTCGGACAGCAGCACGGTGTGGAACTGGGTGGCGATCTCCAGGTAGTCGTTCTGCGAGCGCGGGCCGCCGCAGAGCGTCTTGAAGTCGAACCAGACCAGGCCGCCGGCGCGGCGCCGCGAGCGGATCTCGCGCTGCTCGATGTGCAGCACCGGGTCTTCGTCATGGGTCTCGGCCAGCCGGTTGAAGGCCTCGCTCATCTGCGCATCCGCCTCGGGGCCCAGAGGCGTGTGGTAGAGCTTGACCTGCTCCATGGTGCGGCGCCGGTAGTCCGTGCCGTTGTCCACATTCACCACTTCCAGCTTCGCATTGAGCAGCGCGATGGCCGGCAGGATGCGGTCGCGGTGCAAACCGTTCGGGTACAAGTCGTCGGGCTTGAAGTTGGAGGTGGTGACAAAGCCCACCCCGTTGTCGAACAGCGCGTCCAGCAGCCGGTGCAGGATCATCGCGTCGGTGATGTCGGCGACATGGAACTCGTCGAAGCAGATCAGGCGGTAGCGTTTGGCGATGCGTTCACCCAGCGCATCGAGCGGGTTGACCGTGCCCTGCAGATCGGACAGCTCGCGGTGCACCTCTCGCATGAACTCATGGAAATGTAGGCGGGTCTTGCGCACCAGCGGCACGGCATTGAAAAAGCAGTCCATCAGGAAGCTTTTGCCGCGCCCCACCCCGCCGTGCATGTAGACCCCGCGCGGAATGGCGGGGCGGTTGATCAGCTTCTTGAAGGCGTTGGAACGCTGCTCCTTGTAGCCTGCCCACTCGCTGGCGCAGCGCTCCAGGGCCGCCACGGCGCGCAGTTGCGCGGGGTCACTGGCGTACCCCCGCGTCTTGAGCTCCGCGTCGTAGGCTTCCCGGACCGTGGTCACACTAGAAGTTCAGTGTGCGCTTGTCGACGGCCAGGGCCGCTTCCTTGGTCGCCTCGGACAGCGACGGGTGGGCATGGCAGATGCGGGCGATGTCCTCGCTGCTGGCCTTGAACTCCATGGCCACGACGGCTTCGGAAATCAGCTCGCTGACCTGCGGGCCCACCATGTGCACGCCCAGGATCTCGTCGGTGGTGGCGTCGGCCAGGAACTTGACCATGCCGGTGGTGTCGCCCAGCGCGCGCGCGCGGCCGTTGGCCATGAAGGGGAAGGTGCCGGCCTTGTACTTCACGCCGGCGGCCTTGAGCTGCTGCTCGGTCTGGCCGACCCAGGCGATCTCGGGGCTGGTGTAGATCACCCAGGGGATGGTGTTGAAGTTGACGTGGCCGTGCTGGCCGGCGATGCGCTCGGCCACCGCCACGCCCTCTTCCTCCGCCTTGTGCGCCAGCATGGGGCCGCGCACCACGTCACCCACCGCCCAGACGTTGGGCAGGCTGGTCTTGCACTCGGCATCCACCGCGATGGCGCCGCGCTCGTCGAGCTTCAGGCCCACGGCCTCGGCGTTCAGACCGATGGTGTTGGGCACGCGACCGATCGAGATGATCAGCTTGTCGGCGTCCAGGGTCTGGGCCTCACCCTTGGCGTTGGTCCAGGCAATCGACACGCCCTTCTTGCCGCTCTTGATCTCGCCGACCTTGACGCCCAGCTCGATCTTCAGGCCCTGCTTGTCGAAAGCCTTCTTGGCCTCCTTGGCGATCTGCTCGTCGACCGCGCCCAGGAACGTGGGCAGGGCTTCGAGCACGGTGACTTCCGCGCCCAGGCGGCGCCAGACCGAACCCATCTCCAGGCCGATCACGCCCGAGCCGATCAAGGCCAGCTTCTTGGGCACGCCCTGGATGCGCAGGGCGCCGTCGTTGGACAGGATGGTCTCCTCGTCGAACGGCGCGCCCGGCAGCGCACGGGCATTGGAGCCGGTGGCCAAAATGATGTGCTTGCCGGTGATGCTTTCCTCGCCGGCCTTGATCTCGTAGCCGCCCTCGGCCGCCTTCACGAAGGAGCCACGGCCGTGGAAGAACGTGACCTTGTTCTTCTTGAACAGGAAGAGGATGCCGTCGTTGTTCTGTTTGACGACGGTGTTCTTGCGCGCAAGCATCTTGCCCAGGTCCAGGCCCAGGCCCTTGACTTCGATGCCGTGCTCGGCAAAGTGCTTGCCGGCATGTTCGTAGTGCTCCGAGGACTGCAGCAGCGCCTTGGACGGAATACAGCCAACGTTGGTGCAGGTCCCGCCCGGGGCCGGGCCGCCCTTGTCGTTCTTCCACTCGTCGATGCAGGCCGTGTTGAAGCCCAGCTGGGCCGCGCGGATTGCGGCGATGTAGCCGCCAGGACCGCCGCCGATGACGATCACGTCAAATGATTTCATGATTTTTGATTCCGAAAATCATGGACAAGGACGCGGCCTTCAGGCCGCGTTATCGTCCGTTTAAATATCAAACAGCAGACGCGACGGATCTTCCAGCGCTTCCTTCATCGCCACCAGGCCCAGCACGGCTTCGCGGCCGTCGATGATGCGGTGGTCGTAGCTCATGGCCAGGTAGTTCATCGGGCGGATGACGATCTGGCCGTTCTCCACCACCGCGCGGTCCTTGGTGGCATGCACGCCCAGGATGGCCGACTGCGGCGGGTTGATGATGGGCGTCGACAGCATGGAGCCGAAGGTGCCGCCATTGCTGATGGAGAAGGTGCCGCCGGTCATCTCCTCGATGCCGAGCTTGCCGTCCTGTGCCTTCTTGCCGTACTCGGCGATCTTCTTTTCGATCTCGGCAAAACTCATCTGGTCCGCGTTGCGCAGGATGGGCACGACCAGGCCGCGCGGCGAACCGACGGCGATGCCGATGTCGAAGTAGCCGTGGTAGACGATGTCGTTGCCGTCCACGCTGGCGTTGATGACCGGGAACTTCTTGAGCGCATGGACCGCGGCCTTGACGAAGAAGCTCATGAAGCCGATCTTCACGCCGTGTTCCTTGGTGAACGCGTCCTGGAACTTCTTGCGCATTTCCATCACCGGCGCCATGTTCACCTCGTTGAAGGTGGTCAGGATGGCGTTGCTCGATTGCGACTGCAGCAGGCGCTCGGCGACGCGGGCGCGCAGGCGGCTCATGGGCACACGCTGCTCGGGCCGCTCGCCCAGTTCCAGGGTCCGGCCCGGGGCCGCCACCTGGGGAAGGGAAACGGCTGCAGCCCGCGCCACCGGGACCGAAGCCGCTACAGATTTAGGAGCGCCGCCGGCCACAGCGCCAAGCACGTCGCCCTTGGTGACGCGGCCATCCTTGCCGGTGCCGGGCACCGAACCACTGGCCAGGTTGTTGTCGGCCATCAGCTTGGCAGCCGCCGGCATGGCGACGCCGGCCTTGGAGCCGGTCGTGGCCGCGGCGGCTGCCGCGGGAGCGGGAGCAGGCGCTGCGGCGGCAGGTGCCGGCGCAGCGACGGCCGCGCCCTTGCCTTCGGTGTCGATGCGCGCGATGAGCTGCTCGGCCAGCACGGTGCCGCCGTCGCCCACCAGGATCTCGGCGAGCACGCCGGCGCTGGGGGCCGGCACTTCCAGCACCACCTTGTCGGTTTCGATCTCGATCAGGATCTCGTCCTGGGCGACGGCCTCACCGACCTTTTTCTTCCATTGCAGCATGGTCGCTTCGGCGACGGATTCGGACAGCTGCGGGACCTTGACTTCTACGATAGCCATTGTTGTTCCTAAGTATTTTTTTCGAAGGACGAGGCCGGCGCAACCGGGCCTCGTTGTCCCGCTTTATTTCGTGAGCACGAAGCCCTTGAGCTTGCCGAAGGCGCCGTCGACCAAAGCCTTTTGCTGCTCCTGGTGCAGGTGCGAGTAGCCCACCGCCGGCGAGGCCGAGGCGGCACGGCCGGAGTAACCCAGCTTCTGGCCGTCGAGCATGTTCTCGTGGATGTAGTGCTGCACGAAGAACCAGGCGCCCTGGTTCTGCGGCTCGTCCTGGCACCAGACGATGTCGGTGGCGTTGGGGTACTTCTTGAGCTCGGCGGCGAACACCTTGTGCGGGAAGGGATAGAGCTGCTCGACGCGCAGGATGACTGCGTCGTCAAAGCCCTTCTCCTCGCGCTTCTTGGCCAGATCGAAATAGACCTTGCCGGAGCACACGACGATGCGCTTGACCTTGTCGGCCTTGAGGTCCTTGTTCTCCGGGATGACGGTCTGGAAGCCGCCCCTGGTGAACTCCGACAGCGGCGAGGTGGCGTCCTTGTTGCGCAGCAGCGACTTGGGCGTCATGATGATCAGCGGCTTGCGCAGCGGGCGCACCATCTGGCGGCGCAGCACGTGGAAGATCTGGCTGGCCGTCGTGGGCTGCACCACCTGCATGTTGGTGTCGGCCGACAGCTGCATGAAGCGCTCCAGGCGGGCCGAGCTGTGCTCCGGGCCCTGGCCTTCGTAGCCGTGCGGCAGCATCAGGGTGATGCCGTTGACGCGGCCCCACTTGACCTCGCCCGAGGCGATGAACTGGTCGATCACCACCTGGGCGCCGTTGGCGAAGTCGCCGAACTGGGCTTCCCAGATCACCAGGGTGTTGGGATCGTTCGAGGCGTAGCCGTACTCGAAGCCCAGCACCGCCTCTTCCGACAGGATGGAGTCGATGACGACATAAGGCGCCTGGTTGTCGGCCACGTGGCACAGCGGCACGTAGGTGCCTTCGTCGAACTTCTCGCGGTTCTGGTCGTGCAGCACCGAGTGGCGGTGGGTGAAGGTGCCGCGGCCGCAGTCCTCGCCCGACAGGCGCACCGGGTAGCCGCTGGCCACCAGGGAGGCGAAAGCCATGTGCTCGCCCATGCCCCAGTCGACGTTGACATCGCCGCGGCCCATGGCGGCGCGGTCGAGCAGCACCTTGTTGACCAGCGGGTGCGGCGTGAAGCCGGCCGGTACGGTGGTGATCTTCTCGGCCAGTCGCTTCCACTCGGCCGTCGGAATGGCGGTGTCGGCGGCGTCGGTCCACTTCTTGCCCAGGTAGGGGCTCCAGTCGACCGCGAACTTGCTCTTGAAGTTGGTCAGCACCGGGTCGACCGTGTGCTTGCCGGCGTCCATGGCGGCGCGGTAGGCCTTGACCATGTCCTCGCCCAGCGTGTCACCCAGGCCCTGGGCCGACAGCTTGTCGGCGTAGAGCTTGCGCGTGCCCGGATGGGTGCCGATCTTCTTGTACATCAGCGGCTGGGTCAGCGCCGGCGTGTCCTGCTCGTTGTGGCCCAGCTTGCGGAAACACACGATGTCCAGCACCACGTCCTTGCTGAACTCCATGCGGTAGTCCAGCGCGATCTGGGTGGCCAGCACCACTGCCTCGGGATCGTCGCCGTTGACGTGCAGCACCGGCGCCTCGATCATCTTGACGATGTCGGTGCAGTACAGGGTGGAGCGCGCGTCGCGCGGATCGGAGGTGGTGAAGCCGATCTGGTTGTTGATGACGATGTGGACCGTGCCGCCGGTGAAGTAGCCGCGGGTTTCGGCCAGCGCCAGGGTTTCCATCACCACGCCCTGGCCGGCGAAGGCAGCGTCGCCGTGCACCTGCACGGGCAGCACCTGCTTGCCCTGCGGGTCGGCGCGGCGGTCCATGCGGGCCCGCACCGAGCCCTCGACCACCGGGTTGACGATCTCCAGGTGCGAGGGGTTGAAGGCCAGGCTCAGGTGGACCGGGCCGCCGGGGGTGGTCACGTCCGAGCTGAAGCCCTGGTGGTACTTGACGTCACCGGAGGGCAGGTCTTCCTTGGCCGTGTGGTCGAACTCGGCGAACAGGTCGGCGGGCATCTTGCCCATGGTGTTGACCAGCACGTTCAGGCGACCGCGGTGGGCCATGCCGATCACGATCTCCTGCACGCCCTTGGCGCCGGAACGCTGGATCAGTTCGTCCATCGAGGCGATGAAGCTTTCGCCGCCTTCCAGCGAGAAGCGCTTCTGGCCCACGTACTTGGTGTGCAGGAAGCGCTCCAGGCCTTCGGCCGCGGTGACGCGGTCGAGGATCTGCTTTTTCTGATCGGCCAGGAAGTTGGGCTTGCTGCGGATCGATTCGAGCTTTTGCTGCCACCAGCGCTTCTTGCCCTGGTCGCTGATGTACATGTACTCGGCGCCGATGGTGCCGCAGTAGGTTTCGCGCAGCGCGTTGAGCAGCTCGCGCAGCGACATCGTCTCCTTGCCGAAGAAGGTGTTGCTGGTGTTGAAGATGGTTTCCTGGTCGGCGTCGGAGAAGCCGTAGAAGGACGGGTCCAGCTCGGGGATCTTCTCGCGCTCGGCGCGCTTGAGCGGGTCCAGGTCGGCCCAGCGGGCGCCGACGTTGCGGTAGGCGGCGATCAGCTGCTGCACCGCGGTGCGCTTGCGGCCCATTTCGGAATCGGCGCCGGTGGCCTGGACCACGCGGGTGCCGCCCTGCTTGGCGCGCTCGGCAAAGGCATTGATCACCGGCAGGTGGGCGATGTCCTTGGCGTTGCTGCCGTCGGCGGCGGGAACGTTCTGCAAGGCGTCGAAGTATTCACGCCAGTTGTCGGGCACGCTGCCGGGGTTGGCGAGGTAGTTCTCGTACATCTCCTCGACATAGGGCGCGTTGCCGCCGAAGAGATACGAATTGCCCTGGTAGGCCGTGTAGACGGTGCTGTCACTCATGCTGCGCTACTTTCCGCCCCCCTGCAGGAGGCCTTGGCTGGTTGTAGAAACCTTCCGCGACACGGCTGGACCGGTTGGCGGATGCGACTGTGGCTGGAAGGGGCCGGGTTGCGACCTCAATTGTGCCATCGATCGCACAGGCCCGCCAGGCGGGCCTGTGCTGGACTCAGAGACCACGTGTTCATGCCGAAGCCGGCACATCCCCTGTTTTCGGCACGGTCCAGCCAGGCTTGAGGGCGCCAGTCTGCTCTTGTTTTGAGAGCATCCAGCCCAATCAAACCGGGAGCTGGAGGGCTATCCAACCAAAGAATCGAGGACCTGGCGCAGCGCCGCAGGGTCTTCAATGGTGGTCAGGTCGCCGGCGTCGCGGCCCTCGCACACGGCCTGGATGGCGCGGCGCAGCAATTTGCCGCTGCGGGTTTTGGGCAGCAGGCTCACAAAACGCACCCGCGCCGGCCGCGCCAGGGCGCCCAGCTGGCTGTCGACCAGCTTCATGATCTCGCCTTCCAGCCGCAGGCGGCCGGCCTCGTCGGCCACGGCCGCGGCATCGCGCGCCACCACGAAGGCCATGGCCACCTGGCCCTTGAGCGCATCGGCCACACCAACCACGGCCACCTCGGCCACGTTGGCATGGCTGGAAATGCTCTCCTCGATCTCGCGCGTGCCCAGCCTGTGGCCGGCGACGTTGATGACGTCGTCGGTGCGGCCCAGGATGTAGTAGTAGCCGTCCGCATCGCGGATGCCCCAATCGAAGGTGTTGTAGACCATCCGGCCGGGGATGCTCTGCCAGTAGGTCTTGACGAAGCGCTCATCGTCGCGCCAGACGGTCTGCATGAAGCCCGGCGGCGTCGGCCCCTCGATCACCACCACGCCCTTCTGGCCGGGCTCGACCAGTTCCTGGCCCGTGCTCTCGTGCAGGATCTTGACCTTGTAGCCGGCCATGGGCACGCCGGGGCTGCCGAACTTGCTGGCCTTCTTCTCGACGCCATTGGCGATGGTCAGGATGGGCCAGCCGCTTTCGGTCTGCCAGTAGTTGTCGATGATGGGCACGCCCAGCGCCTCGCTGATCCAGCGCGCCGTCGGCTCGTCCAGCGGCTCGCCCGCCAGGAACAGCGCCTTCAGACTGGAGAGATCGTGCTTCTTGAGGAAGGCCGGATCCTGTTTCTTGAGCACGCGCACCGCCGTCGGGGCGGTGAACATGGTGCGCACCTTGTATTTCTCCACCAGGCTCCACCAGATGCCGGCGTCGGGCCGTACCGGCAGGCCCTCGTACAAGATGGTGGCCATGCCGGCGATCAGCGGGCCGTAGACGATGTAGCTGTGCCCCACCACCCAGCCAATGTCGCTGGCGCAAAAGAAGGTGGCGCCGGCCTCACCCTGGAAGATGTGCTCCATGCTGGCCGCCAGCGCCACCGCATAGCCGCCGACGTCGCGCTGCACGCCCTTGGGCTTGCCGGTCGTGCCGCTGGTGTAGATGGTGTAGCTGGTGGCCGTCGCGTCCAGCCAGACGCAGGCCACTTCGGTGTCCAGGTGGGCCTGGCGCAGCGCCGCCCAGTCGTGGTCGCGCCCGGCCACCCGCTCCATGGGCGCCAGGCCGCGGTCGGCCAGCAGCACGGCCTGCGGCTTGTGGCTGGACAAGCGGATCGCCTCGTCCAGCAGCGGCTTGTAGGCCAGGACCTTGCCGCCGCGCGAGCCGGCATCGGCGCTGACGATCACGCGGGGCTGGGCGTCCTCGATGCGGGACGCCAGCGAGACCGAGGCAAAGCCGCCGAACACCACGCTATGGATGGCGCCGATGCGCGCACAAGCCAGCATGGTGAAGACCGCCTCGGCCACCATGGGCATGTACAACAGCACCCGGTCGCCCTGGCGCACGCCCAACGCCTGCAGCATCGCCGCAGTGTGCTGCACCTCGGCATGCAACTCGCGGAAGCTGTAGGCCTTCTCGACGCCGGTTTCGGTGGAGACGCTGATCAGCGCCGGCTGGTCGCCGCGCGCGGCCAGGTGGCGGTCGACCGCGTTGTGGCACAGATTGGTGGTGCCGCCGGCGAACCAGCGCGTGAACGGCGGCCGGCTGTTGTCGCAGATGGACTGCGGCGCCTGCTGCCAATCGATCAGGCGGGCCTGTTCGGCCCAGAAAGCGTCCGGCTCCTCGACGGAGCGGCGGTGGAACTCAGCGTAGGTCACTCGGGCCTCCAGGGTTGGCGACCACGCTATTTGACCAGCGCGAGGACCTCCTTGAACAGCGGGTGTTCCGCAGTACGCAGCCATTCAAAGGCCACCATCTCGGTGGTCACCAGCTCGGCGCCGGCACCGGCCAGGCGGTCGAAGGCGGCGTCGCGGTTGCGCTCGCTGCGCGAGCCGCAGGCGTCGGTGACGACCCAAACCTCGAACTCCTCGTCCAGCAGGTCCAACGCCGTCTGCAGCAGGCAGACATGGGCCTCGCAGCCAGCCACCACCACGGTGTTGCGGCTCTCGGCAGGCGCTGGCGCGGCCTTTTGCAGGTGCTTGGGCAGGCTGCGGGCGTTGCCGCCCTGGGCCGGGCGGGCCGGCGGCCGCAGGCGCTCGGCCAGACCCTCGGCGCAGGCGCTGAAATGCAGCTTGCCCACCACCTTGTCCAGCAGCGGGCGCAGCTCGGGCACGGTCTCGCCCAGGCCTTGCGGGTTCTCCTCGGTGCCCCAGGAGGGAATATCGAACAGGCGGGCCATGCGGGCCAGGCGCAGCGCATTGGCCAGCACGGCGCCGGACTCGTGGATGGCCGGCATCAGGGCGCTCTGGTAGTCCACCAGCAGCAGTTGGGAATCGTCGGGGTCAAGCAGCATCGGGCATTCCTTGGAAGACCCGATTATTCCAGCCCTGAGAGTCGACCCCCAGGACGCGGCCCAGCGGCGCTCAGTGGGTGCTCAATGGGCAGCCAGGCTCATCGGACGGGAATGGCTCTCGCGCTCGCGCTGCAGGTACAGGACGCGGCGTTGCTCTTCCGCGCGCAGCCGGGCCAGGTCGGCGACCAGTTGCTGCTGGAAGGCTGTGACGGACCCGGCCTCGTCCGGCATGGCGTCGACCAGCACCTCGGGCACCAGCATGATCTCGTCGTCGTCGGCATCGAACTCGATGCAGCAGGCCTGGCCGAACACGCTTTCCACCGCGGCGCGCGCCTGGTCGCGGTTCAGGCCGGGCAGCGCCAGGCTGAACTGGGTCCTGCCGGTGCGGGCCGCCACACCATAGCCACCGGCGACAGCTTCCAGCTGGCGGGCCACCTGGCCCAGCAGGGTGCGGCTGACCGCGGCGCCGTAGATGCTATGGACTTCCAGCAAGTCGTCAAATTCGAAGACCACCACGCTCAGCGTGCGGCCGCTGCGGCGGGCGCGTTCCAGCAGGACAGCGCTTTCCCGGGCAAAGCCGGACTGGCTGTACAGGCCGGTTGCGGAGTCGAGCAGACCACGCGAAGCTGCCAGCGAACGGCGCAGCACCACGCCGCCGGACTTCAGGGCCAGCAGGCCCAGCAGGCTGGACACCAGGGCGCCGGGCGCCAGCAATTCAGCCGGGGCCATGCCACCCAGGATGTACAGGGACAGGGCAAACAGGGTGGCAAAGGCCGCCGCCATGGCCAGCGCGGGCCAGCCGGTCTGGTCCAGCCAGCCATGGGCAAAGCCACGGGGGCGCAGAGCGCCCGGCAGGGCAGTGATGGCAGCGCCGGGAACGGGGGTCATTGGGGTCTCTCCTGCATGGTCAACTTCGTCTGCAACGATGAAACCATTGGGTGCAACCGGGCCCTTAGGCGATTGGCGCGGACGGTTTAGGGCAAATTCCTAAGCTGGCGTATCTGGGGCGGACGCGCAGGCCGGCGCCAACAGGGTTTGCAAGCGCAACCCGCGCGGTAAACTCGCCGCAATACCGCCTGCTCAACAATGCCGAACGACGCATCCCCCGAAACCACCGACGTCAGGCTGCTGTGCGTGGAGGACAACCCGGACGACGTCGAACTGATGGCCCTGGCGCTGGAGCGGGCCGATCCGCAGCGCAAGTACCTGCTGCACCGCGTGGACGACGCCGGCGGCTTCACCGAAGCCCTGGCCCAGAGCCAGGAGTTCGACGTCATCCTGTGCGACTTCAACATGCCGCGCTTCTCGCCGTATGCAGCCCTGCAGATCCTGCTGGCGCGGCGCTGCAGCACGCCGCTGGTGGTGGTAACCCGGGCCATCGGCGAGGAAGCGGCGGTCCACGTGCTGCGCTGCGGCGCCAAGGACTACCTGACCAAGGACAAGCTGGGCACACTGCCGCAAATCATCGAGCGGGTGATCGCCGAGCGCCGGCGCGTGCTCGAACAGGAACGGCTGGCCCAGGAGCTCGATGCCGCCTACCGGCGCCTGAAGCGGCTGTCGGCCAAGCTGGTGGTGGCGCAAGAGCGCGAACGCACCCTGATTTCGCGCGAGCTGCACGACCAGCTGGGCCAGACCCTCACCGGCATGGTGATCCACCTGCACGCGGCCAAACGCGCGCCCAGCGAGGACGCCGCCAAGCTGCACACCGAGACCGCGATGGAGATGGCGCAGGGCGCCGTCAAGCAGCTCAAGACCCTGTCGTTCTCGTTGCGGCCTGCCCAGTTGGACCTGCTGGGCCTGGTGGCGGCCGTCCAATCAGCCGTCCAGCGCATCGGCGAGCCGGCCGGCTTGGCCTACACCGTCACCTCGCGCGGCAAGGAGCCCGCCGTCCTGGGCGAGACCGCCTCGGTGGCCGTCCGGCTGGTGCAGGAGGCTCTCAACAACATCGTGCGGCACGCCCAGGCTACACATGTCGTGGTGCGCCTGCGCTTCCTGCCCGGCGGCGCCATCGGCATGCTGGTGGTGGACGACGGCGTCGGTTTCGACAAGCAAGATGTGCTGTCCGGCCCCACCAGCGAACACAATGTGGGACTGCACGGCATGATCGAGCGCACCGAGCTGGCGGGCGGGCGTCTTCACATCCGCACCCGGCCCGGTGTCGGAGTCGCGATCCGCGCAGTGCTATAGGCTTCAGGCGTCCAAGGAAAGACCATGAAAAACACCAGCGCACCACAGCCCATCCGTGTGGTGCTTGCCGATGACCACGATCTCGTGCGCTCAGGAATCAAGGCCTTGCTGTCCCTCGTGGCCGGCGTGGAGGTGATCGCCGAAGCGCGCGACGGCAAGGAACTGATCACCCTGGTCGACAGCCTCAAGCCCGACGTGGTGATGACCGACATCTCCATGCCTGGCATGGATGGCATCACCGCGATCTCCCAGATCCACGCCAGCCACCCCAAGGTGCACCTGCTGGTGTTGTCCATGTACGACACCGTCGACTTCGTCAAGCGCGCAGTGGCCAACGGTGCCTGCGGCTACCTGATGAAGGATGCGCCGCCCTTCGAGCTGGAGCAGGCGGTGCGCAGCGTGATGGCCACCGGAAGCTATTTCAGCCCGGCGATCGCCCAGCGCCTGCTGCAGCCCTCCGAGCCCACGGCGGACGACGAGCTGACCCACCGCCAAGTGGAAATCCTCAAGCTGATCGCCCAGGGCCGCGCTTCCAAGGAGATCGCGTTCGAGCTGGGCCTGTCGCCCAAGACGGTGGACGTGCACCGGGCCCGCATCATGGAGCGGCTGCGCCTGAACGACATCGCCAGCCTGACCCTCTACGCGGTGCGCAAGGGCCTGATCAAACCCTGAGCCCGGCCTTCAGGGCGGCAGCAGGCGCAGCAGCCGGCCCTTGTCGCTGTCGGTCAGCACATAGAGCAGGCCGTCGGGCCCCTGGCGCACGTCGCGGATGCGGCCCTGCCCTTCCAGCAGTTTGTGTTCGCGCAGCACCTTGGCGCCAGCCAGCTCGATGCGGGCCAGGTAGCCAAACTTGAGGGAACCCACGAACAGGTTGCCCTTCATGGCCGGGCCGTAACGCTCGCTGGTGAGAAAGGCCATGCCCGACGGCGCGATCGACGGCACCCAGTAGTGCAGCGGTGGCTCCGTGCCGGGGTGCGCGCTCAGGCCCGCGCCGATCTTGCCGCCGCCATAGTTCTCGCCGAAGGTGGCCAGGGGCCAGCCGTAGTTGCGGCCGGCCTGCGACAGGTTGATCTCGTCGCCGCCCTGCGGACCGTGCTCATGGATCCAGAACCTGCCGTCGGGCGCCAGCGCTGCGCCCTGCGGGTTGCGGTGGCCCAGGCTCCAGATTTCCGGCAGTGCACCGGAGCGGCCCTCGAAGGGATTGCCGCGCGCCGGCGCCCCTTCCTTGTCCAGCCGCACGACCTTGCCCAGGTGGTTGTCCAGCTTTTGCGCGTCCTGCATCCGGCTGTAGCGCTCGCCCAGGGTAAGGAACAGGCTGCCGTCGGCCGCCTCAACGATGCGGCAACCGAAATGCAGGCTGCTCGCCACCTTGGGCTGCTGGCGGAACAGCACTTTGACATCCTCCAGCCGGCTGCGGTCGGCCGCCAGCCGGGCCCGGGCCAGGGCCGTGCCGTTGCCGCCGGCCCCCGGTTCGGAGAAGCAGAAATAGACCGTGCTGTTGCGGGCAACGGCCGAATCGGCCACCAGGTCCAGCAGGCCACCCTGCCCGCCCGCCGCCACCTGGGGCAGGCCGGCCAGCGGCGGGCCCAGCTTGCCGTCGGCTTCGATCACGCGCATGCGGCCGGGCCGCTCGGTCACCAGGAACCTGCCCTCGGACAGGAAAGCCAGGGCCCAGGGATGCTCCAGTGCACCGGCCACTTCCTGGACCTTCCAGTCCTGGGCGGCGGCAGGCGCGGCCCATGCCGACAGGCAGACAGCGGCCGCAAACAGCAAGTTTTTCACGCGGATTCCTTGGCTTGAACCAGACCCATTCTTCCCGTAAAACCTGGCGGCTGCAGGCCCAGCTTTACAGGATGCGCCATGATTACTATATAAATCAAAGACATAGGTAAATTACCTAACTTGACTTCTCCGGTTCAGACAGGGTAAGCTCGCGCCCCATGTCCCGCTGGCTCTGCCTTGTCATCACCCTCACCTGCGCTACCGCGCAGGCTGCGCCCGCCACGGCTGAGGACGATCTGGGCCGCCTGATGGCGGAAAAAGGCCTGCTGACCCGGCTGGAACTGGTGGGCAACAGCGTCAAAGTCGGCGCCATCGCCGCCCGCGACAGCGCCTCCGACCTGGTCTTCAATGCGATGGGCTTCCTGGGCGTGCCTTACCGCCGCGGCGGCAGCTCGGCCGACACCGGCTTCGACTGCAGCGGCTTCGTGCGCGCCATGTACGAGCAGACCGTGGGCCTGATCCTGCCGCGCCGCGCCAACGAGCAGGCAGCCGCCACCCAGAAGATCGACAAGCAGGACCTGCAGCCGGGCGACCTGGTGTTCTTCAACACCATGCGCCAGACCTTCAGCCATGTCGGCATCTATGTCGGTGACGGCAAATTCATCCACTCGCCCAAGCCCGGTGCCCAGGTCCGCGTCGAGGACATGGGCGTGGCCTACTGGGCGCGCCGCTTCGACGGCGCCCGGCGCGTGAACGCCTCTCAGGACACTGCCGCCACCAGGTGAGCGGCCGGCGCAGCGCGCCGCCCTTCTCGTTGTTCCCATGGTCAGAGCGCAACGCGCGGCGTAATATCCGCGCGTCCAGTCTTCTCACCCACGGGAGCAATGCATGGCGAAACTCAACGTCAACGGCGCGGTGCGCGATTTCGAGGCGGAGCAGGACACGCCCCTGCTGTGGGTGCTGCGCGAGCAGCTGGGCCTGACGGGCACCAAGTACGGCTGCGGCATCGCCGCCTGCGGCGCCTGCACTGTGCACATCAACGGCGTCCCCACCCGCAGCTGCGTGCGGCCGGTGTCCACGGTCGGCGCCGCCGAGAAGATCGTCACCATTGAGGGGCTCTCGCCCGACGGCTCGCACCCGGTGCAAAAGGCCTGGGCCCAGCTGGACGTGCCGCAGTGCGGCTACTGCCAGTGCGGCATGATCATGACGGCCGTCGCCCTGCTGCGCGACAAGCCCAATCCCAGCGACGCCGACATCAACGAGGCGATGACCAACATCTGCCGCTGCGGCACCTACAACCGCATCCGCGCCGCCATCAAGGTCGTGGCCCGTGGCGGCAACACCAAAAGCGCCGCCCTGGCCATCCAGCACGCCGACGGGAGCACGACATGAGCGCCCAGGCATCGCTGCGCCGCCGCGGCTTCTTACAGGCGTCCGCTGCCAGCGGGCTGGTCGTGGCCTTCCACATCCCCTTGGCCGGTGAGGCGGCGGCGCAAGGCGCGGCCGCCCCTGAAATCAATGCCTGGGTCGTGGTGCGGCCCGACGACACCGTGGTGATCCGCATCGCCCGCTCCGAGATGGGCCAGGGCAGCCTGACCGGTCTGGCCCAGTTGGTGGCCGAAGAACTCGAGTGCAACTGGGCCAAGGTGACGACCGAATACCCGACACCCGGCCAGAACCTGGCGCGCAACCGGGCCTGGGGCAACTTCTCCACCGGCGGCAGCCGCGGCATCCGCGAGTCGCACGACTACGTGCGCAAGGGCGGCGCGGCCGCCCGCACCATGCTGGTCCAGGCCGCGGCCACGCAATGGAGCGTGCCGGCGGCGGACTGCCGCGCCGCCAACAGCGTCATCACCCATGTGCCCAGCGGCCGCACGCTGCGCTACGGCCAGGTGGCCGATGCCGCCGGCAAGCTGGCCGTGCCCACCGATGTGGCGCTCAAGGACCCGAAAGACTGGAAGCTGGTGGGCAAGCGCATGGCGCGGCTGGACACGGTCGAGAAGGTCACCGGCAAGCAGGTCTATGGCGCCGACCTCAAGCTGCCCGGCCTGCTCAATGCCGCCATCAAGGACTGCCCGGTCTTTGGCGGCAAGCTCAAAAGCTTCAATGCCGCCGCGATCGAGAAGCGCCCCGGCATCAAGAAGGTGGTGCGGGTCGGCGATTCGGCCGTGGCCGTCATCGCCGACACTTGGTGGCGCGCCAAGACGGCGCTGGACGCCCTGCCCATCGAATGGGACAACGGCCCGAACGCCGGCCTGTCCAGCGTCGACGTGGCCAAGACCCTGCGGGCCGGCTTTGACGCCACTGACGCCGTGGTCGGCAACCAGAACGGTGACGCCAGAGCCGCCCTGGCCTCAGCCCCGCGCCGCATCGAGGCTTTCTACTCCTACCCGCACCAGAACCACGCGACCATGGAGCCCATGAACGCCACGGCGCGCTGGACGCCCCAGCGCTGCGAGGTCTGGACACCCACCCAAAACGGGGAAGCGGCCCTGGCCGCCACCTCGGAGGCCTCGGGCCTGCCGGCGGCCCAGTGCGAGGTCTACAAGCTGCACCTGGGCGGCGGCTTCGGCCGGCGCGGCGCGGTGCACGACTGGGTGCGCCAGGCGGTGGACATCGCCAAGCAGATGCCCGGCGTGCCGGTCAAGCTGCTGTGGAGCCGCGAAGAAGACATGCTGCACGGCCGCTTCCACCCGGTCACGCAGTGCCGCATGCAGGCCGGGCTCGATGCCCAGGGCAACATCACGGCCCTGCACATGCGCATCTCGGGCCAGTCCATCCTGGCCGGCATCTCGACCCAGGCCTTGCAGGGCGGGCGCGATCCGGTGGTCTTCCAGGGCCTGAACGCGCCGGGACCCGAAGCCTCCATTGGCTACAGCTTTCCCAACCTGCTGATCGACCATGCAATGCGCAACCCGCCGGTGCCGCCGGGCTTCTGGCGCGGCGTCAACCTGAACCAGAACGCGATCTACCTGGAGTCCTTCATCGACGAGATCGCGGTCGAGACCAAACAGGACCCGCTGGCCCTGCGCCGCAAGCTGATGGCCAGCCATCCCAAGCACCTGGCCGTGCTCAATGCCGTGGCCGAGCGCGTCAAATGGGGCACGCCGCCACCCGACGTGGGCGGCCAGAAGGTGTTTCGCGGCCTGGCCCAGACCATGGGCTTTGGCAGCTATGTGGCGGCCTGTGCCGAAGTTTCGGTCAACGCCGAGGGCGAGCTCAAGGTGCACCGCATCGTCGCGGCCACCGACTGCGGCCATGCGGTCAACCCGCAGCAGATCGAAGCCCAGGTCGAGGGCTCGTTCGCCTACGGCCTGTCGGCGGCGCTGTTCGGCGAATGCACGCTCAAGGACGGCCGCATGGAGCAGGACAACTTCAGCACCTACCCTGTGGTCCAGATGCAGCACATGCCGGCGGTGGAGACGGTGATCGTCGCCAGCGGCGGCTTCTGGGGCGGTGTCGGCGAGCCGACCATCGCGGTGGCGGCGCCAGCCGTGCTCAACGCGGTCTATGCGGCCACCGGCAAGCGCATCCGCGACCTGCCGCTGAAGAACCACAGCCTCAAGCGGGCCTGAGCACCGCGCCATGCAGTTGGTGGCGCTGGCCCTCCTGCTTGCATCGCTGGGCGCGAAGGCCCAGGTCCTGGCCACGTACAGCGTGACCGGCGATGCCATAGCCCAGCCGCTGGCCGCTGCGGTGGGCGACGCGGCCCGCGGCCGCGCCATCGTCGCCAACCGCCAGCTCGGCCTGTGCCTGCTGTGCCATACAGCGCCCATCCCCGAAGAACGCTTCCAGGGCAATCTGGCGCCGGACCTGGCCGGCACGGGCGCACGCTGGAGCGCGGGCCAGCTGCGCCTGCGCCTGGTGGATGCGCGCCTGCTCCATCCGCAATCCATCATGCCGGCCTACCACCGCACGGACGGCCTGACGCGCGTCGGCACGGCCTGGCAGGGCAAGCCTGTGTTCAGCGCCCAGCAGGTGGAAGACGTCGTGGCCTACCTGGTCACGCTGCGCTAGCCATGGCAGCCTCCAGACCGCTCTTGACCCGCCGCCGCGAGCTGCTGGCCTGGGGCACCGCCATGGTGCTGGCAACGCCGGCGCGCAGCCAGGATGCGCCCGAGCTCGCCGCCGCGCTTGCAGCGTATTCCGGCGGCGCCCTCATCCAGCGCGGCCGCGTCAGACTCGAGGTCGCCAAACTGGTGGACAACGGCAACGTGGTGCCGGTCAGCGTGAGCGTCGACAGCCCGATGACAGCGGCCGACCATGTGGCAGCGATCGCCATCTACAACGAGCGCAACCCGCAGCGCGAGGTGGCGAAGTTCACGCTGGGCCCGCGCGCCGGCAAGGCGGCGGTGGCCACCCGCGTCCGCCTGGCGACCAGCCAGAAGCTGGTGGCCGTCGCCCGCATGAGCGATGGCAGCTTCTGGTCGGACAGCATGGATGTGGTGGTGGTGCTGGCGGCCTGCATCGAGGGCGATCCCTGATGGCCCGCACCCTGCTGAGCGTCCCCAAGACCGCGCGCCGGGGCGAGGTGGTGGAGATCCGCGCCACCATCGCCCATCCCATGGAGACGGGTTTCCGGCCCAACGCCGAGGGCAAGGTGCAGCCGCGCGACATCATCCAGCGCTTTGCCTGCCGCTACAACGGCGAGACGGTGTTCACGGCCGAACTGTTCTCCGCCGTGTCGGCCAATCCCTACCTGCAGTTCCACCTGCTGGCGACCGACTCCGGCACGCTGGAGTTCGAGTGGCAGGGCGACAACGGCTTCGCCCAGACCGAGCGCGTGGATTTGTCCGTCACATGAGCCGGCGCGCGCTCGCCACTGCGCTGCTGGCCGTGCTGCTGGGTTGCGCGGCCGCCCCGCCCTCCCCCTCGCCCGTCCTCGACGCGCGCCGCTCGAGCTTCGACTTCATGGGACCGGACGTCCAGGCCATGCAGCGCGACGACAACGCCAATCCCGCCATGCTCTGGGTGCAGGACGGCCAGGCCCTGTGGCGCAAGGCCGAGGGCCCGCAGTCGCGCTCCTGCGCCAGCTGCCACGGGGAGGCGGCCACCAGCATGGCCGGCGTGGCGGCGCGCTATCCCGCGTGGGATGCGACCTCGGCCAGCGCGGTCAACCTGGGCATGCGCATCAACCTGTGCCGCCAGCGCCACCAGCAGCTGCCGGCCTGGGGCGCGGAACACGCGCAGTTGCTGGGCCTGGAAACCTATGTGGCCATGCAGTCGCGCGGACTTCCGATGGCGCCCGATGCCGACCCGCGGCTGGCGCCCCTGCGCGAGCGCGGCGCCCAGCTGTTCGCACAGCGCCTGGGCCAGCTCGACCTGTCCTGTGCCCAGTGCCACGACCAGCTGGCCGGCGGCAAGCTCGCGGGCAGCACCATCCCGCAAGGCCATGCGACAGGCTACCCGGTCTACCGGCTGGAATGGCAGGGCCTGGGCTCGCTGCAACGCCGCCTGCGCGGCTGCCTGACCGGCGTGCGAGCCGAGCCCTTTGCCGCCAACAGCCCGGACATGGTGGCGCTGGAGTTGCACCTGGCGGCGCGCGCCATGGGCATGGCGGTGGAGACGCCGGCCGTGCGGCCCTGAGGTCAGTGCGCTGGCTATGATGGTCCGATGCGTCGCAACGGATTCACCCTGATCGAGCTCATGGTGGTGATCGCCGTGATCGCCATCCTCTCGCTGATCGCCCTGCCCAGCTACCTTGACCGCATCGTGCGCGAGCAGGTGGCCGAGGCCCTGCCCCTGGCCGACATTGCCAAGCCGCCCGTGGCCGCGGCCTGGCTGCTGGGGCAGCCGCTGCCGGCCGACAACGCCGCGGCCGGCCTGCCGCAGGCGGACAAGATCGTCAACGCGGTGGTCAGCAGCGTGACCGTGCAGGACGGCGCCATCCACATCCGCTTCGGCAACAAGGCCAACCGGGCCCTGCTGGGCAAGACCTTGAGCCTGCGGCCGGCGGTGGTGGAGGACACGCCTGTCGTTCCCATCACGTGGTTGTGCGGCCCGGCCACGGCGCCGGACAAGATGAAGGCGCAGGGCGTCAACAAGACCGACGTGCCCGCCGGCCTGCTGCCCCTGCGCTGCCGCTGAGCGAGCGAGAGAAAGGACGCCCATGACGCAGTACTGGCTGATGAAGTCCGAGCCCGACGAGTGCTCGATCGACGATGCGCTGGCCGCGCCGCGCAAGACCGTGCCCTGGACCGGCGTGCGCAACTACCAGGCGCGCAACTTCATGCGCGATGCCATGCAGCTGGGCGACGGCGTGCTGTTCTACCACTCCAGCTGCCCCGAGCCGGGCATCGCCGGCATCGCCCGCGTGGCCTCGGCCACACGGCCCGACCCGACCCAGTTCGACAAAGCCTCGCCCTACTACGACGCCGCCTCCAAGCCGGAGGCGCCGCGCTGGTTGCTGCTGGACGTGCAGGCGGTTCGCAAGACGCGCCTGCTGGCCCTGCCCGAGCTGCGCGCCGAGCCGGCCCTGGCCGACATGCTGGTGCTCAAGAAGGGCAACCGCCTGTCGATCACGCCAGTGGACGCCGTCCACTGGCACAGGATCGTCGACGGCCTGCTGGCCTGAAAAAAATCAGCTTGGCTTACGCGGCGGCGGCACGTCGGTGCAGGTGCCGTGGGCGATTTCCGCCGCCATGCCGATGCTCTCGCCCAGCGTGGGATGCGGATGGATGGTCTTGCCGATGTCGATCTCGTCGGCACCCATCTCGATGGCCAGGGCCACCTCGCCGATCATGTCGCCCGCATGGGTGCCGACGATGCCGCCGCCCAGGATGCGATGGGTTTGCGCGTCGAACAGCAGCTTGGTGAAGCCCTCGTCCCGGGTATTGGCGATGGCACGGCCGGAAGCCGACCAGGGGAAGTGGCCCTTCTTGATGGCGATGCCCTGGGCCTTGGCCTGGTCCTCGGTCAGACCCACCCAGGCCACCTCGGGATCTGTATAGGCCACGCTGGGGATGACGCGGGCATTGAAGGCGGCGCGTTGCAACGCCTGGTCGCCGTTGAGGCTGCCGGCCGCGACTTCCGCCGCCACATGGCCCTCGTGCACCGCCTTATGGGCCAGCATGGGCTGGCCGACGACGTCGCCGATGGCAAAGATGTGGGGTACGTTGGTGCGCATCTGGATGTCCACCGCGATGAAGCCACGCTCGCTCACCGCCACACCGGCTTTGTCAGCACCGATCTTCTTGCCGTTGGGCGTGCGGCCCACGGCCTGCAGCACCAGGTCATAGACCTGCGGCTCCTTGGGTGCCTGCTCGCCTTCGAACGTCACGCGAATGCCATCCTGGGTCGCCTCGGCGCCCACGGTCTTGGTCTTGAGCATGATGTTGTCAAAGCGCGGCGTGTTCATCTTCTGCCAGACCTTGACCAGGTCGCGGTCGGCGCCCTGCATCAGGCCGTCCAGCATCTCGACCACGTCCAGGCGCGCGCCCAGCGTCGAATAGACCGTGCCCATCTCCAGGCCGATGATGCCGCCGCCCAGGATGAGCATGCGCTTCGGGCTGCTGCCCAGCTCCAGCGCGCCGGTGGAGTCCACCACGCGCGGGTCCTTGGGCATGAAGGGCAGGTGCACGGCCTGCGAGCCGGCGGCGATGATGGCACTCTTGAACTTGACGGTCTGCTTCTTGCCCGTGCGCTCCTGGGCCTGGCCCGTGGTCTCTTCGACCTCGAGATGGTGCGGGTCCAGGAACTGGCCGTAGCCGCGCACCACCGTCACCTTGCGCATCTTGGCCATGGCCGTGAGGCCGCCGGTGAGCTTGGACAGGACCTTGTTCTTGTGGGCCTTGAGCTTGGCCAGATCGACCACCGGCTTGCCGTAGCTCACGCCCAGGGCCTCGAAGTGGCTGACCTCGTCCATCACCGCTGCCACGTGCAGCAGGGCCTTGGAGGGAATGCAGCCCACGTTCAGGCAGACGCCACCCAGGGTGGCATAGCGCTCGACCAGGACGACCTTGAGCCCCAGGTCGGCGGCGCGGAAGGCGGCCGAGTAGCCGCCGGGGCCGCCGCCGAGCACTAGCACGTCGCATTCCTGGTCGACACCGCCGCCGTAATTGGCCGTAGGCGCTACAGAAACAGGAGCAGATGAGGGAGCCTGCACGGGGGCTGCAGGCTGATTCGGTGCCGAAACAGGGGCTGCGGCCGGTGCAGCGGCGCCAGCAGCCGCTTCCAGAGTCAGCAACACGGAACCTTGCTTGACCTTGTCGCCGACCTTGATCTTGAGTTCCTTGACCACGCCGGCATGGCTGGACGGAATCTCCATCGAGGCCTTGTCGGACTCCACCGTCACCAGCGACTGTTCGGCCTTGACCGTGTCGCCGGGCTTGACCAGAACCTCGATGACAGCAACCTCATCGAAATCGCCGATGTCCGGCACTTGAATGTCAATGACGCTCATTTGGCGCCTTTCATTTTGATTGTGAACACGTCGCAGGGACCTGCGGAGTTGCGGTCGAACTCGCAGCCGGCGGCGATGCCGGCCTGCGCCACTTCCCTGGCGGTCTTGGCCTTGCCGTAGGCCGCGTGCATGGCGCCCAGGGCAAAGCTGCGGCCGGAACCGATGCCCCAGAATTCCTTGAACTCGAAGACCTCGCGGTAGCTGTACAGGCCGTAGATGCCGCTGGCATTGGCGATCACCACGCTGAACTGGCTGGACTCGTAGGGGTCGCTGTCTTCTTCCTTGGTCTGCAGGAAGAAGTTGTCCTTCAGGTAGGGATGCAGCTTGGTGAAGGTGTCGAAGACATCGTCCTTGCTGGTCAGCTTGAGCAGCTCGCGCGGCATCGCGCCCAGGGCCTTGCGCAGCACCGGGAAATGGGCCACGGTGCCGGCCATGCCAATGTAGCTGGGCCCGGCGTCGGTCTCGACCTGGAAGATCTTGGTGTTGGCCTCGAAGCGGTGCGCCAGCCGGGTGTCGCCGAAGGTCACCAGGGTGTCGGCGGCGATGGCGACCTGACCGGCCTTCCTCACAACAACGACTGTGGTCATCGCGCTGCGCCCTTACAACAGGACGCGGCGGAAGTCCGCCAGCACCTGGGCCAGGTAGGTGTTGAAACGCGCGCCGGCCGCGCCGTCGATGACGCGGTGGTCATAGGACAGCGACAGCGGCATGACCAGGCGCGGCTGGAAAGCGCTGCCGTCCCAGACCGGCTTCATGCTGCTGCGCGACAGGCCCAGGATGGCGACCTCGGGCGCGTTGATCAGCGGCGTGAAGTAGGTCGTGCCCAGGCCACCCAGCGAGCTGATGGAGAAACAGCCGCCTTGCATGTCACCGGCACTGAGCTTGCCGTCGCGGGCCTTCTTGGCCAGTTCGCCCATCTCCTGGCTGATCTGCAGGATGCCCTTCTTGTCGACATCGCGCAGCACCGGCACCACCAGGCCATTGGGCGTGTCGGCGGCAAAGCCGATGTGGAAGTACTGCTTGTAGACCAGCTGGTCACCGTCCAGGCTGGCATTGAAGTCCGGGAATTTCTTGAGCGCCGCGACCACCGCCTTGATGACGAAGGCCAGCATGGTGACCTTGATGCCGGACTTCTCGTTGTCCTTGTTGGTGGCCACGCGGAAGGCTTCGAGCTCGGTGATGTCGGCATCGTCGTAGCTGGTGACGTGCGGGATCATCACCCAGTTGCGGTGCAGGTTGGCGCCGCTGATCTTCTTGATGCGCGACATCTCCTTGCGCTCGACCGGGCCGAACTTGGCGAAGTCGACCTTGGGCCAGGGCAGCAGGTTCAACTCGCCGCCGCCACCACCACCGCCGGCAGGCGCCTTGGCCGCCGCGGCCTTGGTGCGGGTGTCGCCCTGCATCACCGCCTTGGTGAAGGCCTGGACGTCGTCCTGCGTGACGCGGCTCTTGGGGCCCGTGCCCTTGACTTCTTCCAGCGGCACGCCCAGCTCGCGCGCGAACTTGCGCACCGAAGGCGAGGCATGGGGCAGCGTGCCGGTCGGCGCGGTGGGCTCGTGGGGCGGCAAGGCTGCCGTGGGCAGGGCGCGTTCCGACGGCTGGGCCACGGGCGCGGAGGCCGCGGCCGCAATGGGCGCCGATGCTGCCGCAACCGCAACGGCAGGCGCTGCGGCTGTAGAACCTTCCAGGATGGCCACCAGGTCACCGATGTTGACCACATCGCCGATCTTGACCTTCATCTCCTTGAGCACGCCCGCCGCGCCCGAGGGGATCTCCATGGACGCCTTGTCCGACTCCACGGTGATCAGCGATTGCTCCAGCCCGATGGCATCGCCCGGCTTGACCAGGATCTCGATGACGGCGACATCCTTGAAGTCGCCGATGTCCGGAACGCGGACCTCGACCGGGCCCGTGCTTGCTCCTGAAACAGGAGCAGACGGCGAAGGAATGGCGGGGGCTGGAACCTGTTTTTGCTCGGGAACAGGGGCCGGAGCGGGAGCGGGAGCGGGAGCGGGAGCGGCGGCCGCGCCGGCGGCTTCCAGTACCAGCAGCACCGATCCTTGCTTCACTTTATCGCCGACCTTGATGCGCAGTTCCTTGACCACGCCAGCGGCGGCAGATGGGATCTCCATCGAGGCCTTGTCGGATTCCACCGTCACCAGGGATTGCTCGGCCTTCACCGTGTCGCCGGGCTTGACCAGCAGCTCGATGACCGCAACCTCGTCGAAGTCCCCGATGTCGGGAACCTGCACTTCGATCAGCGCCATGTTGTTGTTCTCCAGTGTTCTTATTCTTACGCGTGCAGCGGGTTGATCTTGTCGGCCTTGATCCCGTATTTGGCAATGGCTTCGGCCACCTTGGCGACCGGCACCGTGCCCTCCTCGCTCAGCGCCTTGAGCGCGGCCAGCACGATGTAGTGGCGGTTGATTTCGAAGTGCTCGCGCAGCTTGCTGCGGAAGTCGCTGCGGCCAAAGCCGTCCGTGCCCAGCACCTTGAAAGTGCGGCCGCCCTTGGTGGAGTTCTGCACGTAGGGGCGGATCTGCTCGGCATAGGCCTTCATGTAGTCGGTCGACGCGACCACCGGGCCGGTGTGCTTGTCCAGCTGCTGGGCCACGAAGGAGACGCGGGCCTTCTCGGTGGGATGCAGCAGGTTCCAGCGCTCGCAGTCCTGGCCGTCGCGGGCCAGCTCGTTGAAGCTGGGGCAGCTCCAGACGTTGGCCGCCACGCCCCATTCCTTCTCCAGCATCTCCTGCGCCGCCAGCGACTCGCGCAAGATGGTGCCCGAGCCCAGCAGCTGCACGCGCGGGGTGAGCTTGGCGCCTTCCTTGAACAGGTACATGCCCTTGACGATCTGCTCCTCGGTGCCGGGCTGCAGGCCGGGCATGGGGTAGTTTTCGTTGAGCAAGGTGATGTAGTAGAAGACGTTCTCCTGCTTTTCCACCATGCGCTTGAGGCCATGCTGCATGATCACCGCGACTTCGTGGGCGAAGGTCGGGTCGTAGCTCACGCAGTTGGGGATGGTGCCGGCCATGATGTGGCTGTGGCCGTCCTCATGCTGCAGGCCTTCGCCGTTGAGCGTGGTGCGGCCCGAGGTGCCGCCCAGCAGGAAGCCGCGGGCCTGCATGTCGCCGGCCGCCCAGCACAGGTCGCCCACGCGCTGCAGGCCGAACATCGAGTAGTAGATGTAGAACGGCACCATGATGCGGTTGTTCGTCGAGTACGACGTCGCCGCGGCGATCCAGCTGGCCATGCCGCCGGCCTCGTTGATGCCCTCTTGCAGGATCTGGCCGTTCTTCTCTTCCTTGTAGTAGGAGACCTGGTCTCTGTCCTGCGGCGTGTAGTTCTGGCCTTCGTGGTTGTAGATGCCGATCTGGCGGAACAGGCCTTCCATGCCGAAGGTGCGGGCCTCATCGACCAGGATGGGCACGGCGCGCGGGCCCAGGTCCTTGTCGCGCAGCAGCGCCGACAGGAAACGCACGTAGGCCTGGGTGGTGCTGATCTCGCGGCCCTCGACCGTGGGCTCGAGCACCGCCTTGAAGGCTTCCAGCGGCGGCACGGCGATCTGCTCGTCGGCCTTGACGCGGCGGTGCGGCAGGTAGCCGCCCAGGGCCTTGCGGCGCTCGTGCAGGTACTGCATCTCGGGCGTGTGGTCGGCCGGCTTGTAGAAGGGCACCTCGGCCAGCTGCTCGTCCGGAATCGGGATGTTGAAGCGGTCGCGGAAGGCGCGGATGTCGTCGTCGCCCAGCTTCTTGGTCTGGTGCGCCGTGTTGCGGCCCTCGCCGCTCTTGCCCATGCCGAAGCCCTTGACCGTCTTGACCAGCAGCACCGTCGGCTGGCCCTTGTGGTTGACGGCCTTGTGGAACGCGGCATAGACCTTCTGCGGGTCGTGGCCGCCGCGCTGCAGGCGCCAGATGTCCTCGTCGCTCATCTTGGCAACCATCTCCAGGGCCTTGGGATGGCGGCCGAAGAAGTTCTTGCGCACGAAGGCACCGTCATTGGCCTTCATGGCCTGGTAGTCGCCGTCGACCGTGTCCATCATGACCTTGCGCAGGATGCCTTCCTTGTCGCGCGCCAGCAGCGGGTCCCAGTAGCTGCCCCAGATCAGCTTGATGACGTTCCAGCCGGCGCCGCGGAACTCGCCTTCGAGCTCCTGGATGATCTTGCCGTTGCCGCGCACCGGACCATCGAGCCGCTGCAGGTTGCAGTTGACGACGAAGACCAGGTTGTCGAGCTTCTCGCGCGCAGCCACGCCGATGGCGCCCAGCGACTCGACCTCGTCCATCTCGCCGTCGCCGCAGAAGACCCAGACCTTGCGGTTCTCGGTGTTGGCGATGCCGCGGGCATGCAGGTACTTCAGGAAGCGCGCCTGGTAGATCGCCATCAGCGGGCCCAGGCCCATGGAAACGGTGGGGAACTGCCAGAACTCGGGCATCAGCTTGGGATGCGGGTAGCTGGAGATGCCCTTGCCGTCGACTTCCTGGCGGAAGTTGAGCAGCTGCTCCTCGCTGATGCGGCCTTCCAGAAAGGCGCGGGCGTAGACGCCGGGCGAGCTGTGGCCCTGGATGTAGAGGCAGTCGCCGCCGTGTTCCTTGCCCGGCTCGTTGCTCTCGGCATGCCAGAAGTGGTTGAAGCCGGCGCCGAACATGTTGGCCACCGAAGCAAACGAGCTGATGTGGCCGCCCAGGTCACCGCCGTCGGCGGGATGCAGGCGGTTGGCCTTGACCACCATGGCCATGGCGTTCCAGCGCATGTAGGCGCGCAGGCGCTCCTCGATCTCCAGGTTGCCGGGGCAACGCTCTTCTTCGGAGGTCTCGATGGTGTTGACGTAACCGGTGGTGGCCGAAAAAGGCATGTCGATGCCTTCCTGGCGCGCCTGCTCCAGCAGTTGCTCCAGCAGGAAGTGGCCGCGCTCGTGGCCTTCGGCGGCGATGACTGCGGACAGCGCATCGATCCATTCACGGGTTTCGACGGCGTCCGCGTCATTAGCGGCCGAGCCGAACAGGTTGTCGGGCTGTGCAGACATGGCTTGTCTCCTTCTTTATAGGTCTGGCGTAATTTAGTACGGCTCACCGTACCGTGCCGGCAGTGTAAAACAGAATTGGTGACATTTCAAATGGCGCGTACACGTTTCACATTATGAATAAACCTGGGTGCGGCGCAGCATTGGCGCACCCTACACTCTGCTGATGCAAGACAATTCCGTCGTCCCCGAACTGCACGAAGCGGCGCCGCCGACGCGCTGGATGCGCCGCTGGTGGCGCAAGCAGACGCCCGGCCGGCAGGACCGTTTCGCCATGCTGGCGCCGTTGGCGGCCGTGCTGCTGTTTCTGTCAGCCATCATCGCGGCCTTCTGGTACCTGCGGCTCGAGGAGATGGACCGCGAGCAGGAAGCCGTCAAGCGCGACGTCGAATACGCCCAGCAGCGCGTGCGCCTGCGCCTGCTCGAGCGCCAGGAGCAGCTGATGCGCATCGCGCGCGACATCTCCAACAAGGAAGTCGACCCTGAGGAATTCGTCGGCCGCGCCGAGTCCATGGTGATCCAGTACCCGGAGCTGCAGTCGCTGGCCTGGATCGACGAGCGCCGCCGCATCAAGGCCAGCTACGCCGCACCCAGCCTGGCCAGCGGCCAGTTGCGCGTGACCGGCGAGGTGCTGAGGCCAGGCGAGACCGAAGCCATGTACAGCCTGGCGCGCGATCTGCAGCAGCCTGTCTATTCGCAGCCGGCGGCCAGCCCCGACAGCAGCGGCCTGCTGCAGCTGCACGTGCCGCTGGCCGAACAGGGGCGCTTTGGCGGCGTCATCCTGGGCGAGTATTCGATCGACAGCCTGCTGCGCTACGGTGTGCCGGCCGAAGTCTCGGCCAAGTACGCCGTGGCCCTGCTCGATGGCAAGGGCCGCCTGCTCGCCGGCATGGCCGTGCCGCCGCGCAACCCGGCGACCAACCTGCTGCCATGGGCGGCGCCACAGAACAACGAGTACGAGGTGCCGGTCTCGCCGGTGGGCAACGGCCTGATCATCCGGGCCCAGGCCTACCGCACCTCGCTGGGCATGATAGGCAGCGGCCTGTTCTGGCTGGTCGGCGCCCTGTCGGCCATGACCGCCTGGATGCTGATCGCCAACTGGCGCCACACCCGGCGGCGCATGCAGGCCCAGCAGGCCTTGATCGCCGAGACCAATTTCCGCCGCGCCATGGAGAACTCCATGCTCACCGGCATGCGGGCACTGGACATGCAGGGCCGCATCACCTATGTGAACGCCGCGTTCTGCCAGATGACAGGCTGGACCGAGGCCGAGCTGGTCGGTCGCACGCCGCCCTTCCCCTACTGGCCGGACGCCGACCGCGAGCAGCTGGCGGCGCGGCTGGACGACGAGATCCACGGCCGCACCACGCCCGGCGGCTTCCAGGTGCGGGTCAAGCGCAAGGACGGCGGCCTGTTCGACGCCCGGCTCTATGTCTCACCCCTGGTCGACGCCAAGGCCCACCAGACCGGCTGGATGACCTCGATGACCGACATCACCGAGCCCAACCGCATCCGCGAGCAGTTATCGGCCTCCTATGAGCGCTTCACCACCGTGCTGGAGGCGCTCGACGCCTCGGTCTCCGTGGCGCCACTGGGCAGCGAGGAACTGCTGTTCGCCAACAAGCTGTACCGCCTGTGGTTCGGCGTGCAGACCGTCGGCCATCTGCAACTGGTGGCCCAGGCCGGCGTGCCCGAGCACCCACGCAGCACCACCGATGAAGCGCTCGACGAGGTCGACTCCTTTGTCGGCCTGCCCACCGGCCAGCTCACCGCCGCCGTGTCGGAGAACGCCGAGATCTTCGTGCCCGAGCTGGGCAAGTGGCTGGAGGTGCGCTCGCGCTACCTCAACTGGGTCGACGGCCGGCTGGCGCAGATGGTGATCGCCACCGACATCACGCCGCGCCGCCATGCCGAGGAGCAGTCGGCCGCCCAGGCCGAGCGGGCCCAGTCGGCCAGCCGCCTGATCACCATGGGCGAGATGGCGTCGAGCGTGGCCCACGAGCTGAACCAGCCGCTGACGGCCATCAACAACTACTGCAACGGCCTGGTCTCGCGCATCAAGAGCAAGCAGATCGACGAAGAAGCCCTGCTGGCGGCGCTGGAGAAGACGGCCCGCCAGGCCCAGCGCGCCGGCCAGATCATCCAGCGCATCCGCAGCTTCGTGAAGCGCAGCGAACCCAACCGCACCCTGTCCGAGGTGGGGCCGATGGTGACCGAGGCGGTGGAACTGGCCGAGATCGAGCTGCGCCGGCGCAACGTGCGGCTGTCGCACTACGTTGCGGCGCGCTTGCCCATGCTGCTGGTCGACCCCATCCTGATCGAGCAGGTGCTGGTCAACCTCCTGAAGAACGCTGCCGAATCGATCGAGCATGCGCGCCGGCCGACCGCGCGGCGCAGCGTGGAGCTGCGCGTCGTGCCGCGGATGGAGGACCTGCAATCGGTGGTGGAGTTCTCGGTGCTCGACTCGGGCGCGGGCCTGGCGCCCGAGGTGATGGACCGCCTGTACGAGGCCTTCTTCTCGACCAAGGTCGAGGGCATGGGCATCGGCCTGAACCTGTGCCGCACCATCGTGGAGTCGCACCAGGGCAGGATGCAGGCGGAGAACATCTACAATGGATCAGAGGTCGCCGGCTGCCGTTTCTCATTCTGGATTCCGGTGTCGGCCGCGATCCATTCCGTCGCCAACAAGCACACCGGGGTACCTGCATGAGCCTGATTCCGAAGAAAGGCACGGTCTACGTCGTCGATGACGACGAGGCCGTCCGTGACTCCCTCCAGTGGTTGCTGGAAGGCAAGGACTACCGGGTCCGCTGCTTCGATTCCGCCGAATCCTTCCTCTCGCGCTACGACCCGCGCGAGGTGGCCTGCCTGATCGTCGATATCCGCATGGGCGGCATGACCGGGCTGGAGTTGCAGGACCGGCTGATCGAGCGCAAGTCGCCGCTGCCCATCGTCTTCATCACCGGCCACGGCGACGTGCCCATGGCGGTCAACACCATGAAGAAGGGCGCGATGGACTTCATCCAGAAGCCCTTCAAGGAAGACGACCTGGTCGGCCTGGTCGAGCGCATGCTCGAGCACGCCCGCGGCGCCTTCGCCGAATACCAGAGCGCCGCCAGCCGCGACGCCCTGCTGTCCAAGCTGACCTCGCGCGAGGCCCAGGTGCTCGAGCGCATCGTCGCCGGCCGCCTGAACAAGCAGATCGCCGACGACCTGGGCATCAGCATCAAGACGGTGGAAGCGCACCGCGCCAACATCATGGAAAAGCTCAACGCCAACACCGTGGCCGACCTGCTCAAGATCGCCCTGGGACAGAACGCGCCCAAGACCTGACGCTCCTTTTTCGATAGCAACCTGCGCCCGTACCATGCGGGCTGCACCCACTTTTCATCTGAGACCACGGCCATGACAGCCCAATCCATCGACGGCAACGCCCTCGCCAAGCAGATCCGCGCCGAAGTCGCCGGCCGCACCGCCGCCCTCCAGGCCCAGGGCATCCAGCCCGCCCTGGCCATCATCCTGGTGGGCGAGGACCCGGCCAGCCAGGTCTACACCAGGCACAAGGTCAACGACAGCACCGAGACAGGCCTGGCGGCCACGCTGGAACGCTATCCGGCCGACATGGCCGAGGCCGACCTGCTGCGCCGCATCGAAGAACTCAATGCCGATCCCAAGGTCCACGGCATCCTGGTGCAGCTGCCCCTGCCCAAGCACATGGACGCCAGCAAGGTCATCGAGACGATTGCCCCGGCCAAGGACGTGGACGGCTTCCACGTGGCCAGCGCCGGCGCCTTGATGACCGGACAAGCCGGCTTCTGGCCCTGCACGCCCTATGGCTGCATGAAGATGCTGGAATCCATAGGCTACGACCTCAAGGGCAAGCACGCGGTGGTGATAGGCCGCAGCAACATCGTGGGCAAGCCCATGGCCCTGATGCTGCTGGGCCAGAACGCCACCGTCACCATCTGCCACAGCGCCACCAAGGACTTGAAGGCCATGACCTTGCAGGCCGACGTGGTGGTCGCCGCCGTCGGCAAGCGCAATGTGCTGACGGCCGACATGGTCAAGCCCGGCGCGGTGGTGATCGACGTGGGCATGAACCGCAACGACGAAGGCAAGCTCTGCGGCGATGTCGATTTCGACGGCGTCAAGCAGGTGGCCGGCTGGATCACGCCTGTGCCGGGCGGCGTCGGCCCCATGACCCGCGCCATGCTGCTGGTCAACACGCTGGAAGCTGCTGAGCGCGCATCGGCCTGATGCATCGCGGTGATTGGGGACTTTGATCCCCAGTCCCGGTTGAAACAGCGCCGGCTGTCGCAAAATGGAAGGGATATGAGCAATCCCCTCCTCGACTTCTCCGACCTCCCCCTGTTCGATCAGGTCCGACCCGAACACGTGGTCCCCGCCATCGATGCGCTGCTGGCGCAAAGCGAGGAGGCGCTGGACAAGGTGGTGGCGCCCGAGTTCCCCGCCCAGTGGGAAGCCCTGGCCCGCACGTTGGACTGCGCCACCGAGCAGCTGGGCCGCGCCTGGGGCGTGGTCAGCCACCTCAATAGCGTGGCCGACACGCCGCAATTGCGCGCCGCCTACAACGAGGCCCTGCCCAAGGTCACCGAGTTCTGGACGCGCCTGGGCTCGGACGAGCGGCTCTACGCCAAGTACAAATCCATAGACCCGGCCGCGCTCAACCCCGAGCAACGCCAGGCGCAGAAAAATGCCATGCGCAACTTCGCGCTGGGCGGCGCCGAGCTCACGGGCGCGGCCAAGGAACGCTTTGCCGCCATCCAGGAGCGCCAGGCCGAACTGAGCCAGAAGTTCAGCGAGCACGCCTTGGATGCCACCGATGCCTGGAGCTACTACGCCAGCGAAGACGAGCTCGCCGGCGTGCCGGCCGATGTGGTGCAGGCCGCGCGCGCGGCGGCCCAGACGGAGGACAAGGCCGGCCACAAGCTCACGCTGAAGATGCCCAGCTACCTGCCGGTGATGCAGTTCGCCCACAGCAGCGCGCTGCGCGAAAAGCTCTACCGCGCCTACGTCACCCGCGCCAGCGACCAGGCGCCGGCCGAGTTCGCCCAATTCGACAACAGCGCCCTGATCCGCGAGATCCTGGCCCTGCGCCAGGAGGAGGCCCGCCTGCTGGGCTTCAACAACTTCGGCGAGGTCTCGGTCGTGGCCAAGATGGCCGACTCGCCCGCCCAGGTCATCGCCTTCCTGCGCGACCTGGCCGCCAAGGCCCGGCCCTATGCCCTCAAGGACCTTGCCGACCTGCGCGCCTTTGCCGCCGACAAGCTGGGCCTGAACGACCCCCAGCCCTGGGACTGGTCCTATATCGGCGAGAAGCTCAAGGAAGAGCGCTATGCCTTCAGCGAACAGGAGGTCAAGCAGTACTTCACCGCGCCCAAGGTGCTGGCGGGCCTGTTCAAGATTGTCGAGACCCTGTTCGAGGTCAGCATCCGCCGCGACGTGGCGCCGGTGTGGAACGAGGGCGTGGAGTTCTACCGCATCGAGCGCGAGCGCAAGCAAGGCGACCGCATCAGCACCGAGCTGGTCGGCCAGTTCTACCTGGACCCGGCCGCCCGCAGCGGCAAGCGTGGCGGCGCCTGGATGGACGACGTGCGGGCCCGCTGGCTGCGTCCCGACGACGGCAAGCTGCAAACCCCGATCGCCCATCTGGTGTGCAACTTCGCCGACGGTGTGGACGGCAAGCCGCCGCTGCTGACGCACGACGACGTCACCACCCTGTTCCACGAGTTCGGCCACGGCCTGCACCACCTGCTCACCCGCGTCAACGAGCGTGACGTCTCGGGCATCAGCGGCGTCGAATGGGACGCTGTGGAACTGCCCAGCCAGTTCATGGAGAACTTCTGCTGGGAGTGGGACGTGCTCAAGCACATGACGGCCCATGTGGACACGGGCGCAACACTGCCGCGCGAGCTGTTCGACAAGATGACGGCGGGCAAGAACTTCCAGAGCGGCCTGAGCACGCTGCGCCAGATCGAGTTCTCCCTGTTCGACATGCTGCTGCACACCGAGCACGACCCGGCGCAGGACTTCATGCCGCTGCTGGCCCAGGTCCGCGCCGAGGTGGCGGTGTTGCAGTCGCCGGCCTTCAGCCGCACGGCCCACACCTTCAGCCACATCTTCGCGGGCGGGTACGCCGCCGGCTACTACAGCTACAAGTGGGCCGAGGTGCTCTCGGCTGACGCCTATGCGGCCTTCGAGGAAGCGGCCGGCAAGGACGGCGCGCCCAGCATCGAAACCGGGCGAAAATACCGCGAGGCCATCCTCGAAGCCGGCGGCAGCCGGCCCGCCATGGAGTCGTTCAAGGCCTTCCGCGGCCGCGAACCTTCACTTGACGCCTTGTTACGCCACCAGGGCATGGCCTGAGATACTGTCCCCATCCCCATCGCTCTTGGAGAGGAAGCTGATGCCTGTTACCCGTCCCCTGCTCGCTGCCAGCCTTGCCGGCCTGATGGCCGCCATCCTGGCCCCTGCTGTGCACGCTCAGGTCTACCGCATCACCGGGCCTGACGGCCGCGTCACCTTTTCGGACAAGCCGCCGCCCGAGCCCAGCGCCAAAAACGCCGCCGCTGCACCGACGGTGCCCATGCAGGGTGCGGGATCGGGCAATGCCACCGCCGCCCTGCCCTTCGAATTGCGCCAGGTGGCCGCCAAGTACCCGGTGACCCTGTACACCGGCCCCAACTGCGGCCCGTGCGGCAGCGGCCGGGCCCTGCTGGCCAGCCGGGGCATCCCCTTCAGCGAGAAGCTCGTTGCGAGCAATGAGGACATCGACGCCCTCAAGCGCCTCAGCGGCGCTTCCAGCCTGCCCTTCGTGACCATCGGCGGCCAGCAGCTCAAAGGCTACTCGGAAGTGGAGTGGTCGCAATTCCTGGATGCCGCGGGCTATCCCAAGACATCGCAGCTGCCCTCCTCTTACCGCCAGCCGGCAGCCTCGCCGCTGGTGGCTGTGCAGCAACAGGCACCAGCTCCGGCCGCGCAAGCCGCACCGCCGCCAGCCCCGGCGCCTGTGGCCGCGCCGCCGGCCGCTGCTGGCCCCTCCCCCAGCAACCCCACCGGCATCCGCTTCTGAGCCGCCGCCCGGCTCAGTAGGTCAGCGTCTTCACGCCGCTAGCCGTGCCCAGCAGGCAGACGGCGGCCTTCTGGTGGGCAAAGACGCCCACCGTCACCACGCCAGGCCACTGGTTGACCTCGCTCTCGAAGGACAGCGGCTCGCTGATGCTCAGGCCGGTGACGTCCAGGATGTGCTGGCCGTTGTCGGTGACCAGCGGCTGGCCGTCCTTCAGGCGCAGCGCCACCTTGCCGCCCAGGGCCGCGAACTGGCGCGCGATGCGCTGGGCCGCCATCGGGATCACTTCCACCGGCAGCGGGAAGGCGCCCAGCGCCTGCACCAGCTTGGACTCGTCGGCGATGCAGACGAAGCGGCGTGACTGAGCCGCCACGATCTTCTCGCGCGTCAACGCCGCGCCGCCGCCCTTGACCATGTGGCCGCGACCGTCGATCTCGTCGGCGCCGTCGATGTAGACCGACAACTCGCCCACCTCGTTGGCGTCGAACACCGGGATGCCGATGGCGCGCAGCCGCTCGGTGGATGCCACCGAGCTGGAGACCGCACCGGGGATACGGTCCTTCATCGTGGCCAGGGCCTCAATGAACTTGTTCACTGTCGAGCCCGTGCCGACACCGACGATTTCGCCGGCCACAACGTACTGGAGGGCGGCCTGGCCGACCAGGGTTTTGAGTTCGTCTTGGGTCATCTGGGAAAATCTCGGAAGTTTCACGGAATTATCCAATGTCCCTGCTGCCTTATTCGCTCGCCCGTCCCCTGCTTTTTGGCCTCGACCCGGAAGCCGCCCATGACCTGACCATGCAGTCGCTGGCCTGCCTGCAGGGCACGCCCCTGGCCTGGGCCTGGTGCAACGCCATGGTCGACGACCCGGTCACCCTGGCCGGCCTGCGCTTTCCCAACCGCGTCGGCCTGGCCGCCGGCCTGGACAAGAACGCGCGCTGCATCGACGGTCTGGGCGCCATGGGCTTCGGCTTTGTCGAGGTCGGCACCGTCACGCCCAAGGCCCAGCCGGGCAATCCCAAGCCGCGCATGTTCCGCCTGCCGCAGGCCAATGCCCTGATCAACCGGCTGGGCTTCAACAACGATGGCCTGGACGCCTTCCTGGCCAACGTGCAGCGCTCGTCCTTCCGCGCCAAGGGCCGTATCCTGGGCCTGAACATCGGCAAGAACGCCGCCACGCCCATCGAGAACGCCACCAGCGACTACCTGGCCTGCCTGGATGGCGTCTATCCGCACGCCGACTACGTGACAGTCAACATCTCCAGCCCCAACACCAAGAACCTGCGCGCCCTGCAAAGCGACGAAGCGCTGGACGCCCTGCTGGGCGCGGTGGCGCAGAGGCGCGAGGAACTGGCGCAACAGCACGGCCGCCGCGTGCCCATCTTCGTGAAGATCGCTCCCGACCTCGACGAGGCCCAGGTCGACGTGATCGCCGCCACGCTGCAGCGCCACGCCATGGACGGCGTGGTCGCCACAAACACCACCATCGCGCGCGATGCCGTCCAGGGCCTGCCGCATGCCGAAGAAGCCGGCGGCCTGAGCGGCGCGCCGGTGCTGCTAGCGAGCAACCGGGTGATCGCCCAGCTGCGCGCGCGCCTGGGCAAGGGCTTTCCCATCATCGGCGTGGGCGGCGTGCTCAGCGCAGCCGATGCGCTGAGCAAGATCGAAGCCGGCGCCGACGTGGTGCAGATCTACACAGGCCTGATCTACCGCGGCCCCGAGTTGGTCGGTGAAGCCGCGAAAGCCCTGCAAAAGCTATCAAATCGATAGCTGGCCAGGCCCATTTTCTAAGGCTTACAGGCCGATTTCACTCACAACCAGGGCGGCGATGGCCAGGGAACTGGTCAGGCCCGGCGACTCGATGCCGAACAAATTGACCAGGCCGGCGACGCCGTGCACCGCGGGCCCGTCGATGCGGAAATCCGGCGCGCTCTGGCCCGGCCCATAGATCTTGGGACGCACGCCGCTGTAGCTGGGCTGCAGCGCCCCGTCGGGCAGCGCCGGCCAGTAGCGCCGCACCTCGGCATAAAAGCTGTCGGCGCGGCGCGGGTCGACCGCATAGTCAATCGCCTCCGGCACGGGCGCATCCAGCCATTCCAGGTCGGGGCCGAACTTGGCCTGGCCGCCCAGGTCCAGCGTCAGGTGCACGCCCAGCCAGGCATCGGCCGGCGCCGGGTAAACCAGGCGCGAGAACGGCGCCTTGCCGGCCAAGGCGTAGTAGCTGCCCTTGGCGAAATATTCCTGCGGGATGTGGCGTTGGTCCAGTCCCTGGAAGCGCCGCGCCAGCGCGCAGGCATGCAGCGAGGCCGAATTGACGATGGCGCGTGCCGCGATCTCGCTGCCATCGGCCAGCCGCAGCACATGGGGCTCGCCGCCGCGGCCCAACACAGCGGAATCGACGGCCGACCCCAGGGCCAGCATGCCGCCGGCGCGCTCCATGTCACCTTGCAAGGCGAGCATGAAGCCGTGGCTGTCGACGATGCCGGTGGTCGGCGACAGCAGCGCCGCCGCGCATTGCAGGTCGGGCTCCAGGGCGCGTGCCTGGGCAGCATCCAGCCATTGCACCGGCACGCCGTTGGCGGCCGCGCGCTGCTCCAGCACCCGCAGTGCAGTGACCTCGGCGCCGTTCTGCGCCACCACCAGCTTGCCGCAGCGTCGGTGGCCGACACCATGGCTCTCGCACAGGGCATAGAGCAGGTCCTTGCCCTGCACGCACAGGCGGGCTTTCAGCGAACCGGGGGCGTAGTAGAGGCCGGCGTGGATGACCTCGCTGTTGCGCGAGCTCACGCCCTGGCCGATGGCCGTGCCTGCCTCGGCCACGATGGTCTCCAGGCCAGCCTGGGCCAAGGCCCGGCCGACAGCCAGGCCGACCACGCCGGCGCCAATGACGAGGGCGTCGACCTGGTCCATCAGGCGAAAGTGCGCGGATCGATTTGCAGCAGCAGTTCCACCAGGGAGCGCAGGTTCGTGCGCAAGGCGTCGAAGCCGGCCGTCATCTCCAGCGTCTGCTCGTCCATGTAGAGCTTGCGGTTGATCTCCACCTGCAGGCTGTGGCGCTGGCGCGCCGGCTCGCCGTAGCGGCGCACCAGTTCCACGCCCTTGTAGGGATGGTTGTAGTCCACGCTGTAGCCCAGGCCGCGCAGGTGCTCGCAGACCAGGGCCGACAGGCGCGGGTCCGCCGTGCTGCCGTCGCGGTCGCCGATGACGAAGTCGGCGTGAACCATGCCCGGAAAACCGGTGGCGTGGCTGCTGGCAATGGCCGGCATGGAGTGGCAGTTCAGGTGGATGCTGTAGCCATGGCGCGCGTGCGCGGCGTCAATCGCGGCCGCCACGGCCGCGTGGTAGGGCCGCCAGCAGTTGGCGATGCGCGCTTGGACCTCGGCGACGCGGAGCTTGCGGTCGTACAGGGGAAGGCCATCGTCGGTCAGGCGCCAGATCAGGCCCTTGCCCAGGCGCACCTTGGCCAGGGCCGCGGGGTCGGTCTCGATGGCGTCGGGCCAGGTCTGGTCGAACAGCGCGGCATCGATTTCGGTGGTGTTGCGATTGGCATCGAGATAGCTGCGCGGAAACAGCGCCTCGATCCAGGCCACGCCCAGGCCGGGCGCGAAGGCGTAGAGCTTCTCGACGTGGGTGTCCTCGGCCTGGCGCAGCAGCAGCGGATCGCAGGCGTGGGCGAAGTCGGCGGGATAGTGAACGCCGCTGTGCGGCGAGTCGAGCACGAGCGCAGTGCTGCCCGGCACAACATGAATCTGTGAACCCATACGGCCATTGTCGCCCAGCGCAGACGGGCCTGGGCCACCTGACCCGGCCGACGCCGGACAGCAAAAAGCCGGCGCGAGGCCGGCTTTGTGTCTGGTGGGCGATGCAAGTTTCGAACTTGCGACCCCTGCAGTGTGAATGCAGTGCTCTACCCCTGAGCTAATCGCCCTGAATTCGTTCAGGAAGCCTGCAATTATGCCACAGGCTGAGCAGGGTTCTGCCGCCACAGCGTCTTGCCGCCGCTGGCCTTGTCCAACTGCATGAGCACCTCTTCGTGGGCCGTGGTTTCCTGCTCGCTGGCCAGCAGCACCGGCAGCGTGAAGGCTGTCAGGTCGATGCGGGTGGCGATGCCGGCCGCCGCGCTGGTGTCGGCCACGTCGATCAGCAGCGCGTCCTGGCCGCGCGTGAGGTTGATATAGACGTCGGCCAACAGCTCCGCATCCAGCAAGGCGCCGTGCAGGGTGCGGCTGGAGTTGTCCACGCCCAGCCGGTCGCACAGCGCGTCCAGGCTGTTGCGCTTGCCGGGGTACATCTCCTTGGCCATCACCAGGGTGTCGGTGACGCTGCCCACCACGGTCTTGAAGCCGGGCCGGCCGACCAGTTCCAGTTCCTTGTTCAGGAAACTGACGTCGAAGGCGGCGTTGTGGATGATGATCTCGGCGCCGCGCAGGTACTCCATCAGTTCCTCGACCACAGCCGCGAACTTGGGCTTGTCGCGCAGGAACTCGTTGCTGATGCCGTGCACCTTGAGCGCGTCTTCGTGGCTGTCGCGCTCCGGGTTCAGGTAGAAATGCTTGTTGTTGCCGGTGAGCTTGCGCGCAAACAGCTCCACGCAGCCGATTTCAATGATGCGGTCGCCGCCTTCGGCGGACAGGCCGGTGGTTTCGGTGTCGAGAACGATCTGGCGCATGGCTGCAATTATGCTTGAGCCCCCATTGGCACAAAGAGGTCTCCATGTTCGATCTGAGCGGAAAAACAGCCCTGGTCACCGGCGGCAACGGCGGCATCGGCCTGGCCATGGCGCGCGGCCTGGCGCGCTCCGGCGCAAGCGTGGTGCTGGTCGGGCGCGATGCAGCCAAATCGGCCGCCGCCGTCGAGGCCCTCAAGGCCCAGGGCCTGAAAGCCGACGCCGTGGAAGCCGACGTCACCGACGAGGGCTCGGTGCAACGCCTGATCGCCCAGGTGCTGGAACGCCACGGCGCCCTGCACATCCTGGTCAACAACGCCGGCACCAACATCCGCAAGCCGCCGCAGGACCTGAGCCTGGAGGACTGGAACACGGTGCTGGACACCAACCTGACCAGCGCTTTCCTGTGCTCGCGCGCCGCCCACGCGCCCATGAAGGCGGCCGGCGCCGGCAAGGTCATCAACATCGGCTCGATGATGTCCATCTTCGGCGCGCCTTATGCGCCGGCTTACGGCGCCAGCAAGGGCGGCATCGTGCAGTTCACCCGCTCGCTGGCCACGGCCTGGGCGGCCGACAACATCCAGGCCAATGCGGTGCTGCCCGGATGGATCGACACCGAGCTCACACGCAAGGCGCGCGACCAGGTCCAGGGCCTCAATGAGCGCGTGCTGGCGCGCACCCCCGCCGGGCGCTGGGGCGTGCCGCCCGACCTGGCCGGCATCGCCGTCTTCCTGGCCAGCAGCGCCTCCGACTTCATCACCGGCACGGCCATCCCGGTCGACGGCGGCTACTCCATCGCCTGACGCCAAAGACAGCGCCCGGCAGGACCGGCGCAAATGTCCCATCAAATGTCCTATTGACAGGACAATGGAAGCGCCAGAGGATGGCGGCCGATGTCACAAACATTGCCGTTGCCCAAGTACCACCAGATCTACCTGGTGCTGCGCGAGCAACTGCACGAAGGCCGCTTCGCCCAGGGCCTGCCCGGCGAGATGGCCCTGATGCAGCAGTTCGGCGTGGCCCGCGTCACCGTGCGCCGGGCCCTGCAGGAGCTGGCCGGCGAAGGCCTGATCTCGCGCGAGCGCGGCCGCGGTACCAAGCCAGCCGACGCGCCGCCACCACGCGCGCCGCGCACCGGCAGCAAGACCACGCGCCTGACCGGCCTGCTGGAAAACCTGGTCAGCACCAGCCTCAACACCACGGTCAAGGTGCTGGAGGTCAGCGAGGTGGCGGCGACGCCTGATGTCGCCCAGGCCCTGCGGCTGGATGCCGGCGCGCCGGTGCAAAAGGCCGTGCGGGTGCGCTCCACCCGCGAAGGCCCGCTGTCGCACATCACCACCTGGGTGCCCGCCGCCCTGGCCAGCGGCTTCGGCAAGAAGGAACTGGCGCGCAAGCCCATCCTGCTGCTGCTGGAGGAATCCGGCGTACGGGTGGGCGGCGCGCAGCAGACCATCTCGGCCCGGCTGGCCGACGCCCAGGTCGCCGCCCACCTCGGGCTGGCCGTGGGCTCGGCCCTGCTGGCGGTGCGCCGCCTGATCCACGACGAACAGGGCCGGCCAGTGCAATGGCTGCACGGCCTGTACCGGCCCGACCGCTACGAGTACCAGATGCAGCTGTCCCGCGTTGGCGACATCGACGCCAAGGTCTGGGTCAGCCGCGCCTTTTCAGCCCAGTTCCATTGACCCATCAGGAGAAATGACCATGCGCCTCACGCCCAGCAATCGCCGCCGTTTCATCGCCCAGGCCGGTGCCGCCGCATCGGCCATGGCCTTCCCGCTCGTCGGCGGCGCCCAGCCCAAGACGGTGCGCATCGGCGTGCTGCATCCTGTCACCGGCGCCCTGGCCTACTCCGGCCAGCAATGCCGCGAAGGCGCGCTGATGGCCATCGAGGACATCAACAAGGCCGGCGGCATCAAGTCGCTGGGCGGCGCCAAGATCGAAGCCCTGCTGGGCGACGCCCAGTCCTCGCCGGCGGCCGGCACGGCGGAGATCGAGAAGATGAACGAGGCCGGCGTCAGCGCCGTGGTCGGTGCCTTCGCCTCGGCGATCTGCCTGGCGACCACCCAGGCTGCGGCCAAGTACAACCTGCCGCACGTGGTCGATGTCGGCGTGGCCGACCAGATCGTCGAGCGCGGCCTGAAGAACACCTTCCGCTTCGGCCCCGGCTACCGCAAGTGCGCCGAGGTCGCGGTGGCCAACCTGCACGTGCTCAACACCGCCGCCGGCAAGCCCGCCAAGACCGTGATGATCATCCACGAGGAGTCGCTGTTCGGCACCGGCACGGCACAGCTGCTGGCGCGCGAGCTGCCCGGCTACGGCTACGAGGTCAAGGAAGTCATCAAGCACGCCAACCCGACGCGCGACTTCAACAACATCGTGCTGCGCATGAAGGCGGTCAACCCCGACATCGTGATCCCGGCCAACTACTACAACGAGTACGCCCTGCTGGTGCGCACCATGCAGCAGCAAAAGGTCAGCCCCAAGGCGATCTACTCGGTGCTCGGCGGCGCGGCTTCCAGCTACAAGTTCGTCAAGGAGTTCCCCGAGGCTGCCAACGGCATCATCGATTGCAACCACTGGTTCAATCCGCGCGACAAGCGCAGCCTGGAGCTGAAAAAGCGCGTCGAGGCCAAGGGCCTGTTCTTCAGCTACGAGGTCTTCATGACCTACACCTCGATGCGCCTGCTGGCCGACGCCATCGAGCGCGCCAAGTCGACCGACCGGGCCGCCATCATCGCGGCGCTGGAGTCCAGCACATTCTCCGACCACATCATGCCGTACGGCCCGACCAAGTTCGACAAGGGACAGAACCTGGGCGCCCAGCCGCTGATGACCCAGGTGCTCAAGGGCGACATCAAGGTCATCATCCCGCGCGACTACCGCGAGGCCGACCCCCTGTTCCCCCTCAAGGCCTGAGTGGCGCCCCGGGTGTTCGACTTCGGCATCCTGTTCCCGTCGGTCCTCAACGGCCTGACCACCGGCGCGGTCTACGCGCTGGTGGCCCTGGGCCTGACCCTGATCTACGGCGTGCTGCACATCATCAACTTCGCCCACGGTGCGGCGCTGATGGTGGCGCTGTACGGCGTGTACTACCTCAAGCAGGGCCTGGGCATCGACCCCTACGCTGCCCTGCCCATCATGGTGCCGGCGATGTTCGCGCTCGGCTATGCATTGCAGCGGGTGGTGATCAACCGGGCCAGCCACGGCAAGGACGAGAACATCCTGCTGGTCACCCTGGGCATTTCCATCGTGCTGGAAAACCTCGCCCTGCTGGCCTTCAAGTCCGACACGCGCAGCATCGAGACGTCCTACACCCTGGCCACGGTGGCCATCGGCCCGGCGGCGCTGTCCCTGCCCAAGCTGGTGGCCTTCTTCGGCGCGCTGGCGGCCTGCGCCGTGCTGCTGTGGACCGTCAAGAAGACCGATCTGGGCCGCGCCATCCGCGCCGTGGCCCGCGAGAAACACGGCGCGCGCCTGGTGGGCATCGACGTCGACCATGTCTACGCCATAAGTTTTGGCATCGGCCTGGCCTGCCTGGGCGCGGCAGCCTGCTTTCTGCTGCCGGCCTATTACGTCAACCCGCAGGTCGGCGGCGGCTTCGTGCTGGTGGCCTTCACCATCGTCGTGCTCGGCGGCATGGGCAGCTTCGCCGGCGCCCTGGCCGGCGGCCTGCTGGTGGGCGTGGTGGAATCCCTGGGGGGCCTGTGGTTCGGCGAGTCGCTGGGCCAGATCGGCATCTTCCTGATCTTCATCGCCGTGCTGCTGTTCCGCCCGCAAGGCCTGTTCGGAGCCAAACCATGAACCCCTTGCGGCGCGACCTGCTGCAGATCGCTGCCTTCGCCGTCGCGGTGGCCGCACTGGCTGCGTTCAGCGGCTCGGGCGTGGTGCTCAACCTGGCGATGATGACGCTGTACGCCTGCCTGATGGCACAGGCCTGGAACCTGCTCGGCGGCTACGGCGGCCAGTTCTCCTTCGGCCATGCCCTGTTCTTCGGCACCGGCGCCTACGCGCAGGCGCTGGCCCAGATGAGCGCCGGCATCAACCCCTGGGTCGCCCTGCCCTTGGCCATGCTGGCGGCGGCAGCTGTGGGTCTTTTCGTCGGTGCCCTGTCCTTCCGCTACGGCCTGAAGGGCTCGTACTTCGCCCTGGTGACCCTGGCCTTTGCCGAGGTCTTTCGCATCCTGGCACTGTCGCTGCAGTTCACCGGCGGCGGCGTCGGCCTGATGGTGCCGCTGCGCCAGGGCGCGGCCAACCTGCAGTTCGCCGACCGGCGCGGCTACGTGCTGGTGGCGCTGGCCCTGGTGGTGCTGGCCCTGCTGGTCACCTGCTGGCTGCGCCATTCGCGCTTTGGCGCCTGGCTGCAGGCGGTGCGCGACAACGAGGACGCGGCACGCGCCATCGGCGTCAATCCGTTTCGCGTCAAGCTTGGTGCGATCTGCCTGTCGGGCGCCTTCATGGGCGCAGCCGGCGCCTTCTACGTGCAGGTGTTCCAGTACATCGACCCTTCGATCGCCTATGGCTCGCACACCTCGGTCGAGGCCCTGGTGGCCGCCATCGTTGGCGGCCTGGGCAGCCTGTGGGGGCCGGTGCTGGGCGCCCTGGTGCTGCACCTGCTGGCCGAGGGCACGCGTAACCTGTTTGGCCAGTTGCCGGGCATCAACATGGTGATCTACGGCAGCGTTCTGGTGCTGATCGTGATGTTCGCGCCGCGCGGCATCCTGGGCCTGGGCCAGTCGGTGCGCAGCCTGTGGAAGGGCCGCCGTGGCTGAGCCGCTGCTGCGCCTGCACGGCGTGTCCAAGTCCTTCGGCGGCCTGGCCGCCGTGCGCGAGGTCTCGCTGGACCTGCCCGCCGGCAGCCTCTGCGCCCTGATCGGCCCCAACGGCGCCGGCAAGACCACGCTGTTCGCCCTGATGTCGGGCTTTCTACGGCCCGACGCCGGCCGCATCGAGTTCGACGGCCAGGACATCACGGGCGTGGCGCCGCACCTGAACGCGCGCAACGGCATGACACGCACCTTTCAGATCGTCCAGCCCTTTGCCGCCCAGACGGTGCACGAGAACATCGCCGCCGGCGCCCACCTGCATTGCGCCGGCCGGACGGCGGCACTCGAAGAAGCCGAGGTGGTGGCACAGCGCGTCGGCCTGGCCCACATGCTGGCCAAGCCGGCGGGCGATCTCACCGTGGCCGGCCGCAAGCGCCTGGAGCTGGCGCGCGCCCTGGCCACGCGGCCACGCCTGCTGCTGCTGGACGAGGTGCTGGCCGGACTGAACCCGCAAGAGATCGCCGAGATGCTGCCGGTGGTGCGCGAGATCGCCTCCGGTGGCGTCACCGTGCTGATGATCGAGCACGTGATGCAGGCTGTGATGCACCTGGCCAGCCACGTCTGGGTGCTGGCCCAGGGCCAGCTGATCGCCGCCGGAGCGCCGTCGGCCGTGACCCGCGACGTGCGCGTGATCGAGGCCTACCTGGGCCACGGCACGGCGCAGCGCCTGGCCCGCATGGCGGAGGTCACCCAATGAGCGCACCCCTGCTGCAAGTGCGCCAACTGCGCAGCGGCTACGGCGCGGTGGAAGTGCTGCGCGGCGTCGACCTGGACGTGGCGCCGGGCGAGATCGTCGCCCTGCTGGGCAGCAACGGCGCCGGCAAGTCCACCTTCAACCAGACTGTCAGCGCCCTGCTGCGGGCCCGCGCCGGCAGCATCGTTTTCGATGGGCAGGACATCACCAGTGCCCACTACCGCGACGTGGTGCGCGCCGGCCTGATCCACGTGCCCGAAGGCCGGCGCATCTTTCCCAATCTGTCGGTGCTGGAAAACCTGGAGCTGGGCTCCTTCGCCCGCGCCCGGGCCTCGCGCGCGGCCAATCTGGAGCGCGTGTTCGCCATCTTCCCGCGGCTCAAGGAGCGGCGCAGCCAGCTGGCCGGCACCATGAGCGGCGGCGAGCAGCAGATGCTGGCCATCGGCCGCGGCCTGATGGGCGAGCCGCGCCTGCTGATCCTGGACGAGCCCTCGCTGGGCCTGTCACCCCTGCTGGTTGAGGAACTGTTCGGCCTGATCGCCAGTCTGCACGGACAGGGCCTGGCCATCCTGCTGGTCGAGCAGAACGTCGGCCAGTCGCTGGAGATCGCGCAGCGCGCCTACGTGATGGAAAACGGCGCCATCGAATTCAGCGGCGACAGCGCCAGCCTGTTGGCCAGCGACCGGCTGCGCCGCGCCTACCTGGGAGCCTGAGGCATGAAGCTCGCGTCCTTTGCCACCCGCCGCGCCCTGCTGCTGGCCGCTGCCCTGCCCCTGCTGGCGCGCGCCCAGGGCATGCAGGCGCCGGTGCGCATTCTGGTGGGCGCACCGGCCGGCGGCACAACCGACACCATGGCCCGCACACTGGCGGTGGAACTGGGCCGCGTGCTGGGCCGCACCGTGGTGGTGGACAACAAGCCCGGCGCCGGCGGCAACATCGCGGCCGACCTGGTGGCCAAGGCTGCGCCCGACGGCAACACCTTGCTCATGAGCTTCACCAGCCATGCGATCAATGCCTCGCTGTTCCCCAGCCTGCCCTTCGACCCGGAGCGCGACTTCACGCCGCTGACCATGGTCTCGACCTCGCCGGCCTTGCTGGTGGCCCATCCTTCGCTGCCGGCAGCCAATCTGCGCGAGCTGATCGCCCTGGCCAAGGCCAAGCCAGGCAAGCTGAACTTCGCCATCGGCGCCATGGGATCCTCGGTGCACCTGGCGGGCGAGGCCTTCAAGATGCTGTCAGGCACCTACATCGTCAACATCCCGTACAAGGGCACAGCGCCGGCCATCCAGGACGTGCTGGCCGGCCAGGTGGAGCTGATGTTCGCCAACGTCGGCAACGCCCAGGCCCAGGTGCGCGCCGGCAAGCTCAAGCTGCTGGGCGTGACCAGCCCACAGCGCCTTCCCGCCTTCCCCGACACGCCGGCCATCGCCGAGGTCCTGCCAGGCTACCAGTCCAGCGCCTGGTTCGGCCTGTTCGGCCCAGGCCGCATGGCGCCGGACCTGGCCAAACGCCTGTCCGACGCGGCCCGCCAGGCCGTCGCCACGCCGGAAGTCAGGAAGCGGATCGAGTTCGAAGGGGCGACACCGGTGGGCAACGCGCCCGATGAGTTCGCGCGCTTCGTGCACGAGGAAATCGTGCGCTGGGCCAAGGTGGTCAAGTACTCGGGAGCGAGGCCCGAATGAGCGCAGTTCCTCAGTCACTGGCACAAAAGCTGTTGGCCCGTGCCGCAGGGCGCGATGCGGTGCACACGGGCGAGATCGTCAGCTGCGCGGTCGACCTGGCCATGTTCCACGACTCCTCTGGCCCGCGCCGGCTCAAGCCCATGCTGGAAGAGCTGGGCGCGCCCATCTGGGACAAGTCGCGCGTGGTGCTGGTCATGGACCACTACGTGCCCGAGCGCAGCGAGGAGGCACGCAAGATCGTGCGCATCGCGCGCGACTGGGCGCGCGACCAGGCCCTGCCCCATGTCTATGACTCCGTGGGCATCTGCCATGTGGTCGTACCGCAGCATGGCCACATCCGGCCCGGCCTGCTGTGCGTGGGTGGCGACTCCCACTCGCCCACCGGCGGCGCTTTTGGCGCCTACATGTTCGGCATCGGCAGCACCGAGATGCTGGGCGTGCTGGCCACCGGCCAGATCTGGGTCCAGGTGCCGCGCACCCTGCGCATGCGCTGGGACGGTCGGCTGGCGCCGGGCGTGGCCGCCAAGGACATGATGCTGGCCCTGCTGGCCCGCTTCGGCATGAACGGCGGCGCCTACCAGGCGGTGGAGTTCGCCGGCGATGCGGTGCGCGCCCTGCCCATGCACGAGCGCATGACCCTGGCCAATATGAGCGCCGAACTGGGCGCACAGGCCGGCCTGGTCGAGCCCGACGCGGTGACGCGCGACTGGCTGGCCTTGCACGGCGCGCCGGATGTGGACACCCAGCCCTGGCACTCCGATCCGGGCAGCGCCGACGAGGAGCACGGCTTCGATGCCAGTGCTCTGGCGCCCCAGGTCGCCGCCCCCTTCAGCCCGGCCAATGCGCGTCCGGTGGGCGAGCACCGGGGCACCCGCGTCCATGCTGCCTACATCGGCGCCTGCACCGGCGCCAAGCTGGAAGACCTGCGCTTTGCCGCCCAGGTGCTGCGCGGCAGGCGCGTCGCCGCCGGCGTGCGCCTGCTGGTGGCACCGGCCAGCCACGCCGACCGCGACACCGCGCAGCAGGAAGGCACGCTGCAGGCCCTGCTGGACGCCGGCGCCCAGCTGCTGCCCAGCGCCTGCGGCGCCTGCGCCGGCTACGGCGACAGCTTCGCCGCCCACGAGACGGTGATCTCCAGCACGGCGCGCAACTTCAAGGGCCGCATGGGCCCGCCCGAGACCCAGGTCTTCCTGGCCTCGGCCTACACCGTGGCGGCCTCGGCCCTGGCCGGCCGCATCGCCGACCCGCGCGAGGTGCTGGCATGACGGGCGACGACCGCTCGCTGCACCGGGTCTGGCGCTTTGGCGCCGACATCGACACCGACGCGCTGGCGCCCGGCGCCTGGATGCAGCACGGCCTGGACACCATCGCGAAGCACTGCCTGGAAACCGTGCGACCGGAGTTTGCTGCCGGCGTGCGCGCCGGCGACGTGCTGGTGGCCGGCCCCAACTTCGGGATCGGCTCCTCGCGCGAGCAGGCCGCCGGCGCGCTGCGCCACCTGGGTGTGGCGGCCGTCATCGCGCCCTCCTTTGCCGGCCTGTTCTTCCGCAACGCCTTCAACCTGGGCCTGTTGCTGCTGACCTGTCCGCAGGCCGGCGCCATCACCGAGGGTGAATTGATCACCATCGACCCCCATGCCGGCTGGGTGGTGCGCGCCAACGGCAGCGCCCTGCCCACCGATCCCGTTCCAGGCTTCCTGCTCGACATGGTCGAGGCCGGTGGCCTGCTGCCCCAGCTCAAACGACGTTTCCAGCCACCAGGAGTTTCGCGTGACCCGTCCCCTCTATGACCTGCTGATCAAGAATGCGCGCGTGGTGCGGCCCCACGGCAACACCGTACACAGCTCGGACATCGCCGTGCGCGACGGCCGCATCGCCCGCGTGGCGCCGGCCATCGACGTGACCTCGGCCAAGGCCGTGCACGACGCCGGTGGCCTGCTGGCCTTCCCGGGCGTGGTCGATGCCCATATGCACAGCGGCATCTACTCGCCGCTGGGCGAGGACGCGGTGAGCGAGTCCAAGGCCGCGGCCATGGGCGGCGTCACCTCCAGCCTGAACTACTTTCGCACCGGCCAGTACTACCTGAACAAGGGTGGGCCTTACAAGAAGTTCTTCCCCGAGGTGCTCAAGACCAGCAAGGGCCGCTTCCACGTGGACTACGGCTTCCACCTGGCGCCCATGGACAAGACCCACATCGACGAGATCCCGATGCTGATCGAAAAGCACGGCGTCTCCAGCTTCAAGATTTTCATGTTCTACGGCTCGCACGGCCTGCACGGCGCCAGCGACGCGCAAAAGCAGTTCCTGATGATCGGCGAGGACGAGCGCTACGACTACGCGCACTTCGAGTTCATCATGCGCGGCGTGCAGGCGGCGCGCGAGCAGTTCCCGGACCGCGCAAGCCAGATCTCGCTGTCGCTGCACTGCGAGACGGCCGAGATCATGACGGCCTACACCAAGATCGTCGAGAAGGACAAGTCGCTCAAGGGCCTGGCGGCCTACAGCGCCTCGCGGCCCCAGCACTCGGAAGGCCTGGCGGTTTTCATCGCCAGCTACCTGGCCAACGAAACCGCCCTGCCCAACATCAACCTGCTGCATCTGAGCTCGCGCAAGGCGGTGCAGGCAGCGCTGATGATGGCCGACACCTTCCCCCACATCGACTTCCGCCGCGAGGTGACCATCGGCCACCTGATGCTGGACACGACGTCCAAGGCGGCGGAGCTCGCCAAGGTCAACCCGCCGATCCGGCCGCGCGAGGACGTGGAATACCTGTGGCAGGCGCTGCTGGCCGGCGAGCTGGACTGGGTGGTGTCGGACCACGCCTGCTGCCGCCATGAGACCAAGATCCCCAAGCGCTACTTCGGCAACATCTGGATGGCCAAGAGCGGCTTCGGCGGCACCGAGTACCTGCTGCCGGCCCTGGTCAGCGAAGGCACGCGGCGCGGCATGGGCTACAACCACATGGCCCGCGTCACCAGCTGGGCGCCGGCCCAGCGCTTCGGCCTGAACCACAAGGGGGATATCGCCGAGGGCTACGACGCCGACATCGCCCTGGTGGACCCGGCGCGCAGCTGGACCATCCAGGCCAAGAACTCGCCCTCGACCCAGGGCTACACGCCCTTCGAGGGCCTGGAGATGTCGGCCCGCATCGAGGCCACCTTTTTGCGCGGGGAACAGATCTACACGCACGAGCGCGGCATCATCGGCAAGCCGCGCGGCCAGTACCTGTTCCGTCCCACGGCCTGACGCAGCGCTGCGATGGCAGACGCCCCACTCCGCATCGTCCGCGCCGAGCGCCTGGAAGCGCCGCTGCGGGTGCCGGTGGCCATCGTGGGCGCCGGCGCCTGCGGCCTGACGGCGGCCATCGCGCTGCGCGATGCGGGCATCGAGTGCGTGCTGCTGGAGCGCGATGCCAGCCCAAGCGGCTCGTCGGCCCTGTCGTCCGGCTTCATTCCGGCTGCGGGCACCCGGGCCCAGGCGCGCCAAGGCATCGCCGACAGTCCGGCGCTGTTTGCGCAAGACATCCAGGCCAAGGCCCACGGCGATGCGGATCCGCACCTGGTACAAGCCTATGCGCAGGCCTCGGGCCCGGCGCTGGACGCGCTGGCCCACCACGGCCTGGCCTTCGGCGTGCTGGACAACTTCCTCTATCCCGGCCACGGCCTGCACCGCATGCACAGCCTGGCGCAGCGCACCGGCGCCGCCCTGGTGGCGGCCCTGCTGCAGGCCGCGCAGGACAGCGGCGCCGACCTGCTGACCTGCGCACGGGTGACCGAGCTGTGGGTGGACGCGCAGAACCGCATCCTGGGCGTGGGCTACGAACGACCGAACGGTGCCATCGAGCATCTGGCCTGCGAGGTGCTGCTGCTGGCCTGCAATGGCTTCGGCGGCAACCCGGCCCTGGTGGCCGAACTGCTGCCGCAGATGCGGGAGGCCACCTATGCCGGCCACACAGGCAACGACGGCAGCGCCATCCTCTGGGGCCGGGAACTGGGCGCCGGCCTGGCCGACCTGGGCGGCTACCAGGGCCACGGCTCCTGGGTCGTGCCCCAGGGCGCGCTGATGACATGGGCGGTGATGATGGAAGGCGGCGTGCAGCTCAATGCGGCGGGCCGGCGCTTCCACGACGAAACCCAGGGCTACTCGGAAGCCGCGGTCCAGGTGCTGGCCCAGCCCGGCGCCCTGGCCTGGAACGTGTTCGGCGACCGCCAGCTGGCGCTGGCGCGCGAGTTCCCCGACTTCCGCGAGGCCGAAGCGGCCGGCGCCCTGCGCAGTGCAACGAGCCGCGCCGCCCTGGCCGCCATCATCGGCTGCGATGCAGAGGGTCTGGCGCCGGAGATCAGCCGCTTCGGCCCGCCCTTCCATGCGGTGCGGGTGACCGGGGCGTTGTTCCACACCCAGGGCGGCCTGGACATCGACGAGCACTGCCGCGTGCGCCATGCCGATGGCACAGCCTTCCTCAACCTGCTGGCAGCAGGCGGCGCGGCACGCGGCGTCAGCGGCAACGCGGTCTGGGGCTATCTCTCGGGCAACGGCCTGCTCAGCGCGGTGGCTGGCGGCTGGATCGCGGCCCACACAGCCGCCCCCCTCGTTCCACGGAGTTGACGACCATGCCATCCCATCTCAAGCAATTGCTGGCGCGGCCGCAGGCCCTGCTGGCGCCCGGTGTCTACGACGCGCTCACCGCCCTGGCGGCAGAACAGGCTGGTTTCGAGGCGCTCTACCTGTCGGGAGCCTCCATCGCTTACACCCGGCTGGGCCGGGCCGACATCGGCCTGGTCACGGCCACCGAAGTGGCGCAGACCCTGGCCCACATTACCGACCGTGTCGGCCTGCCGGTGATCGTCGACGCTGACACGGGCTTTGGCAACGCGCTCAACACCCAGCGCACGGTGCGTGACTTCGAGCGCGCCGGTGCCGCCATGGTGCAGCTGGAGGACCAGGGCTTTCCCAAGCGCTGCGGCCACCTCGATGGCAAGACCCTGGTGCCGGTGGCGGAAATGTGCGGCAAGCTGCGCGCCGCGCTCGATGCGCGCCACGACGCGGGCACCCTGGTGCTGGCACGCACCGACGCGGTCGCGGTCGAAGGCCTGGAAGCCGCCTTCGAACGGGCCGAGCGCTACCTGGAATGCGGCGTGGACGCGCTCTTCATCGAGGCCCTGCGCACGCGCGCCGACATGGAAGCGGCCTGCGCGCGCTTTGCCGGCCGCGTGCCGATGCTGGCCAATATGGTGGAAGGTGGCAAGTCACCGGTGCTGGATGCCGGCGAACTCGGCCAGATCGGCTTTCGCATCGCCATCTTCCCCGGCGGCACGGCACGCGCCGTGGCCCACGCGCTGCACGGTTACTACGCGACGCTCCATCGCGACGGCACGACGGCAGCGCAGGCCGGCGCCATGCTGGACTTCGACGGGCTCAATGCCATGCTGGGGACGCCGCAGCTGCTGGCGCAGGGCAAGCGCTACGAGTGAAGAACCCCAGGCGCAACAACGCCCATGGTTGCGCCTAGTGGTTCTCTTTGGCGTGGTTGATCGAGTACTTGGGGATCTCGACCACCAGGTCCTGCTGGGCGACGATGGCCTGGCAGGACAGGCGCGAGTTGGGCTCCAGGCCCCAGGCGCGGTCCAGCAGGTCTTCCTCGCCCTCTTCCATCTCGTTGAGCGAGTTGAAGCCCTCGCGCACGATGATGTGGCAGGTGGTGCAGGCGCAGCTCATGTCGCAGGCGTGCTCGATGTCGATGTGGTTGTCCAGCAGCGCCTCGCAGACCGAGGTGCCGGCGGGCACGCTCAGGACGGCGCCCTGCGGGCAGTACTCGGGATGCGGGAGGATCTTGATGGTGGCCATGGCTTAAATCGTCTCTACATTCTTGCCCGCCAGCGCCTTGCGGATGCCGTTGTTCATGCGCTGTGCGGCGAAATTCTCCGTGCCCTTGGCCAGCGCATCGGTCGCAGCCTCGATGGCAACGGCCTCCTGGCTGCTGGCGGCGGTCTCGCGCAGGGCCGCCATCAGCGCTTCAATCTGGGTCCGCTCCTGCGCTTGCAGCAGCTGGCCATCGGCGTCCAGGGCGCTTTGCGTGGCCATCAGCATGCGCTGCGCATCGACCTTGGCTTCGGTCCAGGCGCGGGCCTTCATGTCCTGTTCGGCGGTGCTGAAGCTGTCTTGCAGCATCTGGGCGATCTGCGCGTCCGACAGGCCATAGGAAGGTTTGACGTCGATGCGCGCCTCGACACCGCTGCCCTGCTCTTTGGCACTGACGCTGAGCAGGCCGTCGGCATCGACGGTGAAGGTGACGCGGATGCGCGCGGCGCCGGCGGCCATCGGCGGGATGCCGCGCAGCTCGAAGCGCGCCAGGCTGCGGCAGTCGGCCACCAGGTCGCGCTCGCCCTGCACCACGTGCAGCGCCAGCGCCGTCTGGCCATCCTTGTAGGTGGTGAAGTCCTGCGCCTTGGCGCTGGGGATGGTCTCGTTGCGCGGCACGATGCGCTCGACCAGGCCGCCCATGGTCTCGATGCCCAGCGACAGAGGGATCACGTCCAGCAGCAGCAGGTCGCCGCCCGGGTCGTTGCCGGCCAGCTGGTTGGCCTGGATGGCGGCGCCCAGGGCCACCACCTCGTCAGGGTTGAGGTTGGTCAGCGGCTCGGTGCCGAAGAACTGCGCCACGGCGCGCAGCACCTGGGGCATGCGGGTGGAGCCGCCGACCATGACCACGCCCTTGATCTCGTCCTTGCCCAGCTTGGCATCGCGCAAGGCCTTGCGCACCGCCGAGAGGGTGCGGGCCGTCAGATCGGCCGTGGCGCCTTCGAAATCGCTGCGCTGGACGTCAAATCGGGCTGTAGCCACCGTCAAATGGACCTCGGACGCTATATTTTCGGTAGCAGACAGGGCTTCCTTGGCGGCCCGGGCCGCGATCTGGATGGCCGCCTTGTCGGCCGGCGTGCTGGCCTGCAGGCCGCGGCTTTGCAGCATCCAGTCGGCCAGGGCGCGGTCGTAGTCGTCGCCGCCCAGGGCCGAGTCGCCGCCGGTGGCGATCACCTCGAACACGCCGCGGGTCAGGCGCAGGATGGAGATGTCGAAGGTGCCGCCGCCCAGGTCGTAGACCGCGTAGACGCCTTCGCTGGCGTTGTCCAGGCCATAGGCGATCGCAGCGGCCGTGGGCTCGTTGATCAGGCGCAGCACCTGGATGCCGGCCAGCTGGGCGGCGTCCTTGGTGGCCTGGCGCTGGGCATCGTCGAAATACGCCGGCACGGTGATCACCGCGCCGTACAGGTCATCGCCGAAAGTGTCCTCGGCGCGGTAGCGCAGCGTGGCCAGGATCTCGGCGCTGACTTCCACCGGCGACTTCTCGCCGGCGCGGGTGCGCAGCGACAACATGCCCGTGGATGACAAGGCCCCTTCGGTGGCGCCAATGAAGTCGTAGGGCAGCTTGTCGCGGTCGGCGATGTCGGCCAGGCCGCGGCCCATGAAGCGCTTGACCGAGGCGATGGTGTTGGCCGGGTCCTGCGCCTGCGCCGCCTGCGCTGCGTGGCCGATCTGCCGGCCATTGTTCTCGAGGTAGCGCACGACCGAAGGCAGGAGCACCCGGCCCTCGTCATCGGCCAGGCATTCGGCCACGCCGTTGCGCACCGCGGCCACCAGCGAATGCGTGGTGCCCAGGTCGATGCCCACGGCGATGCGCCGCTGGTGCGGGTCGGGCGATTGCCCGGGTTCGGAAATCTGCAGGAGAGCCATGGCTTCTATTGTCCCAGTTGCTCGAAGCGGGCTTCGACGTCGTCGCCAAATCGCGCAATGAACATGAGGGCTCTGACCTGCTGGGCGGCAGCCAGCGCGTCGTTGCTCACATCCAGCAGGTTTTCAATGGCCTGCAGGCGCTGCTTGCGGGCCGCCTGCAGCTGCGCGTCCAGTGCCTCGAGCGCGGCCTGCCCGGAGGCATCGTCCAGAGCCTCGCGCCACTCCATCTGCTCCATCAGGAAGTCCGCCGGCATGGCCGTGTTGTTTTCGGCATTGATGGGCGCGCCGCGCAGCTCGCACAGGTAGGCGGCGCGCTTGAGCGGGTCTTTCAGGCGCTGGTAGGCCTCGTTGATGCGCACCGACCATTGCATGGCCACGCGCTGGGCGGCCGCGCCCTGGGCGGCGAACTTGTCGGGATGGGCTTGGCGCTGCAGGTCTTTCCAGCGCGCGTCGATGGCGGCGCGGTCCTGCGCAAAACGTTGCGCCAGGCCGAACAGTTCGAAGTCGTCGTCGGAGAGGTTCACACCCGAAACGACTCGCCGCAGCCGCAGCGGTCGCGCTCGTTCGGGTTGTTGAACTTGAAGCCTTCGTTCAGGCCTTCGCGCACGAAATCGAGCTCGGTGCCGTCGATGTAGGCCAGGCTCTTGGGGTCGATCAACACCTTGACGCCGTGGTCCTCGAAGACGATGTCCTCGGGCGCCACATCGTCCACGTACTCGAGCTTGTAGGCCAGGCCCGAGCAGCCTGTGGTCTTGACGCCCAGGCGCACGCCCACGCCCTTGCCGCGCTTGCCAAGGTAGCGGGTCACGTGGCGGGCAGCCGCTTCGGTCAGGGAAATCGCCATCTCGGTTCCGGCCTTAGTGCGTGTGCTTTTTCTTGTAATCGTCCACCGCCGCCTTGATGGCGTCTTCGGCCAGGATGGAGCAGTGGATCTTGACCGGCGGCAGGGCCAGCTCTTCGGCGATCTGGCTGTTCTTGAGCGCAGCCGCCTCGTCCAGCGTCTTGCCCTTGACCCATTCGGTCACCAGGGAGCTCGACGCGATGGCCGAGCCGCAGCCGTAGGTCTTGAAGCGTGCATCCTCGATCACGCCGGTGACGGGGTTGACCTTGATCTGCAGTTTCATCACGTCGCCGCAGGCGGGCGCGCCCACCATGCCGGTGCCGACGGACTCGTCGCCCTTGTCGAAGGAGCCGACATTGCGGGGGTTCTCGTAGTGGTCAACGACTTTTTCGGAATAGGCCATGAAAGTTCTCCTGTGTCGGGCGTGGGGCCCGCAACGACGTTAGTTCTTCAAAATCTCAGTGCGCGGTCCACTGGATGCTGCTGATGTCCACACCGTCCTGGTACATCTCCCACAGCGGGCTGAGCTCGCGCAGCTTGTGCACGTTCTGCCGGATGGTGGAGATGGCGTAGTCGATCTCTTCCTCGGTCGTGAAGCGGCCGATGGTCATGCGCAGGCTGCTGTGGGCCAGCTCGTCGCTGCGGCCCAGGGCGCGCAGCACATAGCTGGGCTCAAGCGAGGCCGACGTGCAGGCCGAACCGGACGACACCGCCAGGCCCTTGATGCCCATGATGAGCGACTCGCCCTCGACGAAATTGAAGCTCATGTTGAGGTTCTGCGGCACGCGCTGGGTGGCGTGGCCGTTGAGGAAGACCTGCTCGATGTCCTTGAACCCGTCCAGCAGGCGCTGGTGCAGGGCACGCGCCTTGGCGTTGTCCTGGGCCATCTCGGCCTTGGCGATGCGGAAAGCCTCGCCCATGCCGACGATCTGGTGCGTGGGCAAGGTGCCCGAGCGCATGCCGCGCTCATGGCCACCGCCGTGCATCTGCGCTTCCAGGCGGATGCGCGGCTTGCGCCGCACATACAGTGCGCCAATGCCCTTGGGCCCATAGGTCTTGTGCGAGGCCAGGCTCATCAGGTCGATGGGCAAGGTCTGCATGTCGATCTCGACCTTGCCCGTGGCCTGGGCGGCGTCGACGTGGAAGATGATGCCCTTCTCACGGCACAGGTTGCCGATGGCCGTCACGTCCTGGACCACGCCGATCTCGTTGTTAACGAACATCACGCTGACCACGATGGTGTCGGGGCGGATCGCCGCCTTGAGCACATCCAGGCTCAGCAGGCCGTCTTCCTGCACGTCCAGGTAGCTGACCTCGAAGCCCTGGCGCTCCAGCTCGCGCATGGTGTCGAGCACGGCCTTGTGCTCGGTCTTGACGGTGATCAGGTGCTTGCCGCGGGTCTTGTAGAAGTTGGCCGCGCCCTTGAGAGCCAGGTTGTTGGACTCGGTCGCGCCCGAGGTCCAGACGATCTCGCGCGGGTCGGCGCCGATCAGGTCGGCCACCTCGCCGCGCGCCTTTTCCACCGCCGCTTCGGCTTCCCAGCCCCAGGCGTGGCTGCGCGAGGCCGGGTTGCCGAAGTGCTCGCGCAACCAGGGAATCATGGCGTCGACGACACGGGGGTCGACCGGTGTGGTCGCGCCGTAATCCATGTAGATCGGGAAGTGCGGGGTCATGTCCATGGCTGGCTTTTCTCTACAGCTGGCAAAAATCAAAGGGAAATCAGGTTTCGCAAACGCCTTGCGGCATCAGGGCCTGGCAGAAACGGGTTGCGGCATCAGGACTTGGCAAACGAGTTGCCAAGGGCGAACACCGAATTGGGCGCGTTCACGCGGATGGGCTTGACCACCGGCAGGCTGGAGATCGCCCGCTTGATGGCCGGCTTGTCCTCGATCTGCACGCCCTTGGCCAGCTGGTCATCGACCAGCTTTTGCAGGGTGACGGAATCCAGGAACTCGACCATGCGCTGGTTCAGCGAAGCCCACAGCTCGTGCGTCATGCAGCGGCCACCGTCGCCATGGCAGTTTTCCTTGCCGGCGCACTGGGTGGCGTCGATCGGCTCGTCGACCGAGACGATGATGTCGGCAACGGTGATCTCCGCGGCCTTGCGGGCCAGGGTGTAACCGCCGCCCGGGCCACGGGTGGATTCCACCAGTTCGTGGCGGCGCAGCTTGCCAAAGAGCTGCTCCAGGTAGGACAGCGAAATCTGCTGGCGCTGGCTGATGGCCGCCAGGGTCACCGGACCATTGTTCTGGCGCAGGGCCAGATCGATCATTGCTGTGACCGCAAACCGGCCTTTGGTAGTGAGACGCATCGCAGCTCCTTGTCTAGCTTTTGGCTGACTGTTGAACACCTGGCTCAGCGCCCGCTGCCCAGGTCCGTCTCTCCGCCCCTGCCCGGCTTCTCTTGCCGGCCCTCGCCCGCACTGTTGGCGCGGGCTTTTTTGTCTAAAAGGTTTTGGTTGACTGTTTGAGTCAAGTATAGCAGAAAACCCGCGCTTTCTCTCGGGTTTAGGGCTGGCGCTATTGACTACTTTTGGATTCGGAAGTACTGCCGCGGCCCGGCCTCAGCGCCCAGCGGCCTGGATGGGCATGACGTTGTCGTGGCCCGGCCCGCCGAAAGCCTGCTCGCGCAACAGGGCCAGCTGGTCGCGCACCCGGGCCGCCTTCTCGAACTCCAGGTTGCGGGCGTGCTCGAGCATCTGCTTTTCCAGCTGCTTGATGCGCTTGGCCACGTCTTTCTCGGACATGTCCTCGACCATGGCCCGCTGCAGCTCCTGCTGCTCTTGCGCCTTGCTGGCCTTCTCGCTGTAGACACCGTCGATCAGGTCGCGCACCTTCTTCTGGATGCTGCGCGGCGTGATGCCGTGCTCCAGGTTGTGGGCGATCTGGCGCACGCGGCGCCGCTCGGTCTCGCCCATGGCCTTCTTCATCGACTCGGTGATCCGGTCGGCATAGAGAATGGCCTTGCCATTGAGGTTGCGCGCCGCCCTGCCTATGGTCTGGATGAGCGAGCGCTCGGCACGCAGGAAGCCTTCCTTGTCGGCGTCCAGGATGGCCACCAGCGAGACCTCGGGAATATCCAGGCCCTCGCGCAGCAGGTTGATGCCCACCAGCACGTCGAAGCTGCCCAGGCGCAGGTCGCGCAGGATTTCCACCCGCTCGACCGTGTCGACGTCGCTGTGCAGGTAACGCACCTTGACCCCGTTGTCGCCCAGGTAATCGGTCAGCTGTTCTGCCATGCGCTTGGTCAGGGTGGTGATCAGGACCCGCTCGTTCTTCTCGACCCGGATGCGGATTTCCTGCAGCACGTCGTCCACCTGGTGCGTGGCCGGCCGCACCTCGACCAGGGGGTCGATCAGGCCGGTTGGCCGCACCAGCTGCTCGACCACCTGCCCGGCATGGGTCTTTTCGTAGTCGGCCGGGGTGGCTGAAACGAAGATGCACTGGCGCATGCGCGCTTCGAACTCCTCGAACTTCAGCGGCCGGTTGTCCATCGCCGAGGGCAGGCGAAATCCGTACTCCACCAGGGTGGTCTTGCGCGAGCGGTCGCCGGCGTACATGGCGCTGAGCTGGCCGATCATCTGGTGGCTCTCGTCCAGGAAGACCAGGGCGTCCTTGGGCAGGTAATCGGTCAGGGTCGAAGGCGGCGACCCCGGGGCGGCGCCCGAGAGGTGGCGGGTGTAATTCTCGATGCCCTTGCAGTGGCCCAGCTCGCTGAGCATCTCCAGATCGAAGCGGGTGCGCTGCTCCAGCCGCTGGGCCTCGACCAGCTTGCCGGCGCTGAGCAGTTCTTTGAGCCGGGCGGCCAGCTCCAGCTTGATCGATTCCACCGCACCCACCACCTTCTCGCGCGGCGTCACATAGTGACTGGAGGGGTAGACAGTGAAGCGCGGCACCTTCTGGCGGATGCGCCCAGTCAGCGGGTCGAACAGCTGCAGCGACTCGATCTCATCGTCGAACAGCTCGATGCGGATGGCCAGCTCGGAGTGCTCGGCCGGGAAGATGTCGATGGTGTCGCCGCGCACCCGGAAGCTGCCGCGCGAAAAATCCTGCTCGTTGCGGTTGTACTGCATGCGAATCAGCTGGGCGATGATGTCGCGCTGGCCGATCTTGTCGCTCGGGGAATTAGACTTCGCTAATTCCTGCGGCGACTGCGATTTGGTGGAGCCTATCGGGATCGAACCGATGACCCCCTGCTTGCAAAGCAGGTGCTCTCCCAGCTGAGCTACACCCCCATGTCTGGATGGTGGGTCTGGTTGGATTCGAACCAACGACCCCCGCCTTATCAAGACGGTGCTCTAACCGACTGAGCTACAGACCCCAATCTTCTGCATCTGTCGTAACAACCGATAAGTGTGGGCGCAAGAATTTGAGCACCATTTTGGACTTGGCTGACTTGGCAGATCCGAGGATCTTCCAGGTTGCTTCGTCATTTTCCAGAAAGGAGGTGATCCAGCCGCACCTTCCGATACGGCTAC
>NZ_CAKZHQ010000042.1 GCF_936925435.1 uncultured Ramlibacter sp. | reverse complement strand
GGGCGGATGGCGGCCAGCGTGGCGCGCAGGGCCGGGTCATCACCGGCCTGCATGCCCACCGCAAACAGCGCCGCATTGGCGGCGCCGGCGCCGCCAATGGCGAAAGTGGCCACCGGAATGCCCTTGGGCATCTGCACGATGCTGTGCAGCGAATCCACGCCCGACAGCGCCTTGCTCTGCACCGGCACACCCAGCACCGGCACGGTGGTCTTGGCGGCCAGCATGCCCGGCAGGTGGGCGGCACCGCCGGCAGCGCCGGTGGCGATGAGCCACAGTCGCTTGTCGGGATCGTGCGCCGTCGCATGGACGGACGGGCAGGTGATGGGCAGGGTGGGGTTCATGGTCGGTTCCTTGTGGCAGGCTCAGCCTGAGATCAATATGCCGTGTGTTCGTTGGCGCGTATGTGCGCCAGCGTGACCTTGCCGCGCATCACGCGGTAGGCCCAGGACGTGTAGAACACGATCAGCGGCATGAAGATGAGCGTGGCCCAGAACATCAGGCCCAGCGTCAGGTGGCTGGAGACGCTGTCCCACACCGTCAGGCTGGCGTTGGGCTGGCTCGACGACGGCATCACGAAGGGGAACATCGCCGCGCCGGCCGTGCCGATGACGAGGCCCATGTGGTGGCCGCCGTGCAACTGGCTGCGCGCATGAAACTGCCGGTGGTGGCCACACACCCGGTGCAGTTTGCGACCGAAGACGATTACGAGGCGCACGAGGCGCGTGTCTGCATTGCCGAAGGCGAGATCCTGGGCAATGCACGCCGGGTGCGCAAGTTCACGCGTGAGCAGTACTTCAAGAACAGCGCCCAGATGCAGGCCCTGTTTGCCGATGTGCCCAGCGCCGTGGCCAACACGCTGGAGATCGCCAAACGCTGCAACCTGACCCTGGTGCTGGGCAAACCCCAGTTGCCCAATTTCCCGATTCCCGGCGGCCTTTCCATCGAGGAGTATTTCCGCCAGGTGTCCTTTGAAGGCCTGGAGGAGCGGCTGGCCCACCTGTACCCCGACGGTGCCAAACGCGACGCCGAGCGCCCGCGTTACGTGGAGCGGCTGGAGTTCGAGATCAACACCATCCTGAAGATGGGTTTTCCGGGTTACTTCCGGATCGTGGGGGACTTCATCCAGGGGGCCAAGGCCAACGGCTGCCCGGTCGGACCGGGCCGGGGCTCCGGTGCCGGTTCGCTGGTGGCTTATGCGCTGAAGATCACCGACCTGGACCCGCTGCAGTACAACCTGCTGTTCGAGCGCTTCCTGAACCCGGAGCGGGTGTCCATGCCCGACTTCGACATCGATTTTTGCCAGACCAACCGCAACCTTGTCATCGACTACGTCAAGGACAAGTACGGCAAGGACGCGGTCAGCCAGATCGCCACCTTCGGCACCATGGCCGCGCGCGCCGCCATCCGCGACGTCGGCCGCGTGCTGGACATGAGCTACACCTTTTGCGACGGCATCAGCAAGCTGATCCCGAACAAGCCGGGCGTGCACATCACCATCGCCGATGCCATCAAGCAGGAGCCCATCCTGGCCGAGCGGCTCGAGCGCGAGGACGAGGTCAAGACCTTGCTGGCGCTGGCGCAAAAGCTTGAGGGCATGACCCGCAACGTCGGCATGCACGCCGGCGGCGTGCTGATCGCGCCGGGCAAGCTGACCGATTTCACGCCGCTGTACCAGCAGCCGGGCAGCGACTCGGCCGTCAGCCAGTACGACAAGGACGACGTGGAAGCGGCCGGCCTGGTGAAGTTCGACTTTCTGGGCCTGGCCACGCTGACGATCCTGGAGATCGCCAAGGACTTCATCCGCGCGCGCCACAAGGGCCAGGAAGACTTCGCCTTCGAGAACATCGTTCTGGATGACGCCGCCACCTACAAGCTGTTCGCCGATGGCAAGACCGAGGCGGTGTTCCAGTTTGAAAGCCGCGGCATGCAGGGCATGCTGCGCGACGCCCGGCCCACGCGCCTGGAAGACCTGATCGCGCTCAACGCCCTGTACCGGCCCGGCCCGATGGACCTGATCCCCAGTTTCGTGGCACGCAAGCATGGGCGGGAAGAGGTCGAGTACCCGCACCCGGCGGTGGCCAGCATGCTCAGCGAGACCTACGGCATCATGGTCTACCAGGAACAGGTCATGCAGACCGCGCAGATCCTGGGCGGCTACTCGCTGGGCGGCGCCGACCTGCTGCGCCGCGCCATGGGCAAGAAGAAGGCCGAGGAGATGGCCGAGCACCGGGAGAAGTTCCGTGCCGGCGCGCAGCTGACGCACAACATCCCCGAGGCCAAGGCCGACGAGATCTTCGACCTGATGGAGAAGTTCGCGGGCTACGGCTTCAACAAGTCGCACGCCGCCGCCTACTCGCTGCTGGCCTACCACACGGGCTGGCTCAAGGTGCACTACACGGCCGAGTTCTTCTGCGCCAACATGACGGTGGAAATGGACGACACCGACAAGCTCAAGGTGTTGTTCGAGGACGCGCAAAAGCATTTCGGGCTGACGTTCGAGTCGCCGGACGTCAATCGCGGCGTCTACCGCTTCGAGCCGATCTCCGACAAGGTGATCCGCTACGGCCTGGGCGCCGTCAAGGGCACGGGCCAGCAGGCGATCGACGCCATCGTTGCCGCGCGCACCGAGGGCGGGCCCTTCAAGAGCCTGTACGACTTCTGCGCCCGGGTCGACCGCACGCGGCTGAACAAGCGCACGGTGGAGGCACTGATCAAGGCCGGCGCCTTTGACTCCCTGCAATTGAACCGCGCCTCGATGCTGGCTTCAGTCGACCAGGCTTTCAGCTTCGCTAGCGCCAGCGCCGCCAACGCCTCGCAGGTCGACATCTTCGGCGACGCCGAACACGGATCCAGCGCGCAGGAGCCGCCGCTGGTCGAGGCCATGCCATGGGGGGTGAAGGAGCGCCTGACCTATGAGAAGACCGCAGTGGGCTTCTACCTGTCGGGCCACCTGTTCGACGAGGTGGCCCTGGAGGTGCGGCGCTTTGCCCGGCGCAGCATCGACGACCTGATCGACTCGCGCGAGCCGCAGCTGTTGGCCGGCATCGTCAGCGACCTGCGCGTCATCAACGGCCAGCGCGGCAAGCTGGCGCTGTTCAAGCTGGACGACAAGTCCGGCAGCATCGACGCCCGCGCCGACGAGGCCATGATCAACGCCAACCGCAACCTGCTCAAGGACGACGAGCTGATCATCGCCATGGGCAAGGTGCAGAACGACCGCTTCTCCGGCGGCCTGCAGTTCACCATCAACCAGGTCTGGGACCTGGCGACCGCGCGCTGCCGTTTCGGCAAGTACCTGAAGGTGGCCGTCAACGGCAAGGCGCCCGACATCGGCCGCCTGGTGCGCGAGTTCCCGCCGCGCCGCGAGGTCAGCGAGCAGGGCGAGCTGGTGCGCGGCATGGGCGTGCGCCTGGCGCTGCGCCGCGACGCCGCCACGGCCGAGCTGCAGTTGGGCGAGGACGCCAAGTTCTTCCCCAGCGATGCCGCCCTGGCCAGCTGGATGGCCCAGGCCGATGGCGGCCAGGCGCAAATCGTCTACGAAGCGTCCTGAAGGCCGTTTTCGCAGGAGAATTGGCCTGTATCCCCCGGCCAATGGACCTGGGGTGCTATCAAAACAAGAGTGATGGGCATTCGCCGGCCTGCAAGACGAGCCGCGTCCAGGTCACATCGGACCGGCCCTGCAGGTCGGGTGTGGCCAGGTGTGCGACCGGCAGCAAGCCGTGCGGCCTGGCTTCGCGCTCCAGTTCCTCGCTCGGGACGTCGAACATGCGGCGGCCCGGCGGCCCGGCGGCACCGGTCCGTGGCGCAGGCTGAACGACAGGCGGCCACCCGCGGCCTGGCCAGCTGCGCCAGCGCCGCCATCCCTTCGCGCCGCTCCTGCGGATCCAGGTGCATCCACACGGCTGTCAGCAAGATGAGGTCGTAGCGCTGCCCCATCGCCAGCAGCGCGGGGAGGGTGGGCAGGCTGTCGTCCAGCCAGGTGATGCCCAGACCGGCATGGGCCTGCTGGCCGTAGGCGCGCAGTTGCTCCGTGGGCTCGACGGCCGTCACCCGGTGGCCCAGTCGCGTCAGGGCCGCTGCGGCGCGGCCGCTGCGGCGCCGATGTCCAGCACGTCGGCCGGCGCCTGTGGGTGCAGGTGCACCAGCATCCCTTGCACATCCTCGAAGCGCAGGTGCTCATATGTAAGGATCAGATCGGCGGCAGTCTCGCCGTAGCCGGCGGTGGAGGCGGGGCGCGTCATGGTGAGGTGGAGTTTCGCTGGTGCGGACCAGTTGTGTGGTTTGGTCGCCGATCGATTGCGCATGGAGCCACTGTCGAGGGGTCTGGCGGAAATAGTCGTCACGAGTTGATCGGAGCGGAAAAACCGGCATATAATTCGAGGCTCTGCTGAACGCGGCGACCGGAAGTTTCGGAAGCGAAGTGAGGCGGAGAAAAGAGCCAAGAAAGTTGACCAGGG
>NZ_CAKZHQ010000041.1 GCF_936925435.1 uncultured Ramlibacter sp. | reverse complement strand
CAGGCCCGGCTCGCCGTGCGCCGCGGCCTGGCCGGCGGGCGCACGCCCTGGAGCGAGGCGCGCGGCGACACCGAGCTGTACACCGGCCGCCAGCGCCAGGCGCTGGACGACGGCACAAAGCACGAGGAGCGCGAGGCCGCGCGCATCGCCGCCCTCCGTGCCGAAGCCGCTGGCCTGCAACGCCAGCCGCGCCGCGCCCGCAGCGGCGCCAACGTCACGCAGATGCACTACGCCCGGCGCGGCATCGTCACGCCCGAGATGGAGTACGTCGCCATCCGCGAGAACGGCAAACGCGAATGGGCGGCGCAGTACCTGGACAACGCCGAGCGGGCCCAGCGCCTGCGCGGCAATCCCATGGGCGCGCAGATCCCGCAACTGGTGACGCCAGAATTCGTGCGCGACGAGGTGGCACGCGGCCGCGCCATCATCCCGGCCAACATCAACCACCCGGAGGTCGAGCCCATGGCGATCGGCCGCAACTTCCTGGTCAAGATCAACGCCAACATCGGCAACTCCGCCGTCACCTCGGGCATCGAGGAGGAGGTGGAAAAACTGGTCTGGGCCATCCGCTGGGGCGCCGACAACGTGATGGACCTGTCCACCGGCAAGAACATCCACACCACGCGCGACTGGATCCTGCGCAACTCGCCTGTGCCCATCGGCACGGTCCCCATCTACCAGGCGCTGGAGAAAGTGGGCGGCGTGGCCGAGGACCTGACATGGGAGATCTTCCGCGACACCTTGATCGAGCAGGCCGAGCAGGGCGTGGACTACTTCACCATCCACGCCGGCATCCGCCTGGCCTTCGTCCACCTGACGGCCGGCCGGCGCACCGGCATCGTCTCGCGCGGCGGCTCCATCATGGCCAAGTGGTGCATCGCCCACCACAAGGAGAGCTTCCTGTACGAGCACTTCGAGGACATCTGCGACATCATGAAGCAGTACGACGTGAGCTTCTCGCTGGGCGACGGCCTGCGTCCGGGCTCGGGCGCAGACGCCAACGACGAGGCCCAGTTCGCCGAGCTGCGCACCCTGGGCGAATTGACGAAAACTGCTTGGCAGCACGATGTGCAGACCATGGTCGAAGGCCCGGGCCACGTGCCCATGCACATGATCCAGGCCAACATGGAGGAGCAGTTGAAGCACTGCCACGAGGCGCCGTTCTACACCCTGGGCCCGCTGACCATCGACATCGCGCCGGGCTACGACCACATCTCCAGCGCCATCGGCGCGGCCCTGATCGGCTGGTACGGCACGGCCATGCTCTGCTACGTCACGCCCAAGGAACACCTGGGCCTGCCCGACCGCGACGACGTCAAGCAGGGCATCATTGCCTACAAGATCGCGGCCCACGCGGCCGACATCGCCAAGGGCCACCCGGCCTCGCGGGCGCGCGACGAGGCGCTGTCCAAGGCGCGCTTCGAGTTCCGCTGGCAGGACCAGTTCAACCTGGCGCTGGACCCGGACACGGCACGCGACTTCCACGACGAAACCCTGCCGGCCGACGGCGCCAAGGTCGCGCACTTCTGCTCCATGTGCGGGCCCAAGTTCTGTTCGATGAAGATCAGCCAGGAGGTGCGCGACTACGCTGCGGCGCAGGAGGGCATGGCCCAGAAAAGCGCGGAGTTCCGCGCCGCCGGCAGCGAAATCTACATTCCCATCGCCAAGGGCTGACATGCGCATTGGTATTGCGGGCGCAGGCTTGTTAGGCCGCCTGCTGGCTTTTCAGTTGGGACGCGCGGGCCATGCGGTCGAGGTCTTCGACCCGGCTGCGGACGCCAATGCGCGGGCCGCTGCGGGCTGGACTGCCGCCGGCATGCTCAGCCCGGTGGCCGAACTGGAGTGCGCCGACCAGGGCGTGTTCGCGCTGGGCCTGCGCTCGCTGGACCTGTGGCCGCAATGGCTGGCGCAGCTGGACCAGCCCGTGCAGTTCAGCCGCCGCGGCAGCCTGTTGCTGGCGCACCGCGGTGACGAGGGCGCAGCGCAGCGCGTGGTGGAGCTGCTGCGCAGCAAGGCACCGGCTTCGCACGCGCCCGAGGCACTCACTCCCGCGCAGCTGCGCGAACTGGAGCCCACCGTGCAAGGCCCGGCCCACGCCTGGCTGCTGCAGGGCGAAGGCCAGATCCACACGGTGCAAGCCATGCAGGCGCTGGCTTGCGCATCGCGCGGCGTCACATGGCACTGGCAGCACACGGTGGACCAGGTGCAGGCCAGCAGCCTGCGGGCGAACGGCGAGCTGCACCGCTTCGACTGGGTCTTCGATGTGCGCGGCCTGGGCGCAAGGCCTCAGCTTCCTTTGCGCGGCGTGCGTGGAGAGATCTTCTGGCTGCACGCGCCCGGCGTGGCCTTGCAACGACCGCTGCGCCTGCTGCATCCGCGGCATCGCGTCTACCTGGTGCCGCGCGAAGGCGACGTCGTCGTGGTCGGCGCCAGCGAGATCGAGAGCGAGGACCGCTCGCCGGTCTCGGTGCGCAGCACGGTGGAACTGCTGGCCGCAGCCCACAGCGTGCTGCCCGAGTTGGCCGAGGCGCGCCTCATCCACAGCGAAACCAATCTGCGCCCCGCCTTGCCAGACAACCTGCCGCGCGTGGACAGCCAGGCCGGCCTGACCCGCATCAATGGCTTGTTCCGCCACGGCTGGCTGATCGCGCCGGCCCTGGTGCAAGACGCGTTGCACCACATGGAAACAACCAAAGCATGAGCACCATCACCCTCAACGGCGAGCCGCGCGCCCTGCCACCCGGCCAGACCCTGGCCGGCCTGGTCGCCGCCCTGGACGCCGCGCCCAAGTCGCTGGCCACCGCCGTCAACGGCGAGTTCGTCGCCATCGCGGCGCGGGAGCAACAGCTGCTGCAAGACGGCGACGCGGTCTTCACTTTTCAACCGATCACAGGAGGCTGAACATGGCCTGGACCATTGGCGGCGTGCAACTGACAAGCCGCTTCTTCCTCGGCACGGCCGGCTATCCCTCGCCGCAAGTGCTGCAAGAGGCCATCGCCGCCTCCGGCGCGCAGGTGGTGACCGTGGGCTTGAAGCGCCAGCTGGCGGCGGCCGGCGCGCCGGGCGCCCCTGGTGATTTCTACCGCATGGTGCGCGAGACCGGCGCCCACTTGCTGCCCAACACCGCCGGCTGCCGCACGGCGCGCGAGGCCGTCACCCTGGCGCGCATGGCGCGCGAGCTGTTCGGCACCCACTGGATCAAGCTGGAGGTGGTGGGCGACGAGCACACCTTGCAGCCCGACCCCTTCGAGCTGCTGCTCGCCGCCGGCGAACTCGCCCGCGACGGTTTCGAGGTCTTTCCCTATTGCACGGACGACCTGGTGACTTGCCAGCGCCTGCTGGACGCCGGCTGCCGCATCCTCATGCCCTGGGGCGCGCCCATAGGCTCGGGCCAGGGCCTGGTCAATCCCGGCGCGCTGCGCACGCTGCGCGCCCGCCTGCCCGGTGTGCCGCTGATCGTCGACGCCGGCATCGGTTCGCCACGCGACGCGGTGCAGGCCATGGAGTTGGGCTTCGATGCCGTGCTGCTCAATTCCGCCGTGGCGCAGGCGCGCGAGCCGGTGACCATGGCGCGCGCCTTCGGCCTGGGCATTGAAGCCGGCCGCCTGGCCTGGGAGGCCGGTGTGATGGCCCGCCAGGACATGGCCGTGCCCACCACGCCGGTCACGGGACGCCCCTTTCTGCTCTGAAGCGCTTCACTTTTAATAGCACTCCAGGTCCGTTTGGCGCGGGCTAACACCCCATTTGATTCGAAATATGACCACCCAACCTGCTTCCCCCGACGACTTCCTGGCACAGGGCTTCGTCCCACTCGATGCCCAGGTCCTGGCGCAGCGCGCCACTATCGGCCATTTGCCCGCACTGGACATCCCGGGCCAGTCAGCGCAGGGCGGCTTCGCGCCGCTGGCCGACAAGGACCTGGGCCTGTACGCCGTGGTCGACAGCGCGGCCTGGGTGCAGCGCGTGCTCGATGGCGGCGTGCGCACCGTGCAGCTGCGCATCAAGGACCCGGGCGATCCCAGCCTGCGCGCGCAGGTGCGCGACAGCGTGACGGCCTCACGCGCCGCCGGCGCCCAGTTCTTTCTCAACGACCACTGGCAGATCGCCATCGAGGAAGGCGTCTATGGCGTGCACTTGGGCCAGGAAGACCTGGCGACCGCCGACCTGGACGCCATCGCCCGCGCCGGCCTGCGCCTTGGCATCAGCACCCACGCGCCCTGGGAGGTCTGCCGCGCCTGGCCGCTGCGCCCCAGTTACATCGCCTGTGGGCCCATCCATGCGACAGCTGCCAAAGCCATGCCCTGGATTCCGCAGGGCAATGCCAACCTGGCCTGGTGGTGCAAGGAGCTCGCGCCGCTGCCTGTGGTCGCCATCGGCGGCATGGACGTGGAACGCACGGCACAGGCTGCCAGCTGCGGCGCGGCCGGCGTGGCGGTGATCAGCGCCATCACGGCAGCGGCGTCACCGGAGGCGGCGATCCGCTCCTTGCAGCAGGCAGTGGCGCAAGGGCGCCAACGGCCGCCGCATCCGGTACCGGCCATGCCCCGCACCAGCTTGCAGAGCGCGCTTTGCCAGAGCGCCGTGCCCGGCGTAGCATCGTGACTCCAAAATCAAATAACGAATGGAGACAGGCATGAAGAACATCGCAAGCCGCACGCTCATCGCTCTGGCCGTGGCAAGCGCCCTCGCAGGCTGCGCCACCATGGACTCAGGCTGGGTCCCGCTGGTCAACGGCGGCCAGGGCCTGGACAACTTCAACCGCGTGGGCGTGGCCAACTGGGCGGCGGTGGACGGCGTCATCCAGGCCACCCAGGGCGGCGCCACGCCGGCCTACCTGGTGACCAAGCTCAGCTACCGCGACTTCAGCGTGCGGGCCGAGTTCTGGTCCAGCGACGATGCCAACAGCGGCCTGTTCCTGCGCTGCCAGGAGCCGGTCAACATCACCGACGAGAACTGCTACGAGGCCAACATCTTCGACCAGCGGCCCGACCCGACCTATGGCACGGGCGCCATCGTCAAGGTCGCCCCCGTCGCCCAGCCCATGCCCAAGGCCGGAGGCAAGTGGAACACCTACGAGATCACCATGCGCGGCGACCACCTGGTGCTGGTGCTCAATGGCGTCAAGACGGTGGACGTGCGCAATGCCAAGCTCGCCAGCGGCCCGCTGGCGCTGCAATGGGGCCGCGGCACCATCAAGTGGCGCAAGGTCGAGATCAAGACCCTGTAAGCGCGGAGCGGCTCAGGCCGCGCCGATGTTGGGCACCAGGGCGCCGGCGTTCTGGCCGCCCTTCAAGGCTGCGGTAAAAGCCAGCATGCGGTCGATCGGCAAACGGGCGCGCTCGCCCAGCGACGGGTCCACATGGATCTCGTTGCTGCCGGTCTCCAGCACATGGGCCAGGCCGGCCAGGCCGTTCATGGCCATCCAGGGGCAGTGCGCGCAGCTCTTGCAGGTGGCGCTGTTGCCGGCCGTCGGCGCTTCGATGAAGAGCTTGCCCGGATTGAGCGTGCGCAGCTTGTGCATCATGCCGTTGTCGGTGGCGACGATGAACTCCTTGGCGTCCATCTCGCTGGCGGCCTTGAGGATGGCCGAGGTCGAGCCCACGGCGTCGGCCAGTGCCACCACGTCGGCGGGTGACTCCGGGTGCACCAGGATCTTGGCCTTGGGGTACTGCTTTTTCAGGGCCTCCAACTCGAAGGCCTTGAACTCGTCGTGCACGATGCAGGCGCCGTTCCAGAACACCATGTCGGCGCCGGTCTGGCGCTGGATGTAGCCGCCCAGGTGCTTGTCCGGCGCCCACAGGATCTTGTGGCCCTTGTCCTTGAGCGCGGCCACGATGTCCAGCGCGCAGCTGGAGGTGACCAGCCAGTCCGAGCGCGCCTTCACCGCGGCGCTGGTGTTGGCATAGACCACCACGGTGCGGTCGGGGTGCTGGTCGCAAAAGGCGCTGAACTCGTCGATGGGACAGCCCAGGTCCAGCGAGCAGGTGGCGTCCAGATCGGGCATCAGCACCGTCTTGCCCGGCGACAGGATCTTGCTGGTCTCGCCCATGAACTTCACGCCGGAGACGACCAGGGTCTGGGCCGGGTGGTCGCGGCCGAAGCGCGCCATCTCCAGCGAGTCGCTGACGATGCCGCCGGTCTCCTCGGCCAGGTCCTGCAGGTCCGGATGCACGTAGTAGTGCGAGACCATGACCGCGTTGCGCTCCTTGAGCAGGCGCTTGATGCGCTCCTTGAGCTCGGCGCGCTCGTGCGGCAGCGGCTCCACCGGCACGCGGGCCCAGGCGTGCTTGGTATCGCAAACACTGCCGCTCACAGGCTGCTCGAACTCCACGTCGATGATGGGGATGACGACGCTCATGTCAGATGTCCTTCAGGCGCATCGAGAAATCGGTGGCCTTGATGTCCTTGGTCAGGCCGCCGATGGAGATGCGGTCCACACCGGTCTCGGCCAGGGTGCGCAAGCCGTCCAGCGTCACGCCGCCGGAGATCTCCAGGATGGCGCGGCCGTTATTGATGCGCACGGCCTGGTGCAAGGTGGCCAGGTCCATGTTGTCCAGCAGCACCATGGTGGCGCCGGCGGCCAGCGCTTCTTCCAGCTGGGCCAATGTTTCCACCTCGATCTCGATGAAGCTGGCCTGCGCCGCCACCTTCTGCGCGGCGCGCAGCACCGGGGTCACGCCGCCGGCCGCAGCGATGTGGTTTTCCTTGATCAGCACCGCGTCGTACAGGCCGATGCGGTGGTTGGTGCCGCCGCCGGTCTTGACCGCATACTTTTGCGCAAGCCGCAGGCCGGGCAGGGTCTTGCGGGTGTCGACGATTTGCGCCCGCGTGCCCTTGACGGCCTCCACATAGGTGGCGGTCTTGGTCGCCACCGCGCTGAGCAGTTGCAGGAAGTTCAGCGCCGTGCGCTCGGCCGTCAGCAGGCCGCGCGCCGATCCCTCGATCTCCAGCACCACCTGGTCGGCCAGGGCGCGCTGGCCCTCGCGCACCAGCCAGTGGACTTGCGCACCGGGATCGACCTGGCGCAGCGCTGCCTCGGCCCAGGGGGCGCCGCAGATCACCGCGGATTCTCGGGCCAGCACACGGGCACGGGCGCGCCGCTTGCCATCCACCAGGCCGGCCGTCAGGTCACCATCGCCCACGTCCTCGGCCAGGGCACGGGCCACATCGGCGCGCGCCAGTTCGGCCACCGCGGCAGCCGAGAAATCAAATACTGCTGTCATGCGGTCAAGCATAGCGGCATCGGACTACAGGCGCAGGCCGTGACTGGGAGACAATTTCGCCATGAGTCCTTATGCACCCACGGCCCCCAAGCGCGAAGAAGTCGATGCCATGACCGGCCCCGTGCTGCTGGAGTTCGGCACCGACTGGTGCGGCTGGTGCAAGGGCGCCCAGCCCCATATCGCCGCCGCCCTGCAAGCCCATCCTGGCGTGCGCCACCTGAAGATCGAGGACGGCAGCGGCCGGCCGCTGGGGCGCTCGTTCAAGGTCAAGCTCTGGCCCACCCTGGTCTTCCTCAAGGACGGCCAGGAGCAGGCCCAGCTGGTGCGGCCGCAGGCCAGCGAACCGATTGCCCAGGCGCTGACGCAGATCGACGGCTGAGCCTGGCCGGCGTCCGCTGGCACCTCTTTTGCGTAGGTTGGCATGCCAACAACCACCAACGAGGCAAATCCCATGGACAAACGCCGTTTCCTGCGCGCCGGCCTGGCGGCCAGCGCCGCTGCCGTCTCCGTTCCCGCCCTGGCCCAGGCCAGCCCCAACGTGCGCTGGCGAATCGCGTCGAGCTTCCCCAAGAGCCTGGACACCATCTACGGCGGCGCCGAGGTGCTGGCCCGGCGGGTCGGCCAGATCACGGGGGGCAAATTCCAGATTTCGGTGCATGCCGCCGGCGAGCTCATGCCCGCTTTTGGTGTGGTCGATGCGGTCCAGGGCGGCAGCATCGAGTGCGCCCACACGGCCAGCTACTACTTCGTGGGCAAGAGCAAGACCTTCGGCTTCGAGACCACCCTGCCCTTTGGCATGAACCAGCGCCAGCAGAACGCCTGGATGGTCCACGGCGGCGGCCTGGCCCTGGTGCGCGACTTCCTGCGCGACTTCAACATCGTCAGCTTCCCCGGCGGCAACACCGGCGTGCAGATGGGTGGCTGGTTTCGCAAGGAGATCAAGTCGCTGGCCGACTTGAAGGGCCTGAAGATGCGCATCCCCGGCATCGGTGGCGAGGTGATGGCGCGCCTGGGCGCCGTGCCGCAGAACATCCCCGGCGGCGACATCTACCCGGCGCTGGAAAAAGGCACGATCGACGCGGCCGAATGGGTGGGCCCCTATGACGACGAGAAGCTGGGCTTCTACAAGATCGCGCCCCACTACTACTACCCCGGCTGGTGGGAGAGCAACTCCATGTACTCGTTCTATGTGAACACCAAGACCTGGGAGGCCCTGCCCAAGGACTACCAGGCCGCTTTCGAGGCCGCCGCGGCCGAGGCCAACAGCGACATGATGGCCGAGTACGACTTCAAGAACCCGGCGGCGCTGCGCCGCCTGGTGGGCAGCGGCGTCAAGCTGCACGCCTATCCGCTGCCGCTGATGAAGGCAGCGCAGGACGCGGCCTTCGACCTGTACCGGGAAGAAGCCGACAAGAACCCCTCGTTCAAGAAAATCTACGAGTCCTGGAGCAAGTTCCGCGGCGAGGTGATGCTCTGGCACCGCTTTGCCGAGCACACCTACGCGAACTTCGTCTACAACAACCCGCCCAGCAAGACCTGAGGCTCAGGCTTCGGAGGTGGCGTCGCGGCCCATGAGGGCTGCCACCGCCGCGGCGGGCTGCAACTGGCCGTCCAGCAGGGCGACGACAGCGCGCGCAATGGGCATGTCCACGCCCAACTGCGCGGCCCGCTGCACCACGGTGCGGGCGCAGTACACGCCCTCGGCCACATGGCCCAGCGAGTCCACCGCCTGCTGCAGCGTGCGGCCCTGGGCCAGCAGCAGGCCGACCTTGCGGTTTCGCGAAAGATCGCCGGTGGCGGTGAGCACCAGATCGCCCAGGCCCGACAGGCCCATGAAGGTCTCGGGTTTGGCGCCCAGCGCCAGGCCCAGGCGCGTCATCTCGGCCAGGCCGCGGGTGATGAGGGCGGCGCGGGCGTTCAGGCCCAGCGCCAGGCCATCGCACAGGCCGGTGGCGATCGCCAGCACGTTCTTGACCGCACCGCCGGTCTCCACGCCGGCCAGGTCGTCGTTGGCATAGACCCGCAGGCTGGGGCTGTGAAAGGCCGCGACCAGGGCCTCGCGCACGGCCGCATGGCCGCTGGCGGCGACCAGGGCCGTGGGCTGGCCCCGCGCCACTTCCAGCGCGAAGCTGGGGCCGCTGAGGACGCCGGCCTGCAGCTGCGGCGCCACCTGCTGCTGAACTTCGTGGCCCAGCAGGCCATGCGGCGTGCTGACCGGGGCCTCGAAGCCCTTGCACAGCCAGGCCAGGGGGCCGCCGTGGCTGGCCAGGGCCTGCAGCGTGGCGCGCAGACCCGCCATGGGCGTGGCAATGATGGCCAGGTCGTGGCCGGCGGCGGCTTGGGCCAGGTCGGACGCCGCAGCGATGGCCAGAGCCGGGGGCAAGGCCACGCCGGGCAGGTAGCGCCGGTTCTCGCGCGCGGCGGCCATCTCGCGGGCCTGGGCCGCGTCGCGCGCCCAGAGCGTCACCGCATGCCGGCCGGCGGCGCTGGCGGCCAGCGCCGTGCCCCAGGCACCACCGCCGATGACTATGATTTTCATAGCTGCTCAGGCAATCTGGACACGGGCTGGAGGCCTTTTTGACCTCTTCGCAGGACGCTCAGGCGGTGGTGATGATGGGCGAGGGCGTGGCAGCCTGGAGCTCGGCCTGCTGCTGCTCGTACATCGACTGGAAGTTGATCTCGGACAGGTGCACCGGCGGGAAGCCGGCGCGGGTGATCAGGTCGGCCACGTTGCCGCGCAGGTAGGGGTAGACGATCTGCGGGCAGGCGATGCCCATGATGGGGTTCATCTGCTCGGGCGGCAGGTTGCGGATCTCGAAGATGCCGGCCTGCTTGGCCTCGACCAGGAACACTGTCTTGTCCTTGACCTTGGTGGTGACGGTGGCGGTGACGCAGACCTCGTAGATGCCGTCTGCGGCCTGCAGGGCTTCCACGCCCAGCTGGATGTCGACGGCCGGTGCTTCCTGCTCCAGCAGGATGGCGGGGGAATTGGGCTGCTCCAGCGAGCACTCCTTGAGGTAGACGCGCTGGATCTGGAACACGGGGTCTTGCTGCTGGTCGGCCATGGTTTTGCTTTCGGGTCAAAAACGAAGCCCGCATCGCGTGACCGCGGCGGGCTGGGGGAAAAACGGGGTCAGGCCCGATTATCTCAGTGTCAGGCGGTGCTGCCCTGCAGCAGCGGCACCAGGGCGCCGCGGCTGTCCAGGGCCATCAGGTCGTCGCAGCCGCCCACGTGGGTGTCGCCGATGAAGATCTGCGGTACGGTGCGCCGACCGGTCATTTCCATCATCTTCATGCGCTCTTCGGGAAGCTCATCCACCCGCACCTCGTCGATGACAGCCACGCCCTTGGACTTGAGGATCTGCTTGGCGCGCACGCAGTAGGGGCAAAACTGCGTGGTGTACATCTTGACGGCTTGCATGCGGGACTTTCTTCAGGCTTTTTCCAGCGGAAGATTAGCGTCTTTCCAGCTTTTGAGGCCGCCGGCCAGGACTTGGGCCTTCTCGTAACCCAGCTTTTTGGCCGTGGCCAGCGCCCGGTTGGCGCGCGCGCCGGTTGCGCACACCAGGATCAGCGGCAGAGCCTTGTTCTTGACCACTTCGGGCAGGCGGGTTTCCAGCTGGCCCAGCGGGATGTTTTTGGCGCCGCCCACATGGCCGGCGGCAAACTCCTCGGTTTCGCAGACGTCCACCACCACGGCTTTTTCACGGTTGATGAGTTGCACCGCGTTGGCGGCCGAGAGGCCGGAGACGGCCGCGCCCTGCACCACGGGCCACAGCAGCAGGGCGCCAGAGGCCAGGGCCACCGAGATCAGCATCCAGTTGTCGATCAGAAATTTCACTTTTTTCCTTGGGCTGAGAAAGTCAGCTAACCCGCGATTCTAAAATCCCGGGCTTCCCCTTCCCTTTTGCACTGTCTCCCGCCATGTACAAACTCGTGCTGATCCGCCACGGCGAATCGACCTGGAACCTTGAAAACCGCTTCACCGGCTGGACCGACGTGGACCTCACGGCCACCGGCGTCGAGCAGGCCAGGCAGGCCGGGCGCCTGTTGCGCGCCGAAGGCTATGAGTTCGATGTCGCCTACACCAGCGTGCTCAAGCGCGCCACCCACACCCTCTGGCACTGCCTGGATGAGATGGACCGCACCTGGCTGCCGGTGGTCCACTCCTGGCGCCTGAACGAGCGCCACTACGGCGCCCTGCAAGGCCTGAACAAGGCGGAAACCGCCAAAAAGTACGGCGACGAGCAGGTCCTGGTCTGGCGCCGCAGCTACGACACGCCGCCGCCAGCGCTGGAGGCGACCGACCCTCGGGCCGAGGCCGGCGACATCCGCTACGCCGCCCTGGCCCCCGGCCAAGTGCCGCTGACCGAGTGCCTCAAGGACACGGTGGCCCGGGTTCTGCCCTTCTGGGACGCGTCCATAGCCCCGGCCATCCGCGCCGGTCAGCGCCTGGTGGTGGCCGCCCACGGCAACTCGATCCGCGCCCTGGTGAAGTACCTGGACGGCGTCTCGGACACCGACATCGTCGGCCTGAACATCCCCAACGGCATCCCGCTGGTCTACGAACTGGACGCCCAGCTCAAGCCCCTGAAGCACTACTACCTGGGGGACGCACAGGCCATCGCCAAGGCCGCAGCGGCGGTCGCCAGCCAGGGCAAGGCCTGAACCCGGCTGCCGCAATGGGCTGCCGCGGCGCGCTGCAGGCGGTCTGGCGCGACGCAAAGATCAGGTAAACCCGGCGACTTTTTCCACATCCTGACAACGGCAAGGGAACCGCCGCTGCATGGACGCGTCCTATCACTTTCGCGGGTGTATATTGAAGACGTGAGGACTGACATTTTTTTATGCGCCACAAACTCAAGATCGCTGGCTGGATTTCCGTAGGCGCCCTGGCCGGAGCGCTCACCACAGTCTCGCTGCAGACCGTCGCTCGTGGTGCCCTTGCCCCGCTTCCCCTGGAAGAGTTGCAACAGCTCGCCGCGGTGTTCGGCATGGTCAAGAGCGACTATGTTGAGGCGGTGGACGACAAGAAGCTGATCACCGATGCCATCTCCGGCATGGTGGCCAGCCTGGACCCCCATTCGCAGTATTTCGACAAGAAGTCCTTCAAGGAATTCCGCGAAGGCACGTCCGGGCGCTTCGTCGGCGTCGGCATCGAGATCTCGCAGGAGGACGGCCTGGTCAAGGTGGTCTCCCCGATCGAGGGCTCGCCGGCCTTCCGCGCCGGCCTCAAACCCAACGACCTGATCACCAAGATCGATGACACCGTCGTCAAGGGGCTGTCGCTCAACGAGGCCGTCAAGCGCATGCGCGGCGAGCCCAACACCAAGGTCATGCTGACGATCTTCCGCAAGGACGAGAACCGCACCTTCCCGGTGACCATCACCCGCGAGGAAATCAGAACCCAGTCGGTCCGCGGCAAGGTGATGGAGCCCGGCTACGCCTGGCTGCGCCTGTCGCAGTTCCAGGAACGCACGGTCGACGACTTCGTGCGCAAGGTCGAGGAAATCTACAAGGCCGAGCCCAACCTCAAGGGCATGGTGCTGGACCTGCGCAACGACCCGGGCGGCCTGCTGGACGCTGCCGTGGCGCTGTCGGCGGCTTTCCTGCCGGATACCGCGATCAATCGCCTGTTCGGGGGCGAAGTCGATAACCGCTTCTCCGGACAGGGCACGCCGACAGGCATGCTAAAGAAGGTCGAAGGCGGCTATCTGCTGAACGGCAAATGGGCCTATGCGAGCGGCATCTATCATGCCACCTTCACCCACACCGCGGCCCTGCTCGACGATGGCAACGGCCAGCCGGCAAAGGACGAGAATGGCAATGTGATCGTGCTCTGCGCCCACGCGCCGGTCGAGGATCACGACCTGCTCGGCAACTGGCATTCGCTGGGCCTGCAGGCGACCGGCAGCATCGATTATGCCGCCAAGGACGTGCTCATCCCCGACGACATGGTGTTTCCGATCATGACCGCCGAGCCGCAGCGGATGGAGGAGTTCTTCAGCCTAGGCGTGGTCGGCCTGGCGGCCATCGGCCATTCCGGCTGGGCGATTGGCGCGTCGCGTCGCATGCTCGACGAGATGGCGAAATACGCGCTGACCAAGACGGGCCGGGCCGGTCTGCTAGGCGAGAGCGACAAGTTCTGGTTTGACTTCGGTCGCGCGGAGGCCCGGGTCCGGGCGGCACGCGCCTTCCTGTTCGAGGTCTGGCACGATATCGAGGCTTCGATCGAGGCCGGCAACCGGGTCACAACCCGCCAGATCAGCCTTGTCCATCTTGCCAAGTCGGAGGTGCACGAGGCCGGCGTCGATGCCTGCCAGTTCGTCTACCGGGCAGCCGGTGGCGCTTCGCTGCGTTACGGCGTCATGCAGCGCATCTACCGCGAAATGCTGACGGCAGCCAATCACTTCACGATCAATCCCAATATCGTCGGTGCGGCAGGCCGCGAGCTTGCCGGCCTGTGGAGCGATCGCGTCTGGCAGTTCTACGACCTGAATGAGAAGAAATGAGCGACGTGAAGGCTGAAAAGGGCCAGGCCGCGCCATCCGCATCAGTGG
>NZ_CAKZHQ010000040.1 GCF_936925435.1 uncultured Ramlibacter sp. | reverse complement strand
GAAGGTGCGGCCGCGCATGAAGTTCATGCTTTTGATCTTGATGCGGCTGCGGATCAGCTCATTGGTGGCCGCGCGGCCCCACTCACCGGCGCTGGTCTCGGTCTTGGCCAGCACTTCCAGGTTGTCGTCCAGCGCGCCCATCCAGGGGCCCATCTTCTCTTCCTCGGTGCCGGGCAGGAAGCCGATGTCCTCGCCCACGCTGACGGTGGCGCGGGTCATGATGATCTCGGTGTAGCGGCGGTCGTCCAGCACCTGGGTCAGGCCCGAGGCCAGGGCCATCAGGGTCTTGCCGGTGCCAGCCGTACCGGTCAGCGTGACGAAGTCCACTTCCGGGTCCATCAGCAGGTTCATCGCGAAGTTCTGCTCGCGGTTGCGCGTGGTCACGCCCCAGACCGAGTTCTTCAGGTGGCCGTAGTCCTTCAGGGTTTTGAGCACCGCAGTCTTGGCACGGATCTCGGTGACACGGGCGTACAGGCTGGGCTCGCCGGGCGACTCGAAGTAGACGAACTGGTTGATCAGCAGACTGGGCACGACCGGGCCGGTGATGCGGTAGAACGTGTGCTGGCCGGTCTGCCAGCTCTCGATGGTCTTGCCATGCTTGGCCCAGAAGTCCTGCGGCAGGGCCATGGCCCCCGAATACAGCAGATCCAGGTCGTCCAGGGTCTTGTCGTTCTGGTAGTCGTCGGTCGCCAGGCCCAGGGCCCGTGCCTTGACCCGCATGTTGATGTCCTTGGACACCAGCACCACCTCGCGAGGCGCATGCTGCAGGCTCAGCGCCTGCACCACGCCCAGGATCTGGTTGTCGGCTTTGCCCTGGGGCAGGCTGGCCGGCAACTGGTTGGCCAGGGCCTGGGTCTGGAAGAACAGGTTGCCACCGGCTTCCGGGTGACCGGTGGTGCTCAGCTTGAGGCCGGCCGCGATGTCGGCGCCCTGGGCGCCGGCCAATGCATCCAGCGTGCGGCTGGCCTGGCGGGCATTGCGGGCAACTTCGGTCATGCCCTTCTTGTTGCTGTCGAGTTCCTCCAGCACGATCATGGGCAGGAAGATGTCGTGTTCCTCGAAGCGGAACAGGCTCATCGGGTCATGCATCAGCACATTGGTGTCGAGCACGAAGAGCTTGGCCGGGCCAGTGGACTTGAGCTTTTTTGGCCGGGGCGCCACCTCGGCGACGGGCCGACGCCGCACTGCGGGTCCAGGGCGCTCGGTGTGTTCCGCCGGCACATCCTGGAAAGCCTCGGGATGCACCTGCCCGCCGCCGGTGCGCGGGTCGAAATCCTCGGCCTGAGGCCGCTCAGCCAGCGGGCTGCCCGACGGAGCTGCCTCCGATTTTCGCGCCACCTTGTGCGAGGAGCGGGCCGGAGCGTCGTAGGCATCCGGCGGGAGCAGGGCGGCGCGCTTGGTGGGGGCGGGGGGCAGTGGCATAGGGTTGGTGGTTCCCGTGGCAGGTCAAAAAACGAAAAAGCCGCCTGGCAGGCCGGGCGGCTTTGTCTGGGGTAGCGATGATGACGCTTCGCGTCGCGATCAACGGCATGAATTCATTATGCACAAGTCCGGTGACGCTTCAACCACAGCCGTGGAGCTGTTGCTGCGACGCGTCAATGGGCCGTGCCCGGTCGTCAGGCCGCTTTTTTCAGCAGCTTGACGGCCTTGAGGACGTCCTCCACGTGGCCGGGCACCTTCAGGCCGCGCCATTCCTGCTTGAGCTGGCCGTCGGCGCCGATCAGGAAGGTGGAGCGCTCGATGCCCTTGACCTTCTTGCCGTACATGATCTTGTTCTTGACCACGCCGAACATGTGGCACATCTTTTCTTCGGTGTCGGCGATCAGCTCGAACGGCAGCTCAAGCTTTGTCTTGAACTCGTCGTGCGACTTCATGTTGTCGCGCGAGACGCCGAAAACCTGGGCGCCGGCCTTCACGAAGTCCTTGTACTTGTCGCGGAACTGCATGGCTTCCGTCGTGCAGCCGGGCGTGTTGTCCTTCGGGTAGAAGTACAGCACCACGACTTGGCCATTGTGCGAAGTGTTGCTGACCTTGATGCCGCCCGTGGCGTTTGCTTCAAATTCAGGGATGGGTTTGTTGACAACGATCGCCATGGATTTTGTATCTCGTGTGACAGGGGTTGCTCGTTGCTACTGGGGTGCGGATATCCGGTTGCAACCCGTGATTTTACCCTATCCCGCACCGCCTCCGGTGTGCCGATGCACTCAGGGCTGTTCTAGCAGCAGGGCTGTTGCCACGTTGCGTCCCTCCTGTGCCAGGATGTTGTAGGTGCGACAGGCCGCTGCCGTGTCCATGGTCTCGATGCCCACCCGCTGCTCCATCAGAGGGCGCAGCCAGGCGGCCTTGGGAAAACGGATGCGCGAGCCGCTGCCAAAAATCACCACTTCACAACCGAGTTGGGCCAGCTGCTCGAAATGCTGCGGGCCCAGGTCCTCGAAGCGAGCCGCCGGCCAGTCCAGGCGCTGGCCCTGGCTGCCGATGATCACGCTGGAGGTGATCTTCTCGCCGTTGACACCGACCCAGCCGGGGCCATAGCCACTGATCGATTGCACGTCGGACTGGTCGGGCTGCAGCTTCATGGTGCGTTTGGGGCCTGGGGTTGTTGCGCTGCACCGGAAGGATGCAGAACTATGGTCAAATTATAGGTTTTCACCCTTGAAAACCGCTCCGGAGGGGCTTTGAAAACCGTCCAGAAATCCGCCAAGCTCGCCAATGTGCTCTACGACATCCGTGGCCCGATCATGGATGCGGCCAAGCAGATGGAAGAAGAGGGCCAGAAGATCATCAAGCTGAACCTGGGCAATCTGGCCGTGTTCGGCTTCGACGCGCCCGAGGAAATCCAGCAGGACATGATCCGCAACCTGCCGTCTTCGGCCGGTTATTCGGACAGCAAAGGCATCTTCGCGGCGCGCAAGGCAGTGATGCACGAGACCCAGAAGCAGGGCATCAAGGGCGTCACGCTGGACGATGTCTACCTGGGCAACGGCGCCAGCGAGCTGATCGCCATGGCCACCAACGCCTTGCTCGATGACGGCGACGAGCTGCTGCTGCCGGCGCCCGACTATCCCCTATGGACAGCCGTGACCAGCCTGTCGGGCGGCACGCCGGTGCACTACCTGTGCGACGAGGCCAACGGCTGGATGCCCAGCCTGGACGACATCAAGGCCAAGATCACGCCGCGCACCAAGGGCATCGTGGTCATCAACCCGAACAACCCGACCGGCGTGCTGTATTCGGACGCTCTGCTCAAGTCCATCGTGGCATTGGCCCGCGAGCACGGCCTGGTGATCCTGGCCGACGAGGTCTACGACAAGGTGCTGTACGACGGCGTCAAGCACACCGCCATTGCCAGCCTGTCCGACGACGTGCTGACCCTGACCTTCAATTCGCTGTCCAAGAGCTACCGCTCCTGCGGTTACCGCGCTGGCTGGCTGGTGGTCTCGGGCGACAAGAAGTCGGCATCCGATTACATCGAGGGCCTGAACATGCTCTCGAACATGAAGCTGTGCGCCAACGTGCCCGGCCAGTGGGCGATCCAGACCGCGCTGGGCGGCTACCAGAGCATCAACGACCTGGTCGGTGATGGTGGCCGCCTGCGCCGCCAGCGCGACCTGGCTTACGAGCTCATCACCGCCATCCCCGGCGTCAGCTGCGTCAAGCCGCAGGCGGCGCTGTACATGTTCCCCAAGCTCGATCCCAAGGTCTACCCGATCCAGGACGACCGGCAGTTCTTCCTCGAACTGCTCAAAGAGACCAAGGTGATGCTGGTGCAGGGCACCGGCTTCAACTGGGCCACCCCCGACCATTTCCGCATCGTCTTCCTTCCCCATGAGGAAGACCTGCGCGAGGCGATCAACCGCATCGCCAAGTTCCTCGAATCCTACAGAAAACGCGTCTCCCAATGAAAGCTATCCAGGTCGGCCTGCTCGGCGCCGGCACCGTCGGCAGCGGTGTCTTCAATGTTCTTCAGCGCAACCAGAACGAGATCACGCGGCGCGCCGGCCGCGGTATCGAGATCGCCATGGTGGCGGACCTGGACACGGACAGGGCCCGTGCCGTGGCCGGCGACGAGGCCCAGGTCGTCAGCGACGCCCGCGCCGTCATTGCCAACCCCGAGATCGATATCGTCATCGAGCTGATCGGCGGCTACGGCATCGCCCGCCAGTTGGTGATGGAAGCCATCGCTGCAGGCAAGCACGTGGTCACGGCCAACAAGGCCTTGCTGGCCGTGCATGGCACGGAGATCTTCGCCGCCGCCCATGCCAAGGGCGTGATGGTGGCTTTCGAGGCAGCGGTGGCCGGTGGCATCCCCATCATCAAGGCGCTGCGCGAAGGCCTGACGGCCAACCGCATCCAGTGGATCGCCGGCATCATCAACGGCACGACCAATTTCATCCTGTCGGAGATGCGCGACAAGGGCCTGGACTTCGACGTGGTGCTCAAGGAGGCGCAGCGCCTGGGCTACGCCGAGGCCGACCCCACTTTCGACATCGAAGGCGTGGACGCGGCCCACAAGGCCACCATCATGAGCGCCATTGCCTTCGGCATTCCGGTGCAGTTCGACAAGGCCCACGTGGAGGGCATCACCAAGCTGGGCGCGCAGGACATCCGCTACGCAGAGCAGCTGGGCTACCGCATCAAGCTGCTGGGCATCACCAAGCGCGTGGACAAGGGCATTGAGCTGCGCGTCCACCCCAGCCTGGTGCCGGCCAAGCGCCTGATCGCCAATGTCGAGGGCGCGATGAACGCGGTGATGGTCCAGGCCGACGCTGTCGGCACCACGCTGTACTACGGCAAGGGCGCGGGCAGCGAGCCCACGGCCAGCGCCGTCATCGCCGACCTGGTGGACATCACCCGCCTGCACACGGCCGATGCCGCCAACCGCGTGCCGCACCTGGCTTTCCAGCCCGACCAGATGAGCGATTTGCCGGTGCTGCCGATGAGCGAGGTGGTCACTGCCTATTACCTGCGCCTGCGCGTGGCCGACCAGGCCGGTGTGCTGGCCAAGGTCACCGGCCTGCTGGCCGAGGCCGGCGTCAGCATCGACGCCGTGCTGCAGCGCGAAGCCGGCGAGGGCGAGAAGCAGACCGACCTCATCATCCTGACGCACGATACGCGCGAAGGCACGATGGACGAGGTGCTGGCCCGCGTGCAGGCGCTGCCCACGGTGCTGGAACCCATCGTGCGCATTCGCAAGGAAGAGTTGGCCTGATGTTGTACGTTTCGACGCGCGGCCACGCCGACCGCAAGCATTTCTGCGAGATCCTGCTCGAAGGCCTGGCGCCCGACGGCGGCCTCTACCTGCCCGAGCGCTACCCGCAGGTGGACGGCGCCACGCTGGAAAAATGGCGCACGCTGCCCTACCACGCGCTCGCCTTCGAGATCCTGTCGCTCTACATCGACGACATTCCGGCGGATGACCTCAAGGCCATCTGCGCCAAGACTTACACCCAGGAGGTGTTTGGCACGCCGCAGATCGTCCCGCTCAAGAAGCTGGAAGACGGCCTGGTCCTCGAAGCCCTGTCCAATGGCCCGACGCTGGCCTTCAAGGACATGGCCATGCAGCTGCTGGGCAACCTGTTCGAGTACGAGCTGGGCCGGCGCGGCGAGGAACTGAACATCCTGGGCGCCACCAGCGGAGACACTGGCAGCGCGGCCGAGTACGCCATGCGTGGCAAGAAGGGCGTGCGCGTCTTCATGACGTCCCCGCACGGCCGCATGAGCCCCTTCCAGCAGGCCCAGATGTTCAGCCTGCAGGACGCCAACATCCACAACCTGGCGGTCGAGGGCGTGTTCGACGACTGCCAGGACATCGTCAAGGCGGTCTCCAACGACCTGGCCTTCAAGCGCAAGTACCGCATCGGGACCGTCAACTCGATCAACTGGGCCCGGCTGGTGGCCCAGGTCGTGTATTACTTCGCCGGATATTTCCAGGCGACAAAGGGCAACGCGCAGAAGGTCTCCTTCACCGTGCCCTCGGGCAACTTCGGCAACATCTGCGCCGGCCACGTGGCGCGCATGATGGGCCTGCCGGTAGCCAAGCTGGTGCTGGCCACCAACGAGAACGACGTGCTCGACGAGTTCTTCCGCACCGGCGTCTACCGCGTGCGCTCCAGCGCTGACACGCACGAGACCTCCAGCCCCTCGATGGACATCAGCAAGGCCAGCAACTTCGAGCGCTTCGTGTTCGACCTGCTGGGCCGCGACGGCGCGCGCGTCAAGCAGCTGTTCGGCGAGCAGCTGTCTGCCACCGGGCGCTTCGACCTGAGCGCAGAACCGGCGTTCCAGACCGCTGCCGCGACCTATGGTTTCGCCAGCGGCAAGAGCACCCATGCCGACCGGCTCGAGACCATTCGCGACACGTGGAAGCGCTTTGGCGTGATGGTCGACACCCACACGGCCGACGGCCTGAAGGTGGCGCGCAGCCACCTGCAACCGGGCGTGCCCATGGTGGTGCTGGAGACGGCGCTGCCGATCAAGTTCGCCGCCACCATCGTCGAGGCCCTGGGCCGCGAGCCCGAGCGCCCGGCGCAGTTCGAGGGCATCGAGCAGCTGCCCAAGCGGGTCACGGTGCTGGCGCCGGACGTGGCTGCCGTCCAGGCCTTCATCGCCGCCCATTGCCCCTGATTTCCAGTCATATCGGCCCGTACCCCCCGGGGAATGGACCTGAGGCGCTATCTAATCAATAGCAGAAAGAGCGTTCATGAAAGTCGTGGGCTTCGCGGGTTTTTCCGGTTCCGGCAAGACCACCCTGGTCGAGCGGCTGATTCCCGCGCTCAAGCTGCGCGGCTTGCGCGTGTCGGTCATCAAGCACGCCCACCACAACTTCGACATCGACCATCCGGGCAAGGACACCTGGCGGCACCGTGAAGCCGGCGCCTTCGAGGTGGTCGTCGCCTCCGACAAGCGGCTGGCCCTGGTGCGCGAGTTCGAGCAACCCGCCCGGCTGACGGTGCACCACCTGCTTGCCGAACTCTACGAGGGGGTGGACTGGGTGCTGGTGGAGGGCTTCAAGGACAGCAACCTGTCCAAGATGGAAGTCTGGCGCGCTTCGGCAGGCAAGCCGGCGCGCTACGGCGAGGACGATTTCATCGTCGGCATCGTTACCGACTCGCCCGAGCAGCTGCCCGAGCCCACGCTGCGGCCGGTGCTGGACCTCAACGATCCCGATGGCGTGGCGCAATGGCTGGTGGACAATGACCACCGCTTCGACTACGACGCGGAGATGTACACATGAGCGTTGCGCGGCCGCCCCTGCGCTCCCTGGACGACGCCCTGGCCGAGCTGCTGGGCCAGGCCCAGCCGCTGGCCGGTAGCGAGACGGTGTCGACCTTCGACGCCGACGGCCGGGTGCTGGCGCAGGAGCTGGTGGCCCAGCTGCAGGTGCCGCCGCAGGACAACAGCTCCATGGACGGTTATGCAGTGCGCAGTGCCGAGATCGCGGATGAGGGCGTGGTGCTGCCGGTCAGCCAGCGCATCCCGGCGGGCAGCGCCGGCGTGCCGCTGGCGCCTGGCAGCGTGGCGCGCATCTTCACCGGTGCGCCCGTGCCCGAAGGCGCTGACGCCATCGTCATGCAGGAAGACGTGGAAGCTGTTGGCGAACAGACCGTGCGCATCCTGCGCGTTCCCGCCCCCGGCCAGTGGATACGCCGCAGCGGCGAAGACGTGACGCGCGGCGCCGTGGTGCTGGCGCGGGGCGACCGGCTCAGCGCCGCCTCGCTGGGCATGGCTGCCGGCATCGGTATGGCCAGCCTGGAAGTCGCCCGCCGTCCGCGCGTGGCCTTGTTCTCCACTGGCGACGAACTGGTCATGCCGGGCGAGGTGCCGCCGCAGCAGATGAAGCCCGGCGCCATCTACAACTCCAACCGTTTTTTCCTCAGCGCGCTGCTGCGCCGCCTGGGCTGCGAGGTCAGCGACCACGGCATCGTGCCGGACCGGCGCGACGCCACGCTCGAGGCCTTGGCCCGTGCCGCGAAGGAGCACGACCTCATCCTCACCAGCGGCGGCGTCTCGGTCGGTGAAGAAGACCACATCAAGCCGGCGGTCGAGCAGCTCGGCTCGCTGGACCTGTGGCAGATCGCCATGAAGCCGGGAAAGCCTTTTGCATATGGCAAGGTGGCTGGCGCGCACTTCATCGGCCTGCCGGGCAACCCGGTCTCCAGCTTCCTGACCTTTGTGCTGCTGGTGCGGCCCTTCCTGCTCAAGCTGCAGGGCGCCAGCGTGCTGGCCCCGGCCGCCATGCCGATGCGAGCCGACTTCGACTGGCCGCGCGCCGACAAGCGCCGCGAATTCCTGCGCGTGCACCGCAATGGGCATGGCGGGCTGGACCTGTTCCCCAACCAGAGCTCGGGCGTGCTGACCTCGGCGGTCTGGGCCGACGGCGTGGTCGACAACGCGGCCGGCCAGACCATCGCCCACGGCGACAGCGTGCCCTTCATCTCCTTCGCGGAGCTGCTGGCATGAGGCTGAACCTGAAGTACTTCGCCTCGGTGCGCGAAGCCGTGGGGCAGGGCAGCGAGAGCGTGGAAACGCATGCACAGACATTGGCCGGGCTGCGCGACGAGCTTGTCGCCCGCGGCGGCGGCTACGCCCAGGGCCTGGCGCGCGGCAAGGCCGTGCGCATGGCGCTGGACCAGGTGATGTGCGATGAGGCGGCGCCGCTGCGCGAGGGCTGCGAAGTCGCGTTTTTCCCGCCGGTGACCGGGGGCTGAGCATGGCATCGCCGCGCGTCTCCATCCAGACAGCCGACTTCAACCTGGCCGACGAGATCGCTGCGCTGCGTGCCGGCGACACCCGTGTCGGCGCCGTCTGCAGCTTCGTCGGCACGGTGCGTGGCAGCCAGGACAGCGTGCTGTCCATGGAGCTGGAGCACTATCCCGGCATGACCGAGAAGGCCATCGAAGCCATGATCGACGAGGCGCAGCGCCGCTTCGACATCTTCGGCGCACGGGTGGTGCACCGCATCGGTCTGCTGGAGCCGGGCGCGCAGATCGTGCTGGTGGCCGTCACCTCGGCGCACCGCGGCCAGAGCTTCCAGGCCTGCGAATTCCTGATGGACTACCTCAAGACCCAGGCGCCGTTCTGGAAGAAAGAGACCACGCCGCAGGGCGCGCAATGGGTCGATGCCCGTGTCAGCGACGACGCGGCGCTGGCACGCTGGGGCATTGCCGGCGGCAACGCCGGCTGAGATCAAGCTGCTTCGCGTGACGCTGGCGGCCGCACGAAGGCTGCGCGGGCGTCGTCTTCCAGTTCGCCGGTCAGCAACTGCAGCAACTCCAGCAACTGGGCCTGCTGGGCCTGGTCCAGCGGCGCCAGCAGCCGCTTGTAGGCCTTCTCGGCCGGCTTCTGGGCCTGGGCCAGCACCTGGGTACCGACCTCGGTCAAGGCCACCGAGATGTTGCGCTTGTTCTGCGGCGTCATGCTGCGCACCACCAGGCCGCGTGTTTCCAGGCCGCGCAGCACGCGCAGCACCGTCACCTTGTCGAAGCCCAGGGCCCGCGCCAGGCTGGACTGGCCCAGGCCTGGGTGGGCCTTGAGCACGGTCAGCGCGCCGAACTGGGCCGGTGTCAGGGCCAGCTCGCGGCATTCGTCCTCGAACACGGCTGCGGAGATCTGGTGGGCGCGGCGCAGCAGAAAGCCTGGCCGGGCGTAGAGTCGGGACAGGCTCTGGGGCGCGATGTCGTTCTGTGGCACGGTGCGAAGCAGGCCCGTGGGAAGGGCCGGACGTTAGGGGAATCCACGGATTGTGCCTTGCACGCCCGCGGCAATAATTGTTAGCATGCAAACAAGTTGGAGAGCGCGATGCTGTCCTTGTTCCAGCGGCTGGCCGCCGGCCTGTCCTGCATCCTGTTGAGCCTGGGCGCCTCGGCCCAGGTGCCCCAAGCGGCCGCTGCGCAGGCGCCGCTGCGCCTGATCGTTCCCTTCACCCCCGGCACGGGCATCGACCTCATTGCCCGCACCCTGGGCCCCAGGCTGGGCGAGCGGCTGGGCCGGCCGGTTGTGGTGGACAACCGCGCCGGCGCTTCCGGCAACATCGGCACCGAGGCGGTGGTGCGCGCCGCACCCAATGGCGCGACCTTGCTGGTCAGCGTCAACACCTTGGTGATCAACCGCAGCCTCTATCCCGGCCTGCCTTTCGATCCGGTCAAGGACCTGGTGCCGGTGTCGCTCACCAGCTGGGGCCAGCTGCTGCTGGTGGCGCGGCCGCAGTCGGGCTACAGCGATGCCGCGGCACTGGTTGCTGCTGCCAAAAAACAGCCCGGCACCCTCAATTACGCCAGTCCCGGGGTTGGCACACCGCACCACCTGGCCATGGAGCTGTTCAAGGCCACCAACGCCATCTTCATCACCCACATTCCGTACCGGGGCAGCGCCCAGGCCGTGAGCGACCTGCTGGGCGGCCAGGTCGACACCATGTTCCTGCCCATCCACGTGGCCCTGTCCCATGTGCGCAGCGGCCGCCTGCTGGCCCTGGGGGTGGGCAGCGACAAGCGCCATCCCCTGCTGCCGCAGGTGCCGACCCTGGCCGAGGCACGGGCCGGCAACGTCAATGTGGCCATGTGGTACGGCGTCTTCGCCCCGCCGGGCAGTGCACCCGACTTCGTGGCCCAGCTCAACCGCGAGCTGCAGGGCATCCTGGCCCTGCCCGAGGTGCGCAGCGCCTTCGAGACCCAGGGCATGGACCCGGCCGGCAGCAGTCCGGAGGAATTTCGCCGCCTGGTCGAACAGGATGCCGGCCGTTGGGAGCGCCTGATCAAGGCCCAGGGCATCACGGCCGACTGACATGACAGCCATTGCCATCGTCGGCGGCGGCATCGGCGGCCTGAGCCTGGCCCTGGCCTTGCACCAGCACGGCCTGGCCTGCGAGGTTTACGAGGCCGTGCCGCAGGTCAAGGAGGTCGGCGTCGGCATCACCCTGCTGCCGCACGCGATGCGGGAACTGGCGGCGCTGGGCTTGCAGGCCGAACTCGAGAGCCTGGGCATCGAGAACCTGGAGAGCGTGTTCTTCAACCGCTGGGGCCAGTTCATCTACCGTGAGCCGCGCGGCCGCCATGCCGGCTACGCCTTGCCCGAGATCGGCATCCACCGCGGCAAGCTGCACGGTGTGCTGTACCAGGCCGTGCTGCAACGCCTGGGGCCGCAGCATGTGCACCTGGATTGCCGCTGCACCGGTGTGCAGCAGGACGAGGCCGGCGTGACGCTGGCGCTGCAGGCCAGCGATGGCCGTGCGCGCTCTGGCGTGCGCGCGGGCCTGGTCGTTGCCTGCGACGGCATCAACTCGGCGGTCCGCCGGCAGTTCTATCCATCCGAGCAGCTGGCTTTCGCCGGCATCAACACCTGGCGCGGCGTCAGCGTCCACAAGCCCATCCTCAGCGGCAAAAGCTATCTGCGCATTGGCTCGATCGAGACCGGCAAGATGGTGATTTACCCCATCGCCGACAACGTCGATGGCCAGGGCGGGCAATTGGTCAACTGGGTGGCCGAGATTCAGCGCGAAGGCGCGCCCATGAACGACTGGAACTGCGGCGGTGCGGTGGAGGATTTCCTGCACATCTTCGGCGACTGGCGCTTCGACTGGCTGGATGTGCCGGCCCTGCTGCGCGGCGCGGCCCAGGTCTTCGAATACCCCATGGTCGACCGCGATCCCGTGCCGCGCTGGACCTTCGGCCGCGTCAGCTTGCTGGGCGACGCGGCCCATCCGATGTACCCGCGCGGCTCCAACGGCGCCGCCCAGGCCATCATCGATGCGCGGGTGCTGGCCGGCGAACTGGCGCAGGGCGGACCCGACCCCGTGGCCGCGCTGGCGCGTTACGAAGCGCTGCGCCTGGCGCCCACGGCCCGCATCGTCCAGACCAACCGCAGCATGCCGCCGGACTTCATCAACACCAGGGTCGATGCGCTCAGCGGCGGCAAGCCGCTGGCCGGCAGCGTGGATGACTTGATCAGCCAGGACGAACTGCGCCGCATCTCGGACGACTACAAGAAGGTCGCAGGCTTTTCGCTGGAGGCGCCGGGGCCGCTCCAGGCCAGGCCTCAGTTCAGGTAGCGCGGACGGGGGTTGGTGTCGTCGGCGCTGGCGTTCTCCTGCACGGCCACCGGGGGCGCGAAAGCCTCGCGCCAATGCGACTGCACCAAAGCCTGTTCGAGCAGGTGCATCAGGCCCTGCATCAGGCGTGGCTCCATCTGCATCTCGAAGCTGCGCGGCGTGCCGGCGTCGCTCGGGCGTTCGTTGAAGTTCAGCCGCAACTGGCCGCCGGGCAGGGGCGCGGCATCGACATCGGTCACCAGCAGCGGCTCCTCGCCCAGTGGCAGGGCCTGGTTGTCCTGGTAGGGCGTGTCGAAATCGGCGTGCTGCAGGAACTCTTCGCGCCGGAAGTCGGCCAGCATCTTGCGCAGCGCCTCGTCGGCCGTGTCCAGCACCGTGCCGGCCGCTTCCAGCTTGAGCAGGTGTTCGGTCAGCAGGCGGCTCAGCAGCGGCCACAGGCCCAGCATCAGCCGGCGCGTCAGCCACAGCCGCATTTCCTCGCTGGCCGTGGTGTTCACCCGCACCAGGATGCGGTCCTGCTCGGGCAGGTAGGTGACCGACAGCTGGTGGATGTTCATGGCGACGATTCTAGTCAGGCCCCAACCGGCCCCCACCGGCTGCATTGACCCTTGAAAACCTGTGGATAACGCCCAAGATGCAGAGCTGATCCGGAGGACCCCCCGATGCGAATGGACAAGCTCACAACCAAATTCCAGGAAGCCCTGGGCGAAGCGCAGACGCTGGCCCTGGCCAACGACCACGCCTACATCGAACCCGAGCACCTGCTGGTGGCCATGCTGCGCCAGGAGGATGGCCCCAGTTCGCTGCTGCAGCGCGCCGGCGCCAACGTGGCCGGCCTGCTGGCCTCGGCCGAGGCCGGCATGCACCGCAAGCCCACCGTGCAGGGCGGTGAGCAGGTGCAGGTCGGCCCCGAACTGGGCAAGCTGCTGCAAGCCACCGAGAAAGAAGGCATCCGGCGCGGCGACCAGTTCATCGCCAGCGAGCTGTACCTGCTGGCCGTGGTCGACAGCAAGCACGACATCGGCCGCATTGCCCGCGAAAACGGCCTGAGCCGCAAGCCGCTGGAGTCCGCCGTCGACGCCGTGCGCGGCGGCCAGAAGGTCAACAGCGCCGAGGCCGAAGGCCAGCGCGAGGCCTTGAAGAAATACACCATGGACCTGACCGAACGTGCCCGCATGGGCAAGCTCGACCCGGTCATCGGCCGCGACGACGAGATTCGCCGCGCCATCCAGGTGCTGCAGCGGCGCACCAAGAACAATCCTGTGCTCATCGGCGAGCCCGGCGTCGGCAAGACCGCCATCGTCGAAGGCCTGGCCCAGCGCATCGTCGCCGGCGAGGTGCCCGAGTCGCTGAAGAACAAGCG
>NZ_CAKZHQ010000039.1 GCF_936925435.1 uncultured Ramlibacter sp. | reverse complement strand
GAACGTCTTGATGTCGGGATCGACCGCACCCTGGAAGATTCCAAGGGCGGTCTCGTAGTCGTTGCGGGTGTCGATCAGCAGCACGTCGGGGTCGGCCAACAGCGCGTTCCAGTCTTGCGGTTTCACGTACTGGCCCACGGTGCGGTTCGGGTCCAGCTCGGGCACGCCCAGCGTGACGATCTCCTTCTTCAGCCGCACCTTCATGCGCAGGAACGGCATCTTGGATGCCCGGCTTTCCTTGTGCTCCAGGTTCACGAATTCCGGCTGGTTGCGGAGGAAGGCCAGAACCTTGGCGATCGCGGCATCGGTGCCGTCGTCCCTCGACAACGGCATGCTGGTCAAGGTCAAGCTGCAGACCACGCCGGTGGCCGGCCAATGGATCGCCACCCGCCTGGACAACGTCGAAACCTCCGCCATCCGCGAGCTGTTCAAGCTGCTGGGCAAGCCCGGCATCATCAGCTTTGCCGGCGGCTTCCCCGACAGCGCCATGTTCGACGTCGAGGGTTTGAAAGAAGCCGCCAACAAGGCCTTAACCGAGGAGCCCGGCGGCGCCCTGCAGTACGGCGCCACCGAGGGCTACAACCCGCTGCGCGAGCAACTGGCCGCCTTCATGGGACAAAAGGGCGTGCCCGGCCTGAAGGCCGATGACCTGATCGTCACCACCGGCAGCCAGCAGGCGCTGGACCTGCTGGGCAAGACCATGATCAGCCCCGGCGACAAGGTCATCGTGGAGGGCCCGACCTTCCTGGCCACCATCCAGTGTTTCCGCCTCTATGGCGCGGACCTGGTGAGCGCCCCGGTCGACGCCAACGGCGTGGACACGGACAAGCTCGAAGCCCTGATCAAGGAGCACAAGCCCAAGTTTGTTTATCTGATCCCCACCTTTGGCAACCCCAGCGGCGCCATGCTGAGCCTGGAGCGCCGCAAGAAGGTGCTGGAACTGGCGGTGAAGTACCAGACCCTGGTGGTGGAGGACGATCCCTACGGCGACCTGTACTTCGGCGAAGCACCGCCGCCCTCCATCCTGGCCCTGAGCAAAGACGTGCCCGGCAGCCGCGACTGGATCGCCCACTGCGGCTCCATGAGCAAGGTGTTGAGCCCCGGCCTGCGCGTGGGCTGGATGATCGCCCCCGAGCCGCTCTTGGCCCGCGCCACCATGTGCAAGCAGTTCAGCGACGCCCACACCAGCACCTTTGCCCAGGCCACCGCCGCCCAGTACCTCAAGGCCGGCCGCATGCCCGCCACCCTGGCCAATGTACGCAAGGTGTACGGCGAGCGCGCACGCGTGATGGGCGAGTGCTTGAAGAAGGAACTGGGCGACGCGGTGGCCTTCACCCAGCCCCAGGGCGGCCTGTTCTTCTGGGCCAGGTTGACTGGCGCTGGTGGGAAGTTGAAGGATGCCGGCGAATTCGCCAAGCGCGCCATCGAGCAAGGCGTGGCCTTTGTGCCTGGCGCGCCGTTCTATGCGAAGGACCCGGATATGAGCACGTTCCGGCTGTCGTTTGCTACGGCGGATGTGGAGAAGATCAGGGAAGGGGTGGGGAGGTTGAGGAAGGCGGTTTGAGAGCCGCATCCCCGTTTTCGCGCATGACGCCTTTGTGGCAACAGGGCGCTACGCGCCGGCACCTTCAGAACTTGGCAGCGAGGATTCGAGAACTAGGTGGTTGCGTGCGAGAAAATACGCCATCTCTCTTCCCACTTGACGCAAATCCTGAGGAAGCTGCTGGCCCAAGCGTTTAGCCAGCAACTTCACATACCGATCTTCAATTGCATTTCTTCCCCGCACGCGCCAAATCATCGAGCTATGGCGAAATAGGCGCAAGAGGTTCTCTTCTTCTTGCTGCAAGTCAAAAATATGCCAAAGAACCGCATGGCATTGCGAGAAAAGGGAGTCAAGTCGTTGGTTGTATAGGTATTGATAGACGCCGATTAAGGCGAGTCGATCAAGGGGCGTAAACTTTACGCCTGCAGTGATCGTGGCCTTTGCAAGTGCAATTCTTGCCTTTACAAAATTGAATGTATCCCCGGAAGTGATCTCGAGGGCAGGGGCAAGAATTTTTCGAATGCCGGTTAGGTCATCTGGAGCGAGCTGATTGGCTCTAGCTACGGCAATATTGTTCGCGACAGTGGTGGCCTTCTTTGCGCGGGCTTCATTTTCGAGCGCTGCTAGCTTGGAGAATCTCTCCGGATCGTCGACTTCCGCTTCAAGGATGATCGCTTCTGCTTGAAGGGCCTCATGCGATTTGGGGGAAAGCTCAATAACTTCTCTTGCGGCTTCTACTGCTTGCTCGAGTAGATCGTCCGTTTCGTACGCAAGAGCCAAGTTGAGCAAGACACCAACTTTCATCGCTTTTGAAAGTTTTTGCTTTTTTAACTCTAGGAAGAGCGGGATGGCTGCTTGTCGTTGAGAAAGCATTCTGAAGCTTCGCGCATAGTTGTATTTCAGTTGCGCGTGCTCAGCTGGCAGCATTTCCTCGGGAACAAGCGGAAGAAAATCCTCGCAGAGGATATTCATGCCTCGGTAGTGGCCTCCCTGTTTCAAAGTGGCTGAGAAATGCAAAGCTAGATTTACAGCGGCTTTAATTTCCCTGACTTCAGATAGGTTTCCGATAGCAGTTTTCATCGCGCGGATGATGAAGGTCGTTGCATTGGAAATTTCAGCAAAGCCTCTATTCGAATCATTGAACTTTAATGTAGAAGGAGTCTTGTAATTTGCGTCTTTCCATTGCTCGCCAAAATAGAGCTCAACTGCTTTCTCATTGACAGAAATTGACTCTTCAGTGGACATCAAAGACCGCACATAGTCCCGTACAGGCCGGCGCAAGACTAAGCTTCTTACCACTTCGCTGTCGCTCATTCCGACGTCCATCACAGGTATGGCATCAACCAAGCCCCTGTCGACTAACTCTGCAGCATGCGGCGGTAGGAAGGGATGAGCGCCTAAGAACCTTTTGACCCTAGTAAGTTGCTCTCCTTGGGGGAACATGCTCAGGGCCTTAAGCAACTGATATGAACGTCGCAGCGGCCTCTCCGAGAATTCGTCTGCAAGCTCGGCTACAGCAACTGCGAGGGCCGCCGGCACGGTGTCAGCACCAGAATCGCTAGGCAATAAATCGGAATTGTTGCTCAAGAGATCCGCAAGCGACGTGACCTGTAGTTCCTTGAGCGCCGTATCGATGCGCGTTGGAACACCATCGGTATGTCGAAAAATCTGACTCGCGATGGTCGCAGTACTAAGGGTGCTTCCTCCCAGGGGATGCTCCTTTATGTACGACCGAGTGTCTGCCTCGTCTAGAGGAGGCAGGTTTACATAGGAGAAGGATATGTCGTTTGCGCCCGGTTTTCGCCTTGTCAACAGTAAGACGCGAATAGTTGGGCAATATTGGAGAACTGCATTTACAAGTTCCTCAATGTCTCTTCCGAGCGGAATCCCTGATTGCGTTGGTTCGCCGATTGGAATATCCGACAGAATTAAATAGGCTCCTACCTGACTGGATAGCAGGTCACAGTACTGCTCAAACTCACAACCCAATTGTCCATGAACCTGTTCTAGAAATTTTTGTCTCGTGGAATAGTCGCCGCATTCGATGCGGTAAGTTAGAGGCTTGCATTCCGATCTGTCCTGCTGGAGAGCCCAAATAAACCCTTCTTCGCTCATTCCCCAGCTAGTGCCAATCCACGCGGCACGTGATTCGTCCAGGGCTAGGCGGCAGGTTTGCAGTTCTACTTCTCGTACGATTAGATGGGGCTTAGCGGAAGCTAGAACCCGTTCCGTTTTCTTCAGAATGTGGCTCAGCGAAGCAGAATTCGTGAGCGATAGTTCAGTGGTGTTCGCCGCAAAGTTCAGCGCAATATTCTTTATATTTGTTTGCGTGATTGATCGAGCTAGTTGAGAGAACGACTGCGAATCGTCCAGATCCATTGTCAAATCGGGTTCAATCTTCAGTTCGCCGGTGAGTCGAGGAATTGCCCGCCTGGGCCATATCTTGAGAACTGCGCCCGCGTCAGCGAGATTTAGTTCGGAAGCAATGTAGCCGTGAAGTCGATTGCTTACCTCTCCATATTTTTCTAGTCCGAATAGAGAAGGTGCTTGCACGGACACCTTTGGTTGCCCGCCACCGATCGACGTGGATGTGACGGTCGGAACGTGCATATGGCCGAATAGATGCACGTCGAATCTATCAGTTGTGTTTATTTCCGAGTTCCAGCCGACTAAGCTCTCGGGATGCAGCCATGACGATGGATGATGCGAGACCAAAAGATTGAAATCATTCGCCCGCACCCATTTGTCTGAGTCCCCTCCTGTTACCGCTAGAAGCTGACGGGGGTCAATGTGCAAGCGTCCCTCAAAATTTCCCTCAGATAGTTGCAACCAAGCAGAATTTAGGCCCACGATTCCTACTTTGGTGCCACGCACTTCGAGCGTGCAAGACGAGTCGCCTGGGAGGAGTCCACGGTTTGTCTCGGCCAAGGGGATCCCCATTTTTTTTAGCTGATCTTGCCAATTCTCATAGTTGCGAAACGCCTTTTGAATTGCTAACCGGTACCTGCTCTTCGGGTTCTCGAAGATCTCTGGATGAATAGTTCTGTTCTGCCACCACTGGCCTAGCAACATGATCTCCGGTTCTAGGGGTAAGGGCCTCGTCAAATCGTGATTTCCAGGAATTGCAAACAACGTAGGCTTGAAGCCAAGAGAATCGAACTTGCGCCACAGTTCCTGTAAGGCTTGGGTAAGACGATCAAACTCTTCCGGCACGGCCTTCTGTGTCAAATCACCAGAGAAAATGACTGCGTCCCATGGGCCAGCGCGCGACTGAATTTTCTCTAAGTCCTCAAATATTTTTGTCTTGAGGGTAGGCCAAAGCCAACCATGGTTCGTCATCCCCACATGAAAGTCACTGATATGAAGCCATCGAAATTTCTTTTCTTCTGTGATCATTTCCTGGTCTCTCCATTTGAGCTATCCGACAAGATTTTTCTCAGTAGTGCGGCGAATTCGTATCTGTGGCGGTACCTGCCGCTGCTTTCCGAAGTCGTGGTGGGTAACCATAAGACTATCTCGGGCCTGTCCTGCCTTGAATGTCCTCAGATTTGAGGAGGCGCCCCCAATGGTTGGCTAGAGGTCCCCACACACGTTTTGCGAGTATGTCGTAGTAGGGAAGGTTGAGGAGTTTGCGATCGAGACGGGTTGGCCGATGTACTCTCGCTTCCAGCCAAGCCCTCATCGGACAGCACCAGAGCGGCGACGTGCTCGGCGTGAGAACGAGGTTGCATGGGCGGGCGGCCCATGCCTCGCGCAGGTAGGGGGCGACGGAGGCCGCGCAGCGGCCCAATCGCTGGCCGGCGGGCTGCAGCGGACGGGGACGGGAGGGGGGTGACAGGGCGGTTTGGGGAGGCTTTGGGCAGGCTGCGATGGATCCCGGGTCAAGCCCGCGATGACAATTCAAAAGAGCCCGGGATGCCAGGCAGCAATCCGTCCTTGCTTTGCAACGACGGGCCGGCACAATCCCCGCCGAGGAGGCAAAAACCATGACAACCCGCCTTTGCAACTGGCTGCTGCTGATCGCCGCGGCCCTGCTCACCGCCTGCGCCGCGCCCACCCCAAAGGTGAACCTTGCCGCCGATGCCATCGGGCCGGCGCATGTCATCACCCTGATCAAGCCGCCCGAGGTCAAGACCTTCACCATTTATGCGCCGCACGTGGGCATGGCGTTTGGCGCCATCGGCGGCCTGGTGGCGGGGGCGCACATGGCCAGCAGGGCCGACACCGTGCGCCAGCTGGTCGTGGCGCAAAAACTCAATGCGGCGGACACGCTGGCCGATGCGCTGGCGCGGGAACTGCGTGCCTCCGGCTACCAGGTCAACATCCAGGCGGGCCGCTGGCTCGACACCAACGGCAACCTCACGCTCGACGTGGCCAAGCTCGATGCATCGTGGGACCGGGTGCTGTATGTGCAGCCCGCCATCGTGGGCTTCTGGGCCAATGGCCTCTCAGGCAACTACCAGCCGGCCCTGCGCGTGCGCGCCATGCTCACCGCCGCCGACCGCAAGACCCTGCTGTACGACGGCCACCATGTCACCGGCATCGACATCAAAGGCGATGGCTGGATCATCGCGCCCTCGGTCGGCGAGGGCTTTGCCTCCTACGAAGCGTTGATCGCGCGCCCGCCGGCCACGGCCGCCTCGCTGCGCCAGGGCATCGACCTGATCGCCCGCTCCGTCGTGCGCGACATGGCCCGCGCGCGCGATGCCGCTGGCGGCAGGCCGGCCGCCGCGATTGCCGCTGCGGCTGCCGTGACGCCCACGGCCACCCCGGCCCAGCCGCTCAATGGCATCTGGACCGGCACCCTGCGGTGCGGCGCCTACATGCTGCGCCACAAGGTCGACAACCCCAACCCCTGGACGGTGCCTGTGTCGATGCGGGTGGAAGGCCCGCGCGCGACCATGGAGCGCGGCGATGCCAACTACCAGGAGACCTTGGCCGGCGCCATTGCCGCAGACCAGTCGCTGACCTTGCGCGGGCAGGGGGCGCTCTACCGCAGCACCACCCAGCCCTGGAAGACCACCATGGCCGGCGCGTTTGCCGGCGGCAAGTTCACTGGCTCGGGCACGCTGGCGGGCATGGACGGCACCGTGTTCAGGGAATGCAAGCTGGAGCTGGCCCGCGACGCCCGCTAGGGCCGTTCACCATTGCCTTCAAACCAAGGGATCGATCACCCTCTTGGTCAGGTCCCCATAAAACTCCTTCGCCTTCCTCACCCGCTCAAAATCCGACAGCAACTGCTCCAGCGCAGACAGCGCGCCATTGCCGCTGCGGCCGCGTGGCACTCGGTAAGCCGGCGGCAGGACCTCGGTGTCGGGCAGCAGCAGCGGCTGCGCAGATTGCTTGGCGGGGCGCCGGGGTTCAGGCATGGAACGGGTCCTTGCGTGATGGATCGTTGGAGGCTTCGGGCCACACCACAGCGGCCACCTGCTCGGGCGTGAAGACGGGGTTGCGCGGGCGGGCGGCCCAGGCCTCGCGCAGATAGGGGCAGACCGAGGCCGCACCACGGCCCCAGCGCTGGCCGGCGGGCTGCAGCGGGCGGGGGGAGGGGCGGGGGTCTGTGGAGGACATGACGGGGGAATGATAGGGCGGTGGGGGAGGTTTGGGGTGGGGTGCGATGGATCCCGGGTCGAGCCCGGGATGACAGTCAAAACACCCGCGATGACAAGGTCATCAGCAATCCATTCAGCTTCCATTCACCCACCCCCAGGCACGATCTCTTCCATACCAACAGAGAAGGGGTCTTCCCAATGAACCGCATCGCCATCGCCTCCGTCCTCGCCCTCGCTATGGGCGGCATGGCTGCCGCGCAGGCCGAGACTTTTGTGGACAACGCCCGCGTGCGCAGCGCCGAGCCGCAGTACGAGCAGGTCTCGGTCCCGCGCGAGCAGTGCAGCCAGCAATGGGTCAACGAGCAGCGCCCTGTGCAGGGCACGGGCGGCTCGGGCACCAGCATCGGCGGCGCCCTCATCGGCGGCGTGGCCGGCGGCCTGCTGGGCCACCAGGTGGGCAAGGGCAAGGGCAACACCGCCGCCACCGTCCTGGGCGCCACCGTGGGCGCGCTGGCCGGCAACCACGTGGGCAGCACCTACGGCGCCCCGCAACAGGTCGAGACCGTGCCGCGCCAGGTCACGCAGTGCCACACGGTGCAAGAGGTGCAAAACCGCCTCACCGGCTACCGCGTGGCCTATGACTACCGTGGCCAGACCTACAACACCGTGATGCGCGAGCAGCCCGGCCCCAACCTGCAGGTGCGGGTGTCGGTCGAGCCGGTGACGCACTGAGCGGCTTGCTACCATCGCAGCCATGCCGTCCTTTCTGCGCCCCCACACGCTTGCCGCCCTGGTGCTGGCCTGCGCGTCGGCGGCCGCCTGGGCGGACGTAGGGCCCGACCAGGCCGCCGCCAGCGCGGCCCAGTCGCACGGCGGCCGCGTGCTGTCGGTGGACAGGGCCGGCAAGGCCTACCGGGTCAAGCTGGTCACCGCCAAGGGCGAGGTGCGGGTGGTGATGGTCGACGCGGCCAGCGGCCGCCCCATGTAGCAGCACAGGGCCACGCCAGCGCATGCGCCTGTTGCTGATCGAAGACGAAGCCCCTTTGCGCCTGAGCCTGGCCTTGCGGCTGGAGGCCGAGGGCTTCCGTGTCGACCAGGCGGCCGACGGCGAGGACGGCCTGTTCCAGGCGCGTGAATACCCGGTGGACCTGGCCATCGTCGACCTGGGCCTGCCCAAGATCAGCGGCACGGCCGTCATCCAGGCCCTGCGCGCCGAGGGCAAGACCTTGCCCATCCTGGTGCTCACCGCCCGCGGCAGCTGGCAGGACAAGGTGGCGGGCCTGGAAGCCGGCGCCGACGACTACCTGGTCAAGCCTTTTGAATACCCGGAGCTGGCGGCCCGCATCAAGGCCCTGCTGCGCCGCTCCATGAAGGCGGCGTCGGACGTGCTCACCTTGGGGCCGCTGGCCATCGATTTCTCGGCCCAATCGGCCAAGCTCAATGACCAGCCGCTGGAACTGACGGCCTTCGAGTACCGCGTGCTGGAGTTTCTGGTGCGCGAGCGCGCCCGCGTGGTCAGCAAGCAGGAGCTGGCCGACTACCTCTACCCGCACGACCAGGACCGCGATTCCAACGTGCTGGAGGTGCTGGTCGGCCGCCTGCGCCGCAAGCTCGATCCCGAGGGCACGCTGGCGCCCATCGAAACCTTGCGTGGCCGCGGCTACCGGTTCACTTTGCAATGACCAAGGGCTTTTCCTGGCGCGGCGTTTCCCTGCGCACCAGGCTGATCGGCGGCGGCGCCCTGGTGCTGCTGGCCTTTCTGGCGGTGGCCGGCGCAGCCCTGCAAAGCGCCCATGGCCAGGGCGTGCGCGCCGCCACCTATGCCCGCCTGCAAGGCACGGTCTACCTGCTGCTGGCCGGCGCCGAGGTCGACGCCGGCGGCGCCTTGCAGATGCCCACTGGCTTTGCCGAGCCGCGCCTGTCGCTGCCCGGCTCGGGCCTGTACGCCGGCATCCTGCAGTCGGCCAGCGGCCAGGGTTGGCAGTCGGATTCGGCCGTGGGCATGCGCCTGCCATTCCAGCGCGATGTGCCTGTGGGCGAGTGGCGCTATGACGAGGTGCAGGATGCGGCGGGCGCCTTTCTCTCGGTCAGTTATGCCGTGCGCTGGGACGGGCCCGGCGGCGGCGTGCCCCTGGTGCTGTCGGTGCTGGAAAACAAGGCCGCTTTCGACCACGAGACCGCCGCCTTCCGCCTGACCCTGTGGAGCTGGCTGGCCGGCGCCGGCGCGCTGCTGCTGCTGACGCAGACCGTGCTGCTGGAATGGGGCCTGGCGCCGCTGCGCCGCGTGGCCCGCGAGGTGGGCCGCATCGAGCAGGGCGAACAGGCCGAGGTGCAAGGCGTCTACCCGACCGAGATCGCCGGCCTGACCGGCAACCTCAACACCTTGATCCGCCAGGAGCGGGTGCGCCAGACCCGCTACAAGGAGGCGCTGAGCTTCCTGGCCCACAGCCTCAAGACGCCGCTGGCCGTGCTGCGCAATGCCCTGGCCCAGCCGCAGGAGCTGCCCGCCGCCGTGCAGCAGCAGGTGGCCCGCATGGACCATATCGTCCAGCACCAGCTGGGCCGGGCCGCTGCCAGCGGCGCCGCGCGTTTTGCGCCCTACCTGACCCTGGCGCCCGTGGCCCAGCGCATCCGCGACTCGCTGGCCAAGGTCTATGCCGGCAAGGGCCTGGCGCTCACGCTCGACTGCCCGCCGGCCCTGCGCTGGCGCATCGACGAGGGCGATGCCTTCGAACTGCTGGGCAATCTGATGGACAACGCCGCCAAGTGGGCTGCAGGCCGGGTGGCCGTGCGGCTGTGGCAGGAGGGCGGGGCGCTGCGCCTGCGGGTGGAAGACGACGGCCCGGGCTTCAGCGACACCGTGGCCGTGCTGCAGATCCACGTGCGGGCCGACGAGAAGGTGCCGGGCCACGGCGTGGGCCTGGCCGTGGTCAACGACCTGGTCGCCAGCCATGGCGGCACCCTGGAGTTGACAGCCTCCGACTGGGGCGGCGCCCGGGTCGAGGTGCGCCTGCCGGCGGCCTGAAGCTGAACCGCCTTTCTGCAAACGGTTCAGTTTGCGTTCACCCTCGCGCAAGCACCATACGTTCATGCCAACACAAGGCATGTCAACACAAGGAGCTGTCATGAAGAAGATCAATTCCCTCCGGTCCCTGGCCGCCGCCGCGGTCGTCGTGGGCGCCTTCGCCGCAGCCAGCGCCGCCCATGCGGGCAGCGACGTCCATCTGTCCATCGGCCTGGGCTTCCCCGGCGTCTATACGCAACCGGTGCCGGTCTACGCGCCGCCGCCCGTGGTCTATGCGCCCCAGCCGGTCTATGTCCAGCCGCGTCCCTACCCCTATGTGGTGCAGGCCGCGCCGGTCTACCTGAACTCGGGCTATGGCTATGGCTACGGCTACAACCAGGGCAACGGTCACGGCCACCATGGGAACAAGCACGGCAACAAGCATGGCAACAAGCACGACGCCGACCGCGACGGCGTGGCCAACCGCTACGACCGCGCTCCCAACAACCCGTACTACCGCTAAGACGTGAGGGTGGTGCTAGGCTTGTGCCCATGCTCAAGCTCTACTACCACCCCTCGCCCAATCCCCTCAAGGTCGCCCTCTACCTGGAAGAGGCCGGCCTGCCTTACGAGCTGGTGCCCATCGACACCCGCAAAGGCGAGCAGCACAGCCCCGCCTTCAAGGCCCTCAACCCCAACGCCAAGACACCCGTCCTGGTCGATGGCGAGGCCGTGGTGTTCGACAGCAACGGCATCTTGCTGTATCTGGCCGAGAAGACCGGCCAGTTCCTGCCGGCCAACACCCCGGTGCTGCGCGCCGAGCTGCATTCCTGGCTGATGTTCGTGGCCACCGGCATCGGCCCCTACTGCGGCCAGGCCGTGCACTTCAAGCTGTTCGCGCCCGAGCCCAAGGAGTACGCGGTCAACCGCTACACCTTCGAGGCGGAACGCCACTGGACCATCGTCAATGAGCGCCTGGCCACCCGCGAATGGATGGTGGGCGAGGGCTACACCCTGGTCGACATGGCGGTCTGGGGCTGGGCCCGCATGCTGCCGCGCCTGATGGGTGAGTCCGCCTGGACCGCCTTCCCCCACGTCAAGCGCCATCTGGACGCCATCAACGCCCGCCCCGCCGCCCAGCGCGCCGAGGCCTTGAAAGAGCGCTTCGTCTTCAAGCAGGATGTGGACGCCGAGGCCCGCAAACAGCTGTTCCCGGGCAACGCGCGCATCGGCGCAGCCTGAATCCAGGCGCTACAAAATCAGGAGCTTCTCAGGTCCATTCCATGCGGGATTGAGCCTGTTTCACCCATAAAAAAGCCGCCACACGGGCCTGGGCCCGGGTGGCGGCTTTTTTGGGGACGCTCAGTTCGAAGCGAAGCAGTAGAAACGGCCAGCGCCGCCGGTGCGGATCAGGGCTTCCTGGCTGCAGCCGGCCGATTGGTGCGAGAAGTTCCAGCTCTTGGCCCAGTTCTCGTTCATCGGGCCGATGCGGTCGTGGTGGCCCAGGATGGCCGAGCCGTCGGTCGACGAGGTCCAGGCCTTGCAGGTGGTGTCGGTCTGCGGCGCGAAGGCCGTGCCGTCGGCGCGGGTGCCGGTCAGCATGTCGTGCTCATTGGGCGTGTCGCCCCGGCCCTTGACCATGGCGCCCTTTTCGTCCAGCGCGGTCTGCTTGGTGACGTTGTTGCCGCCGTTGTGCAGCGCATCCAGGTTGGCGGCGATCAGCACGCCCTTGGCGTTGTACCAGGGGCCGGCGCCGATGCGGTCGCGCGCATTGACGGCGGGCACGCCGGCGGCGTTGGTGGCCGAGGGGAAGGTGGGCGGCACGCTCAGGTAGGCCTTCCAGGTCTTGCCGCCGGCGCCGGCAGCCGAGGCCAGGCGCTGGCAGTGCGCGTCCGCGCCGGCGATGCCGCCCAGGTCGGCGCCCTTGCCGCTGCCCACGCTGGTGACGAAAAAGCCCATGGGGCCGGTGCTGCTGGGGGTGGCACAGGCGGCCAGCAAGGCCAGGGTGGCGGCCGCGGTTGCCAGGGTACGGAGCTTGCGCATGGTGCTTTCCTTTATGGAAGGGGTGAAAGGTGTGCGCAGTCTAGCCAGGAAATATGCCAGCGTTCTACGGAGCCACCCTAGGGTCACAGGGGCCTCTCCCGCTTAGACTGCCCATCAATGTCTGCTGTCCCCTCGCATTCCGTCTGGTCGCCGCTGCGCCTGCCAGCTTTCCGTGGTCTCTGGGTGGGCAGTGCCATCTACTTCACCGGCAACGCCATGCAGGTGATGGCCGCCTCCTGGCTGATGGTGGAGCTGACCGGCTCGTCCTTTCTGGCGGCGCTGGTGCAGACGGCGGTCTTCCTGCCCATGTTCCTGCTGGCCCTGCCGGCCGGCGTGCTGGCTGACACCACGGACCGGGCCAAACTGATCAGCATTGCCCTGGTCGTGCAGGCTGTCATCGTCGTGGTGCTGGCCCTGCTGGCCTTTGCCGGTTATGCCGGGCCGGCCACGCTGCTGTTCTTCACCTTTTGCGCGGGCTGCTGCACCGCCATCCTGTCGCCGGCCTGGAACACCAGCGTGGCCGACGCCGTCCCGCGCGAGGACATGCCCCAGGCCATCACCGCCATGTCGATCGCCTGGAACAGCGCCCGTGCCCTGGGCCCGTCGATCGCCGGCTTTGTCTTCGCCGCCGTGGGCGCCGGCTGGGTCTTCGCGCTGACGGTGGTCAGCGCCTTGCTGCTGCTGCAGGCGGTGCGCAAGTGGCCGCCGGCGCCGCACCCGGCCACGCGTCTGCCGCCCGAGCGCCTGTGGGGCGGCACACTCAGCGGCCTGCGTTATGCGCGCCACTCGCGCATCATCCTGGCCCAGTTGCTGCGCACCGTGGCCTACAGTGGCGCCGGCTCGGCCCTGTGGGCGCTGCTGCCGGCCATCGCCGCGCAGCAGCTCAAGCTGGGCGCCACCGGCTTCGGTTTCCTCATGGGCTGCCTGGGCACGGGCGCGGTGGCGGCCGGCCTGGTGCTGGGCAAGGTGCGGGCCCGCATGGGGCTGGAGCCGCTGGTGGCGGTGGGCTGCGGCGTGTTTGCCGGGGCCATGCTGATCTCGGCCTTCGTCCACGTGGCGGTGATCGTCTTCATCGCGCTGGCCATCGGCGGCGCGGCCTGGATGGCGGTGATGGCCACCTTCAACACCGCCACCCAGTCCAGCGCGCCGCCCTGGGTGCGCTCGCGCGCCGTGGCGCTGCACACGCTCAGCGCCCTGGGCTCGTTTGCCATCGGCTCGGCCTTCTGGGGCGCGATGTCGGGCATCGTCGGCCTGTCGCTGACCCTGGCGGTGGCGGCGGCGGTGATGGTTGGCGGCATCTTCCTGGCCCGCGCCTTCCCCCTGCGCATGGGCGACGCCTATGAGGTGACGCCGGGCACGCTGGGGGTGGACCTGTTCATCAAGGACCAGCCGCACCCCGACGACGGCCCGGTGTCGGTGGAACTGGGCTACCGCATCCGCGACGGCGAGGCCCAGGAGTTTCTCTCGGCCGTGACCCAGCTGCGGGCCTCGCGCCGGCGCGACGGCGCCACCCTGTGGCGGGTCTACCGCGACCTGGGTGATCCCTCGCGTTATGTGGAGCGCTTCATCGTCACCTCCTGGGCCGCCTACCTGCACCAGCGCGCCCGCACCACCCAGGCCGACCAGCAACTGGAAGCGCGCGTGGCCGAGTTCTTGCGCGAAGGAGAGGCGGTCAGCATGCAGCACTACATTGCCGAGCGCTAAAGCCATGGACTCCGAGTCGCTGGAACTGCTGGTCACGCGCGAGATGCCCTTTGGCAAGCACAAGGGCACGCTGATCGCCGACCTGCCGGGCAATTACCTGAACTGGTTTGCCCGCGAGGGTTTCCCGTCGGGCGAGACCGGGCGCCTGCTGGCGTTGATGCACGAGATCGACCACAACGGCCTGGGCCACCTGCTGCAGCCGCTGCGCCGGCGCTAGCCGCCGCGCCCCGTTCACAAGCCGTTGCAGAAAAGCAGTTTGACAAACTGCGATCTTGTGAATAACCTTGTGGTTATATAACTGCAAGGTTCCAAAGCCCATCCATGGACACATTGAGCGCCACCTTCGCCGCCCTGGCCGACCCGACGCGCCGCGCCATCCTGTCGCGCCTGGCCATGGGGCCGGCCAACGTGACCGAGCTGGCTCTGCCGTTCACCATGAGCCAGCCGGCCATCTCCAAGCACCTGAAGATCCTGGAGCGGGCCGGCCTGATTTCCCGCTCACGCGAGGCCCAGGCCCGGCCCTGCAGCATCCAGGCCGCGCCGCTGCAGGAGGTGGTGGAGTGGGCCGGCGGCTACCGCCAGCTCTGGGAAGAGGGCTTCGGGCGCCTGGACAGCTACCTGCAAGACCTGCAAACCAAGGAGAAGCCAGATGCCAAACGCAAATGAGTCAAGCGCAATCAGCACTGCATCCCAGGTCGACGACCTGGTCATCACCCGTGTCTTCAACGCGCCGCAGGCCCTGGTCTTTGCCGCCTGGACCGAGCCGCAGCACCTGGCCCACTGGTCGGGCCCGACCGGTTTCACCACGCCGCACAGCAGCATGGACCTGCGGCCCGGCGGCCATTACCGCGCCTGCCTGCGCTCGCCCGACGGCGTGGACCACTGGCTGCAGGGCACCTACAAAGAGATCGATCCGCCCAAACGCCTGGTCATGACCCATGCCTGGGAGGACGAACAGGGCAAGCCCGGGCCGGCCACGCTGATCACCGTCAGCCTGACGCAGGAGGGGCCGGGCCGCACGCGCATGGTGTTCCGCCAGAGCGGTTTCACTTCGGTGGCGTCGCGCGACGGCCATGACGGCGGCTGGTCCGGCAGCTTCGACAAGCTGGCCGCCCATGTAGAAGGTGCGCAGCCATGAAGCTGTACTACGACGAGACCATCAACCCGCGCAAGGCCTGCGCCGTGGCGCAGCATCTGGGCCTGCCGCTGGAGTATGTCCATGTGCGGCTGGCGCGCGGCGAGCACAAGGCGCCGGCCTTTCTGGCGCTCAACCCCAATGGCATGCTGCCGCTGCTGCAGGACGGCGAACTGCTGCTGTGGGAGGCCAACGCCATCATGTGCCATTTGTCCGACGTGGCCGGCGCCGGGCTGTGGCCGCATGGGGCGCGGGCGCAAGTGGAGGTGCAGCGCTGGCTCAGCTGGGACGCGCACCACTTCAGCCGCCACGGCGGCACGCTGTACTTCGAGAACATGGTCAAGCAGGCCATCGGCATGGGCGCGCCGGATGCGGCGGCGGTGCACCAGGCGGAGCAGGGCTTTGTGGCTTCGGCCGCGGTGCTGGAGCAGCACCTGGCCGACGGCCGCGCCTTCCTGCTAGGCGATGTATTGACGGTGGCGGACTTCGCCGTCTCGGCGGCCTTTCCGTACGCGCAGGGCGCGCGGCTGCCGCTGCAAGGCTTTGCGGCGATTGCCGCCTGGCATGGCCGGCTGCAAGCGCTGCCCGGCTGGCGCGAGCCCTTTGCCTTTGCCGCGGAAGAATTCGCCGAAGCGGCGTAAAGCTCAGCCCAGGTTGGTCTTGACGCGCTGCAGCAGCGCCGTCAGCTGGGCGCGCTCGGCCTCATCCAGTCCCGCCACAGCCTGCTTGCGCAGGCGCGCCGCCTGCTGCTGCAGCGTGCGCTGGATGGCGCGGCCCTCGTCTGTGAGGGACAGGCGCACGCTGCGCCGGTCGGCCTCGTCCTCTTGCGCCTGCAGCAGGCCACGCTCGCGCAGGCCCTTGACCAGGCGGGCCAGCTGGGCCTTGTCGCGGCCCGTGTGCTGGACAAGGTCGCTCTGGGTCGCGCCCGGCCGCCGGCCGAAAAAGCCCAGCACCTTGCCGTCCATGTGGGTGATGTCGTGCGGCCCGTCGCGCAGGAACCGGTACTGGCGCGAGCGGTAGTCGTGCATGACGGCATGGACCAGCTCCAGCACGTCGGTCTCCGGAGCGTTGACGGGTGTGCCGGCCTCTTGGTTGACATTATCAACTGATTTGCGCATGATAGGGGACATTATCAACCATATCCCCTCTTTCCGATTGTTTCGTCATGGCCACTGAATCCACCACCGGCAGCCGCGTGCAGCGCGTGCGCCACGAACTCAAGAGGCGCGAGCTCACCGTGCTGCGCACCGAAACGCTGAGTCCGCATTTCATCAGCATCAGCTTCGGCGGCGAGTCGCTGGCCGACTTCATCAGCGCCTCCTTCGACGACCACGTCAAGTTCATCCTGGAGGGCGCGAGCGGCACGGCGCCGGTGATGCGCGACTACACGCCGCGCCGCTTCGACGCGGCGGCGCGCGAGCTGGTGATCGAGTTCGCCCTGCACGGCGACGGCCCGGCCGCCGCGTGGGCGGCCCAGGCCCGCAGCGGCCAGCGGGTCACCGTCGGCGGGCCGCGCGGCTCCTTCATCATTCCCAGCGACTACGCCTGGCACCTGCTGGCCGGCGACGAGACGGCGCTGCCCGCCATCAGCCGCCGGCTGGAGGAATTGCCCGCCGGCGCGCGCGCCATCGTGCTGGCCCGGGTCGGCGACGCGGCCGACCGCCGCGCCTTCGCTACCGCCGCCGATGTGCAACTGCAATGGCTGGAGGCCGACCAGAGCCTGGTCGATGCCGCGCGCGCCTTGCAGCTGCCTGCCGGCGAGGGCTATGCCTGGTGCGCCGGCGAGGCTGCCGAAATGGCGGCGCTGCGCCGTGTGCTGGTGGACGAGAAGGGCCACGACCGCCACGCCATCCGCGCCGCTGCCTACTGGAAGCGTGGCGCCAGCGCCCACCACGAGAACCTCGAGGGCTGAGGCGCTCACCTGGCTGTCACACTGCGCGCTCACAATCTGCCGCCATGCGCATGTCCCCCATCCTGTGGCTGGCCGGCGCGCTGGCGGCTCTGCCCGCCGGGGCGCAAGAGCAGGCTTGCGCCGCCAGCCTGGCCGAATTGCACGCCCTGGCGGGCGGGGTCGGCTTTCCGCTGGCCTGGGAAGAGACCGGCATGGCCGATGGCAAGCCGATGCGCGTGGCCATTCTCGAGCGCGACGGTGCACTGTTCCTGCAGTTCACCAAGTCGGGCGAGGGCCTGTGGGCCGAGAGCGCGGGCCGCATCTGCCGCGTCGGCACGCGGCTGGAGCTGCGATTCGGCACAGCCCAGGTGCGCCTGGGACCGGCCGCCCACTGGCTTCTGCGCGCCGCGCTCGGGCAGGGCGGCCAGTTCACTCTGACCCGTTTGGGCCCCGACAGGCTGCACATCGCAACGGTCGGTTGGAGCAGCAGCTTTGCCGCCGCCCTGGCACGGCAACCCTGAGGTGACGGCCGGGCTGGGTCTTCCTCTGAATGGAGGATGGCAGCGTTTGCCTGCAGCGGTACGCTGGCCGCTGTTTCAGGAGGGCCAGGCAATGAGAGGCACAGACAAGCTGTTTCCACCGGTTGCGGCAGCGGCCGAACTGCTTGCCCAGCATGCAAGCACGCTGAAGCTGCGCATCCAGATCACCGACACGCTGCGCACCAACGCCGAACAGAGGGCCCTGTATGCCCACAGCCGGGAACCCGCCGACAAGGTGAACGCCTTGCGCAAGGCCGCCGGCATGCCGGCTGTGGCGCCTGCGGAGGCGGCGGCCTGGCGCACGGACGCCAGCGACGCCACGCGCAGTTACCACGGCTACGGCCTGGCCTTCGACTGGGTGCTGCTCGATGCACAGGGTCGGGCCAGCTACGACACCAAGGCCGACACCAACATGGACGGCCAGAAGGACTGGTACCAGGTGGCCGGCTTGACCAGGTTCATCCCCGGTCTGGAGTCCGGCGCCTATTGGTCCAGCAAGCCCGACCTGCCGCATTGCCAGATGACCTTCGGGCTGACGCCGGCCGACTTGCGGGCAGGCCATAGGCCGCCGGGCTGGAAAGAGTGGGTGCTGGCGGCCAGGCCGCCCATCGATATCCAGTGATCCGGGCCAAGGCCGCGGAAGCTCAGGCCGCGGCCTTGCTCTCGACCGTAGCCAGCAGATGCTGCAGCGCGCCGATCTCGGCCGGCTTGACCAGGTGGTGGTCGAAGCCTGCGTCGCTGGCGCGGCGGCGGTCGTCTTCCTGGCCCCAGCCGGTCAGCGCGATCAGCAGCGGCGGCCGCTCGGGATAGCGGCTGCGCAGGGCGCGCGCCACGTCGTAGCCGTTCATGCCGGGCATGCCGATGTCCAGCAGCACCACTGGCGCGCGGTAGCCCGCATAGATCTCCAGCGCCTGGGCCCCGTTGCGCGCCACCTTGACCTGCGCGCCCAGCATCTCCAGCAGCATGGCCAGGCTGTCGCCGGCGTCGTGGTTGTCGTCCACCACCAGCACCCGGGTGCGTCCCAGGTCGGCGTCCTGCGCCGGCTGCGTTCCGGCCGCGGCCGGCGTGTCCGGCGCCAGCGGCAGACGGACGGTGAATTCGCTGCCCTTGCCGGGCCCTTCGCTGTGTGCTTCCACGCTACCTCCATGCATTTGCGCCAACCGGCGCGACAGGGCCAGGCCGATGCCCAGCCCGCCCTGGCCGTGGCCGCTGTCGCGGTTGCCACGGCTGAACATCTCGAACATGCGCGGCACTTCGGCGGGGTCCATGCCGATGCCGGTGTCGCGCACGCTGACCAGGGCCTGGCCCTGGTCCTGCCAGGCGCGCACGCTGATCCGGCCCTGGCCCTCTGTGTACTTGGCCGCGTTGTTCAACAGGTTGGCCAGGATCTGCGCCAGCCGCACCGGGTCGCCCTCCAGCCACAGGGGCGCGTCGGGCAGGTCCACGCTGAGCTGGTGGCCGGCGGCCTTGACCAGGGGGTCGCTGGTCTCCAGCGCGTTGCGCACGACCGCTGCCAGTTCGACCCGTTCCTGGCGCAGCGACAGCGTGCCGCGGCTGATCCGTGAGACCTCCAGCAGGTCGTCCACCAGGCGCACCAGGTGGTTGACCTGGCGTTCCATCATGGCGAGCACCTCGGCGGGCTTGTCCCCCTCGCAGCTGCCGTCCATGCGCAGCAGGGCGATGGCGTTGCGCAGCGGCGCCAGCGGGTTGCGCAGCTCGTGCGACAGGGTGGCCAGGAACTCGTCCTTGACCCGGTCGGAGTCGGCGAGCCGCTGGGCCTGCTCGCGGATGGACTGCTCGGCGTTCTGCCGCTCGGTGATGTCGCGGGTGGTGCCCGCCACGGCCACCACCTGTCCATCGGGCCCCAGCACCGGCGCGAAGATGTAGTCGTAGACGCGCCGGCCGCCGGTGCCGGTGAAAGGAATCTCGCCGCGGATCGGCGCCCGGGTGGCGATCACCGTGTCGAGCTCGCGGTCGTGCATGTCGGCATGCCATTGCTCGTAGCCCAGGTCCATCCATTTCTTGCCGCGCACGTCGTCCACACCCCAGGTGCGCAGCAGGGCATCGTTGGCATACAGGGCGCGGTGCTCCAGGTCGAAGACGTAGACGAAATCGGGCGTGCTGTTGAGCGCCGTCTCGTACATGCGCCGGTGGGTCTCGGACTCGGCCAGCAGCTGTTCGCGGTCGGCTTGCGCCTGCCTGGCCTTGGCGGCGGCATCCTCGACGCGGTGGATGATGTATTCCACCGCGCCACTGTCGTCGAGCACCGGCGAATTGACCGCCAGCCAGTGGCGCTCCTCGTAGCTGCCGCCCTGCGCCGGCGGCAGCCTCACGTCGTAGCGCTGCGCCGCCATGGTGTCGGCCGACCGGCTGGCGATCACCCGCTGCAGCGAAGCGCGCAGCTTGCCCACGCCGTCCGCATCGGGCAGGCCCGGGTTGTCGGGAAAGGCCTCGAACAGCGGTCGGCCCAGGATGGCGGCGTCGGTGCGGGTGATGCGCAGGTAATCCTGGCTGGCCGCCACGATGCTGAAGTCCGCGTCAGCGCGCAGCACAGCGAACATGCCGGGAACCCCGTGGAACAGGCGCTGGATATCGGTAGGGGTCACGGCTTGTGGTGGCGGTTGTGGCCTGCTGAGGTTAAGCCATGCCGGCCGCGCTGGCCGTAGGAATGCTCTGACACGGCGTCCCGCCGCCGGCCTCAGAGCAGTTCGTTGAGCAGGTAAAAAGCGTTGTCCTTGGCCTTGTGCCAGAGGCCACGCTTTTGCCAGCGTTCCAGTTCGATCTCGCTGGCACGGGCGGCGTACTTCTCGAAGATGCCGTCCAGTTGCCGGGCCAGGGCTTCGTCCAGCACGCCCAGCATGATCTCGTCGTTCGTCTCGAAGGAGCGGTCGTCGAAATTGCTGGAGCCCACTGCGCTCCAGATGCCGTCCACCGTCATCACCTTCTGGTGCAGCAGGGTGTGCGGGTACTCGAACAGGCGCACGCCGCACTTGAGCAGTTTCGCGAAGTTGCGGTGGCCGGCGTGCTGCACCATGGGGTTGTCCGAGCCGCTGGTCGAGGGCATCAGCACCCGCACGTCGACGCCGCGCTGGACGGCTTCTCCGAAAGCGTCGATGGCTTCGGGCTCGGGGATGAAGTAGGGGTTCTGGATCCAGATGCGCTTGCGCGCCAGGCAGATGGCCGTGTGGTGCAGGATCTTGACCGCCGGCGCCGAGCGCTCGGGCTTGGCGTAGACGGCGTGGACCAGCACCTCGCCGGCCGGCGCCAATGGTGGGAAGTAATCGTCGCCCAGGAACAGCTCGCCGGTGGCGCCGCCCCAGTTCTCGCTGAAGGCGGCCTGCACGTTGTGCACGATGGGCCCGTGCAGGCGCAGGCTGACGTCGGAATAGTGTTCGCCGTCCTCGGCGTCGCCCAGCCACTCGTCGACGATGCAGTGGCCGCCAACAAAGGCCTCGCGCCCGTCCAGCACCACCATCTTGCGGTGGGTGCGGTCGTTGAGCACGCCCAGGTTGCGAAACGACCGCTTGTGAAAGAACTTCAGGCGGCAACCGGCCTCGCGCATCTGCTGGACGACCTCCTTGCCCACGCCCTTGGAGCCGGTGGCGTCCAGCAGGATGCGCACCTTGCGGCCGGCACGGGCTTGCTGCGAGAAGGCGTCGGCCAGGCGGCGGCCCAGCACGCCGTCCTTCCAGAGAAAGGTCTCGAAGTGGATGGACTTTTGCGCGGCGCCGATGCGATCGAGCAACACCTCGTAGAAGGCGCCGTTCTCCAGCACCTGCACCGCGTTGCCGGCCACCGCCGTGCCCAGGGTCAATCCGGCCAGCGAAGGCATCAGATCGCAGATGGGCGCGTCGCAGTCCACCTGCAGGCTGGGCGAGTGGTGGTAGCGGATGGACCAGATCGCCACCGCCAGCAAGGCGATGACGGCCAGCGCCAGCCAAGCCCAGACGGAGATGCTCATGGCTGCGGATGGTAGGCAGGCGGCCGGGCGAAGCGGGTCAGACAACAGCGCGACTTGCGCGCCGGCGCGGGTTTTAGCGCGGCTTGCGGCGCGGCGGAAAGCGCAGCCACACGGCCAGCACCAGCACGCCAAAGGCGCTGTAGGCCAGGGTGAAGGCCCAGGGCGGCGCGTCGAAGTACAGCAGGGCCTGCAGCCAGTGGCCGATGAAGGCGCCCTCGTAGGTCTGCAGGCCGGCCCGGGCGCGCAGCCACATTTCCAGGGTGGTCAGCGGGCACACCGCGCCCAGCCAGGCCTGGGCCGCCACCACGGCGATGGCGGCGGCATGGGCCAGCCGGAAGGCCGGGCGGTTGACCCAGGGCCAGCCGCGCAGGTTGCCCGCGACGATGGCGGCCAGGCCGCCCAGCACGAACAGGACGATGCCCAGGTGCGCAGCCAACACAAGGTCGGCAAGCAGGGCGTAGGGCATGGCCTGGTCCGCCGGCTCAGCGCCCGGCCAGCAATTCCAGCAGGGCCTGGTCGAAGGCTTGCGCTGCTTCGTACTGCACCCAGTGGCCGGCGCCGGGCAGCAGCACCAGCCGGCCGAAGGCGGGGGCTGTGCGCAGCACGGCCTCGAGTTCGTCCAGGCGGCCGCGGTAGAGCGCGTCCTGTTCGCCGTAGATGGCGTCGATGGGGCAGTCCAGCGCGGGCAGGGTGCGCGCCAGGATGTCGGTCAGGGCCAGAAAGCGGCCGCGCATGCGGTCGCGCGGCACGTTGGCGGCCTGCAGCGCCACGGCGGTGGCGTCGATGGCCTCGGGTGCGTGGAGCATCAGCACGGCCAGATTGGCGCGGTGCACGGCGTTGCGCTCCTGCGCGTCCTCCAGATGCCGCCAGGGCGTGAGCGACAGGCGGCGGTTGCGCAGGCCCATGCCGGGCGCGCCCACCAGCACCAGGCGGCGCACGCGGCCCGGGTGTTTGCCGGCCAACAGGCCGCCGGTCAAGCCGCCGAAAGAAAAGCCGACCACATCGCAGGGTGCATCGCCCAGCAGCGCGCGCAGACCCTGGTCCAACGGGTCGACCTCGCCGTCGGCGTCGTGGTTGCCCGGCGGCACGGCCGAGTCGCCAAAGCCCGGCAGGTCGGGCACGACCACGCGCCGGCCCGACGCGGCCAGGGCCTGCACGTTGCGCAGCCAGTGGGTCCAGCTGCCGCTGCCGCCGTGCAGCAGCAGCATCGGAGTCCCTTGCGGATCGCCCCACACGTGCCAGACCATGGGGCCGTCGCCGCAAGGGGTTTCGTGGCGTTGTGCCGTGGCCAGCACGCGCAAGGCGTCGGGCGGCAGATCGGTGGACAGCGGCAGGGACGGCGGCAGGTCGGGCATGGGGGGATTTTCGCTTGACCGGCAAGCTGCCTGCGTCCTGCACTGCAGGCTAAGGGCTCTCCTGGATGGCGCGGCGCATCCGCCGTCCCACAATGGACGGACAACAAGGAGACAAGCACCATGGCCCTCATTCCCAGGTTCTCGCGTCTGTTCCCTGTCCTGGCCCTGGCCAGCCTGCTGGCCCCGTCCGTGCAGGCCCAAGTGCCCGTCGGCCCCTGGCCCAGCAAACCGATGCGCATCGTCGTCACCTTTCCGCCCGGCGGCGCGCCCGACACGCTGGCCCGCCTCCTGGCAGAGAAGTGGGCCGCGCTGGGCCAGCCCATCACCGTGGACAACAAGCCGGGCGCCGGCGGCAACATCGGCGCCGACCTGGTGGCCAAGAGCCCGCCGGACGGCACGGTGCTGGTGTTGGGCACGGTGGGCACGCACGCTATCAATGCCTCGCTGTACGACAAGATGCCTTACAACAATTTGAAGGATTTTTCGCCCATCAGCTTCCTGGCCTCCACGCCCAACCTGCTGGTGGTCAACAAGGACGTGCCGGCCAGGGACGCGAAGGAACTGATCGCCCTGGCCAAGGCCAGGCCGCTGACCTTCGGCTCGTCGGGCAGCGGCACTTCCATCCATTTGTCGGGCGAGCTGTTCAACACCCTGGCGGGGGTGAAGATGCAGCACGTCCCCTACAAGGGCAGGGCCCAGGCCATTCCCGACCTGCTGGGCGGGCGCATCACCATGATCTTCGACAACATGCCCTCGGCCCTGCCGCTGGTGAAGTCGGGTGAGCTCAAGGCCATCGGCGTGACCAGCGCCCGGCGCTCGCGGGCCGCGCCCAACATCCCGACGCTGGCCGAGTCGGGCCTGCCCGGCTTCGAAGCGACCTCGTGGTTCGCCCTGCTGGGCCCGGCCGGCATGCCGCGCGACCTGCAGCTGCGGCTGAGCGCCGAGACCGCCAGGGCGCTTGCCCAGCCCGACGTGAAGGAAAAGCTTGCTGCCCTGGGCCTGGAACCCAACCCCGGCACGCCCGAGGCGCTGACGGCGCTGATGCTGGCCGAGACCATCAAGTGGGCCAAGGTGGTCAAGGAGTCGGGCGCCAAACCGGATTGAAGGCGCGGGAAGAGGGCGAATTGCGATGGGTGGACAATGCGGCCGATGAACGACCGCGCCATTGCCCTGTACTGGGACTTCGAGAACCTGCACGCAGGCCTGTGTGAAGAGAAGGACCCGGGCGCCTATGCCCGGCCCGACAACCGTTTCAAGGCGCAGGAGCCGCTTGTCGACGTGCAGGCCGTCGCCAACCTGGCCGCCTCGCTGGGCCCCATCGCCATCCACCGCGCCTACTGCAACTGGCAGTTCTTCGGCCGCTACCGCGACCTGCTGCTGCACAACGCGGTGGAGCTGATCCAGCTGTTCCCGCCCGGCGGCACGGCCAAGAACGGCGCCGACATCCGGCTGTGCCTGGATGCTGCCGAGGACGTGGCGCGCTTCCCGCACATTGGCACCGTGGTGGTGGTGGGTGGCGATAGCGACTTCATGCCGCTGGCGCAAAAGCTCAAGGCCGCCGGCCGCACGGTGGTGGGCGTGGGCCTGCGCCAGACCACCAACCGGCACTGGGCCAGCAGCTGTGATGCCTTCCACTACTACGACAACCTGCCCAAGGCTGTGCCCCCAACGCAGGGTCTGGACGCCAACGCATGACGAAGATTTCCGAGCGCAAGGTCGCCCTGGTCACCGGCTCGGCCACCGGCGTGGGCGCCGCCACGGCGCTGCTGCTGGCCCAGCGCGGCTTCAACATCCTGGTCAATTATTCCAAGAGCGAGCACGAGGCCAAGGCCTGCGCTGCCGCCTGCCGCGAAGCCGGCGCCGACACCCTGGTGCTGCGCGGCAGCGTGGCGCAGGACGCGGATTGCCGCGCCATGGTGGAAGCCACGCTGGCGCGCTGGGGCCGGCTCGATGTGCTGGTCAACAACGCCGGTGTCTCGGTCTTCGGCGAGGCCGCGGCCTGGGATGCTCTGGACGTGGAAGCCTTCCAGCGCATCCTGGGCGTCAACACCATCGGCGCCTTCCAGATGGTGCGCGCCTGTTTGCCGCACCTGAAGTCCGCCAGGGGCGCCATCGTCAATGTCTCCTCGGTGGCCGGCGCGCTGGGCATAGGCTCGTCCATCCCCTACATCGCTTCCAAGGGCGCGCTCAACGCCATGACCTTGCACCTGGCGCGCTCGCTGGCGCCGGAGATCCGCGTCAACGCGGTCTGTCCGGGCCTGATCACCTCGCGCTGGTTTGTCGAAGGCATAGGCCAGGCCGGGTACGAGAAGACCAAGGCCAGCTACGAGGCCAGCGTGCCCCTGCGCACCGCATGCACGCCCGAAGACGTGGCCGAGGCCATCGTCTGGCTAGCCGACGGTGCCCGCACCACGACCGGTGAACTGCTGATGCTCGACAGCGGCACCCATCTTGGCGGCTTGCGGCCCTGAGCCACTCAGTCGTACAAAACCGAATTTCAGAGCGGAATCGGCCTCTAGCCCACGCGAAATGGACTTCCCTTGCTATGAATTCGGGAGTAATTTGCGGGCGCGAAGCGCCAGCGGCGCCCCTTAGCGTCGATCATTTCTCCGGCGCCATTGGCCAATGGCGATGGCAGCGAAGATGACTGCGAGCGCAAGGGCGACGATGGGAAGCGTGGCTGCACCGAGCGTGGACTGGAGCAGGATGGCAAGGGTCTTCGATCTCCATCCGGCAGGCTGGCCAGGAGCTCCGGTTTCGAGGAGTGCCAGCACGGCGACCAAGGCGCAAACGATGCTCGCCAATCCCGGGAGTGACCAGCGCAAGGACTCACCAGGGGTATAGCCCTTGTCCAACAGTTTGCGCATCGAAGCTGCGTCAGGGGTCCGCCGGTCATGGACCATGAATCCGACGATCACGATCAAGAGTGCAAGGGCGATCAGTACTTCAAGCATTCGCGAATTGGTTTCGAGCGCTTGAGGCCAGCTGCGCCACTGGCATCCAGCTTGGAGTGCCGAGCTGCGGATTCATGAGCTTCACATTCTCCGGGGGCGTAAGCTGTTGCGGGGCTTGTCAGAGCGCAGCAACGAGGGAGTCAGCGCGCCGCCAACATGCCCTTGCCACTCAACACCTGCGCTGCCTCGGGACTCGCAAGCAAGGCGAGCAAGGCGCGCGCAGCTTCAGGCTGGGCGGCACGGGCGCTGACGGCGCCGGCATAGCTGGTGTAGTTCTGGATGGCCTCGGGCAGGGGGCCGACAAGCGTCACGCCGGCCACGGGCAGGATCTCGCTGACCTGGTGGATGGCCAGGTCGGCCTCGCCGCTCACAAGCCGCTCGGCCACCAGGCCGCCGGGCACGAGCACGGCCTTGGCGCGCACCGCGTCGGCGATCCCCATGCGCTGGAACAGGCCGTCCAGGTAGATGCCGCTGGAGCCACCGGCGGCAGGGTCGATGTAGGCGAGCTTGCGCGCGGCCAGCACGGCCTGCTTGAAGTCGTCCACCGTGGCCAGGGCCGGCTGCGGCGCGCCGGTCTTCACCGCCACGCCGATCGCCACCCGCGCCAGCGGCATCGGGCTGCCGGCCAGGACGCTGCCCAGCGGCTGCATGGCGGCCGGCGTCAGCACCACCAGGTCGAAGGCCTCACCGCCACTGATGCGTTTGGCCAGCGCGCCGGCCGTGTCGTTCTGGATGTCCAGCTTGTGGCCGGTGCGCGCCTCGAAGCCCGGCGCCATGGCCACCACCACCTGCTTGAAGGCGCCAGCCGTCAGCACCTTGACGGTCTCGGCCTGGGCCGCGCCGGCCAGCAGGGCCAGGGGCAGAAACAAAAGGGCGGTCAGCTGGCGCATGGCAGGGCTCCGGAGGGGATGAAAAGGCAGGGCGCGGCCAGTTTAGCGGCGGGGGTAGGGCGCAGGAGTCAAGGCTCGGGAACGGTGGCGGCTTGCGCGCCTGCATAGACATCCTTGAACCTCAGCATATCCGCAAGCCGCTCCTCCTGACGTTGCGGGAAGCCGCAACGGGCAGCAAAGCCTTCCGTATCCTTGAACGTGCCGAACAGACGGTCCCACCAGGTGATGTCGCCGAAATTGAAGGCATGCACATTCAGCTCGTGATGAATGGAGTGGTGCTCCGGCCGTTGGATGAACCATCCCAACCACCTGGGTGTCTTGATGTTCGAGTGGTAGAAGTATTCGCCGGCGGCACCGAAGAACGATGTCCATGCGCCGGCCTGCGCCGTGCCGCCAAACACGCAGTAAATAAAAAAGCCGGTCAGGAGCGAGTCCGCCGCAATCTCTACCGGATGCTTGTAGAACGAGGTGAGCACCTCGATGCGGCTGGGGCTGTGGTGAATCTGATGGAACACCAACCAGAAGCCGTTGGCATGGCGAAGCCGATGCCACCAGTAGAAGATGAAGGTCCCGACGAACCAGTAGAAAGCGCCTTCAGCGATGGGACTGGCCCATCCGCCCAGGTCTAGCAGGGCGTACTCGCGAAAATACCGGTTCCAAGTGATGCCGCCCACGCCGATCAGAACAAGCTGCATCAGGTTCATCAGGCCGGCGCGCAGATACCAGCCGGGAACTGAGGGCAATTCCCTGCCTGGAGACAGCCGCTCCCATGCGAAGAACAGCAGCGTGATGGCAACAATCAAGGCGGCTGGGAGCAGTTGTTCCTGGTAGGCCATGGGTGGGAGCGCAGGGGCTGGTAGTGCAGAAAACAGCACGGTTATAAGTTGTCCCCCATCCCCTCGCAAGCCGGAATTCGCTACGGTGGGAAAATGGCGCATGCCCCTTCCCGAACCTGCTGCCCGCACCCACCTGCACACGCGCGCCGTCACCTACCGCGGCTACAGCCGCGAGGACGGCCTGTGGGACATCGAAGCCGAGATGTCCGACACCAAAACCTATGCCTTCGAGCGCTCCCAGAGCGGCACCATGCTGCCGGGAACGCCTATCCACGGCATGGCCATCCGCGTGACGGTGGACGACAGCCTGAAGATCCAGGCCGTCGCCAGCGCCATGGACCACACGCCGTTTGGCGAATGCCAGGGAGGGGTCGACCCCATGCAGCAGATGGTGGGCGTCACCATGGGGCCGGGCTGGCGCGTGGCCATCGAGCGCGCCCTGGGCGGCGTGCGCGGCTGCACCCATCTGCGCGAGCTGCTGTTCAACATGGCGACCGCCGCCTACCAGACCATCCCGGTCTACCGCGCCCACATGCGCCGCCAAGCCGGCCTGGCCGAGTCCGACAGCGACCAGCCGCCTTACCACCTGGGCAAATGTCTGGCCTGGGATTTTGACGGGCCGGTGGTCAAGCGGGTCTATCCGCTCTTTGCCGGCTGGAAGCCGCTGGTGCGCCAGGCCAAACCGGGGATGGGCCATGGCTGAAGCCGCGATCACGACCGACCACTACAAGCTGTTTCCCTCGCCGCGCAACCCGCACCGCGAGATCTTCCTGCACGAGGTCTTCGTGCCCTACCCGTATGCGCTGATCGACCTGCCCAGCTTCGACCTCAAGGGCAAGTCCAGCCTGTTCGCGGCCTACCGGCTGGCCGACCGCAAGCACGGCCAGTTGGTGACCTTCGAGCTGGAAGCCGATATGGCGAGGTTCAACGCGCGCTTCGTGCCGGACTGACGGCCCTCACTGGGGCCGTGGCGGCGTGTTCCTGCCGCGCCCCCTGGTCCAGCAACTGCTGCAGGGCCTGGCGGCAGCCGTGATGGATGTCGAGCAGCCGTTGCAGGCGCTGCACCAGTTGCGCCACGCCGCCGGGCTGCAGCAGCATCCGGATCGCTGCGCCCGTGTCGACCGGGGCGGGCAGGGATGCCGGCGGGTGCGCGCGGAACTGGGGAAGCTGCGCAACGATGCGCCCCGCCAGCCATGCAGCGGTGAACAGCAGCACCTGATGGGCGACCAGGCCTGCCGCCAGGCCGCCGTCGGCAATGGTCCCTTCCTGCAGCAGCTGGGTGCGTGCCGGCACCGGCACCACCATCCAGGCGTCGCGCACGTTCTGGTAACGGCCCACGCCGCCGGCCGCCGCGTCCAGCATCTGGCAGACCGACTGGAACTGTTCGTAGGTGGCGTCCGGGTCCGCGCCCGGGGCGGACAGCTCATTGCTGAAGCCTGCGACAAAGCCGGCGCTGAAGGCGCCGCAGTACAGGCAATGGGAGGCGGTGTCGAGTTTGTGCAGCGGGCAGGGCATGTCTGGCTTCCATCCTAGGCCCGCGCTCAAGCCCCTACGCTGGCTCAGGCATGGCGCCTTTCGGGGTGCGTGTTTGCATGCGAACGCGAAAAACGCAAGTGCTCGCAGGAAAGTCATAGCGCGCACTGCGCCGGCAGGACGGGTATTTTTGAAGAAAAGAACTTTCGGCTTCACCCGTCTTTGGGAGGTTTGGCCCGCATTTCTGTCGGCTTGGCACAACAGATGACTGCCACCCGGTCGCAGTGCAGGCGGCTAAGATGCCGCCTGGAGGCCTTTCCCGCCGCTCAGCGCATGCAGCAAAAGACTGCGCACGCGGCGCATCACCGTTGTACCCATCGCATGCCCAATATCGGCTCCGTCCTCAAATCCGAAATCTCCCGCGTGGCCCGCAAGGAAGTGCGCACCGAAACGCAGGCTCTGAAGAAGTCGGTCTCGCTCTACCGCAGTCAGATTGCCGACCTCAAGCGCCGGCTGCAGGTCCTGGAGCAGCAACTCAAGCGCGTCGGCCGTGTGGCCGCCAAGGCAGCGCCCACCCCAGCCGAGCCGCAAGAAGGGGCCGCGCCGCGCTTTAGCGCCAAGGGGCTCGCGGCGCAGCGCAAGCGCCTTGGCCTGTCGGCCGCGGCCATGGCCAAGCTGCTGGGCGTGTCGGCGCTGTCGGTCTACAAATGGGAAAGCGGCAAGACCCGGCCTCGCGCCAAGCAGATCGAAGCCATCGCCCGCCTGCGCGGCATCGGCAAGAAGGAGGCCGCCGCCCGCCTGGGCGGCTAGCTCTGCAGCAGCGCCATCGCGGCGTCAACAGCTGGGTTTGCAGCTGCGGCTCAACAGGTCTGTTGCCTGACTTTTTTCACGTTTTCGCCACTCAATGGCCGCGCGATTGCAACAAGCGTGAACTAGGGTGCTGTCGGTGCGTCACTCGTTTCTTTGTCAGACGAGGACTACAGACGATGGACAAGCTCAGCCGCGCGGGATATGCAGTGATCGCCGCAGGCGTCGTGGCCCTGGAACTGATCGCCCTGGCCAGCTGGCAGGGCTGGATCCCCAGGCGCGTGCGCTCACCGGTGGACCTGCCGCTGCCCATGCTCCAGACCCCCATTGCGCAAGCACCCGCCGCCGTGCAACTGGCGCCGGCCGCCACAGCGCTGCCCGCCGCCGCAGCGCCACCCCAGCCGCGCCCCGAGGACAGCTACTACGCGCAGCTGCGCGGCAAGGTGCGCTGGGTCAGCGCCCAGTTCGGCGGCGACGCCATGGCCACGCCCGACTACCAGTCGCGCATGCTGCTGGCCAAGTCGGCGGCCGAGCGTGCCGGCCTGGACGAGGTGGGCCTGGGCTACCAGGACGTGTACGGCGTGATCAATGCCGAGACCTCCTGGGTGCCGCGCACCGGCATGGGCAAGAACGGCACGGCCAGCCATGGCGTGGCCCAATTCGAGCCGGCCACCGCGCGCGCCCTGGGCCTGCGCGACCCCAACGACCTGGTCGAGGCCGTGCACGTGGCGGCCGAGCACATGCGGGAAGCGGCGCTATGGAGCGAAGCCCGCATCGCGCGCCTGAAGCTGGGCACCGGCGAGCGTGCCGCCAGGCTGCGCGAGGGCGTGTCGATCTACTACAACCTGTCCAGCCGCGGCCGCAGCGCCTGGAACGGCAAGAACACGAGCCGCCTGCCGGTGGAGACGCGCCGCCACATCATGAACACCCGCCTGGGCGCGGCCCAGGCCATCTCGCTGGAGGTGCAGTTGCAGGCCATGCAGCGCGGCCGCGGAAATGGCGGCACGGCGACGGCCAGCGCGCAGCAGCAAGGCCGGTAACCGCTAGCCTGCCACATACCTGTTTGCTCTTGATTTGATAGCGTCACAGCGCCATTTCACGGGGGCTGCGGCTTGAATCGTAACTAAAGTAACCGTCCTACAGCGGTAGAATGCGCTCTCACGCATGATCGCCGCAATGCATTCTTTCCTGGCCCGACTTCGACCCTTTGCCGACAGAGTGGTGCATGCCGTGCGCAACCCCACCAAGCGCGGCGTGCTGCTCACGCTGGCCGCGCTGCCGGGCCTGCTGCTGCTCTATGTGCTGCTGCTGATCCCCTTCACGCCCAGCATCGGCGATCTGCGCAAGGCCAGGCAGGAGGCGCCGGCCCAGGTGCTGTCGGCCGACGGCAAGGAACTGGCGCTGTTCAAGCGGGCCAACCGCGATGCCGTCAAGCTGGCCGACATCTCGCCCAACGTGGTCAAGGCGCTGATCGCCACAGAGGACCACCGCTTCTACGAGCACAACGGCATCGATTTCAAGCGCACGGCCTCGGCCGTGCTGCGCACCTTCGGCGGCGACCGCCAGGGCGGCTCGACCATCACCCAGCAGCTGGCGCGCAACATGTACCCCGACTCGATCGGGCGGTCCGTCAGCATCACGCGCAAGCTCAAGGAAGCCATCACCGCGCTGAAGATCGAGATGGTCTACAGCAAGGACGAGATCCTGGAGACCTACCTCAACACGGTGCCCTTCCTCTACAACGCCTACGGCATCGAGATGGCGGCGCGCACCTATTTCGACAAGCCGGCCCACAAGCTGGACGTGCTGGAAGCGGCCACGCTGATCGGCATGCTCAAGGGCACGGCCTACTACAACCCGGTGCTGCAGCCCGAGCGTGCCGTGCAGCGGCGCAACACCGTGCTGGGCCAGATGCTCAAGCACGAGCAGCTGAGCCAGGCGCAGTTCGACACGCTCAAGAAGCGGCCGCTGAAGGTCGACTTCGAGCGCCAGACCGAGCCGCTGGGCCCGGCGCCGCACTTCACGCAGCAGCTGCGCCGCTGGCTGATCGAGTGGGCCGACCGCAACGATTACAACATCCATGCCGATGGCCTGGTGGTGCGCACCACCATCGACTCGCGCCTGCAGGCCGCTGCCAACCAGGCGGTGGCCAGGCAGGGCGATCGCCTGCAGGCCATCGCCGATGCGGTCTGGGGCGCGCGCGCCGGCTGGGCCTCCAACAAGGCCATGGTGCAGTCCCTGCTGCGCGAGCAGCCCGAGTACAAGGCGGCGCGTGAGGCCGGCAACAGCGACGCCGAGGCGCTCAAGAAGCTGCAGGCCGATACCGTCTGGATGCAGGCGCTGCGCCAGGAAAAGACGCGGCTGCAGGCCGGCTTCCTGGCGCTCGACCCGAGCAACGGCCATGTGCTGGCCTGGGTCGGCAGCCGGGGCTTCGGCAAGGACCAGTTCGACCACGTGCAGCAGGCCCGGCGCCAGCCTGGCTCGACCTTCAAGCCCTTTGTCTACGGCACGGCCTTTGAACAGGGCATCAGCGCGTCCGAGACCTTCATGGACGACGACGTGGAAATCTCCCTGGGCGCCGGCGGCGCGGTGTGGAAGCCCTCGGACGCCGGCGGCCCCAGCTACCGGCCGATGACGCTGCGCGAAGGCCTGATGTATTCCAAGAACACCATCACCGCCCAGCTGATGCAGCGCATCGGCCCCAGCGCGGTGGCGCGCCAGGCCCAGGCCATGGGCCTGCGCCAGAGCAAGCTAGAAGAGGTGCTGTCGCTGGCCCTGGGCACCAGCCCGGTGACGCTCAAGGAGATGGTCGCCGGCTACGCCACCATCGCCAACGGCGGCAGCTACATCGAGCCGACCTGGGTGCTGCGCATCGAGGACAGGCACGGCAAGGTGCTGGAAGAATTCAAGCCCAAGACGGCCGAGACGGCCATGTCGGCCGCAGCTGCCGCGACCTTGCTGGACGTGATGCGCGGCGTCATCGACCAGGGCACGGGCGCCGGCATCCGCAGCCGCTTCGGCATCCAGGCCGATGTGGCCGGCAAGACCGGCACGACCCAGGACAACACCGACGGCTGGTTCATCCTGATGCACCCGCAGGTGGTGGCCGGCGCCTGGGTGGGCTTCAACGACAACCGCATCACCATGCAGGACAGCTGGGGCCAGGGCGCGCGCAGCGCCCTGCCCATGGTGGGCGAGTTCTTCCAGGCCGGCCTGCGCTCGCGCGTGATCGACGGCCAGGCCAAGTTCGACGCGCCGCGCGGCGCCGGCCTGCCCGACCCCACGCTGGCGCCGGTGACCGAGCCGCAGGCCCAGCCCGAGGTGGTGCAGCCCGAGGCCAGCCCGCCGCCGGCGCCGCAGCCGCCGGCCGAGTACATGGCCACTGGCGCGGGTCCGGTGCCGGCGTCTTCCTTCCCGCCACAGCCACAACGCGCCGTCGTGGCCACGCCCCAGGTCACCATCGTGCGCCCTGGCGGTGGCCAGCAGGTCGAGCGCGGCGTGCGCATCCTGTCCGTGCCAGCCGACCAGCCCCAGGGCGGAGAGCAAGGCGTGCGCATCCTGGAGCCCGCGGCGCGGACCGAGCAACCGCTGCGCAGCGAGGTCCCGCCCGAGCCGGCAGCCGCATTGCCGCGCTGAAGGGCAGTCCCGGCCTGCGCTGACCGGCGCCGTCGGCCCGCGCCGACACCGGGCGGTGTGGCGAACCGCTACCGTGGGGCATGTCATCGAGCAGGCTCTATCCCATGCACATTCCATCGCTGCGGCGCCGCGCGGCCGTTTTCCTCCTGGTCTTCACCGCAGCGGCCTGCCCCTGGTTGGCCCATGCCGAGAGGCCCAATGCAGTGCCACCGCCGGCCGACCCGACGGCGCAGATGCACAAGCTCAATGCCGACGACGCCACCCCGTCCCTGGCCATGGGCAGCAAGGGCGCGGCCGTGGTGCGGGCCCAGGCCCTGCTGGACCGCGCCTGGTTCTCGCCGGGCGAGATCGACGGCATCTACAGCGACAACATGCGCCGCGCGGTCGCCGCCTTCCAGCTGGCGCGCGGCCTGCCCACCGACGGACGCATCGGCCAGGCCACCTGGACGGCGCTGCAGGGCGGCGGCGGGCCGGCCTTCGGCACCTACACCATCAGCGCCGAGGACGCGGCCGGTCCCTTCACAGCGTTGCCCAGGGATCCGATGGAGCAGGGCAAGCTGGCCGCCCTGGGCTACGAGAGCCTGATCGAATCCCTGGCCGAGCGCTTTCACATGAGCCCGAAGCTGCTGGCTGAACTCAACCAGGGCCGCAAGCTGGAGCAGGGCGCGCAGATCGTTGCCATCGACACCATGAACAGCACCGGGACCCCGGCCGGTGCCGCATCGCTGCGCATCGACAAGTCCGACAAGATGCTCTACGTGCTGGACGCAAAGGACAAGGTGCTGGCGGCCTTTCCGGTCAGCTTCGGCGGGCCGAAAGACCCCTTGCCGCTGGGCAAGATGAAGATCACCAGCGAGGTCAAGAACCCCTTCTTCACCTACGACCCGAAGCTGCTCAAGAGCGCCAAACCCAATGAGGAGAAGACCAGGCTGCCGGCCGGACCGAACAATCCGGTGGGCGTGCTGTGGCTGGGCCTGTCCAAGCCGCATTGGGGCATCCATGGCACGAACGAGCCGGACCGCACGGCGCGGGTCGACACCAACGGCTGCGTGCGCCTGACCAACTGGGACGTGCAGCGCCTGGCGGCGTTGGTCAAGGCCGGCACGGCCGTGCTGGTCCAGGCCTGAGCATGCGGCGCGCTGCCTGGACCTGCGCCCTGCTGGCGCTGCTGGCCTTGCAGGCCTGCGAGCGTGAGCCTGTGCGCACCGCGGTGGTCAGCGGTCCGAACGCCTTGCCGGCCACGGTGCCGACCGCAGCGGTCCAGGCCCCGCCCGTGCCGCCGGCTGGCGCCCAGGCACCGGACGCACCGGCGGCCATGCCGCCCGCACCCATGGCGGCGCCCGGCCAGCCTGCCGTCATTGCGCAGGCGCCGCCCATGGCCGCGGACGCTGCGCCGGCCACCGACGGCGATGCCTTGCTGGCGGCGCGCAGCCTGCTGCTACCGGTGCAGGGCATGGTGGCGGGCGATCTGAGCGACACCTACGGCCAGGGCCGCGGCGGCGGCGCCCACGAGGCCATCGACATCCTGGCGGCGCGCGGCACGCCGGTGCTGGCGGTGGACGACGGCACCCTGGTCAAGCTGTTCACCAGCGTGCCGGGCGGACTGACGCTCTACCAGTTCGACCCGCAGAACAAGCTGGCCTACTACTACGCCCACCTGGACCGCTATGCGCCAGGCCTGAAGGAGGGCATGTTGCTCAAGCGCGGCGACCTGGTCGGTTATGTGGGCAGCACAGGCAACGCCGCCGCCAATGCACCGCACCTGCACTTTGCGGTGTTTCGCATGGGGGCGCAGCCCCAGTGGTGGAAGGGCACGCCGGTCAATCCCTACCCAGCCCTGCGGCGCGCCGCCGACCTCCAGCCGCTATTGAATCGATAGCGTCTGAGGCCCATCCGCCGGGGTCTGGGTGCCGATTTTCCTTGAAAGAAGGATCAGGGCGAGCGGTGCAGGCGCGGCGCCGCCAGCAAGGCCATGTTCTCTTCGATGGCGATGTCCACATCGCGCCAGCGTCCCACCAGCTTGCCGGTCACGACCAGGGTCCGCAAGGCATTGAGGTCCTTGGCGCTGGGTGCCACCTTGATCTGGGCGATGGCCGCGCTGGTGTTGCCGCCCTTGCACAGGGCCAGCACCTTGTTGGCCCATTCGTTCGGTCTTGCCATCACTTCACTCCTGCGGCGGTTGCTGCGGCACGCAGCTTGTCTTTCTTGCTGGGCCGCTTGCCCTTGATGCCGCCCGTCCCGGGCGCAGTGGCAAGGTCGGCGGGCACGCTGTCTTGCGGCTCGAAGCCGGCGAGCTGCTCGCGCGCCACGCTGGCGCCCTGGCGCTTTTCGATCAGCTGGAAGTGGGCCTCGGCGGCCGGCGTGACGAAGCTGACGGCCAGGCCGGCCTCGCCGGCGCGGCCGGTGCGGCCGATGCGGTGCACGTAGTCCACCGGCGAGCGCGGCAGGTCGTAGTTGACCACCACCGGCAGCTGGGCGATGTCGATGCCGCGCGCCGCCAGGTCGGTGGTGACCACCACGTCCCAGCCGCCTTCCTTGAAGTCGGCCAGCACCTTGGTGCGTGCGCCCTGGCTCAGGCCGCCGTGGAAGGGCGTGGCGAACACGCCCTGCTTGTGCAGCTTCCAGGCCACGTGCTCGGCCGCGTACTTGCTGGCGACGAAGACCAGCACGCGGCTCCAGCCTTCATCGGCCAGCAGCTTGCGCAGCAGCTCGGTGCGGCGCCTCTCGTCGACCTGGATGGCGCGCTGCGTGATGTCGGGCGTGGTGGCGGGCGCGTCGGCGATGTCCACCCGCTCGGGGGAGCGCAGCAGGCCGTCAGCCAGGGCTTGCACTTCGGCGGGGAAGGTGGCCGAGAAGAACAGGTTCTGCCGGCGCGCCGGCAGCAGGGCCAGCACGCGCTGCAGCTCCTCGGCAAAGCCCAGGTCCAGCAGGCGGTCGGCCTCGTCCAGCACCAGCAGGCCGACCGAGGACAGGCGCAGGGCGTTGTGCTCCACCAGATCGAGCAGGCGGCCGGGCGTTGCCACGACCACGTCGGCGCCGCCGCGCAGGGCCATCATCTGCGGGTTGATGGAGACGCCGCCGAAGACGATGGCGATCTTGGGCTGGCGGGCCAGGCCTTGTTCCAGCCCTTTCGCCAGGCCACGCAGCACCTCGCCCACCTGGGCCGCCAGCTCGCGCGTGGGCACCAGCACCAGGGCGCGCAGACTCTTGGGCGCGTGGTGGTCCTCCTGCAGTTGCTGGAGCAGGGGCAGGGCGAAGGCGGCGGTCTTGCCCGAGCCGGTCTGGGCCGTGGCCAGCAGGTCGGCGCCGCGCAGGATGGCGGGGATGGCCGCCGCCTGGATGGGCGTGGGCGTGGCGAAACCCAGGCCGGTGGCGGCCTGGACAAGGGAGGGGGAGAGGCCGAGCGAGGGGAAGGACATGGGGGGAACCGGGGGGAATGGGCCAGTGTAGCGGCGGGACCGGCCGCAAGGCGCTAAGCTGCGGCCCCTCGAGGAGATTTCTTCCATGCAATACCGCCAGCTCGGCAAAAGCAACCTGAAGGTGTCGGCCCTGTGCCTGGGCACCATGATGTTCGGCGACCAGACCGCCATCGAAGAGGCCCGCGCCATCGTCGACCACGCCCAGGCCCATGGGGTCAATTACATCGACACGGCCGACGTCTACACCACCGGCGCCTCGGAAACCATGCTGGGCGAGTTGCTGGCCGGTCGGCGCCATGACTGGGTGCTGGCGACCAAGCTGGGCAACAAGATGTCGGACCGGGTCAACGAGGCCCACTATTCGCGCAGCTGGATGCTGCGCGAGATCGGCCAGAGCCTGCAGCGCCTGCGCACCGACCATGTGGACATCCTCTACATGCATCGCGACTACAACGGCATGGACCTGGAGGAGCCGCTGCGCGCCCTGGACGCCATGCTGCGCGCCGGCCAGATCCGGGCCTGGGGCCTGTCGAACTTCCGCGGCTGGCGCATTGCCGAGTGCGTGCGCATCGCCGCGCAGCTGGGCATGCCCGGCCCCGTGGTCTGCCAGCCTTACTACAACCTGCTCAATCGCATGCCCGAGGTGGAGATCCTGCCGGCCTGCGCGCATCACGGCATCGGCGTCACGCCCTACAGCCCGATCGCCCGCGGCGTGCTCACCGGCAAGTACGCGCCCGGCCAGGCGCCCTCGGCCGACACCCGCGCCGGCCGCGGCGACAAGCGCATCGCCGAGACCGAGATCCGGGAGGAATCGCTGGTGATCGCCCAGAAGCTGCAGGCCCACGCCCAGGCCAGGGGTTTCACCCTGGCCCAGTTCGCCACCGCCTGGGTGCTGGCCAACAGCGCGGTGAGCTCGGTGATCGCCGGCCCGCGCACCCTCAAGCAGTGGGAGGACTACCTGCCGGCGTTGGACTGCCAGCTCACGCCCGAGGACGAGGCCCTGGTCGACTCCTTTGTCGCGCCCGGCCATCCGTCCACCCCCGGCTTCACCGACCCGTCTTACCCGCTGCACCCGCGCGTGAAAGGCCTGGCGGCATGATGAAGAGCAAAGGTGCGGGCGGCCTGGTGTATTCCACCGACGCCGGCCGCATGTGCCCGGTCTGTCGCAAGGCCATGGCGCAGTGCAACTGCAAGCGGGCGCCGCAGCCGGTGGCGCCCTCGGCCGACGGCATCGTGCGCGTCTCGCGCGAGACCAAGGGCCGCGGCGGCAAGGCCGTCACCCTGGTCAAGGGCCTGGCGCTGGATGAAGTGAAACTGAACGAACTGGGCAAGAAGCTCAAGGCCGCCTGCGGCTCGGGCGGCACGGTCAAGGACGGCATCATCGAAGTGCAGGGCGACCACTGCGACAAGCTGGTGGAACTGCTGCAGGCGCAGGGCCACAAGGTCAAGCGCGCGGGCGGCTGAGAGTACCGATGACCTACACACTCAAGCTTTACGGCGTTGACGTTTCCGACGCAGACAAGCGCGAAGCGCAGCAGCGCTTTTGCGACGCGCTGGAACAGACGCTGGGCGACGCCGAGATGGTGGCGCCGGTCTACCTGGCCTACCGCCGCATCGTCGGCACCTGGGGCGAGCAACCCGACCTGGACAACCTCAGCGAGGCCGAGAAAGCCATCTTCGGCCAATGGCAGGCCGCCGAGACCGCCGCCGTCACCGCGGCCTTTGGCACGCACCGCTACATGGGCGATGCCGACTACGAGATCGTCGTTTAGCGGTCCCGGGCGTGACCTGTCTCGGGTTTGTGTGGCGCCACCGCACACGCAGCCGTCTTTTGCTTGCCGGGTCTGGCGGGAAAATTTATAACGGGACAAACGTTCGGGCGCCAGGGGACAAAACCATGCTGGGCGCCCCTTCACAAGGAAATCGGTGTCCAGATTGATCCGCAAGCGCCTATGGTGCGCCTGGCTGGTGGCCTCGCTCCTGCTCGTTGCGGCGCCAGGCCAGGCCCAGCCCCAGCCCCGACCCACGGTCAAGCAGGTGCTGGTGCTGCAGTCGCTGGAACGCGGCAACCTGCCGCTGGACCGCTTCACCGGCAACTTGCGCGCCGGCCTGGACCAGCGCGTCGACAAGCCCGTCAACGTCGTCGAGGTGGTGGTGGGCGCGAGCGGCTTCGTGCGCGCGCCGGACCAGGCCGTCATCGACTACATCCGCTCCGTCTACGCCGGCCGTCCGGCCCCGGACCTGGTCATGACGGTCGGCGGCCCAGCCGCCGTGTTCGCACGCAGGAACGCACAGCAGCTGTTTCCCACGGCGCCGTTGCTGCTGGCTTCGGTGGACCAGCGCTACCTGCGCGGTGCGGCGCTTGGCGACAACGAGAGCGCTGTGACGGTCGTCAACGATTTCCCCCGCCTGGTCGACGACATCCTGCGGGTTCTGCCCGAGACCCGGCAGATTTTCATGGTGATCGGATCCGGCGCCCTGGGCAACTTCTGGCGCCGCGAACTCGAGCCTGGGTTCGCGCGCCACGCCGGGCGCCTGACCTTCGTCTGGTCCGACGAACTGACCCTGCAGGACATCCAGCGGCGCGTCGCCAACCTGCCCAAGAACTCCGCCATCTTCTATCTGACCTTCGGCTCCGACGTGCAGGGCGGAGCCTACGCGGACGCACAGGTGCTTGCCGACCTCCACGCTTCGGCCAACGCCCCGATTTTCGGGGCGCTGCGGCCCTTCCTGGGACACGGGATCGTCGGCGGGACCATGATTTCCATCGACGAGCTTTCGCGCAACACGGCCGACATTGCCACCCGCATCCTCAATGGCGAGCCGCCCAGCAGCCTCAGGCCGCCGCCGCAGTTGCCGGGCCACCCGGTCTTCGATTGGCGCGAGTTGCAGCGCTGGGACATCCCCGAGAGCCGGCTGCCGCCGGGCAGCGAGGTGCGCTTCCGCGGCCCGAGCCTGTGGAGTGAATACGAGGCCGCCATCCTCGTCTCGATCGGCGTGCTGCTCCTGCAGTCGCTGCTGATCGGGCGATTGCTGTACGAGCGCCGCGCACGCCATCGCGCCGAGAGCGAGAGCCGGCACAACCTGACGCTCGCGGCCGATGCCAACCGCCGCGAAACCATGTCGGCGCTGACGGCCTCGATGGGGCATGAACTCGCGCAGCCGCTCAGCGCGGTGCGGCACAACGCCGATGCGCTGCAGCGGATGGTCGCAAACCGCAAGGCGACGCCCGAGGAAACGCTGGAGATCCTGGCCGACATCCAGGCCGGCGCCGTTGCCGCGATCCAGATCTTCGAGCGCCACCGCGTGATGCTGCGCGGCCGCGAGCTGCAAAAAACACAGGTCGACCTCCACAGCGTGATCGGCGACAGCCTGGCCCTGGTTGCCCATGACATGCGCAAGCACAAGATCGAGGTCAGCCTTGACCTGTCGCAGGTCCCCTGCGTCACCGACGGCGACCCGGTACTCTTGCAGCAGGTGTTTCTCAACCTGGTCCGCAATGCGATCGACGCGCTGACCGAGATACCACGGACCACGCGCCGCATCACGATCGCAAGTGTGATCGAGGCGACCGAGGTCGAGATTTCGGTGTGCGACAGCGGAACGGGCTTGTCGCCGGACATCCTGGACACGCTCTACCAGCCCTTCGTGACGACCAAGTCGCATGGCCTGGGCATCGGCCTGACGGTCACGCATTCCATCGTCAGCGCCCACGGCGGGGCCATCGTTGCCTTTGCCAATCCCGGCGGCGGGGCCACATTCACCGTCACACTGCCCCGCGCGACGACAGCTGGTTCTTGAAGCAAGCGGGAGACGGAACAGCGCTTGGCGTTCCGTTGCCTGCGCCGGCCGGCATCCGCCCTGGCCTGCGCAGCCCGAGCACCGGCCGCTGCGAGGCACCGCCTCAACCCTTGCCCTTGTCCCCCACCAACACAGGCTGCTCGCGCCAGACCTCGGGCAGGAAGCTCTTGAGGTTGGCGATCTTGGGCAGGTCGAAGCGGGCGATGTAGGACGACTCGGGATGCAGGGTGGCGTAGTCCTGGTGGTAGGCCTCGGCCGGGTAGAAGGCCGGCAGCGGGGTCAATTGGGTGACGATGGGCGCCGGGAAGCTGCGGGCCGCATCGAGCTGGGCGATGTAGCGGATGGCGGTGTCTTGCTGCGCTGCGTTGCTATAGAACAGGGCCGAGCGGTATTGGGGGCCGGTGTCCGGGCCTTGGCGATTGAGCTGGGTCGGGTCGTGCACCACGGAGAAGTACACCTGCAGCAGCTTGCCGTAGGACACACGCGCGGGATCGTAGGTGACCTGCACCGCCTCGGCATGGCCGGTGCGGCCGCTGCCGATGGCCTCGTAGCTGGCGCTTTGCTTGTCGCCGCCGGCGTAACCGGAGACCGCGCTGACAACGCCTTGCGTGTGCTGGAACACGGCCTGGACGCCCCAGAAGCAGCCGCCGGCGAAGACCGCCGTCTGCAGTGGGCCCGCCGCGGCCGGCGGGTCGAACTGCGGCGGCGCCAGGCGCACGGCCTTCTCGGCCTGCGCGCTGCCGGCAAACAGGCCCCAGGCCAGCAGGGCGGCCGCGAGCAACAAGGCTGCCAGGTTCTTTGTGGAGGCCTTGAAGGCAGCCATGGCGGGGCGCTCAGGCCAGGTTCTGCCTGAAGAACGCGACGGTGCGTTCCCAGGCCAGCTTGGCGGCTGCCGCGTCGTAGCGAGGCGTGGTGTCGTTGTTGAAGCCGTGCTGGGTGCCGGCGTACTGGTGCATGCTGTACTTCACGCCAGCGGCCTTGAGCGCCGCCTCATAGGCCGGCCAGGCGGCGTTGATGCGCTCGTCCACCGCCGCCAGTTGCACCAGCAGCGGCGCCTTGACCTTGGCCGCCTCTTCCGGCGCGGGCGAGTTGCCGTAGAAGGGCACGGCCGCGGCCAGGTTGGGCAGGCGCGTGGCCAGCATGTGGGCGATGCCGCCGCCGTAGCAAAAGCCCACCACGCCCAGCTTGCCGTTGCCGTCGCTGCGCGCCAGCAGCCAGCCGGCGGCGGCGACGAAGTCCTCGCGCGCCTTGGCCTGGTCGAGCTTGGCGAACTCCTCGCGGGCCTTGTCCTCGTTGCCGGGGTAGCCGCCCAGCGGCGTCAGCGCGTCTGGGGCAAAGGCCATGAAGCCATCGAGCGCCAGGCGCCGCGTGATGTCCTCGATGTGGGGGTTCAGGCCGCGGTTCTCGTGCACCACCAGCACCACCGGCAGCTTGTTGGCGCCGGCGCTGGCCGGCCGCGCCAGATAGCCCTTGACGCTGCCCGTGCCGTTGGCCGAGCCGTAAGTCAGCCATTCGGTCTTCAGGCGCGGATCGTCCTTGGGCACCTGCTGGCCGGCGGCGAAGTCGGGGCTGAGCGCGGCCAGCAGGCCGGCCGCCGTCACGCCGGCCTTGGCGTACTTCTGCGCCTGGTTCAGGAAGCCGCGCCGGTCCAGGCTGCCGTGGACATAGGCGTCGAAGAGGATGAGAACTTCCTGGTCGAAGTCCTGCGCGGTCAGGCGTGACGGCATGGGCTCTCCTTGGCAACAGACAGATGCAGCATACGCCGCCGCGCGCTGGCCTGCGCGCTGCGCTGTGACAAACTCTGAGCATGCTTTTGTCCCTGCGCGACCGCTCAGTTGCTTCCTTCCTGCTGGCCGCTCTGGGCCTGAGCGCCCTGGCCCTGGTTTTCCTGCTGCTGGCCGACCGCGCACCGGCCAGCGCCCAGGAGAGTTTCGACTTCACTCTGGCGCAGATGGCCCATGCGGCGCGCGCCAGCCATCCCCGGCTGGCCGAGATCATGCGCGACTTGAGCGGCTTCGGCAGCACCGTCGGCCTGACGCTGCTGACGGTGGGCAGCTGTGCCTACCTGGCGCTGACCCGCAGGCGCAGGACGGCGCTGGTGGTCGGGCTGTCCATCCTGGCGGCCTCGCTTGCCGTCCAGCTGCTCAAGGGCGGCTTCACAAGGCTGCGGCCGGACTCGAAGCTGGCGCATTTCGTCGAGACGGGGTTCAGCTTTCCCAGCGGCCACGCCAGCATGTCGGCCGTGGTCTTCCTGACCCTGGGCGCTCTGGTGGCGCGCACGCACGGGCGGGCCCGGGAGCGCTGGTTCATCATGGGCCTGGCCATCCTGATGGCCTTGCTGGTGGGCGCCAGCCGCGTGGCGCTGGGCGTGCACTGGCTCAGCGACGTGCTGGCCGGCTGGATCTTCGGCGCTGCCTGGGCCGCGTTCTCGCTGGCCCTGGCGCGGCGCGTCGAGCCGCGGCCGGGCTGATCAGTCCGCGGCTTCGTCCTCGCCCTCGTCCTCGGCGGCCAGGCGGATCGGCCCCTGGCGCTCGGGATGGCGGCCCTGCTTGTCCGCGTAGAAGGCGCGCAGAGCGTCCATGTCGGCGCGCAAGTCCTCACTGGGCACCAGCAGCGGGCCGATGCCGCCTTGCTTGCGCGTGTAGTCCAGGTAGCTCGTGGCGATGGGCACGCCGGCGCTGCGCGCCACATGGTAGAAGCCGCTCTTCCAGTGCTGGCGTTTACCGCGCGATCCTTCGGGCGGCATCACCAGCACCAGCCGCTCCTGCTGCGCGAAGCGCTGGGCCAGCTGCTCCACCATGCCGCCGGGCGCGCGCCTGTCCACCGGGATGCCGCCCAGCAGCCGCATCAGCCAGCCCAGCGGCGGCTTGAACAAGGTGTGCTTGCCGACCCAGGCCGGCCAGATGCCCAGGGAGATGGCGAACAGCATCATCAGCGGGAAGTCATGGTTGCTGGTGTGCGGCGCGGCAATCAGCACATAGCGCGGCGCATCGGGGGCTTCGCCGACGATGCGCCAGCCCGCCAGCCGCAGGCTCAGGCGCGCGATGGTGGAAAACAGGCGCATCAGGCTGCTCCCACTTCGAGGATCTCGATGACTTGGGTCACCTCAAAAGGATAGCTGCACTGGCGCAGGCCGTAGCGGGCCAGCCACTTGGCCGCGCCCAGCGGCACGCCCGGCACGGCCAGGATGTTGACCGCCCAGCCTTCCTCAATGCCGAAGCGGTAGGCCTCGTCGGGCGTGTCAAAGCGCACCGGCATGCGCAGGGTGCGTCGCGCCAGGCAGCGCAGGCCGCTGGCCTGCAGCTCGGCCTCCAGCGCCTGGAAGTCGGCCGGCATGTGGGAGCGCGCCAGGGCGCGGTCGGCGGCCCAGGCGATGGCGCGCCGCAAGGGGTTCCAGCTGTGGCGGAAGGTGCTCTCCAGCGCTGCGTAGAAGGGCGCGCCGCCTTCGGTCACCGTGGTGGCCAGCGACAGCACGCCGGCTGGCGCCAGCAACTGGCGCACCTGCGCGAGCAAATCGCGCGGCTGCACATAGGCCAGGACGAAATGGGCCAGCACCAGGTCGAAGGCGCCGTGCGGCAGGTGGGCAGCAGCGTCCTGCGCCGGTGCCAGCACGGCCGTCAGCGGCACGCGCTGGGCCGCCAGCCGCAGCATGGCGGGCGAGACGTCCAGGCCGGTCATGGCCAGCGGACAAGCCAGGGTGGTGAGCATCTGCAATTGTGCGCCGTCGCCCACGCCCAGGTCGGCCACACGCAGCGCCGCTGCGCGTGGTCCGAAGCGCTGCTTCAGGCCTTCCAGGACCGCCTGGTTCTTGGCGGCGATGATGCCGTCGTCGGAGTTGTATTGGCGGGCGACATCGTCGTGGACGCGAAGGCTCATGGGGGTGGGGAAGGGCGCCTCGAAGGGGCGCCTTGGATGTGCAGGTGGAACAGCCGATAAGATGCGCGGCGATCTTACAGGAGAGGCACGCGATGAATGGACAGGCGCAGGCGCTGGGCCCGCAGGACTGGCGGGGCAACCGCTTCCTGCAGGGCATCGCACCGGATCTGGTGGAGCGGCTGGCGCCGCTGCTCACGCGGGCCGAGCACGCGGTGGGGGACTTCATCCTGCGCGAGGGCGAGGCCTCGGACCGCATCTGCCTGCTGGCGGCCGGCCGGGTGCAGGTCCTCAAGGGCGACGGCGCGCAGCTCGGCGGCGTGGAGCCCGGTGGCTACTTCGGCGAGATGGGCGTCCTGAGCGGGGCACCGCGTTCCAGCTCGGTGGTGGCGCGCGAGCCTGCCGTCGTGTGGTCGCTGTCGGTCGATGCGCTGCGCCAATTGCAGGCCGGCTCCGGTGCCGACCTGCTGGCCTTGTCGGCACGCGAGCAGATGGGCGTGCTGGGCGAGCGCCTGGCCAGCACCAGCGCAGTGGCGGCCGACTCCATCCGGGAGCGCATCGAGGAGTTCCGCATGCGGGTGGCCTTTGGCAACCTGTTCAGCAACGTCATCCTGATGCTGTTCATCTACATCTCGGCCCTGGGCCTGCTGCGCCAGTTCGCCGCCAGCGGCGGCTCCAGCACCATCACCACCTCGGCCCTGCTGCTGCTGATGACCCTCGGTGCGGCCTGGATCGCGCGCGCCAGCGGCTTCACCGCGGCCACCTTCGGCTTGAGCCTGCGGCGCTGGCAATGGGTGCTCGCCGACAGCCTGGCCTGGACAGCGCTGTTTTGCGTCGCCATCACCTTGGCCAAGGCGGCCTTGCTGCAGTGGGCTCCGGGCTATGCGCACCTGGGCCTGATCCAGCCCTGGGTCTCGCCTGACGGCCTGGCGGCCACGCTGCTGGCCTATGCGCTGTACGCGCTGCTCACACCCATGCAGGAGTTCATCGCCCGCGGCATGCTGCAGGGCAGCCTGCACAAGATGCTGACCGGCCGCTTTGCCCCCTTGCGCGCCATCCTGGTGGCCAACGCCATCTTCTCGCTGAGCCACCAGCACCTGGGCCTGGGCTATGCGCTGGCGGTCTTCGCGCCCGGCCTGTTCTGGGGCTGGCTCTACCACCGCCAGCGCTCGCTGCTGGGGGTGAGCCTGTCGCATGTGCTGATCGGCCTGTGGGGCACGGGCGCGCTGGACCTGGCCAGCGTGGTGCGCGGCTGAGCCACGCCCTGGTCCGGGTTCAGAGCGAGCGCAGCTGCGCGGTGATCTCGTAGGAGCGCAGCCGCGCGGCGTGTTCGAACATGTTGGAGGTGATCATCAGCTCATCGGCGCCGGTGCGCTCGATGAAGGCCTCTATCTGCCCTTTGGCCGTTGCCGGCGCGCCGATGGCGGCGCAGGACAGCACGGTCTGCAGCAGGGCGCGCTCACCCGGGCCCACGTTCTCGAAGTAGCCGCGCACCGGCGGTGGCAGCCGTCCCGGCCGGCCGCTGCGCAGGTTGACAAAGGCCTGTTGCCAGGAGGTGGCGCGGTACGCTGCCTCTTCATCGGTGTCGGCGGCGAAGACGTTGAAGCCCAGCATCACATACGACTCTTGCAGCTGCGCCGAAGGCTTGAAGGTCGTGCGGTAGATGTCGATGGCCTGCAGCATCTGCTGCGGCGCGAAGTGCGAGGCAAAGGCAAAGGGCAGGCCCAGGTGGGCCGCCAACTGGGCGCCAAACAGGCTGGAGCCCAGGATCCACACCGGCACCTTGGCGCCCAGTCCCGGCACTGCGCGCACGCTCTGGCGCGGCGCATCTGACATGAAGTCCATCAGCTCCATCACGTCGCGCGGAAATTCATCGGCGTCCGACATGAGGTTGCGGCGCAGCGCATGGGCAGTGGCCTGGTCGGAGCCCGGCGCGCGGCCCAGGCCCAGGTCGATGCGGCCGGGGTAGAGCGCTTCCAGCGTGCCGAACTGTTCGGCGATCACCAGGGGCGAGTGATTGGGCAGCATGATGCCGCCGGCGCCCACCCGGATGGACTTTGTTGCGCCAGCCACATGGCCGATCAGGACGGAGGTGGCGGCGCTGGCGATGCCGGGCATGCCGTGGTGCTCGGCCAGCCAGTAGCGGCTGTAGCCCAGGCGCTCGGCTTGCTGGGCCAGTTCCACGGTGTTGGCGAAGGATTGCGAGGGGCTGCTGCCCTCGGTGATGGGGGCGAGGTCAAGGACAGAAAACGGAATCATCCGGCAAGCTTAGCTTGCCAGCGCCCGGGGCGCACACTAGGATGGAATTCGCCCCCCCTGCCCGAAAGGCCTGCCATGCCCCAGCTCATCGCCACAGTCGAAGGTGTGGAGATCAAGCATGTGTTCCTGCACAAAGACCGCACGACGTTGGGCCGAAAGCCGGGCAACGACATCATCCTGGAGAACATGACCGTCAGCGGCCAGCATTGCGCCTTCGAGCTGCAGGGCCTGGCCGATGTCTTCATCGAGGACCTGGGCAGTACCAACGGCACCTTCGTCAACAACCACAAGATCAAGCGCCAGCAGCTGCACGACGGCGACCTGATCGCCATCGGCAGCTTCCGCATCCAGTACCTGGCCGCCTCCGAGGAGCCCAGCGGCTTTGGCGAGACCACGGCCTTCCGGCAGGACTCCGACAACGCACCGCTGACGACCGCCGCCGCGCCGCTGCACGCGAGCTTCCAGGTGCTCAGCGGCACGTCCGCCGGCCTGGAAGTGCCGGTGCTCAAGGCCGTCACCACCTTTGGCAAGCCGGGCGTTGCCGTGGTCGCGGTGTCGCACCGGCGCACCGGTTTTTTCGTGGCCTGCATGGACGGCACACAGCGGCCCACCCTCAACGGCCAGGCTATCTCCGACGATCCGATGCAACTGGCCGACAACGACGTCATGGAACTGGCCGGCACACGGATGCAGTTCCGGCTTCAGGTTTAATCGGCCGATGCCCTTACCGATCGATCCCAGCGCCGTCACCCACGGCATCCAGCTCGCTGTCGCTCCCGTCTTCCTGCTCACTGCCGTGTCCGGCATGATCGGCGCCGTCGCCGGCCGGCTGGCGCGCATCATCGACCGCGCCCGGGCGGTGGAAAACCAGGCCCGTGCCAGCCAGGACAATGAATTCCTGGCGCGCGCCTACACCGAACTGGGCGAGCTGCGGCTGCGCGGGCGCATCGCCAACGGCTGCATCGCGCTGCTCACGCTGTGCGCCTTCCTGATCGGCCTGACCATCATCTTTTTGTTCCTGGGCGAGACCACCGACTTCCAGGGCAACAAGCTGGCCGTCGCCGGCTTTCTGTGCGGCGTGGGCTGCTTTCTGCTGGCTTTGCTGTGCTTCCTGGTGGAGACCGTGATCGCCACCCGGTTGCTGAACTTCCACCTGCTGAAGAACTGAACTAGCCTGGCTGCTGGACCGGGTAGAGCCGCGTCATCGCCGCATAGAGCAGGGCGCCCAAGACCAGCGAACCCGCCGCGATCTCCAGCGACAGGCCGAAGCCCTGGGCCGGGTTGCGGTGCAAGAGGCCGGTGGCCAGGGGCGGCCCGACGATCTGGCCCAGGCCATACAGTGCCGTGAGGCCGCCCATCAGGCTGGAGGCGCCCAACGGCCGCAGGCGCCTGGCCTCCTGCATGGCAAAGAAGGTGATGGCGGTGAAAGGCAGTCCCAGCAGCAGGCTGCCGGCGGCAAAGCCCGCCAGGCTGGGGCTGACCAGGCTGGACGCCACGCCCACGGCCTGGACGACGTAGCAGATGGCCAGCAGCCAGCGCAGGTCCAGCCGGGTGCGGATGCGCGAGGCGATCAGCGCGCCGGCGATCACACCCAGGCCGAAGATGGGCCAGAACAGGTCCAGCCAGTGCGAACCGGGCAGGGCCTGGCGCGCAATCACCGGCAAAAAGGTGGCGGTGATGATGTAGCCGAAACCGGCCAGGCCATAGGCCAGGGACAGCAGCGCGATCTCCATGCCGCCATGGCCAGGGCCGGCGCCCTGGCCTGCCTGGGCGGCAGCGGCTGGCGCGGCAGCGGGCAACTCATGGCGCGGACTGACGGTCGGCCAGAGCACGGCGGTGAGGATGGCGGCGAGCACGCCGAACACCAGCCAGCCGGCGGCGGCCTGCCAGTGCAGGGCGACCATGCCACTGGCGGCCAGGCCCGACAGCACGATGCCGGCGCCCGGGCCGGTGTAGATCACCGCGCCCATGGCCGGCAGGCCCATGCGCGCCAGCGTTCCCAGGCACCAACCCGACACATAGACGAAGACCAGGGCGCTGGCCACGCCGGCCGCAAAGCGCAGCAGGGGCCAGGCGGCGGGCAGGTGCAAGGACATGCCCAGCGTCAGCCCCACGGTGGCGGCCAGACCGATGCGCACCAGCACGGTGTTGCGCACGGCGGTGCTGCGGCCCAGTTTCTGCCAGATCCAGGGCTGGAAGGTGCACAGCAGGGCGCCTACCAGGTAGCCCAGGTAATTGGCGCTGGCCAGCCAGCTGGCGGCCGCGAGGTCGATCACGCTGTCGGCCAGCATCATGGGCAGCAAGGGTGTGAAGGCGAAGCGGCCTATGCCCATGGCCACGGCCAGGGCCAGCATGCCGGCGGCGGCGACGCGCCAGGGTGTCAGCTGCACGGCAGGCCCAGCGCCTGGTGCACGCGCAGCGCCGCCCAGGCATCGTTGCCGGCGTAGACCAGTTGCGCCTCGGTCAGGCGCGGGTTGGCCCAGTTGGAGGTGCCGGCCTTCTTGGACTTGGTGAAGCGCTGGTTGAACAGCACGGCGACCGCGGCCTTGACGCCCATGTCCTTGCGCCAGCCCTGTTCGCGGAACACATGGTTCAGGTCCAGCACGCCGGGCGGGTCCACGCCCAGCTTGGCCAGGATGCGCTTGCGGTCGTCGCCCAGGCCGAAGCCGGCCTTGGTCACGCCGGGCAGGGCCAACAGGGCGGCGGCGGCCTCGCGGCAGGCGCTGTCGTGCAGCTGGATCACCCAGGCCTTGTCCAGCGTCGCCAGCTGCAGCACGTGCGGGCCCTCGGACACCTCGTCCTTGACGAAGGTGGGTTTGGACTCGGTGTCGAAGCCCCAGACCGTGGCCGCCGCGAGGGCGTCGAAGGCCCGTGCCGCCTGCGTGCCGGTCGACACCAGCTCGATGCGGTCCAGTCCCAGCCGGTCAAACGGCTGGAGCAGGGCGATCTCTTCTTTGGAGGGGGCGAGGCGGTTGGTGTGCATGCGCGGGACCCGGGAGGATACCTCGCTTGCGCCATCCTGCCCGGCTGTGGCCATAATGCCGCGCATGGGCCTGTTCAAGAAGATCTTCAGCGGCGACCGCACGGCGCAGAACACTGCGCCCATGTCGTCGCAGTTTCACGACAGCGAGAACACCACGGAGCAGAGCACCAAGAACGCGCCCCGGCGCGAGCTGGTGCAGGTGGTGCTGCGCGACACCATGCGCCAGCACAGCATCCCGTCCGACTGGATCGATTGCCGCATCCTGTCGGTGATCAGCAAGAGTTCGCTGTCCGGCCTGCATGTGACCCTGATCGTGCGCAACGGCCAGGACAGTCTGCTGACCTATGTTCCGGCCTTCCAGAGCAGCTTCATGGATGCGCTGCGCCGCTTCGAGCCGCGCGCCGCCGACTGGCTGTTCAGCCTGTCCTGGCAATTCGAGGGTGCTGGTTCGGCCGCTGCTGCGGACTGGCCCGGCATGCCGGCCGTCGGCGCGGCCGCATCTGACGGCGCCGTGGCGATGGCGTCCAATGTGCTGGCGCCCGATACACAGGACCCGCAGGACGACGACATGGCCCAGGACCTGCAGGCCCTGTTTGCGATCCGCGATGCCGCCCTGCGCCAGCCCGCGATGCCGCCACCGCCGCCGCCCGAACAACCCGACTTCCAGCCGACCCAGCCCGGCGCCTGAGGCGGCCCCGGCTTGCCGAGCTTGCGCAACTTGCAATAGGCCGCTGGCGGCCTTATGTGCTGGCGATGGACTCCAACAATGAAGCATTGCACGTGGTGTGCCCGCACTGCCACACCACCAACCGCGTGCGCCGGGCCCAGATGGCCAGCGCGCCGGACTGCGGCAGTTGCCACAAGGCGCTGTTCAGCGGCCATTCCACCGCGCTCGATGAAGCCAGTTTCGATCGCCACATCAACCGCAACCAGATCCCGGTGCTGGTGGATTTCTGGGCGCCCTGGTGCGGACCCTGCCGGCAGATGGCGCCGGGCTTCGAGCAGGCCGCAGCGCAACTGGAGCCCGCCGTCCGCCTGGCCAAGGTCGATACCGAAGCCGTGCAGCAACTGGGCGCGCGCTTCAACATCCGCAGCATCCCGACGCTGGCCCTGTTCGTCGGGGGCCGGGAGGTGGCGCGCCAGGCCGGCGCCATGGGTGCCGCCGACATTGTCCGCTGGACGCAGAGCCAGCTGCAACGCAGCTAGATTTTTGGAATCCGGATGGTCTTGCTGATCATCAGGCTGCCTGACAGGGCGAACAGCAGCACAAAGGGATGGAGCTGCCAGGGGCCGAGCTGTAAGGCGCCGCCATAGAGTTGCGCACCCACCTGGCCTTGCCAGGCGGCCCAGGCCAGCACGGCCACCAGCGCCACGCTGGTCGGGATGGGCGTGCCTTCGAAATACTTCACCTTGTCGGCGCCGGCCGACAGGCTTTCCGCCGTCACGTTGAAGCGCGCCAGCCGGCTCACGCCGCAGCAGACGAAGTAGCCCAGCACGATGGCGTCCCAGCCGCCTTGCATGCCGGCGGCAAAGGCCAGGGCGGCCGGCGCCACGCCGAAGGAGATGATGTCGGCCAGCGAATCGAGCTCCCTGCCCAGCGCCGAATGCTGGTGCCGGGCCCGCGCGATGCGGCCGTCCAGCACGTCGAAGAAGAAGGCCAGAGGCGCGAGCGCGGCGGCGGCATAAAAGTGCGCCAGCTGCTGGCCTTGCATGTAGAGCATGGCGAACAGCACGGAGCCGACGCCGCAGGCGGCATTGCCCAGGGTGAAGAAGTCGGCCAGATGGAAGTCCCGCAGCATGGAGAAGTGCCGGGGCTTGGCGCTGGTGGGCATGGGCGTCCTTGGGTGCTGGTGGCTGGAGGTCCATCTTAGGCGGGATGCGCGCCGCGCGGGGTGGGAGCGCCGCCCGCGACCCTGTAGGTAGCACGCCATGCCTGCCACAATCGCCGCCCATGGTCCCGCGCAGCCGCAAGGCCCACTACCACGTCTATGTCGTCGAACTGGCCGACCCGGTCTGGAACAAGGCGCGCTTTCGCAATGCCAATCCCGACTACCAGCTGGGCAAGCCCTTTGTCTATGTCGGCATGACGGGGCTCGATCCCGATCTGCGCTTCGACAAGCACAAGGCCGGCATCCAGGCCAACACCTATGTGCGCGAGCATGGCCTGCGCCTGCTGCCGGCCCTGTACGAGCGCTACAACCCCATGGCCTACGACGAGGCGCGCAGCATGGAGGTGGAGCTGGGCATCGCGCTGCGCAAGGCCGGCTACGGCGTCTGGCAGGCGTGAATGGCCTTCGTGTCTATTGGCGGATCTTGCCGTTGCCGCTGATGATGGACAGCTCGACGAACTTGGAGCCTGTGCGCATGCCCGGCTTGAAGCCGACCACGTAGCCGCCCAGGTCATAGCTGTCCATGGCATCCAGCGTGCCGGCCATGCCTTCGCGCGAGGGCTTGGCGCCCTGGCGGCGCACGGCCTCGACGATGACCTTGGCGGCGATGTAGCCCTCCATCATGGCGTAGCTGACCGGCACCTCCAGGTTGGGCGTCTTGGCCACCGTGTCGCTGAACTCCTTGGCCAGGCGGCCTGCGATCTTGTAGGGGCTGGGCGTGACCTGGGCGATGGCCACGCCCTGCATCTGCTCCTCGGCGAGCCGTTTGGACAGCTGCTCGATGTCGGCGCCCGAATGGGCGAACAGCTGGGCGGCGCCGCCGGCGGCGCGGTACTGCTCGATGAAGCCGGCCGCCGCCGCGCCGCTGGCGACCATGATGATGGCCTGCGGCGGCGTCCTCAGGAACAGCTCCACCGCCGGCGAGACACGGGCTGTGCCGGCCGGGTAGGAGGCCTTGGCGACGATGCCGGCGCGCGCCTTCTTGGTCGCCTCATCGGCCGCGGCCAGCAGGGCCGCACTGCCGGCGCCTTCCTCGTAGAGCAGGCCCAGGCGGGTGATGCCGATGGTGGCCAGGTGCTCGGTCAGCTTGTTGATCTCGTCGCGCAGGCCGGCGCGCACGTTGTACAGCATTGCTGTCTCGGGCCGGATCTCGCCGCTGCGGTAACCCACCAGGGTGATCTTTTCTTTCTCCAGCAGGCCGGCGGCCACCAGCTCGGAGATGTTGCGGCTGCCGAAAAAGCCGGCCAGCACCATGGGCTTGCTGTCGGCCAGCAACTGCCTGGTGACGCTCACCGTGTCATCCACGCGGCCACCGTCGTCCTTGCTCACCAGGTTGAAGGTATGGCCGCTGACGCCGCCGGCCTTGTTGACGTTGTTGAACACCAGCTGCATGCCGGCGGCATAGGCCCGGCCCTGGTTGGCGTCCAGGCCCGACAGTGGTGCGACCTGGCCGACCACGATCTGCGCGGCGTGCACGACAGGCACGCACAGCAGAGCGGCCCACAGCGCGGCCGTGGCCGCCAGCGAAATTCTTGTCTTCATTGTTGTCTCCCCCTGAGTCGACGGTGCCGCACCTTATGCCAGACCGGCCCTGCGTGGCAGTATGGAAAGCCCTAGCCCTCTTCTGGAGCGGTGCAGGCGGGCGCTCCTGGCCGGATCGTGTCCAATCGGTCGATGGCCCGCAGCTCTACCGTCCAGGACATCGAATCCCCTTACGCCTGGCTGCGGCTGGCCGTGTCCCTGCTGCTGATGACCATCGGCGGCGCCGGCATGTATTCAGTGACCGTGGTCCTGCCGCGCATCCAGGCCGACTTCGCGGTGGCCCGCGGCGACGCCTCCCTGCCTTACACGCTGACCATGGTGGGCTTCGGCCTGGGCGGCATCCTGATGGGCCGGCTGGCCGACCGCTTTGGCGTCATCGTGCCGGTGGCTGTCGGCGCGCTGGGCCTGGGTGCCGGCTTCATAGTCGCCGGCCTGGCGCCCAGCCTCTGGTGGTTCTGCATTGCCCAGGGCCTGTTGATCGGCCTGCTGGGCACCTCGGCCACCTTTGCGCCGCTGGTGGCCGACACCTCGCAATGGTTCGACCGCCGGCGCGGCATCGCTCTGGCCATCTGCATGAGCGGCAACTACGCCGCCGGCGCCGTCTGGCCGCCGGTGATGCAGCACTTCATCGACAGCGTGGGCTGGCGCCAGACCTACATAGGCATGGGTGTGTTCTGCATGGTCAGCATGCTGCCCTTGTCGCTCTGGTTGCGGCGCCGCCCGCCGCCGCAGCAGCTTCCTGCCACGGTGGCGGCTGCGGCGGACCAGCCCTCGACCCAGCGCCTGCTGGGCCTGCAGCCCGGCACGGCGCAAGCCCTGCTGTGTGTGGCCGGCGTGGCCTGCTGCGTGGCCATGTCCATGCCGCAAGTCCACATCGTGGCCTATTGCGGCGACCTGGGTTTCGGCGCGGCGCGCGGCGCCCAGATGCTGTCGCTGATGCTGGCGATGGGTGTGGTCAGCCGCCTGGTCTCGGGCTGGATCTCCGACCGCATCGGCGGCCTGCGCACGCTGCTGCTGGGATCGGCCTTGCAGGGCGTGGCCCTGCTGCTGTTCCTGCCGTTCGACGGCCTGGCCTCGCTCTACGTGGTGGCAGGGCTGTTTGGCCTGTTCCAGGGCGGCATCGTGCCGTCCTATGCGCTGATCGTGCGCGAGTATTTCTCGCCGCGCGAAGCCGGCGCGCGTGTCGGCACGGTGCTGATGGCAACGATGTTCGGCATGGCCCTGGGCGGCTGGATGTCGGGCGTGGTGTTCGACCTGACCGGCTCTTACCGCGCGGCCTTTCTCAACGGCATCGCCTGGAACCTGCTGAACATGGCCATCGTGGTCTTCCTGCTGTTGCGCGCGCGCTCACAGGCCGTGCGCACCTCTGTCGCCTGAGGCGCGACGCGCAACTGCGAAGCTTCCAGGGCATAGACGATGGCGCGCCGGTGCGCGTCGACGTCCAGGCTCCGGCCGGCCTCCAGCACGATGTCGCGCGGGTCGTCGTCCAGCGTGATCCACAGGCTGCCGGCAAGGCAGCTGATGCGCAGGCCGGCTGCGTCGGGCAGGCTGTAAAGGGCGCGCCGCGCCAGCGGCAGCCCGGTCGGGGACAAGGCATTCAAAGCATCCATGGCAAGCCTCCTTGCATTCGCAATGGGAATGAATATAGTCAGCGGCGCTCCTTGTCTCAAACGCTGATTTGGAATCGATTGCATGCATCCCGGGAATGTCAAAGCCTTCCAGGAACAGACCGCCGCCATCGCGCGTGCCGAGCTGCCGCCGCTGGACCTGCTGCGCAGCTTCGAGGCGGCGGCGCGGCATCTGAGCTTCACGCTGGCGGCGCAGGAAATGTTCCTGACCCAGTCGGCCGTCAGCCGGCAGATCCAGCAGGTCGAGGCCAGCCTCGGCGTGCCGCTGTTCGAGCGGCGCCACCGCGCGCTGGAGCTGACCGAGGCCGGCCGCTTGATGCAGCGTGCCGTCACCGACTGCCTGGAGCGGCTGCGTGATGCGACGGCGCGGGTGCGCGCCAGCAGCGCCTTGCGCCAGGTGTCCATGACCTGCACGCCGGGCTTTGCCTCGCTGTGGCTGATCCCGCGCCTGGTGCGCTTCACCGCCGCCCACCCGGCGGTGGACGTGCGCATCTCGGCCACGGTGGAACTGCTGGACCTGGAGCGCAGCCAGGTCGACCTGGCCGTGCGCTTTTGCCCGATCGCCGATGGCGGCGGCGCGCCGCTGTTCGAGGAGTCGCTGCTGCCGGTGTGCGCGCCGGCGCTGGCCGCCAGCCGCGACAACCCACTGCAAAAGCCAGCCGACCTGGCCAGGCACACCTTGCTGGCGGTGGACATGCCGCAGGGCATGGCGCTGACGGTGGACTGGGAGCCCTGGACCCAGGTGATGGGCCTGTCCGGGCTGCGCATGAAGAACACCGTGCGCTTCACCCAGTACGCCGATGCCATCGCCGCGGCGATGGAGGGGCAGGGCGTGGCCATCGGCCGCCTGCCGCTGCTGGCCGAGCTGTTGCGCAGCGGCCGCCTGGTCGCGCCCTTTGGCGGCGGCGCGGCATCGCAGCGCGGTTACTACGTGAGGCTGAGCGAGCGCGGTGCAGCCAATGCCGACGCGCAGGACTTCGCGCGCTGGCTGCGGGCCGAAGCTGCAGCCTGAAAAAACAGCTTGCTATAGTCGGCCGCACATGGCCGCCCCTGCCTTTTCCGACCGCCGCCGGCTGCTGCAGCTGGCCGCAGCGGCCACGGCGGCGCTGTGGCTGCCGCGCAGTGCCTGGGCCCAGCACCGCTGGGCCGCCAACCCCTTCAGCCTGGGCGTGGCCAGCGGTTCGCCGGCCCCCGATGGTGTCGTGCTCTGGACCCGCCTGTTGCCGCTCACCGGCGACAGTCTGGGCGCGCAGAGCGTGCCGGTGCATTGGGAAGTGGCCCACGACGAGGGCTTTGCCCGCATCGTGCAGCGCGGCGAAGCGCTGGCCCAGCCGGGGCTGGCGCACAGCGTGCACGCGGAGGTGACGGGGCTGGAGCCGGACCGCTGGTACTTCTACCGATTCACCAGCGGTGATGCCGTCAGCGCCACCGGCCGCACCCACACCATCCCCGCGCCCGGTGCGGCGGTGCGCAGCCTGCGCCTGGGCTATGCCTCCTGCCAGCGCTGGGAGCATGGCTACTTCACGGCCTGGGAGCACATGCGCGAGGAGAACCTGGACGCCGTGCTCTTCCTGGGCGACTACATCTACGAATACGCGACCTCGGCCAACCCGGTGCGGGTGCCCCCTGGCGGTTGGGTGCGCGACCTGGGGGGCTATCGCGCCCGCCACGCCTTGTACCGCAGTGACGCCGGCCTGCAGGCCATGCACGCCGCCTGCCCCTGGTTGCTGACCTGGGACGACCACGAGGTGCAAAACGATTACGCCGGCCTGGCCCACGGCAACAGCGGGCCGGAGCCGGGGGCCGGCTTCGCCGCGCGCCGCGCCGCCGCCTACCAGGCGTACTACGAGCACATGCCGCTGCGCGCATCTGTGCTCACGCGCGCCGTCGAAGGCCTGGCCGCCGGCGCGCAGATGCGTATCTACACCCAGCTGCGCTACGGCAGCCTGGCCACGCTGCATCTGCTGGACGCGCGCCAGTACAAGGACCACCAGGTCTGCACGCCGGGCGGCAAGCCGGGCTCGGGCCATCTGGACCCGGCCAGCTGCGCCGCATGGAATGATCCGGCCCGCAGCATGCTGGGCGCGGCGCAGGAGCGCTGGCTGGACCAGGGCCTGGCCACAGCGCAGGGCTGGGCGGTGATCGGCCAGCAGACCCTGTTCGGCCAGCGCGACGCCCTGCCCGGCCCCGGCCAGTCGCTGTGGAACGACGGTTGGGACGGCTACAGCGCGGCCCGCGGCCGGCTGGCCGATTCACTGCGGCGCCACAAGGTCAAGGATGCCGTGCTGCTGGGCGGCGACGTGCATGAGAACTGGGTCGGCCATGTGAAGGCCGACTACGACAGGCCCGACAGCGCCAGCCTGGGTGTGGAGTTCTGCGGCACCAGCATCAGCTCGCGGCCGGCGGCCAAGCCGCGCACGGCCGAGCGCCTGGCCGAGAACCCGCACTTCGTCTTTGCCGATGCCCAGCACCGCGGCTACGGCGTGGCGGAGTTCACGCCCCAGCAGCTGACGACGACGCTGCGGGTGGTGGGCGACGTGGGCCAGCCGCGCTCGGGCATCGAGACGCTGGCACGCTTTGCGGTGCAGGCCGGCCGGCCGGTGGTGGAGCGGGCCTGATGGGGCGCGTGCTGCGCTGCCTGGCCCGGGCCCTCGCGCTGTGGGCGGCGCTGCTGCCTGCGCTGGGCGGCGCCGGCGTGCTGGCCGTGGGCACGCAGGAGCGCTACCCGCTGTCGCGCAGCTTCGATTTTTACGAAGACAAGAGCGGGCAGCTGCAGCTGGAGGATGTGCAGCGCCTGCAGCACCAGTTCCAGCGGGTGCCGCTGGCCGGCCCCGGTGCCAACTTCGGCCTGACCAGTTCGGCCATCTGGCTGCGCGTCACGCTGGACCTGGAGCGCGCCAGCCCTGGCGACTGGCTGCTGGAGATCGACTTCCCGCCGCTCGACCACATCGCGCTGTGGGCGCCCGATGCCTCTGGCCATTACCAGCGCCAGCAGGCCGGCGACCAGCTGCCCTTTGCCAGCCGCGCCATCGCCCACCGCAACCACGTGCTGCCGCTGCAACTGGTGCCTGGCGCCGCCACCACGCTGTACCTGCGCGTGGCCTCACAGGGCACCTTGACCGTCCCCGCCACCCTGTGGCAAAGCGCCGCGCTATGGCGCCACGACCAGGCCAGCTACGCGGCGCTGAGCCTGTACTTCGGCCTGCTGGTGGGGTTGCTGCTATACAACCTGCTGCTGTATGTCTCGCTGCGCGACCAGGCCTACCTGATCTACGTGTTCTTTGTCGGCAGCATGGCGATCGCGCAGGCGGCGCTGACCGGGCTGGGCAACCAGTTCCTGTGGCCGGACCAGCCGTGGTGGAACAGCGTCTCGCCGCCGGCCGGCATGGCGGTGGCCGCCGTGTTCGGCATGCTGTTCGCGCGCAGTTTTTTGCGCAGCGCGGCCCGCATGCCGGCGGTCGACCGCATCCTGCAGGCCCAGGTGGCCGGCTGGCTGCTGGCGCTGGCCGCCGCCCTGGCCTTGCCCTATGTCTGGTCCAGCTGGATGGTGACGGTGCTGGCCGTGGTCTGCGTGGCGACGCTGATCGCCACCGGCGTGCTCAGCGTCAGCCGCGGCTACGCCGGCGCGCGCTACTTCCTGCTGGCCTGGGCCCTGCTGCTGGCCGGTGTGCTGACCCTGTTCCTGCACAACACCGGCCTGCTGCCGTCGAACCCGCTGACGTCGAATTCGCTGCTGATCGGCTCGGCGCTGGAGATGGTGCTGCTGTCGTTTGCCCTGGCCAACCGCATCGACGTGGGCCAGCGCTTCCAGGACCGGGCCCAGGTGCGCATTGCCGCCGAGCACGCCATGGTGGAGGCGTTGCGCGAGTCGCAGGCGCGCCTGAAGACCGTGCTCAACGAGCGCGAGCTCATCCTGGAGACCTCCATCGTCGGCATCGCCTTCCTGACGCCGGGCGGGCGCTTCCGCTGGGCCAACAAGGCCATGCACGACATCTTTGGCTCGGGCGGCGAGACCGTCACCTCGATGGAGCAGTTCTACCTGTCGCGGGACGAGTACCTGCGGGTGGGCGGCGAGGTGGCGGCCTGCGTGGCCAAAGGCCGGGCCTACGAGACCGAATTGCAGATGACACAGTTCGACGGCACGCGCATCTGGGTCTCCTTGTCGGGCAAGGCGGTCAACCCGGGTGACATGGCGCAGGGCACGGTGTGGGTGATCATGAACATCACAGAGCGCAAGGAACTGGAGGCGCAGCTGCTGCGCACCTCGTCCGAGCGCGAGGCCATCTTGAACAGCGCCCTGGTGGGCATCGTGCTGTCGGTGGCGCGCACCCATGAGTGGGTCAACGAGAAGTTTGCCCAGATGCTGGGCTATCCGCGCCAGGTGCTGATCGGCCAGACCTCGCGCCACATCCATCCGAGCGAAGAGCTCTGGGAAGCCTTCGGCCGCGAGGCCAGGGCGGCGTTGATCGAAACCGGCTCCTATGTCTGCGAGCGCCAATTAAAGCGCCGCAATGGCGAGCTGTTCTGGGTGGAGATGGGCGGCAGCTGCCTGCGTCCCAACGACCCCGATTCGGGCGTGATCTGGACCTTTCTGGACATCAGCGAGCGCAAGAAGTCGCAAGAGGAGACGCAAGAGGCGCTGGAGCAGCAACAGGCGCTGAACACCTTGCGCACCCGTTTCGTCGCCATGACCAGCCACGAGTTCCGCACGCCGCTGGCGGCCATCCTGTCGGCCGAGGAGCTGCTGCGCCACTACGGCGACCGCCTGCCCCAGGCCGAGCGCAACGAGATTCTGGACGGCATCGCCGCCGGCGTGCAGCGCATGTCGCGCATGATGGACCGCGTGCTGCTGCTGGGCCGCGCCGATGCGCAGATGCTGGAGTTCGCGCCGCAGCAGTTGGACCTGCCGGCCCTGTGCCGGCAGCTGGTGGAAGAGGCAAAAGTGCAGCAGCCCGGCGCCGCCAACGAGGTGGCGCTGGAGATCGCACCGGAGGTCGGTACCGGCGCCTACGACGAGAAGCTGCTGCGCCACATCTTCGGCAACCTGCTGTCCAACGCCATCAAGTACTCACCCAATGGCACAACCGTGCGCTTCACCTTGCGCCGCGTAGGCCAGGACACGGTCTTCCAAGTGGCTGACCAGGGCATCGGCATCCCGGCCGACGAGGTGCCGCATTTGTTCGAGTCCTTCCACCGTGCCAGCAATGTCGGCGCCATCCCCGGCACCGGCCTGGGCCTGGCCATCGTGCGCAACGCGGTGGAGGTGCACGGCGGCACGATCGATGTCCGCAGTGCGGCGGGGGAGGGGACGACGTTTACTGTGCGGTTGCCGGACTCTGCCGACTTGTCATTGCGGGCTTGACCCGCAATCCATCGCGGCCCTGGCCACAGTCCCGTTCGGGCTGAGCCTTGTCGAAGCCCTTCTTCGCAGTCCCATCCCCGGGCCTGCGCCGGCCGGTGTCCGGGCTGCGGCCTACGGTCATCGTGCCGCCTGCCGGCGGCATTCCCTGTGACGCCCGG
>NZ_CAKZHQ010000038.1 GCF_936925435.1 uncultured Ramlibacter sp. | reverse complement strand
GCGCTCGATCAACGGCAGATTCTGATCGGCGGCTGAACTCACGCCTTTCGCGACATCGTCCACGGGCATATCCCGAGGATCTTCCAACGTTTACCGAAAATTCGACGGGAGTAGATGTACGGGACAGGCCCGAGCATGACGACTGAATGCGATCACGGGACCACTTCTATGGTCCCGCAATGACACAAGTCAGGCCTATTTCTGTTCAGCCAGCACGCGGTTGGCGGCCGACACGATCGCCTCCAGCGAAGCGGTGACGATGTTGGTGTTGATGCCGACCCCAAACAGCTTGCCGCCGACATGCGCCATTTCCACATAGGCTATGGCCGCTGCGTTGGATCCGTGCTGCAGCGAATGCTCGGAATAGTCCTCAACCGAGAGATCGATGCCCAGATAGGCCGACAGCGCATTGACGAAACCGTCGATCGGCCCGGTGCCCTTGCCCTCGATGCGCATGGTCTCTCCGCCATCGGTAATCTCGGCAGCAACCACGCGGATACCCTTCTGGTCGGAACCGGCCGGGTAGGTATGGTGATCGACGAACTTGATCCGTGCCTCGGGCTGATCGACATAACGTTCGATGAAGCGTGCATGGATGCGCTTCGACGGCAGTTCGATGCCCTCTTCATCCGTGATGCGCTGGATGTCCTCGCGGAACTCCACCTGCAGGTTGCGCGGCAGGTTGATGCCGTAGTCTTCCTGCAGGATGTAGGCGATCCCACCCTTGCCCGATTGCGAGTTGATGCGGATGATCGCCTCGTAGGAGCGCCCTACATCCTGCGGATCGATCGGCAGATAAGGCACTTCCCAGACCGGGTGATTGGCGACCTTGATCGCCTTCATGCCCTTGTTGATCGCATCCTGGTGCGAGCCGGAAAACGCAGTATAGACCAGTTCGCCGACGTAAGGGTGGCGCTCGGGAATGGTCATCTCGTTGGAATACTCGTAGACCGCCTTGATCCGCTCAATGTCCGAGCAGTCGAGTTTCGGATCGACACCCTGGGTGAACATGTTCAGCGCCAGCGTCACGACATCGGCCTCCAGACCGTCAATCACCGAGCGCGCCTGCTTGCCCGAGCCGCCGTGCGACTGCTTGATGGTCACGTCCTGGCCGGTCTTGCCCTTCCAGTACTTGGCGAAGGCCTGGTTGTACTCCACGTACAGCTCGCGCGTCGGGTCGTAGGACACATTCAACAGAGTCACCTGCTGGGCAAACGACGGCAGGGCCGTGAGGGTCAAAGCGCTGGCCAGGGCCGCTGCCAGGGGAATCTTGATAAAGTCGCGTCGCAGGCTCATACGGTGCTCCAGAGGTCGATAAGGATTGATGGAACGCATTCTGGAAGCCGCTCCTCCAAACTGGAACCAATAAGATTTCAGTTCCTTATTCCAAAAACATCCTAAGAGGCCCGCGATGGCACGAATGGTCAATTGCATCAAGCTCGGCAAGGAAGCCGAAGGTCTGGACTTCCCGCCCTACCCCGGTGAACTCGGCAAGCGCATCTGGGAGAGCGTGAGCAAGGAGGCCTGGGCCGCCTGGCTCAAGCACCAGACCATGCTGGTCAACGAGAACCGGCTGAACCTGGCCGACCAGCGCGCCCGCCAGTACCTGGCACGGCAGATGGAAAGCCATTTCTTCGGCACCGGCGCCGACGCGGCGGCGGGCTACGTTCCCCCGACGCCCTGAGGCGTGAGCGCCGGCGCGCCCTCCCTGCTGCGCGCTGGTGAACTGGCGCAGGCCTGGGCCGGCCAGGCGCAGTGGCGCATCCTGGAGACGGGCTTCGGCCCGGGCCTGAACTTCCTGGCTGCCTGGCAGGCCTGGCGCGACGATCCGCAGCGCCCCGGCCTGCTGCACCACTGCGCCATCGACGCCCAGCCCCTGGCGGCCGACGCGCTGCTGCGCGCCGCCGCCGCCCATCCTGAACTGCTACCCCTGGCCCAGCAGCTCGCCGCCCAATGGAGCGGCATGGCGCCGGGCTTCCAGCGCCTGGGCTTCGAGGACGGCCGGGTGCTGCTGACCCTGTGCGTGGGCGAAGTGCAGGACATGCTGCGGGCGCAGGACTTCAGCGCAGACACGGTGCTGCTCGCCCAGGCCGGGCCGGCAGACCTGCACACCCTCAAATCCGTCGCCCGCCTGTGCCGGCGCGGAAGCCGGGTGGCCCTGGCTTCACCGGTCACGGCCGAAGCGCGCGCAATGGCGCAATGCGGCTTTGCCGTCGATCCCGAAGACACAGAGCGCGCCGCGTTCGAACCGGCCTGGGAGCCGCGCGGCCTGCGCGCCGCCTCCAGCGTGGCCACCGGCAGCTGCGCCGTGGTCGGCGGTGGCCTGGCCGGCGCAGCCGTGGCGGCCAGCCTGGCGCGGCGCGGCTGGCAGGTCCAGGTGCTCGATGCCCATGACCAGCCCGCTGGCGGCGCCTCGGGCCTGCCAGTGGGCCTGCTGGCGCCGCACCAGTCGCCCGACGACGACCTGCTGTCCCGCCTGGGCCGCGCCGGCGTGCGCCTGACACTGCAGCAGGCGGCGGCGCAGCTGCAAGCAGGCCAGGACTGGCAAGGCAGCGGTGTGCGCGAGCAGCGGCCCGGCGAGCCCGCCGTCTGGCACCCGCAGGGCGCCTGGATCAAGCCAGCCGCCCTGGTGCAGGCCTGGCTGCGGCGCTCCGGCATCCAGTGGCGGGGCCAGTCGCCAGTCGCCCGCCTCACCGCCCAAGCCGACGGTGGCTGGGAGTTGCTGGGGGCCGGGGGCACCGTGCTGGCCCGCGCCGACCTGGTGGTGGTGGCCTGCGCCCATGGCAGCGAGGCCTTGCTCGAAGCCGGCCTGCCGCTGCAGCCTGTGCGCGGCCAGGTGTCCTGGGCGCCGCGCGCCGAAGGCCAGGACTTCCCGGCCTTCCCGGTCAACGGCCATGGCTACTTCGTCACCGCCTTTCCCCTGGAGGGCGCGCCGGCCTGGCTGTGCGGCGCCGGTTTCGACCGGGACGACACGGGTTGCGACCTGCGCGAAGCCGACCATCAGGCCAACCTGGCACGCTTGCGCGAGCTGCTGCCCGAGGTGGCGGACCAACTCGCTGGCGAATTTGCAAGGGGCGCGGTGCAGGGCTGGGCCGGCGTGCGCTGCAGTTCCGCCGACCGCCGGCCCCTGCTGGGCCAGTTGCGCCCAGGCCTGTGGACCAGCAGCGCCATGGGCTCGCGCGGCCTGACCTTTGCCGTGCTCTGCGCCGAACTGCTGGCCGCCCGCTTGCACGGCGAGCCCCTGCCGCTCCCGCGCAAACTGGCTGCCACGCTCGATGTTCAGAGACAAACAAGCCTGCAGCCCGCGCTAAATGGTCCTGAATAGCTACACTTTTTGTAGCAGCGCGCCCAGCTTCTCGGGATCGGGCCGCTGGCCAAAGAAACCGGCCATGCCCTGGAACCAGGCGCGCACGCGCTCACCCGCGGTCGGCCGGGACTTGGTCACGATGAGGTGGGCTATGGCCGGCCTGGCCTCACGCAAGGCCTTGAGCAGGCTCCAGCCATCCCCGCCGGGGACGGCGAAATCGATCAATGCCACGTCGTAATGCTGGCTGCGCACCATCTCCAGCGCCTGCGGGCCGGTCTCGGCCTCGTCGGCTTGCGTCAGGTTGGCCAGGGCCAGGCGGGCCCGCAGGTACAGGCGCTGGTCGCGGTCGGCGCTGGCGATCAGGGCGCGCTTGAACGGCGGCAGCGGCTCGGGCGGCTGGGTGTCCCCGCCCATCTCATCCGGCGCCACCTCGAGATCGACGTCGAGTTCCGCGCCGGCGTCCAGGTCAAAGTCCAGCGAGGACGCAGGCGAAAACAATGCATCCATGGACCGGACGATCTGCGGCCAGGCCAGCGGCCGCTCGAAGCTCAGCGACGCGTCCTCCGGCGCCGCCGGGCCGATCCAGATCAGCTGGAGGCCGGCATGGGCAGGCGCCGCCAGTTCCAGCGCCGCCTCGTAGCTCTCGCCATCGACCAGGAGGAGCTGGGGGTCCTGCGGCGCCTCTTCCATCCAGGGGCTGTAGGCCACTTGGCCCTGCTCGGACAGGCGGAACACCGTGTTGAGCGCATGGCGCTCCACGTCGGAGAAACCAATGACCTTGACGAGCACCCTTTCCACCATCTTTGCCAGCCCCCTCAATTTCTGGATTCGCATGCGATTATGCGGGGCAGGCCCGCCGCCTGCGCCTTATCCGAAGCCCCTCGCCAAACCCCTGCCAAGGCGCGCCAGTGCTTGCGCATAAGCTTATCCACATAAGGCGCGAACGAAAAAATCGTTTGCACCCATAAGGCGGGCTTTTACAGTTCATTCCGTGCGTGGCCCCCGGTGGCCGACTCTCTGCATTCCCCACATGTACAAATACACAGAATTCGACAAGCAGTTCGTGCGCAGCCGCGCCGACCAGTACCGCGACCAGCTGGAACGCAACCTGACCGGCGCCCTGAGCGACGATGACTTCCGGCCGCTGCGCCTGCAAAACGGCTGGTACATCCAGCGCTACGCGCCCATGCTGCGCGTGGCCGTGCCCTATGGCGAGCTGTCCAGCGCGCAACTGCGCGCCATGGCCACCATCGCCCGCGAGTTCGACAAGCCCAGCGACGAGTTGCTGGGCGCCGCCCAGGCCAAGCAGGACGCGCTGGGCCCGGTGGCCACGCCCAATGGCGGCATCGGCACCCACCTGGGCTACGGCTACGGCCACTTCACCACCCGCCAGAACGTGCAGTTCAACTGGATCCCGCTGGAGCGCAGTGCCGACGTGATGGACCTGCTGGCCAGCGTCGACATGCACGGCATCCAGACCAGCGGCAACTGCATCCGCAACATCACCAGCGACGAGCGCGCCGGCATCGCTGTCGACGAGATCGCCGACCCGCGGCCCTTCGGCGAAATCATGCGCCAGTGGAGCACGCTGCACCCGGAGTTCGCCTTCCTGCCGCGCAAGTTCAAGATCGCCATCACCGGCAGCACAGAAGACCGCGCCGCAGTGGCATGGCACGACGTCGGCCTGTTTCTCAAGAAGAACGAGGCCGGCGAGCTGGGCTTCAAGGTGCTGGTGGGCGGCGGCATGGGCCGCACGCCCATCGTCGGCACCGTGGCGCGCGAGTTCCTGCCCTGGCACCAGATCATGAATTACCTGGAAGCCGTGGTGCGGGTGTACAACCGCTACGGCCGGCGCGACAACATGTACAAGGCGCGCATCAAGATCCTGGTCAAGGCCGAGGGCCAGCGCTACTTCGACGACGTCGATGCCGAGTACAAGCAGATCGTCGAACACGACGGCGGCAGCCACACCATCACCCAGGCCGAGTTCGACCGGGTCAATGCCTGCTTCGTCGACCCGGTGCTCACCCGCCACACGGCCAACGAGCCGGTCGCGCCACAGCCCACCGACAAGGCCTTTGCCCGCTGGCTGGAGCGCAACGTGGCGCCGCACCGCAACCCGGCCCTGCGCGCTGTGACCCTGTCGTTCAAGCGCCTGGGCTTGGCGCCCGGCGATGCCGACGCCGACATCCTGGACGCGGCGGCCGAACTGGCAGAGACCTACAGCGCCGGCGAGTCGCGCGTGACGCATGACCAGAACCTGCTGCTGCCCTGGGTCCATGTGAACGACCTGGAAGCCGTCTACACCACGGCCAAGGCGCTGGGCGTGGCCCAACCCAACGTCCACCTGCTGACGGACATGATCGCCTGCCCCGGCGGCGACTTCTGCGCCCTGGCCAATGCGCGCTCGATTCCCGTGGCCGAGGCCATCACCGAGCGCTTCTCCGACCTGGACGAACTGTTCGACCTGGGCGAGATCGACCTGCACATCAGCGGCTGCATCAACTCCTGCGGCCACCACCACAGCGGCCACATCGGCATCCTGGGCGTCGACAAGGACGGCAAGGAGTGGTACCAGGTGACCCTGGGCGGCTCGGACGGCTCGGCCCTGTCGGGCGACCCGGTCGCCGGCAAGGTGGTCGGACCCTCCTTCTCGGCCCATGAGGTGGTGGAAGTGATCGAGGCCGTGCTCGACACCTACCGCCGCGAGCGTCGAAGCGACCAAGGCGGCAAGCTGGAGAGTTTCATCTCCACCCTGCGCCGCGTGGGCATCGACCCCTTCAAGGCCGCCGCCAACGGCGCGCGCCACGCCGTGGTCGACCATTCCACCGCCACCGCCTGAGGACAGCAGCCATGACCGCCACCACGCTGAACATCCTCTCCGCCAACGACGCCGCAGCGCTGGACGCCGGCGCACACACGCTGCAGCTCGCCAACGACGCCAACCCCCTGGAGCTCCAGCTCGATGGCGTGCAACGCATCGAGCTGCACTTCCCCAAGTTCACCGATGGCCGCGCTTACAGCCAGGCCTTTCTGCTGCGCCGACGCCTGGGCTTTGCCGGCGAGATCCGCGCCACCGGCGACGTGCTGATCGACCAGTTGGTGCAGATGCAGCGCACGGGCTTTAGCAGCGCCGTGCTGCGCGCCGACCAGGACATTGGCTTTGCCAAGCGCCAGTTCGACCGCTTCGCCGGCTTCTACCAGGGCGACGCGGTGCACGTGAACCCCTTCTTCAAGGAAGCAGCCTGATGGGTGCCGTCGATCTCGCAACGGTCAACGCCGGCCTCGGCCGCGATGCGCAGGGCCTGGTGAAGTGGGCCCTGGACCTGGGTCGCCCGGCCATCGTCACAACCAATTTCCGGCCCTTCGAGGCGGTGATCCTGCACATGGTCACGCGCATCCAGCCCGGTGTGCCCGTCATCTGGATGGACAACGGCTACAACACGGAAGCGACGTATCGCTTTGCCGACGAGGTGAGCCAGCAGCTCGCGCTGAACCTGAAGATTTACCTGCCGCGCCGCTCCCGCGCACACCGGGAAGCCGTCGAAGGCCCGGCGCCGGCGCTCGATGACCCGCGCCACGCGGCCTTCACCGAAGAGGTCAAGCTCGAGCCGTTTGCCCGTGCCCTGCGCGAGACGGCACCCCAGGTCTGGTTCACCGCGCTGCGCGCCACCGACACCGCGGTGCGCGCGCAGATGGACCCGGTCTCGGTGAATCCGGACGGCCTGATCAAGGTCGCGCCGCTGCTGCATTGGTCGTCCAAGGACTTGCACAGCTACTGCCAGGCCCATGGCCTGCCCAATAACTTCGACTACGTGGATCCGACCAAGGGCGAGGACAACCGCGAATGCGGCTTGCACCTCGAACACTGAACCAGCACTCCCATTGATGAACGCACGCACCGAACCCCAACTGCTCGGCCACCTGAGCAACGCCCACCTCGATGCGCTGGAAGAAGAGACCATCTTCATCCTGCGCGAGGTCGCTGCCAGCTTCGAGCGCCCCACCCTGCTGTTCTCGGGCGGCAAGGACTCGCTGGTCATGCTGCGTTGCGCGGAGAAGGCGTTCGGCGTAGGCCGCATCCCCTACCCGCTGCTGATGATCGACACCGGCCACAACTTCAAGGAAGTGACAGACTTCCGTGACCAGCGCGCCAAGGAACTGGGCGCGCAGCTGATCGTGCGCAGCGTGGAAGACTCCATGGCCCGCGGCACGGTGCGCCTGGCCCACCCCGGCGAGTCGCGCAACGTGCACCAGTCGGTCACCCTGCTGGAGGCCATTGAGGAATTCCGCTTCGACGCCCTGATCGGCGGTGCCCGCCGCGACGAAGAAAAGGCCCGGGCCAAGGAACGCATCTTTTCGCACCGCGACAGCTTCGGCCAGTGGCAGCCCAAGGCCCAGCGGCCCGAGCTGTGGACCCTGTTCAACACCAGGCTGGCGCCGGGCGAGCACTTTCGCGTCTTCCCCATCTCCAACTGGACCGAGCTGGACGTCTGGCAGTACATCGAGCGCGAGAACATCGCCCTGCCCTCGATCTACTACGCCCACCAGCGCGAGGTGGTGGAACGCAAGGGCCTGCTGGTGCCTGTGACGGAACTGACGCCGCCCAAGGATGGCGAGCAGATCGTGACCCGCACCGTGCGCTTTCGCACCGTGGGCGACATTACCTGCACCTGCCCGGTGGAAAGCCCGGCGACCGATGCCGCCGGCGTGGTGCTGGAGACGCTGACGGTGGAAGTCAGCGAACGCGGTGCCACCCGCATGGACGACAAAACCTCCGACGCCTCCATGGAGAAGCGCAAGAAAGACGGGTACTTCTGATGTCTGCTACGCAATCCATAGCACCCCAGGTCCAATCGACGGAGGCTACAGGCCAAAACGACCATTTTTCCGCGCTGAAGTTCATCACCTGCGGCTCGGTCGACGATGGCAAGAGCACCCTGATCGGCCGCCTGCTGGTGGACAGCAAGGCGGTGCTGGCCGACCAGCTGGCCGGCGTGCAGCGCTCGGGCTCCACCGACCTGGCCCTGCTGACCGACGGCCTGTCGGCCGAGCGCGAGCAAGGCATCACCATCGACGTGGCCTGGCGTTACTTCGCCACGCCGGGCCGCAAGTTCATCATCGGTGACGCCCCCGGCCACGAGCAGTACACCCGCAACATGGTCACGGCCGCCTCCGGCGCCGACGCCGCCGTGGTGCTGGTCGACGCGACCAAACTGCAATGGCAGAACCCGGGTCTGGACTTGCTGGCGCAAACGCGCCGCCACAGCCTGCTGGTCAACCTGCTGCGCGTGCCCTCCATCGTCTTTGCCGTCAACAAGCTCGACGCGGTGGAAGACCCGGTCCTGGCCTTCCACAACATCAGCGGCGCGCTGGCGAAGTTCAGCGCCGAAGCCGGCATCACGGTGCGCGCCACCGTGCCGCTGTCGGCGCTGCTGGGCCACAACGTGGTCGATGTCCAGCCCGGCTGGTGCGGCTACCACGGCCCGTCCCTGCTGCAGCTGCTCGAAACCCTGCCGGTGACTCAGGCCGAAGGCACAGAAGCCTTTTCCTTCCCGGTGCAGTGGGTGGAGAAGTTCTCCGCCTCGGCCGACACCAGCCAGGGCCGCCGCGTGTTCTGGGGCCGGGTGGCCACAGGCAGCGTGCAAGCCGGCCAGCAGGTCACGGTCTTGCCCAGCGGCCAGACCGCCACCGTGGCCCAGGTGCTGGACCACGTGCGCCAGCCCAAGGACGTGGCGGCCGGCCACAGCGCAGGCATCGTTCTGGACCGCGAAGTCGACGTCTCGCGCGGCGACTGGCTGCTGGCGGCCGGCTTCGAAGCCTCGCGCCAGCTGTCGGCCACCGTGGCCTGGATGGACGACGAGCCGCTGTTGGCGGGCCGCGTCTACTGGGCCCTGCACGGCCACCGCTGGGTCAAGGCCAAGGTGCAGCGCATCGTCCACAGGCTGGACATCCACACGCTGGCCGAGTCGGACGCCGACCGCCTGGAGCCCAACGCCATCGGCCACGTGGAACTGGCCCTGCAGGAACCCCTGGCCACCCTGCCCTACACGCGTTCGCGCGTGCTGGGCTCGCTGGTGCTGGTCGATACCGCCAGCCACAAGACCTCCGGCGCCGTCCTGGTCCGTTAAGGGCTTTCGCGGGAAGCTAAAATTCAGGGTTTCCCCGAGCCAAGAAAAAACTCTCCATGACCCACGTCGTCACCGAATCCTGTATCCGCTGCAAATACACCGACTGCGTGGATGTCTGCCCCGTGGACTGCTTCCGCGAAGGCCCGAACATGCTGGTGATCGACCCGGACGAGTGCATCGACTGCGCGGTCTGCATCCCCGAGTGCCCGGTCAACGCCATCTATGCCGAGGAAGATATTCCGGCCGACCAGATGAACTTCATCAAGATCAACGTCGAACTGGCCCAGGCCGACGGCTGGAAAAGCATCACCAAGCGCAAGCCGGCGCTGGCCGATGCCGATGAATGGAAAGACAAGACCGGCAAGCTGTCCGAGCTGGTCCGCTGAAGGCGATGGACACGCCCCAGGCGCCGATCGAGACCGACGCCGTCATCGTCGGCGCCGGCCCGGTGGGCCTGTTCCAGGTCTTCGAGCTGGGCCTGCTGGAAATCAAGACCCATGTCATCGACTCGCTGGCCTACCCGGGTGGCCAGTGCATCGAGCTCTACCCCGACAAGCCGATCTATGACATCCCCGCCGTGCCGGTGTGCACCGGCCGCGAGCTGACCGCCAGCCTGCTCAAGCAGATCGAGCCCTTCGGCGCCACGTTCCACTTCGGCCAGGAAGTCAGCACCGTGCGGCAAGAGGCCGATGGCCGCTTCTTTCTGGAGACCTCCAAGGGAACCCGCTTCCTGGCCCGCACCGTCTTCATTGCCGCCGGCGTCGGCGCCTTCCAGCCGCGCAAGCTGGCGGTCGAGGGCCTGGAGCGCTTCGAGGGCACACAGGTCCACTACAGCGTGAAGAACCCGCAGGACTTCGCCGGCAAGGACATCGTCCTGGTCGGTGGCGGCGACTCGGCGCTGGACTGGGCCCTGCATTTCGCCCAGCCGGGGCCGCAGCGCGCACGCAGCCTGACCCTGCTGCACCGCCGTGACGGCTTCCAGGCCGCGCCGGCCTCGGTGGCCAGGATGCGCGCGCTGTGCGCCGAGAACGCCATGGCGTTCGCCGTTGGCCAGATCACCGGCCTGGAGGAACGCGATGGCCGGCTGACCGGCGTCAGCGTCACGGGCAGCGATGCATCGGTGCGCACGCTGCCGCTGGACGTGCTGCTGGTGTTCTTCGGCCTGAGCCCCAAGCTGGGCCCGATCGCCGACTGGGGCCTGGCCATCGAGCGGCGCCAGCTGCAGGTCGATACCGAGACCTTCTCCACCAGCACGCCCGGCATCTTTGCCGTCGGCGACATCAACACCTATCCGGGCAAGAAGAAGCTGATCCTCTCGGGCTTCCACGAATGCGCGCTGGCCGCCTTTGGCGCCGCGCCCTTCATCTTCCCGGACCGCAAGGTGCAACTGCAGTACACCACCACCAGCCGCAAGCTGCACAAGGTGCTGGGCGTCGAGACACCGGTCTTCGATTAAGATTGCCCTTCGCTAGGGGTGCTGCGCCTGTTGCCAGGCTGCGGCTGAGAAAGTCCCTTTGAACCTGATTGAGGTAATCCTCGCGCAGGGAAGCAGGCATCGCAGGGCGCATCGCCACGCATGCCGCCGACCTGCCATCACTTCGCCCGGAGCAGTTTGATGGCCAACACGTCTTCCGCAGCAACGCTGCCTTCCTCACCCGCCAACCTGGCGCTGACCCCCGTGGCCAGTGCCGAGCGCGCCTTTGCCTGGCGCGACCACGCGGCCCTGTGGTTCAGCCTGGGCGTGGGCCTGCTGGTGATGCAGGTCGGCGCGTATCTGGTGCCGGCCCTGGGCCCGCAGCAGGCCTTGCTGGCCATCGTCGTCGGCTCCGTTATCGGCGCCGGCCTGCTGGCCTGGGTGGCCAAGCTGGGCTGCGACAGCGGCCTGGCCAGCGCCGGCCTGATGCACGCCGTCTACGGCAGCGGCTTCGCCGGCCTGCCCATCGTTCTGAACATCGTGCAGCTGGTGGGTTGGGGCAGCTTCGAGATCGTCGTCATGCGCGACGCCACGCTGGCTATCGCCAAGCAAGGCGGTGCCACACCGGCGGCCTGGTGGCCGTTGGCCGCGACGCTGCTGTGGGGCGGCCTGGTCGCCCTGCTGGTCAGCGGCTCCATGGTGACCCTGGTGCGCCGCCTGGTCTCGCGCATCGCGCTGCCGCTGGTGGTGCTGTCGCTGGTCTGGCTGACCTGGCAGTTCCTGTCACTGGCCCAGGCCCAGGGCTGGGAAACGCTGTGGCAACGCAAGGGCGAAGGCGGCATGGGCGTGCTGCCGGCGCTGGACCTGGTGATCGCCATGCCGATCTCCTGGCTGCCCCTGGTGGCCGACTACGCCCGCCACGGTTCGGACGGCCGCGCCGCGCTGCGCGGCACCTGGCTGGGTTACGCCATCGCCAACATCTGGTGCTATGCCCTGGGCGTGCTGGTGGCCATCACCCTGCCCAGCACCGACCTGGTGACGGCCCTGCTGCTGGCCCAGGGCGGCCTGCTGGCGCTGTCGCTGATCCTGATCGATGAAGTGGACAACGCCTACGGCGATGCCTATTCCGGCGCGGTCTCCAGCCACAGCCTGTTGCCGCGCTGGAGCATCCGGCGCTGGGGCCTGGCGATGGCAGCAGTGTGCACGCTGCTGGCCCTGGCCCTGCCCATGCACAGCCTGGAGCCCTTCCTGCTGATGCTCAGCTCGGTGTTCGTGCCGCTGTTCGGCGTGATCCTCGGCCGCCTGGCCTTCGGCACGGATGCGGTGGCGCTGCTGGCGCGCGCGCCCAAGGCCAAGGCCGTGCCGATTGCGATCTGGTTTGCCGGCATCGCCACCTACTACCTGTGCAAGGAACTGGCGCCCAGCCTGGGCGCCGCCCTGCCGGCGCTGGTCTTGAGCTTCACCCTGGCCTGGGCCACGCGGCCCAAGGCCGCATGAAGCGGCCAGGCTAGACCGGCAGCAAGCGCGCCGGCAGCGGCGCGTGGCCGTGGTTGAGCGGACCGTGGCCGTGGCCGGTGCGCACGCCCGCCCCCGCTGCCAATGCGGCACGCACATAGGCACGCGCCTGGACCACCGCCTGCGGCAGGCTCTGGCCCAGGGCCAGGCCGCAAGCGATCGCCGACGACAGCGTGCAGCCCGTGCCGTGGGTGTTGTTACTGGCAATGCGTCTGCCGTGCATGCTTTCCAGCAATTGCCCCTCCTGGGCCAGCAGATCGACCAGATCATCACCAGGCAGGTGGCCGCCCTTGAGCAGCACGGCGCGGGCGCCCAGGGCCAGCAGGTCGACCGCTGCCGGCTGCAGGGAGTCCACGTCGGGCAGCTCCCGGCCCAGCAGCAGCGCCGCCTCGTCCAGGTTGGGCGTGACCAGCACGGCGCGCGGGAAGAGTTCACGCACCAGCACCTGCACCGTCTCCTGCGCGATCAGCCGGTCGCCGCTGGTGGCGACCATCACCGGATCGAGCACCACGTTGGGCAGCTTGTAGGTGTCGATGGCCCAGGCCACAACCTCGACGATCTCCGGCGCGTGCAGCATGCCGATCTTCACCGCATGCACACCGATGTCCTCGATCACGGCCTGCAGCTGAGCCTTCAGGAAGGCCGGCGGCACGGCATGGATGCCGCTGACGCCACAAGTGTTCTGCGCCGTCAGCGCGGTGATCGCCGTCATGCCGTAGCAGCCCAGCGCGGAAAAGGTCTTGAGGTCGGCCTGGATGCCGGCGCCGCCACCACTGTCGGAACCGGCGATGGACAGGACTCTGGGGTATTGCGATTCGCTCATAGGAAACCTTCGCGCGGCGCGCTGCGGTGAATTCGCCTTGGGGCGGCCCGGTGGCTCATGCGTGGGCCATGTGTTGGTGGAAGTCGAGGGCCGCGGCGCGCGGGTCGTCGGCGGCGCACAGGGCGCTGACCACGGCCAGGCCGTCGGCGCCGGCGCGCAGCACGTCCGCCGCGTTGCCGGGATGGATGCCGCCTATGGCCACCAGGGGCAGCCCGCTTGCGGCACGCACGCGGCGCAGGCCTTCCAGGCCCCAGGGTGTCTTGGTGTCCGTCTTGGTGGGCGTGGCGAACACCGGGCTCACGCCGAGATAGTCGACCGGCATGGCGGCGCTGCGCTCCACATCTTGCGCTGTCTCCACCGACCAGCCGATGAAGACACCGGGCGGCAACAGGCGGCGGGCCTCGTCGGCCGGCATGTCGCCCTGGCCCAGATGCACGCCCTCGGCGCCGCAGGCCAGGGCCACATCGATGCGGTCGTTGATGACCAGGGGGATGCCCCGGGGCGCCAGCAAGGTCTTGAGCATCAGGGCCTGGGCCAGAAAGTCGCGCGTTGCCAGCTGCTTTTCGCGCAACTGCACGCATGTGACGCCGCCTTGCACGGCCGCATCGACGATCTCGGCCAGCGTGCGGCCGCGGCACAGCGCCTGGTCGGTGACCAGGTAGAGCCGCAACAGGCTGCGCAAGGCAGCAGGATCTTTCACCACTGGGCCGTCTCCAGGCGCAGGCGCTGCTCGAAGCTGGTCTGGTCCAGCAGTTGCAGCGCGTCCAACAGCAGGGCCTGCATGCTGCCCACGCCCTGGCCCGCCGCCTGCGCCTTCTCAGCCGCCACCTCGCCGGCCACGCCCAGCAAGGCCATGGCCGCCGTGGTGGCGCGCCAGGCGTCGGGCTGCACCGCGCAGAAGGCACCGATCAACGCCGTGGCCGAGCAGCCCACGCCGGTGATGCGCGTCATCCACTCATGGCCGTTGGAGAGGCGGCTCCAGCGGTGCTGGGCGTCCAGCACATGGTCGGTCGCGCCGCTGACGCAGACCGTGCCGCGCGTGCGCTGCACCAGGGCCTGCGCCGCGCCCAGGGCGTCGTTCGCAGCCGCGCTGCTGTCCACGCCGCGGGTCTTGATGGCGGCGCCGGCGGTGCTCATGATTTCCGAGCCGTTGCCGCGGATGACGCTGGGCAGCGCGGCGTCGAGCAGGCGCTCCAGGGTCTGGTTGCGGTAAGGGGTGGCGCCCGCGCCCACCGGGTCCAGCACCATGGGGATGCCGCGCGCGCCGGCGGCCTGCATGGCCAGTTCCATGCTGCGCACCCAGTAGGGATCGAGCGTGCCGATGTTGACCACCAGCGACTGGGCGATGCCCACCATGTCGGCCACTTCCTCATGCGCATGCGCCATCACCGGCGAGGCGCCGGCGGCCAGCAGCACATTGGCGTTGAGGTTGATCACCACCAGGTTGGTGATGCTGTGCACCAGCGGCGAACGCGCGCGGACGGCGGTGATGTCGGCCCAGAGATCGGAAGCGGTAAGGGTGGCGGCCATGGAGTCCTTGTCGGGTTGCGACCCGGGGACCGCGCGACAGGAAGGCCAGACTGGTGACGCTTCCCTCCGCTGGAATGACCCAGATCAGGTTCTAAGAGTGTTTCTCAGTCCCCTGTGGCTTGCGCCACCCGGGACACCTCTAGCTGGCCGGATTATCGCAGCGATACCACAGCCCCCGAAAAAGGGCGCGGGGAAAAGGTGGGTTGCCACATGCTGTTTCTCCGGCCACCTCACGCCAGGAATGGTTCAAAAATGACGCTATAATCTGAGGCTTGTTCCTCGATAGCTCAGTCGGTAGAGCGCCGGACTGTTAATCCGTAGGTCCCTGGTTCGAGCCCAGGTCGAGGAGCCACCACAATAAAGGCCTGCAACGCGTGTTGCAGGCCTTTTTCTTTGTGCCCATGCAACTGCCCTGGCTGGACCCTGGTGAACCCTTTCCCCCCGTGAGCACGGCATGGGATGCAGTGCAGCCCGCGCCCGGCCTGCTGGCTGCCGGCGGCGCGCTGGACGTGGAAAGCCTGCGGCGCGCCTACACGGCGGGCATCTTTCCCTGGTTCAGCGAGGGTCAGCCCATCTTGTGGTGGAGCACCGACCCCCGCATGGTGCTGCACACCGGCGACTTCAGGCTGCACCGCTCGCTACGCAAGACCCTGGTCAGATTCGCCTCCAGCCCGCACTGCGAAGTGCGCATGGACACGGCCTTCGACGATGTCATCGGCGCCTGTTCGGCCAGCCCGCGCGAGGGCCAGGCCGGCACCTGGATCCTGCCGGCCATGGTGCGCGCCTACAGCGACTTGCACCGCGCGGGCTTCGCGCACAGTGTGGAGACCTGGATCGACGGCCAACTGGCCGGCGGGCTGTATTGCGTGGCGATCGGCCAGGCCGTGTTCGGCGAGTCGATGTTCACCCGCGTACCGGACGCCTCCAAGATCGCGCTGGCGGCGCTCGTTGCGTTCTGCCGCGCCCATGGCCTCGGGCCCATCGACTGCCAGCAGAACACGCGGCACCTGGCGTCGCTGGGCGCGCGTGAAGTGCCGCGTGATGAATTTGTCCGGCAGGTGGCGTACAACGTGGCCAAGCCCCCCGTTGCGTGGCGCTTCGAGCGCAGCCTCTGGGCGCAGCTGCTTGCAGATTGAACGCGCTGTCGCGCAGAACCGGTGTGCGTATACTGGTGTGAAGCCTGACGCGATGAGCCTCGCATGACCCACCTCAAGGATCTTCCGCTCCAGACCCTGCAGTTCTATGCCACCGCGCCCTACCCGTGCAGCTACCTGCCGGGCAAGCAGGCGCGCTCCCAGGTCGCCACGCCCAGCCACCTGATCCACAACGATGCCTATTCCGAACTGGTGACCAACGGCTTCCGGCGCAGCGGCATGTTCACCTACCGGCCGTATTGCGACGGTTGCCGCGCCTGCGTGCCGATGCGCGTGCTCGCCGAACAGTTCAAACCGGACCGCAGCCAGCGCCGTGCCTGGACCAGGCACCAGAACCTGCAGGCCCGGGTCCTGAAGCTGTGCTTCGTGCCGGAGCACTACCAGCTCTACCTGCGCTACCAGACCGGCCGCCATGCGGGCGGCGGCATGGACCACGACAGCATCGATCAGTACACCCAGTTCCTGCTGCAAAGCCGCGTCAATTCGCGCCTGGTCGAGTTCCGGGAAACGCAGGCCGACGGCTCGCAGGGGCCTTTGCGCATGGTGTCCATCCTGGATGTGCTGGGGGACGGCATCTCGGCCGTCTACACCTTCTACGAGCCTGACAGTGCGGCCAACTATGGGACCTACAGCGTCCTGTGGCAGATCGACCAGGCCCGCAAGCTCAAGCTGCCCCACGTCTACCTGGGCTACTGGATCTCCGAGAGCCCGAAGATGAACTACAAGGCCCGCTTCGTCCCGCATGAAACGCTCAAAGACGGCCGCTGGTTGGCAGGCTCTGATTTCACAAAGTAAAATCGCGGGACACCACCGAGTCCCCGCATGAGAAAGTCCGCTCCCGGCGCCCACGCCACCCCCACCATCCAGGTCATCGAGCGCATGTTCTCGCTGATCGATGTGCTGGCCTCGCGCGAGGAAGCGATGTCCCTCAAGGAAATCAGCGAACGCACCGGCCTGCATCCCTCCACCACACACCGCATCCTCAACGACCTGGCTTCCGGCCGCTTCGTTGACCGTCCCGAAGCTGGCAACTACCGCCTGGGCATGCGTCTGCTGGAACTGGGCAACCTCGTCAAGGGACGGCTGAACGTGCGCGATGCCGCGCTGCTGCCCATGCGCGAGTTGCACAAGCTGATCCAGCAACCGGTGAACCTGAGCATGCGCCAGGGCGATGAGATCGTCTACATCGAGCGCGCCTACAGCGAGCGCTCAGGCATGCAGGTAGTGCGGGCCATCGGTGGGCGGGCGCCGCTGCACCTGACGTCCACCGGCAAACTCTTCCTGGCTGCGGATGAAACCCAGCGTGTGCGCGCCTATGCCACCCGCACCGGCCTGGCGGGCCACACCCGCAACAGCATCACCCAGTTGCCACAGCTTGAACGCGAATTGGCCAAGGCCAGGCAGTACGGCATCGCCCGTGACAACGAGGAGTTGGAACTGGGCGTGCGCTGCATGGCTGCCGGCATCTATGACGACCAGAGCCGCCTGGTGGCGGGCCTGTCGATCTCGGCGCCGGCCGACCGGTTGGACGAGGGATGGCTGAGCAAACTGCAGGCAACCGCCAACGAGATCTCGGCCGCCCTGGGCCACAAAGCCCCCTGACTTCCTGCCCCTCCAAAAGGACACGGCCCCATCGGGGCCGTGTTTCTGGAGCGAAGCGGGTTATCCGTTGACTTGGCGGACCACCGTGCCGACAGCCGGCGCCGTGACGGGATTGGACTCCACCCACTTGCGCACGCGCTCGGCATCGCCGATGCGGCTGAGTTTGCCCGCCGAGTCCAGGAACACCATGATCAGCTTACGGCCAGAGACCTTGGCCTGCATCACCAGGCACTGGCCGGCTTCGGAGATGTAGCCGGTTTTCTGCAGGCCGATGTCCCAGTCCGGGTTCTTGACCAGGCGGTTGGTGTTGTTGTACTGCAGGGTGCGGTTGCCCACGGCCATCTGGTAGCCCGGCGAGGTGCTGAACTCGCGCAGCACCGGATCCTGGTGGGCCTTGCTCACCAGTGTGACCAGGTCCTTGGCGCTGGACTGGTTGCGGCTGGACAGTCCGGTGGGTTCGACGTAGCGCGTGTCGTTCATGCCCAGCAAGCCGGCACGGGAATTCATCAGTGTGACGAAGGCCGTCATGCCGCCCGGAAAGGTGCGGCCCAGGGCATGGGCGGCGCGGTTCTCGCTGGACATCAGCGCCAGGTGCAGGGCTTCGCCGCGCGTCAGGGTGGTGCCCACCTTCAGGCGCGAGCTGCTGCCCTTCTCGGTGTCCACGTCGTCCTGGCTGATGGTGATGACCTCGTCCATCGGCAACTTGGCCTCGCTGATGACCATGCCGGTCATCAGCTTGGTGAGCGAGGCGATCGGCAGCACGGCCGAATCGTTCTTGGAAAACAGCACTTCGCGGGTGTCCTGGTCGATCACCAGGGCCACGCTGGACTTGAGGTCCAGTTGGTCCTGCGTGCTGTGCAAGCCTAAAAGCTGGCCGAAGGACAGGCGCGCTGGCGCGGCAACCCGCAGCGCTGCTGGGCTCCGCTTGGCAGTCACAACGGCATTTTGGGAAACCCGCTTGCCAGCGGTAGCGCCGCGTTGCTTTTTGACCACCTTGTCGCTGGCGGCTGCCTGGGCGACGGCGGGCAGGACGCTTGCCACAAAGGCGGCAAGTGCAACGGTCTGTAGGAATCGGCTCAAAGACTTACTCACTGCAGTCGGTGCGAAACGGTGCATCAAGGAACTCCTGGAAACCGAAAGATGACCTGAAGTGTACCCAAGCTAAAAAAGTTACACAAGATCAATGACTTAGGTAAGTTTCCTATATTCAGCATCAAAGTATAGGGAAACGCCCTAACCCTGTGCAGCCACCCGATCAGCTTTACTCTGTAACTTGTTCAACGCGCTCAGGTAGGCCTTCGCGGAAGCCACCACGATGTCGGGGTCCGCACCCACGCCGTTGACCACCCGGCCCGAGTTCTGCAGCCGCACCGTCACCTCACCCTGGCTCTCGGTTGAGCCGCTGATGGCGTTGACCGAATAGAGCACCATCTCCGCACCGCTCTTGACGTGGGTCTCGATGGCCTTGAGCGACGCGTCGACCGGCCCGTTGCCGTCGGATTCGCCGCGCACTTCCTTGCCGCCCACAGTGAACACCACGCTGGCATGCGGCCGTTCACCGGTTTCGCTGTGTTGCGACAGTGAGACAAACCCGTATTGCTCCTGCTCCGGCGACACGCTTTCGTCGCTCACCAGGGCCAGGATGTCCTCGTCGAAGATCTCGCTCTTGCGGTCGGCCAGTTCCTTGAACTTGGCGAAAGCGGCATTGGCTTCCTGCTCGCTCTCCAGTTGCACGCCCAGTTCCTGCAGGCGCTGCTTGAAGGCGTTGCGGCCCGACAGCTTGCCCAGCACGATCTTGTTGGCGCTCCAGCCCACGTCCTCGGCACGCATGATCTCGTAGGTGTCACGCGCCTTGAGCACGCCATCCTGGTGGATGCCGCTGGCATGGGCAAAGGCATTGGCGCCGACCACGGCCTTGTTTGGCTGGACGACAAAGCCGGTGGTCTGACTGACCATGCGGCTGGCCGCCAGGATGTGCTGGGTGTCGATGCCCAGCTCCAGACCGAAGTAGTCCTTGCGCGTCTTGACCGCCATCACGACTTCTTCCAGCGAACAGTTGCCGGCGCGCTCGCCCAGGCCGTTGATGGTGCACTCGACCTGGCGCGCGCCGCCGATCTTCACACCGGCCAGGGAATTGGCCACCGCCATGCCCAGGTCGTTGTGGCAATGCACAGACCAGACGGCCTTGTCCGAGTTGGGGACGCGTTCGCGCAAGGTCTTGATGAAGTTGCCGTACAGCTCGGGCACGGCATAGCCCACGGTGTCAGGCACGTTGATGGTGGTCGCGCCTTCGGCGATCACCGCCTCCAGCACCTTGCACAGGAAATCCATCTCGCTGCGGTAGCCGTCCTCCGGGGAGAACTCGATGTCGGCGCACAGGTTGCGTGCAAAGCGCACCGACTGCTTGGCCTGCTCCAGCACCTGATCAGGCGACATGCGCAGCTTCTTTTCCATGTGCAGCGGCGAAGTGGCGATGAAGGTGTGGATGCGAGCCCGCTCGGCGCCCTTGAGCGCCTCGGCTGCGCGCGAGATGTCGCGGTCGTTGGCCCGCGACAGCGAGCAGATGATGGACTCGCGCACCGTGTTGGCAATCGCCTGCACGGCCTCGAAGTCGCCGTTGGAACTGGCCGCGAAGCCGGCCTCGATCACGTCCACCTTGAGCCGCTCGAGCTGGCGCGCGATGCGCACCTTCTCGTCCTTGGTCATGGAGGCGCCGGGCGATTGCTCGCCGTCGCGCAAGGTGGTGTCGAAGATGATCAGTTTGTCTGCCATGTCGGCTCCTTTTCGTGGGTGTCGGCCTGCGCACGCTGCAGGCCCGAAACGATGGCCTTGAGCGACGCGGACACGATGTTCGCATCCATGCCGACGCCAAACAGCGTCTGCTGGCCCACCCGCAACTCCAGGTAGGCCACGGCCTGCGCGTTGGCGCCGGAACCGATGGCGTGCTCATGGTAGTCGAGCACGCGGATGCTTTCACCCGTGGCAACACCGAGTCCCTCGACAAAGGCGTCGATCGGGCCAGTGCCGGCGCCCCGGATGCTGTGCTTGTGGCCGGCCACTTCGACGTCAGCCGCCAGCGTCACCAGCTTGCCGTCGGCGCCCTGCGCTTCCTCCAGCACCTGGTGCTGCGGCGCAGTAATGCTGCGCACGCCGTACTCTCGCTCGAACAGGCCGAACAGGTCCTGCGCGGTGAACTCCTTGCCGGTGGCATCCATCGCAGCCTGCACCACCTGGCTGAACTCGATCTGCAGCCGGCGCGGCAGCTCCAGCCCATATTCGCTTTCCAGCAGGTAGGAGATGCCGCCCTTGCCCGACTGGCTGTTGACCCGGATCACCGCCTCGTAGCTGCGGCCCAGATCCTTGGGGTCCAGCGGCAGGTAGGGCATGTCCCAGATGTCGCCGTCCTTGCGCGCGGCGAAGGCCTTCTTGATCGCGTCCTGGTGCGAGCCAGAGAACGAGGTGTAGACCAGGTCGCCGGCATAAGGATGGCGCGGATGCACGGGCAGCTGGTTGCAGTGCTCCACCGTGCGACGGATCTCGTCGATGTCGGAGAAGTCCAGCTGCGGGTCCACGCCCTGGCTGTAGAGGTTCAGCGCCACGTTGACCAGGTCGAGATTGCCGGTGCGCTCGCCGTTGCCGAACAGGCAGCCTTCCAGCCGGTCGGCACCGGCCATCACCGCGAATTCACCGGCGGCCGTCCCGGTGCCCCGGTCGTTGTGCGGGTGAACCGACAACACGATGGATTCGCGCCGCGCCAGGTTGCGGTGCATCCACTCGATCATGTCCGCGAAGATGTTGGGCGTGGAATGCTCCACCGTCGAAGGCAGGTTGACGATGCACTTGCGCTGCGGCGTCGGCTGCCACACCTGGGTCACGGCATCGACGACCCGCTTGGAAAACGCCAGCTCGGTGCCGGAGAACATCTCGGGGGAATACTGGAAGGTCCATTGCGTCCGGGGCTGTTGTGCAGCCAGTTCCACAAAGAGCCGGGCCTGGCTGGTGGCCAGTTCGACAATGCCTTCTTCGTCCATTCCCAGGACCACCTTGCGCATCACGGGGGCTGTGGCGTTGTACAGGTGCACGATGGCGCGCGGCGCCCCCTGCAGCGATTCGAAGGTGCGGCGGATCAGGGGCTCGCGCGCCTGGGTCAGCACCTGGATGGTCACGTCTTCGGGGATCAGGTTTTCGTCGATCAGCTTGCGCAGGAAGTCGAATTCCACCTGGGATGCCGATGGGAAGCCCACCTCGATCTCCTTGAAGCCGATCTTCACCAGCGCCAGGAACATGCGCAGCTTGCGCGGGATGTCCATGGGCTCGATCAGCGCCTGGTTGCCGTCGCGCAGGTCCACACTGCACCACACGGGCGGGCGGCTGAGCACCGTGTCGGGCCAGGTCCGGTCGACAAGACGCACCGGGGGGAAGGCGCGGTACTTGGTGGCTGGGGTCTTCAACATCATGGTTTTGGCTCCGGAAAAAGAAAAACGGCCCGTTGCGTGTGCAGACGGGCCGTCGACTGGTGGGAATGCGCGTGCGCTACCGTCTCCGCCCGTGGGGAGATAGCAGTAGTGCCAGCGAAATTCGGTTCATGTCCGGGAATGTAGCACAGGTCAATGGAAAGTCACTTGTGCAGGCCGCGCTCGTCGGGCTCGTCGGTCGAGGTGCTGATCATGCTGGTCTGCTGGCCCCTGGCCTTGCGCATGCCGTAGACCACGTAACCGGACACGCCGTAGACCACGAACAGGCCGAACAGCACGATGGGCGGATGGATGTTGATCACCGCGATGCCCAGCGCGATCAGCACGATCACGGCAAACGGCACGCTCTTTTTCATCTGCACGTCCTTGAAGCTGTAGAACGGCACGTTGGTCACCATGGTCAGGCCCGCGTACAGAGCGACGGCGAACATCACCCACTGGACCTCGTAGCCCTTGATGCCCAGGTCGTTGGCCAGCCAGATGAAGCCGGCCGGCAGTGCCGCCGCCGCCGGCGAGGGCAGGCCCTGGAACCAGCGCTTGTCGACCACGCCGGTGTTGACGTTAAAGCGCGCCAGGCGCAGTGCCGCGCAGGCGCAGTAAACAAAGGCGGCAATCCAGCCCCAGCGCCCCAGGCCCTTGAGCCCCCACTCGTAGGCAATCAGCGCTGGCGCCGCGCCGAAGGACACCATGTCGGACAGCGAGTCCATCTGCTCGCCGAAGGCGCTTTGCGTGTTGGTCATGCGCGCCACGCGGCCGTCCAGGCTGTCGAGCACCATGGCGCAGAACACGCCGGCAGCCGCCAGATCGAAGCGCCCGTTCATGGCCATGACAACCGCATAGAAACCGCCGAACAGCGCAGCCAGCGTGAACAGGTTGGGCAGGATGTAGATACCTTTGCGGCGCTTGCGCACCACCACGCCATCCTGGCTCTGGTTCTGCGAATCGTTACGGTTGTGCATGGAGCGAGTGTAAGGGGCAAAAGAAAGGCCGCCCAGGGGGCGGCCTTGTGGATCCCGGCCTGCGCCGGGATGACGTCGCTTGCGGCCAGCGGCCGCGCGCGGCGTCAGTTCTTGGTCTGGTCGACCAGCTTGTTCTTCTTGATCCAGGGCATCATCGCGCGCAGCTGTTCGCCAACGACTTCGATCTGGTGCTCGCCCATGATGCGGCGGCGGCTCAAGAGCGTCGGCGCGCCGGCCTTGTTTTCCAGGATGAAGCTCTTGGCGTATTCGCCGGTCTGGATGTCCTTGAGGACCCGCTTCATTTCCTTCTTGGTCTCGTCCGTCACGATGCGCGGGCCAGTGACGTACTCGCCGTACTCGGCGTTGTTGGAGATCGAGTAGTTCATGTTGGCGATGCCGCCTTCATAGATCATGTCAACGATCAGCTTGAGCTCGTGCAGGCACTCGAAGTAGGCCATCTCGGGTGCGTAGCCAGCTTCCACCAGGGTCTCGAAGCCCGCCTTGATCAGCTCCACCGTACCGCCGCACAGCACGGCCTGCTCGCCGAACAGATCGGTCTCGGTCTCTTCGCGGAAGTTGGTCTCGATGATGCCGGCCTTGCCGCCGCCATTGGCCATCGCGTACGACAGGGCCAGGTCGCGGGCCTTGCCGCTCTTGTCCTGATGCACCGCCACCAGGTGGGGCACGCCGCCGCCCTGGGCGTAGGTGCCGCGCACGGTGTGGCCGGGAGCCTTGGGCGCCACCATCCACACGTCCAGGTCGGCGCGCGGGGCGACAAAACCGTAGTGCACATTGAAGCCGTGGGCGAACACCAGCGAGGCGCCCTGCTTGATGTTGGGCTCGACGTCCTTCTTGTAGACCTCGGCGATCTGCTCGTCGGGCAGCAGGATCATGACCACGTCGGCGGACTTGACCGCGTCGGCGACTTCGGCGACCTTCAGCCCGGCCTTTTCGACCTTGGGCCAGGAAGCACCACCCTTGCGCAAGCCGACGACGACCTTGACGCCGCTGTCGTTCAGATTCTGGGCGTGGGCATGGCCCTGCGAACCGTAGCCGATGATGGCAACCGTCTTGCCCTTGATCAGGCTCAGGTCGCAGTCCTTGTCGTAATAAACCTTCATGGTCTTTTCTCCGGGTTGAAATTTAGGAAGTAGGTCGGGCTCGGCGGCTCAGACTCTCAGGATTCGCTCGCCGCGGCCAATGCCGCTGGAGCCCGTGCGCACCGTCTCGAGGATGGCGCTGCGGTCGATGGCTTCCAGGAATGCGTCGTTCTTGCCCTGGTCGCCGGTCAGCTCGATGGTGTAGCTCTTCTCGGTCACGTCGATGATGCGGCCGCGAAAGATGTCGGCCATGCGCTTCATCTCCTCGCGCTCCTTGCCCACCGCGCGCACCTTGACCATCATGAGCTCGCGCTCGGTGTAGGCGCCTTCGGTCAGGTCGACCACCTTGACGACCTCGATGAGGCGGTTCAGGTGCTTGGTGATCTGCTCGATCACGTCGTCCGAGCCGGTGGTCTGGATGGTCATGCGCGACAGCGACGGGTCTTCCGTCGGCGCCACGGTGAGCGATTCGATGTTGTAGCCACGGGCCGAGAACAGGCCCACCACCCGGGACAGCGCTCCGGGTTCGTTCTCGAGCAGAACGGCAATGATGTGTTTCATGTCAGATTCCTCTTTTCGGTGCCCTCCCCTGCGCACGGTAATGCGCAGGCTCGGCAGGCCAATAGATTCGTCGAAGGGATGCTACTGAATTGGTAGCGCGTCAAGTCCAGCCCACGGGGGCTGGGGCCTTGTTTAACTCCTGTCAGAGGTCTTCCGAGCCGAGCAGCATCTCGGTGATGCCCCTGCCGGCCTTGACCATCGGGAAGACGTTCTCGGTCGGGTCGGTGCGAAAGTCCATGAACACCGTGCGGTCCTTGAGCTTGCGCGCCTCGCGCAGCGCCGGCTCCACATCGCGCGGGTGCTCGATCAGCATGCCCACGTGCCCGTAGGCCTCGGCCAGCTTCACGAAGTTGGGCAGCGCGTCCATATAGCTGTGGCTGTAACGGCCTTCGTAGTCGATCTCCTGCCACTGGCGCACCATGCCCAGGTAGCGGTTGTTCAGCGAGACGATCTTGATCGGCGTGTTGTATTGCAGGCAGGTGGACAGCTCCTGGATGCACATCTGCACCGAGCCTTCGCCGGTGATGCAGAACACCTCGGAATCGGGCTTGGCCAGCTTGATGCCCATGGCATAGGGGATGCCCACGCCCATGGTGCCCAGGCCACCGGAGTTGATCCAGCGCCGCGGCTCGTCGAAGCGGTAGTACTGGGCGGCCCACATCTGGTGCTGGCCGACGTCGGACGTGATGTAGGTGTCGACGTCCTTGGTCATGTTCCACAGCGTCTCGACCACGTACTGCGGCTTGATCACGTCCTTGGCGTCGCGGTCGTACTTCAGGCAGTCGCGCTTGCGCCAGCCCTCGATGGTCTCCCACCAGCCGCCCAGGGCGTCGGCGTCGGGCTTGAGGCCCGACTCCTTGATCATGGCGATCAGTTCGGTCAGCACGTCCTTGACGTCGCCCACGATGGGGATGTCGACCTTGACCCGCTTGGAGATGCTCGACGGGTCGATATCGACGTGGATGATCTTGCGCTCGTTCTGGGCGAAGTGCTTGGGGTTGCCGATCACGCGGTCGTCAAAGCGCGCGCCCACGGCCAGCAGCACGTCGCAGTTCTGCATGGCGTTGTTGGCTTCCACCGTACCGTGCATGCCCAGCATGCCCAGGAACTTGCGGTCGCTGGCCGGGTAGGCGCCCAGGCCCATCAGCGTGTTGGTGCAGGGGTAACCCAGCATGTCCACCAGCTCGCGCAGTTCCTGCGACGCGTTGCCCAGCAGCACGCCGCCGCCGGTGTAGATGTAGGGCCGCTTGGCCGCCAGCAGCAGTTGCAGGGCCTTGCGGATCTGGCCGCCATGGCCCTTGCGCACCGGGTTGTAGGAGCGCATCTCCACCTTGTCCGGGTAGCCGTTCCAGGCCGTCTTGTTGAAGGAGACGTCCTTGGGGATGTCCACCACCACCGGGCCGGGACGGCCGCTGCGGGCGATGTGGAAGGCCTTTTTCATGACCTCGGCGATCTGGCGCGCGTCCTTGACCAGGAAGTTGTGCTTGACGATGGGCCGCGTGATGCCGACGGTGTCGCACTCCTGGAAGGCGTCCAGGCCGATGGCCGCCACCGGCACCTGGCCGGTGATGATCACCATCGGGATCGAATCCATGTAGGCCGTGGCGATGCCGGTCACCGCGTTGGTGACGCCAGGGCCGGAGGTCACCAGGGCCACGCCGACGTCGCCGGTGGCACGGGCATAGCCGTCCGCAGCGTGTACCGCGGCCTGCTCATGGCGCACCAGAACGTGCTGGATGCTGTCCTGCTTGTAGAAAGCGTCGTAGATGTGCAGGACTGCACCACCGGGGTAACCCCAGATGTACTTGACGCCCTCGGCCTGCAGGGACTTGATAAGGATTTCGGCGCCGCGCAGTTCCTGCGGGCTGTTGCTCTGCGCGGACTGGGCCGCGGCGGCCGACGTGATTTCGGCTTTGGAGATTTCCATGATCAACCTTTGCGAATTTCTCTGACGAAAAACCTTGGGTGCCCCTTCACACGCTCTCGTGAAGCTGTGTCGGAACTTAGAGCCAAAACCATGGGTGACCGAATAGCGCCACCGGATCAGGGCTCGTTTGCCTTTTGACTTGCAAGCCACATTATCGCACTGCAACACATGACTGCTCCAGCGCCGGCTTCCGCGATGCGATAATTTCCGACCACCGGCGCCTTCAGCGGCGCGCAAACGCGTCGAAAACGAGACATCACCACAGCACGAAGCCGGCCCCAGGCCCACGATTCTTGGCAACCGAACGCGAACTCTCCGACTTTCTCAAGAGCGTCGAAAAAAGAGCTTTCAAACGCTCGGTCTACCACGTCCGCGACGAGGAAGCCGCGCTGGACATCGTGCAGGACAGCATGATGAAACTGGCCGAGCACTATGGCGACAAGCCGCCGACCGAGCTGCCCATGCTGTTCCAGCGCATCCTGTCCAACTGCACGCTGGACTGGTTCCGCCGCCAGAAAACCCGCAAGGCCCTGTTTTCCAACCTCAGCGATTTCGAACCGGCCGAGGGAGAGGGCGATTTCGACCTGCTGGAAACTTACTCCGCAGCCAGCAACTCCCAGCAGATCGAAAGCGCGGAAGATTCCACAAAACGGGCGCAAATCTTGCGGGAAATCGAAACAGAAATACTGGAATTACCGGGCCGTCAACGGGAAGCGTTCCTGATGCGTTACTGGGAAGACATGGACGTGGCCGAAACGGCGGCGGCCATGGGCTGCTCGGAAGGCAGTGTCAAGACGCACTGTTCCCGGGCTGTCCAGGCCCTCAGCAAAGCACTGAAGGCAAAGGGATTACAACCATGACGAATCTGCACCTCCTCCAGGACGCACTGCAGTCGCAAGACCGGTTTGGCCGGCGGGTCGCCGCCCGCCTGGACGCCGGTGCGGCCGAGTTGCCCCGTGACATCACCGAACGCCTGCGCGCCGCCCGCGTGCAAGCATTGGCCCAGCGCAAATCCAGCCTGCAGCCGGCCACCTCCGTGTCCGGCTCCGCCGGCCAGGCCACGCTCGGCTCCGGCGAGCTGGGCTGGTGGAACCGCATCGCCTCCGCCCTGCCCCTGATCGTGCTGGCCGCCGGGCTGATCACCATCCACGTGGTGCAGAACGAACGCCGCGCCAACGAGGTGGCCGAGGTCGACGCAGCCCTGCTGACGGACGACCTGCCGCCCGCGGCTTACGCCGACCCGGGTTTCCTGCAATTCCTTAAATCCGCGCCCTAGGCCGGGCCATGCGCGTTCACCGCCTCGCCTCCGTTTTCCTGCTGCTGGCCCTGGCGGATGCACCGACCTGGGCGCTGGCCCAGGCCCAGGCGCCCTCGTCCGCCACCCCTGCCGTCCCCGCCAGCGTGAAGGCCGCACCGCGCGCCCAGCCCGTCAAGGTGGCGGCAGCGCCCCAGCAGGCCAAACCGGTCGAATCCAAGCCTTCCTGGACAGAGCTGACGCCTCCCCAGCAGCAGGCCCTGGCGCCACTGGCGAGCGCCTGGAACAGCATCAGCGAGGCGCAAAAGCGCAAGTGGCTGGCTCTGTCGAGTAACTATCCCAAGATGGCGCCGGCCGAGCAGGCCACGCTGCGCAGCCGCATGACCGAGTGGGTGGCCCTGAGCCCGCAGCAGCGCACGCAGGCCCGCCTGAACTTCGCCGAGACCAAGAGCCTGTCGCCCGACGACAAGAAGGCCAAGTGGGAGGCTTACCAGGCCCTGCCGCCCGAAGAAAAAAGCAAGCTGGCCGACTCCGCCGCCAAGAAGACCCCAGGCACGGCGGCCGCCGTCAAGCCTGTGCCGGCGCAAAAGCTGGCGACTGTGCCCAAGTCCGGGCCCGACGCCAAAACCCCGCGCATCGCTGCCGGCCCGCAACCCGATGCCAGCGCCCTCAACCCAGGTGCCGCCACGGCACCTGCTGGCCCCAACTGAAATCTGTCCAGCCATGACTGCAGCGCCCCAAGAGGCCGGCGGCGGCGCCGCGACGCGCCCCCTGTCCGCATCCAGCCCCGCCGACCTCATGGCCCCTGCACTGCGCCGTCGCATGGCCTGCTGGCTGTACGAGGGCATGCTGCTGTTCGGGCTGGTCTTCACCGCCGGACTGGTCTTCAGCATCGCCGGCCAGATGCGCAACGCCATGGATTCACGCCAGCCGCTGTTTCAGGCTTTCCTGTTCGTGGTCTGCGGCATTTACTTCACATGGTGCTGGTCACGCGGGCAGACCCTGGCCATGCGCACCTGGCGCATCCGCATGGTCGACCGTGCGGGCCAGCCGGTGGGGCAGTTGCGCGCCTTCTTTCGCTACCTGTGTTCCTGGCTCTGGTTCCTGCCGCCGCTGGCCGCCCTGCAGGCAGGCCATCTGAGCGCAAAGCAGGCGGCTATCGCCATCCTCGCGTGGGTGGTGTTCTGGGCCGCGCTCAGCCGCTGGCATCCACAGCGGCAGTTCCTGCACGATGCGCTCGCGGGCACGCGGCTGGTCGAGGCGCCGCCGCCGGCCGCCCGCGCCTGAACGGGCCGTCATATGCCTGGGCCACAATGGCCGCATGTCATTGACGCCTGAAGCCCCCTCCCCCGCCAATCCCCAGAAACTGCGCACCGGCTTGAACCGCGTCTGGCACGCCACCGGCTATTCGCTGGAAGGCCTGCGCGCCGGCTGGAATGAGCCGGCCTTCCGCCAGGAGGCCCTGGCCGCCGTGGTGCTGCTGCCGCTGGCCTTCTGGCTGGGCCGCAGCTGGGTGGAAACCGCCCTGCTGGCCGGCTCGGTGCTGATCGTCATGATCGTCGAGTTGCTCAACACCGGGATCGAGACCGCGATCGACCGCATCGGCCCCGAGTGGCACGACCTGTCCAAGCGCGCCAAGGACATGGGCAGCGCCGCCGTGCTGCTGAGCCTGCTGCTGGCAGCCGGCATCTGGCTTGCCGCCATCGCCCACAGGGTGATCGCATGACCCCAACGTTTTCCATCTGCGTCTATTGCGGCTCGCGCCCTGGCGTGACCGAACAGTTCCGCCAGGCGGCCATCGATGTCGGCAGCTGGATCGGCCGGCAGGGCGGCCAGCTGGTCTATGGCGGCGGCAACAACGGCCTGATGGGCACGGTGGCCGATGCCACCCTGGCGGCCGGCGGCAAGGTGGTCGGGGTGATTCCCCATGCGCTGGTCGAGAAGGAATGGGCCAAGCGCGACTGCACCGAACTGCACGTGGTGGACAGCATGCACGACCGCAAGCGCATGATGGCCGAACGTGCCGACGCCTTCCTGGCACTGCCCGGCGGCATCGGCACCTTCGAGGAGCTGTTCGAGGTCTGGACCTGGCGCCAGTTGGGCTACCACGACAAGCCGATCGGCCTGCTGGACGCCGGCGGCTACTACCAGCCGCTGCTGCAGTTCCTGCGCTCCAGCGTGGCGCACGGCTTCATGAACGACTGGCAGATGGAACTGGTGCGCATCGGCGACGATGTGCCGATGCTGCTTGCGGACCTGGTCCATGAAGCGGGCATGACCACCCGGCCACAGGACCTGTCGCAGATCTAGGCGCTCAAACCGCCGATTCGTCGGTCTCGCCGGTGCGGATGCGCACGACGCGCTCGACCGTGGTGATGAAGATCTTGCCGTCGCCGATCTTGCCGGTGCGTGCGGCCTTGACGATGGCGTCGACACAGCGGTCGACGTCACCGTCCTTGACCACCACTTCCACCTTGACCTTGGGCAGGAAGTCGACCACGTACTCCGCGCCGCGGTACAACTCGGTGTGACCCTTCTGGCGCCCGAATCCCTTGACCTCGGTCACCGTCAGGCCGGTGACGCCGCACTCGGCCAGGGCCTCGCGCACCTCCTCGAGCTTGAAGGGTTTGACGACGGCGGTGATCTGTTTCATGACTCTGACTCCAGGATGGTGTTTGCTCAGGCGCGGAATTTTCCAGTAATAGGATAGCGCCAATCCTTGCCGAAGCTGCGGTGGGTCACGCGAATGCCCACCGGCGCCTGCCTGCGCTTGTACTCGTTGAGACGGATCAGGCGCGCCACGCGTTCGACCACCGCACGCTCGAAGCCGGCGGCGATGATTTCCTCCACACCCTGGTCGTTCTCCATGTAACGCTCCAGGATGGCGTCGAGCACCTCGTAAGGCGGCAGGCTGTCCTGGTCGGTCTGGTCCGGCCGCAGCTCGGCGCTGGGCGGGCGGGTGATGATGCGCTCGGGGATGGGGTTGATGCCCGTACCGTAGGGGTCATGGACGTTGCGCCAGTGGGCCAGCCGGAACACCGTGGTCTTGAGCACGTCCTTGATGACGGCAAAACCGCCCGCCATGTCGCCGTACAGCGTGCAGTAGCCGGTGGCCATCTCGCTCTTGTTGCCGGTGGTCAGCACGATGGAGCCGAACTTGTTGGACAGCGCCATCAGCAGCACGCCGCGGATGCGCGCCTGGATGTTCTCCTCTGTCGTGTCCTCGGGCAAGCCCTGGAACTCGCCGGCCAGCGCCGCCTTGAAGGCCTCGAACTGCGGCACGATGGAGATCTCGTCGTAGCGCACGCCCAGGCGCGCCGCCATGTCGCGCGCGTCGATCCAGGAGATGTCGGCCGTGTAGGGCGAAGGCATCATCACCGCACGCACCTTGTCGCGCCCCAGCGCGTCGACGGCGATCGCCAGCACCAGGGCCGAATCGATGCCGCCAGACAGGCCCAGCAGAACGCCGGGGAAACCGTTCTTGCCTATGTAGTCGCGCACGCCCAGCACCAGCGCATCCCACAGGTCGGCCTCCGGGCTGCGCTCGGGCACCACCATGCCGCCCAGCTTGATGCCCTGGGACTGTCGTTCGGCTTGCAGGCCAAACAGCTCCTCCTGGAAGCCCGGCGCCCGTGCGGCCAGCGTGCCATCGGCGTCGACGGCGAAGGAGCCACCGTCGAAGACCACTTCGTCCTGGCCGCCCACCAGGTGCGCATAGACCAGCGGCAGGCCCACGGCGCGCGCGCGATCGGCCATGCGGACGATGCGCTCGCCGCCCTTGCCCACATGGAAGGGCGAGGCGTTGATGACGGCCAGCAGCTCGGCGCCGGCCTCCTTGGCCAGCAGGGCCGGCTCCTCGAACCAGGCGTCCTCGCACACCAGCAGGCCCACATTCACCCCCTCGACCTGGAACACGCAGCTGCCCTGGCCCGGCGTGAAGTAACGGCGCTCGTCGAAGACCTGGTAGTTGGGCAGCTCGCGCTTGGCGTAGGTCTCGAGGATGCGGCCTTCGCTGAGCACGCTGGCGGCATTGAAGCGGCGCTGCACTGCCACCGACTTGCTGCGCACGTCACCGCCCTGGGGATGGCCGACCACCACATGCAGGCCCTTTAACCCGGCCAGCTCGCGGGCCACGGTTTTCACGGCATCATCGCAGGCAGCGACAAAGGCCGGCCGCAGGAAAAGGTCCTCGGCCGCATAGCCGCAGATCGACAGTTCGGGCGTCAGCACCAGGCGCGCGCCTTGCGCATGGGCATTTCGCGCGGCGGCAATGATTTTTTGCGCATTGCCTGCGGTGTCGCCCACCAGGAAATTGAGTTGGGCAATGCAGATTTTGAGAGTCATGGAGCAGTGAAAAACAAGCCGGATGATTATGTCACCCGCCTCTGTGCCACGCCGGGCGAGGTGGACGCGCAGGCCTGGGACGCGCTGCTCGCATTGCAAGGCGCCGCCACGCCCTTCATGCGCCATGCCTACCTGGCGGCGATGCACGATAGCGGCAGCGCTGTGCCGGCCAGCGGCTGGACGCCGCGCTTGCTGACCCTGTGGCGCGGCGACCAATTGCACGCGGCCTGCGCGCTATACCTGAAAGACCATTCCTACGGCGAGTACGTGTTCGACTGGGCCTGGGCCAACGCCTATGAGCAGCACGGTCTGGCCTACTACCCCAAGGCGCTGGTGGCGCCGCCCTTCACGCCGGTGCCGGGCGCGCGCCTGCTGGCACGTGACGCCGGGGCCCGCGCAGCGTTGCTGCAGGCCCTGCTGCGCTGGTGCGGCGATGAAAATCTCTCGTCGCTGCATCTGCTGTTTCTGTCGGATGACGACGCGGCTGCCTGCACACAAGCCGGCCTGATGCAGCGCCATACCGTGCAGTTCCACTGGAAAAACGCAGCGCCCACCGCCTATGCCAGCTTCGACGACTTCCTCATGAGCCTGGCGCAGGACAAGCGCAAGAAGATCCGCCAGGAGCGGCGCAAGGTGATGGACGCCGGCGTGCGCTTTCGCGTCCAGCAGGGCCGCGAAATCGGCGCGGCGGACTGGGACTTCTTCTACCGCTGCTATGAGCGCACCTACCTGGAGCACGGCAACGCGCCCTACCTCAAGCGCGACTTCTTCCGCCGCATGGCCGACGCCATGCCGGAGCACTGGCTGCTGTTCACCGGCGAGCGCGACGGCATGCCCATTGCTACAAGTTTGATAGCTATCGACGGCCATTTACCGGGGGCTACAGACCAATCCGATGCTCCAAAGCGCGACAAGGTGGCATTCGGCCGTTACTGGGGCGCACTGGAGCGGGTCGACTGCCTGCACTTCGAGGCCTGCTACTACCAGCCTCTGCAGTGGTGCATCGAACAGGGCTTCGACCGCTTCGAAGGCGGCGCCCAGGGCGAGCACAAGATGGCGCGGGCTCTGATGCCGGTCAAGACCAGCAGCGCCCACTGGCTGGCCCATCCGGCCTTTGCCGATGCGGTGGCGCGCTTCCTGGAGCGCGAAGGCCAGGGCATCGCCAGCTACATGGACCACCTCGATGAGCGCACGCCGTTCCGGCGCAATGCTTGACGCCCCTCTCTAAAGCCGGCCGCTGTCATCCGGCCGGAGAGCAAACACTGTTAGGGTGGAACGAGACAACAAGCACACGCTTCGCGCATGCAGATGGCAACGTCACGACACACGGACAACACACAAGCACCACCCCCTGGCCTGAGGCTGCTGGCCATGGAATGCCGCGCGCCCCTGGAGTTCGGCGCGGTGCTGCCGGCCTGGCCGCTGCTGCGGCGCGCACCTCCGGGCGACGGCCACACCGTCCTGGTCTTCCCCGGCCTGGCTGCCAACGACACCACCACCGCGCCACTGCGCCACTACCTGGGTTCGCTGGGCTACCAGGCGCGCGGCTGGAGCCAGGGCTTCAACTTCGGCCCGCGCAACGGCGTGCTGGAAGCCGCCAGAAAAGGCATCGAGGACGCCTTTGCCACCAGCGGCCGCAAGCTCAGCCTCGTGGGCTGGAGCCTGGGCGGCGTCTATGCGCGCGAGCTGGCCAAGGAGCTGCCGCAGCTGGTGCGCTGTGTGGTCACCCTGGGCTCGCCCTTCTCCAGCCATCCCAAGTCCACCAATGCCTGGCGCCTCTATGAGCTGGCCAGCGGCCGCGACATCGAGCGCGAGCACGGCAGCTACGACCTGCCCGCGGCGCCGCCCGTGCCCACCACCAGCATCTACTCGCGCAGTGATGGCATCGTTGCCTGGCAGGGCAGCGTGCAGCAGGCGGCCGCGGACAATCCGCACACCGAGAACATCGAGGTGCGCTCCAGCCACATCGGCATCGGCGTCAATCCCAGCGCCTGGTGGGCCGTGGCCGACCGCCTGGCCCAGCCCGAAGGCCTCTGGCGGCGCTTCGAGCCCGGTCTGGCCGGCTTCAAGGGCCTGCTCTACCCCGACCCAGAGCGCCCATGAAAAAGCCGGCCCGCGGGCCGGCTTGTGGCTGGCGCCTGCAGCAGTTTCAGCCGCCGTTGGCCTTGTTGTAGTTGGCGATGCCGTCCGTGATTTCCTTCTTGGCGGAATCCGGGCCTTCCCAGCCATTGACCTTGACCCACTTGCCCTCTTCCAGGTCCTTGTAGTGTTCGAAGAAGTGCGCAATGGTCTTGAGGCGCAGCGGGTTCATGTCTTCGGGCTTTTGCCACTGGGTGTACAGCGAGCACTTCTTGTCCACCGGCACGGCCAGCACCTTGCCGTCTTCGCCGGCCTCGTCGGTCATCTTCAGGATGCCGATGGCGCGGCAGGTCACCACCACGCCGGGAATCAACGGTACCGGCGTGATCACCAGCACGTCGACCGGGTCGCCGTCGCCGCTGATGGTCTTGGGCACGTAGCCGTAGTTGGTGGGGTAGTGCATGGACGTGCTCATGAAGCGGTCCACGAAAATGGCGCCGGACTCCTTGTCCACCTCGTACTTGACGGGGTCGGCGTTCATCGGGATCTCGATGATCACGTTGAAAGCTTCGGGAACGTTCTTGCCGGGGGTGACTTTTTCGAGGGACATGGTGGTGAGGGAGAGTGCTTGGGAAAAACCCTGATTTTAGTTGGGCGCGCGCATCGTTCCCGCCGAATGCACGCGCCTGTCACGCCTTTGCGCTTATATTCCGCCCGTTGGCCAATCGTCTCCTGATGTTGGGAATGCGGCGAGGAAGCAACGCAGCGGGGGTACCCCAAGCGTTGCCCCCTCCAAGCGAAACAACGAAGGAGAAGACATGACAGGCAACTCGGCGCTGATTTTGGCGCTCATCTGTGGCTTCGCCGCCGTCGCATACGGCTTCTGGGCGCGCGGCTGGATTCTTTCCCAGGACGCGGGCAATGCCCGCATGCAGGAGATCGCCGCGGCCATCCAGGCCGGTGCGGCGGCCTATCTCGCACGGCAGTACAAGACCATCGCCATCGTCGGCGTGGTGCTGGCGGTCCTCATCGGCATCTTCCTGGACGGCCAGACCGCCGTCGGCTTCATCATCGGCGCCGTGCTCTCGGGCGCCTGCGGCTTCATCGGCATGAACGTCTCGGTGCGCGCCAATGTGCGCACCGCGCAGGCGGCGACCAAGGGCATCGGGCCAGCGCTGGACGTGGCTTTCCGCGGCGGCGCCATCACCGGCATGCTGGTGGTCGGCCTGGGCCTGCTGGGCGTGACGGCCTTCTACTGGTTCCTGGTGGGCAACGGCAACTTCACGCCGGACCGCAAGCTGGCCACGCTGATGAACCCGCTGATCGGCTTTGCCTTCGGCTCCTCGCTGATCTCGATCTTCGCGCGGCTGGGCGGCGGCATCTTCACCAAGGGCGCCGACGTCGGCGCCGACCTGGTGGGCAAGGTGGAAGCGGGCATCCCTGAGGACGATCCGCGCAACCCCGCCGTGATCGCCGACAACGTGGGCGACAACGTGGGCGACTGCGCCGGCATGGCGGCCGACCTGTTCGAGACCTACGCCGTGACCCTGATCGCCACCATGGTGCTGGGCGCCCTGCTGCTGCAAGGCGCCGGCGCCACCGCCGCGCTGTACCCGCTGGCGCTGGGCGGCGTGTCCATCATCGCGTCCATCATCGGCTGCTTTTTCGTCAAGGCCTCGCCCGGCATGAAGAACGTGATGCCGGCCCTGTACAAGGGCCTGGCCATCGCCGGCGTGCTGTCACTGGTCGCCTTCTACTTCGTCACCACCTGGCTGATGCCCGACAACGCGGTGACGGCCAGCGGCACGCAGATGCGGCTGTTCGGTGCCTGCGCCGTCGGCCTGGTCCTGACCGGCGCCCTGGTCTGGGTCACTGAGTACTACACCGGCACGCAGTACGCGCCGGTCAAGCACATCGCGCAGGCCTCAACCACCGGCCACGGCACCAACATCATTGCCGGCCTGGGCGTGTCCATGCGCTCCACGGCCTGGCCCGTGATCTTCGTGTGCATTGCCATCCTGGTGTCCTTCAAGCTGGCCGGCCTGTACGGCATTGCGATTGCCGCGACCTCCATGCTGAGCATGGCCGGCATCGTGGTGGCTCTCGACGCCTACGGCCCCATCACCGACAACGCCGGCGGCATCGCCGAGATGGCCGACATGCCGCCTGAAGTGCGGGCCGTCACCGACCCGCTGGACGCCGTGGGCAACACCACCAAGGCCGTGACCAAGGGCTATGCCATCGGCTCGGCCGGTCTGGCCGCCCTGGTGCTGTTTGCCGACTACACCCACAAGCTGGAAAGCTACGGCCAGGCAATCAGCTTCGACCTGTCGGATCCCATGGTCATCGTTGGCCTGTTCATTGGCGGCCTGATCCCTTACCTGTTCGGCGCCATGGCGATGGAGGCCGTGGGCCGCGCCGCCGGTGCGGTGGTGGTGGAAGTGCGCCGCCAGTTCGCCGAGATCAAGGGCATCATGGAAGGCACGGCCAAGCCCGAATACGGCGTCGCCGTGGACATGCTGACCAAGGCGGCCATCAAGGAAATGATGATCCCCTCGCTGCTGCCGGTGGTCGTGCCCATCGTGGTCGGCCTGGCCCTGGGCCCCAAGGCGCTGGGCGGCTTGCTGATGGGAACCATCGTCACCGGCCTGTTCGTGGCGATCTCGATGTGCACCGGCGGCGGCGCCTGGGACAACGCCAAGAAGTACATCGAGGACGGCAACCACGGCGGCAAGGGCTCGGAGGCGCACAAGGCCGCCGTCACCGGCGACACCGTGGGCGACCCCTACAAGGACACGGCCGGCCCGGCCGTCAACCCGCTGATCAAGATCATCAACATCGTGGCCCTGCTCATCGTGCCCCTGGTGGTGAAGTTCCATGGTGCCGAGGCCGCCCCGGCGAGCGCGCCGGTGGCTGCGCCGGCCGCCATCAGCGCGCCCGCCGCCACGCCAGTCACCCCCGTGGCAGGGGCAATGCCGGCGCCCGCAACCCCTGCTTCCACCGCCAAGTAACCAGGGTTTACCCCAGCTCCGATTCCTCCGATACAACTTTTTGACATGCTGAACGCGACGATCCTGCGGTTGAGTCAACCCGATCCGGCCCGCCGCGTTGTAGAAGTCGGCTTCCTCGGAGGAGCCTGTCTCAACCCTCATCTATCTTTTAACGAGGATTCCAAAATGATCAAGCTGTCCGCACTCGTCCTGTCCCTGTTCGCCGTCACCGCCTTCGCCCAACAACCCGGTACGGAAGCCAACAAGGCTGGCGATGCCAAGTCCGAAGCCAAGGGTCAAGCCAAGGCTGACTCCAAGGCCAAGACCCCCAGCAAGGCCGCCAAGCAACCCGAAGCCAAGTAAGCACGCCGGCTGGGCAACCAGCCTGTTGCCTTCCAAACAGAAAGCCCGCTCGCGCGGGCTTTCTGCATTGGGGCGGCCGTCCGGTCTCAGCCGTGCGCGTGGGTCACGGCCCGCACCAGTTGGCTGGCCGGCCCCACCAGCTGGCCCAACTCGGCCACCCGGTCCTGCTCGATGTATTCGAGCACCAGCTCGTTGATGCCCCCCACCACCGCCATGGCCATGCCGGGCGACAGCGGCGCGCTGCGCCCGCCTGCATTGACCACACCCAGCATGAAGCCGGCGATCTCCTGGTTGACGCGGCGCCGCGAGGCCAGGCCTTGCGCCCCCAGCCCCAGGATTTCGATGAACAGGGTGCGCATCAACAGCGGGTTGGTGGCCATCGCGCCCAGGTAGGCGCCCAGCGCCTGCTCGACCTGGGTTTCCCATTCGTGGCGCGGGTCGATGGCTTCGCGCAGCACCTTCAGGGCGTTGTGGCTGGCCGCCTCGTACAAGGCCACCAGGCACTGGGCCTTGTCCTGGAAATGCTCGTAGAAGGTGCGGCGCGACACGCTGGCCTCGCGCACCACGTCGGCGATGGTGGTGTCTGCATAGCCCTTGGCGGCGACGGCATGGGCCATGCCTTCGAGCAGGCGGCTGCGGTGTTCGTGGACGGGCGCTTCGGTGTCGGGCATGGCGGGATTTTCCGGCAATTGATGGCTGGTACTTGACAGTACCCGACCTCCACCCCATCATGCCAGGCACCGGTACCGACTGGTACCGGCCCTTCTTCTGGAGTCCGCATGACCGACCTCGTCGTCCGCCGCCTGCTTGTCGACATGGAAGCGCCGATCCCGCGCCACTGGTGCGCCGGCGATGCCTTTCGCACGGCCTTGTTCAACGCCCTGTCCATGAGCTTTCCGGTGGGCGAGCAGTTTTTCATCGATGCGGTGCGCGGCGGCTTCAAGGCCCTGCCGGCGCAGGCGCAGGAGAAATTCCGCGTCGAGGTGCAGGGTTTCATCGGCCAGGAAGCCACGCATCGCCGCCTGCACGCCCTGTACAACGGCCACCTGGAAAAGCAGGGCCTGGTCAACGATTGGGCGCCGCGTGCGCAGCAGCGCCTGGCGCTGCTCGAAGGCCAGGACCCGCGTCACGCGCTGGGCATCACGGCGGCCAACGAGCACTTCACCGCCATCATGGCCGACTGGATGCTGCGCAACCCCGACATGCTGGGCCAGCAGGACGAGCGCCTGACCACGCTGTGGCTGTGGCACAGCGCCGAGGAGTCCGAACACAAGTGCACGGCCTTCGACCTGTACCAGGCCCTGGGCGGCAGCCATGCCTGGCGCATCACATGGTTTCGCCGCATCACCACGGTCTTCCTGGGCGACGTCGCACGCCAGACGCTCAACAACCTGCACCGCGACGGCACGCTGTGGAAATGGAGCACCTGGAAGAGCGCAGTGAGCACCCTGTTTGGCCAGCGCGGCCTGATCCGCCAGACCTACAAGCCCTGGCGCGACTACCTGCGGGAAGACTTCCATCCCGGCCAGCAGGACAGCAGCCCGTCAGAGCGCTGGCTGGCCGAGCATGCCGACCGCTACACCCCGGTGGGCGCTTGATCAGGCATTGAGCGCCGACGGGCCGCCCCTAGCGCGAAGGCCCCTCGGGCGCAGCGAGCCACACCCAGTGAGCAAGCGCGGGGGCATTAATCATCGTCCGACGGCAGGCTGTCGATCACCACTTCGCTGACGTGGAACGCGTCGTTCTGCGGCCGCGGCGCCAGCTCGAAGCAGAAGGTCGCGCCCTGCCCCAGGCTGGAGCGCGCCCACAGCCGGCCGCCATGGCGCGCAACGACCGCGCGGGCCACGGCCAGGCCCAGTCCCAGGCCTTCGTATTCGGCCTCCGAATGCAGGCGCTCGAAGGGCAGGTAGGCCCGGCCCTGCTGGGCCTCGTCAAAACCGATGCCGCTGTCCGAGACGAAGAAGGAGGCCTCGGGCGAATCTTCACGCTCGAGCCGCGCCATGCGGATCCAGGGGTCGTGGCCGCGCGCGCTGAACTTCCAGGCGTTGTCCAGCACCGCCTGCAGCAGCAGGCGCAGCAGCACCTCGTCGCCTTCGCAGCGCAGGTCGGGCGCGATTTCCACATGGACCCGGTACTGGGGTTGCGCCAGCCGCAGCTGCTGGATTTCCGCGTGGGCAATGGCGCTGAGGTCCACCGTCGCCGGCCGGAACGGTAGCACCGGCACCTGGGTCAGGCGCTGGGCGGCGCGCAGCAGGCGCTCGAGCTGGCCCGCGCGCTGGCGCGTCTGCGCCGCGTCGGCACCGGCCTGCAGCTGCGCCAGCAGCGGCAGCACGTCGTCGCCCAGCAGGCGCGCATAGCCGGCCACCACCTGCTGCGCCGCCTTCAACGTGCGGCTGGCCTCGCTGTGTTCGGCGCTGAGCTTCTCATGGCGCTGGCGCAGCCGCGACTCGGCCAGCAGCCGCGCCGTGATGTCATTGACCATGACCAGGCGTGCCGACCGGCCCTGGAACTGGATGGGATGGCGAGCGACCTCCACCAGGATCACGGCGCCGTCCTTGGTGACATGGCGCCAGATGCGCGCGCCGTGGCTCAGGCTGCTCGTGTCGGATACGTCCTTGTCCTGCAGCGTCTCGGTCAGGCCCGCGACGTCCTCCGGTGGCCGGATGTCCGTGATGGACATGGCCAGGAACTCCTCGCGGCTGTAGCCATAGCGGGCGATGGCAGCGCCGTTGACTCCCAGGAAGCGCAGGGTCTCGGTGTCGAAGATCCACATCACGTTGGGATTGGCCTCGAACAGCTCGCGGTAGCGCTGCTCGCGCTCGACCAGTTCGTCCATCAGCTGGCGCCGCTCGCTGACGTCGCGCACGAACACGCCGATGCCGCCGGACGAGGGGCTCAGGCGCAGCTCCAGCCAGCGCCGGTAACGCGAGTGGTAGTCCTCCACCACCCAGTTGCGCCCGTGCTCCAGTTCGCGCTGGCAGCGCTCGCGCCGGCCGCCCATCTTCTCGTCGGGAAACAGGTCCCAGAACGGCAGGCCCACCAGGCTGCCGCCCGGCTTGAGCACCAGCTGGGCACCGCGGGGATTGCAGTACTTCAGGTTCCACTCCCCGTCCAGGATCATGAAGCCCTCGTCCATCTGATCGAGCACGCCATGCATGCGCTGGCGCGCCGCATCCGAGGCCAGCAGCGCCGCGTCGCGCTCGTTGCGGCGGCGCTCCAGGCCTTGCCACATGCTGTGCAGGCCGCGGCGCAGCTGCTCGACCTCGCGCACGCGCCCCTCGCCCGAGGCGGTCGTCCCCGGATAGTTGCCCTGGGAGATGGCCCGCATGCCGCGCGCCAGTTCGCGCAGGGGCGCCACCACCCAGCGGTTGGCCAGCCAGCCCAGAAACATCGCGTACAACCCCAGGAAGAGGGCGACGCCGGCAATCAACCAGGGCAACGCAGCGGAGGCAGTCGCTGGCTCGCTGTGCAGGGCTGCGTACCAGGCCAGGCCGGCCAGCACCAGGACGGGCACGAGCGCCAGCGCCATGCCGGCCAGGGCGAGATACCACAGCCGCATGCCCTGCACCTTATGGTCACCGCCATGCGTGAACACGCTGTCGGCAAAACCGCCCTTGGCTCCCATTGATCGTCAGTCCTTGTGTCCGGCCAGCAAAAATTAGAGCACGGCCAATTCGTTGCGGCTGTAGGCAAAACCTTACATATAGTAACTTACGAGAACTTTTCTCCGACAAATTCTTGTGCGATAGGTCCGCTGCGTCGATCAAGCAAAATATTGGCATGCAGCTCCACTACATCGCCAACGCTTCCCAGGCCTCTTCCTCAGGCCGCACCATCCCCGTCATCGACCCGTCCGACGGCCAGGTCTTCGACGAACTGCAGCGCGGCACGGCCGACGACATCGACCAGGCTGTGCGCGCCGCCCGCCAGTGTTACGGCGCCGTGTGGAGCAAGCTCAGTGGCGCCGAGCGCGGCCGCCTGCTGATGCGCCTGTCGGCCAAGGTGGCCGAGCACGCCGACGAACTGGCGGCCCTCGAGCAGCGCGATTGCGGCAAGCCCACCAAGCAGGCCAAAGCCGACGCCCTGGCCCTGGTGCGCTACTTCGAGTTCTACGCCGGCGCCTGCGACAAGTTGCACGGCGACACCATTCCTTACCTGGACGGCTACAGCGTACTGACCTGGCGCGAGCCGCACGGCGTCACCGGCCACATCATTCCCTGGAACTACCCGATGCAGATCTTCGGGCGCAGCGTGGGCGGCGCCCTGGCCGCTGGCAACGTCTGCGTGGTCAAGCCGGCCGAGGACGCCTGCCTGTCGCTGATCCGGGTGGCGCAGCTGGCTGCCGAGGTGGGCTTTCCGGCCGGCGCCATCAACATCGTCACCGGCTACGGCCACGAGGTGGGCGACGCCCTGGCCCGCCACGCCGGCATCGACCACATCAGCTTCACCGGCAGCCCCAAGGTCGGCACATTGATCCAGCAGGTGGCAGCCGAGCGCCACTGCCCGGTGACGCTGGAGTTGGGCGGCAAGAGCCCGCAGATCGTCTTTGCCGATGCCGACCTGGACGCCGCCATCCCCATGCTGACCAACGCCATCGTGCAAAACGCCGGCCAGACCTGCTCGGCCGGCTCGCGCCTGCTGGTCGACCAGGCCATCTACGAGCCCCTGCTCGAGCGCCTGGGCCAGGCCTTTACCGCCCTGCGCGTCGGTCCCGCGGCGATGGACCTGGACGTGGGCCCGCTGATCCGCGCCAGCCAGCAGCAACGGGTCTGGGACTTCCTGTCCGATGCCCAGGTCGCCAACATCCCCATGGTGGCGCAAGGCCAGGTGGTGGACGAGGCGCCCGAGACAGGCTTCTACCAGGCCCCCACCCTGCTGCGCGACGTGCCGGTGATGCACAGGCTGGCGCAGGAAGAAGTGTTCGGCCCGGTGCTGTGCGCCATGAGCTTCCAGGACGAGGACCACGCGGTGGAACTGGCCAACGCCACCCAGTTCGGCCTGGTGGCCGGCGTCTGGACGCGCGATGGCGGCCGCCAGCTGCGCATGGCCAAGCGCGTGCGCAGCGGCCAGGTCTTCATCAACAACTACGGCGCCGGCGGCGGCGTGGAGCTGCCCTTCGGCGGCGTCAAGTCCTCCGGCTACGGCCGCGAGAAGGGCTTCGAGGCGTTGTACGGCTTCACCACCCTCAAGACGGTGGCGATCAAGCACGGCTGAGCCGTTTTTCAAGCCTTATCGGCCTGTAGCTCCCGTCCAATGGGCACAGGCCGCTATCAAATCAGTAGTACAGAGGAGACAGACATGCGCGTTCAAGGCAAATCCATCATCGTCACCGGCTCGGGCGGCGGCATCGGCGAAGGCATCGCCAAGCGGCTGGCGCAGGAAGGCGCCAGCGTCATCGTCAACGACATCAACCCCGCAGCCGGCGAAAAGGTGGTGGACTCCATCGTCCAGGCCGGCGGCAAGGCCTCGTTCTTCGCCGCCGACGTCACGAAGTCGGCCGACGTCAACGCCCTGGTCGAGGCCGCCGTGCAGCGCCACGGCAAGCTCGATGTCATGGTCAACAACGCCGGCTGGACGCACCGCAACCGGCCGGCGCTGGAAGTGTCCGAAGAAGAGTTCGACAAGTGCTTCGCGGTCAACATGAAGAGCATTTACCTGTCGACCATCCACGCCGTGCCGGCGTTTCGCGCCAACAAGGGCGGCAGCTTCATCAACATCGCCTCGACCGCCGGCGTGCGGCCACGCCCCGGCCTGGCCTGGTACAACGGCTCCAAGGGCGCTGTCATCACCACCAGCAAGTCGCTGGCCGCCGAGTTCGGCCCCGACAACATCCGCGTCAACTGCATCAACCCGGTGTTCAACCCCGACACCGGCCTGGCAGCGGAATTCGCCGGCGGCCCGGTGGACGACGCGCGCCGCGCCAAGTTCCTGGCCACCATCCCACTGGGGCGCTTCTCCACCGCGCTGGACGTGGGCAATGCCGCCCTCTACCTGGCCAGCGACGAAGCCGCTTTCATTTCAGGGGTTTGCATCGAGGTCGACGGCGCGCGCTGCGTCTGAAGCCTGAGAATCGGCACATGGCCGAACGCATCATCCCCATCGTCGACCGGCGTGCCAGCACGCTGGCCGCTGGCGTTCCCGCCCAGCCCATTCCCGCCAGCGGGCTGTTGGGCGACCAGCTGGGCCGGCCGCTGCGCGACCTGCGCATCAGCGTCACCGACCGCTGCAACTTCCGCTGCAGCTACTGCATGCCCAAGGAGGTGTTCGACAAGGACTACCCCTACCTGCCGCATGCGGACCTGCTCAGCTTCGAGGAGATCACCCGGCTGGCGCGGCAGTTCGTGGCGCATGGCGTGCGCAAGATCCGCCTGACCGGCGGCGAGCCCCTGCTGCGCAAGAACATCGAGGTGCTGATCGAACAGCTGGCCGCCCTGCGCACGGTGGACGGCGAGCCGCTGGACATCACCCTGACCACCAACGGCTCGCTGCTGGCACGCAAGGCCCAGGCGCTCAAGGCCGCCGGGCTGCAGCGCGTGACGGTGAGCCTGGACGGCCTGGACGACGCGGTCTTTCGCCAGATGAACGACGTCGACTTCCCGGTGGCCGAGGTGCTCAAGGGCATCGACGCCGCGCGCGCGGCCGGCCTGGGCCCGATCAAGGTCAACATGGTGGTCAAGCGCGGCACCAACGAGCACGAGATCCTGCCGATGGCCCGCCACTTCCAGGGCACGGGGACGGTGCTGCGCTTCATCGAGTACATGGACGTGGGCGCCACCAACGGCTGGCGCATGGACGAGGTCCTGCCCTCGGCCGAGGTGGTCCAACGCATCCACGCGCAACTGCCGCTGGTGCAACTCGATCCTTCCGCGCCCGGCGAAACCGCCGAACGCTGGGGGTACAAGGATGGCTCGGGCGAGATCGGTGTCATCAGCAGCGTGACCCAGGCCTTCTGCGGCGACTGCAACCGCGCCCGGCTGTCGACCGAGGGCCAGCTCTACCTGTGCCTGTTCGCCAGCCAGGGCCATGACCTGAAGGCCTTGCTGCGCGCAGGCGCCAGCGATGCCGACATCGCTTCGGCGATTGGCCACATCTGGCAGGGCCGCAAGGACCAGTATTCGCAACTGCGCGCCTCGCTCCCCGCCGACAGCGGCAGCGGCGCCCGGCGCGTTGAAATGAGCTACATCGGAGGCTAGTTGGACAAGAACGAAGTCACGGGCCTGGTGCTGGCCGGCGGGCGCGGCTCGCGCATGGGCGGGGTCGACAAGGGGCTGCAGAATTTCCACGGCATGCCGCTGGCCTTGCACACCTTGCTGCGGCTGGGCCCGCAGGTGGGCGAGCTGATGGTCAACGCCAACCGCAACCTGTCGGCCTACGAGGCTTTCGGTTCGCCGGTCTGGCCCGACGTGCTGGCCGACTACGCCGGCCCGCTGGCGGGCTTTCTCACCGGGCTGGAGCGCTGCGAGACGCCCTGGCTGGTGACCGTGCCCTGCGACACGCCGCTGTTCCCGCAGGACCTGGTGGCCCGCCTGGGCGCTGCACTGGAAGCGCAGGACGCCGACATCGCCATGGCGGCGGCGCGCGAGGAAGACGGCCAGCTGCGCGCGCAGCCGGTGTTCAGCCTGCTGCGCGTGGACCTGCTGGACAGCCTGGTGAAGTTCACCCACGGCGGTGGCCGCAAGATCGACGCCTGGACCGCCCAGCACAAGACGGTGCTCGTGCCCTTCGACGCGCCGGGTGACCAGGCCCGGGCCTTCTTCAACGCCAACACCCTGGCCGAGCTGCACCAGCTCGAACAGCCGTGAACAGGATTGCCGATATCGCCGCCCGGCTGCAGGGCTATGACCCGCAGGCCCTGCGCGCCGACCAGGCCAACGCCTTCCTGGACCAGTTGGTGGCGCCTGTGCAAGGCAGCGAGGACGTCGCTATCTTCGGCGCACTGGGCCGCGTGCTGGCGCAGGACGTCATCTCGCCCATCAGCGTGCCGCCGCACGACAACTCCGCCATGGACGGCTACGCCTTCGACGGCGCCCAGCTGGCCGCCGGCACGGCGCTGGAGCTGCAGGTGGTGGGCACGGCCCTGGCGGGCAAGGCCTGGCAGGGCAGCGTGGGCCCCGGCCAGTGCGTCAAGATCATGACCGGCGCCATCATGCCGGCCGGCCTGGACACGGTGGTGCCGCAGGAGTTCACCCAGGCCGCCGGTGAAGGCCGCATCGCCATCCCGGCCGGGCTGCTGCAGCCCGGCGACAACCGCCGCCACAAGGGCGAAGACCTGCAGCAAGGCCTGCCAGCGCTACGAAAAGGAGAGCGTCTCACGCCCGCCGCATGCGGGCTGGCGGCCAGTTTGGGCCTGGAAACGGTGAACGTCGCGCGGCGCCTGAAGGTGGCCTACTTCTCCACCGGCGACGAGATCCTCAGCCTGGGCGAAGCGCCGCGCGAAGGTGCCGTCTACGACAGCAACCGCTACACCGTGCATGGCCTGCTGACGCGCCTGGGCTGCGAGGTCATCGACATGGGCGTGGTGCGCGACGAACCGGCCCTGCTGGAAGCGGCCTTCCGCGAAGCAGCGGCCAGCGCCGACGCCATCATCACCAGCGGCGGCGTCAGCGTGGGCGAGGCCGACTACACCAAGGCCATGATGCAAAAGCTGGGCGATGTGGCCTTCTGGAAGATCGCCATGCGGCCGGGCCGGCCGATGGCGGTGGGCAGGATCGGCAAGTCTGTTCTTTTCGGCCTACCCGGCAATCCGGTGGCCGTGATGGTCACCTTCCTGGCCTTCGTGCGCCCTGCCCTGCTGCGCATGATGGGCGGCAGCGAGCAGGCGCCACCGCTGCTGCGCGCACGCAGCCAGGAAGCCATGCGCAAGAAGCCCGGCCGCACCGAGTACCAGCGCGGCATCGTCAGCACGGCCGCCGACGGCAGCCTGCAGGTGCGCATCACCGGCAACCAGGGCTCGGGCGTGCTCTCGTCCATGGTCCAGGCCAACGGCCTGATCGTGCTGGCCCACGACCAGGGCAATATGGCCGTGGGCGACGAGGTCCAGGTGCAGATGTTCGACGGCGCGATCTAGCCACAGCCTGCGTTCACACGCCCAGGTGGTCCTGCCAGACCGAGCGGTCGGCCGCCAGCTCCTGCGAACTGCCGCTCCAGACCACCCGGCCGCGCTCGAGCACCACATGGCGATCGGCCAGGCCCATCAGGCGGTCGATGTACTTGTCCACCACCAGCGTGGTCTGGCCCGCCTGTTTGAGCTGGCGCAGGCAGCGCCAGATCTCTTCGCGGATGACAGGTGCCAGGCCCTCGGTGGCCTCATCCAGGATCAGCAGGCGCGGATTGGTCGACAGCGCGCGGGCGATGGCCAGCATCTGCTGCTCGCCGCCCGACAGCTGGTTGCCCATGTTGCGGGCGCGCTCGCGCAGCCGCGGGAACAAGGCATACAGCCGCTCCAGCGTCCAGGCGTCGCGCTGGCCGTTGCGGTTGTCGGCAAAAGCCACCAGGTGCTCCTGCACCGTGAGGTTGGGAAAGCACTGGCGCCCCTCGGGAACGATGGCCACGCCCAGGCGGGCGATGGCGTCGGGCCGCCAGCCGCCCAGCGCCGTGCCGCCGAAACGGATCTCGCCGCCGCGCAGCGCGAGCGCGCCCACAATGGTCTTGATGGTCGTGCTCTTGCCCATGCCATTGCGGCCCAGCAAGGTCACGACCTCGCCGGACCGGATGGCCAGGTCGATGCCAAACAGCACCTGGCTGGCGCCGTAACCGGCTTCCAGGCCCCGGCATTCGAGCAAAGGTGCGGGCGTGCTCATGCGACCTCCTCCGTGCCCAGGTAGACCGCCTGCACCTGGGCGTTGCCGCGGATCGCCTCGGCATCGCCGCTGACCAGGACCTTGCCGTACACCAGCACCGTGATGTGGTCGGCCAGCGCGAACACCGCTTTCATGTCGTGCTCGATCAGCAGGATGGCCATGTCGTCCTTGAGCACCTGGATCAACTCGGTCATGCGCTCGGAATCTTCCGGGCCCATGCCGGCCATGGGCTCGTCCAGCAGCAGCAGCTGGGGCCGCGAGGCCAGGGCCAGCGCGACATCGAGCTTGCGCTGCGCACCGTGCGGCAGCGTGCCGGCGATGCGGTCCATCTCGTGCGCCAGACCGACACGCTGCGCCAGGGCCGCGGCGGCCTCCTGCAGCGCAGCCTCGGCGTCGCGCGGGCGCAGGAAGCGCATGGAGCTGCCGGCGTGGGCCTGCGCCGCCAGCAGCAGGTTGGCCCGCACGCTGGCGCCACGGAAGATGCTGGTGATCTGGAAACAGCGCGACAGCCCGGCGCGCACGCGCTGGTGCATGCCCAGCGGCGTCAGGTCGGTGCCGGCGAGGACGATGGAGCCGGCGTCGGCCGGCAGCAGGCCGGAGATCAGGTTGACCAGGGTCGACTTGCCGGCGCCGTTGGGGCCGATGAGCGCATGGATCTGGCCGGCGTCCACCGCCAGGCCGACGTTGTCGGTGGCCTTGAGGGCACCGAAGTTCTTGCACAGGCCTTGCACGCTGAACAGGCTCATCGCGCGGCCTCCGCCCGGCGGTCGAACACCGCGGCAATGCCGCGCGGCGCCAGGAAGACGATGGCGATCAACAGCAGGCCCAGCGGCAGGTGCCAGTAGTCGGTGTGCTGCTTGACGACCTCCTCCAGCAGGATCCACACCGCCGCGCCGACCGGGCCGCCCCAGCGCCGGCCGACACCGCCGATCACCACCATCACGATCAGCGTGGCCGACTGGGTCCAGTGCATCACGCCGGGACTGACGAAGCTGTTGTGCGAGACCAGCAGCGCGCCGGCCAGTCCGGCGACGCCGGCGGCGATGGCGAAAGCCACCAGTTGGACGCGCAGTACGGGGTAGCCCATGGCGTGCATGCGCGTCTCGTTGTCGCGGATGCCTTGCAAGGCCTGGCCGAAACGCGCCTGGGTCGCGCGGTTGAACAAGGCCATCACCAGCGCGAACAGGACCAGCACGACCCAGTAAAACGTCGGCCCGTGGGCGCTGTCCAGCCCCAGGCCGAGCGCCGGCCGCTGCTGCAGGTTGTAGCCGTCGTCGCCGCCGTAGGTGCGCAGCGACACGCAGATGTAGTAGAGCATCTGGGCGAAGGCCAGGGTGATCATGATGAAGTAGACGCCCCGGGTGCGCAGCGCCACAGCGCCGATGGCCAGGGCCGCCAGCGCGGCGACGGCCAGCGCCGCCGGCCACAGCAGCCAGGCCGAGGCCACGCCGGCATCGGCCAGGGCCACCAGGGTGTAGGCGCCCAGGCCCATGAAGCCCGCATGGCCCAGGGCCACCATGCCGCCGAAGCCCAGGATGAAATTCAGTGAGGCGGCCGCCAGCGCGAAGACCAGGGCGCGGCGCACGAAGCCGATGTAGAAATCCATGCCCAGCAGGGGCGCCACCAGCGGAAAGGCGGCCAGCAGGGCCAGCGCCAGCCAGGGCGCCCAGCGCAGCAGGGGAAAGGGCTTTGCCATGGCTCAGCCCCTCGCCGGGAACAGGCCGGCCGGCTTGAAGGCCAGCACGCCGGCCATCAGCGCATAGGTGGCCAGGCCGGCCAGCGCGGGCGCCAGGTCCGACACCAGCGTGGGCGGCAGAACCGTGCGCAGCGCCATCGGCACGAAGGCCCGGCCCAGGGTGTCGACCAGGCCGACCAGCAGCGCCGCGACGAAGGCCCCGCGCACCGAGCCGATGCCGCCGATCACCAGCACCACCAGGGCCGGGATCAGGATCTCCTCGCCCATGCCGACCTGCACCGCCGTGATCGGCCCCATCAGCGCGCCGGCCAGCGCGGCCAGTGCCGCGCCCAGCATGAACACCAGGGAGAAGATCCGGCCGACGCGCACACCCATCAGTTCGGCCATGGGGCGGTTGGAGGCCCCGGCGCGCACCAGCATGCCCACACGCGTGTGGTTGACCAGCAGGTACAGCCCCAGCGCCACCAGCACGCCGCTGGCCAGGATCACCAGCCGGTAGGCCGGGTACGGCAAGCCCGGCAGGATGGTGATGGGCTGGGCCAGCAGCGCCGGCGTGCCCGCCATGATGGGCGCCGGGCCCCAGATCATCTTGACCACGTCATCGGCCACCAGGATGATTCCGAAGGTGGCGAGCACCTGCGACAGATGGTCACGGCCATAGAGCCGGCGCACCAGCAGCGCCTCCAGCACCAGGGCCACCAGCACGATGACGGCGATGGCCGCCAGCACGCCGCCGACGAAGGAGCCCGACGTCGTGTGCACCTGCGCCGCCACGTAGGCGCCGCCCATGAACAGCGAGCCATGCGCCAGGTTCATCACGTCCATGATGCCGAACACCAGGGTCAGGCCGGCGGCCAGCAGGAACAGCATGAGGCCGTAGCCGATGCCGTTGAGCAGTTGCTCGACGAGGAGGATGCCTGTCATGGGGAATGTGAACCTGGGGTCTGGCGGTGGGCGTCAGGACGCTCACTTCATCTTGCATTGCTCGAAGTAGGCGTCGCGGTAGCCCTTGAGCGGCGTCGACAAGGTCTTGTTGGTGATCTGGCCCTGGGCGTTCTTGCCGATCACGCGCAGGTAGTAGTCCTGCACCGGGAACTGGTTGTTGCCGTACTTGAAGCTGCCACGGTTGGACTGGAAGTTGGCGGCCTTCAGGGCCTTGAGCACGGCCTCCTTGTCCTTCACATTGCCCTTGACATCGCGCACGGCGGCATCGATGGACATGATGGCGTCGTAGGCATGGGCGGCATAGAAGGTCGGGTAGCGGTTGTAGGCCTTGCGGAACTCGCTGACGAATTTCACATTGGCCGGATTCGTCAGGTCATGCGACCACGGCGAGGTGCTGAACAGGCCGAGCATGGGTTCGCCGACGGCGGCGATGGTGTCCTCGTCGGCCGAAGCCGGTCCGGTCACCAGGGTGACGTCCTTGGACAGGCCGGCGGCGACGAACTGCTTGATGAAGTTGATGCCCATGCCGCCGGGCAGGAAGAAGAAGACCGCTTCGGGCTTGGCCGCGCGGATCTGGGCCAGCTCGGCCGCGTAGTCCAGCTGACCTACCTTGCCATAGACCTCGGCGGCGATCGTGCCCTTGAAGCGGCGCTTGAAGCCGGTCAGGTGGTCGCGGCCGGCCGGGTAGTTGGGGGCGATGATGAAAGCGCTCTTGAAGCCCTTGTCGCTGGCGTACTGGCCGGCGGCCTCGTCCCAGGTGTCGTTCTGGTAGGACAGGCCGAAGAAGTAGGGGTTGCACTGGGCGCCGGCGTACTGGCTGGGGCCGGGGTTGCCGCTGATGTAGGGCACCTTGGCGGCGAACAGCGCCGGACCCACGGCCAGCGCCACGTTGGACGGCGTGGGGCCGGTGAAGAAGTCGATCTTGTTTTGCTGGATGAAGCGGTCCACCACCTGCTTGGCCTGGTCCGGGCTGCCGGCGGTGTCGACCTGCAGGAACTCGGCCGGCAGGCCGCCGAGCTTGCCGTCCAGCAGCTTGACCGCCAGGTTGATGGCGTCACGCGCCTCGGCGCCGCCGGAGGCGAAGGGGCCGGAGATGTCCAGGGCCAGGCCCACCTTGATGGGGTCCGCAGCCTGCACGCCGGTGGCCAGGGCGGCCCCCAGGGCGAGGGCCAGGCCGGTGGCGAGGTGGCGGGTGGTTTTCACGAGCTTCATGGGGAACTCCAGACAGGGGTTGAAACGTTGATGTCAGGGATGGGCCGGCACGGCGACCTGGACGCGGCCCTCGTGCACACGCACCGGGTAGGTCCGCACGCCCTCGGTGACGGGGCCGCCGCAGGCTTCGCCGGTGGCCAGCTTGAACAGGCCCTGGTGCAGCGGGCACTCGACGCAGCCGTTCTCGATATAGCCGTCGGACAGCCGGGCGGCGCCGTGGGTGCACAGGTCGTGCAGCGCGTGCAGCAGGCTGCCGTCACGGAACATGGCGATCGCCACGCCCTCGACCACCACCGGCCAGGCCGCGCCGTCCTGGAAGTCGTCGGGCTCTCCGACGTCGTGCCAGGCCGCCAGGGCCACGGGGACTTCTGCTTGTGTCATGGGAATGGCGCTCAGATCGGGGTGGCCAGCAGCGTCATCACGCGCGAGGTGTCGTAGATGGCGCGGCGCGACTTGTAGCGCCAGCCTTCCGGCGTGCGCACGATGCGGTCGTGGTAGCGGCCGGCCTGGTACACGAAAGAAGCGCCGTCGGTGCGGGTCTGCACCACCACATAGCTGGAGGCCGCCTCCACCGTGTCGTCGTCCACCGCGGTGATCTGCAGGCCCGAGGTCAGGTGGCGGCAGGAGTGGGTTTCGTAGATGTTGGCATGGCGCAGCGAGAGCACGCGGTCGCGCAGCATGCGCTGGTTGTCGCAATGGATCAGGCCGATGGGCAGGCCCAGGTCGGCGTTCTCGCGCGGCACGATCTCGTAGTTGCAGTCATGCGTGAACAGGCTGGCCCATTCTTCCAGGCGGTCGTTGTCCAGCGCGGCGCTGTAGCGCTCCTGCAGCTGCTGGATCTCGAACCACAGCAGCATGGAAGCGAGTGAGGCGGGCACGGCTTTTTCTTCGGTGAAGGCATTCATGGCACGTTCCTCAATAGCCCATCAGGCGCTGGTAGCCGGACCAGAAGCGGCGGATCAGGTTCTCCGTCACCATCGTGTCCTGGCGGTTGGGGTCGGCCAGTCCCAGGTCCATGACCGAGGTGGCATCGCGGTCGCGCACCGTGCCGCGCTGCACCAGCTCGGTGGCCTCCGTGTCTTCCATCGAGATGTAGCCCGCCGGTCCCACCAGGTTGGCCTGCTTGATGCGAAGCGCCCGCATCTCCGGCGTGTCGTCGGCGTAGCCGAAGAAGTGGAACACCAGCTCAAACTCCCCCGGCGCCTTGGGCAGCACCTGGCGCGCCACCAGGGTGTTGTGGATCTGTTGCAGCACCAGCTGCGGGAAGATGGTCTGGATGTGGTTGGTGCAGTCTTCCTCGTATTCCGACACGAAGGCCAGCACCGAGTCGTCTTCCAGCTTGAAGCCGTCGTCCATCGAGCGGATGGCCTGGCTCTTGTAGGCGCTGGCGGTGTCCGACTCATCCACCTTGGTGGCGGTGATGATGCTGTGCAGGCCGTGCCTGGCGTCGGGCAGCGAGCGCGCCTTCATGCCGACGCGGAAGATGTTGAAGGTGGTGTGGAACAGGTGCAGCAGGCTGGCGTGGTACGGGTCCTTGACGTTCTCGTAGTACAGCTTCCAGTTGGACTTGGCGTACTGGCGGGTGCAGCCCAGGTAGACGATGGGCTTGCACATCACGCGGTCGACCCAGGGCCGCATCTGCTCGCCGATGTACTCCTCCAGCGGCGGGCTGTCCTCGCTGAAGGTGGCGAACACCAGGCCCTTGTAGCTGTCGGCGCGCAGCTGGCGCAGGCCGTGGTCCTTGAGCTGGAAGTCCGCCGGCATGCCGGGCGCCCCGTTCTGGCCGCGGCGGAAGGGCACGCCCTGCAGGTTGCCGCGCGTGTCGAAGCTCCACTGGTGGTAGACGCAGGTATGGCTCTTGGCGTTGCCGCGCGCATTGCGGCAGACCACGGCGCCGCGGTGGGCGCAGCGGTTCACCCAGGCGGCCAGGCCGCCGTCTTCCGTGCGCGTGACCACCACCGGCGTGTCGCCGACGAAGGTGCTCTTGTAGTCACCCGGCTGGGGGATTTCAGCCTCCAGGGCCACGAAGCTCCAGACCGGGCCGCGGAAGATGCGCTCCTGTTCGCGCTCGTAGACTTCGCGCGAACTAAATACCTCGTACGGAACGCGTGAACCGTCGGAGTGCGGGAAATGCACCACGCGAGCGGCGGGCGTGCCGTCCGTGTCTCGCTTGAGTGCGCTCGTGTCGATGACTGCCTGGTCCATTGGGGTCCTTTCCAGCTACGCAGGGGGGTTGCAGCCATTGTTTGGCGCCCTCCCCCGCGCCGCTATCCACGCAACGCAGGCAACGGCGCCGGCTATCCGGATGTCGCAGGCTTTTTGTCAGCTTTCCCGACGCCAGCGGCTTGGTTCTTGCCTGCATCCCGGCCGATGTCCACCGCCAGCACCTTCGATCCCACTGCCCTGCGCGCGCACAGGCTGTTCGAGTCCCACGACCTGGACGACGCCCGCGAGCGCATCTCGCGCGTCATGCAGCCGCACCAGTTGCGCCCGCTGGCGAGTCCGGCGCTGCGGCCCCATTCGCACATGGACTTCACGCGCATCGGGGCTCTGGGCCTGGGCACGATAGGCTTCGGCGAGGCGGTGCAGGTCGACGTCGGCACGGTGCAGGATTACCACCTGCTGATGTTCTGCCTGCGGGGCCGCGCCGAGGTGCGCACCGGCGACCGCCAGGTCCAGACCAGCGCCAGCAAGGGCGTGATCTGCGCGCCGGGCCAGACCTTCGTGGCCGACCTGTCGGCCGACTGCGAGCAATTCGTCGTGCGGCTGGACCGGCGCGCCGTCGAGGCGCATTGCGGCCGCGCCATCGCCTTCGACCCCCTGCTGGACCTGGGCCGCCCCGAACTGCAGGCCTGGTTCGAGCAGCTGCGGCTGCTCAGCACCTCCGACACCTTGCTGCTGACGGCGCAGCGGCGCCCCTTGATCGCCGCCGAGCTGGAGCGGCTGCTGGTGCAGTTGCTGCTCGATGGCCAGGCCTGGAGCGACGCGCCCGCCTCGGGGCGGCGCGACCACACGGAATTCCGGGCGCCTGCGGCAGGCTGCGTGCGCCGCGCCGAGGTCTACATCGAGGAGCATGCCGGCGAGCCGGTGCGGCTGGCCGACATCGCCGACGCGGCCGGCGTGCCCGTGCGCACCCTGCTCGATGCCTTCCAGCGTTTTCGCGACCGCAGCCCCATGCAGCAGCTGCGCGATGTGCGCCTGCAGCGCGCCCGCGAGCAGTTGCAGGCTGCGGACGAGGGCACGCGGGTCTCGACGGTGGCGCTGGACTGCGGCTTTGGCCACCTGGGCCGGTTTGCGCAGGACTACCAGCGCCGCTTCGGCGAAACGCCCTCCGCCACGCTGGCCGCCCGCGGCTAGGCTGCCACGGGCACCAGCAGCGTCTCGCCCGTCGCCACCAGTTTTTCTTCGCCCGCCGTCACGGCAAACAGCTCACAGGCGGTGAAGACCTGGGTCTTGCCCGGCTTGACCACGCGGGCGCGGGCGATGAAGCGCTCGCCCACCGCCGGGCGCAGGCAGTTGACCGCGTAGTGCGAGGCCAGCACCCGGCCCGACAGCGTGGCCGCCGCAAAGCCGCAGGCCGTGTCGATCAGCGCGCCCACCAGGCCGGCATGCAGGAAGCCCGCGTACTGGCCCATGTCGGCGCGCCAGGCCATGCTGATCTGCGCCTGGCCGGCGTCGGCGCTGTCGACCACGATGGCGCACCAGCTGTTGAAGGCGGCGCTGCGGTTGATGGCGCGGATCTGCGCGAGCGTGTCGTCCGGGCTGGGCATGGCGAATCCCTGTGGAGAGGAGATGCGCCAATGTAGGTTCAGGCGCGCAGCCTGGCTGTCAATGCAGCGACAGGTGCAAGCCGGCTACAGCCGTAGCGTCATGAAGACGCTGTTGGGGTCCGGCGCATAGTCACCAAACGGCCCGCAGACCGTGAAGCCGACGCTGGCATACAGCTGCTGCGCGGGCTGGAAGGCCGGCTGTGCGCCGGTCTCCAGGCTGAGGCGCTGGTAGCCCCGTGCCCGCGCGGTGGCGATGATGTGGGCCAGCATGGCGCGCCCGGCGCCGCGACCGCGCAGCGCCGCCGGCGTGCGCATGGACTTGACCTCGCCATGCGACGCGTCCAGTTCCTTGAGCGCGCCGCAGCCCAGCAGCAGCGGGCCCTCCCAGGCCGACCAGAAACTGATCTCAGGCCGGCGCAGTCTGTCCAGGTCCAGGGCGTGGACGCTCTCTGGCGGCGACTGCGCGCGCATGTCGCGCAGGTGCTCCTCGAGCAGAGCGTGGATCTGCGCGCGCGACAGGTCGTCCAGTTCGATCTTCATGGCGATGCTTGGTAGAGTTCCAGCGGCAGGCCGTCGGGGTCGGCGAAGAAGACGAAGCGCCGCTGCGTGTACTCGTCGGTGCGGACTGCTTCGACCGCAATGCCCATGGATTCGAGGCGCTGCTTGCACTGCGCGACATCGTCCACCTCGAAAGCCAGATGGCGCAGGCCGCGCGCTTCGGGGTAGGACGGACGAGGCGGCGCGCCGGGAAAGGAAAACAGCTCGATCTGCGTGCCATCGGGCAGGGCCAGGTCCAGCTTGTGGGAGTTGCGGTCGGAGCGGAAATTTTCCGCCACGACGCGCAAGCCCAGGACCTGCGTGTAAAAGCGCTTCGACACCGCGTAGTCGGAGCAGATGATGGCGGCGTGGTGCAGGCGCTTCAGCATGCGCAAGCGCAGTCAGCGCTCTCGATTTCATAGCGCTTGCAGCAAATCTGGCGGGGTCTGGCGGCCGATTTTCTTCTCAAGATGGCCCCGCAAGCCTTTACTTGGCCACCAGCTCGTCGTGGTGCCCCAGGGCCGTCTCTTTCGCTTGCGCCTTGTTGGCGCCCGGCACCTTGTGGCGAGCGAACAGCGAGTACATGGTGGGGACGACGAAGATGGTCAGCAGCGTGCCCAGCGACATGCCGCCGACGATGACCCAGCCGATCTGCTGGCGGCTCTCGGCGCCGGCGCCGGTGGCCAGGGCCAGGGGCAGTGCGCCCAGCACCATGGCACCGGTGGTCATCAGGATGGGGCGCAGCCGCTGCGACGAAGCCTTGACCAGGGCATCGACCATCTCCATGCCCTGCTCGCGCAACTGGTTGGTGAACTCCACGATCAGGATGCCGTGCTTGGTGATCAGGCCCACCAGGGTGATCAGGCCGATCTGCGAGTACACGTTGAGCGAGCCGCCGGACCACTTCAGGGCCAGCAGCGCGCCGATCATGGACAGCGGCACGGCCAGCATGATGACCAGCGGGTCGACGAAGCTCTCGAACTGCGCCGCCAGCACCAGCAGGATGAACACCAGGGCCAGCACGAAGACCACGGCCAGCGCGCCCTGCGAGTTGCGGAACTCGCGCGAGGTGCCGTTGAGGTCGGTGCTGTAGCCGGGCTTGAGGACGCGCGAGGCCGCGCCGTTGAGGTAGGTCAGCGCCTCGCCCAGCGAATACTCGGGCGCCAGGTTGGCCGAGATGGTGACCGAGCGGCGCTGGCCGAAGTGGTTGAGCTCGCGCGGGCTGACGCTCTCGCGCACCTTGACCAGGGTCGACAGCGGGATCACCGTGTCGTTGCGGCCGCGCACATAGATGCTGTCGATGTCCTCCGGCGTGGTGCGGCCCGAGGACTGCACCTGGACGATCACGTCGTACTGCTCGGCGTCGCGCTTGTAGCGTGTCACGTTGCGCCCGCCCAGCATGGTCTCGATGGCGCGGGCCACCACGTCCACGCCCACGCCCAGATCGGCGGCGCGCGCGCGGTCGATGTCGATGCGCAGCTCGGGTTTGTTCAGCCGCAGGTCGACGTCGGGCTGCAGGATGCCGGGCTGCTTGGCGATCTCGTCCATCATCTGGCGCACCACCTGGTTGAGGTTCTGGTAGCTGTCCGAGGTCTGGATCACGAAGTTGACCGGCCGGTCGCGGAAGCCCTGGCCCAGCGAGGGCGGTGTGATCGGGATGGCAGTGACGCCCGGCAACGCGCCGAACTTGGAGCCCAGCTCGCGCGCCAGGTCGATGGTGCTGCGCTTGCGGTCTTCCCAGTCGACCGTGCGGTAGGTCACGTTGGCCTGCGACACCGAGGGATTGCCGACATTGCCGAAGATGCGGTCGAACTCCTTGTACTGCGTGCCCAGCTTCTCCAGCGCCGTGGCGTAGCGATTGGTGTACTCCAGCGTGGCGCCGTCCGGCGCCGTGATGGTGGCCGAGATGACGCCGCGGTCTTCCATCGGCGAGAGCTCCGCGCGCATGCTCGGATAGACCACGAAGATGCCCAGGGCGCTGGCCAGCATCGTGCCCAGAACGATCCAGCGGGCCTGGACGAAGAAGCTGCGCACGCGCGCACCGATGCCGCGCTCGCCCGGCGCGCGCTTGTAGCCGGTGGTCACGATCCAGCGCAGCAAACTGCCGTAGCTGTCCGAGACCTTGTTCAGAATGCTTTCCATCCCCCGGTCAAAGCGATTGGGCTTGGGGTTGTGGCGCAGCAGCAGCGCGCACAGCATGGGCGTGAGCGTCAGCGCGACAAAGCCCGAGACCACCACCGCGCCGGCCAGCGCCAGAGCGAACTCGATGAACAGGCGGCCGGTGCGCCCCGGTGTGAAGGCCAGCGGCGCGTACACCGCCACCAGGGTCATGGTCATGGTGATGACCGCAAAGCCGATTTCGCGCGCGCCCTTGATGGCCGCGGAGAACGGGTCCAGCCCCTCCTCGATGTGGCGGAAGATGTTCTCCAGCATCACGATGGCGTCGTCCACCACCAGGCCGATGGCCAGCACCAGGGCCAGCAGGGTCAGGGTGTTGATGGAAAAGCCCGCCATCGCCATCAGGGCGAAGGTGCCGATCAGGCTGACCGGGATGGTGATGATGGGGATGATGGAGGCGCGGAAGGTGCGCAGGAAGACGAAGATCACCAGTGCCACCAGGACCACCGCCTCGACGATGGTGCGGTAGACGTTCTTGATCGAGCGGTCGATGAACACCGAGTTGTCGTTGGCGATGTCGATCACCACGTCGGCCGGGAGGTCCTGCTTGAGCTTGGGCAGCATCTCACGCACGCCCGTCGACAGGTCCAGCGGGTTGGCGGTGGCCTGGCGGATCACGCCGGCGGAGATGGCGTCGCGGCCATTGAGGCGCACCGCGCTGCGCTCGTCGGCTGCGGCTTCCTGCACCCGCGCCACATCGCGGATCTTGATCGGGAAGCCGTTGGCGGTCTTGATGGTGATGTCGCCGAACTGGGCCGGCCGCACCAGGTCGGTCTGCGAGGTGACGCTGAACTCGCGCTGGCGCGACTCGATGCGCCCGCCGGGCAGCTCCAGGTTGCTGCGGCGGATGGCGTCTTCCACGTCCTGGGGCGTCAGCCGGTAACCGGCCAGCTTCTCGGCATCCAGCCACACGCGCATGGCGTACTTGCGCTCGCCGTAGATGCGCACGTCGGCCACGCCCGTGACGGTCTGCAGGCGCGGCTTGACGACGCGGTTGACCAGGTCGTTGATCTGCAGCGGCGTCAGCGTGTCGCTGGAAAAGGCCAGAAAGATCACCGGGAAGGCATCGGCCTCGACCTTGGCGATCACCGGCTCCTCGATCGCCTGGGGCAGGCGGTTGCGCACGCGCGAGGTGCGGTCGCGCACCTCGGCGGCCGCGGCGTCGGCGTCTTTCTCCAGGCGGAAGCGCACCGAGATCTGGCTCTGGTCGGCCCGGCTGATCGAGGTGATGACGTCCACCCCGTCGATGCCGGCGATGGAGTCTTCCAGCGGCTTGGAGATCTGGGTCTCGATCACCTCGGCCGAGGCGCCGGGGTACTTGACGCTCACCGTGACCACCGGCTCGTCGATCTTGGGGTATTCGCGCACCGTCAGGCGGTTGAAGCTCACCGCCCCCACCAGCAGGATCAGCAGGGACAGCACGGTGGCGAAGACCGGGCGGCGGATCGAGATTTCGGCCAGTTGCATTGCGAGCTCTCCGCGGGATCAGGACTTGGCGGGCCGGGCTTCGGCCGATGCCGTCATCGCGCAGGGATTGGCGCCTGCAGGCGCCGAGGCAGCGGCCTGCGGGGCGGCGGCCGCTGCTGCTGCGGGACGTGCGCCGGCCGGCCGGGGGCCGCCGGCCGGCGCCTTGGCCAGCTCGATCACGCGCACCGGCATGCCGTCTTTTTGCACCCGCTGCTGGCCGGCCGTGACGACCATGTCGCCGGGCTGCAGCCCCTCGGTGATCTCCACCTGACCGGGTCGGCGGATGCCAACCTTGACCTCGACGCGCTGGGCGATCTTGGTGTCGCCGTCGGGCCCGTCGACCAGCTTGATCACCGACTGGCGGTTGCCCTGGGGCACGATGGCCTCCTCGGGCACGACACGCGCCTCATTGCGCTCGCCAAAGACCGTGGTGACGCGGGCAAACATGCCGGGGCGCAGGGCCAGGCTGCGGTTGTCGATGCAGCCGCGCACGCCGACCGAGCGGCCGTTGGCGTCGACCAGCGGGTCGACCGCCTGCACCACGGCGTTGAACTTGCGGCCGGGCAGCGCGTCGATGTCGATCAGCGCGCGCTGGCCGCGCTGCAGCTTGGACTGGAAGCGTTCGGGCAGGCGGAAGTCGACAAAGAGGGCGTCGATGTCCTCGATGTTGACGATGTCGGCGCCATCCTTGAGGTAGTCGCCGACGTTGACCGTGCGGATGCCGGCGATGCCGTCAAAAGGCGCCAGGATGCGCAGGCGCGCGGCGCTCGCCTGGGCCAGCGACAGCTTGGCCTGGGCCACCAGCAGGTTGGCCGCGCTCTCGTCGACCGAGCGCTGGCTGATGAAGTTCTGCGCCACCAGTTCCTGGTTGCGCTTGTGGTTGGCCTGGGCGATGGACAGTTCGGCCTGGGCCTGCTGGACCTGGGCCTGGGGCAACTGGTCGTCCAGCTGCACCAGCAGTTGGCCCTTGCGCACCCGGTCGCCGTCGCGGAAATTGAGCTTGGTGACGCGGCCGCTGATCTCGGGCCGCAGCATCACGCCCTGGCGCGAACGCAGGCTGCCCACGGCCTGGACGTCATCGGTGAGCTTCATGGTCTCGACCCGGGCCACCTCCACCGCCGGGGCCCTGCCGCCGCCGGGGCCGCTGGCGGCCGCTTGCGGGGCGCTGGCCTCGCTGCTGGCGCCGGCCTTGGCGCCGCCGGATTTGTTCTGGAACCACCAGGCAGCGCCGGAAGCGGCCACGATGCCGACCGCGGCCACCACGATGTAAAGGGGTTTGGATGCCATGAAAAGAGAGTCCGTCGAAAAGTACTTCTGCCCGCCGGTTACAACATGCAACTAACCTGCCAATGTAGCAGGCCGACCCCTGAAATGCCTAAGAAAACGGACTGCGCCGGGTGGCAAACACGCAACTCCCGTGCCGTCTTCACCAGCGCTTTACATTGCGCTCGCCTCAGGCCCGGCCCAGTGCCATGTCCACCCCGCGGTTGGCCAGCATGTCGGCCCGCTCGTTGCCCGGGTCGCCGTTGTGGCCGCGCACCCAGCGCCAGTCGATCTTGTGCCCCCCCTTGGAGACAAGAGCATCGAGCTGCTGCCAGAGTTCCACGTTCTTGACCGGTTGCTTGGAAGCGGTGCGCCAGCCCTTGGCCTTCCAGCCGGGCAGCCACTCGGTGATGCCCTTGAGCACGTACTGGCTGTCCAGGTACAGGGTGACCTCGCAGGGGCGCTTGAGGGCCTGCAGGGCCTGGATCACGGCCATCATCTCCATGCGGTTGTTGGTGGTGCCCAGTTCGCCGCCGAACAGTTCTTTTTCGGTTCCGCCGGACTTGAGCAGCACGCCCCAGCCGCCCGGGCCGGGATTGCCCTTGCAGGCGCCATCGGTGTAGATCTCGATCATGTTGTCGCTTGTTGTCGTCATTCTGAAGATTCCCGGTGGCTGCGGTTGGCGA
>NZ_CAKZHQ010000037.1 GCF_936925435.1 uncultured Ramlibacter sp. | reverse complement strand
GACACCTACCCCAAGGGCCTGGCCGACATCCACGAGCGCCTGGTCTCGCGCTTCGATTCCGGCCTGACGGTGGCCATCGAGCCGCCCGAGCTGGAAATGCGCGTGGCCATCCTGATCAACAAGGCCAAGGCCGAGAGCGCCGAGATGCCCGAGGAAGTGGCCTTCTTCGTGGCCAAGAACGTGCGCTCCAACGTGCGCGAGCTCGAAGGCGCCCTGCGCAAGATCCTGGCTTACAGCCGCTTCAACCAGAAGGAAATTTCCATCCAGCTGGCCCGGGAAGCGCTGCGCGACCTGCTGTCCATCCAGAACCGCCAGATCAGCGTCGAGAACATCCAGAAGACGGTGGCCGACTACTACAAGATCAAGGTCGCCGACATGTACAGCAAGAAGCGTCCGGCCAGCATCGCCCGGCCGCGCCAGATTGCCATGTACCTGGCCAAGGAGCTGACGCAAAAGAGCCTGCCCGAGATCGGCGAACTGTTCGGCGGCCGCGACCACACGACCGTGCTGCACGCCGTGCGCAAGATCTCCGGCGAGCGCCAGCAACTGACCGAGTTGAACCAGCAACTGCATGTGCTGGAGCAGACGCTGAAGGGGTGAAAAAGGGGAAAATGGCGCTTGTCCACAGCCAGGCAGCCCCCCTGTCAAGCCACACCGTTGAACTGAAGAAATAAAGAGAAAAGAGGAGTCACCATGATCGTCCTGAAAGCAACGCAAGACAAAGTGCTGGCCGTGCTGCAATCGGTTGCCGGCATCGTGGAGCGGCGTCACACGCTGCCCATCCTGGCCAATGTGCTGATCCGCAAGACCGGCGAGTCGGTGCAGCTGACCACCAGCGACCTGGAGATCCAGATCCGCACCACCGCCGACGTCGGCGGCGACAGCGGCAACTTCACCACCACGGTGGGCGCCCGCAAGCTGATCGACATCCTGCGCACCATGCCGGCCGACCAGACCGTGAGCCTGGAGTCCAGCCAGAACAAGCTGCTGCTCAAGGGCGGCAAGAGCCGCTTCACCCTGCAGACCCTGCCGGCCGAAGACTTCCCCCTGGTGCAAGAGGCGGCCAGCTTCGGCCCCGTCTTCAGCGTGCCGCAAAAAACGCTCAAGGACCTGCTCAACCAGGTCTCGTTTGCGATGGCGGTGCATGACATCCGCTACTACCTCAACGGCATCCTCTTCGTCGCCGAAGGCAAGCAACTGAGCCTGGTGGCCACCGACGGCCACCGCCTGGCTTTCGCCAGCGCCACGCTGGACGTGGAAGTGCCGCGCCAGGAAGTGATCCTGCCGCGCAAGACGGTGCTGGAGATGCAGCGCCTGCTGTCCGACGCCGAGGGCGCCATCGAGATGCAGTTCGCCAGCAACCAGGCCAAGTTCAGCTTCGGCGGCATGGAGTTCGTCACCAAGCTGGTCGAGGGCAAGTTCCCCGACTACAACCGCGTGATCCCCAAGAACCACAAGAACTCGGTCACCCTGGGCCGCGCCCCGCTGCTGGCCAGCCTGCAGCGCACCGCCATCCTGACCAGCGAGAAGTTCAAGGGCGTGCGCCTGAACATCGAGCCGGGCACGCTGCGCGTGGCCAGCAACAACGCCGAGCAGGAAGAAGCGGTGGACGAGCTGGACATCGACTACGGCGGTGACGCCATCGAGATCGGCTTCAACGTCACCTACCTGATCGACGCCCTGGCCAACATGGACCAGGACATGGTGAAGATGGAACTGGCCGACTCCAACAGCTCGGCCCTGATCACCATCCCCGAGAACGCGACGTTCAAGTACGTCGTCATGCCGATGCGCATTTAGGCGGCACGGTGTCATCCCGGGCTTGACCCGGGATCCATGGTGGCGCGCGAACATGGATGCCGGATCAAGTCCGGCATGACAGCCAGAAAAACCCGCGGTGTTCGCGGGTTTGGTCCTTCAAGAGTTTGAGAAAAGTTGCTTGTATGTCCGAAGAAAACAATGTGAACACCGGCCCGGCGGGCGAGGAAAGCTCCAATTTCCAGCCGACGATCGACACCAACCAGGTCGGCGCCAGCGCCGCCTACGGTGAAGGCTCGATCCAGATCCTGGAAGGCCTGGAAGCGGTGCGCAAGCGCCCCGGCATGTACATCGGCGACACCTCGGACGGCACGGGCCTGCACCACCTGGTGTTCGAGGTGGTCGACAACTCCATCGACGAGGCATTGGCAGGGCATTGCGACGACATCGTCGTCACCATCCACACCGACAACTCCATCAGCGTGGTCGACAACGGCCGCGGCATCCCCACCGGCATCAAGATGGACGACAAGCACGAGCCCAAGCGCTCGGCCGCGGAGATCGCCCTGACCGAGCTGCACGCCGGCGGCAAGTTCAACCAGAACAGCTACAAGGTCTCGGGCGGCCTGCACGGCGTGGGCGTGTCCTGCGTCAACGCGCTGTCCAAGATGCTGCGCCTGACGGTGCGCCGCGAAGGCAAGGTCCATGTGCTGGAGTTCAGCCGCGGCTTCGTGCAGAACCGCATCATCGAGACGCTCAATGGCGTGGAAGTCTCGCCCATGCAGATCCTGGGCGACACCGACAAGCGGGGCACCGAGGTGCACTTCCTGCCGGACAACACCGAGATCTTCAAGGAAAACAACGATTTCCACTACGAAATCCTCTCCAAGCGCCTGCGCGAACTCTCCTTCCTGAACAACGGCGTGCGCATCCGCCTGCTGGACGAGCGCACCGGCAAGGAAGACGATTTCTCCGGCGCCGGCGGCGTCAAAGGCTTTGTCGACTACATCAACAAGGGCAAGACCGTCCTGCACCCCAACGCCTTCGTGGCCATGGGCGACCGCCAGAGCGACCAGGGCACCAACATCGGTGTCGAGGTGGCGATGCAGTGGAACAGCGGCTACAACGAGCAGGTGCTCTGCTTCACCAACAACATCCCGCAGCGCGATGGCGGCACCCACCTGACGGGCCTGCGTGCGGCGATGACGCGCGTGATCAACAAGTACATCGACGACAGCGAGCTGGCCAAGAAGGCCAAGGTGGAAGTGACGGGCGACGACATGCGCGAAGGCCTGACCTGCGTGCTGAGCGTGAAGGTGCCCGAGCCCAAGTTCTCCAGCCAGACCAAGGACAAGCTGGTCTCCAGCGAAGTGCGCGGCCCGGTGGAAGACGTGATTGCGCGCATGCTGGGCGACTACCTGCAGGAGCGCCCCAACGACGCCAAGATCATCGTCGGCAAGATCATCGAAGCGGCCCGCGCCCGTGAGGCGGCACGCAAGGCCCGCGAGATGACGCGCCGCAAGGGCGTGCTCGACGGCATGGGCCTGCCCGGCAAGCTGGCCGACTGCCAGGA
>NZ_CAKZHQ010000036.1 GCF_936925435.1 uncultured Ramlibacter sp. | reverse complement strand
CCGCCGAGGAGGTGGAGCAGCTCATCACCTTCCCGCTGGAGACGACCATGAATGGTCTGCCCGGCGTGGAGTCGGTGCGCTCGACCTCGTCGGCCGGCCTGTCCTTCCTCTACGTCACCTTCGACTGGAGCACCGACATCTTCCGTGCCCGGCAGCTGGTGTCGGAGCGGCTGTCCTCGATGGAGGAAGGAATCGCCGAAGGCGTGGTGCCGCGCATGGGCCCGATCAGCTCGATCATGGGCGAGATCATGCAGATCGCCATTCCGGTCGATCCGAGCAAGATCAGCCCGATGGCCGTGCGCGAGTACGCCGACTGGGGGTTGCGCCCTCGGCTGCTGTCGGTGCCCGGCGTCGCACAGGTCATCCCCATCGGCGGCGAGGTGCGGCAGTTCCAGGTGCAGCCGAACACCACGCGCATGGCCGAGCTGGGCATCACGCATGACCAGCTGGAAGGCGCGCTGAAGGGCTACTCGTCCAACACCTCGGGCGGATTCCTGGAGCTGAACGGCCGCGAGTACCTGATCCGCAACCTCGGTCGCACTTCGCGCCTCGATGACCTGAAGAACCTGGCGCTGACCTCGAAGAATGGCCAGCCCCTCTGGTGGCCCCTCGGCCGGTGGGCTACCGCCCCCGCCCCCCCCCCGGGGGGCCACGCCGGGTACGAAGGCAAGCCGGCCGTGATCCTGGGCATCCAGAAGCAGCCGACCGCCGACACCATCGCGCTCACGAAGTCCATCGAAGAAGCACTGGTGGGGCTCAAAGCCTCGCTGCCGGCTGGCATGGAGGCGCCGCGCGTGACCTTCCGCCAGGCCAGCTTCATCGAGGCCTCGATCACCACGCTGCAGGGCAAGCTGATCGGCGCATCGATCTTCGTGGCTGTCATCCTGTTCTTCTTCCTGGGGACCTTGCGGCCGACCATCATCGCGCTGACGGCCATCCCGGTGTCGATCTTCATCACCGCGCTGGTCTTCAAGTATTTCGGCCTGTCGATCAACACGATGACGCTGGGCGGATTGGCCATCGCCATCGGCGGCCTGGTCGACGACGCGGTGGTGGGTGTGGAGAACGTGCTTCGGCGGCTGAAGGCCGACCGCGCGAACCATCCGCACAGTCGTCTGCACCCGATCGAGATCGTCGCGCACGCCACGATGGAAGTGCGGTCGGCCATCCTGTATGCGACGGTCATCATCGTGCTCGTCTTCATCCCGCTGTTCGCGCTGCCGGGGCTGGAAGGCAAGCTGTTCGTGCCGCTGGGCATCGCCTTCATCGTGTCGACGCTGGCCTCGCTGATCGTGTCGGTGACGGTGACGCCGGTGCTCAGCTTCTACCTGCTGCCGCGGATGAAGAACCTGGACCACGGCGACACCAAGGTCCTGGCCTGGCTGAAGGCGCGCTACCGCAGCAGCTTGCAGGGCGTGCTGGACCGGCCCAAGGCTGCCATGGCGGCGGCCGGTGCTGCCGTGCTGGTGGCCGCGGCCGCCGTGCCGTTCTTCCCGACGACCTTCCTGCCGCCCTTCAACGAGGGCACGCTGCTGATCGGCCTGCGGCTGAACCCGGGTGTCACCTTGACGGAGTCATCGGCGCTGGCCCGCCAGGCCGAGGTATTGGTCAAGCAGGTGCCCGAGGTCACGCACGTCGGGCGCCGCAGCGGCCGCGCCGAGCTGGACGAACACGCGGAGGGCGTGCACGTCAGTGAACTCGACGTGGGCCTCAAGCCCACCGCCGAGCTGACGCGCAGCATGGACGAGATCAAGGCCGACATCCGTGCGCGCCTGGTCAACCTGCCGGCCGCGCTGGAGATCGGCCAGCCGATCTCGCACCGCATCGACCACATGCTCTCGGGCGTGCGCTCGCAGATCGCGATCAAGATCTTCGGCGAGGACCTCGATGCGCTGCGTGGCCAGGCCGATGCCCTGCGGGCCAAGCTGGCTGCGATCCCAGGCATTGCCGACCTGCAGATCGAGAAGCAGGTGCTGGCACCGCAGATCAAGGTGCGCATCGACTACGCCGCGGCGGCGCAGTACGGCGTGCCGGCGCCGCAGGTGCTGTCGGCGCTGCAGGCACTGGTCGAGGGCGAGAAGGTCACCCAGATCGTCGAGGGCAGCCGGCGCTTCGCGCTGGTGGTGAAGCTGCCCGAATCGGCGCGCTCCGTCGAAGGGCTGGGCCAGATCCTGATCGAGACGCCGAACGGGCGCATCCCGTTGTCGAAGATCGCCACCATCGAGGACGGCGACGGCCCGATCCAGATCAGCCGCGCCGACGGCAAGCGGCGCATCGTGCTGTCGGCCAATGCGTCGGGGCGCGCTCTGTCGGAGATCGTGGCCGACATCCGCAAGGTGGTCGCCGAGACGAAGCTGCCCGAGGGCTACTTCATCACCCTGGGCGGCCAGTTCCAGGCCCAGGAGGAGGCCTCGCGGCTCGTCGGCCTGCTGTCCATCGTGTCGCTGACGCTGATGTTCGTGGTGCTCTACAGCCGCTACAAGTCGGCGGCGCTGTCGGCGCTGATCATGGTGAACATCCCGCTGGCCCTGGTCGGCGCGGTGATCGGCCTGTGGCTGTCGGGCCAGCCGCTGAGCGTGGCAGCCCTGGTCGGCTTCATCACGCTGGCTGGCATCTCGGTGCGCAACGGCATCCTGAAGGTCAGCCACTACATCAACCTGATGCGCTTCGAGGGCGAGTCCTTCGACCAGAAGATGATCCTGCGCGGCTCGCTGGAGCGGCTGAGCCCGGTGCTGATGACCGCACTGGTCACGGCTTTTGCGCTCGCCCCGCTGCTGTTCGAGGCCGAGCAGCCTGGTACCGAGGTGCTGCACCCGGTGGCCGTGGTGATCTTCTCCGGCCTCATCAGCTCGACCCTGCTCGACACCTTCCTCACGCCCGCGATGTTCTGGCTCTTCGGGCGCAAGCCGGCCGAAGCGCTGATGGACGACAAGGACGCTGAAGCGCTTTGATGGCGCATTGATCTCGGTTTCTGTTCACACCCACCCACCCGAAAGGACTCTCATGAAGACGCAAGCCTTCCTCGCCTCCATCACCCTCGCCCTGGCTGGTTCTGCCTTCGCCGCCGGTGACAAGCACGACCATGCCCACGAGCACAAGCCGCTGCATGGCGGCGTCGTGGTCGAGGTCAAGGACATGGACTACGAACTGGTGGCCAAGGCCACCGTGATCCAGCTCTACCTCCGTGACCACGGCAAGCCGGCCGACGTGTCCAAGGCCAGCGCGAAGGTCACGCTGCTGACCGGAACCGAGAAGCAGGAGGTGGAGCTGAAGCCGGCTGGCGACAAGCTCGAAGCCACTGGCAGCTTCAAGGTCGGTCCCGGGACGAAGGCCGTCGCGGTTGTGACCGTCGGCGGCAAGCCGGCCACCGCACGCTTTACCGTGAAGTGACCGCCATGACTGCCAGCCGACTGACCTCTGCCTCGGTGGTCTTGGTGGCCGGGTTGCTGGCGGGCTGTGCCACACCGCCCGCACCCGATCCCACCGCCGAGATCCCGTACTGCCACAAGACCAACAAGGGCCGCGTGATCACCTGCACCGCGGCCCCGGTGCCGAGCCTGAACGCCGATGCGCAGGCCAAGCAGTTCGCGCCTGACCCGAACGCGCTCACCGTCTACGTCGTGCGACGCAACTGGGGCGACGGCCGCAACTTCGTGAAGGTCCAGGCAGATGACGGAGCCGCCGTCGAGACCCTGCCGAACACGATGGTGCGCTACCGGCTGAAACCGGGCTCGCACACGATCGCCTTCGATTTCGAGGGGCAGCGTCCAGCGACGACGGTCGCGGGCAAGGCAGGCGAAGTGCGTTTTGTCCGGCTCGACGGCATGGTCTGGTCCTGGAAGAGCACGTTCACCTGGGCGACCGAGTCAGAGGACGCGATCCGCGAGCGCGCACGGAAGGCCAGGTTGGTGGCCGACTTGACGGTACGCTGACCGCACGAGGACATTTGCCCTGTTCATTGCCACGGCCCTGGCCGAGATCGTTGGCTGCTATCTGCCCTACCTGTGGCTGAAGCAGGGCAGGTCCGCATGGTTGCTCGTTCCGGCGGCAGCGAGCCTGGCCCTCTTCGCCTGGCTGCTCACGTTGCACGAGACAGCGGCGGGGCGGGTGTATGCGGCGTACGGCGGGGTCTACATCGGCGTCGCGCTGCTGTGGCTGTGGATCGTGGACGGCATCAGGCCGACGGCATGGGACGTGGCGGGCGTCGCCGTCGCGCTGACCGGCATGGGCCTCATCATGTTTCAGCCGCGCTGATCCACGGCCCAAGGCAGCAGCACGAACCCAGCTCTTCGGCCGGCGTTCTGCCCGATAGCGATCCAAGGACGACTCGTCGAGAAGTTTGCGTCAACTCTTCCAGAACGCATCCACAGCATTCATACGACGGCGC
>NZ_CAKZHQ010000035.1 GCF_936925435.1 uncultured Ramlibacter sp. | reverse complement strand
CTGCAGGCGCTGATCGCCATCTACGACAACTGCAACTCGCTGCACACCAACGCCTTCGACGAGGCCATCACCACGCCGACGGAAGATTCGGTGCGGCGCGCGATGGCGATACAGCTCATCATCAATCGCGAGTGGGGACTGGCCAAGAACGAAAACCCCGGCCAGGGCGCCTTCATCATCGAGGAGCTGACCGAGCTGCTGGAAGAAGCCGTGCTGGCCGAGTTCGAGCGCATCGCCGAGCGCGGTGGCGTGCTCGGCGCGATGGAGACGGGCTACCAGCGCGGCCGCATCCAGGACGAGAGCATGCACTACGAGATGCTCAAGCACACAGGCGAGCTGCCCATCGTGGGGGTCAACACCTTCCGCAATCCGCACGGCGACGCCGTGCAGGACAAGCTGGAGCTGGCGCGCAGCACCGAGGAAGAAAAGCAAAGCCAGCTGGCCCGCCTGCAGGACTTCCATGCCCGCAACGCAACCGAAGCCCCGGCCATGCTGCAGCGCTTGCAGCAGGCCGTGATTGCCAACGCCAACGTCTTCGAGGTGCTGATGGACGCGGTGCGGGTCTGTTCGCTGGGCCAGATCACCGCCGCCCTGTTCGAGGTCGGCGGCCAGTACCGCCGCAACATGTAGGGGGCTGGCGCGTCAGCCTTCTGACAGCCTTCCTGCGTGCCCGCAAAACTACTTAAGGTCTTACCCCCTACCGCAGTGCAGCACCCGTCCCTAGGATTCGCAGTCTTTGCAGGACGGAGAACAATTTGCCGGCTGAGTTCATTTTGGAGACGAAAGGCCTGACCAAGGAGTTCAAGGGCTTCGTCGCGGTCAACCAGGTGGACCTCAAGGTGCGGCGTGGCCACATCCACGCCCTGATCGGGCCCAACGGCGCTGGCAAGACCACCTTCTTCAACCTGCTGACCAAGTTCCTGCACCCGACCTCGGGGACCATCACCTACAACGACGAGGACATCACTGCCGAGGCGCCGGCCCAGACCGCCCGCCGCGGCATCGTCCGCTCCTTCCAGATCTCCGCCGTGTTTCCGCACATGACCGTGCTGGAGAACGTGCGCGCCGCCCTGCAGCGCAACCTGGGCACCTCCTTCCACTTCTGGAAGCCGGAGTCCAGCCTGGCCCACCTGCACGAACGGGCCCGCCAGCTGCTGGCCACGGTCGACCTGCAAGGCTTTGCCGATGAACTGACCGTCAACCTGCCCTATGGCCGCAAGCGCGCCCTGGAGCTGGCCACCACCATGGCGCTGGAGCCCGAGCTGATGCTGCTGGACGAACCCACCCAGGGCATGGGCCATGAGGACGTGCACCGCGTCACCGAGCTGATCAAGAAGGTTTCGGCCGGCCGCACCATCCTGATGGTGGAGCACAACATGAACGTGGTGGCGTCGATCGCCGACCGCATCACCGTCTTGCAGCGCGGCGCCATCATCGCCGACGGCCCCTACGCCGAAGTCTCGGCCAACCCGCTGGTCATCGAGGCCTACATGGGCACGGCCGACACCGAGCTGCAAGGGGCGCATTGATGACGAAAGAACTGCTTCGCATCGAAGGCCTGAACGCCTGGTACGGCGAGTCGCACATCCTGCACGGAGTCGACCTGACGGTGAACGAGGGCGAGGTGGTCTGCCTGCTGGGGCGCAACGGCGCCGGCCGCACCACCACCATGCGCGCCATCGTCGGCCTGACCGGCGCGCGCAAGGGCTCGATCCGCATCCACGGCGAGGAAGCGATCAAGCTGCCGCCGCACAAGGTGGCCCGCCTGGGCGTGGGCTACTGCCCGGAAGAGCGCGGCATCTTCGCCAGCCTGTCGGCCGAGGAAAACCTGATGCTGCCGCCGGTGATCGCCCCGGGCGGCATGGCCATCGACGAGATCTACGCGATGTTCCCCAACCTGAAGGAACGCGCTTCCAGCCCCGGCACGCGCCTGTCCGGCGGCGAGCAGCAGATGCTGGCCGTGGCCCGCATCCTGCGCACCGGCGCGCGCCTGCTGCTGCTCGACGAGATCTCCGAAGGCCTGGCGCCGGTCATCGTGCAAAAGCTGGCCGAAATGATCCGCACGCTCAAGGCCAAGGGCTACACCGTTGTCCTGGTGGAACAGAACTTCCGTTTCGCCGCGCCCCTGGCCGACCGCTTCTACATCATGGAGCACGGCCGCATCGTCAAGCAGTTCGCGCAGTCCGAGCTGGCCGGCAACAAGGCCATGCTGCAGGAATACCTCGGCGTCTAGTTCCCGTCCCGACAAACCTTCCACAGGAGACCTCCACCATGAAACTCAAGACCCTCGTTGCAGCACTGGCCGTCGGCCTGGGCTCCTTCAGTGCCCTGGCGCAGACGCAGACCGGCCCGGTCAAGATCGGCTTCATCACCGACATGTCGGGCCTGTACGCCGACATCGACGGCCCGGCCGGCGCCGAGATGATCCGCTGGGCGGTGCAGGACTTCGGCGGCAAGGTGCTGGACCGTCCCATCGAGGTGCTGACCGCGGACCACCAGAACAAGGCCGACGTGGCCGGCTCCAAGGCGCGCGAGTGGATCGACAAGGAAAACCTGGCCCTGCTGCTGGGCGGAACCTCTTCGGGCACCGCCCTGGCCATGAGCGGCGTTGCCAAGGAAAAGAAGCGTCCCTTCCTGGTCATTGGCGCCGGCTCGGCCCGCCTGACCAATGAGGACTGCTCGCCCTACACCGTGCACTACGCCTACGACACCGTGGCCCTGGCCAAGGTGGGCGGCAGCGCGCTGATCAAGGCCGGCGCCAAGAAGTGGTACTTCCTGACGGCCGACTACGCCTTCGGCCACTCGCTCGAATCCGATGCCTCGAATGTGGTCAAGGCCAACGGCGGCACGGTGGTCGGCTCGGTCAAGCACCCGCTCAACGCCTCGGACTTCTCGTCCTTCCTGCTGCAGGCCCAGGGCTCCAAGGCCGACATCCTGGCCATGGCCAACGCCGGTGGCGACACCATCAACGCGATGAAGGCCGCCAAGGAGTTCGGCATCAACAAGACCATGAAGGTCGCCGGCCTGCTGGTGTTCATCAACGACGTGCACGCGGTGGGCGTGGCCAATGCCGAGGGCCTGCAGCTGGCCGACAGCTGGTACTGGAACCAGGACGACGCATCGCGCAAGTTCGCCAAGCGCTTCTTCGACAAGTACAAGCGCATGCCGTCGAGCCTGCAGGCGGCCGACTACTCCGCCGCCTGGAACTACCTGCAAGCCGTCAAGACGGTGGGCACGACCGACGCCGACAAGGTGATGGCCCAGCTCAAGAGCGTGCAGATGAACGACTTCTACACCAAGGGCAAGATCCGCGCGGACGGCCGCATGGTCCACGACATGTACCTGTTCCAGGTGAAGTCGGCCAAGGAATCGAACACGCCCTGGGACTACTACAAGCAGATCGCCAAGGTGCCGGGCGATCAGGCCTTCACCACCGTCGCCGAGTCCAAGTGCTCGCTGCTCAAGAAATAAAAAAGGCCACCTGAGGAGCCGGACCCACCGGGGCCGGCTCCCTTTTTGTGTATGGAAATCTTCGGCATTCCCCACCAGGCCTTCCTCGGCCAGCTGATGCTGGGCCTGGTCAATGGCGCCTTCTACGCCATGCTCAGCCTGGGCCTGGCGGTCATCTTCGGCCTGCTGGACATCGTGAACTTCGCCCACGGCGCCCTGTACATGCTGGGTGCCTTCGCCGCCTGGTTCATGCTGGACACCTGGGGCGTGAACTTCTGGATCGCACTGGTGCTGGCGCCGCTGGTGGTGGGCCTGCTGGGTGTGGTCATTGAGCGCACCATGATCAAGCACCTGTACGGGCTGGACCCGCTGTACGGGCTGCTGCTGACCTTCGGCCTGTCGCTGATTTTCGAGGGCGTTCTGCGCGAGCAGTACGGCGTCTCCGGCCTGTCCTACCCGGTGCCCGAGCTGCTGTCGGGCGCCACCAACCTGGGCTTCATGGTCCTTCCCAATTACCGTGCCTTCGTGGTGCTGGCCTCGCTGGTCGTGTGCCTGGGCACCTGGTTCCTGATCGAGCGCACCCGGCTGGGCGCCTACCTGCGCGCCGGCACCGAGAACGCCAAGCTGGTCCAGGCCTTCGGCGTCAACGTGCCGCTGATGGTTTGCCTGACTTACGGCGCTGGCGCCGCCCTGGCCGCCCTGGCCGGCGTGCTGGCCGCGCCCATCATCCAGGTCACGCCGCTGATGGGGTCCAACCTGATCATCGTGGTCTTCGCCGTGGTGGTGATCGGCGGCATGGGCTCCATCCTGGGCTCGGTCATCACGGGCCTGGGCCTGGGCGTGATCGAGGGCCTGACCCGCGTGTTCTACCCGGAAGCCTCCAGCGTAGTGGTGTTCGTGGTGATGGTCATCGTCCTGATCCTGCGTCCGGCGGGCCTGTTCGGGAAAGAAGCATGAAAGATCTTTCCAAACTGACCCGCCCGACCTACCTGGCCGTCCTGGTGCTGCTGCTAGTGGCGCCGTTGCTGGGCCTGTACCCGGTGTTCGTGATGAAGCTGCTGTGCTTCGCCCTGTTCGCCTGCGCCTTCAACCTGCTGCTGGGCTTTACCGGCCTGCTGTCCTTTGGCCACGCCGCCTTCTTCGGCTTTGCCGCCTATGTCACCGGCTGGTGCGTCAAGTCGCTGGGCGCCACGCCGGAGCTGGCCGTGCTGGCCGGCGCCCTGGTCGCCGCGGCCATGGGCCTGGTGGTCGGCTTGCTGGCCATCCGCCGCCAGGGCATCTATTTCGCCATGATCACCCTGGCGCTGGCGCAGATGGTCTTCTTCATCTGCCTGCAGGCCAAATTCACCGGCGGCGAGGACGGCCTGCAGGGCGTGCCGCGCGGCAGCCTGCTGGGCCTGCTCTCGCTGGCGTCGGACACCACCATGTACTACGTGGTGGTGGCGGTCTTCGTGGCCTGCTTCCTGGCGATCTCGCGCATCGTCACCTCGCCTTTCGGCCAGGTGCTCAAGATGATCCGCGAGAACGAGCCGCGCGCCATCTCGCTGGGCTACGAGGTCGACAAGTACAAGCTGCTGGCCTTCGTGCTCTCGGCCACGCTGGCCGGCCTGGCGGGCAGCTTGAAGACCCTGGTGATGGGTTTCGCCACGCTGACCGACGTGCACTGGTCGATGTCGGGCGAGGTCATCCTGATGGGGCTGCTGGGCGGCGTGGGCACCTTCTTCGGCCCGGTGTTCGGCGCCGGCATCGTCATCGCCCTGCAGGACATGCTGGCCGACAAGGTCGGCGCCTGGGTCAACGTCATCATCGGCGTGATCTTCGTGGTCTGCGTGCTGGCCTTCCGCAAGGGCGTGGTCGGTGAGCTCCACGCCTGGCTGGAACGGCGCCGCGCGCGCAACGCCTCCTGAAAGCTGGCGCCACGCCCCGCAGCTGTCATGCAGGTGATTGGCCGCACCCATGGTTGGCGCTAACCTGCCGCCAAACAACCAAGGAGCAGGCATGAAGGATCTTTTCTCGCTGCAGGGCCGCACCGCCCTGGTCACCGGCGGCTCGCGCGGCATCGGCCGCATGATCGCGACGGGCTTTCTGGCCCAGGGCGCGCGCGTCTACATCTCGTCGCGCAAGGCCGATGCCTGCGATGCCACGGCCAGGGAGCTCTCATCCATGGGCCCCTGCTTCTCGCTGCCGGCCGACGTCTCCACTGTGGAGGGCGCGCACAGCCTGGCCGCCGCCTATGCGGCCAGGGAGGGAGCGCTGGACATCCTGGTCAACAACGCCGGCGCGGCCTGGGGCGAGAGCTTCGAGACCTTCCCCGAAAAGGGCTGGGACAAGGTGATGGACCTGAACCTCAAATCGCCCTTCTTCCTGACCCAGGCCCTGCACGTGCAGCTCAAGGCCGCCGCGCAGCAGCGCCCGGCCAAGGTGATCAACATCGCCTCGATCGACGGCGTCTCGGTCAACCCGCTGGAGACCTATTCGTACGCGGCCAGCAAGGCCGGCCTGATCCACCTGATCAAGCGCATGTCGCTGCGCCTGGTGCAGGACAACATCGTGGTCAGCGGCATCGCGCCGGGCGCCTTCGCCTCCGAGATGAACAAGGTGGCGCGCGACCATGGCGACGAGGTGGCCAGGCGCATTCCCTCCGGCCGCATCGGCAGCGACGAGGACATGGCAGGCGTGGCGATCTACCTGGCCTCGCGCGCCGGCGACTACGTGGTCGGACAGACCATCGTGGTCGACGGCGGCGTCACCCTCGCGAGAGGCTAGAGCGTGTAATTCTGCGGGCCCCGGCTGGCGATCTTCAGGGCGCCGACCTTGTTGCCCAGCTCGGCGCAGCGCGCCAGCTCCCAGCCCTGCTCCAGGCCGTGCAGCAGGGCGCCGCGCCAGGCGTCGCCGCAACCGGTGGGATCGACCACCGCAGCGGCCTTGACGGGCGGCACCACGGCCTTCTCGCCATGGGTCCAGACCTCGCAGCCCTCGCCGCCGAGCGTGACCACCAGGCCCTTGACCTTGCGTGAGATCTCGGCGCTGCTCCAGCCGGTGCGCTCGCTGAGCATCTTGCCTTCGTAGTCGTTGACCGTGACCCAGCTGGACTGGGCGATGAAGTTCGCCAGCTCCTTGCCGTCGAACATCGGCAGGCCCTGGCCCGGATCGAAGACGAAGGGGATGCCGGCGGCGGCGAACTGGGCGGCGTGCTCCAGCATGGCGTCGCGCCCATCCGGCGAGATGATGCCCAGCTTGATGTCGGGCCGCGCCGCGATCTTGGTGACGTGGGCCTGCATCATGGCGCCGGGGTGAAAGGCGGTGATCTGGTTGTTGTCCAGGTCGGTCATGATCATCGCCTGGGCGGTGTAGCTGTCGGCCACCTCGCGCACGAATTCCGTGCTGATGCCCAGTTCCTTGAGGCGCGCCACGTAGCCGGCGCCGTCGCTGCCGACGGTGGCCATGGGCAGGGGCGTGCCGCCCAGCAGCTTGAGGCTGTAGGCGATGTTGCCGGCGCAGCCGCCGAAATCGCGCCGCAGCGAGGGCACCAGAAAGGAGACATTGAGGATGTGCAACTGCTCGGGCAGGATCTGCTGCGAGAAGCGGCCCTCGAAATTCATGATGGTGTCGAAGGCCAGGGAACCACAGATGACGGCAGCCATGGGAATGTTCTCGCGGTGAGGTTCAGGGATAGAAGGCCAGCAGGCGGTAGCCCGAGATCCGGCCGGCGCTGGAGCCCGGTGCCACGCTCAGGGCGAGCGAGCCGGTCCACTCCGACGCTGCGCCGATCACGCCGGCGCTGGCGCCCATGTCGGCGGGCGTCAAAACCCGCCGCAGGACGGCTTGGTCCTGCGAATCGGTCAGTGTCAATTCGATCGCCGGCATGGCGATCAGCATGGCGGTCTGGTTCTTCAGGGTCAGGTTCAGCCGGTAGGCATCGCTGCGCAGCTTGTTGAAGGAAGAGCTGTCGATCACCACCGCCTCGATCTGGCGCGGCGTGCCGACGGAGCAATGCAGCGGATCGCACAGCGCCTCCAGCAGCGGCCGCAAGCCCGGTTGCGATGCGGCCAGGCGGTCGCGGTCGTGGATGGCCAGCTGCGCCGCCAGCAAGGCGGCCAGCGCCAGCCCCGCCAGCACCAGCACGGCACGCACGCCGGGGCGCCGCCAGAAGGCCTTGCGCCGGGCCTGGCGGACAAAGGACACGTCCTGCAGATCGGCTTCAGGCGGCGCATCCCAGGCCGAATCGACTGGCGCCGCCACGGCAGCGCCATCGTCGTCGGAGCCATCGGCGTGGCTCAGGGCAAACGGCGGATAGGACAGGTCTTGCGGCTGCGGCAGCGGGGCCAGCGAATCGCCGTCGTCCGCTTGCGCGTCTGCGGCAGGCTCGCCCGACGCTGCGTCTGCCAAGGTTTCGGGCAAGGGCTCGGGCTGCTGCGGGATTTGCGCTTGCGGCGGCGGTGCGGCCGGCGGCCCGCTGACGGGCATCGCGCCATCGTGCAGGTGTGCGCTGGCGTCGAATACCTCAGCGCAATGGCCGCAGCGCACCCAGCCCTCCGAGATCCTGAGTTGGTCGGGTACGACTTTGAACATCGTCCCGCAGGCCGGGCAGCAGGTGATCAGGCTCATGTGCGGGCGATTGTAGCCAGCGGCGCCGGCGCGCCGCCTCAGAGCGTGGCGGTCATCAGGATCCAGCCGTCCTGCGCGTCGGCCACTTCCAGCCGTGCCAGGCCGGCGTAGGCCTGCTTGAGCTCGTCGGCCTGGCGCTCCAGGATGCCGGCGAGCACCAGCGAGCCGCCCGGCGCCACGTGGGCGCACAGCAAGGGCGCCAGCATCTTCAGCGGCGTGGCCAGGATGTTGGCCAGCACCGTCTGGTAGCGGCCCTGAGCCTTGTCGGGCAGGCCGACCTGCAGGTCCACGTGGTTGGCCAAGGCGTTGGCCTGCGTAGACTGCACGGCCGCTTCGTCGATGTCGACCGCGTCGACCTGGGCCGCACCGTACTTGGCCGCGCCGATGGCCAGGATGCCCGAGCCGCAGCCGTAATCGAGCACGCGCTGGCCTTGCGGCGGGTTGCGGGCGATCCAGCGCAGGCACATGCGCGTGGTCGGGTGGGTGCCGGTACCGAAGGCCAGGCCCGGGTCCAGCCGGATCACCTGGCGCGCCTGGGCCGGCGGCTCGTGCCAGGTCGGCACGATCCAGAACTCGGGCGTGATGTCCACCGGCGCGAACTGCGACTGGGTCAGGCGCACCCAGTCCTGCTCGGGCACGGGCGCAATGGCCAGCAGCTTGCAGCCGGCAAAAAAGTCCTGCGCCTGCAGCAGCACCGCAGCCTCGCCGGCAGCCGCTTCGGTCGGGAACAGGGCCATCAGCAGCGAGCGCTGCCAGCCATCCTTGGGCGGCGGCATGCCCGGCTCGCCGAACAAGGCCTGCTCGGCATCGGTCAGGGCGTCGGCGTCCTCGACCGAGACGCTCAGGGCTTCCAGTGCGTCCAGGGCCTCGCTCAGGACCTCGACCTTGTCCTCAGGACAGAGCAGTCTCAGTTCAAACATCTAGCGCTTGTGGTGGCCCAGCCACTCTTCCAGGTAATGGATGTTGGTGCCGCCGTCCATGAACTTGGCGTCCACCATCAGCTCGCGGTGCAGCGGGATATTGGTGTTGATGCCCTCGACCACGGTCTCGAGCAGCGCCGTGCGCATGCGCGCCAGGGCCTGCTCACGGGTGTCGCCGTGGACGATGATCTTGCCGATCATGGAGTCGTAGTTGGGCGGCACGAAGTAGTTGTTGTAGACGTGGGAATCCACGCGCACGCCAGGGCCACCGGGGGCGTGCCAGGTCGTGATGCGGCCTGGCGAGGGAATGAACTTGTACGGGTCCTCGGCGTTGACCCGGCATTCGATGGCATGGCCGCGGATGCTGATGTCGCGCTGGGTGAAGGGCAGCTTCTCGCCGGCCGCCACCATGATCTGGGTGCGCACGATGTCCACGCCGGTGATCAGCTCGGTCACCGGGTGCTCGACCTGCACGCGGGTGTTCATCTCGATGAAATAGAACTCGCCGTTCTCGTACAGGAACTCGAAGGTGCCGGCGCCGCGGTAGCCGATCTTCTTGCAGGCAGCAACGCAGCGCTCGCCGATCTTCTCGATCAGCTTGCGCGGAATGCCCGGCGCCGGCGCTTCCTCGATGATCTTCTGGTGGCGCCGCTGCATGGAGCAGTCGCGCTCGCCCAGGTAGACCACGTTCTTGTGCTTGTCGGCCAGGATCTGGATCTCGATGTGGCGCGGGTTCTGCAGGAATTTCTCCATGTAGACCGCCGGATTGCCGAAGGCCGCGCCAGCTTCGGCCTTGGTCATCTGCACCGCGTTGACCAGCGCCGCTTCGGTGTGGACCACCCGCATGCCGCGGCCGCCACCGCCACCGGCGGCCTTGATGATCACCGGATAGCCCACCGCCTTGGCCGTGCGCCGGATCACCACAGGATCGTCCGGCAGCTCGCCTTCCGAGCCCGGCACGCAAGGCACACCGGCCTTGATCATGGCCTGCTTGGCCGAGACCTTGTCGCCCATGGTGCGGATGTTCTCGGGCGTCGGGCCGATGAACTGGAAGCCGCTTTTTTCCACCCGTTCAGCGAAGTCGGCGTTTTCGCTCAGGAAGCCGTAACCGGGGTGGATGGCCTCGGCGTCCGTCACTTCGGCCGCCGAGATGATGGCCGGCATGTTCAGGTAGCTCAGGGGCGAAGGCGCCGGGCCGATGCAGACGGCCTCTTCGGCCAGCTTGACGTACTTGGCCTCGCGGTCGGCCTCGGAATACACCATCACCGCCTTGACGCCCAGCTCACGGCAGGCGCGCTGGATGCGCAGGGCGATCTCGCCGCGGTTGGCAACTAGGATTTTTTTAAACATCTGGCGTCGGGCCCAACGTCACTCGATCACGAACATCGGCTGTCCGTATTCCACGGCCTGGCCGTTTTCGCACAGGATGCGGGTGACGGTGCCGGACTTGTCGGCCTCGATCTCGTTGAGGATCTTCATGGCCTCGACGATGCAGATGGTCTCGCCTTCCTTGATGGTGCTGCCGATCTCCACAAAGGGCTTGGCACCCGGGCTGGCCGAGCGGTAGAAGGTGCCAACCATGGGCGACTTGACCACATGGCCGCTGTCGGCTTCGGCCGGAGCTGCTGCCACCGGGGCAGCGGCTGCGGGCGCGGGGCCGGCCACGGCCGGGGCCAGAGCTGCCATCGTGGCGGGAGCGTACTGTTGCACCACGGCGCCGCCGCCTTTGACGATGCGGACCTTGCCTTCGGCTTCGGTGATTTCAAGCTCCGAGACATTCGACTCGGAGACGAGGTCGATCAAGGTCTTGAGTTTGCGCAAATCCATGGGGTCTCCAACGCGTTCCAGAAAGGAAGGCGAATTTACCGCAAAATTCGCTTACTTACCGGTTCTTCGCTTATTTTTCGATTATTTCCACGCTTTGCCTTGACAAAAGCAAAGTGGCGTCAAGACCTGAAGCGGGCCCGCTGCTAGGACCCAGACACCAGTTGGGCCAGATCGGCTGTCGTCAGCCTGCCCATTTTACGCTGCCGCACAGTGCCGTCGGCAGCCAGCACCACGGTGAAGGGCAGACCTCCGCTGAGGTTGCCCAGCGCCTTGCCCAGTTCGGTGCCGCCCAGACCCGCCAGCCCCACCGGAAAGCTCACAGGTGTGCGCGCCAGAAAGCTGCGCACGGCGCTGGGTTGGTCGATGGCCAGGCCGATGACCTGCCAGCTTTTGCCCCCATGTTCCTTGTAAAACCCGTCAAGTAGCGGCAACTCTTCCACACAAGGTGGGCACCAAGTGGCCCAGAAGTTGATCAGCAAGGGCTTGCCGCGCAGGCTGGCCATGGACAGGGTGGTGCCTGCCGGGGTCTGGAACTCCAGGCTCCAAAGCTGCTGCACCGCGCTGTCCGCGACCTCCCCGGGCGCCAGCCGCCACCAGGCCAGGCCGCCGCCAGCCAGGGCCGCCGCGGCGGCGACACCGCCATAGACCAAGGCCTGCCGGCGGCTCATTGGACATGCTCCGCAGCCCGCACCAGCGTCAGCACAGCGGCGTGGTCGCCGCGCGGGGACCGCCCGCGCGCATCGGGCTTGAGCGCCCCGCGCACGTCGTCAAGGTCGTGGATCATGAGATGGACGCCGATCATGTCGTTCAGTTCGGGGCAACGGCTGGACAGGCTCAGGGCATCGACGGCCTCGCCATTGAAACCGGTCACAGTGCGCGGCACATAGGCCACGCCGTGCTCGATCAGGGCGATCTCGGCTGACTTGGGGTCGTCGCAGAACAACTGCAGATAGATGTCGGACAGCCGCGTGGCAGTGCCATGCCATGCCGCCCCGCACAGATAGGGCCGGAACTGGGCCAACCGCTCCATCCAGGTCAGCGCCAGCCGGCGCAGGGCCAGCAGTTCAAGCGGCTGGGTGTCAGCGCAGAACAATTCAATGTATTCGCGCACGGCGTCTTCCAGCATCTCGTTGTCCGGCAGCGCAGTGCGCGCAGCCAGCCCCAGCTGACGCACCGCCCGACGCTTGGCCGGGCCCCATTCCAGGCCTTCTTCCACCACCATGCGCGCCGCTGTGGCCGCGATCTCCGACTTCAGGCTGTCCATCCGCCGATTCTGCATGCAACGGCGCGCCCGGTCCGCGGTACGGCTTTGACCGACGGGATAATCAGGCCATGCACATTCACATTCTGGGCATCTGCGGTACGTTCATGGGGGGGCTGGCCGCGCTGGCCCGCGAGGCTGGTCACAAGGTCACGGGCTGCGACACCAGCGTCTATCCACCCATGAGCGACCAGCTGCGCGGCCTGGGCATCGAGCTGATCGAGGGCTACGGCGCGGAGCAGTTGGCGCTCCAGCCCGACGTCTGGATCATCGGCAACGTGGTCTCGCGCGCCCGCCAGGCCGACGGCTCGCCCCGCTACCCGCTGATGGAGGCCATCCTGGACGCCGGAGCGCCTTACACCAGCGGCCCGCAATGGCTGGCCGAGCACGTGCTGCAAGGCCGGCACGTGCTGGCAGTGGCCGGCACTCACGGCAAGACCACCACCAGCTCGATGCTGGCCTGGATCCTGGAGCAGGCCGGCCTGGCGCCGGGCTTTCTGATCGGCGGCGTGCCGCTGGACTTCGGCGTCTCTGCACGGCTGGGAACCGGCACCCACTTCGTCATCGAGGCCGACGAATACGACACGGCCTTCTTCGACAAGCGCAGCAAGTTCGTCCACTACCGGCCGCGCACGGCCGTGCTCAACAACCTGGAGTTCGACCACGCCGACATTTTCGACGACCTGGCGGCCATCGAGCGCCAGTTCCACCACCTGGTGCGCACCGTGCCCGCCTCGGGCCGGGTGGTGGCCAACGGCCTGGAGGACAGCCTGGCGCGGGTACTTCACCAGGGCTGCTGGAGCGCTGTGCGAAGTTTCGGTGCCGCGGTGAGCGACTTCTGGGCGCAAGGCGAACCCGGTGACTTCCAGGTGATGCAAGGCGGCGTCGCGGTGGCCCGCGTGCAATGGGAGCTGGGCGGTGTGCACAACCAGCTCAATGCGCTGGCGGCGATCGCGGCAGCCGACCATGTGGGCGTGGCGCCCGTGGTCGCGGCCCAGGCCCTGGCGCGTTTTCGCAACGTCAAGCGGCGCATGGAGGTGCGCGGCACGGTGAGCGGCGTCACTGTCTATGACGACTTTGCCCACCACCCCACGGCGATTCGCACCACGGTGGACGGGCTGCGCCGCCAGATCGGGACGCAGCGCATCCTGGCGGTGTTCGAGCCGCGCAGCAACACCATGAAGCTGGGCGCCATGAAGTCGCAGCTGCCCTGGAGCCTGGAGCAGGCCGACCTGGCCTTCTGCCACAGCGGCGGCCTGGGCTGGGACCCGCGCGAGGCGCTGGCGGCCATGGGTGAGCGCGCCCTGGTGGCCGACACCATCGATGAACTGGTGCAGCAGGTGCGCGGCGCCGTCCGCCCCGGTGACCATGTGCTGTGCATGAGCAACGGCGGCTTCGGCGGCTTCCACGCGAAGCTGCTGCAGGCACTGGAGCGCGGCTGAGCTGCGCTCCAGCCTATTCGAGCGACAGCGGCGCGGGCGCGGTCAGGTCCGACGGCGCCGGCCGGGGCCGGTTGCTCACCGGCTGCGAGTCCATGCCCAAAGGCGACAGGCTGTGCCCGATGCCGTGGGCCGAATCAGGGTCTTCGGCCGGGCGCGACGCGATGCGGCAGGCGCCGGCGCGTTTGGGGTTGGAGGTGATGGAGCCGACAAGGTACAGCGCCGTCAGGCTGCGGGCCAGCGGCTTGTCGCCCAGACCGGTACGCTGCTGCAGGTCCTCGAAGCTGGCCGGTCCGCCCGCCAACTCTCGCAGCAGCAGCAGGTGCGAGTCGGTCAGCAGGCGCTGCGGCAGGCGCGGCAGCCGGCGAAAGTACAGCGGGCCGCTGCGGTAGCGCTTGGGCAGCGCATCGCGCAGGGTGCGCACGGCGTACTGCCACATCAGCTGAGACAGGCTGGCGCGCACGAAACCCTCGGGGATCCCGGCGGCCGAGGCCGGCCGCGCAGTCCACAAGGCATCTTCGAAGTCGCCCGGACCAGCGGTAGGCAGCACACCGACCTCGCCTTGCAGGTCCACCACCGCCAGCAGCCTGCCGTGGGCGATCACGTGGTAGACGCCGCGGCCCAGGGCGCTCTCGTTGTCGATGATGTGCGAAGCCAGGTAGAACTGCGCCGTCAGCGGCTGAAGCCAGCTCTCGAACCTGGCCAGCACGGCGCGGATGCTGGCATCGGAGTCCAGGTCGAAACGGTAGGTCGAGACCAGTTCGCACGCCGCCGGCGGCATCGAGAAAGCGATCGGTCGGTCGACTTCCTCGAGGTTGAACTGCACCGAGCGGCCCGAGGGCAGGCCCGAGGCGACGCGCAAGGTGCCATCGGCCAGGGACTGGGTGCGCGCGCTATTGACGCACCAGGCATCGGCTTCGCTGAACTTGCCGGTCTGCCACACCATGCCGCCGGCAGCCGGGCTGACCAGCAATCTGGCGATGCGCTCGTGCTGTTCGGCAGAGAAACCGACCAGGCCCAGACGCAGGACAGGCAGTTCGATCGACATGGTGCTGATGGTGTTTTGGCAATGCCAAATGGCATCAGCGGCCAATATAAAGGGCTCTGTTACTTTATGTAAGTAAATTCAGACATCAGTTACAAAATCCGGCGATTTTTCACGGCCTGAGCCAACAGGTCCAGTGTTGCCACGGATTCTTCCCATCCCAGGCAGGCATCGGTGATGCTTTTGCCGTAGGCCAGCGCAGCCGCATCGTCCTTGCCCGGCGTGAATTTCTGGGCGCCGGCCTGCAGGTGGCTCTCGATCATCAGGCCGAACACGCTGCGCGAACCGCCTGCCATCTGGCCGGCGATGTCGCGCGCCACATCCATCTGCTTTTCATGCTGCTTGCTGCTGTTGGCATGGCTGCAGTCGACCATCAGGGTGGCCGGCAGCTTGGCCGCCTGCAGGTCCGTGCAGGCCTGCGCGACGCTGGCCGCATCGTAGTTGGGCGTCTTGCCGCCGCGCAGGATGACGTGGCAGTCCTGGTTGCCATTGGTCTGGACGATGGCCACCTGGCCGTTCTTGTGCACCGACAGGAAATGGTGGCCGCGGGCCGCCGCCTGGATGGCGTCGGTGGCGATGCGGATGTTGCCGTCGGTGCCGTTCTTGAAGCCGATCGGCGCCGAGATGCCCGAGGCCAGTTCGCGGTGCACCTGGCTTTCGGTCGTGCGCGCGCCGATCGCGCCCCAGGAGATCAGGTCGCCGATGTACTGCGGTGAGATCACGTCCAGGAACTCGCTGCCCGCCGGCAGGCCCAGGCGGTTGATCTCGATCAGCAGCTGGCGCGCGATGCGCAGGCCCTCGTCGATGCGGAAGCTCTCGTCCAGGTAGGGGTCGTTGATCAGACCCTTCCAGCCGACGGTGGTGCGGGGCTTTTCGAAGTAGACCCGCATCACGATCTCCAGCGTGTCACTGAAGCGCGCCCGCACCTCCTTCAGGCGGCGGGCGTAGTCCAGCGCCGCTGCCGGATCGTGGATGGAACAGGGGCCGATCACCACCAGCAGCCGGTCGTCCTGGCCAGCCATGATGTTGTGGATGTTCTTGCGGGTCTGGGTGATCAGCTGCTCCACCGCGGTGCCGCGGATCGGGAAGAAGCGGATCAGGTGCTCGGGAGGAGGCAGCACGGTGATGTCCTTGATGCGTTCGTCGTCGGTCTGGCTGGTCTTGTCGACGGGGTGCGCATACCAGGCGTCGCTGGCGGTGTTCGAAGCGGTCATCGTGGTTTCCTCTCGGTTGCGGATCAAATGGGCATAAAAAAACCGCCGGGGGTGCCGGCGGTTTGTGGGGAGTTCTGTCGCGTTTTTCTGGATGCGCTCAGTTCTCTCGACCGCCGGGGGACGGGAAAGCCCAAAAGTAGCCAAAAAAATAGACGCGGGTGGAACGCATGAAGTGCAATGTAGCACAGCCCGGCGCTCTCACAGGCGCAGCTTTTTCCACCACTGCAGGGCCCGCTCGACCTGGGGCTCCTGCAGCGCGCCCAGCGCCGAGACCTCATCGGGCTCCTCGCGCGCCGCCCATTGCTCGTGCATGTCCAGCAGCAGGGAGCCGTCACCCAGGGTGCGCCAGGCCACCAGCTCGAAGTCCTCGGCGGTGACCAGCAGTTCCGCGCTGCGCGGGCCCGCCCCCATCAACCACTGGCCGATCAGCACGCGGAAGTTGTTGAGCGACTGCAGGTAGGCGGCGTACTCGTACAGGCCGCGCCAGGGCAGGCCCAGGCCCACCACCAGATTGCGGTGGGTGCGCAGCACGGTCAGCAGGTCCACCAGCATGGGCGCGTTGTCGGCACGCGTGCGGTTGCGCCGCAGGCTGGCGATGATGGTCTCGATGTGGGCGGCCAGCTGGCCCATGCTCTCGGACACCTGGCGGCTGTCCTCGTCCGAGACCGAGGCACGCAGGAAGTTGCTCAGCGCGCCGAAGCCGTCAATGTTCGGCAGATTGGTCGAAGGATCGATCGTCAGGCGCGAATTGCGCTTGGACGGCATGTCACGCCGTCCCGCCCACGGTCAGACCGTCGATGCGCAGCGTCGGCTGGCCCACGCCCACCGGCACGCTCTGGCCTTCCTTGCCGCAGGTGCCCACGCCGCTATCGAGCTTCATGTCGTTGCCGATCATGGTCACGCGGGTCAACGCGTCCGGGCCGTTGCCCACGATGGTCGCGCCCTTGACCGGGTAGAGGATCTTGCCGTTTTCCACCCAGTAGGCTTCGCTGGCCGAGAAGACGAACTTGCCCGAGGTGATGTCGACCTGGCCACCGCCGAAGTTGGTGGCGTACAGGCCCTTCTTGATGCTCGCCACGATCTCATCGGGCTGCCGGTCGCCGCCGAGCATGTAGGTGTTGGTCATGCGCGGCATCGGGATGTGGGCGTAGCTTTCGCGCCGGCCATTGCCGGTGGGCTTGACGCCCATCAGGCGCGCATTGAGCGAATCCTGGATGTAGCCGCGCAGGATGCCGTCCTCGATCAGCACGTTGCGCTGGCTGGCATGGCCCTCGTCGTCGACGTTGAGCGAGCCGCGCCGGTCGGCAATCGTCCCGTCGTCCAGAACCGTCACGCCCTTGGCCGCCACGCGCTTGCCGATGCGCCCGGCAAAGGCGCTCGAGCCCTTGCGGTTGAAGTCGCCCTCCAGGCCGTGGCCGATGGCCTCGTGCAGCAGGATGCCGGGCCAGCCGGCGCCCAGCACCACGGTCATCTCGCCGGCCGGGGCGGGACGCGACTCCAGGTTGGTCAGGGCGGCCTTGACCGCCTCGTTCACATAGGTCTCGACCTGGGCATCGTCGAAATAGGCCAGGCCGAAGCGGCCGCCGCCGCCGGCCGAGCCGATCTCGCGCCGGCCGTTCTGCTCGGCGATCACCGTCACCGACAGCCGCACCAGCGGCCGCACGTCGGCCGCCAGCGTGCCGTCGGCGCGTGCCACCAGCACCACGTCGTATTCGCTGGCCAGGCCGGCCATCACCTGCGCCACCCGCGGATCCTTGGCCCGCGCGAGCTTCTCGACCCGGCCCAGCAAGGCCACCTTGGCCGTGCTGTCCAGCGTGGCGATCGGATCGACACCGGCATACAACGAGCGGCTCGAAGCGATCTTGCGCGGCGGAATCCGGACCTTGCCGGCGCGCGCTGCGGACGAAATCGAGCGCACGGTGCGGGCCGCGTCCAGCAGCGAGGCCTCGGAGATGTCGTCGGAATAGGCGAAAGCGGTCTTCTCGCCGCTGACGGCGCGCACGCCGACGCCCTGGTCGATGCTGAAGCTGCCGGTCTTGACGATGCCCTCTTCCAGGCTCCAGCCCTCGCTGCGGGTGTACTGGAAATACAGGTCGGCGTCGTCGACCTTGTGGGCCCGGATTTCGGCCAGAGCCTTGGCCAGATGGGTTTCGTCCAGGCCGAAGGGTTCCAGCAGGAGGCTGCGCGCTGTGGCCAGGCGCTCGATGGTCGGTTCGCGGGAGATCATCGTCCCATTCTAGGCTTGCGGCCCGGCCACGGTTCGCTGCAGGGTCAGCTGCTGCAGGTCGGCCAGCAAGGCGGCTGCCGATGCATGGCGCTCCTGCGGCGCCTTGGCCATCAACTTGTCGACCAGCGGCTGCAGGGCCCGGTGCGCCTGGGGCAGCTGCGGCGTCGGCGCCGACACATGGTGGGCCAGCAACAGGGCCAGCGATTCGGCGCGGAAGGGCCGCTGGCCGGCCAGCATCTCGAACATCATCACGCCCAGGCTGTACAGGTCCGACAGCGGGGTGATGGCATCGCCCGCGGCCTGCTCCGGGCTCAGGTAGTAGGGCGTGCCCACCACGTCGCCGTGGTGGGTCTGGGTCAGGTCCAGACCGCCTTCCCGCTGCATGGACTTGGCGATGCCGAAGTCGGCCAGGGCCACATTGCCGTCGGCCCTGCGCATGATGTTCTCGGGCTTGAGGTCGCGGTGGATCACGCCGCGCCCATGGATGGCGTCCAGCGCCTGCGCCACCTGGCGCACCACCTCCAGCACGCGCCGCTGGTCCATGCCGGCGCGCAGCTCGGAGCGCAGGTCGCCCTGCTCGAAATACTCCATCGCGATGTAGGCGTGGTCGTCGGTGAAGCCCTGGTCGTAGATGCGGATCACATGCGGATGCTCGATTCTCGACAGCAGTGTGTATTCCTGGATGAAGCGCGCCAGCTGGGCGCTGGCGGCCTGGCCGCTGGCGTCCAGCACCTTGAGCACCACCGGCAGGCCGTCGCTCTCGCGCTGGGCCAGGTAGACCTCGGTCATCCCGCCCGAGCCGATCTTGCGCGACAGCCGGTAGCCCTTCAGGCGCAGCGGCTCCTCGCCCTCGGTGAACTGGTGGCCCTTGAGCGCGCTGAGCTTGGACTGCAGCGCGCCCTTGACGGCGCGGGCGGTGATCGCCGAATTGATCTCCACCGCGGCGCGCACCTCGGCGGCACGCTCGGTCAGCGTGGCCATGCCGTGGCGCCTGTCCTCCAGGTCGGTGACCAGGCCGGTGATCTCGGCCACGTCGATGAAGCCGTTCTTGCCGCGCACCGCCAGCGCCGTCATGCCGCCGGTCTGGATGCCACCGCCGGCGCCCTGCAGCGCGGCATTGCTGGCCACAACGGTCCAGCCCAGCTCCTTGCTGGCGCCTTCGAGCCGCGCCGCCACGTTGACGGTGTCGCCAATCGGCGTGGTCTCCTTGTTGTGCGCCGAGCCCAGCCGGCAGATCGTGACCTCGCCGCTGTGCACGCCCACGCCGATGGCAAACGGCGGCAGGCCGCGGTCGGCGAAGCGCTGGTCCAGCCAGGCGCGAAACTCGTGGGTGGCCAGCGCCATGGCCAGCGCCGCCGAGATGGCGCGGCGCGGCGCCGGCAGCGGCGAGCCGCCGCTGAGCGTGTCGGCGAACACCGCCATCAAGCCGTCGCCGATGAATTTCAGGTGGCGCCCGCCGTTCTTGAGCACCGGCTCGCAGCTGCGCTCGAAGTATTCGGTCAGCAGCTCCGCCACCTCGGCCGAATCGAGTTTTTCGGCCAGCGAGGTGAAGTTGCGGATGTCGGAGAACAGCACCGTGGCCTCGATCACCTGGTCGGGCACCGCGCCGGCCGGCGCCGCCAGCGCGAACTTGTCGGACAGGGCCTTGCCGTCCAGGCTTTCGCCGAAGGCGCGCCGCAGATGCGCCTCGCGCTCGGCCACGGCCGACTCGATGCTGTCCTCGATGCGGCCCTTTTTCTTCAACAGGCCTGCCAGCGCCTCAAGCAGCTCGACCCGGGTGAAGGGCTTGGCCAGGTAGTCGTCGGCGCCGGCCGTCATGCCGCGGCGCATGCTGGCGCGGTCGTCCAGCGCCGTCAGCAGCATGACCGGGGTGGCGGCCAGGCCGCGCTCGGCGCGCACCGCCTCCAGCAGCTCGAAGCCGTCCATCTCCGGCATGCCGACGTCGGAGATCACCAGGTCGGGCCGCACCTCGCGCAGGCGCTCCAGGCCCTGGCGGCCGTTGACCGCGGAGACGATGTCATAGCCCTCCAGCTTGAGCAGGCGGGTGATGTTGTTGCGGATGGCATCGTCGTCCTCGACGATCAGGATGGTGGTCATGGCGGCGGTGCGGGCGCGGCCGCCGGCGGCGCCGGCAGCGTCGCGCGGAAGGTGCTCCCGGCACCGAGTTTACTGACCACGTCGATCTGCCCGCCGTGCAGGCGCGCGCAGTGCATGGCGATCGCCAGGCCCAGGCCGGAGCCGGGCCGCTGGCCGGCGTTGCCGCCACGGTGGAAGCTGTCGAACAGGCGCGGCAGATCGGCCGGCGCGATGCCGATCCCCTGGTCGGTCACCTCCAGGGTCAGGCTGTGCGCATCGCCCTCGATGCGCACCAGCACCTGGCTGCCGGCCGGCGAGTATTTGCAGGCATTGGTCGCCAGGTTGGCCAGGATGTGCTGCAGCAGACGGGCGTCGAGCAGCCGCGTGCCGATGCCCTGGACTTCCAGCTTGAGCGCGTGACCCTGCTGCGCCGAGCGCACCTCGCCCAGCAGCTGGCGGCAGGCCGCCTCGACGTCCACCGGCCGCGCCTGGAATTCCAGCCGGCCGGCCTCGGCCTGGCTCAGGGTGAGCGTGTCCTCGAGCATCAGCTGCATGCGGCGCGCCGCCGCCACCAGGTCGGCCATGATGCTGCGCTGCTCGTCCGGCGCTATGCGGTCGCCGTAGTGACCGATCAGTTCGGCCGAGGACAGGATGGCGGCCAGCGGCGTGCGGAACTCGTGCGAGGCCATCGACAGCAGGCGCGACTTGAGCTCGCCCAGCTCGCGCTCGCGCGCCAGCGCGCGGCTCAGTTCCTGCTCGGCCAGCCGGCGCTGGGTGACATCGACATAGGTCCAGACCGTGCCGCGCATCGGCCCCTGGGTGATGGCCGTGCCGTCGACCTGCACCCACAGCAGGCTGCCGTCCTTGCGCTTCATCTGCACCTCGGAAGAACAGTGGCCACTCAGGTCGATCTCGCTGTAGGCGCGCCTGCCCACGGCCTCGAAGTCGGCGTCGCTGGCGTAGTGCATGCGGGTCTCCTGGCCCAGCAGCTCGGCCGGCTCGTAACCGAGCATGCGCGCCAGCGTGCGGTTGAGCCACTGGTGGCGTCGCTCGACCAGGAAGGTGACGCCGACGGTGGCGGTCTCCAGGATGGCCTCGCGCTGCGCCAGGGCGCTCTTGAGCGATTCATGGAGCGCGTGCCGCTCGGTCGTGTCCTTGAGCAGGAACAGGTTGGCCGGCGCGCCGTCCCACTCCACCACCACGCCGCTGATTTCGACCCAGGAGACCTCGCCGCCCGGGCGCAGGAAACGCGCCTCGAAGGCCGGCACCTGCTCGCCGCGGTCGCGCCGCTCTCGCTGGCGGCTGACGAAGGCGCGATCCTGGGGGTGCACGTAGTCGATCATCTGGCGCAAGGCCATGGTCTCGCGCGTCGCGCCCAGCAACGCCAGGCAGCGCTGGTTGGCAAAGCGCAGCAGCCCTCCCTGGCCGACGCAGATGCCCTCGGCCGCGTGCTCCACCATCGTGCGGTAACGCAGCAACTCGGCGGCTGTCTCGATGGCGCGGTGCGGCTCGGTCATGCCGCCGAGTCTAGGAGCGCGACAGCAGTTTGAACAGGGCCGCGTCGTCCAGGCCGGCCAGGCCCTGCTGCGCGGCGCGCTCGAAGGCATCGTGCGCCGCCGCGCCCAGCGGGCCGCTGAAACCGGCCGCTTCGGCGGCGCCCAGCGCCAGCCGCGTGTCCTTTTGCAGCAGGCTCACATGGGCGCGCGGCGCGTAGTCGCCGGCGATGGCCCGGCGCATGCGGTCGCTGCCGATCCAGCTCTGGCCGCTGGACTGCTCGATCACTTCCAGCGTGCGGCCCAGGTCCAGCCCCAGCCGCTGGGCCAGGGCCATGGCCTCGGCCGCGCCCACCAGGTTGATGCCGGCCAGCAGGTTGTTCACGAGCTTGGTGCGGGCGCCATCGCCGGGCCGCTCGCTGATGCGAAAGATCTTGCTGCTCAGCGCCTCGAGCAGGGCGCGGTGGCGCTCGAACACTGCGTCGGCGCAGGCCAGCATCAGGCTCATGGAGCCGTCGCGCGCGCGTGCCGGACCGCCCGACATGGGCGCGTCGATGGTGGCGATGCCGCCCAGCGCCAGCCGCGCGGCGATGTCTTCCACATCCTGCGGCGCGATGGTCGGGCACAGCAGCACGGCCTGGCCCGGCTGCAGCGCGGCGGCCGCGCCGTGCTCGCCGAAAAGCACCTCACGGGCCTGGTCCGCATCCACCACGCAGACGATGATCGCTACAGAATCAATAGCAAGCTGCGACGGTGTGGAGCGGGCCACAGCCCCAAATCCCTCAAACTCGGCGAGCTTGGCTGGATCCAGGTCGCAAACCTGCACGCGCCAGCCCTGCGCCAGCAGGCGCTGCGCCATGGCGCCGCCCATGTTGCCGACGCCCACAACCCCAACCGTGCGGGCGGCGGTCATCTAGGATTGCACCAGCCGCTTGGCCTTGGAGATGGACATCAGGATGCCCAGGCCCGCACCCAGCGTCACCATCGCCGTGCCGCCATAGCTGATGAAGGGCAGGGGCACGCCCACCACCGGCAGGATGCCGCTGACCATGCCCATGTTGACGAAGGCATAGGTGAAGAAAATCATGGTCACCGCGCCGGCCAGCAGGCGCGAGAACAGGGTGGAAGCATCCAATGCGATGGCCAGGCCGCGCAAGATCAGGAAGATGAAGGCGGCGATCAGGCACAGGTTGCCGGCCAGGCCGAACTCCTCGGAGTAGGCGGCGAAGATGAAGTCGGTGGTGCGCTCGGGGATGAACTCCAGGTGGGTCTGCGTGCCCTGCATGAAGCCCTTGCCGAACAGGCCGCCCGAGCCGATGGCGATCATGCCCTGGATGATGTGGAAGCCCTTGCCCAGCGGATCCTTGCCGGGGTCCAGCAGGGTGCAGATGCGTTGCTGCTGGTAGTCGTGCAGGATGGGCCAGCGCACGCCCTGGGCGCACAGCTGCGACTCGAACACCACCAGCAGCACCGCGCACGCCAGTCCGACGATCACCGGCGGCGCGATCAGTTTCCAGGACAGGCCGGCGAAGAAGATCACCGCCAGGCCGGCCGTGAGCACCAGGATGGCGGTGCCCAGGTCGGGCTGCTTCATGATCAGGCCCACCGGCAGCACCAGCAGCGCTGCGGCAACCATGAAGTCCAGCGGCCGCAGCTGGCCTTCGCGCTTCTGGAACCACCAGGCCAGCATCAGCGGCATGGCGATCTTGAGCATCTCGCTGGGCTGGATGGTGACGCCCAGGTTGAGCCAGCGGCGCGCGCCCTTCTTGGTGATGCCGAACACCGCCACCGCGATCAGCAGCGAGACGCCCAGGACGTACAGCGGCACGGCAAACGTCATCAGGCGCTGCGGCGGGATCTGCGCCACCACGAACATGATGGCGCCGGCGATCAGCATGTTGCGGCAGTGGTCGACGAAGCGCGTGCCGTGGTCGAAGCCCGAGGAGTACATGGTCAGCAGGCCGGCGCAGGCCAGCAGGAAGACGGCAAAGGCCAGCGGCCCGTCGAAGCCTTCCAGCATGGGGGCGACGCGGCGGCGCAGCGACGGTTGTTCGAAGACGGCGGACATCGGGCGATTATCTCCGGTAGCATCGCGGCCCATGGCTTCCGGCACGCCCGTCACCCACCTTCTTTACCTGCACGGCTTCCGCTCCTCGCCCCAGTCGGCCAAGGCCCGCCAGGTGGCCGCGCGGATGGCGCAGCGCCATCCCGAGGTGGTCTGGTGGTGCCCCCAGTTGCCGCCCTCGCCACGGACGGCCGCCCAGCTGATGCTGCAGGGCATCGCCGGCTGGCCGCAGCACACGATGGGCGTGATCGGCTCCTCGCTGGGCGGCTTCTATGCCACCCATGTGGCCGAGACCACCGGCTGCCCGGCGGTGCTGCTCAATCCGGCGGTGGACCCGGCGCGCGACCTGGCCAAGTACATCGGCGAGCAGGCTTCCTGGCACGCGCCCGAAGAGCGCTTTTTCTTCGCACCGGCCTTCGTCGACGAACTGCGCGCCCTGCAGCACGGGCCGGTGGCCGATCCGCAGCGCTATTTCGCCGTCATCGCCAAAGGCGACGAGGTGCTGGACTGGCGCGAGATGGCGGACCGCTACCCCGGCGCACACCACAAGCTGCTCGAAGGCGGCGACCACGCCCTGTCGGATTTCGACGCCCACATCGGCGAGGTCCTGGGCTTCCTGGGGCTGTAGGGAGCCCAGCCCGGCGGCCGCCGCCGGGACGCATGGGACAATCACCCCATGTTTGCATTGTTTGAAGAGGCCGGGAAATTCCAGGCTGGCCGCGTCCTGTCGGAGGCAGAAGCCTCGTCCCAGATCGAGTTGGACAGCGGCAAGCGTGTCAAGGTCAAGGCCGCCAACGTCCTGCTGAAGTTCGACAAGCCGGCGCCGGCCGACCTGGTGCGCGAAGCCCAGGCGCTGGCATCGTCCATCGAGCTGGAACTGGCCTGGGAATTCGCGCCCGAGGAGGAGTTCGGCTTCGCTGACCTGGCGCGCGACTATTTCAGCGACAAGGCCACGCTGGCCCAGCAGGCGGGCGCACTGTTTCGCCTGTTCGAGGCGCCGCACTACTTCCGGCGCGCCGGCAAGGGGCGCTTTCGCAAGGCGCCGGCCGAGATCGTGCAGCAGGCCCTGGCCGCCATCGAGAAGAAAAAGGCCGTGCAGGCACAGATCGAAGGCTGGGCGGCGGACCTGGTGGCCGGCAGCTGCCCGCCTGCCATCCGCGAGCAGCTGTACAAGATCCTGTTCAAGCCGGACAAGAACGCGCCTGAATACAAGGCCGTGGTCGAGGCCTCGCGCAAGGCCCAGGCCGCGCCGCTGGACCTGCTGCAAAAGGCCGGCGCCATCGATTCGGCCTACCAGTTCCACTGGAAGCGCTTCCTGTTCGAGAATTTCCCCAAGGGCACGGCCTTCCCGCCGCTGCAGGCGCCGGCCATCGGGGACGAACTGCCGCTGGCCGATGTGCAGGCCTTCTCCATCGACGACTCCAGCACCACCGAGATCGACGACGCGCTGTCGGTGCAGGGCCTGGGCACCGGCACGGTGACGGTGGGCATCCACATCGCAGCGCCCGGCCTGGCGGTGCAGCCGGCCACGGCCATCGACAACGTTGCGCGGCAGCGCCTGTCGACCGTCTACATGCCGGGCTACAAGATCACCATGCTGCCCGACGAGGTGGTGCAGGCCTACACCCTGCTCGAAGGGCGCGACTGCCCGGCGGTGTCGCTCTATGCCAGCTTCGACGAGGAAACGCTGGCCCTGAAAGACACGCAGACCCGGCTCGAGCGCGTGCCCATCGCCCACAACCTGCGCCACGACCAGCTCGATGGCGCGGTCACCGAAGACTGGCTGCTCGATCCCTCGATTGAGAACGAAACAGGCCCGCAGCCCCCTTCCGGTCTGCGTGAGCCGCTCTCATTTTTATACCGCCTGGCACGCCAGCTGAAGGCCCAGCGCGAGATCGTGCGCGGCAAGCCGGAGAACTTCAACCGGCCCGACTACAACTTCCGCCTGGTGGGCAACGACGGCGCCGAGCCTGTGGGCAACGAGACGGTGCAGATCAGCGTGCGCCGGCGCGGCGCGCCGCTGGACCTGATCGTGGCCGAGGCCATGATCCTGGCCAACAGCAGCTGGGGCAACTGGCTGCACGAGCTGGGCGTGCCCGGCATCTACCGCAGCCAGGCCAGCCTGGCGCCCGGCGTCAAGGTGCGCATGGGCACCAAGGCCGCGCCGCACGCCGGCATCGGCGTCAAGAGCTATGCCTGGAGCACCTCGCCCCTGCGCCGCTACACCGACCTGGTCAACCAGTGGCAGATCATCGCCGCCGCGCGCCACGGCAAGACCGCGGCGCTGGCCGCGCCCTTCAAGCCCAAGGACGCCGAGCTGTTTTCCATCATCTCGGGCTTCGACGCGGCCTACTCCGCCTACAACGGCTACCAGGCCGGCATGGAGCGCTTCTGGACGCTCACGCACATCCGCCAGCAGGGCATCACCGAGCTGACGGCCACCATGTTCCGCGAAGGCCTGGCGCGCGCCGACGAGCTCCCGCTGGTGCTGGGCGTGCTGGGCGGCAACGAGCTGCCGCGCGGCGCCCGGGTGCGGGTCAAGCTCGGCGCCATCGACGAGATCACGCTGGATGTGCACGGAACGGTGATTGAGCGGCTGGACGCCGCACCCGAAGCCGCGACCGAAGACGAAGGCGGCGACGACGAAGAAGCCGCCGGCCCGATCGCCATCGCGGTCGACGTCAACGAGGCCGAAGCCGGCGCGCCGGCCGATAATCAACCCTCGTGAACCTGAAGTCCTTCAGCACCCTGCAGATCGCGCTCGGCGTGTCCGTCGCCGTCCATGCCGTGCTGCTGACGGTGCGCTTCGTCGACCCCGAGGGCTTCAACCGGGTCTTCAAGGACACGCCGCTGGAGGTGGTGCTGGTCAACGCCAAAACCAACGAGCGGCCCGAGAAGGCCCAGGCCATCGCCCAGAGCTCGCTGGCCGGCGGCGGCGAGGCCGCCACCGGCCGCGCCACCTCGCCGCTGCCGCCCTCGGCCCTGACCGACCTGGGCGACGCCTCGGAGGATTCGCAAAAGAAGATCGAGGCCATGCAGGAGCAGCAGATGGTGATGCTGGCCCAGCTGCGCAAGCAGCTGGCCGCCCTGCCCCCGCCCGACCCCAAGCAGCCGAGCAACACGCCCGAGGCCCAGTCCCGCGAGGACCGGCGCCGCCAGCTGATCAAGCTGCTGGCCGAGATCGAGCGGCGCATCAACGAGGAAAACGCGCGGCCCAAGAAGCGCTACATCAGCCCGGCCACGCGTGAAGAGGTCTATGCGGTCTATTACGACACGCTGCGCCGCAAGATCGAGGACCGCGGCACGCTCAATTTCCCCGAGCTGGCCGGCAGAAAGCTGTACGGCGAGCTGACCATGATCGTCACCGTCAACCACGACGGCAAAGTGCTGGCCACCGAAGTGGTGGAAACCTCGGGCAACCTGACGCTGGACAGGCGGGCGCAGACCATCGCCCTGGCGGCCGCGCCCTTCGGCCGCTTCAGCGACGCGATGCGCCGCCAGGCCGACCAGATCGTGGTGGTCTCGCGCTTTCGCTTCACGCGCGACGAGACCCTGGAAACCAAACTCACCAATCGCTGATGGACTCTTACTGTGTGATGGGCAACCCGGTGGAGCACAGCCGCTCGCCCTGGATCCATGCCCGCTTTGCCCAGCTCACGGGCCAGGACCTGCACTACGGCCGCCGCCTAATCCCGCTGGACGGCTTCGCCGAGGCTGTGCGGGCCTTTCGCCTGGAAGGCGGCAAGGGCTGCAACATCACCGTGCCCTTCAAGTTCGAAGCCGCGCCGCTGGCCACGCAGCTGAGCGCGCGCGCCCAGCTGGCGGGCGCCTGCAACTGCTTGCGCTTCGATGGCGATGCCGTGCACGCCGACAACACCGATGGCATCGGCCTGGTCAGCGACATCCAGGTCAATGCCAGCGTCACGCTGGCCGGGCTGGACGTGCTGCTGATCGGTGCCGGCGGCGCCGCCGCCGGCGTGCTGGGCCCGCTGATCGAAACGCGGCCGCGTCGCATCGTGGTGGCCAACCGCACCCAGGCCAAGGCCGCGGTGCTGGTGGCGCGCCACGAGGCGCTGGCGCAGCAGCACGGCGTGCGGCTGGAAGCGCCCGAGCTGCATGCCGTGCGGGAAAGCCACGCGCTCGTGATCAATGCCACGGCCAGCAGCCTGGGCGGCGCCGGCATCCCCGTGCCGGCCTCGGTGCTGCGCCCCGGCGCGCTGGCGGTGGACATGATGTACGGGCCTGCGGCCCAGGGCTTCATGGACTGGGCGCGCGCCCACGGCGCGCAGCCGCGCGACGGCCTGGGCATGCTGGTGGAGCAGGCCGCCGAGGCCTTCCTGTTCTGGCGCGGCGTGCGCCCGCCCTCGGCCCAGGTGCTGGCCGAGTTGCGCGCCATCCTGGACTGAGCCCACCATGAAGTCCGTCCTGCGCTGGATCGCCCTGGTGCTGGTGGCTGCGGCCGTGCTGCAGCTGTTCTTCCTGGCGCGCATCGCCGTGATGGCGGCCATGGCTCCGCAGTCCACCACGTTCCAGCGCTCCGAGGCCTGGCGCATCAGCACCACCAGCGGCCAGCTGCGCTGGCGCCAGCAATGGGTGGACTACGGCGCCATTTCCGACAATCTCAAGCGCGCGGTGATCGCCTCGGAGGACGGCAGCTTCAGCAACCACGAGGGCGTGGACTGGGAAGCGCTGGAAAAAGCCTGGTCGCGCAACGCCAAGGCCGAGGAACAGGCGGCGCGGCGCGCCCAGCTGCGGCCCGACGCCAGGCCGGCCAAGGTCGTCGGCGGTTCCACCATCACCCAGCAACTGGCCAAGAACCTGCTGCTGTCGGGTGAGCGCACCTTGCTGCGCAAGGGGCAGGAGATCGTCCTGGCCTTTGCGCTGGAAAAGATGCTGGGCAAGCAACGCATCCTGGAGATCTACCTCAATAGCGTGGAATGGGGTGAGGGCGTGTTCGGCGCCGAAGCCGCGGCCTGGCACTACTACCGCAAGCCGGCCTCGCGCCTGACACCTTACGAGGCGGCCCGCCTGGCCGTCATGCTGCCGCGCCCGCGCTACTTCGAGAAGCTGCCCAACTCGGGCTACCTGGCCAGCCGCGCCGGCACCATCGTGGCGCGCATGCGCGATTCGGAATTACCCTGAGCACGAAAGTTGCGCAGATTCCTGCCCGGCAGTGCATCATGGCTGAAGGTGCTTGCAAGGAGAACCATGCGCTGGCCCGGCCAAGGCGATAGCCAGACATTCCGCAACAGCAGTTTCCAGCCCGCCCCGCTGCCGGCGGGCCAACCGGCGCTGCGCGTGGTCCTGCTGTTTGCCCTGGTCTCGGCTGCGCTGCTGGCCGTGGCGCTGTCATTTCTGCGCGACGAAGCCCTGCGCGTGGCCGAACTGCGCACCCAGTCGCTGGCCCACGTCATCTCCGAGCAGACCATCCGCACCTTCCAGACCATCGACCAGCGGCTGGAAATCACCGAAACGCACCTCCAGGCACTGCGCTCCGGCCTCGGCCTGGACGCCGACTCCGGCCGGCTGATGCTGCGCGAGCAGCTGCAGCACCTGCCCTATGTGCGCGCCCTGCTGGTGACCGATCGCGTCGGCACGGTCACCCTGGGCTCGGACGCTGAAGCCCCCGGCCAGTCTGTGGCCGACCGCGAGTACTTCCAGGTCTACCAGCGCGCGCCCGAGACCGGCTTCTACGTCGGCCCGGCGGTGCGCACGCGCCGCACCGGCTCCTGGGCCATCAGCGCCTCGCAGCCCATGCACGGTGCCGACGGCAGCTTCCAGGGCGTCATCGTCGCCATCATCGATCCGGCGTACTTCGAGACCATGTGGAGCGGGGTGGGCATGGGCACCCTGCACGCTGTCTCCCTGGTCAACCGGGGCACGGCCCAGGTGCTGGCGCGCGCGCCCGCGCGGGAGGGCAGCGTGGGCTCGAGTTTTGCCGGCTCGACGCTGTTCAAGGAACACCTGTCCCGGTCCTCCGATGGCGTCTACCGCTCGCGCAGCCCGCTCGACGGCGTGGAGCGGATGGCGGCCTTCCGCATCCTGCCGACCTACCCCGATCTGGTGATCGCGACGGGCGTGTCCTACGACAGCGTGCTGGACAACTGGACCCGTTTCGCCGGCCTGGCCGCCATCTGCTGGCTGATCGCCGTGGCCGGCGGCGCCGGCCTGGCCGTGCAGCTGCAGCGCCAGCAGCGCAGACGCCAGACCACCGAGCTGCGGCTGGGCCAGCTGGCCCAGGCCATGCCGCAGATCGTCTTCGTCTGCGGGCCCGACGGCGCGGTCGAATTCATGAACACGCACTGGAGCGAAGCGACCGGCCGGCCGGTGCGCGATGCGCTGGGCAAGGGCTGGCTACGCGAGGTCCATCCCGACGACCGCGACGCCACCGCGCAGGCACTGCGCAGCGCGGTGCAGACGGGCACCGAGGCCCGGCACGAGGCGCGCCTGCGCTACCGCGACGGCAGCTACCGCTGGCAGCTGGTGCGCGCCGTGCCCAGCTACGACGTGCTTGGCCAGGTCCAGTCCTGGTACGGCACGGCCACCGAGATCGACGCGCTCAAGCAGGCCCACACGCGCCTGAACGCCCAAGCCGACCTGCTGGCCATGGCCGGCCGGCTGACCCGCATGGGCGGCTGGAAGCTGGACCTGGTGCGCCAGGTGGTCGAATACTCGCCCGAGGCCGCCGCCGTGCTGGACCTGGCGCCGGGCATCCACCCGCGCGCCAGCATCTCGGAGCTGTTCACACCCGATTCCAAGGCCTACAGCCAGCTGCGGCTGGAACAATGCGCGGTGGAAGGCACGCCCTTCGATGTGGAGATCGAGATGTTCACCGCGCGCGGCCACAGGATCTGGATGCGCTCCATCGGCGAGCCGGTGCGCGACGCCGAAGGCCGCATCATCGCCATCCAGGGGGCGCAACAGGACATCACCGACCGGGTCCAGATGGTGGCCGAGATCAAGGCCCTCAACGCCGGCCTGGAAGAGAAAGTCAACCAGCGCACCAGCGAGCTGGCGCGCCAGGAGGCGCTGTTCCGGGCGCTGGCCGAACAGGCCCCGCTGCCGATCCGCACCATCGACACCGACGGCAAGGTCACCTTCTTCAGCCGCGCCTGGTACGAGCTGGTGGGCGGCGTACCCGGCCAGTGGTACGGCCGCGAATGGATGGAGCTGGTGCACCCCGACGACCTCCCCGGCGTACGCGCCAGGTGGCGCGATGCGCGCGACAAGCACAGCGGCTTTGGCGGCACGCGGCGGCTGCGCGCCAAGGACGGCAGCTGGCACACCACCATCTACCGGGCCACCCCGGTGCTCGACACCGCCGGCAGCGCGATCTTCTGGGTCGGCATCGACAGCGACGTCACCGACATCATGGCCAACGAGGCCGCGCTGCGGCTGGCCAACGAGCAGCTCGAGTCCTTCTCCTACTCGGTCTCGCACGACCTGCGCTCGCCGGTGCAGCGGGTCGCCTCCTTCGCCCAGTTGCTGGAAAGCGAGATCCAGCCAACGCCCGACAGCAAGGCGCGCCACTACCTGTCGCGCATCCAGGCCAACGTGCGCCACATGTCCGACCTGATCGACGGCCTGCTGACGCTGGCCACGGTGTCCAAGCAGCCCATGGACAGCAGCGTGGTCGACATCAGCGCCATGGCCCAGGACGTCCTGGCCCAGCTGCAGGCCGACCAGCCGCAGCGCCGCGTGACCTGGCAGGTGCAGCCGGCCCTGGCCGTCACCGGCGACGCCCGGCTGATGCGCTCGGTGCTGGAAAACCTGCTGGGCAACGCCTGGAAGTTCACCGCCCGCCAGGAGCGCGCCGAGATCATCGTCGGCTGCGACAGCGAGCGCGGTGAATTCTTCATCAGCGACAACGGCGCCGGCTTCGACATGACCTACGCCGACAAGCTGTTCGGCACCTTCCAGCGCCTGCACCGCGAGGACGAGTTCCCCGGCACCGGCGTCGGCCTGGCGACGGTGGCGCGCGCCATCTCGCGCCAGGGCGGCCGGGTCTGGGCCGAGGCCACGCCGGGCAAGGGCGCGACCTTCTTCTTCACCCTGCCGGGCGTGCACGCCCCCAGCTGAAGGCGCCGCCGGCCGCCTCGCCGCTGGCCGTATCATCGCGGCCATGCTTGCCAAGGCCATGGGTCTGTTTCTGCTGGGGTTTGTGCGCCTGCTCACCGGCGCCCAGGCACGCTGGTACGGCTGCCCGCCCAAGGCCGAACAGCGCATCTATTTCGCCAACCACCAGAGCCACGCCGACCTGGTGATGATCTGGGCGGCCCTGCCGCAGGAGCTGCGCTCCATCACCCGTCCCATTGCCGCCAGGGACTACTGGACCAAGACGCCGCTCAAACAGTGGATCACCACTCGGGTCTTCAACGCCGTCTATGTCGAGCGGGCCCGGCCCAAGGGCGAAGAAGGCGCGAACGAGCCGGATCCGCTGGCGCCGCTGGTCGAGGCGCTGGACAGCGGCGACTCCATCATCATCTTCCCAGAGGGCACGCGCGGCCACGCCGAGGAGCCCCAGCCCTTCAAGTCGGGCCTGTACAGCCTGGCGCTGAAGTTTCCCAACGTGGTGCTGGTGCCGGCCTGGATCGACAACGTGCAGCGCGTCATGCCCAAGGGCGAGGTCGTGCCCGTGCCCATCCTGTGTTCGGTGACCTTCGGCGCGCCGCTGCAATTGCAGGAGGGCGAGGAGCGCCGCGCCTTCCTGGACCGGGCCCGGCTGGCCGTGATCGCCTTGCGCGACGTCTGAGACCGCGATGAACCAGTTTTTGCGCAGCCTCACGCCCGGCCAGCAGGTCGGCGCCCTGTTCCTGATCGTCTTCGGCCTGCTGGCCGTGATCAGCACCGTCGCCTTCCTGCTGACCCTGCGCAAGAACGTCGATGCCGACGACGAGGCGCGACACGAGAAGCTGGAGGACTTCCGCAAGCTGCTGGGCACCTCCTGGCTGATGGCCGTGCTGTTCTGGATGGGGTGGACAGCCGGCGAGACAGCGGCCACCGTGCTGTTCGCGCTGATCTCGTTCTTCGCCCTGCGCGAGTTCATCACCCTGTCGCCGACCCGGCGCGGCGACCACCGCAGCCTGGTACTGGCCTTCTTCGTGGTGCTGCCCATCCAGTTCTGGCTGGTGGGCACCGAACACTTCGACCTGTTCACCGTCTTCATCCCGGTCTACGTGTTCTTCGCTATTCCCGTGGCCAGCGCCCTGGCCGGCGACACCCAGCGCTTTCTGGAGCGCAACGCCAAGCTGCAATGGGGCATCGTGGTGTGCATCTATGGCATGAGCCATGTACCGGCCCTGCTGCTGCTGGACTTCCCCCACTACGCGGGCAAGGGCGCCTTCCTGGTGTTCTTCCTGGTCTTCGTGGTGCAGACCTGCATGGTGGTGCAGCACCTGCTGACGCGGCGGCTGGAGCGCCCGCCCAGCCTGCCGGCCATCAGCCGCAGCTTCAACTGGACCAGCTGGAGCCTGGGCATGCTGCTGGGCAGCGTGGTGGGCGGCCTGCTGTCCTTCATCACGCCGTTCAAGCCGGGCCAGGCGGTGGCCATGGCCTTCATCGCCTGCGTCGCCGGCTCCATGGGCCACCTGGTGATGAAAGCCCTCAAGCGCGACCGCGGCATCACCAGCTGGGGCAAGCGGGTCTCGGTCACCGGCGCCAACGGCCTGTTGGACAGGGTCGACGCCCTGTGCTTTGCCGCGCCCATCTTCTTTCACTCGGTTCGCTGGTATTTCGGGGTCTAGCCCCCGTCCAACGGACCTGAGCAGCTCTTGAATTGATAGCAAATGCGCATCCTCGGCATTGACCCCGGCCTGCAGACCACGGGCTTTGGCGTGATCGATGTCGACAGCCAGGCCCTGCGCTATGTGGCCAGCGGCACCATCACCACCACCCACCTGCCGCGCGGCGACCTGCCGGCCCGGCTCAAGGTACTGTTCGATGGCATCTGCGAGGTCAAGGCCCGCTACCAGCCGGACACGTCGGCGGTGGAGATCGTCTTCGTCAACGTCAACCCGCAGGCCACACTGCTGCTGGGCCAGGCCCGTGGCGCCTGCATCACGGCCCTGGTGTCCTGCGACCTGCCGGTCGCCGAGTACACGGCACTGCAGATGAAGCAGGCCGTGGCCGGCTACGGCAAGGCCGGCAAGGCCGAGGTGCAGGAGATGGTCAAGCGCCTCTTGAAGCTGCCCGCCCTGCCCGGCAAGGATGCCGCCGATGCGCTGGGCCTGGCCATCACCCATGCCCACGCCGGCGCGGCCATTGCGCGGATTGCCGCTGCGACCACGACGACGCGCACGACCAGCAGCATGTACAAGCGGGGCAGGACGAACTGAGAAAGAACGCTCAGGCCAGCCGCTCGAGAATCAACACGGCAAAGAAGGCGAACGCCGCAATCAGCGTCCACTTCAGGGTGATGAAGCCAAAGCGCTTGAAGCGCGGCTGGCCGGTGCCCGCATAGAAAGCGAAGCAGACCGCTGCCGTGAGCAGCAGCAGCATGATGGTCCAGCGAAACAGCAGCATGCGGTGCTTTTACCAGGCCCTGGCAGGCTGGGCAAAGCCGACAGGCGCCTGCTTTTCGTCCTCGAATGTCACCACGTCCCAGGCATCGCGCTGGGCCAGCAGCTCGCGCAGCAGCTTGTTGTTCATGGCGTGGCCGGAGCGGAAGGCGCTGTAGGCGGCCAGCAGCGGCTTGCCCACCAGGTACAGGTCGCCCATGGCGTCCAGGATCTTGTGCTTGGCCAGCTCGTCGTCGTAGCGCAGGCCGTCCGAGTTGAGCACCCGGTAGTCGTCCATCACGATGGCGTTGTCCATGCCGGCGCCCAGGCCCAGGCCGCTGGCGCGCATGTTCTCCACGTCCTTGGTGAAGCCGAAGGTGCGGGCCCGTGCGATGTCGCGCGCATAAGAGCCCGTGCCCAGGTCGAACACCACGCTCTGGCCGGTGGAGTCGACCACCCGGTGGGCGAAGTCGATCTCGAAACTGAGCTTGTAGCCGTGGTAGGGGTCCAGGCGGGCCCACTTGAGGTTATCGCCCTCGCCTTCGCGCACCTCCACCGGCTTGAGCAGGCGGATGAAGCGGCGCGGCGCGTTCTGCAGCGCGATGCCGGCGCTTTGCAGCAGGAAGACAAAGGACGCCGACGAGCCGTCCAGGATGGGCACTTCCTCGGCCGTGATGTCCACGTACAGGTTGTCCAGGCCCAGGCCGGCACAGGCCGACATCAGGTGCTCCACCGTGTAGACCTTGGCGCCGCCGTTGGAGATGGTCGAGGCCATGCGGGTGTCGGTGACGGCCTCGGCCGAGACCGGGATGTCCACCGGCTGGGCCAGGTCGACCCGGCGAAAGACGATGCCGGTGTCCGGCTGGGCCGGCCGCAGCGTCAGCTCGACCCGCTGGCCGCTGTGCAGGCCGACGCCGACGGCCTTGGTCAGGGACTTGAGGGTGCGTTGCTGAAGCATGTGTGCATTTTAAGTTGCATGGCCGGCGGCTACAGGTGCTTGCGGAAAAACCCCATCCAGTGGGGGACGGCGATGAAACGGTCTTTCCAGTAACCCGAGTGGTAGACCTTGCTGACGCAGCGGGTCAGCATGGCGTTGATGTTGGTCGCACCGGGCTCCTTCATGCCGCTGTTCAACTCGGTCACGCCGGAATCGTCGACCAGGATGTCGCACTTTGCGTAATGCGGGCCGAACAAGTTGCGCTGGCGCTTGTAGGGCGCGTCGAAGCTGTGGCCCTCGCCTTCGAGCACCACGATGCTGGCGCTGCCGCCGCGTTCGTTCATCCAGGGCACGTAGCGCTCGCAGTACCTGCTGGGCGTCTCGTCGTCGACCTCGCCGGTGATGAACAGGAAGGGCGTGTCCACATAGGCGTCGCGGCTGGCATGGCGAAAGCCGCAAAAGCCGTACATGGCCACCACGGCATCGGCCGGCTGGACGCGAAAGTCGCTGCCGTGAATGCGCCGGATGTTGCGCTCCACCATGGTGTGGGCCCATTTCTGCTGCAGCGTGATGGCCGCGCTGGCCCCCTGGGACTCGCCGATGCTGCCGACCTTCTGGTAGCCGCGCGAGCGCAACCACTGGGCCGCCGTCAGGCTGTCGGCCGCCATGTTGATCTCATTGCCGCCGCGAAGCCCGGCGGCCCGGTAGTCGTCGTGCGTCACACCGATGCCGCGCGGCTTCCAGTGGTCGATCACCAGGGCCGCGAAGCCGTCTTTTTGCAGGCTGTCGACATAGTCGTACATGCGGCTGTCGATGCCCTGCGATCCGTGAGAGATCATCACCACCCTGGTCGCGCCAGGGGTGGCGAACAGGAAGCCGCGTGCTTCAAGGCGGTTGCACACCACCGGCGTGCCAGCGCACAGCATGCTCGGCCAGCCGACGGCCTCGGCCTGCTCGGGCCTGGCCTGTTGCGCCTGGGCGAGGCCGGCGGCCAGCACGGCCGCGAGGAACAACGCAACTCTCATGCAGCCCCCTCAGAAAAAAGGGGGCGGACCCGGCTGGCGTCCGCCCCCTTGCCTACACCCGGAGAATCAGTCCGCCTGCTTGCGCAGGAAAGCCGGGATCTCGAAGTCGTCCATGCCGCCCGAAGACAGCGCGTCGACCTTGGCCGCGGCCTGGGTGCGGTTGGTGCGCCAGACGCTGGGCACGGTCATGCCGTGGTAGTCGGGCTGGCTGCTCTGGCCGTTGCTGGTGACGATGGCGCCCGGGCCGGCGACGGCATTGTTCACCGTCGGCACGTGGAAGGGCACGTTGTCGGTGCCGGTGCGCAGCACCTGCAGCGGCGGAGCCGTGCGGCGCATGCCCTGGCGCGACAGGCCGGTGGCCACCACGGTGACGCGCACTTCGTCCTGCAGACTGTCGTCGTAGGCCGTGCCGTAGATCACGTGGGCGTCGGGCGAGGCATAGGCGCGGATGGTGTTCATCGCCAGCTTGGACTCCGACAGCTTCAGGCTGCCCTTGGCCGCGGTGATCAGCACCAGCACGCCCTTGGCGCCCGACAGGTCGATGCCCTCGAGCAGCGGGCAGGCCACGGCCTGCTCCGCGGCGATGCGGGCGCGGTCCGGGCCGTTGGCCACGGCCGTGCCCATCATGGCCTTGCCGGGCTCGCCCATGACGGTGCGCACGTCCTCGAAGTCGACGTTCACATGGCCGGGCACGTTGATGATCTCGGCGATGCCGCCGACGGCGTTCTTGAGCACGTCGTTGGCATGGGCGAAGGCCTCGTCCTGGGTGATGTCGTCGCCCAGCACTTCCAGCAGCTTCTCGTTGAGCACCACGATCAGCGAGTCGACGTTGGCTTCCAGCTCGGCCAGGCCGTTGTCGGCGTTGGTCATGCGGCGCCCGCCTTCCCAGTCGAACGGCTTGGTGACAACCCCCACCGTGAGAATGCCCATCTCCTTGGCGATGCGGGCGATCACCGGCGCGGCGCCGGTTCCGGTGCCGCCGCCCATGCCGGCGGTGATGAACAGCATGTGCGCGCCGGCGATCGCCTGGCGGATGTCGTCCACCGCCAGCTCCGCCGCCTCTCGGCCCTTCTCGGGCTTGCTGCCGGCGCCCAGGCCGCTGCCGCCCAGCTGGATGGTCTTGTGCGCCGGGCTGCGCGAGAGCGACTGCGCGTCGGTGTTGGCGCAGATGAACTCCACGCCTTGCACAGCGCGCTCGATCATGTGCTCGACCGCGTTGCCGCCGCCACCGCCGACGCCGATCACCTTGATCTGCGTGCCCAGGTGGAACTCTTCGACCTCAATCATTTCGATGCTCATGTTCTTTCTCCTGAATTCGTGTTGCAGTTGCCGATTGCTGGATTTGTTGTTGCTGACCAGAGATGTTCACGAGGGCGGATCGGTGCACCGCCATCGCTCCTTTCTGCGCGGCCCGGCGCGCGCGAACATCAAGAGACAGGTCTTCATCAGAAATTCCCCACGATGAAGTCGCGAAAGCGCCCGAAGGCCGTCTTCATGGAACCGTTTTTCTGCGCCACCTTGAAGCCGCGCAGGCGCGCCATGCGCGCTTCTTCCAGCAGGCCCATGACGGTGGCGGCGCGCGGCTGGGCCACCATGTCCGACAGGGAGCTGGCGTACTTGGGAATGCCGCGGCGCACGGGCTTGAGGAAGATGTCCTCGCCCAGCTCCACCATGCCCGGCATGATGGAGCTGCCGCCGGTGATGACGATGCCCGAGGACAGCACCTCCTCGTAGCCCGACTCGCGCACCACCTGCTGCACCAGCGAATAGATCTCCTCGATGCGCGGCTCGATCACGCCGGCCAGGGCCTGCTTGCTCAGCATGCGCGGACCGCGGTCGCCCAGGCCAGGCACCTCGACCTGCTGGTCGGGGTCGGCCAGCAGCTGCTTGGCAAAGCCGCTCTCGACCTTGATGTCCTCGGCGTCCTTGGTCGGCGTGCGCAGCGCCATGGCGATGTCGCTGGTGATCAGGTCGCCGGCGATCGGGATCACCGCCGTGTGGCGGATCGCGCCGTTGGTGAAGATCGCCACGTCGGTGGTGCCGGCGCCGATGTCGACCAGGGCGACACCGAGTTCGCGCTCGTCTTCGGTCAGCACCGCCAGGCTGGAGGCCAGCGGGTTGAGCAGCAGCTGGTCCACCTCCAGGCCGCAGCGGCGCACGCACTTGATGATGTTCTCGGCCGCGCTCTGGGCGCCGGTGACGATGTGGACCTTGGCCTCCAGCCGGATGCCGCTCATGCCGATGGGCTCCTTGACGTCCTGGCCGTCGATCACGAACTCCTGCGGCTCGACCAGCAGCAGGCGCTGGTCGGTCGAGATGTTGATGGCGCGCGCCGTCTCCACCACGCGGGCCACGTCGGCCGGCGTCACTTCCTTGTCCTTGACCGCCACCATCCCGCTGGAGTTGATGCCACGGATGTGGGCGCCGGTGATGCCGGTGTAGACCCGGGTGATCTTGCAGTCGGCCATCAGCTCGGCCTCTTTGAGGGCCTGCTGGATGCTCTGCACGGTGGCGTCGATGTTGACCACCACGCCGCGCTTGAGGCCGTTGGACGGCGCCACGCCCAGGCCGGCGAGCTTGAGCTCGCCCCCGGGCATCACCTCGGCCACCACCACCATCACCTTGGCGGTGCCGATGTCCAGGCCGACGACCAGGTCCTTGTATTCTTTTGCCATTTGGTGTCCTCTATTTCTTTTGTGCGTCCGCACTCGTGGTACTGACGCCCCTCAACCGGATCGCATAGCCATCGCTGTGGCGCAGGTCGGCCGAGACCAGGTCCTGCGGCCGGCGGCTGTACCTGGAAGCGGCCTGGCTCAGCGTCTGCACGAAACGCTGGGCGCGCAGCGCCACCTCGTCGGGTGTGCCGCGGCCCAGTTCCACCTGGGCGCCGTTGTCCAGCGCGATCTGCCAGCTGCCGCGGCTGGTCAGCGCCAGTTGCTCGAGCCCCAGGTCCAGGCCGTCGAACAGCGGCTGCAGCACCTGGAACATGGCCAGCACCGTGGCCGACTCGCCATCGGGCCCGCTCAGGCGCGGCAGCTCGTCCTGCTCGACGTCGCCCACGTTGGCCTCGAAGACCTCGCCATAGGTGTTGAGCAGGCGCTGGGCCTCACCCTCGGCGCCCCAGTAGGCGGCGGCATGGTGCTCCTGCAGCAGCACGCGCAGGCGGTTCGGAAACTCGCGCCGCACCACGGCCTGGCGCACCCAGGGCACGTCCTCGAAGGCCTTGCGCGCGGCATCGAGGTTGACGGTGAAGAAGTTGCCCGCGACCCGCGGCGCCACGTTGGCGCGCAGCGTGGCCGCGCTGTTGTGGCTGACCTCGCCCTGCACCGAGATGGCGCCGACGGCGAACAGCGGATGGCGCAGCGCCCACCAGGACAGCGCCGCCAGCAGCATGGCAGCGCAGGCGGCGAACAGCACCGTGGCGGTGATGTTCATCAGCCTGACGTCCAACGGTGCTGGCATGGTGGCGTTCATGCGCCCGCACCCTCCTGGGCATGGTCCAGGCTGGCCGAAGCCAGCAGCTGGACGCACAGGTCCTCGTAGCTGATGCCAGCCGCGCGCGCCGACAAGGGCACCACCGAAAGGCCCGTCATGCCCGGCGAGGTGTTGATCTCCAGCAGCGAGGGCTTGCGGGTGACGGAGTCGATCATCACGTCGATGCGGCCCCAGCCGCGGCAGCCCAGCACCCGGTAGGCCTTGAGCACGATGTCCTGGATGGCGGCCTCCTCGCCTTCGGGCAGGCCGCAGGGCACGAGGTACTTGGTGTCGTCGGTGAAGTACTTGTTCTGGTAGTCGTAATTGCCCTCGGGCGCGACGATGCGGATCACTGGCAGCGCGCGGGCGTCGGCGCCCGTGCCCAGCACCGGGCAGGTGACTTCGTCGCCGGCGATGAACTGTTCGCACAGCACGTCGGCGTCCAGTGCCGCCGCGGCGTCGACCGCGGCCTGCATCTGCGAGTAGCCCTGGACCTTGGCCACGCCGATGGACGAGCCCTCGCGCGCCGGCTTGACGATCACCGGCAGGCCCAGTTCGTCGGGGATGGCGATGACGGCGTGGCGGTCGTAGCTGCCGCGGTGCAGCAGCTGGAACTTCGGCGTCGGCACGCCCTCGGCCAGCCAGACCCGCTTGGTCATGACCTTGTCGATGGCGATGCTCGAGGCCATCACGCCCGAGCCGGTGTAGGGAATGCCCAGCAGTTCGAGGGCACCTTGCACGGTGCCGTCCTCGCCGTAGCGGCCGTGCAGGGCGATGAAGCAGCGCTTGAAGCCCTTGCGCTTGAGTTCGGACAGGTCGCGCTCGGCCGGGTCGAAGGCATGGGCGTTGACGCCCTTGGATTGCAAGGCCTTGAGCACGCCCGCGCCCGACATCAGCGAGACCTCGCGCTCGGCGGACTTGCCGCCCATGAGGACGGCCACTTTGCCGAAATCGTTCTGCGTCTTCATGCAACGCCTCCCAGTTCCACCAGCTTGGCCGGCACGCCGCCAATGGAGCCGGCGCCCATGCACATCACCACGTCGCCGTCGCGGGCCATGTCCAGGATGGCCTCGGGCATGGCGAGGATGGCGTCGACAAAGACCGGCTCAACCTTGCCCGCCACGCGCACGGCACGCGCCAGCGAGCGGCCGTCGGCGGCCACGATGGGCTCCTCGCCGGCCGCATAGACCTCGGCCAGCAGCACGGCGTCGGCATGGCCCAGCACCTTGACGAAATCCTCGAAGCAGTCGCGCGTGCGGGTGTAGCGGTGCGGCTGGAAGGCCAGCACCAGGCGCCGGCCCGGGAAGGCGCCGCGGGCCGCCTCCAGCGTCACGCCAAGCTCCACCGGGTGGTGGCCGTAGTCCTCGATCACGGTGAAGCTGCCGCCGCCGTTGGCCGGGCGCGCCGCCACCTGGCCGTAGCTCTGGAAGCGCCGGCCGACGCCGGTGAACTCCGCCAGGGCCTTTTGCACCGCCGCGTCCGCCACGTTCAGTTCAACCGCCACGGCGATCGCCGACAGCGCGTTGAGCACGTTGTGGTGGCCCGCCAGGTTGAGCACCACATCCATGTCCGGCAGGGTGACACCGTTGCGCCGCTGCACCGTGAAGTGCATCTGGGCGCCGACGGCGCGGATGTTGACGGCGCGCACCTGGGCGTCCTCGCTCACGCCATAGCTGGTGATCGGGCACTGCACGTCGGGCACGATGGCCCGCACCTCGGGGTCGTCCACGCAGAGGATGGCCGTGCCGTAAAAGGGCATGCGGTGCAGGAAGTCCAGGAAGGCGGCCTTGAGCTTGCCGAAGTCATGGCCGTAGGTCTCCATGTGGTCTTCGTCGATGTTGGTCACCACCGCCATCACCGGCATCAGGTTCAGGAACGAGGCGTCCGATTCATCGGCTTCCACCACGATGTAGTCGCCCGCACCCAGCTTGGCGTTGGCGCCGGCGCTGTTGAGGCGCCCACCGATGACGAAGGTGGGATCGAGGCCGCCCTCGGCCAGCACGCTGGCCACCAGGGACGTGGTGGTGGTCTTGCCGTGGGTGCCGGCGATCGCGATGCCCTGCTTCAGGCGCATCAGCTCGGCCAGCATCATGGCCCGCGGCACGACCGGGATCTTGCGCTTGCGCGCCGCCAGCACCTCCGGGTTGTCGGCCTGCACGGCGGTGGAGGTGACCAGCACGTCGGCGCCGACGATGTGGCTGGCCTGGTGGCCCAGGCAGGTCTTGATGCCCAGGCCCTTGAGGCGCTGCAGCGTGGGACTGTCGTTCAGGTCGGAGCCCGAGATCAGATAGCCCTGGTTGCGCAGCACCTCGGCGATGCCCGACATGCCGGCGCCGCCAATGCCCACAAAGTGGATGTGTTTGACCGCGTGCTTCATCGGGCCAACTCCTCGCAGGCGGCGACCACTTCGGCCGTCGCGTTCGTTTTTTCCATTGTTTTGGCCTGTAGCCCCCGCCGAATCAGCTCGGAGCGCTCTGTTTTTTGTAGCAAATTGGCCAGCCACCGGGGCTGCAGATCGCTCTGCTGCACCAGCCAGCCGCCACCGGCATCGGTCAGGAACTTCGCGTTGCTGGTCTGGTGGTCGTCCACCGCCGAGGGGAAGGGCACGAAAACCGCGGCCGCGCCCACGGCGGCGATCTCGGTCACCGTGCTGGCACCGGCGCGGCAGACGATGAGGTCGGCCTCGGCAAAGGCATGGGCCGTGTCCTCGATGAAGGGCGTGAGGTCGGCCTCGACGCCGGCCGCCGCGTAGTTGGCCTCCAGCGCCTCGAGCTGAGTGGCGCCGCTCTGGTGGGCCACCAGCGGCCGCTGATCGGGTGGGATCAGGGCCAGGGCCTGGGGCACGATCTGGTTGAGGGCGCGCGCGCCCAGACTGCCGCCCACCACCAGCAACTTCAGCGGGCCTTCGCGGCCAGCAAAGCGCTGCTGCGGACCGGGCTGCTGCAGGAAGCCGGCGCGCAGCGGGTTGCCGACCCAGACGGCCTTGCGGATCACGTTGGGAAAGGCGGTGAAGACCCGGTCGGCCACACTGGCCAGCAGCTTGTTGGCCATGCCGGCCACCGAGTTCTGCTCGTGCAGCACCAGCGGCTTGCCCAGCAGCACGCTCATCAGGCCGGCCGGGAAGCTGATGTAGCCGCCCAGGCCGACCACCACGTCGGGCCGCACACGGCGCAGCACCTGGATGCTTTGCCAGAAGGCCTTGAGCAGGCGCAGCGGCAGCAAGGCCAGGGTCAGCAAGCCCTTGCCGCGTACACCCGAGAAATCGATGGTCTCGAAAGCAAAGCCGCGCGGCGGCACCAGGCGGCTCTCCATGCTCTCGGGCGCGCCCAGCCAGTGCACCGTCCAGCCGCGCGCGCGCAATTCTTCGGCCACGGCCAGGCCGGGGAAGATATGGCCGCCGGTACCACCTGCCATGACGAGTGCGGTCTTGGCCATCACGCGCGCCCTCCGCGCATCATCTGGCGATTCTCGAAGTCGATGCGCAGCACCACGGCCAGCGCCACCAGGTTCATCAGGATGGCCGAGCCGCCATAACTCATGAGCGGCAGGGTCAGGCCCTTGGTCGGCAGCGCACCCAGGTTCACGCCCATGTTGATGAAGGCCTGGAACCCCATCCAGATGCCCACGCCCTGCGCCACCAGGCCGGCAAAGACCCGGTCCAGCGCGATCGCCTGGCGGCCGATGTGCATGATGCGGCGGGTCATCCACAGGAACAGGCCGATCACGGTGAGCACGCCCACCAGGCCGAACTCCTCGCCGATCACCGCCAGCAGGAAGTCGGTGTGGGCCTCGGGCAGCCAGTGCAGTTTTTCCACGCTGCCGCCCAGGCCGACACCGAAGATCTCGCCGCGGCCGATGGCGATCAACGAGTGCGACAGCTGGTACCCCTTGCCCAGGGCGTGCTTCTCGCTCCAGGGATCGAGGTAGGCGAAGATGCGCTCGCGCCGCCAGTCCGACAGGGCGATCATCAGCATGAAGGCGATGGTCATCACCGCCGCGATGAGGAAGAACATGCGGGCGTTGACGCCGCCCAGGAACAGAATGCCCATGGCGATCACCGCGATCACCATGAAGGCGCCCATGTCGGGTTCGGCCAGCAGCAGCGAGCCCACCACCGCCACCGCAACCGCCATCGGCAGCACGGCGCGAAAGAAGCGCTCCTTGACCTCCATCTTGCGCACCATGTAGTCGGCCGCATAGAGCAGCACCGCGAACTTGGCCAGCTCCGAGGGCTGGAAGCCCATGAAGCCCAGCGAGATCCAGCGGCGCGCGCCGTTGACCACCACGCCCACGTGCGGAACCAGCACCGCGATCAGCAGGATCAGCGAGGCCACGAACAGCCAGGGTGCGGCCTTCTCCCAGGTGGCCACCGGCACCTGGAAGGCCAGCAGCGCGGCCACGAAGGCCACACACAGGGAGATGGCATGGCGCGTCAGGAAATAGGTGTGGGCGTAGCGCGCGAATTTGGGGTTGTCGGGCATGGCGATGGAGGCCGAATACACCATCACCAGGCCGAAAACCAGCAGGGCCACCGTGACCCACAGCAGGGCCTGGTCAAAGCCGGCCACGCGGGCCGGCACGGTGGAGCGCAGCGGCTTGGCCTCGGCAGAGCGGCCCGGCAACCAGCCGGCGATGGTGGCTGTGAAATTCACTCCGTGCCCTCCAGCGACGTGCCGGCGTCGTCCGCCACGGCCTGCACCGCGGCGCGGAACACCTCGGCGCGGTGCGGGTAGTTGCGGAACATGTCGAAGCTGGCGCAGGCCGGCGACATCAGCACGGCGTCACCGGCATGGGCGCGCTGGGTCGCCAGCTTGACGGCCTCGTCCATCGAGGCGGCCTCCAGCAGCGGAACACCGGCCGGCTCCAGCACGGCGCGGATCAGCGGCGCGTCGCGGCCGATCAGCACGGCGGCGCGGGCGTGGCGCGCCACCGGCTGCGCCAGCGGTGAGAAGTCCTGGCCCTTGCCGTCACCGCCCAGAATGACGACCAGCTTGCGCTCGGCCCCCAAACCTTGCAAGGCCGCCACCGTGGCGCCCACGTTCGTGCCCTTGCTGTCGTCGAAGTACTCGATGCCATTGACGATGCCCACCGGCTCGACCCGGTGCGGCTCGCCCCTGTACTCGCGCAGGGCATACAACATGGGACCCAGCGGGCAGCCCGCTGCCGTGGCCAGCGCCAGCGCCGACAGCGCGTTGACCGCGTTGTGGCGGCCGCGGATGCGCAGCGCGTCGGCCGGAATCAGGCGCTGGATGAAGATCTCTTCTTCCTCGCCTTTGCGCTTTTTCTGTGTTTCGTCGGCTTCCTGGGCCCGCACCAGCCAGGCCATGCCATTGACCACCTCGATGCCCCAGTCGCCCGGGCGCTGCGGCATGTCGCCGCCGAAGGTGGCATGGGCACGCTGCTCGTACTTGCCGCCTTTGAGTCTGACGGGCTCAGGCAGCATCTTCATCACCAGCGGGTCTTCACGGTTGAGCAGCATCAGGCCCTGCGCGCCGAAGACGCGCTGCTTGGCGGCGCCGTAGGCCGCCATGTCGCCGTGCCAGTCCAGGTGGTCCTGGGTCAGGTTCAGCACGGCGGCCGCTGTGGGTTCGAAGCCGCTCACGCCATCGAGCTGGAAGCTCGACAGCTCCAGCACCCAGACCTGCGGCAGCGTGCCGCCGTCGATGTGGGCAGCCAGCGTGTCCAGCAGCGCCGGGCCGATGTTGCCGGCCAGCGCCACGCTCTTGCCACCCTGCTCCACCAGCAGGCCGGCCAGGGCCGTGACCGTGGTCTTGCCGTTGGTGCCGGTAACAGCCAGCACGTCCGGCGCGTAGCCATGGTTCGCATGCAGAGCCTGCAGCGCGCTGGCGTACAGGTCCACCTCATTGCCCACGGGGATGCCTGCCTCTGCGGCCGCCGCCAGCACGGTCGCGACATCGGCCGGGCTCAGGCCCGGCGAGCGGTAGACCGCGGCCGGCGCCTGGCCTTCAAGCAACGCGGCGCCGAAAGCGCCGGCAACGAAACGCACCTGCGGCAGCTCGGCCTGCAAGGCCGCCAGCTGCGGCGGGACCTCGCGGGTGTCGGCCACGGTCACCTGCGCGCCGCAGCGCGCGCACCAGCGCACCATGGCCAGGCCGGAGGCGCCCAGGCCCAGCACCAGCACGTTCTGGCCCTGCCAGGTCTTTGCGCCCTCCAGCGGCCAGCCGGCAGGCACGGGCGTCACGCCGGCTTCGACGGGGACTGCGACGAGGCCCTCGCCGGGGGTGGCCGCTTCCTCGGCGGCCGGCGCTTCGGCGCTGCTGTCCATGAAGATGCGGGCGACAAAGGCCGCGGCATCCTTGGCAGCGGTCAACGCCGGCGGCACCATCGCAGCCGTCGCAGCCGTCGCAGCCGTCGCGGCTGCGGGCGCTGCAACGGGCGGCTGCACCGCTTCCGGCACAGGCTGGTCGGCCATGCCATCTTCGGGGCTGAGGTCTTGCGGGTCGCTCGGGTTCATCGCAGTTTCAGGGTCGACAAGCCGACCAGGCACAGCAGCATGGTGATGATCCAGAAGCGCACGACCACCTGGGTCTCCTTCCAGCCGCTCTTTTCAAAATGGTGGTGCAGCGGCGCCATCTTCAGGATGCGCCGGCCCTCGCCGTATTTCTTCTTGGTGTACTTGAAGTACAGCACCTGGGCCATCACCGACAGCGCCTCGACCACGAAGATGCCGCCCATGATGGCCAGCACGATCTCCTGGCGCACGATCACGGCGATGGTGCCCAGCGCGCCGCCCAGCGCCAGTGCGCCGACGTCGCCCATGAAGACCTGGGCCGGATGGGTGTTGAACCACAGAAAGGCCAGGCCGGCGCCGGCCATCGCCGAGCAGAAGATCAGCAGCTCGCCCGAGCCGGGGATGTAGGGGAAGAACAGGTACTTGGAGTAGACCGCGCTGCCGGTGACATAGGCGAACACGCCCAGGGCCGAGCCCACCATCACCACCGGCATGATGGCCAGACCGTCCAGGCCGTCGGTCAGGTTCACCGCGTTGCTGGAGCCGACGATGACCAGGTAGGTCATGACGACGAAACCGATCACGCCCAGCGGGTAGCTCACTTCCTTGAAGAAGGGAAGCATCAGGCCGGCCTTGGGCGGCAGGTTGACGTCAAAGCCTGAGCGCACCCAGGTGAAGAACAGCTCCACCACCTTGAAGTTGGAGCTCTCGGAGATGCTGAACACCAGGTACAGGGCGGCCAGCAGGCCGATCACCGACTGCCAGAAGTACTTTTCGCGCGAGCGCATGCCCTCGGGGTCCTTGCGCACCACCTTGCGCCAGTCGTCGGCCCAGCCGATGGCGCCAAAGCCCAGTGTCACCGTCAGCACGATCCAGACGAAGCGGTTGGACAGGTCGAACCACAGCAGGGTGGAGATGGCGATGGACAGCAGCACCAGCACGCCGCCCATGGTGGGCGTTCCGCTCTTGGACAGGTGGCTCTCCATGCCGTAGCCGCGCACCGGCTGACCGATCTTGAGCTCGGCCAGGCGACGGATCACGAAGGGGCCGGCGGCCAGCCCCAGCAGCAGCGCCGTCATGGCGGCCATCACGGCGCGGAAGGTCAGGTACTGGAAGACGCGCAGGAAGCCGAACTCCGGCGACAGGGTCTGCAGCCAGGTGGCCAGGCTAAGCAGCATGGAATGTCTCCTTCTCTTGTTCTGTTTGTTGTTGTCCCTGCGCAGCGATGGCCTGGACCACCCGTTCCATCTGCATGAAGCGCGAGCCCTTGACCAGCACGCTGGCCACCTGCGGCAACTGGGCCAGCACGGCGGCATTGAGCGCCTCGATGCCGGCGAAGTGGCGGCCCTGCATGGCCAGCGACTGCTCGCCCAGCGTGAACAGGTTCTCGATGCCGCGCTCGCGCGCATGGGCGCCGACCTCGGCGTGGAATTGCGGGCCCTGGTCGCCGACCTCGCCCATGTCGCCCAGCACCAGCAGGCGCGGGCCGGGCAGTTCGGCCAGCACGTCGATGGCGGCGCGCACCGAATCCGGGTTGGCGTTGTAGCTGTCGTCCACCAGGGTCAGGCTGCGCCCGCCCAGCGCCACGGCCAGCGCGCGCGAGCGGCCCTTGACCGGCTCGAAGGCCTGCAGGCCCCTGGCGATGGTGGCCAGCGGCACGCCGGCGGCCAGGGTGCAGGCGATGGCGGCCAGTGCGTTGCGCACGTTGTGGCGGCCGGCGATATGGAGTCGGAAAGCCAGCGGGCCGGCGGGCGTTGTCACGCTCACCTGCCAGTGGCCCCCGTGCCATTCAGTCCCGGCCAAACCGATGTCGGCGTCGCCCGCAGCGGCGCCGCCGAAAGTCATGCAGGCGCGCACGCCCGCCAGATGGGTCCACAGCGGGCTGAACTCCTCACCCGCCGGGAACACAGCCACGCCGGTGGGCGCCAGCGCCTCCAGCACCGAACCGTTCTCGCGCGCCACGGCCTGCACCGTGGCCATGAACTCCAGGTGCTCGCGCTGGGCGTTGTTGACCATGGCCACGGTGGGCCGGGTGATCTGCGCCAGGTAGGCGATCTCGCCGGGATGGTTCATGCCCAGTTCCAGCACGGCGATGCGGTGGCTCTCACGCAAGCGCAGCAGGGTCAGCGGCAGGCCGATGTCGTTGTTCAGGTTGCCCTGGGTGGCCAGCGCCGCGTCGCCATGCCAGGCGCGCAGGATGGAGGCGATCATCTGCGTCACCGTGGTCTTGCCGTTGCTGCCGGTCACCGCGATCAGCGGCAGGGCGAACTGGGCACGCCAGCCACCGGCCAGCAGGCCCAGGCCCAGCCGGGTGTCGTCGACTTCGATGCCCGACAGACCCGGCGGGATGCGGCCGCGCTGCGCCAGCACCGCCGCCGCGCCCTTGGCGACGGCATCGGCCAGGAAGTCGTTGGCGTCGAAGCGCTCGCCCTTGAGCGCGATGAACAGGTCGCCCGCCTGCAAGCTGCGGGTGTCGCTGTGGACGCGCTCTATGGGCGTGCCGCCGTCGCCCACCAGGGTGCCGCCGGGAATCCATTGCAATGCCTGCGCCAGCGTGAACATCGTCATGGCTGCCTCCTTGCGTCCAGCGCGAAGCGCGCCTGGAGCCTGTCGTCGAAGGGGTGCTTGATGCCGGCGATGTCCTGGTAGTCCTCGTGGCCCTTGCCGGCCAGCAGGATCACGTCCTGCGGCGCGGCGGCTGCCACCGTCTGCGCGATCGCCTGCGCGCGGTCGGCCTGCACCTGCACGCACTCGTTGTGCGACAGGCCCAGCAGGATCTGGCTGATGATGGTCTCGGGCTTCTCGCTGCGCGGGTTGTCGCTGGTCACGACAATCCGGTCGGCGTTCTTTTCAGCCACCGCGGCCATCAGCGGGCGCTTGGTGGCGTCGCGGTCGCCGCCGCAGCCGAACACGCACCACAGCTGGCCGCCGCGCTGCGTGGCCAGCGGCCGCAGCGCCTGCAAGGCCTTGTCCAGGGCGTCGGGCGTGTGGGCGTAGTCCACCGCGACCAGAGGTTGGCCCGCAACGTGCAGGCGTTCCATCCGGCCCGGGACGGGAAGCAGGTCGGCGCAGGCGCGCACCGCGGCCGCCAGCGGCACACCCAGGGCGCGCATGGCGCCAACAACGCCCAGCAGGTTGGCCACGTTGTACTGGCCGACCACCTGGGTCTCCAGCAGGTGGCGCTCCTGACCCTCGGCGACCGTGAAGCGCAGGCCCTGGTCGCCGTAGCCGATTTCCAGCGCCTGCAGCCGCGCGGCGCGTTCGCAGGAGACGGTCCACAGGTCCAGCGTGCCGCCACCGAGCTGGCCGGCCAGCTGCTCGCCCTTGGGGTCGTCGATGTTGACCACGGCCGCGCCCAGGCCGGGCCAGCGGAACAATTCGTCCTTGGCCTGCCAGTAGGCATCCATCGTGCCGTGGTAGTCCAGGTGGTCCTGGCTGAAGTTGGTGAACACCGCCACCCGGATGTGGGTGCCGGCCAGCCGGCGCTCGACCAGGCCGATCGAGGAAGCCTCGATGGCGCAGGCCTTGATGCCGCCGTCGGCGAACTGGCGCAGATGCCGCTGCAGCAGCACCGGGTCCGGTGTGGTCAGGCCGTTGAACTCCACCTGCGGCGGCATGCCAACGCCCAAAGTACCCACCAGAGCGCATGGAATGGGCCCGGGCTGCTCTACTTTCGATAGCGCCAGGGCGAGCCACCAGGCCGTCGAGGTCTTGCCGTTGGTGCCGGTGACGGCCAGCACGTCGAGCCGCTCGCTGGGCTGCTCGAAGTAGGCTGCGGCGATCAGGCCGGTGGCCGCCTTGAGCTGCGCGTAGCTGCCGATCTGCGGCGCGGCGAATCCGAACGCCTGGACGCCTTCGCGCTCGACCACGCAGGCCGCGGCGCCCTGGGCCAGAGCCGAGGGCACATGCTTGCGGCCGTCGGTCGCCGCGCCGGGCCAGGCGATGAAGCCGTCACCGGCGCCGACCTTGCGGCTGTCGCAGTGCAGCGTGCCGGTGACGCGGCCACGCAGCCACTGGGCGGCCTCAGATGGGGTGTGAAGGTCGTGCATCAGAACGACTCCTCCACCGCGTTGACGACGATCTGCGGCTTGACGCTCATGTCGGGCTGCACGCCCTGCAGGCGCAGGGTCTGCTGCACCACTTCGCTGAACACCGGACCGGCCACCGTGCCGCCGTAGTAAGCGCCGGCGCCGGGCTCGTCGATCATCACCGCCACGATGATGCGCGGCTTGTCGATGGGCGCCATGCCGGTGAACCAGGCGCGGTACTTGCCCGACGCGTAACCCTTGCCGACCTGCTTGCGGGCCGTGCCCGACTTGCCGCCGACCGAATAGCCCAGGGTCTGCGCCTTCTGGCCGGTGCCGCCGGGGCCGGCGGCCAGCCACAGCATGTGGCGCACGCGCGCCGCGTTCTCGGCCGAGAACACCTGGGTGCCGACGGCGGGCTCGGCGCTCTTGAGCATGGTGGCCGGGATGATCTGGCCGTCGTGCGCAAAGGCCGTGTACGAGCGCGCCATCTGGAACAGCGATGCCGACAGCCCGTAGCCATAGGACATGGTGGCCTGCTCGACCGGCTTCCAGGTCTTCCAGGGCCGCAGCTTGCCCGAGACCGCGCCAGGGAAGGCGATCTGCGGCTTCTGGCCGTAGCCCAGCGCCGCGAACACGTCCCACATCTCCTGCGGGCTCATCTTCAGGGCGATCTTGAGGGCGCCGACGTTGCTGGACTTCTGGATCACGCCGTCGACGTCGAGCACGCCGTAGTTGTGCGTGTCGTTGATGGTGAAGCCGCCGATGTTGTAGCGGCCCGGCGTGGTGTCGATGATGGTGTTGTGCTTGACCAGGCCCAGCTCCAGCGCCGCGGCCACGGTGATGGGCTTCATCGTCGAGCCCGGCTCGAAGGTGTCGGTGAGCGCGCGGTTGCGCAGCTGCTCGCCGCTGAGGTTGTGGCGGCGGTTCGGGTTGTAGCTGGGGTAGTTGGCCAGCGCCAACACCTCGCCGGTGATGGCGTCGAGCACCACCACGCTGCCTGCCTTGGCCTTGTTCTGCACCACCGCATCGCGCAGCTTCTGGTAGGCGAAGTACTGCACCTTGGAGTCGATCGACAACTGCAGGTCCTTGCCGTCCACAGGCGGCACCTGCTCGCCCACGTCCTCGACGACGCGGCCCAGGCGGTCCTTGATGACGCGGCGCGAGCCGGCGCGGCCGGCCAGGTCCTTGTTGAAGGACAGCTCCACGCCTTCCTGGCCATGGTCTTCCACGTTGGTGAAGCCCACCACGTGGGCCGCGGCCTCGCCCTCGGGGTACTGGCGCTTGTATTCCTTGCGCTGGTAGACGCCCTTGATGCCCAGCGCGGCGATCTGCTGGGCCACCGGCTCATCGAGCTGGCGGCGCAGCCAGACGAAGGTCTTGTCCTCGTCGGCCAGCTTCTTGTTCAACTCGGCCAGCGGCATCTCCAGCAGGCGGGCCAGCTGGGCCAACTGGGCCTTGTCGGCCTCGACGTCCTCCGGGATGGCCCAGATGCTGGGCGAAGGCACGCTGGTGGCCAGCAGCAGGCCATTGCGGTCCAGCACCCGGCCGCGGTTGGCCGGCAGCTCCAGCGTGCGGGCAAAGCGCACCTCGCCCTGGCGCTGGAAGAAGGCGTTGCCGAACACCTGCACCCAGGCCGCGCGCGCAGCCAGGCCGGCGAAGCCCAGCGCGATGGCCGCGACAATCAGCTTGCTGCGCCAGACCGGTGTGCGGCTGGCCAGCAGCGGGCTGGAGGTGTAGGCGACGCTACGGGTCATAGGGCCCCCACGCTGGTCACTGCGTGTACTGCGCTGCCCCCCAAGGGGGCGCGAGCTTGCTTGAAGCGGTTCAGCGCAGCGCTCATCGCGAGGCGCCTCCCGCCGGTGCCGAGGCGGCGCGCTGCGTGGCGTACTGGGTGATGGCCGGCGTGGCGCTGCGCATCTGCAGCTGCTCCTTGGCCAGCTTCTCCACCCGCAGGGGCGTCGCCTGGGCACGCTTTTCCGCCTGAAGGCGCTCGTGCTCGACCTCCAGCCGGCGCGACTCGCTCAGCGCCTTGTCGTTCTCGGTGAACAGGCGGCGCGACTCGTACTGGGTGCGCACCAGGTACAGCGCGCTGGCCAGCACGGCCAGCAGCAGGACCAGGTTGAGCCTGGTCATGCGTCCGTCCTTTCAGCAATGCGCATGATCGCGCTGCGCGAGCGGGGGTTGGCCTTGATCTCGGCTTCCGAGGGCTTGGTCCTGTCCAGGGCCTTGAGCTTCATCGCCTTGGGCTGGGCGAACGGCGCGCGGCGGTCGAAGACCTCGCGTGAGTTCGCGGCGATGAACTGCTTGACGATGCGGTCTTCCAGCGAATGGAAGCTGATCACGACAAGCCGGCCTTGGGGTTGCAGGACGTCCAAGCTGGCCTCTAGCGCCTGTTGCAGCTCTTCAAGCTCGGCGTTGATGAAAATCCGAAAAGCCTGAAATGTGCGCGTTGCAGGGTCCTGGCCCGGCTCGCGGGTTTTGACCGCGCCAGCCACGACTTCGGCCAGTTCAGCGGTGGTTCCAATAGGGCCCCGCTCCTGTCGGCGACGATCAATCGCCTTTGCAATCTGCCCAGCAAACCGTTCTTCGCCATATTCACGAATGACCTCCGCAAGGGTGGAAACTTCGGCCGTCTCCAGCCATTGGGCGACGCTCTGGCCGCGCGTGGTGTCCATGCGCATGTCCAGCGGGCCGTCGAAACGGAAGCTGAACCCGCGCTCGGGGTTGTCGATCTGCGGTGACGAGACGCCCAGGTCGAGCAGCAGGCCGTCCACGTGCGCGATGCCGATCGCGGCGAGCGTCGGCAGCATCTGCGCGAACGCGGTGTGGTGAATGGAAAAACGCGGATCGTCGAGCCGCGTTTCGCCGGTGGGGGCCGCCTCCCCCGCCTGCGGGTCGCGGTCGATCGCGATCACCCGCGCCTTCGCCGACAACCGCGAGAGCAGCTCGCGCGTGTGGCCACCCCGGCCGAAGGTGCCGTCCAGGTACACACCGTCCGGCGTGGTCACGAGGTGATCGATCGCCTCGGCCCGCAGTACAGTGGTGTGTTGCCATGCCTGGTTGCTGTTCATCCGGACTAGAGGATGAAGTTCTTGATCGATTCGGGCATGGCAGACGCCACTACCTGCGCTTCGTGCTCGTCGTAGCGGCGCTTGTCCCAGAGTTCGAGGAAGTTGCCCATGCCCAGCAGCATCACGTCACGCGAGAGGTCGGCGAATTCGCGCAGCTCCGGCGCGATCAGCAGGCGCGACGAGGCGTCGAATTCGACCTCCACCGCATTGCCGAGGAACAGCCGCTTCCAGCCCGACGATTCCATCGGCAGCGCGGACACGCGGGCCGAGAAGTCTTCCCAGGCCGCGGGCGGAAACACCAGCAGGCCGCCCGGCGGGTTTTTCGTGATCGTGACCTTGCTCGCACCCATGGCCGTGAGGACATCGCGATGGCGCACGGGCATCGCGATGCGGCCCTTGTTGTCCAGCGTCAGGGCCGAGGGCCCCTGAAACACGATGTTCGCCACGAAATCCCACTAAAGTGCACTTTGCGCCACTTTAGCCGATGACCCCTTCCCGGTCAACGAAGTTGTAAGAAAAAATCAATGAAATCAACTACTTAGGCGGCATTTCTCACGGTCGCCAGGAATAAAAACGTTCAAAAATAAGGACTTGGCGACTGCACTGAAAGTGATGGGTGAGATTGAGCGCGCCGAACCCGGACTCGTCGCCACCCCCAGCGCCCGACCACGATGTCCGGCCTGATGATATTCCAAGTGGATGGTGCTAGCATGC
>NZ_CAKZHQ010000034.1 GCF_936925435.1 uncultured Ramlibacter sp. | reverse complement strand
CCGCGCCCCGGCCAGCCCCCCCCCCCGCTCGAAGGCGCTGCCCCCGGCCGTGTCGCGGCCCCCCGGCGACTCGCTGGGGCGCAGTGCCAACTGGGCGCGTTGGCTGGCCTGGGCGTAAAACTGCTCGGCGCTCAGGAACAGGGTGTCGGGTGCCAGCGCCGGGCGTTCGGGATCACCCTGGGCCAGGCGGAAACGGTCCTTGGTGTCTTGCCAAAACCGTTGGAATGCCGGTTCCAGATCACCATGCAGCACCACAGTGGCCGCGCTGCCCAGGTAGTCGAATACCGTGGCGGTCTGCTCGAAGAACAGTGGCAGGTAGTACTCGATGCCAGCGGTCGCCACGCCGTTGCCGATGTCCTTGTAAATGCGGCTTTTGGTCGGGTCTCCCTCCAGCAGCTCACGCCCGCGCTGGCGAAACAGCTTGCGTGCGCCATCGTCCATCGGGAATTCGCGCCCAGGCAGCAGCCGCACCTCCGGCACCGGGTACAGGCTGCGCTGGCTGTCGGGGTCGAAGGTGCGGATCGAATCGATCTCGTCGCCGAACAGGTCCACGCGGTAGGGCACCAGGCTGCCCATCGGGAACAGGTCAATCAGCCCGCCGCGCACGGCATATTCGCCGGGGCTGACGACCTGGCTGACGTGCTGGTAGCCGGCCAGCGTGAGCTGGCCCTTGAGCTGCGCCTCGTCCAGCCGCGCCTTCTGCTTGAAGTTGAACGTGGTGCCGGCCATGAACGACGGCGGGGCCAGCCGCACCAGCGCGGTGGTGGCCGGCATCAGCACCACGTCGACCTCCTTCTGCTGGATGCGCCAGAGCGTGGCCAGCCGCTCGGAGATCAGGTCCTGGTGCGGCGAGAAGGTGTCGTAGGGCAGGGTCTCCCAGTCCGGGAACAGGCAGCAGCGCAGCTCCGGCGCGAAGAAGGCCATCTCCTCGAGCAGGCGCTGGGCGTCGTTGGCGTCGCTGGTGACGATGGCCGTCAGCCGGCCCTGCGCCTTGTCGCGCTGGGCCAGGCGCGCCAGCAGCAGGGCGTCGGCCGAACCGGCGGGACGGGGCAGGGTGAAGCGCTTGCCGGCAGTGAGTTTGGGGAGGTCCATTAAAAAACCAAATACAAAACACCCCGCGCCGGGTGGCGAGGGGTGTGGTGACAGATTCTAGAATGGGACCACCGCCAATGAACGCAAGCCCGCCCCAATCCCGTTTTTTTGCCCTGATCCCCAGTGCCGGCCATGGCAGCCGCGCCGGCGGCGACGGCCCCAAGCAATACCGGGCGGTGGCCGGCAAGCCCATGGTCGAGCACACGCTGGCGGCCTTTGCCGGCGTGGCGCGGCTGGCCGCCACCCTGGTGGTGGTGGCGCCCGGCGACACCACCATGCCCCCTGGTGCTAGCTATTCGATAGCGGAATGCGGAGGATCGACGCGGGCTGCGACCGTTTTGAATGGTTTGCAGGCGCTGCGCGCCCAGGGCGCCGGCGAGGCCGACTGGGTGCTGGTCCACGACGCCGCCCGCTGCCTGATCACCGCTGCCCTGGTCGACAAGCTCATTGATGCCTGCGCCGGCGATGCGGTGGGCGGCCTGCTGGCCCATCCCCTGGCCGACACGCTCAAGATGGAGGAGGGCGGTCGCGTGACCGCCACCTTGCCGCGCGAGGCCAAATGGCTGGCGCAGACGCCGCAGATGTTCCGCCTGGGCCTGCTGGTGCAGGCGCTGCAAGCCGCCGGCGACCAGGTGACCGACGAGGCCGGGGCCGTCGAGGCCCTGGGCCACAAGCCCCTGCTGGTACCGGGCGGGGCGCAGAACTTCAAGGTGACGTACCCGGACGATTTCGCCCTGGCCGACGCCGTCCTCAGGAGCCGCCAATGACCACTGCCTTCCCATTTCGCATCGGCGAGGGCTGGGACGTCCATGCCCTGGTGCCGGGCCGCAAGCTCATTCTGGGCGGCGTCCACATCCCCTTCGACCGCGGCCTGCTGGGCCACTCGGATGCTGACGCACTGCTGCACGCCATCACCGATGCGCTGCTGGGCGCGGCCGGCCTGGGCGACATCGGCAGCCACTTCCCGGACACCGACGCGCGCTTTGCCGGCGCCGATTCCGCCCTCCTGCTGGCCGAGGCGGCTCGCGCCGTGCGGGCCCAGGGCTGGGAGATCGCCAATGTGGACAGCACGGTGGTGGCCCAGGCACCCAAGCTGGCGCCCCATATCGCCGCCATGCGCGAGCGCACGGCCCAGGCGCTGGGCGTGGCGCCCGATCAGGTCAATGTGAAGGCCAAGACGGCCGAGAAGCTGGGGCCGGTGGGCCAGGGCCAGAGCATCGAGGCGCGCGCCGTCGCCCTGCTGGTGCGCGCGGCCTGAGGCCGGCCGCTCAGTGGGCCGAGTTGAGGGCCTCGGCGCGCAGTTCCGCGGCGCTCTCGCCGGGCATCGTGGTCTTGGGCTTTTGCAGCTTGATGTGGGCTGCCAGCCCGCCCGAGGTGGTGTTGGCCAGGGCGAAGATGCCACCCATGCGCTGCACGGTCTTGTCGACGATGGCCAGGCCCAGGCCGGCACCGGTGGCGGCAGTGCGGGCGGCATCGCCGCGGAAGAAGGGCTTGATCAGGTTGGGCAGGGCCTCGGGTGAGACGCCCATGCCGTGGTCGCGCACCTTGAGCAGCACCCACTCGTTGCGCGACTTGGCGGCGATGTCGACCACCGCGATGCCGGTCTCCGGCGTCTTGCCGTAGCGCCTGGCGTTCTCGATCAGGTTGGACACCACCCGGGCCAGCTCGACCTCGTCGGCCAGCACGTAGAGGTTCTTGCCGATGTCCAGGTTGATGCGCATGTCGCCCCGGTCCTGCACGGCGTAGATGCAGGCCTCGATCACGTCGTTGAGCAGCACCGGCTTGAGCTCGGCGTGGTCGGGGCGGGCGTAGTCCAGGAACTTGTCGATGATGGCGTCGAGCTGGTCGATGTCGGCCGCCATGTGGTCGCGGGCGTCCTGGTCGGCCACGCTCATCTCGGTTTCGAGGCGAAGGCGTGCCAGCGGCGTGCGCAGGTCATGCGAGATGCCGGCGAGCATGACGGCGCGGTCCTGCTCGATCTTGGCCAGTTGCTGGGCCATGCGGTTGAAGCCGATGTTGACCTCGCGGATCTCGCTGGTCACGGCCTTCTCGTCGAGCCGACTGGCGTCGAAGTCGCCGTCGCGCACCCGGCTGGCGGCGAACGACAACTGCTTGAGCGGCCGGTTGATCAGGCGGGCGATCAGGGCCGCGCCGGTCAGCGACAGGGCGGCGGCGGTGACCAGCCAGATCAGCCAGGTCTTGCCGCCGACCTTGATGAAGCGGGCCCGGTCCAGCAGCAGCCAGTAGGAGTCGGCTTCGATCTTGAAGCCTATCCACAGGCCCTGCTCGCCGTTGACGCTGGCGGCCAACACCGTGCCGGAGCCGAGCCGGCTGACCAGCTCATCGACGATCTCATCGTCCAGTGCGCCGGGGGCAAAAGTGAGGAACTTGTCCTTGGGCTCGCGCGGCAGGATGCGCACGCCTTCCTGCTCGGCCAGGGTCTTGATCAGCGAGACCCGGGCGATGGCATCGGAATAGACCAGGGCGGCCCGGCTGAGATTGACCAGGGAGGCGATCTGCTGGGCCGTCTGCACCGCCCGCGGCTCGAACTCCAGGGCGCGGAAGGTCTGCAGCCAGGCGACGATGGAGCCGATCAGCAGCAGCGACAACAGGAAGAAGGTGCGCCAGAAGAGGGACAGGCCGACACGCGGCCGCATCTCCAGTGGCGCCGGCGCGGTCTCCAGCGGGGTCGGCCCGGTGACATCAATGCTGGCTGTCGTAACGCCTCGAATCACCTTGCCCCCTGCTCAAGCCTGCCGTTGATTTGTGTGCCGGTGTCCTGGAGGGATCAGCCCGCACCGTCCGGCACGAAGACGTAGCCCACGCCCCAGACGGTCTGAATATAGCGCGGTGCGGCGGCATCGAGCTCGACCAGTTTGCGCAGGCGCGAGACCTGCACGTCCAGGCTGCGGTCGAAGGGCTCGAACTCGCGGCCGCGGGCCAGCTGGGCCAGCTTCTCGCGCGACAGCGGCTGGCGCGGATGGCGCACCAGGGCCTTGAGCATGGCGAACTCGCCGGTCGTCAGGGGCAGCTCGTCGCCGTTCTTGCGCAGGGTGCGGGCGCCCAGGTCGAAGGCGAAGGGACCGAAGGTGACCACCTCGTTGTCGCTGGAGGGGGCGCCGGGCGCCTCCTGCAGAGGGCGGCGGCGCAGCACGGCGTGGACGCGGGCCAGCAGCTCGCGCGGATTGAAGGGTTTGCCCAGGTAGTCGTCGGCGCCGACTTCCAGCCCGACGATGCGGTCCACGTCCTCGCCCTTGGCGGTGAGCATGATGATGGGCGTGCGGTCGTTGGCGGCGCGCAGGCGCCGGCAGATCGACAGGCCGTCCTCGCCGGGCATCATCAGGTCGAGCACGATCAGGTCGGCGGTCTCGCGCAGCATCAGCCGGTTCAGGGCCTTGCCGTCTTCGGCCAGGATGACTTCAAAGCCTTCCTGGGTCAGGTAGCGGCGCAGCAGGTCGCGGATGCGGGCGTCATCGTCGACGACAAGAATCTTGTCTGTACGGGCAGCGGTTTGGGTCATGGTGCTCCAACAACGTATTTGTAACAGAGCCAATTCTGAAGGGCTTGATGCGACCCGTGCCGGATTTTACGTAACGCTTGACACAGTGTTACAAATCTTGCCGCAGGCGTCTGGTCTTCACACGCCGGATGTGCGCCAGAGTGCGGGACGCCCCGTTGTGGGTGGAGTCCATTGAACGAGAAACTTCATGAATGTTACGAAATTGATAGCAGCCTGCGTCCTTTTGACGGGGGCTGCGGCCGTATTTGCCCAGAACCCGCCGCCAAGCAACGTGCTGCAGCTGAGCGCCAGCGGCACGGTCGAAGTGCCGCAGGACCTGCTGCGCATGAGCCTGAGCACCACACGCGAAGGCCCTGATCCCACGGCCGTGCAGAGCCAGCTCAAGCTGGCCCTGGATGCGGCCCTGGCCGAGGCGCGCAAGGCCGCCCAGCCGGGCCAGATGGACATCCACACCGGCAACTTCAGCCTCTACCCGCGCTATGGCCGGGACGGCAAGATGAGCGGCTGGAACGGCACGGCCGAACTGGTGCTGGAGGGGCGCGACTTCGCCCGTATCACCCAGACCGCGGGCAAGATCCAGTCGCTGACCCTGGCCAATGTCAGCTTCGGCCTGAGCCGCGAGCAACGCGCCAAGGTCGAGGGCGATGCCCAGACCCAGGCGATCGAACGCTTCAAGGCCAAGGCCGGTGAACTGGCCAAGGGCTTCGGCTTCGCCGGCTACAGCCTGCGCGAGGTGGCGGTCAATGCGAATGACCAGGGTGTCCCGCGGCCGCGCATGATGGCCATGGAAGCCAAGGGCGCGCCCGCCGACATGGCCGTGCCCGTCGAAGCCGGCAAGAGCACGGTGGTGGTCACCGTCTCCGGTTCCGTACAGCTGCGCTAGACCCCGTCCCACACGCCGCCGGGGACGGCGCCCCTAAGCTGCGCTCATGTGGTCCGAGCTGCCCCCCCAGCGGTCCGACGGCCCGCCCGGGGCCTGCGCCGCCCCCCTGTTCATCCTGGTCAATCCCGGCTCGGGCGAGCACGACAGCGCCGACACGCGCGAACTGCTGGCGCGCATCTTCAATGCCGCTGGCCGCGCCCACAGCTTCGTACAGCTTGGCCACCGGCCGCTGCAAGCCGTGGCAGAACAGGCCGCAGCGCAGGCCGCGGCTGCCGGCGGTGTGCTGGTGGCCGTCGGCGGCGACGGCACCCTCAACACCGCCGCGGCGGCCGCGCTGGGCGCCGGTTGTCCGCTGGGCGTGTTGCCGCAGGGAACCTTCAACTATTTCGGCCGGGGCCATGGCATCCCGCTGGATCTGGAGGCGGCGGCTCTGGCCTTGCTGCACGGGCGGGTCGAGCCAGTGCAGGTCGGCGAGGTCAACGGCAAGCCCTTTCTGGTCAACGCCAGCCTCGGCCTGTACCCGCAGCTGCTGCAGGACCGCGAGGCCTTCAAGCAGCGTTTCGGCAGGCACCGCTGGGTGGCGGTGCTGTCGGGCCTGATGACCCTGTTCGAGTGGCGACGCCAGTTGGTGCTGGAGATCGAAGAGGGCGGCAAACGCAGGGTCATCGTCACGCCCACCCTGTTCGTGGGCAACAACAGGCTGCAGCTCGACCGTATCGGCATCGACGCTGAAGTGGCCGCCCAGGTCGGCGCCGGTTGCCTGGCGGCGGTGGTGGCGCGGCCCATAGGCAGCTGGGCGATGCTGGGCTTGCTGCTGCGCGGCGCCTTCGGCCGGTTGGGTGAGGCCGACCAGGTCCACAGCGTCGCCCTGCGCGCTCTGACCGTGCGCATGCCAGGACGCAAGCGTGCCAAGCTGGCAGCCGACGGTGAGGTGGGCGTGGCATTGATGCCGCTGCGTTTTGCGGTGTCGGCCACGCCGCTGTTGCTGCTGCTGCCACGCCCCGAGGACAGGGTGGCCGTGCAGTGAGCCTGCTGCTGCATCTGTCGGACACCCACTTTGGCACCGAGCAGGCGCCGGTGGTGGCGGCCCTGCAGGCGCTGGCGCGAGAACGCCGGCCGGACGTCCTGGTGTTCAGCGGCGACGTCACGCAGCGCGCTCGCGCCGACCAGTTCGCCGCAGCCGGGCGCTTTTGCGAATCGCTGGGCATTGCCCGCCGCCTGGTGCTGCCCGGCAACCACGACATTCCCGTGTTCAACCTGGCGGCCCGCCTTTGGCAGCCCTATGCGGGCTACCGCAAGGTCTTTGGGGCTTCGCTTGAGCCGGTGATCGACACCGCCGGCCTGCTGGTGATTGGCGTCAATACGACGCGGCCGGCGCGCCACAAGAACGGCGAGGTCTCGCTCCGGCAGGTCAGCCAGGTGGCGCACCGGTTGCAGGGGGCCCGGCCGGACCAGTTGCGCGTGGTGGTGACGCACCAGCCGGCCGCCGTGGCGCGCGTGCAGGACGAGCACGACCGCTTGCGTGGAGCCGAGGCGGCGTTACAGGCCTGGTCGCGCGCCGGCGCCGACCTGGTGCTGGGCGGCCACATCCACCTGCCTTATGTGCTGGATCTGCGGACCTTGCCCGCACCCGTGCCGCGTGCCATGTGGTGCGTGCAGGCCGGCACCGCCGTGTCGGCGCGGGTGCGCCATGGCTCGGCCAACTCGGTCAACCTGGTGCATTGGAGCGCCACACGGCCTGGCGAGCCGCGCAACTGCTGCATCGAGCGCTGCGACTACGACGCGGGGCGGGAAAGTTTCGCCACTGCCACGCGCCAGGTGCTGGAACTGGCGAGCTAAAGCCTGAGCGCCGCTGGGCTTTTTACTGGGCGACCCAGCCGCCGTCCATGTTCCAGGCCACGCCGCGCACGTTGTTGCCGGCCGGCGAGCACAGGAAGACGGCCAGAGCGCCCAGTTCTTCCGGGGTCGTGAACTGCAGCGAGGGCTCTTTCTCGGCCAGCAGTTCGCGCTTGGCCGTGTCCACGGGGATGCCCTCGCGGGCGGCGCGGTCGTCGATCTGCTTTTGCACCAGGGGCGTGAGCACCCAGCCCGGGCAGATGGCGTTGCAGGTCACGCCCGTGGTGGCCGTTTCCAGCGCCACCGACTTGGTGAAGCCGACGATGCCGTGCTTGGAGGCCACGTAGGCGCTCTTTTGCGCCGAGGCCACCAGGCCGTGGGTGGACGCGACGTTGAGGATGCGGCCCCAGCCCGCGGCCTTCATGCCGGGCAGCGCCAGCCGGGTGGTGTGGAAGGCGCTGGTCAGGTTGATGGCGATGATGGCGTCCCACTTCTCCGGCGGGAAATCTTCCACCGGCGCCACGTGCTGGATGCCGGCGTTATTGACAAGGATGTCGACCCGGCCGAACTCGCCGGTGGCGAACTGCAGCATGTCGGCGATCTGTTCGGGCTTGCCCATGTCGGCGCCGTGGTAGGCCACCTTCACGCCCAGCGCCTCGATCTGGGCCTTGGGGCCGTCGGCGTCGCCGAAGCCGTTGAGGATGATGTTGGCGCCCTGGCGCGCCAGGGCGATCGCGATGCCCAGACCGATGCCGCTGGTGGACCCCGTGACGAGGGCTGCTTTGCCTTTGAGCATGTGAGGAAACTCCGATGAATTAGGATGGGACCGAACGAGCCTGCAACCTGCGCAGTATCGGTTTTTTTCTTTTTCATGACCGAACCTACGCTGAACTACGTATCCTGCCCCGGCGCCTCGGGCGGTCACCGCATGGCGTACTGGCAGTGGGGTGCGGCCGACGCCCTCCAGACCATCGTCTGCGTCCATGGCCTGTCGCGCCAGGGGCGCGACTTCGACGTGCTGGCCCGGGCCCTGGTGGCGCGCTCGGCGCGGCCTTTGCGGGTGGTCTGTCCCGATGTCGTCGGCCGCGGCCGCAGCGACTGGCTGCCCGACCCGATGGGCTACCAGATTCCCGCCTATGTGAGTGACATGCTGGCCTTGCTGGCCCAGTTGGATGGCCAGGCGCCGCTGGCCACGCTGGACTGGGTGGGCACCAGCATGGGGGGCCTGATCGGCATGGCCGTGGCCGGCACGCCCGGTCTGCCGCTGCCAGTGCCCGTGCGCAGGTTGCTGCTCAATGACGTGGGGCCGGCCATCGGTTGGCAGGCGCTGCAGCGCATCGGCACTTATCTGGGGCAGACCGGCAGCTTCGACTCGGTGCAGCAGGCCGCCGATGCGATGTGGGCGATTTCCACCAGTTTCGGGCCACACACGCCCCAGCAGTGGCTGACCCTGTCGCAGGCCATGGTCAGGCCCTTGCCCGAGGGCGGCCTGACCCTGCACTACGACCCGGCCATCGCCGTGCCCTTCCGGACCTTGACCGAAGAGTCCGCCGTGCAGGGCAGCGCCGCGCTCTGGCAGCTGTACGAAGGCATCCGTGCGCAGGTGCTGCTCACGCGCGGCGCGCAGTCGGACCTGCTCTCGCACGAGACGGCGCAGGCCATGACGCAGCGCGGCCCGAAGGCCCGCCTCATTGAATTCGAAGGGGTGGGCCATGCGCCCACCTTCGTCCTGAACGACCAGGTGGAGGCCGCGGCCTCCTTCCTGCTGGAAGAAGAACACCATGAAGAGTCTCGCGGCAGACCATGATGGCGCCCAAGTCCCGGAGCTGATCGCCGCCGCGGAGCAGGACCTGCCGCAGCAGGCGAACGCACTGGCACGCGCCCGCGCTTTTGCCGAGCCCTTGATTGCCGGCGAGATCCTCAACACCGGCGAGAACTCGCTGGAGCACGCCGACGCGGTGGCCGCCATCCTCAAGTCCATGGGCGGCTCGCAGGCCATGCAGGCGGCCAGCTACCTGGTCTACGCCTGCGCCCACCTGAACAAGCCGCAGGAAGTCATTGCCAAGGCTTTCGGCGACAGCTACGCGGCGCTGGCCGTCGAGACCAACAAGCTGGTGCGCGTGCAGGCCCAGGCCCGTGGCGCGCTGGACGCGGACCGGCCGATGGACGACCCCAAGGCCCAGACCGAGAGTGTGCGCAAGATGCTGCTGGCGTTCTCGCGTGACCTGCGGGTGGTGATGCTGCGGCTGGCCTCGCGCCTGCAGACCCTGCGCTGGTACGCGGCCTGCAAACAGCCTGCGCCGCCGAGCATTGCGCGCGAATCGCTCCAGGTCTTCGCCCCGCTGGCCAACCGCCTGGGCATCTGGCAGCTCAAATGGGAGATGGAGGACCTGGCCTTCCGCTTCCTGGAGCCGCAGACCTACAAGGAGGTGGCGCGCCTGCTCGACGAGAAGCGCGCCGAACGCGAGGGCTACGTCGGGCGGATGCGCGCGCAACTGCAGGCGGAACTGCGCGCCCAGGGCGTCGATGCCGAGGTCCATGGCCGGCCCAAGCACATCTACAGCATCGTCAAGAAGATGCGCGGCAAGTCGCTGGACTTCGAGCAGGTGTTCGACGTGCGTGCGCTGCGGGTGATCGTCCCGGCGGTGCCGGACTGCTATGCCGCCCTGAGCTGGGTGCATGAGAAGTTCGAGGCCATAGGCGGCGAGTTCGACGACTACATCGCCCGACCCAAGGCCAACGGCTACCAGTCGCTGCACACCGTGGTGCGTGACGCGACCGGCCAGCCCATCGAGATCCAGATCCGCACCCAGGCCATGCATGACCACGCCGAGCATGGCGTGGCGGCGCACTGGGCCTACAAGGAGGCCGGCGCCAAGGGCTATGCCGGCGTGTCGGCCAGCGGCGAGTACGACGCCAAGATCGCCGTGCTGCGCCAGCTGCTGGCCTGGGAGCGCGATCTGGCCGGCGCCAGCGAAGGCCTGTTCGACGACCGCATCTACGTGCTGACGCCCGATGCCGCGATCGTCGAACTGCCCCAGGGCGCCACGCCGGTGGACTTCGCCTACAGCGTGCACACCAGCCTGGGCCACCGCTGCCGCGGCGCCAAGGTCGATGGCGCCATGGTGCCGCTGAACACGCAGCTGGCCAACGGCCAGACGGTGGAAGTCAGTGCCGTCAAGGAAGGCGGCCCCTCGCGCGATTGGCTCAATGCCGAGCTGGGCTTCCTGGCCAGCCACCGTGCCAAGGCCAAGGTGCGCGCCTGGTTCAACGAGCAGGTGCGGCACGAGACCGTCGCCCGTGGCCGCGAGGCGGTGGAAAAGCTGCTGCAGCGAGAAGGCAAGACGGCCATGAAGCTGGACGACCTGGCCGGCCAGCTGGGCTTCAAGTCGGCCGAAGACCTGTTCGCCGTGGTCGGCAAGGACGAGCTTTCCCTGCGCAGCATCGAGACCCTGCTGCGGCCGCAGGAGGTGCCGCTGCCGCAGGACGAGTTCCTGCTGCTGAAGAAGGCGCGCAACACCGAGAAGACGCCCCAGGGCGGCGTGCTGGTGGTGGGCGTCGATTCGCTGATGACGCAGCTGGCCAAGTGCTGCAAGCCGGCGCCGCCCGATGGCATCGCCGGCTTCGTCACCCGCGGCAAGGGCGTGAGCATCCACCGCAGCGACTGCAGCAACTTCCGCGAGCTGGCGGCGCGCAGCGGCGAGCGCGTGATCGATGTGGCCTGGGGCAAGCCCAAGAGCGAGGGCGCGGCGGTCTATCCGGTGGACGTGGCGGTGGAGGCGGCCGACCGGCAGGGCCTGCTGCGCGACATCTCGGAAGTCTTCGCCAAGGAGAAGATGAACGTGGTCGGCGTGCAGTCGCAGTCGGTCAAGGAAACGGCCTGGATGACGTTCACCGTCGAAATCAGCGACTCCGGCCGCCTGAACAAGGTGTTGGGCCAGGTGGCCGAAGTGCGGGGCGTGCGCTCCGCGCGCCGGCGCTGAAGCCGGGGGGGTTTTTTCACTGCTATAATTCGAGGCTGTGAAATTCGCAAGACAGCCGCAGACAGCGGAGGTTGACCGGATCAGATCAGGGCCGTTAGCTCAGTGGTAGAGCGCCTCTTTGACGTGGAGGATGTCGGAGATTCGATCTCTCCACGGCCCACCAGAACGACGAAACGCAACGAAGCCCGTTCCCGAGAGGGAGCGGGCTTTTTGCTTTTGGCGCCGCTCACAATCGCGCAGGGAGAGCCCATGAGCAAGAAAACTCCAGTTGACGAAGAGCTCGCTCGCCTGATGCAGGGCGGCACGGTCGACCAATTGCAGGCGCGCCTGGATGCGGGCCTCGACCCCAACACCCTCATCGACACGCACGCGCTTGGAGAGGTGACGCTGCTCACCGCAGCGGCCAAGGAAATGCGCCATTGCATGGTGCGCATCCTCCTGGCCAAGGGAGCCGACCCCAACGGCAAGCCCGGCCGCGTGGCTCCCTTGCACGTCGCGAAGTCTTGGGAGGATCTGTTGATGCTGCTCGATGCCAGGGCGAGTTTGAAGCTGAAGAATCAGCACGGCAAGATGGCCGAGCATCTGCACCCGGCTGCCTCCTACGAGGCCAAGATGTTGAAATTCGCCCGGCAGCGGCCCCTGGGCTTGCGGGCGATGCACGCCGACAAGGCCTTCATGCTGTTCACGCTTGCTCGCAGCGAGAGGGTGGTCAATCGCGATGGGCTGGCGGGCTTGCGCAGCGAAGTGCAAGGGCTGGACCCCGTTTGGGACAAGGCGCAAGCCCTGGCATGGCTGGACAAGCATTGGGCCCTGCTCGATCACGTGCAGCATCCAGAAAAGCAGGAGACGGACGGCAAGCATCTCTGGCACATCTGGACGCACCGGGAAGGGGACAGGCTGCTTGCCGCCGCTGCCTGCCTCGTCGTCACGACGGCGGAGAGTCCGAAGGACCTGCTCGCGGCGTTCCGCGCATCCAGCTCCTAGCGCCAGGCGTTGCCCACCTGGATGTAGAAGGCATGGTCCTGCGTGCTCTTGGCCACATCCAGGCCGACCCACAGGCCCAGCAGCCGCGCCAGCTGGTAGCGAAAGCCCACGCCGCGGCTGAAGGTTTCGGTGCCGTCACCGAAACCGCTCGATGAATTCCAGGCGCGACCACCGCCGGCGAAGCCCAGCACCGCCCAGCGCGGCGTGACGTTCCAGCGCAGTTCGGCTTCCAGCACGCCGGTGCGCGTGTCCTGCAGCCGCATGGCCGGGACGCCGCGCATGTCGACGGAGGGCAGCATGAAGAAGGGGGCTTTGCCGTTGGCCAGCCGCAGGTCGGCGCGGCCGCCGAGCACCAGGTCTTTCCTGAGCTGCCAGTAGCTGAAGACGTGGCTGCGGTAGGACTGAAAACGGGTGTCGCTGCCCCAGTCCGGATCATAGAAGGTCAGGTCGATCGCGCCTGTCCAGCCACGGTTGGGCGTGAAGATGTTGTCACGCGAGTCGTACTCGAGCGACAAGCCCAGGCCCGAGGCCTTGCTGGCGCGCTCCAGGCTGCCCAAGCGGCCCGTTCCTGCTTCGTTGTCGAAGCGGTTGTTCAGATCCAGGTAGTTCCAGCGGCCGATCAGCCAGGCGTCGCTTTCGCCCAGCCGCGCCATCGCATGCTGGGTGGAAGCCCAGCCGTCCAGGGTGTAGCCCACCGGCCCAAGCTTGCCGCCCTGGCCATAGAAGTCCAGGTTGACATTGGTGCGCACGACGCCACCGCGCCAACGGTAGTGGTCAGCGTCGAAGCTGACCATGCCGCCACCGGCGCCGCCCCAGGTCCCGTTCTCCGTGGCAAAGGCGGCACCGCCCAGGATGTCGGGCGGCGCCAGCCGGCCGCTGTCCTTGGCCTTCTGGGCCGCCTCACCCAGCGATTCGCGGAAGAACAGCATGCCCATGCCAGCGCCATAACCGACGGCCGGTTCGGTGATGACAATGGGCACGGGCAGGAAGCCCTTGCGCTTGAGGAGCCAGTCCGACAGGTCGAAGGCGCCGTCATGCGGGTCGGTGAAGCGCTCGCCCAGCAGGGACTGGGCCTGGACAGGCATTGCGGCCATCCAAAGAGCCAGGCAGGCGAGGGCCAGGGTGGTGGGAAGGCGCATGTTCAGGGTCGTCCCAGATAGAGGTAGAGGCTGTTGTAGCCGCGGTCGGCGCGGCCGTAGCCCAGGTACAGGGGACCGAGCGGCGTGTCCACGCCCAGCAGCAGTGCGGCCGAGCGCAGCGTGCCCTGTTCGTTGTTGGGGATCAGCGGCCGGCCGACCCGGCCCACCTCGAGCGAAACACCGCCATACACGCCGTCGAGGAAGCTGAAGCGCGCCAGCCGGTTGTAGTAAAAAATCCGCGCGAACTGCAGCTCTTCGCCCATCAGCGCGCCAGTGCGGTAGCCCGATTGCTGGAGCAGGCCGCCCCACTGGAAGTAAAACGGTGCCGGCAGGGTCGAAGAGCCGAACCGGCGGCCGGCCTTGGCGGCGAGATTGAAGGTGTGCTCACCGAACGACATGACGTAGTTGCCCGTGAAGTCGGCACGGCTGAAATCGGCATCACTGCCCAATGAGGCCCGGGCTGAGGTGGCGTTCAAGGACATGGCATAGCCCGAGCGCGGGAATGAGCCGCTGTCAAGCTGGTCGACGACGGAGCGCAGTGTGAAGCCGGCATAGTTGCTTCGGCTTTCAGTCTGCTCCAGGATGGGCGATCCGGTGTCCAGCGTCGTCTGCATTTCGGCCGCTGTGAGGCCGAGCCTGATCTGGCCGAATTTCTTGGACTGGAAACCCAGTTCGAGGCTTCCCCTGAGCGCGTGAATCTCGTACTGTGCAACCCGCTCGTTGGCCAGAAAGACATCCAGGGGACGCCGTTCGTACTCGATGCTCGGGGCGATGAAAAAGCTCTGGCTCGCTTCCAGCGGCTGGTAGAACTCGGTCGCCACCCGGTTGGTTCGCCCGAATTGCAGGTCGGTCCGCCATTCAGCGCCCAAGGAGTTCAGCCAGGTCTTTCGGAAGCTGCCCAGCACATTGAAAAAGGCGTCACCGTTGAAGTCGGATGACAGACCCAGCCCCGCGCGCAGGAAGTTGGGCCCCCAGGACTTTTCCACGGCATCGATTGCCAGGATGCGGCGGCCGGGCTCCTCCAGCAGGCGGTAGTTCACATGTTCGAAGTCACCGGTGCCGAACAGCCGGCGCATGTCCTTGTCCAGCGTTTCCTGTTCCAGTGGAACGCCTGGCTGGGTTTCCATGACAGAACGGGCGATGGCCGGGTTGACGCGCTGGAGGTTGTCGAAGCGGATTTCGTCCACCGCGACCTGCAGCGCGGGGCTGGCGCCGCTCTGGCGGCGAATATTCCAGCTGTCGTAGTCCGCCTGCGGCACCGAGAGTCTGGACAGCAGATCGGCCACGGCACGGACCGCCGAATAGCCCAGTGGAACGGTCTGCGGCATATGGTCGAAGTCAACCGCAGAATAGTCGCCAAGCTGGGGCAGGACCAGGATGTCCGAGGGCTTGAGGCCGGCCAGCGATGCCTGCACATTCTGATCGGTCAGGATGTTGACCATCTGGCCCGTCACGCCCAGGACAGATGTCAGCCCCGAGGCTTTGAGCAAAGGCGTGCCCAGATTGACGGCGATCACGATGTCGGCGCCCATGGCGCGTGCGACATCCACCGGCAGGTTGTTCGTGAGGCCGCCGTCGACCAGCAGGTGGCCATCGAGCGGCACGGGATCGATGGCGGCAGGAACAGACATGCTGGCCCGCATGGCGCTGGCCAGCTCGCCCTGGCGCAAGACCACCGGCTTGCCGGTGACCAGGTCGGTGGCGACGGCGCGAAACGGGATCGGCAGCTCGTCGAAGCGGCGAAAGCCATGCACCTTGCTCAGCCTGCGCAGCACGGTCTCGAGCTGGATGCCCGACACGACGCCCATGGGCAACAGAAACTGGCCGTCGCGCAGGCCGATTTCTGGCGCGGCCAGATTGGTCTGGTCGTCACGCTTGAGCCGGATGGCGCGTTCTTCGCGCGGCGGCTGGTCCTTGAACAGCAGGCGCGTGGACATGGTTGCGATGGTGGCCTCCATGTCTGCGATCGATGTCCCGGAGGCATAGCTTCCCCCGACAATGGATCCCATGCTGGTGCCCGCGATGCAGTCGATGGGGATGCGCATTTCCTCCAGAGCCTTGAGGACGCCGACATGGGCCGCGCCACGGGCCCCCCCGCCGGACAGGACCAGGCAGACCTGGGGGCGTTTGGCCGATGCGGCCAGCGCAGGCTGTGGCTGGTTGGCTTGCTGGGCTGCCAGAGCGCCGGGCCCGGCGAGCGCCAGCCACGCGATCACGCGAATGACGCAACGCCCGCTCAACTCAATCTCCCGTGGCATGTGGGCACGGCGCTACAGGGCCATGCGGCTGATCTTGGTTCCATCGAGGCTGAGTCCGGCCATGAGGCCGATGTTGCTGTGAATGAACACTATGATGCCCTGCTGCGCGAACTGTGTCGCTGTCCGCGCACCGGAACTCAGGTCGGCAACCACAACCGAGGCGTTCACTCCTGCGGTCCATCCGGCACTGCTTTCGAACTGTTCCAGCGCCTGCGGCGTCATGAAGAACAGATAGACCGCTTTCGATTGCGCGCCGGCGAGCAGGCCGACCGAAGCTTCGGCGACGCTGTAGTACGCGACCGAGGTGCCTGCCTTGCGCAGTGCGCCATGGCCATGAGAGCCGGCGACCACCAGGCCGGCCGAGACCACCGAAGGAAAGACCAGGATGCCGTGCGCCCGGTTGCTCAGGTCCCGAGCGCCATTTGCCTGGCTGTACAGGGCCGAGAGGGCGTGGTCGACAGCGGCGTCGATGGTCCGACGTCTGGCACCCGGTGTCGACTCGGTCTCCGGCGACGCGCACCCGGCCAGTGCCGCCGCGCACGCAGCCAGCAGCAAGTCCCTGCGGAGCAACCCCGGCGGCGTGGCATGCGTGCTCACTCGGTGGCCTTCTGGACATCGGATCTTTGGAGAGCGCGGGTCAACGCGGCGCAGCGACGACAAGGTATGCCACCGAACTCCCTTGCATCTGCGGCATGTACCAGGTGGTGCCGCACTGGGCTCATTCCGGCGGGCTGTCGCCGGAATGGGTCTCCAGCAAAAGTTTCAGGAGGTCGGGCAGCGTTCTGACGCCCAGTCTTTCCATGATGCGGCCACGGTCGGCCTTGACCGTCCTTTCGCTGATGCCCAGGTCGGCCGCGATCTTCTTGTGCAGCGTGCCTGCCGCAATTCCCTTGAGGACCTTGTGCTCCCGATCGCTCAGGGATTCAAGGCGTTTGCGGACGAATTGCGATCGCGCGCGGCTCTCGCGTTGCCGGGCGTCGCAAGCAACCGCATCCTCCACAGCAGCGAGCAGAACGCTGCGTTCGACCGGCTTGGTCAGGAAATCCCGCGCCCCAGCGTGCATTGCGCGGACGCTCGCGGCGATGTCCGTCGTTCCGGACATGAAGATGATGGGGCGCTGGTAGGCCGGGTGCCTGCGCAGTGCGGCTTGCAGGTCCAGGCCGCTGGCGCCCGGAAGATTCAGGTCCAGCAGCAGGCAGCCTGGCTCATCGCCCGCGGCCGGCAACAGGTAGTCTCCGGCTGCGGCATAGGTATGCACCTCGTAGCCGGCGGCCCCCAGCAGCCGGCCGATCGCCGTGCGCATGCCCTGGTCATCGTCGATGAGATGGACTGTGGCCATCATGCAGGCACTGCAAGGCGCGACCGGTCATTCGAACTGCGCCTGCTGATGGCGGCAGTCGGGGCGGGGCAGGCCTGCGGACGGCGCGGCAGCCGGACGGTGAAGACGGCTCCACCGCCCTTGCGTGGCGCCGCTCTGATGGTGCCTTCGTGCGCCTGGACGATGGTGCGGGCCACCGACAGCCCAAGGCCCATGCCGCCCTGCTTGGTGGTGAAGAAGGAATGGAAAAGTGCCTCGGCATCGCGCGAAGCGATGCCGTGGCCGCGATCGCTGACCTGCACTTCGACACAATCCTTGACGTCGCGGGTCGCGACATGCAGGCCCCGCTGGACGCGCGGCGTCTCCTGCATGGCATCCATGGCGTTGATCAGCAGGTTCAGCACAACCTGCTGCAATTGCACGGCATCGCCCGAAACCATCGATTTCATGGCCTCCGGCTGGAACACGATGTCCACCTGGCGGCGCATGGCCTCTGCCGAAATTGTCTTGATTGCCTTGTCCAGCGTGACATGCAGGTCCAGGTCCCGATGCTCGACCTCATGGCGCTCCAGCAAGCCGCGCAGCCGGCGGATCACCTCATAGGCGCGCAGGTCGTCAGCCCGGATGTCGGCGAGGATCTGGCGCAGGTCGTTCAGCTGCAGGCCCGGCCGGGCCAGCAGCATTTCTGCCGCCTCGGCGTTGGACAGGATGGCGCCCAGGGGTTGGCTGATTTCGTGCGCGATGGAGGCGCTGATCTCGCCGACGGAAGCCAGACGATTGAGATGGGCCAGTTCGACTTGTTGGGCCTGGAGGGCAGCACGGGCACTGCGCAGATGGAGTCGCTGGACAAGGATGTACGCGATGAGCCCGGCAAGTGCGGCAACAGCCACCACGGCCACGGCTGGTGCATCCAGTACGCCCGCCTCATGCGCAACTGCCGCAAAAACAGGGTCCGGGAGGGCCCACAACAGGTTCGCGCCGAACAGAAACCGCCATCCGCCGCCTCGTGAACCTTGGCGGTTGGTGGCAACGTGCAGCAGCGCGATCATGGGGACAGTATTGGTATTCCTCCTGGTCTCAGCCTATTGGACAAAGGTCCAATAGGCCTGTTCTGACGCGTTTCGGACGCGTTCCTCAACCCGGTCTGCCTGGGTGCAATGGTGCCGCAAGACTCACTGCCGGCCCAGCGAGGGAGCCGCCGGCAGCACCAGCCGCATGTTGGTCCCTCCGCCCTGGCGTTTCTCAGCCGCGAGAGTGCCACCATGGGCTCGCGCAATCTTGCGGCAGATCGCCAGGCCCAGCCCCAGCCCGTTCTCCTTGGTGGTGAAGAAGGGCTCAAAAATCTTCTCGAACTGGCCTGGGTGGACTCCCGATCCGGAATCACCAACGACCACCTGCACGCTTTCGCCCGGGCCATGGAGGGTGACCACGCTCAGCGTCCTGCGTGAGCGCTCCTGGCTTTGCATGGCTTCGAGCGCATTGGAGACCAGGTTCAGCACGAGTTGCTGCAGCTGGACGCGGTCTCCGTTGACAGGCGGGAGGTCCGGCGAGAAGCTGGGCGAGAGGTCCACGCTGCGCACGGCGAACTCGCCATGAACCAGAGTCAGAACATCCTTGACGATGTGGTTCAGGTCGATCTGCGCAAACTCCTCCTCGCCCTTTTTCATCAGCAGCCGCAGATGGTGGATCAGCAGGCCCGCGCGCTTGTCGGCTTCCGCGATTTCCCCGAGGATGGTCCGGATCTCGGTCATGTCCGGCGGGTCTCGGGCGAGAAAACGCAACGCGGCCTGGGCGTTGCTGAGAATGGCGGTCAGTGGCTGGTTGAGTTCGTGCGCCAGGGTGCTGGTGAAGTCCGTCAGGGAGGCGACACGCGTCAGGTGCATGAGTTGCTGGCTTTGCTCGCGCGCCTCCAGCTCCGCGCTGCGCTGATCGGTCACGTCTCTGGCGATGCTGACCAGGCAGGGCTGGCCCTGGATTTCCACCGCGGTGACGGAGACCAGGGCCTGGCGGGCGTTGTCTGACCGGTCCCAGAGCGTCACTTCGTGCGCATGGAGATCCGGTTTGCCACGCATCCGTGCAAGAAGTGTCGCGCGGCCGGCATCGTCCAGATGCCGTTCCAGAGGCGTGCTATGGGCGCAGGCGTTGCCGTCATGCGCGTGCCCCAGCAAGTCGAGCCAGCGTTCATTCGCTTCAAGAATGTGGCCGTCATCTTGTCGGCTGATCGCGATGGCATCGGGGCTGGAATGGAAGGCACTGGCGAAAAGTTCTTCGGAAGACCGCAGTTTCTGCTCGGCCCGCCTGCGTTCTTCGATCACGGCTGCCAGCAACAGGAGCGGTATCGCAATCGTGATCAGGAACAGCTGGATGGGCAAGGCCTGGTCGTGCGTTGCCGCTCCATGGAATGGGCCGCGCCCATGGGCGGCGCCCCAGATGACCAACAGTGCGACCAACGTGAACGCCGTGCTTGTCAATGCCGGACCGAACCGCAAGGCCGCCCAGACGAAAAACGGCATCGGCAGGTACAGCAGGCTGGGAGAGGTATCGCCGTTGCCGACATTGATGTCGAATGCGATCGTGCTGACGGCCAGAAGACCTGCCAGCAAGGTGATGGCTTCGAGCATGCGGGGGCGGCCGGACACGCGCAGTTGCAAAGGGTCGGCTGCGGCCCAAGTGATGGCCACGGGCACGAACGTCAACGTGGCCAGCATGTTGGCGAAGAAGCGGGCCTTCCACAGCGTCCAGTAGTCGGCAGTGCCCCAGCCGAGCAGCCGCACGAGGCCGGCGTCCAGAAACGAGGACAAGAACGGCGCCAGTGCGGCGGCCGCGCAAAAAGCGGCAACTGCGCGGACGGTGCTCAGGCCCGAGAGCTTGCCCGCGAATCTCTGGACGAGGGCGGCACCGATCAGGGCCTCTGCAACATTGCTGCAGAACCAACCCAGCACCATGGTCAACGGCACCGCACTTTGCAGTTCTGCCAGCAGATGGGCGGGAAAGGCGCCAAGAATGAGAATCCACCACCATTGCCTGGGCGCGAGCAAGAGCGCGGCGAGCAGCAGGGCGTTCGGGGGCCAGAGGACGGAAATGGGCAGGGGCGCGATGGTCAGCGCCATGCCGAACTTGGCTCCGGCGTAGTAAACCATCCCGACCGCGATTGCAGCGCGCAGCGCGCGCCAGTCGTATTGCCGTGTCTGCGTGGCGTCCGCAGTGGCCAGTGAAATTGGGCGTCGTCGCTGATTGATGTTCTGCATTGCGCCTCGCGTCGGGCACGCATTCACCCCGATGGAGGCATCCTACGGCTGATGTCTGCCATTTCAAACGTCCCGAAGAGCGTAAACGTTACTTGTATTTGCTTGTGTGTAACATATGAGACATAAGCCATCAATTTCGCAGCGTTGTCATTGACGCAGCAAGCGTGCTCCTTACACTGATTTCACAACCCAACTCCTGCCAGGGAGGCAGACCGTGGAAGCTATGAATGCTCTTGCATATGAGGCGCGCAAGCCCGAAGGCGCCGAGGCCGGCGGCATGCGCCCGGTGGTCTACGTGGTGGACGATGACGCCTTGGTGCGCACCGCCATGGCGCGTCTGCTGAGCACCGCAGACTACAGCGTCTGCCAGTTTGAGTCCGCTGAATCCTTTCTGCGGCAACACGACAACAAGGCGCATGGCTGCGTCATCCTGGACATCGCCATGCCCGGTCTGGACGGCCTGGCGCTGCAGGACGCACTTGCCGACGGCGGCAGCTGCATGCCGGTGATCTTTCTGACCGGACGCGCGGATGTGCCGATGTGCGCACGCGCCATGAAGTCGGGCGCCTTCGACTTCCTTACCAAGCCGGTCGATGAGACCGTTCTTTTTTCCGCAGTTGCCCGGGCTCTGGAGAGGGATGCGGCGCTCAGGACGGGCCGTGCCCAGCGCGAGGCCACTGAATTGCGGTTCTCGACCTTGACCCCGCGCGAGCGGGAGGTGCTGACCCACGTGATTGCCGGGCGGCTCAACAAGCAGATTGCCGCCGATCTGGGGACGGCAGAGAAGACGGTCAAGGTGCATCGCGCCCGCGGCATGGAAAAGATGCACGTGCGCTCTGTTGCGGAACTGGTGCGGATTGTCGAGAGAGCTCATCCACAGGGAAGCGGCACCAGCCTTTGACCGACGGGGGTGGGAAACGGGCAGACCCACAGCCCACGCGGCGTAGGACCATAGGCCCATTGGTGGGGGCGTTACTAAGCGTTAGCGTACCTACATGCCCACGGATGCGCCGCTCATTGCTGTCGTCGACGACGAGGAGTCTGTACGCCGGGCGCTGGGCCGGCTGATCTGCGCGGCGGGCTTCACCGCCGAAACGTTTTCATCGGGAATGGAATTCATGCGCTCGGTCCAGCAGCGTCGGCCGCATTGCGTCGTGCTGGATCTGCGCATGCCCCATATGAACGGGTTTGACGTGCAGGATGCCTTGAGCCGGGCCGGGGCGCAGCTGCCTGTCGTGATCGTGACGGGTGACGACTCGCCAGAGGCCAGGGCTCTCGCGTTCAGGCAGGGGGCGGCGGCGTATCTTCGCAAGCCGGTCGACGATGCGATGCTGGTCGATGCAATCCAGGCCGCAATTTACGCGGGCTCGCCGGCCCCCGGCTAGCGGCGGCGCCCGCCGCGGGGCAGGCCTTGCATTCAGGGTAAACCTTGGGTTTCTGCGGGGAACGCCTCCCTAGAATCTGCTGCAATGCAATAGCGCGGCCTTGGGGCCGGGCCTCAGGAGTTTCCCAGTGACCAGCAAGAAAGCCAGCGGCGGGGCCAAGCCGGCCCAGCGCATCATCAAAAAGTACCCGAACCGCCGGCTCTACGACACCGACACCTCCACCTACATCACCCTGGCGGACGTCAAGCAGCTGGTCATGGACAGCGAAGCTTTCTGCGTGCGCGATGCCAAGACCAACGAGGACCTGACGCGCAGCATCCTGCTGCAGATCATCCTGGAGGAAGAGGCTGGCGGTGCCCCGATGTTCAGCGAGGCCGCGCTGGCCAACCTGATCCGTTTCTACGGCCACGCCGCCCAGGGCTTCATGGGCAGCTACCTGGAAAAGAACGTCCAGGCCTTCACCGACATCCAGGCCAAGATGGCCGAGCAGTCCAAGACGGTCACGCCTGAGATGTGGGCCCAGTTCATGAACATGCAAAACCCGATGATGCAGGGCATGATGGGCAATTACGTCGAGCAGTCCAAGACCATGTTCGACAAGATGCAGGAGCAGATGCTCGGAGCATTTGGGGTGAAACGGTAACCCTGGCCCAGAACTGGGACAATTGGGGGATGAGTGAAGTCCTGTCCCCCGAAACCAAAATCCCGAAAGTCGGCTTTGTCAGCCTGGGCTGCCCCAAGGCGCTGACCGACTCCGAGCTGATCCTCACGCAACTGAGCGCCGAGGGCTACCAGACTTCCAAGACCTTCGAAGGTGCCGATCTCGTCATCGTCAACACCTGCGGCTTCATTGACGACGCCGTCAAGGAAAGTCTGGACACCATCGGTGAGGCCCTGGCGGAGAACGGCCGGGTCATCGTCACCGGTTGCCTGGGCGCCCGCTCGGGCGAGGGTGGCGAGAACCTGGTGCGGCAGATGCATCCCTCGGTGCTGGCCGTCACCGGCCCGCATGCGACGCAGGAGGTGATGGACGCGGTCCATGCCAACCTGCCCAAGCCGCACGACCCCTTCATTGACCTGGTCCCGGCCGCCGGCATCAAGCTGACGCCGCGCCACTATGCCTACCTGAAGATCAGCGAAGGCTGCAACCACCGCTGCACCTTCTGCATCATCCCCTCGATGCGCGGCGACCTGGTCTCGCGGCCCATCGGTGACGTGCTCAGGGAAGCCAAGGCGCTGTTCGAAGGCGGCGTGAAGGAACTGCTGGTGATCAGCCAGGATACGTCCGCCTACGGCGTGGACGTAAAGTACCGCACCGGCTTCTGGGACGGCAAGCCGGTCAAGACCCGCATGCTGGAACTGGTGCAGACCCTGGGCGAGATGGCCGAACCTTACGGCGCCTGGGTGCGGCTCCACTATGTCTATCCCTATCCCTCGGTCGACGAGGTCATCCCGCTGATGGCCACCGGCAAGGTCCTGCCTTACCTGGACGTGCCTTTCCAGCACAGCCATCCCGACGTGCTGCGCCGCATGAAGCGGCCGGCCAGCGGCGAGAAAAACCTCGAGCGCATCCTGCGCTGGCGCGAAGCCTGCCCCGAGATCGTCATTCGCAGCACCTTCATCGCCGGCTTTCCCGGCGAGACGGAGCAGGAGTTCGAACACCTGCTGGAGTTCCTGCGCGAAGCGCAGATCGACCGTGCCGGCTGCTTTGCCTACAGCCCGGTGGAGGGCGCGGTTGCCAACGACATCCCCGGCATGCTGCCGCAAGAAGTGCGCGAAGAGCGCCGTGCCCGCTTCATGGCGGTGGCCGAAGAAGTCTCCATTGCCAAGCTGCAAAAGCGCGTTGGCGCCACCATGCAGGTGCTGGTGGACTCGGCGCCGGCGCTGGGCCGCAAGGGCGGTGTGGGCCGCTCTTACGCGGATGCACCGGAGATCGACGGCACGGTGAAACTGCTGCCGCCGGAAAAGATCAGCAAACAGCTCAAGGTCGGCGAGTTCACCCGGGCGCGCATCGTCGGCACCGACGGCCACGACTTGGTCGGGGTGCCGGTCTGACCGGACCCATCACCTCTCTCGCACCAATGAAAAAGCCGCCTGCAAAGACGGCTTTCATCATTGAACCCACAAAGAACAAAGCCGGTCACCTCGTTAGAGATTACCGGCCTTATGATTGGTGCCCAGGAGAGGACTCGAACCTCCACGATGTTACTCGCTAGTACCTGAAACTAGTGCGTCTACCAATTCCGCCACCTGGGCATTTCAGGAAAGATAGGATTGTATATCAAAAATTTAGGACCCTCCGGCACTGCACTGCTCGATGAGATCGAAGGCGTGATTCAAGGCCACCGCGATGGCCACGGATACGTTTCGCGCGACGACGGCGAAGGCGATATTTACCTGCCACCCAACGAGATGCGCGCCGTGCTGCACAAGGACCGCGTGAAGGCGCGCATCGTGCGCCACGATCGCAAGGGCCGGCCCGAAGGCCGCGTCGTCGAGATCGTCGAGCGTCCCCCGCAACCCATCATTGGCCGCCTGCTGCACGAGAGCGGTGTCTGGCTTGTGGCGCCGGAAGACAAGCGCTACGGACAGGACATCTTGATCCCCAAGGGTGCGACCGCCCTGGCCAAGGCGGGCCAGGTGGTGGTGGTCGAACTGACCGAGCCGCCCAGCCTGTACGGCCAGCCCGTGGGACGCGTCAAGGAAGTGCTGGGTGAGATCGACGATCCCGGCATGGAGATCGAGATCGCGGTGCGCAAGTACGGCGTGCCCCACGAGTTCTCCGACGCCTGCATCGCGCTGGCGCGCACGCTGCCTGACAAGGTGCGGCCGCAGGACAAGAAGCACCGGGTCGACCTGACTGACGTGCCCCTGGTCACCATCGACGGCGAGGACGCGCGCGACTTCGACGACGCCGTCTACTGCGAGCCGGCCAAGGTTGGCCGCGGCAAGGGCTGGCGCCTGCTGGTGGCCATCGCCGACGTCAGCCACTACGTGGAAACGGGCAGCGCCATCGACGTCGACGCCTACGACCGCGCCACCAGCGTCTACTTCCCGCGCCGCGTCATCCCCATGCTGCCGGAGAAGCTGTCCAACGGCCTTTGCTCGCTCAATCCGGAGCAGGACCGCATGTGCATGGTCTGCGACATGCTGATCACCGCCACCGGCGAGATCCAGGCCTACCAGTTCTATCCGGCCGTGATGTGGAGCCATGCCCGCTTCACCTACAACGAGGTGGCGGCCATCCTGGCCAACACCCGCGGGCCCGAGGCCCAGCGCCGCAAGGACCGCGTCACCGACCTGGAAAACCTGCACGACGCCTACCGCGCGCTGCTCAAGGCGCGCAACACCCGCGGCGCGGTGGACTTCGAGACCACAGAGACGCAGATCGTCTGCGACGAGAACGGCCGCATCGAGAAGATCGTGCCGCGCACGCGCAACGACGCGCACAAGCTGATCGAGGAGGCCATGCTGGCGGCCAACGTCTGCAGCGCCGACTTCATCCAGGAGAGCAAGCACCCGGGCCTGTACCGCGTGCACGAAGGCCCGACGCCGGAGAAGAAGGACCTGCTGCGCAACTACCTCAAGGCCCTGGGCGTGGGTCTGTCCATCAGCGAAGAGCCACTGCCGATGGAGTTCCAGAAGATCGCTGCGGCCACGCGCGAGCGGCCCGACGCCCAGCAGATCCAGACCATGCTGCTGCGCTCGATGTCGCAGGCCATCTACACCCCGATCAACGCCGGCCACTTCGGCCTGGCTTACGACGCCTACACCCACTTCACCAGCCCGATCCGGCGCTACCCCGACCTGCTGGTCCACCGCGTGATCAAGTCTGTGCTGTCCAAGGAGCGCTACGTGCTGCCCACCTTGCCGACGCCGGGCGAGGCGCACGAAAAGCTGGCGCGCCGGCTGGCCGCGCGCGTCAAGCCGCCGACGCAGGGCCTCAAGAAGGCGGTGCAGCCGCCCAGCCGCGAGGTCCAGGCCTGGGAGGCGGCCGGCCTGCATTGCAGCGCCAACGAGCGGCGCGCCGACGAGGCCAGCCGCGACGTCGAGGCCTGGCTCAAGTGCAAGTACATGCGCGAGCACCTGGGCGAGGAGTACAGCGGCGTTGTCACCGCGGCGATGGGCTTCGGCATCTTCGTCACGCTCGACTCGATGTATGTCGAGGGCATGGTCCACATCACCGAACTGGGCGGCGAGTATTTCAAGTTCGACGAGGCCCGCCAGGAGCTGCGCGGCGAGCGCACCGGCATCCGCTATGCCATTGGCACACGGGTGCAGGTGCAGGTCAGCCGGGTCGACCTGGACGGCCGCAAGATCGACTTCCGCCTCGTGCGCGAGGGCGAGGAGCTGGTCACGCGCGCGCTCAAGGACAAGGGCGTGCCCGGCAGTCCGGGCGGCGTGCCGGCCAAGGCATCGACCAAGCGCGCTGCCCGCAAGGCTGTGCCACCGGTCGACCGGCCCGGCAAGGTGACGGCGCCCAAGGCCGTGGCGCGCAAGGCCACCACCAAGCCCAAGGGGCGCAAGAGCCGCCGCTAGACTCGGTTGGGATTGCGTTCAACGACAAAAATGAGGAAGACAGAGCAATGACATCGACAACATCGTCCGGCAAGGTCGCCATCGTCACCGGCGGCGGAACCGGCGTCGGCAAGGCCGCGGCACTGGCACTGCTGGGGGCCGGCTGGAACGTGGCCGTGGCCGGGCGCCGGCGGGAGCCGCTGGAGGAAGTGGCGGCCCAGGCCGGCGGGCGCGCCATCGCCGTGCCCACCGACGTGACCGACCCCTCCTCGGTGGAAGCGCTGTTCGCCGCCACGGTCGAGGCCTTCGGCCGCGTCGACCTGCTGTTCAATAACGCCGGTGGTGGCCTGGGCCAGACCCTGCTGGAAGACATCGCCATCGAGGACTGGAAGCGGGTGGTCGACACCAACCTCAACGGTATGTTCTACACGATCCAGCAGGCTTTCCGCGTGATGAAGGCGCAGAGCCCGCGCGGCGGCCGCATCATCAACAACGGCTCGATCTCGGCCCATGCGCCCCGGCCCAACTCCATCGCCTACACGGCGACCAAGCACGCGGTGAGCGGCCTGACCAAGACCGCTGCGCTGGACGGGCGCAAGTACGACATCGCTGTCGGCCAGATCGACATCGGCAATGCCATGACCGACCTTGCTGCCAAGATGGCCAAGGGTGTGCCGCAGGCCAATGGCGAGATCGCCATCGAGCCGCTGATGGACGCCAGCATCGTGGGGCAGTCGGTGCTCTACATGGCCAGCCTGCCGCTGGAAGCCAACGTGCTGTTCCACACCGTCATGGCCACCAAGATGCCCTTTGTCGGGCGTGGCTGATTGCTCCTGAATCCATAGCGCTCCGGGGCCATTTCCCGGGGGCTGTGGGCCGATTTTCCTCTTAAATCGAGGTGCGGGCCAAGGCCGAGGCTGTGAGGGGACTGGTGGCCGGCCAGCGGTCTGCCGCCAGGCCGTGCACGTAGGCAGCCGCAGCGGCCGCGTCGAAGGCGGGCGCCCCTGCGGCCAGCCGCGCCGCCACCATGCCGGCCAGCACGTCGCCGGTGCCAGCGCTGGCGAGTCGGGCGTTGCCGGTGGGATTGACCACCGGCGTGCTGCCAGGCGCAGCGATGACGGAACCAGACCCCTTGAGCAGCACGGTGCAGCCAAAGCGCTGTGCTAGCTCACCAGCTGCAGCAAGACGGTCGGCCTGCACCTGCGCCGTTGTGCTTGCGAGCAGCCGGGCGGCCTCCAGCGGATGCGGCGTCAGCACCGTCGGCCGGTTGTGCCGCCGTGAGCGCGCCTGGAGCAAGGTCTGCAGCTGGTTGTCGGCAGCCAGGGCATTGAGGGCGTCGGCGTCGAGCACCAGGCTCAGCGCGCCAGACAGGGCTTGCGGCAGCGCTGCCCGAATGGCATCGCCACCGCCGCAACCGCAAGCCAGGTGCAGCGAGGCCATGTCCAGCGAACGCCAGGGCCGCAGCATCAATTCGGGCTGGCCGGGGTCGTGCGTGGCGGCCGCATCGAGCAGGCCGACAAAGACCCGTCCGGCGCCGCTGTGCAGGGCGGCGCAGGCCGCCAGCAGGGCCGCGCCCACCATGCCGGGGGCGCCACCGATCACCGCCACGTCGCCGTAGCTGCCCTTGTGCGAAGCGTGGGCGCGGTGCCCGGGCGCGGGCGGGCCTTGCAGCCAGGCCACCGGCGCATCGGCGCAGGCCAGGCCCAGGTCGTCCAGCCAGACCTGGCCGCTTGCATCGCGGCCCTGCGCGGTGAACAGGCCCGGTTTGAGGGCCAGCAGGGCCAGGGTGTGGCTGGCCAGCACGCTGCTTCCGCCGCCGGTGTCGGCGCCCAGGCCGGAGGGCAGGTCGATCGACAGCACGGGGACGGTGCCGGCGTTCATCCTGGCGACCCAATCGGCCATCTTGCCGTCCGGTGCGCGGCTGGCGCCTATGCCCAGCAGGGCGTCGATGCACAGCGCGTAGGCCTCGGGGGGCTGGGCGGCGAATTCGACGCCGGCGTCGCGTGCATTGCGAAACGAGGCCAAGGCATCGGCAGGGGCGTGGTTTTCGTCGCCCAGCCAGGTGACGAGCGGCTGCTTGCCCCAGCGCTGCAGGTGCATGGCCGCCTCCAGGCCGTCGCCGCCGTTGTTGCCTGGGCCGCAGGCGATCCAGATCCTGCGTGCATGCGGCGCAATGGCCAGCGCCAGCCGCGCCGTTGCCAGGCCGGCGCGCTGCATCAGGGTGTGGGCCGGAAAGCGCGCTGCGGCGGCCTGTTCCAGGCGCCGCGTCGCGGTGACATCGAACAGCGGCCAGGAGCGCTCGGGGGTGACGGCTTGCATGGCGGCGATTGTGCCGCGCAGCACGCCGGCCGTGGGCCGTGGCGGCTCAGCGCAGCAGGCGTTCGACGCCCAGGCCTTCGATGTCCACTTCGGGCTGGCGGCCTGCCATCAGGTCGGCCACCGCGCGGGCGCTGCCGCAGGACAGGGCCCAGCCGCTGGAGCCGTGGCCCAGGTTGAGCCATACGCCGGGCACGCCGGTGGCGCCCAGCAGCGGCGGGCCGTCGGGCAACATGGGTCGCGCGCCTTTCCACTCCTGCACGCTGGCGCCGGTGTTGGAGATCTGGGCGGCGCCGGGGAACCAGTCGTGCAGCACCTTGTAGAGGGTCTGGATGGCGGCCGGCCTTCTGGCGGCGGGATCGCCGCCGATCTCGGCGCTGCCGGCCACCCGCACGCGGTTGCCCAGGCGTGTGATCGCCACCTTGTAGTGTTCGTCCATGAGCGCGCTGCGCGGCGCATTGAGCGGTTCGCGGATCGGCGCGCTGATCGAATAGCCGTGCACCGCAGCCAGCGGTACTTTCAGGCCCAGCGGCCGCAGCATGGCGGCGGAGTCGACACCGCCGCAAACCACGACGGCGTCGAAGTCGCGCCTTTGCGCGCCTTGGCCGTTCGTGCTGACGGCCAGGGCGGCCGGGCGGGCCGCATCCAGCGGTGCGACCGTGCTGTTGAACTCGAAGCGCACGCCCAAGCCCTGGGCCACCGACTTGAGCAGCAGCGCGAACTGCCGGCAGTTGCCCACCTCGTCCTCGGGCAGGTGGATGGCGCCCAGGAACTGCGTGTCGGCATTGATGGCCGGTTCGATGCCGCGCACTGCCTGCGCATCGATCTCCTTGAAATTGACGCCGGCGTCGCGCAGCACTTGCAGGCCGGGCTCGACCAGCTTGCGGTCCTTCTCCGAGCGCAGCAGCACCATGTAGCCGGGGCTGCGGTCGTAGTCCAGCCCGAGTTCATCGGTCAGCTGGTGCAGGCGCGCCCGGCTGTAGAACGCCAGGCGCTGCAGCCGGGCCCGGTTGGCCAGGTAGGTGTCGAGCTTGCAAGCGCGCCACCATTTCCAGATCCAGGCGATCTCCCGGGCCGACAGCGGCAGGGCCAGCTTGACCGGCGCGTGGCGGCTGAACAGAAGGCGTGCCACCTTGGCCGGCATGCCCGGCGCGGCCCAGGGCGTGACGTAGCCGGGTGCGACCACCCCGGCGTTGGCAAAACTGGTTTCCTCGGCGGCCGCGCCGCGGCGTTCGAACACCGTGACCTCATGGCCGTCAGCCGCGAGTTCGTAGGCTGTGGTGACGCCGATGATGCCGGCGCCTACAACGGCGATCCTCATGCCCTGCCTTCGTGCAGGGCGGCCTCGGCCTGCAGCGCGAGGTTCAGGATGGTGTCGTCGCGCAGCGCGCCGTGCCACAGCATCAGGCCGGCGGGCAGTTGTCCGGGCGCATGGCAGGGGATGGAGATGGCGCAGCCGTCCAGCATGTTGACCACGCTGGGGTTGCGCAGTAGCAGGGCGTTGACGCGGAAGAACTCCTCGTCGCGTTCCTTGCCGGGCGCCACCTGGGCGATCGTCGGGGCCACGATGGGCACGGTGGGTGAGAGCACGGCATCGAAGCCCTCCAGCGCCAGGCCGACGCGGACTATCCAGTCCTGGCGCGCGCGCACGAGTTGAAGGTACTCCCAGGCCTTCATGGCGGCGCCGCGCTCGATGCGGGTGCGCACCCGCGGGTCGTAGCGCTCGCCGCTGCGCCCCAGCAGCTCGCGGTGCCAGGCGTAGCTCTCGGCCGCCGAGAAGCCGCCCGTGGACTGGATGGCGCCCAGGTCACGGATCTCGCTCAAGGCGATCTCCTCGATGCGGGCGCCGGCATCGCGCAGGGCCTGCAGGCTGCGCTCGAAGGCCGCGGCCACCGTGGCGTCCAGGCCATCGAGCATGGTCGTGGTGGCCACCGCCAGGCGGTAGCCGGACAGGGGCCTGTCGTTGACTGCCACGCTGCGCGCGGCCAGGATCTCATGGGCCAGGATGGCGTCGCGCACCGAGCGGGTCATGGCGCAGACCGTGTCCAGCGTGGTTGACAGGGGCAGGGCGCCTTCGGTGGGCGTCAGCCGCGCCGTGTTCTTGAAGCCGACGATGCCGCACAGGGCGGCCGGAATGCGGATCGAGCCGCCGGTGTCCGAGCCCAGGCCGATGAAGGCCGCGCCGGTAGCCACCGAGACGGCGGCACCGCTGGAGGAGCCCCCGGGAATGCGGGCCACGGTGCTGTCCGCAGGGTTGGCCGGGGTGCCGTGGTGCGGATTGACGCCGACGCCGGAGAAGGCGAACTCGCTCATGTTGGTGCGGCCCACCAGCGCCGCACCGGCGGCCCGCAACCGGGCCACGGCCGCACTGTCCTGGGCCGCCGCCGGGGCATCCGCCAGGGCGACCGAGCCGGCCGCCGTGGGCTGGCCGTCAATGTCGAACAGGTCCTTGACCGAGACCGGCAGGCCGGCCAGCGGCCGTCCGGCGTTGGCGGGGGCGGCCGCTGCCGCGCGTGCGGCTTGCCCCATGGTGTGGACAAAGGCGTGGGCGCAGGCCGGCGAGGCGGCCATGGCCAGCGCCTGCTCGGTATGTTCCAGGGCGCTGCCGCGGCCGGCGCCCCGCGTGGCGATGAGGTCAGGGGACATGGGGGAGGGGCCTGCTATAATCTTTGGGTTTTGCTGGACGGCGGACGCATGGTGCGTCAGGCGTTGTCAGCGAAGCAAAATCGCGAATCCATCCCAACAAGGTGTCGCGTGCCCTTCGGGTACTGCGATTTCGGGCTGGATTTTAGACCCAACCTTAGGAAAATATCATGTCCGTCTCCATGCGTGAAATGCTGGAAGCTGGTGTCCATTTCGGCCACCAGACCCGCTTCTGGAACCCCAAGATGGCCCCGTTCATCTTCGGCCACCGCAACAAGATCCACATCATCAACCTGGAAAAGTCGCTTCCGATGTTCCAGGAAGCCACCAAGTTCGTGAAGCAGCTGGCTGCCAACCGCGGCACCATCCTGATGGTCGGCACCAAGCGCCAGGCCCGCGAGACCGTGGCGATGGAAGCCAAGCGCGCCGGCGTGCCCTTCGTCGACCAGCGCTGGCTGGGCGGCATGCTGACCAACTTCAAGACCGTCAAGACCTCGATCAAGCGCCTGAAGGACATGAAGGCCCAGCAAGAAGGCGGCCTGGAGTCCATGAGCAAGAAAGAACAGCTGATGTTCGCCCGCGAGATGGAAAAGCTCGAGAAGGACATCGGCGGCATCCAGGACATGGCCACGCTGCCCGACGCGATCTTCGTGATCGATGTGGGCTTCCACAAGATCGCCATCCTCGAAGCCAAGAAGCTGGGCATCCCGCTGGTCGCCGTGGTGGACTCCAACCACTCGCCCGAAGGCATCGACTACGTGATCCCCGGCAATGACGACTCGTCCAAGGCCGTCACGCTGTACGCCCGCGGCATCGCCGACGCCATCATCGAAGGCCGCGCCAGCTCCGGCAACGAGGTGGTCAAGGCCAAGCCCGAGGGCAGCGACGAATTCGTGGAAGTGCAAGAGGGCGCCGCCGCCTGATCCGCTCCGCAAGCCGAAAAAAGGGGCTTGTCGGCCCCTTTTTTACAACTGAACCGCATTGAACGAACTGAAGGAATACGAAATGGCTGCAATCACCGCAAGCATGGTCGCCGAGCTGCGCGCCAAGACCGACGCACCCATGATGGAATGCAAGAAGGCCCTGACCGAGGCCGACGGCAACCTGGAAAAGGCCGAAGAGCTGCTGCGCGTCAAGCTGGGCAACAAGGCCGGCAAGGCCGCCTCGCGCATCACCGCCGAGGGTGTCGTCACCTCCTTCATCGACGGCTCCATCGGCGCGCTGCTGGAAACCAACTGCGAAACCGACTTCGTCACCAAGAACGACAGCTTCCTGGCCCTGGCCAGCAAGGCTGCCGAGCTGATCGCCCGCAACAACCCGGCCGACGTCGCTGCCCTGGGCGCGCTGCCCCTGAGCCAGGACGGCTTCGGCCCCACCCTGGAAGACGTGCGCAAGGGCCTGATCGGCAAGATCGGCGAGAACATGAGCTTCCGCCGCTTCAAGCGCTTTGAAGGCGGCGCCAAGCTGGCCGCTTACCTGCACGGCACGCGCATCGGCGTGGTCGTCGAGTTCGACGGTGACGAAGCCGCAGCCAAGGACGTGGCCATGCACGTGGCCGCCATGAAGCCGGTTGCCCTGACCAGCGCCGACGTGCCCGCCGACCTGATCGAGAAGGAACGCGCGGTTGCCGTGGGCAAGGCCGAGGAAGACCGCAAGGTGGCCGAAGCCGCCGGCAAGCCGGCCCAGTCGGCCGAGATCCTGGCCAAGCGCATCGAGGGCGGCGTGCAGAAGTTCCTCAAGGAAGTCTCGCTGTTCAACCAGCCCTTCGTGAAGAACGACAAGCAGACCGTCGAGCAGATGCTCAAGGCCGCCAACACCAACGTGAAGGGCTTTACCCTGTACGTGGTCGGCGAAGGCATCGAGAAGAAGGTCGACGACTTCGCGGCCGAGGTGGCCGCCCAGATCGCAGCCGCCAAGGGCGGCGCCTGACCGCCCCGGGCCCCAGTCCCGTTGGCAAGGGGCGGCCCGGAGCCGCCCCGCGCCCCACCGCGAAGCAGCACGCCGGTAAACTCACCCCAAATCCACGCAAGGAGCCTTTCATGTCCGACGCCCAGCCAGCCCACAAGCGCATCTTGTTGAAGCTGTCCGGTGAGGCCCTGATGGGTGACGATGCGTTCGGCATCAACCGCGCCACCATCGTTCGCATGGTGCAAGAGGTTGCCGAAGTGGTGCACATGGGCGTGCAGGTGGCCGTCGTCATCGGTGGCGGCAACATCTTCCGCGGTGTGGCCGGCGGCTCGGTCGGCATGGACCGCGCCACCGCCGACTACATGGGCATGCTGGCCACGGTGATGAATGCGCTGGCCCTGGCCGACGCCATGGACAAGCAGGGGCTGATCGCCCGCGTGATGTCGGCCATCGCGATCGAGCAGGTGGTCGAGCCCTACGTGCGGCCCAAGGCCCTGCAGTATCTGGAAGAGGGCAAGGTGGTGATCTTCGCCGCCGGTACCGGCAATCCCTTCTTCACCACCGATACGGCCGCCGCGCTGCGCGGCGCGGAAGTGGGCGCTGAGCTGGTGCTCAAGGCAACCAAGGTCGACGGCGTTTATTCGGCCGACCCCAAGCTCGACCCGACCGCCACCCGTTACACGAAAATCACTTTCGACGAGGCCATGGCGCAGAATCTGGGCATCATGGACGCCACGGCGTTCGCGTTGTGCCGCGACCAGAAGCTGCCGGTCAAGGTCTTCTCCATCTTCAAGCACGGGGCGCTCAAGCGCGTGGTGATGGGGGAGGACGAAGGCACTCTCGTCTACGCCTGAGCTGAGGAGAAAAAAACATGAGCACGATCGCCGAAATCAAGACGACCATGGAAGGCAAGATGGACCAGTCCATCGCTGCCTTCAAGAACAACCTGACCAAGATCCGCACCGGCCGCGCCAACCCGGCCCTGCTCGACACGGTGCAGGTCGACTACTACGGCACGATGACGCCGCTGAGCCAGGTGGCCAACGTGGCCCTGATCGACGCGCGCACGATCAGCGTCCAGCCCTGGGAAAAGGGCATGGGTGCCAAGATCGAGAAGGCCATCCGCGAGAGCGACCTGGGCCTGAACCCGGCCTCCATGGGCGACCTGATCCGCGTGCCCATGCCGGCGATGAGCGAAGAGCGCCGCAAGGAGATGACCAAGCTGGTGCGCAACGAGGGCGAGAGCGCCAAGATCGCGGTGCGCAACCTGCGCCGCGATGCCAACGACGCCGTCAAGAAGGTGGTCAAGGACAAGCTGGCTTCGGAAGACGACCAGAAGCGTTCCGAGGCCGAGATCCAGAAGCTGACCGACCGGCACATCGCCAGCATCGACAGCCTGGTGGCCGGCAAGGAACAGGAAATCATGGCCGTGTGATGGACGGCCTATGACGAGCGGCATGCCAGTGATTCCCCACCACGTCGCCATCGTCATGGACGGCAACGGCCGCTGGGCGACCAAGCGCTTCCTGCCGCGGGTGGCCGGCCACAAGAAGGGCGTCGATGCCCTGCGTGCCTGCGTGCGCCATTGCGGCGAGCGGGGCGTCAAGGTCCTGACCGTGTTCGCTTTCTCCTCGGAGAACTGGAACCGCCCGGCCGAGGAGGTCTCGGGCCTGATGGAACTGCTGGCGCTGGCGCTGGCACGCGAGGTGCCGGCGCTGCACGGAGAAGGCGTGCGCATCCAGTTCGTCGGCAACCGCTCGGCGCTGGCGCCCAAGGTGCGCGCCGGGCTGGCGCAGGCCGAAGCGGCCACTGCCGCCAACGTCCGCCTGCAATTGAACATCTGCTTCAACTACGGCGGCCGCTGGGACATCGCCCAGGCAGCGGCCCAGCTGGCGGCCAGCGGCACGCCCATCACCGAGCAAAGTCTGCACGGCGCTATGGCGATGGCCCATGTGCCGGACCCCGACCTGGTGATCCGCACTGGCGGCGAGCAGCGCATCAGCAATTTCCTGCTCTGGCAGGTCGCCTATTCCGAGCTGTACTTCAGCGACAAGCTGTGGCCGGATTTCGACGCGGCGGCGCTGGACGCGGCGATCGCCGACTATGCCAGCCGCGAGCGGCGCTTCGGCAAAGTCTCTGGCCAGGTGGCCCCGTCCCCTGCCAAAAAGGTGGCCTGAAGGCCGCCAACCCATGCTCAAACAGCGCATCCTCACGGCCGTCGTCCTGCTGGCCATCCTGCTGCCCGCGCTGTTCTGGCCGTCGCCGGTGCCCTTCACTGCGGCGGCGCTGGTGCTCATCGCCGCCGGCGCATGGGAGTGGGGTCGACTCAATGGCTACGGCAACAAGGGCGCGCTCTTCATCGCTTTCGACTGCCTGGCGCTGTGCGCCGTCTCCTGGCGGCTGGGCCTGCTGGAGCGGCCCATGCCGCTTTGGTGGGCGGCGGCCGGCGCCGCCTGGGTGCTGGCCGGCGCCTGGCTGCTGCGCGGTGGCGTGGCCGGCTGGCCGCGCGTACCCAGGGCAGTGCGCGTCGTCGCTGGCGTGCTGGCGCTGTGGACAGCCTGGCTGGCCGTCTCGCAGGCCCGCGCCATCGGCATCAACTTCCTGCTGTCGGTGCTGGTGCTGGTCTGGGTGGCCGATGTGTTCGCCTATTTCGCCGGCCGCGCCTTCGGCCTGAAGTTCACCAGCGGCAAGCTGGCCCCGGCCATCAGTCCTGGCAAGAGCTGGGAAGGCGTGTGGGGCGGCATGGCCGGCGTGCTGGTGCTCGCCCTGTGCTGGGCCGCGGCCGACAGGCATTTCGGCGCGGCCGTGCCCAGCCTGTACAGCCGGCTGGCCGAGCGCGGCTGGTGGCTGCTGGTCATCGCCGTGCTGTTCCTGTCGGCCATGAGCGTGGTGGGCGACCTGGTCGAGTCGCTGATCAAGCGCAGCGCTGGCGCCAAGGATTCGAGCAATTTGCTGCCGGGCCACGGCGGCGTGCTCGACCGGGTCGATGCCCTGCTACCGACCCTGCCGCTGGCCATGATGCTGGCCTCCCTGCATTTCTGACACTCTCTCCGGATGAAGCAACGCATAACGGTTCTGGGCTCCACCGGCTCGGTCGGCTCCAACACGCTGGACGTGATTGCCCGGCATCCCGACCGCTTCGAGGTGTTCGCGCTCAGCGCCAACACCCAGGTTGACCTGATGCTGCAGCAGTGCGCGCAGTTCCGGCCGCAGTTTGCCGTCATGGCACAGCCGCAAGCGGCTCGCCTCCTGGCCCAAAAAATCGAAGCGAACGGGCTGGAAGTCAGGGTCTTGTCCGGGCCCGATGCGATTGAAAAGATAGCGTCAGACGCCCCGGTGGACACCGTGATGGCGGCCATCGTGGGCGCCGCAGGCCTGGCCGCGTGCATGGCGGCGGCGCGTGCCGGCAAGCGCCTGCTGCTGGCCAACAAGGAGGCGCTGGTGGTCGGTGGCGAGCTGTTCATGCAGGCCGTGCGCGAGGGCTGCGCGACCCTGCTGCCGATTGACAGCGAGCACTCGGCGATCTTCCAGTCGCTGCCCGAAGATCCGGCCTGTTGGGACGAGCGGGTCGACAAGATCATCTTGACCGCGTCCGGCGGGCCGTTTCGCACCCGCGAGCCGGCCACGCTGCGCAACGTGACGCCCGAGCAGGCCTGCGCCCATCCCAACTGGGTGATGGGCCGCAAGATCTCGGTGGATTCGGCCACCATGATGAACAAGGCGCTGGAAGTGATCGAGGCGCGCTACCTGTTCGGCCTGCAGCCCGAACGGCTGGAGGTGGTGATCCACCCGCAAAGCGTGATCCATTCGATGGTGCAATACCGCGACAGCTCGGTGGTGGCCCAGCTGGGCACGCCCGACATGCGGGTACCCATCGCCTACGGACTGGCCTGGCCGCAGCGGGTGGCCTCGGGCGCCCAGCCACTGGACTTCTCCACCCTCGCCGACATGAGCTTCGAGTCGCTGGACAGCCGCGGCCACCGCGAGCGCTTTCCCGGCCTGCAACTGGCCTGGGACAGCCTGCGCGGGGCGCCGGGCACCACCGCAGTGCTCAATGCCGCCAATGAGGTGGCGGTCGAGGCCTTCCTGGCGCGGCGCATCCGCTTCGACCAGATCCATGGCGTGAACCTTGCAACTCTGGCCGCCGTCGCGCCTTCCAAACCGCATTCTCTGGACGATTTGCTGGCTCTGGACGCGCAATCGCGCGCGGCCGCCCTGCAAGCCGTCGCCAGGCTGGACTGAGCAAAGGACCACATGCTGACCGTCGCCGCCTTCATCGTTGCCCTGGGCCTGCTGATCGCGGTCCACGAGTACGGCCACTACCGCGTGGCTGTGGCTTGCGGCGTCAAGGTGCTGCGCTTTTCGGTGGGTTTCGGCAAGACCCTGTACCGCTGGCAACCCAGGCGCCAGCGTCCCGGCCAGGCCACCGAGTTCGTGATCGGCGCCTTCCCGCTGGGCGGCTACGTCAAGATGCTCGATGAGCGCGAGGCGCCGGTGGCGCCCGAGGAACGCCACCTGGCCTTCAACAACCAGCCTCTGAAGGCGCGGGCGGCCATCGTGGCGGCCGGCCCGGCCGCCAACCTGGTGCTGGCGGTGCTGTTGTACGCCGTCGTCAACTGGGTCGGTGTGCAGGAGCCGCAGGCGGTGCTGGCCAGCCCGGTGGCCGGCTCGGTGGCGCAGCAGGCCGGCCTGGCCGGCGGCGAGCGGGTCGAGCAGGCGGCTTTCGACGGTGAGCCCCTGCAGGCCGTGCATTCCTTTGAGGACCTGCGCTGGCTGCTCACCCGCGGTGCGCTCGATGGCCGTGATGTGCGCCTCGGCCTGGCGGCGACGCCGCAGGCGGGCGCGCGTGAACTGCTGCTGCCTCTGGCCAGCATCGATGCGCGGGAGGCCGACGCGCAGTTGCTGCGCAAGGTCGGCATCCTGGGGCCCTGGACCCAGCCCCTGATCGGCGAGGTGGTGGTCGGCGGCGCGGCCGACCGTGCCGGCCTGCGCCAGGGTGACCTGGTGCAGGCCCTGGGCGGCACGCCGGTGGTCGACGGCCAGCGCCTGCGCGAGCTGATCCGTGCCCAGGTGCGCGCCGGCAAGCCGCTGGCCGCTCCCTGGAGCGTGCAGCGCGATGGCAGGGTGCTGGAGATCGTAGTCACGCCCGACGCCGTCAAGGACGGCGCCGCCACCGTCGGGCGCATCGGCGCTTACGTGGGCGCGCCGCCGGCCTTCACCGAGGTGCGCCACGGTCCGCTGGACGGCCTGTGGAACGGCGCCGTGCGGACCTGGGAGGTGTCGGTGCTGACGCTGCGCATGATGGGCCGCATGGTCATCGGCGAGGCCTCGCTCAAGAACCTCAGCGGGCCGCTGACCATTGCTGACTACGCCGGCAAGTCCGCCAGCCTGGGCCTGACGCAGTACCTGGTGTTCCTGGCCCTGATCAGCGTCAGCCTCGGGGTGCTCAACCTGCTGCCTCTGCCCGTCCTGGATGGGGGGCACCTGATGTATTATCTTTGGGAGGCTGTCACGGGCAAGAGCGTCTCGGACGCCTGGATGGAACGGCTGCAGCGGGGTGGCGTGGCGGTGTTGCTTGTCATGATGTCCATCGCGCTGTTCAACGACGTGACCCGTCTCTTTGGTTAACCTATTTCGGCTGCTGTTGCGGCGGTCCCGCGGGACCGTCCGGGCCGGCCTTGATTCATGAAAAAACAATTCAAGCGCTTGCGCGCGCGTACCGTGCCTTTCGTGATCGCGCTGGCCTTTGCCGCCAACGCCTGGGCAGTGGACCCGTTCACGGTGCGCGACATCCGCGTCGAAGGCCTGCAGCGGGTTGAACCGGGAACCATCTTCGCCTCGCTGCCGTTCCGTGTGGGCGACCAGTACAGCGACGACAAGGGCTCGGCCGCGATCCGCGCCCTGTTCGGACTGGGACTGTTCAAGGACGTGCGCCTGGAAGTGGCCGGCGACGTGCTGGTGGTCATCGTGGAAGAGCGCCCGACGGTGGCCGAGGTGGATTTCAGCGGCGCCAAGGAATTCGACAAGGACACCTTGAAGAAGGCCTTGCGCGACATCGGCCTGACCGAAGGCCGCCCCTATGACCAAGCCCTTGCCGACCGCGCCGAGCAGGAGCTCAAGCGCCAGTACATCAACCGCAGCCTCTATGGCGCCGAGGTGGTGACCACCGTCACGCCGATCGAGCGCAACCGGGTCAACCTCACCTTCACCGTGAGCGAAGGCGAGCCGGCCCGCATCAAGGACATCCACATCGTCGGCAACAAGGCGTTCAGCGAATCCACCCTCAAGGGGGAGTTCGACCTGAGCACCGGCGGCTTCCTGACCTGGTACACCAAGTCCGACCGATACGCCCGCGCCAAGCTCAACGCCGACCTGGAAGTGCTGCGTTCCTACTACCTGCAGCGTGGCTACCTGGAGTTCCGCATCGATTCGACCCAGGTCGCGATCTCGCCGAACAAGCAGGACATCTCCATCACCATCAACGTCACCGAGGGTGAGCGTTACGTCGTCTCCGGCATCAAGCTCGAGGGCAACTACCTCAATCACGACGACGAGTTCAAGTCGCTGATCCAGATCAAGGTCGGCGAGGCCTACAACGCCGACCAGGTGGCCCAGACCACCAAGGCCTTCACCGACTTCTTCGGCAACTTCGGCTACGCCTTTGCCCAGGTCGAGGCCAAGCCGGAGATCGACCGCATCAACAACCGCGTGGCCTTCGTCATCGTCTCGGACCCCTCGCGCCGCGCTTATGTGCGCCGCATCGGCGTGTCGGGCAACAACCGCACCCGCGACGAGGTGGTGCGCCGCGAGTTCCGCCAGTTCGAGGCCAGCTGGTACGACGGCGACCGCATCAAGCTGTCGCGCGACCGGCTGGACCGCCTGGGTTACTTTCGCGACGTCAACATCGAGACCAGCGATGTGCCCGGCGCGCCCGACCAGATCGACCTGAACGTCAACGTCACCGAAAAGCCCACCGGCAGCCTGCAGCTGTCGGCTGGCTTCTCCAGCGCCGACAAGCTCGGCCTGGGCTTCGCGCTCAAGCAGGAAAACGCCTTCGGCTCGGGCAACTACCTGGGTGTGGAGCTCAACACCAGCAAGTACAACAAGACGCTGGCCTTCAACACCGTCAATCCGTACTTCACGACCGACGGCATCTCGCGCACCATCGACGTGTACCACCGCTCGTCCAAGCCCTATGAAGACCAGGGCGGCAACTACGAACTGGTGACTTCCGGCGCGGGCCTGCGCTTTGGTGTGCCCTTCAGCGAGCTCGACACGGTGTTCTTCGGCGGCAGCCTGGAGCGCATCGAGATCAAGGCCGGCACCAATATCCCGGCGGCCTACCTGGATTACGCCGAAAGGTTCGGCTACACCAGCAACTCGCTGCCGCTGACAGTCGGCTGGTCGCGCGATGACCGCGACAGCGCCATCGCCCCGACTTCGGGCCGCTTCCAGCGCGCGGCCAGCGAGCTGGGCGTGGCCGGCGACGCGCGCTACATCCGTGCCAATTACCACTACCAGCAGTATGTGCCGCTGAGCAAGCAGTACACCATGGCGTTCAACACCGAATTCGGCTGGGGCAAGGGCCTGTCGGATCGGCCTTTCCCGGTGTTCAAGAACTTCTATTCGGGCGGCCTGGGCTCGGTGCGCGGCTTCGACCAGGGCACCCTGGGCCCGCGCGACGTGACCGGCTCGTCCATCGGCGGTCCCAAAAAGATCACCCTCAACGCCGAGCTGATCGCGCCGTTCCCCGGTGCCGGCAACGACCGGACGCTGCGGATGTTCGCCTTCACCGACGTGGGCAACGTCTACGGCGAGACCGAGAAGCTCGATTTCGGTACGCTGCGTGCCTCTGCCGGCATCGGCCTGTCCTGGATCTCCCCGATGGGCCCGCTGCGCCTGGCCTACGCCCACCCCGTACGCAGTTTTGCTGGCGATAGAATCCAGAAATTGCAATTCCAGATCGGAACGTCTTTCTAATGAAGCATCTGTCCCGTCCATGGTGGGTGGTCCTGCTGGGTTTGCTGGCGCTGTCGGCGCCCGTGCTGGCCCAGGAATTCAGGGTCGGCTTCGTCAACACCGACCGGATCTTCCGCGAGGCCAACACGGCCAAGGCCGCGCAGGTCAAGCTTGAGCAGGAGTTCTCGCGCCGCGAGAAGGAGCTCGCCGATCTGGGGGCCTCCATCAAGAGCTCGTCCGAGAAGTTCGAGCGCGAAGCGCCGACCCTGGCCGAAAGCCAGCGTGTCCAGCGCCAGAAGCAGCTGGTTGACCAGGACCGCGAGTTCCAGCGCAAGCGCCGCGAGTTCCAGGAAGACCTCACTTCCCGCAAGAACGAAGAGCTGCAGCAGGTGCTCGAGCGCGCCAACCGCGTGGTCAAGCAGGTTGCCGAGGCCGAGAAATACGATGTGGTGCTGCAGGAAGCGGTCTACATCAACCCCAAGCACGACATCACCGACAAGGTGATCAAGGCGCTGAACGCGGTCAAGTAAGTCGCCTCCAGGCTGGCACGTGTGGCACTTGCGCTTTCCTCCATCGTCCAGGCTCTGGGCGGCGAGCTGCACGGCGACGCCGGACTGCTGATTGTTGGCCTGGCCCCGCTGGAGAGCGCCGGCCCCGCCCAGCTGAGTTTTCTCAGCAACCCCAAGTACCAGTCGCAGTTGGCAGCCTCACAGGCCGGCTGCGTCGTCGTCGCCGCGTCCATGCGTGCGCCGGCCGTGGCGCGCGGCGCCTGCATCGTCACCGACGACCCCTATCTTTACTTTGCCCGCCTGACCCAGTTGTGGAAGGCCCAGCTTGGCGCCGCCAAGGGTCCGGCCGTCCATCCCAGCGCGGTCATCGACCCCGATGCCGTCATTGACCCGACGGCCCGCATCGGCGCCCTGTGCGTGGTCGAGCGCGGTGCGCGCATCGGCGCCGGCACGGTGCTCAAGGCGCGGGTGACGGTGGGCGAGAACTGCGTCATCGGCGCGCGCTGCATCCTGCACCCCGGCGTGGTCATCGGTGCCGACGGCTTCGGCTTCGCACCCAACCAGGGCGCCTGGGAAAAGATCGAGCAGCTCGGTGCCGTGGTCATCGGCGACGACGTGGAGATCGGCGCCAACACCTGCATCGACCGTGGCGCCCTTGCCGACACGGTGATTGGTGACGGCGTCAAGCTCGACAACCTGATCCAGATCGGCCACAACGTGCGTATCGGCAAGCACACGGCCATGGCCGGCTGCTCGGCGGTGGCCGGCAGCACCACCATCGGCGCGCACTGCACCGTGGGCGGCCAGGCCGGCATCGTCGGCCATCTGAACATCGCCGACCACGTCCACATCTCGGCCGCGTCCCTGGTGACGCGGTCCTTGAGCAAGCCCGGCCACTACACCGGCGTCTTTCCCATCGACGACAATGCGAGCTGGGAAAAGAACGCAGCCACCTTGAAGCAGCTGCACAGCCTGCGTGAGCGCATCAAGGTACTTGAAAAGAACAAACCGACATGATGGACATCCACGAAATCCTCAAGCTGCTGCCGCACCGCTATCCCTTTCTGATGGTGGACCGGGTGCTCGCCTACGAGAAGGGCAAGAGCATCCGCGCCCTCAAGAACGTGACCATCAACGAACCCTTCTTCACCGGCCACTTCCCGCACCGGCCGGTGATGCCGGGCGTGCTGATGCTCGAGGCCATGGCCCAGGCCGCGGCCCTGCTGTCCTTCGCCACCCAGGGCGTGACGCCGGACGACAAGACCGTGTATTACTTTGCCGGCATCGATGGCGCCCGCTTCAAGCGGCCGGTCGAGCCGGGCGACCAACTCGTGATGGACGTGGAGTTGGTGCGCCACAAGGCCGGCATCTACAAGTTCAAGGGCATCACGCGGGTGGGCGATGAGGTGGCCTGCGAGGCCGAACTCATGTGCACCATGCGCACCGTGGCCTGATTTTTTGCGCGAGGCCCGCGTGTCCAATATCCATCCCACGGCCATCGTCGATCCGGCCGCACAGCTGGACAGCAGCGTCCGGGTCGGCCCCTACACGCTGATCGGCCCCCACGTGAAGATCGCCGCCGGCACCACGGTGGCCGGCCATGTGGTGATCGAGGGCCACACCACCATCGGCCGCGACAACCGCATCTTCCAGTTCGGCTCCATCGGCGCGGCCAACCAGGACAAGAAGTACGCCGGCGAGCCCTGCGAGCTGGTGATCGGCGAGCGCAACACCATCCGCGAGTTCGTCACCCTGCACATCGGCACGGTGCAGGACAAGGCCGTGACCCGCATCGGCGACGACAACTGGATCATGGCCTACACCCACATCGCGCACGACTGCGTGGTGGGCAACCACACCACGCTGGCCAACAACGCCACGCTGGCCGGCCATGTGGAACTGGGTGACTGGGTGACGGTGGGCGGCCTGACCGGCATCCACCAGTTCGTCAAGGTCGGCGCCCATGCCATGCTGGGTTTTGCCAGCGCCGTCACCCAGGACGTGCCTCCCTTCATGCTGGTCGATGGCAATCCGCTGGCGGTGCGCGGCTTCAATGCAATCGGCCTGCGCCGGCGCGACTTCAACGCAGCGCGCATCGCCGCCGTCAAGCAGATGCACAAGCTGCTGTACCGCGAAGGCCGTACCCTGGACGAAGCCCGCCAGGCCATCGCCGCGCTGGCCGAACAGACGCCCGAGGCCGCGCAGGACGTGGCTCTCATGAGTGGCTTCCTGGCTGCGGCGACGCGCGGCATCGCCCGCTAGCCATGCAGCAGCCCCCGCGTTTCGCCATGGTCGCGGGCGAGGCGTCCGGCGACTTGCTGGCCGGCCTGGTGCTCGATGGCATGCGCGCGCGCTGGCCGGCCCTGTCGGCGCAGGGCATTGGTGGGCCGCAGATGGCGGCGCGCGGCTTTCAGGCCTGGTGGCCGTCCGACAAGCTGGCCGTCAGCGGCTACGTCGAGGTGCTGCGCCACTACCGCGAGTTGGTGGGCATCCGCAAGCAGTTGAAGGAGCGGCTGCTCAAGGACAGGCCCAACGTCTTCATCGGCGTCGATGCACCCGACTTCAACCTGGGCCTGGAGCAGGGCCTGAAAGAGCAGGGCGTGCCCACCGTGCACTTCATCTGCCCCTCGATCTGGGCCTGGCGTCCGGAGCGCGTGGAGACCATCCGCCGTAGCGCCGACCATGTGCTGTGCATCTTTCCCTTCGAGCCCGAACTGCTGGCGCGCAACGGCATCGCCGCCACCTATGTCGGCCATCCGCTGGCTGGCGTGATCCCTTTGGTGCCGGACAAGGCGGCGGCGCGCCGCGCTCTGGGGCTGCAGGAGGGCGAGCAGGTCATCGCCATCCTGCCGGGCAGCCGCAGGTCCGAGGTCAAGAACCTGGCCGAGACCTTCTTTCTGGCCGCAGCCCTGGTGCAACGGGCGCATCCCGCTATCAAGTTAATAGCGCCCGCGGTGCCTGGCCTGGCGTCGGCCATCGAGGAGGCGGCCCGCGCGGCCGGCCTGGAGCGCGGCCTGCAGGTGCTGCAAGGCCAGTCGCACCTGGCCCTGACGGCCTGCGACCTGGTGCTGGTGGCCAGCGGCACGGCCACGCTGGAGGCGGCCCTGTTCAAGCGGCCCATGGTGATCGCCTACAAGGTCAACTGGCTGACCTACCGCATCATGTGGCCCAAGCGGCTGCAGCCCTGGGTCGGCCTGCCCAATGTGCTGTGCCGCGACTTTGTCGTGCCCGAACTGCTACAGCACGATGCCACGCCGGAGAAACTCGCGGCGGCCCTCTTGGAATGGCTGGAAGCTCCTGCGAGAATCGCTGCCATCCAGGCGAGATTCACTGCGCTGCACCACGAGCTGCGGCGCGACACCAAAGCCCTGGCCACTGATGCCATCGAAAAAGTTATTGCACGCTGAGCAGGTCCATCTGGCCTGGGACCCCATTGGCCTGATGGCCGGTGTCGACGAGGCCGGCCGCGGCCCTCTGGCCGGTCCGGTGGTGGCCGCTGCCGTCATCCTGGACGACAGCAAGCGCATCCGCGGCCTGGCTGACTCCAAGGCGCTGACGGCGCTGCAGCGCGAGCGCCTCTACGACCAGATCCGCGAAAAAGCCCTGTGCTGCTCGGTGGCGCAGGCTTCGGTCGAGGAGATCGACCAGCTCAACATCCTGCAGGCCACCATGCTGGCCATGAAGCGTGCCGTCGAAGGCCTGCGCCTCAAACCCATGAAGGTGCTGGTGGACGGCAACCGCCTGCCCACCATTGACGTGCTGGCCGAAGCGGTGGTCGGCGGCGACGCCAAGGTCAAGGCGATCTCGGCCGCCTCCATCTTGGCCAAGGTGCACCGCGACCGGCTTTGCGCCACTTTGCACGAAGAGTTTCCCCAGTACGGCTTCCTGGCCCACAAGGGCTATGGCACGCCCGAGCACCTGGAGGCGCTGCGCCTGCACGGCGCCTGCCGGCACCACCGCCGCTATTTCAGCCCTGTGGCTGCCACCTTCGGCACGCCGGACGGCGGCACCATCGTGCTGGCGGCCTCATGACCAGCAGCAGCCACAGCCTGGTCAGTTCACGCGACAACGCCCTGCTCAAGGACCTGCGCCGGCTGGCGCAGGACAGCACGGCCTACCGCAAGCAGGGCCAGGTCTGGCTGGAAGGCGACCACCTGTGCCGCGCCGCCCTGGAGCGCGGCGTGGCGCCGGCCCTGGCCGTGTTTTCGGAGTCATTCTGGGCGCAAGCCCCCGCGCAATGGATCCGGGCCGCTCCTAAAACAGTAGCAATCGTGGATCCGCTGTTCGCCTCCATCAGCGGCCTGGAGTCGCCGGCGCGCATGGGTTTCGTGGTCCCGCTGCCGGCCAACCCGGCGCTGGCGCCGGGGCAGGCTGCCGTCATCCTGGACCGGGTGCAAGACGCCGGCAATGTCGGCTCCATCCTGCGCAGCGCCGCCGCCTTTGGCTTTCGCCAGGTGCTGGCACTGTCCGGCACGGCCGCCCTGTGGAGTCCCAAGGTGCTGCGCGCCGGCATGGGCGCCCATTTCGGGCTGCGCCTGGTCGAAGGCCTGGCGGCCGCCGACCTGGACGCCCTGGGCCTGCCGCTGCTGGCCACCAGCTCCCACCAGGGTGACTTCCTGCACCAGGCGCAGCTGCCCTGGCCTTGCGCCTGGATGCTGGGTCATGAAGGGCAGGGCGTCTCGGCCGAACTGGAAAGCCGGGCCACCGCGCGCATCCGCATCGCCCAGCCGGGCGGCGAGGAGTCGCTCAATGTGGCCGCCGCCGCCGCCATCTGCCTGCACGCCAGCGCCGGCCGCTGAGCCAAACAGCCCTGCGTTGGCAGGCTATAATCAACGGCTTTCCCGCAAACCCCGTACGCCTAGCGCATCCCAAGCCACTCCCTGAACAGAACAAGCATCAAAGGCACCGCTTTTGACTGCGTTTGGGCGTACCCGTACCCATCACGGAGAACCCAGTGCTTTTGTCTCTACAGGGAACCGCCCCTCCCGCCATCCTGGCGCTCGCAGACGGCACGGTCTTTCTTGGCAACTCGATCGGAGCCACCGGCTCCACCACCGGCGAAGTCGTGTTCAACACGGCCATCACCGGTTACCAGGAAATCCTCACCGACCCCAGCTATGCCCGGCAGATCGTCACGCTGACGTATCCGCACATCGGCAATTACGGCGTCAATGAGGAGGACATCGAGGCCAGCAAGGTCCACGCCGCCGGCCTCATCATCCGCGACCTGCCCCTGGTCGCCTCCAACTTCCGCTCGCACCTGACGCTGCAGCAGTACCTGCTGCGCGAAAACACGGTGGCCATCGCCAACATCGACACGCGCAAGCTCACCCGCATCTTGCGCAGCAAGGGCGCGCAAAACGGCTGCATCCTGGGCCTGGCCGCGGGCCAGGAAGTGACGCAGGCCTTGGTGGACCAGGCCGTCGCCGCGGCACGCGGCACAGCGCCCATGGCCGGCCTGGACCTGGCCAAGGAAGTCACGGTGGGCAAGCCCTACGACTGGACCCAGACCGAATGGGAACTGGGCGAGGGCTATGGCGACCTGGCCGAAGCCCGCTACCACGTCGTGGCTTTCGACTACGGCGTCAAGAAGAACATCCTGCGCATGCTGGCCGAACGCGGCTGCAAGGTCACCGTGGTGCCGGCCAAGACGCCGGCCGCCGAAGTGAAAAAGCTCAACCCCGATGGCGTCTTCCTGTCCAACGGCCCGGGCGACCCCGAGCCCTGCGACTACGCCATCGCCGCCACCCGCGAACTGATCGAGGACGGCTACCCCACCTTCGGCATCTGCCTGGGCCACCAGATCATGGCCCTGGCCTCGGGCGCCAAGACCTTCAAGATGAAGTTCGGCCACCACGGCGCCAACCACCCGGTCAAGGACCTGGACAGCGGCCGCGTCTCCATCACCAGCCAGAACCACGGCTTCGCGGTGGACGAGAAGACCTTGCCGGCCAACCTGCGCGCCACCCACGTCAGCCTGTTCGACGGCACGCTGCAGGGCCTGGCCCGCACCGACAAGCCGGCGTTTTGCTTCCAGGGCCACCCGGAAGCCTCGCCCGGCCCGCACGACATCGGCTACCTGTTCGACCGGTTCACCGGTTTGATGGACCAGGCCCAGGAGAAGAAGTAAATGCCCAAGCGCACAGACATCAAGAGCATCCTCATCATCGGCGCTGGCCCGATCATCATCGGCCAGGCCTGCGAGTTCGACTACTCCGGCGTGCAGGCCTGCAAGGCCCTGCGCGAGGAGGGCTACAAGGTCATCCTGATCAACAGCAACCCCGCCACGATCATGACCGACCCGGCCACGGCCGACGTCACCTACATCGAGCCCATCACCTGGCAGACGGTCGAGAAGATCATCGCCAAGGAAAAGCCCGACGCCATCCTGCCCACCATGGGCGGCCAGACCGCGCTCAATTGCGCGCTGGACCTGTGGCGCAACGGCGTGCTGCACAAGTACAAGGGCGCCGCCACCAACAAGGCCATCGAGCTGATCGGTGCCGAGCCGGAAGCCATCGACAAGGCCGAGGACCGCCTGAAGTTCAAGGACGCGATGACGCGCATCGGCCTGGGCTCGGCGCGCTCGGGCATCGCCCACACCATGGACGAAGCCTGGGCCGTGCAAAAGACCTTGGGCTTTCCCACCGTCATCCGCCCCAGCTTCACCCTGGGCGGCACCGGCGGCGGCATCGCCTACAACCCGGAAGAGTTCGAGACCATCTGCAAGCGCGGCCTGGAAGCTTCGCCGACCAACGAGCTGCTGATCGAGGAATCGCTGCTGGGCTGGAAAGAGTACGAGATGGAGGTCGTGCGCGACAAGGCCGACAACTGCATCATCGTCTGCTCGATCGAGAACCTGGACCCGATGGGCGTGCACACCGGCGACTCCATCACGGTGGCGCCGGCGCAGACGCTGACCGACAAGGAGTACCAGATCATGCGCAACGCCTCGATCGCGGTGCTGCGCGAGATCGGCGTCGACACGGGCGGCTCCAACGTGCAGTT
>NZ_CAKZHQ010000033.1 GCF_936925435.1 uncultured Ramlibacter sp. | reverse complement strand
ACGCCTTGTCATGGGTTGGGACAGGCCGGCACGGTATCCAGCCGCGCCGGGGCCGGCCATCGTCCGAATCGACGAAGTTGCGGACACACCGTGGCCGGCCAGGCCAGCCGGTCCCTTGAAGCGGTCCTGATGCCGTCCTGATGCGCCGCCTGCTACCGTGCAACCCATGTCGGACACCAGCACGATGGCGCCCCGCACGGGCGAACTGCCCGCCGCGCCGCCGCTCGCCTTGCCGTTGCCGGCGCGCCCGGCGCTCGCCGCGACCGACAGCCTCACGGTGCCCGTGGAGCGTTTCACCGTCACCGGCAACACGCGCATCGCCAGCGCCGACATCGCCCGCCTGCGGGCCGAGGGGCGGCAGGCCCCCGACGCGGTGGTGGGCACGCAGGTGGGCGATGCTGCTGTCGTATTTGCGCTGCACCTTGGCCAGGGCGGCAGCGGCGTCATCGAAGGGCTGAGGCGGAATGGGCTCGGGGAGGTGGTACATGGTTGGATTCTGCCAGCCCGCCATGACAGTTGCTGCGCTCCAGAGCGAGCATCACCGCCCCGGCAGGCGACGACGGTGCGCCCTCACAGATCCCACTTGACCCCGACACGCAAAGTGCGCGGCGCGCCGGCGGCCAAGTGTGTGCCAGTTCCCTCACCCCTCAAACTGTGGATGCAACTGCCGGATGCGGCTCAGCGCCATGGCCGCCGCCGCGGTACGTGTCTCCACGCCGAGCTTGGCAAACACCCGTTCCAGGTGTTTTTTCACCGTCATGGGGCTGGTGCCCAGGATGTCGCCGATGTCGCGGTTGATCTTGCCCTTGACCACCCAGTACAGCACCTCGGCCTCGCGCGCGGTGAGCTTGAAGGACAGGCTCATGGCCTCGATCACCGCCGCATCCGACACTTCGCGCATGACGATCAGCCAGTCGCCGCCGCCCTCGCTGTCGCCGGTCTGCTGGTGCAGGCGGAAGGACAGGCGCCGCGCGCCCAGTTCGGCCGTCAGCCGCGGCGGCTCGATCTGCGCCTGCGCCTCGCGCAGGTGGCGGCGCAGCCAGTCGGCCACCGGCTGCGGCGCCAGCTGGTGCGGGCCCGGCGCCGGAGGGCCGAAGTAGGCCAGCAGCAGATCGCGCGCCAGCGGCGTCTGCCACATCAGCCTGCCGTCGGAGGCGCGCACCGTGATGCTGGCGTAGCCGAAGGCGTCCAGCGCGTTGCGCGCCTGGCCGGCCTGGCGCGCCTCCTGCCGGGCCTGGCGGGCGCCGCCCAGATGCACGCCCATGCGGGCCAGCACCTCCTTGGGCTTGATCGGCTTGGTGACGTAGTCCACCCCGCCGGACTCCAGCGCCGCCACCAGGTGCTCGGTCTCGGTCAGGCCGGTCATGAAGATGATGGGGATGTGGGCCGTGCGCGGCGAGGCCTTGAGGCGGCGAGCCACCTCGAAGCCGTCCATGCCCGGCATCATGGCGTCGAGCAGCACGATGTCGGGCAGGGCCTGGTCGGCACGCTGCAGGGCCGCCTCGCCGCCGGTGGCCACCAGCACGGTGTAGCCCGACTCGTCCAGCGCGTCGTGCAGCACCGCCAGGTTGTCGGGCACATCGTCGACGATCAGCACCAGGTCGCTGTTGGCGCGCTCGCGGGCCAGGGCTTCGCTGCCGTTCATTTGATCTCCGTCGCAGTGGCGGCCAGGCGCTTGGCCATCTGCTCGAACTGGAACTGGCGCGCCAGCTCGCGCATGGCGGTGGTGAAGCCTTTGCATTCGGGCTCGGCCGCCTCGATGGCGTCGAGCTTGTTCATGATGCCGCGCAGATAGCCCAGCTGCACCACCTGCTGCAGCTCCTGCAGGGCCGTGGCATCGGGCAGGCGGCCCGTGTCTGCGGCCTCAGGTGCCGCCACCGAGGGCGGCGAAACCACTGGCGCCTCCAGCCAGCGCAGACCCAGCTGGCGCTCCAGCCAGTCGAGCAGCTCGCTGTGGCGCAGCGGCTTGAGGATGAAGTCCTCGGGCCGGATGCCCACATCGTTGTCCAGCCCCTTGTCAAAGGCGTTGGCCGAGACGATCGCGATTTTGGAATTGACATGTTCCATGCGGCGCAGCCGCCGGATGGTCTCCCAGCCGTCGATGCCGGGCATGGCCAGGTCCATCAGGATGGCGTCGGGCTGCAGGCCGGCGGCCAGCAGGTCGAGCGCGTCATGGCCGCTGGCGGCGCTGCGCAGCTCGAAGCCCAGCGGCTCGAGCAGGTGCACCAGCAGCTCGCGGTCGGCCTCCTCGTTGTCGACCACCAGCAGCTTGCGGCGCGGACCCTCGTAGCCGTGGCGCGGCCTGGCCGGCGCCACGACAGCAGCGCGCGCGCCATGCACCTCGGGCAGGAACAGCTTGATGCGAAAGGCCGCGCCGGCGCCCGGCGTGCTTTGCACCGTCAGCTCGCCGCCCATCAGGTCGGTCAGCATCTTGGCGATGGTCAGGCCCAGGCCGGCGCCCGGCGCGGCATGGGGCGCACTGGCACTGGCGCCGCGCGCGAAGGGCTCGAAGATCTGCTCGATCTCCTCGCGCTGCAGGCCGGGGCCGGTGTCCTCGATCTCGATGGTGGCCATCTCGCGCGCATGGCGCACGCGGAAGGTCACCTTGCCCTCGCTGGTGAACTTGATGGCGTTGCCCAGCAGGTTGATCAGGATCTGGCGCACCCGCTTCTCGTCGGCCCGCACCACCTCGGGCAGCGTGCCCTCAGCCTCGAAGCGGAAGGCCAGGCCCTTGCCGGCGGCCTGCAGCTCGAACATGCCGGCCATCTCGTGCACGCAATCGGCGAAGTGCATGGGCTTGACGTTGAGCGTGAGCTTGCCCGCCTCGATGCGGGCGATGTCCAGCGTGCCTTCGATCAGCTGCAGCAGGTGCTCGCCGCCGCGCTTGATGACGCTGACCGCCTGGCGCCGGTGCGGCGGGATGGCCGCGTCCTCGCCCATCAGCTGGGCGTAACCCAGGATGGAGTTGAGCGGCGTGCGCAGCTCGTGGCTGATGGCGCTGATGTAGCGGCTCTTGGCCTGGTTGGCCTGCTCGGCCTGCTGCTTGGCCCGCTCCGCCAGCAGCTTGGCGCTTTGCAAGGCCTCGTCGGTCTGGCGGTGCGACTCGATCTCCAGCATCAGCAGATGGGTCTGGCGGTTGGACTCCTCCTGCGCCACCTGGCGGCTCTTGTGGGCCAGCACCAGCCACCAGGCGACGATGCCCGCGATCACCAGCAGGGCCATGTAGGCCTTGAGAAAACCCGAGCGCAGCGTGCCGTCCGAGATCGCCAGCGGTTCGGCCAGCAATGCCAGGGCCTGCAGCTCCTGGCGGTAGAGCAGGCCGAACACCGTGGCCAGCAGCGGCACGACGATCAGCATCAGCAGCAGGAAGTGGCCCAGGCCGGTGTCCAGATAAGGCCAGACCCGGCGCGGCAGCAGATGCCGCAGCGCGCCCGACCACTGCGCCGACAGGCTCGCATGCGGCTTGCAGAGGTCACCGCAGCGCGCGTCCAGCGTGCAGCACAGCGAGCAGATCGGCCCCTGGTAGGCCGGGCAATGGGCCATGTCGGGGCCCTCGTACTCACGCTCGCAGATCACGCAGCGCTGCACCGCATCGCGCTCCGGCGCCGGCCCGCTGTCGCGGGCCAGGTAGTAGCGCCCCTTGGTCGCCCAGGCGATCAGCGGCGAGGTGACCAGGGCCACACCCAGGGCGATCACGGCGGAGAAAGCCTGGGCCATGGGACCGAACAGGCCCAGGTGGGCGGCGATGGACAGGGCCGAGGCCAGCACCATGGCGCCCACACCGACCGGGTTGATGTCGTAGAGGTGGGCCCGCTTGAACTCGATGCCCGGCGGCGACAGCCCCAGCGGCTTGTTGATCACCAGGTCGGCCACCACCGCCATCATCCAGGCGATGGCGATGTTGGAGTACAGGCCCAGCACGTCGCCCAGGGCCTGGAAGACGTTCATCTCCATCAGCATGAAGGCGATCAAGGTGTTGAACACCACCCAGACCACCCGCCCCGGGTGGCTGTGGGTGACGCGCGAGAAGAAGTTGGACCAGGCCAGCGAGCCCGCATAGGCGTTGGTGACGTTGATCTTGAGCTGCGAGATGACCACGAACAGGGCCGTCGCCGCCACCGCCCAGCCGTAGTTGGGAAAAACGTATTCGTAGGCCGCCAGGTACATCTGGTTGGGGTCGACCGCGCGGTCGGTGGGCACCATGTGGGTGATCGCCAGGTAGGCCAGCAGGGCGCCGCCCAGCATCTTGACCACACCCAGCAGCACCCAACCCGGACCGCCGGCCAGCACAGCCAGCCACCAGCCCCGGGCCCTGCCCTCCACGCGCCTGGGCATGAAGCGCAGATAGTCCACCTGCTCCCCCATTTGGGTAATCAAGGCGATCCCCACCGTCAGAGCAGCACCGAAATAGTGCAAATTAAACTGCGATGTGCCGGACTTTTCACCAGAGTAGTGCGTTATTCCATTGAATGCACCTGGATCGCGCATCAACACGTAGACGAAGGGCACGACCAGCATCACCAGCCACAGCGGCTGGGTCCACATCTGCAGCCGGCTGATGGCCGAGACCCCGTGCGTCACCAGGGGGATGACGACCAGGGCGCAGACCAGGTAGCCCCAACTGGGTGGGATGCCCAGGGCGAGTTCCAGCGCGTAGGCCATGACGGCCGCCTCCAGCGCGAAGAAGATGAAGGTGAAGGAGGCGTAGATCAGCGAGGTCAGGGTCGAGCCGATGTAGCCAAAGCCCGCGCCCCGGGTCAAAAGGTCCATGTCCACGCCGTAGCGGGCGGCATAGATGCTGATCGGCAGGCCGGCCAGGAAGATGATCAGGCCGGTGGCCAGGATGGCCCAGAAGGCGTTGAGAAAGCCGTACTGCACCAGCAGGGTGGCGCCCACCGCCTCCAGGATCAGGAAGGAGGCGGCGCCAAAAGCCGTGTTGGCGACCCGGAAGGTGGACCATTTGCGAAAGCGCTGCGGCGTGTAGCGCAGGGCGTAGTCCTCCATGGTCTCGCTCGCCACCCAGCTGTTGTAGTCGCGCCGGACCTTCACGATGCGCTGGGGCGCTTCGCCGGCCGGTACGGGGTGGATGGGAATGGTTTCGCTCACGGAGCGAGGGGTGCAGAAACCGTGCCACGGCCACCTGGGGAGCAGGCCGTCCATGCGGCGTTGGGCGTATGGACCGGCATGGGCTTTGCAATAAGATGGCCCGCACTCCCCCACCGGCCTGGCACCATGGAACTGACCCCCCGAGAAAAAGACAAGCTGCTGATCTTCACCGCCGGCCTGCTGGCCGAGCGGCGCAAGGCCCGCGGCCTGAAGCTGAACTACCCCGAGGCCGTGGCCCTGATCTCGGCCGCCGTGATGGAGGGCGCCCGCGACGGCAGGACCGTGGCCCAGCTCATGAGCGAGGGCCGCAGCGTGCTGACCCGCGCCGACGTGATGGAAGGCGTGGCCGACATGATCCCCGACATCCAGGTGGAAGCCACCTTCCCGGACGGCACCAAGCTGGTCACCGTCCACCAGCCGATCGTATGACCATGACACCTGGCGAACTCCTGACCGACGACGGCGACCACGCCCTGAACCCGGGCCGCCGCACCCTCACCGTGGTGGTGGCCAACACGGCCGACCGGCCCATCCAGGTCGGCTCGCACTACCACTTCGCCGAAACCAACGGCGCGCTGGGCTTCGACCGCGATGCGGCGCGCGGCATGCGGCTGAACATCGCCTCGGGCACGGCCGTGCGTTTCGAGCCCGGCCAGCAGCGCACGGTGGAACTGGTGGACTTCGCCGGCGACCGCATCGTTTATGGCTTTCGCGGCCTCGTGCAAGGAAAACTCTGATGGCAACGATTGGACGCCGCGCTTACGCGGAGATGTTCGGCCCGACCAAGGGCGACCGCCTGCGCCTGGCCGACACCGGCCTCATGGTGGAAGTCGAGGACGACTTCACCCTGCGCGCCGGCGGCTACGGCGAAGAGGTGAAGTTCGGCGGCGGCAAGACCATCCGTGACGGCATGGCGCAGGGCCAGAAGACCCGGGCCGAGGGCGCGGTGGACTGCGTCATGACCAACGCATTGATCATTGACCACTGGGGCATCGTCAAGGCCGACATCGGCATCAAGGGCGGCCGCATCGTGGCCATCGGCAAGGCCGGCAACCCCGATACCCAGCCGGGCGTGGACATCATCATCGGCCCGGGCACGGAGATCATCTCCTGCGAGGGCAACATCGTCACGGCCGGCGGCATCGACAGCCACATCCACTTTATCTGCCCGCAGCAGATCGAGGAGGCCCTGGCCGCCGGCGTGACCACCATGCTGGGCGGCGGCACCGGACCGGCCACCGGCACCTTTGCCACCACCTGCACGCCCGGCCCCTGGAACATCGAGCGCATGCTGCAGGCGGCCGACGCCTTCCCCATGAACCTGGGCTTTCTGGGCAAGGGCAACGCCAGCCTGCCGGCCGCTTTGCACGAACAGATCAACGCTGGCGTGATCGGCCTGAAGCTGCACGAGGACTGGGGCACGACGCCGGCGGCCATCAGCAACTGTCTGGACGTGGCCGATGCCACCGACACCCAGGTGGCGATCCACTCGGACACGCTCAACGAATCGGGCTTCGTCGAGAACACCATCGCCGCCACCAAGGGCCGCGGCCTGTGCGCGTTCCACACCGAAGGCGCGGGCGGCGGCCACGCGCCGGACATCCTGCGCGTGGTGGGCGAGGCCAACTTCCTGCCCTCGTCGACCAACCCCACCATGCCCTACACGGTGAACACGCTGGACGAACATGTGGACATGCTCATGGTCTGCCACCACCTGGACCCGGCCATCGCCGAGGACCTGGCCTTTGCCGAGAGCCGCATCCGCAAGGAAACCATCGCCGCCGAGGACGTGCTGCACGACCTGGGCGCGATCAGCATGATGTCCAGCGACAGCCAGGCCATGGGCCGGGTCGGCGAGGTCATCATCCGCACCTGGCAGACGGCCCACAAGATGAAGGCGCAACGCGGCACATTGCCGGAAGACAGCGCGCGCCACGACAACTTCCGCGCCAAGCGCTACATCGCCAAGTACACCATCAACCCGGCCATCGCCCACGGCATCAGCCACGAGGTGGGCAGCATCGAGCCGGGCAAGTGGGCCGACCTGGTGGTCTGGAAGCCGGCCTTCTTCGGCGTCAAGCCGGCCCTGGTCATCAAGGGCGGCTTCATCGCCCTGGCCGCCATGGGCGACCCCAACGCCTCCATCCCCACACCCCAGCCTGTGCACTACCGGCCGATGTTCGGCGCCTTCGGCGGCGCCATCGCCCGCGGCTCGCTCAGCTTCGTCTCGCAGGCCGGCCTGGACGCGGGCATCAAGGACAAGTTCGGTCTGGCCAAGACCTTGAGCGCCGTGAAGAACATCCGCGGCGTGCGCAAGCAGAACATGGTGCACAACAGCTACCTGCCCAAGATGGAGATCGACGCCCAGACCTATGCCGTGCGCGCCGACGGCCAGCTGCTGACCTGCGAGGCGGCCACCGTGCTGCCCATGGCCCAGCGCTACTTTCTCTTTTAAGAACCGATGTTGCAGATTTCCAAGATCCTGGCCGGCGGCCATGGGCTGGCGCCCGTCCTCCTCAAGCGCGCGGCCACGGTCGAACTCGATTGGGACGTGCGCCAGAAAAGCCGTTTCGACGCCACCGACTCGCAAGGCCGCCACCTGGGCGTCTTCCTGCCGCGCGGAACGGCCGTGCGCGGCGGCGATGTGCTGGTGGCCGAGGACGGCTCCCTGGTCAAGGTGATCGCCGCGCCGCAGCCGGTGCTGGTCATCACGCATTGCAAGGAACACGGCACGCCCTTCGACCTGACGCGCGCCGCCTACCACCTGGGCAACCGCCATGTGCCGATCGAGCTCAAGCCCGACCACCTGAAGATCGAACCCGACCATGTGCTGGCCGACATGCTGCGCTCCATGCACCTGATCGTTCGCGAAGAGAACACCGCTTTCGAGCCCGAGGGCGGCGCCTACGGCGCGCACGGAGGCGGGCATTCGCACAGCCCGGCGCCGGCACCGGTACAGGGCTTCCGGCCTTTCTCGCCCGAGCACCTGGACCGGCAAGCACACAGCCATGAGCACGGCGGCCACCATCACCACTGACGCCGCGCTGCTGCAGCTGATCTGGCTGGCCTCGCCGGCCCTGCCGGTGGGCGGTTTCTCGTATTCCGAAGGGCTGGAGGCCGCGGTCGACGCAGGCCTGGTCAGCAACGAAGACACGGCAGCGCTTTGGCTCGAGGACCAGTTGCACACTAGCCTGGCGCGCTCTGACCTCGCTGTCGTCGCGCAGGCCGTGACAGCCTGGCGCGCGCAAGACATGGCGCGCATCGCCCAGCTCGATGCCTGGGTACTGCAGACGCGGGAAACCAGCGAACTGCGCGCGCAGACGGTGCAGATGGGGCGCTCCCTGGTGGAGTGGCTCAAGTCTGTCCATCCCGAGCAAGCACTGCGGGCCACCCAGCCGCTGACCTACCCCGTCGCCTTCGCGCTGGCAGCCTCCAGTGGCGGCGCTGCGGCGCGCGACATCCTCCTGTGCTTTGCCTTCGGCTGGTCGGAAAATATGGCGCAGGCCGCCCTCAAGTCCGTGCCCCTGGGCCAGAGCTCGGGCCAGCGCATCCTGCAGCGGCTGGCGGCGGCCATCCCCGGCGCGGTAGACCATGCCCTGGGCCTGGACGACGACAGCCGCCAGGCTTTTTCCCCCATGCTGGCCATCCTGTCGGCCCAGCATGAAACCCAATACTCCAGATTGTTCAGATCATGACCATGCACCACATCGCCAACCGCACCAAGAAGCTGCCGCCACTGCGCGTGGGCATCGGCGGGCCGGTCGGTTCGGGCAAGACCACCTTGCTGGAAATGCTGTGCAAGGCCATGCGCGATCAATACGACCTGGTGGCCATCACCAACGACATCTACACCAAGGAAGACCAGCGCCTGCTGACCGTCAGCGGCGCCCTGGCGGCCGAACGCATCATGGGCGTGGAGACCGGCGGCTGCCCGCACACCGCCATCCGCGAGGACGCCTCCATCAACCTGGAAGCTATCGACCGCATGCTGGAGGATTTTCCCGACGCCGACGTGGTGTTTGTGGAATCCGGCGGCGACAACCTGGCCGCCACCTTCAGCCCGGAGCTCTCGGACCTGACCATCTACGTGATCGACGTCGCTGCCGGCGAAAAGATCCCGCGCAAGGGCGGCCCCGGCATCACCAAGAGCGATCTGTTCGTCATCAACAAGACCGACCTGGCGCCTTATGTGGGCGCGGATCTGGGCGTGATGGAAGAAGACACCCAGCGCATGCGGCGCGGCAAGCCCTATGTGATGACCAACCTCAAGACCAAGCAGGGCCTGGCCGAGGTCGTCGCCTTCATCGAGAGCAAAGGCCTGCTGCTGGCCACAGCGTAAAATCACGCCTCCCAGGAAGCGTGGGAGAGTGGTTTAATCCAGCGGTCTTGAAAACCGCCGAGGCCTCGCGGCCTCCGTGAGTTCGAATCTCACCGCTTCCGCCAGACCACAGCCTGCGCGGCTCCTAGTTGGTGGTCTTCTTCTCGCCGTGCTTTTGTGGCCCTGTGGGTGAACCCGATGGCTTGCTTGCGGCTTTCCTCTGTGCCGCCGCCGAAGCGCCGCCGCTGGCGTGCGTGTCTTTCTTGGCGTGCGTCTTGCCGCCCTTGGCGTCTTTGCTGGATTGGGGCATGGTGGTCTCTCCGCAGTGTTGAAGTCCGCCCATGCTGGTGCGCGGCCGGCCGCGCGCTTGTAGGACTGCAGCCCCTGTCCGGCCGGCATCCTCCGACGCCAGCAAATCACGCCCCTCCTAGAGGTATCCGACCGCGCTCGCCATGTCAGTGATGGTGGCGGCACTGCCCGTCATCGTTCCCACCAAGGTCACGGCGAAGTCCCGCGCGCCGGTGGTGTCTTCCACGTAGTAGATGGAGCCGTTGGCGCTGCTGCCAGCTGTAGTTTCAGAGAAAGAGAAGACGACCGCCTTGCCACCATTGGCCACGACCACCTCGCCGGCCACACCGCCGTCGGCCGCCGCCAGAATATTGGCTGCGGTCAGGGTCGCGCTGCCGTAACGCACGCCGATGTTCAGGCCGCCCGTCAAGACCAGCGCGGAGCCGATCAGGGTGGAATCGACGGCGGCATTGTTCAACGACGAAGTGCCGAGAAACGCCGAGAAACTGAAGGTTCCGTTGGTGCGCACCCCGGTCAAGGTATCCACGCCATTGGCGCTGCCGCTGGCTTCGAACACATAGGTCGTGGCGCCGCTGGTGGATGTGGCGATGCTGTCGTTGCCACCGCCTCCGCGCAAGATGCTGGTGACTTCACCTCCCGTCAGGCTGTCCGCGCCCGAGCCACCGGTGATGGTGTTGCTGCCCTTGGCCACGCCGGTCACCGTCATCCCGCGGGTAAGGCCCGAGAGGTCGACCGTCGCTGTGGACCCTGAGGCCTGGTCGCTCGCCAGCTCGATCTTGCTGATGGACCCCAGGTTGGCATCGGCCTGGAATGTGAGCGAATAGTTGTGGACGACCATGTTCTGGGACAGGGTGCGCAGGATCTCTATATTCGTGATGCGCGCCAGCGACTGCGCGCTGCCAATGCTGAAGCTGTCGTCGACGACGATGGAATCGTTGCCGCCGCCTCCATCGAGGCGGTCCACCACCGCATTGCCGGAAATGAACGAGCCCGCGTTCAAATAGTAAAAAACGTCGGTGCTGTTCCCGCCGACCAGCGTGTCCGCGCCGGAGCCACAGATGAAACTGTTGGTGCCGGTGCCCACGCCCTTGAGCGTCATGTCCCGGGTGACGTCCCGCAGATCGAAGGCACCGCTGGAGTTGTTCGCGGTGTCGCCCGACAGGTCGATGGTGGTCAGGCTGCCCAGCTTGACCTCGGAGTTGACGGCGATGTCGTGGACGCGCCGGGCCGTCGACTGCGATTGCGCCTTGAGTTGCTCCACATTGGTCATGCGCTGGAGGTCGGAGCTGCGATCGATCCTGACATTGTCGAAATTGATCACCACCGCGTCGTTGTCGGCGCCACCGTCGATCTGGTCGACCACCCTGTAGCTTGTGAGGAACTGGGCCATCGATGCGTAGAGAAAGCTGTCGTCTCCGCTCTGTCCGTTGAGGGTGTCGATGCCGTCCCCGCCGGTGATGATGTCCGCGCCACCGCCGGCGTCGACGGTGTCGTTGCCGCTGCCCAATGAGATGGTATTGTCCCCGGTCCCGCCCATCACCGTGGTGCTGCCCGTGGAGCCGGCCTCGAGGTTGCCGGCCGTCAGCGTCACGCTGGCCGTGAAGGCGCCCGACAGTGCCAGCGTCTGGCCGGCGGCCAGGGCTTGCGCATTGATGGACTGCGCCGCGCCCAGAGTGGCGGAGTTGTTTGTCGCGGCCAGGGTGAACTTCTCCACCGCCGCATTCAGGACCTCGCCACCGGTGAGCGCCGTCGTCAGGATGATCCTGTCGCTGGCGCCGCCAGCGGTGATGCCGCCGCTGTTGAAGGCGCTGTACTGGGCCGCCGTCATGGTGATGGCGCCGGCCAGCGTGAGGAGCTCGACCGAGGTCGTGGTGGCCGCAGCGATGTTGGCGCCGTCGGTGGCAACCAGCACGTCGGCCGCGTTGGCCAAGGCATAGGTGCCGGTTGCGGTGCTGCCGCCGAGGTTCAACGTGGTCGCCGTGCCGGCCGCGCTGCTGATGTTCTGCGCGGCCGCACCCAGCGTCACGTTGTTGGCGAAGTTGCCCAGGACAAAGGATTCGATGTTGGTGTTGAGCGTGCCGCTGGCCACGGTGGTCAGGGTCACCGCCTGTGCGCCCGGCGCAGCGGTCGCCAACGCGGCCTGTGCCGCCGTCATGGTGTAGTTCTGCCCGCTGGCCAGGGTGATGCCGTCGATGCCGGCCACGGTGATGGCCGAGATGTCGGCGCCCGTGGCAGCGGAGGCGATCACGCTGTCGGCGCCAGCGGCCTTGAGGGCGGTGGCCACGCCATTGCCCAGGGCCGCCAGGGTGTCGCGGACTGTGGTCGTACCGGCATCGGTGAGCGTGCCAATGACGCCGCCGGCGCCGATCCTGGCGATTGCCGCTTGCGCCGCTGTGAGGGTGTAGCTCTGGCCTGTGTTCAGCTGCAGGCCGCTGACGCCGGTGGCGTTGAAGGCCGTCAGGTCTTCACCGGTCGCGTTCGCAATGACCAGCGCCGTGCCGGCGCCGCTGAAGGCCTTGCCCGTCGCCAGCGTGCTGCTGATGTTGAGCGTCGTGCCCACAGGCACGGCGATGCCAGTGATGGGCGCAATGGCGCTGCCGGAGGCGCCACCGCTGGTGAAGGTGAAGCTGCCGCCCCCCGCCTCGGTCACGTCGATCTGCGCGCCGGCGGCGCTGAAGGAGACGATGTTGCCGCCGTCCTTGCTGACGGCGAAAGTGGGGGCTGGCGTTGCAGGCGGCGCGACCGGCAGGGTCTGTCCGGCGCCCGTGATCAGAATGAGCTTGGCCTGCAGTGCCGCCAGCGCGGTGGCCAGGCTGGCCTCGGATGCATCCACGGTTTGGAGGAAGCTGCGCGCCGCCGCCGCCGGGTTCGCGCCCGCATAGCCGGCGATCTCCGCGACGGTGTCAAGCTGCTCCAGGAAGGCTCGCGCCAGCGCCAGCTTGTTGAGCACCGCCGTCTTGTCGGCGTTTTGCGCGCCGTTGAGGATCGCCAGCGCGACCTGCGCGGGGCTGATGCGCCCGGCGTTGACTTCCTGCTGCCAGTACAGCTGGCCCGCCGGCTCGGCATCGCGGTTGAACAGGTTCTGGTAGATCGCGTTGATCTGGGCCGCGCCGAACGTGCTGCCATGCAAGGCCACCGACTCGGGCGACGCGCTGAAGCCGCGCACCACGTCCTCCAGCGCATGCTTGCCCGACGAATAAAACTGCACGCCCCCCACATCCGGCGGACGGCCGAAATAGGCCAGATAGAGCTCAAGCAACTGGGGGGTGGTGATGGCCATTGCAACCTTGCAAGAAGAGCAGGCCCATCGCGTTGCACGCAAGCGCCCACTCGGTGGAACAACTAAGTCCACCGAGCGGGGGACAGGGCGAGTTTACGTGGGAAAACTTGGAAAGCGAAACATCACGCGTCCGCCAGAAACAGCGACTGCAGGTCGCTCAGAAAATCGAAGCCTCGCTCGGTCGGCCGGATGCGCGCCAGGCCGCGCTCGATCAGGCCCTTGTCCTCGGCCTGCTGCAGCGCCGCCTCGATGGCGGTCAGCGGCAGGCCCGTGCGCTCGGCAAACTGCTGCACGGCAAAGCCCTGGCGCAGGCGCAGCGCATTGAGCATGAACTCGAAGGGCAGTTCGGCGCGCGCCACCTCGTCGTCCTGCGCCCGCGCCTGGCCGGCCAGGGCCTTGTCCATGTACAGCTTGGGATCGCGGTAGCGCACCTGGCGCACCACGCGGTGGGCGAAACTGAGTTTGCTGTGCGCGCCCGCGCCGATTCCCAGGTAGTCGCCGAACTGCCAGTAATTGAGGTTGTGCCAGCAACGGTGGCCGGGCTTCGCATAAGCCGAAATCTCGTAGCGCTCCATGCCAGCGCCGGTCGTCACCTCGGTGATGCGGTCCAGCATCGCGTAGGCCAGGTCGTCCTCGGGAATCTGCGGCGGAAACTTGGCGAAGTAGGTGTTGGGCTCGATGGTCAGGTGGTAGACCGAGAGGTGCGGCGGCATCATCGCCATGGCCTGGGCCAGGTCCTGCTCCAGCTGGTCCAGGGTCTGGCCCGGCAGGGCGTACATCAGGTCCAGGTTGAAAGTGTCGAAAGACTGGGCCGCCTCTTCCAGCGCCGCGATGGCCTGGGCCCGGTCGTGCACCCGGCCCAGCGCCTGCAAGTGGGCGTCGTTGAAGCTTTGCACACCGACCGACAGGCGTGTCACGCCGGCGGACCGAAAGGCCTTGAAGCGGTCCTTCTCGAAGGTGCCGGGATTGGCCTCCAGCGTGATCTCGCAATCGGGCTCCAGCTTGAGCCGGGCACGGATGTCGCCCAGCAGGCGGTCGATGGCCTGCGGTGAGAACAGGCTGGGCGTGCCGCCGCCGATGAAGATGCTGTGGATGGTGCGGCCCCAGATCAGGGGCAAGGCCGCTTCCAGGTCGGCCACCAGGGCATCGAGGTAGCGCTGCTCTGGCATTTCAGCCGCGCGCATCTCGTGCGAGTTGAAGTCGCAGTAAGGGCACTTCTTCAGGCACCAGGGCAGGTGCACGTAGAGCGACAGCGGCGGCAACGCGCCCAGCTGCAGCGTGCCGGGCCGCATGTAGTGCTGGATGTCCTTGGGCCCGGGCGCGGCCGGGGACGCCGGCACGATGGGAATCATGGCAGCCAGCGCTCGCGCATCAGCGCCAGCATCTGCCGCGCGGCCTGGCCGCGGTGGCTGTGCGCGTTCTTCACTTCCAGCGGCAGCTGGGCGAAGGTCTGGCCGAACTCGGGAATGAACATCACCGGGTCGAAGCCGAAGCCATTGCTGCCCACAGGCTCGCGCGCGATCTCGCCGCGCACCCGGCCCACCGCGATCAGCGGCTCGGGGTCTTGCGGCGTGCGCACGGCCACCAGGGTGCTGACCAGCGCCGCGCGGCGGTCGGCAACCTGCGCCATCTGCTCGAGCAGCGCCCGCACATTGGTGTCATCGCCCTTGGCGTAGCCGAACTGCGTCGCATAGAAAGCCGTGTCCACGCCGGGCAGGCCGCCAAAGGCCTCGACGCACAGGCCGGCGTCATCGGCCAGCGCCGGCAGGCCGCTGGCCTGGGCCGCATGGCGGGCCTTGGCCAGCGCGTTCTCGACGAAGGTGCGGAAAGGCTCTTCGGCCTCTGGGATGCCCAGATCCCCCTGGCGCAGCAGCTCCACGCCCAGCGGCGCCAGCATGGCCTGCAACTCGGCAAGCTTGCCGCGGTTGTTCGACGCCAGCACAATCTTTGAAATCAAATCGACCCCTAGCCCCCGTGAAACGGGCCTCAGTAGCTATCAGTTCGATAGCGCGCGCTGTTGCAGAAGCACCAGTTCGGCGATGCCCTTTTCGGCCAGGCGCAGCAACTCGTCCATCTCGGTGCGGGTGAAGGCCACGCCCTCGGCCGTGCCCTGCACTTCGACGAAATGGCCGGCGCCTGTCATCACCACGTTCATGTCGGTGTCGCAGGCCACGTCCTCGATGTACTCCAGGTCGAGCAGGGGCAGGCCCTGGACGATGCCCACCGAGACTGCCGCCACCGGCCCGGTGATGGGCGAGGCAGTGAGCTTCTTGTCGGCCAGCAGCTTGTTGACCGCATCCTGTGCGGCGACAAAGGCGCCGGTGATGGCGGCCGTGCGGGTGCCGCCGTCGGCCTGCAGCACGTCGCAGTCCAGGTGGATGGTGCGCTCGCCCAGGGCCTTGAGGTCGAACACGGCCCGCATGGAGCGGCCGATCAGGCGCTGGATTTCCTGCGTGCGGCCGCTCTGCTTGCCCCGTGCGGCCTCACGGTCGCTGCGGGTGTGGGTGGCGCGCGGCAGCATGCCGTACTCTGCCGTCACCCAGCCTTCGCCGCTGCCACGCTTGTGCGGCGGCACCCGGTCTTCGACCGAGGCGGTGCACAGCACGCGTGTGTCGCCGAACTCGATCAGCACCGAGCCTTCGGCATGGATGGTGAAGCCGCGCGTGATGCGGATGGGGCGCAGCTGGTCGGCGGCACGGCCACCGCTTCTTGCAAATTCAGTCATTTTCGGGTTTCAGGATCTACGGGCAGCCGAGCGCTTGATGGCTTCGTTGATCTCGGCGATGGACCGCTCGATGGCGGCGTCGTCGAGGTCTTCGACCATGGTGTCGAGCACGCCGGCCTGGATGGTCGAGGCAAACACACCGTCGCTGATGCTGTCGGTGGAGATGCCCCGGGTGGATTCAAAAGTGTCGGGGGTTTCCCACTCGAAGGCGATCACCGTCACGTTGTCCGAGTGCTCGCCGCCGTTACGCAGCGCTGCCTCGACCAGGTCGGGCACCGCGTCGGACACCGGCTGCGTCGTCAGGTGGCGCACGATGTCGTTGTCGTTGAGGCTGCCCCACAGGCCGTCCGAGCACAGCAGGACCTTGTCGCCCTGCTGCAGCGTGACCGGTCCGGTAACGTCGAAGACCGGCTTGGTGGGCGAGCCCAGGCAGGTGAACAGGATGTTGCGGTTGATGCGGTCCATGCCGACCACGGCCGAGCCCTGCTGCTCCAGGTAGGAATGGTCGCGCGTGCGGGTCAGCAGCTCGCCGTCGCGCACCACGTACAGGCGCGAGTCGCCGCAATGCACCCAGGTCGCCGTGTTGCCCTGCACCACGGCAGCCACCAGGGTCGTGCGCGGCGTGTCCAGCATGCCTTTTTCGCTGGCGTAACGGATGATCTGGTGGTGCGCCGCCATCAGCGACGCGGCCAGGAATTCGGTCACGTCCTTGACCAGGGGCCGGGCTTCCTTCTGGTACAGCGCGGAGATGGTCTGCAGCGCCAGCTGGGCCGCCACCTCGCCCTCGGGGTGGCCGCCCATGCCATCGGCCAGCACGAACAGGCCCGACTCGCGCGTGTAGCAGTAACCCATGCGGTCTTCGTTCTTCTCGCGGCCGCCCCTGCGGCTGATCTGGAAGACGGAGAATTTCATCGACTGGCCTACCTTACTTCAACGTGGCGCGTTTGAGGTTTTTCTTGCCGTCCGACACCATGTTGTCGAATTGCAGCCGCATCTTCTCGCCCACCGACAGCTTGGTGTAGCGGCGCTCGCCTTCGCGGCTGAGCTCCTTTTGCAGCGCGAACACAGACTGCGGCCGCGACAGCGGATCGAGCGACATGCACCACTCCACCACCTCGATCAGGTTGTCGGAATAGACGCCACGCAGGCGCGACAAGGCCAGGGCCAGCCTGTCCTTCTCCAGCCGCTGGGGCGCATCGTTGGGCGGGTAGCCCTGCATGCAGGCATAGATGCAGGCGCCGATGGCGTAAATGTCGGTCCACGGCCCCATCGACGAATCGCGCCTGTACATCTCGGGCGCGGCAAAGCCGGGCGTGTACATGGGACGGATGAAGTTGCCTTCCTTGGACAGCACCTCGCGCGCCGCGCCGAAGTCGATCATCACCGCCTTGTTGTCGTCGGTGATGAAGATGTTGGCCGGCTTGATGTCCAGGTGCAGCATCTTGTGCTGGTGCACGATGCGCAGGCCGCGCAGGATCTCGTCGAAGAGAGAGCGGATGGTCGACTCGCGGAAGACCTTCTGCTTTTTCAGCTCGCGCGCGGTGATGATGAAGTCCTGCAGGGTCCCGCCCTCCAGGTAGTTCATCACCATGTAGACGGTCTCGTTCTCGCGGAAGAAGTTCAGCACGCTCACCACCGAGGCGTGCGAGATCTGGGCCAGTGAACGGCCTTCTTCGAAGAAGCTTTTCAGGCCCAGGCGGTACAGCGAGAGCTTTTCGGGCTGGACCTGGGGCAAGAGCTCGCCCGGCGGGCGGGTGGCCAGGGAGGACGGCAGGTATTCCTTGACGGCGACCTGCTGGCCCTCATTGTCAACGGCCAGATACACCACGCCGAAACCGCCTGCGGAGAGCTTGCGGACCACGCGGTAGCCGCCAATCACCGTGTCGGGAGGCAGAGGTGCCGGTTTGACCTTTGACATAATTTAAGAATGATGGGGGTCCAGTGCGGGCCCCGGTTATTCTCGCAACCCCGAAACGAACTGTTAGAAGTGCCTCAATGCCAGTTTACAGCATGACCGGTTACGCAAGCGCCCAGCACGCTGCGACCCAGCCTCCCGCCGGCCAGGACAGCAAGGGCACGGCGTCCGGCCGCCTGGGACTGGAGATCCGCTCGGTCAACAGCCGCTTTCTGGATCTGAGCTTTCGCCTGTCCGAGGAATTGCGCCAGCACGAGCCGGCCCTGCGCGAGCTGCTGCAGGGCAAATTGAAACGCGGCAAGGTCGAGGTGCGCGCCGGCGTGGAAACGCCGGCGGGTGAAGCCTTGCGCGAGCCCACTGTCAAGGTCCTGCAAAGGCTGGGCGCGCTGCAGGACACGGTGCGCAGCTGGTTGCCGGACGCCCGGGCCCTGAGCGTGGCCGACGTGATCCGCCTGGGCGCGGCCGATGACAGCCCCGATGCACAATGGGGCGAGGCCGTCCAGGCCCTGGCCACCACCGCGCTGAAGGACCTGATGGCGGCCCGCGAGCGCGAAGGCGGCCGGCTGACGACCATGCTGGTGGGCCACCTTGCGCAGCTGCGCGAACTCGCCGGCCAGGCCAGGCCTCTGATCCCGCAACTGGTCGAGCAGCAGCGAGTCCGCTTTCTGGAGCGCTGGAAGGAAGCCATGGCCCTGGCCGATGGCACCGTGCTGCCCGAGGCTGCGCAGGACCGGGCGCTGAGCGAGGCCACCGCCTTCGCCATCCGCATCGACGTGGCCGAGGAGCTGACACGCCTGCTGTCGCACGTGGAAGAGATCGAACGCCTGCTCAAGAAGGGCGGTGAAGTCGGCAAGCGGCTGGACTTCCTGATCCAGGAACTGCACCGTGAAGCCAACACCATGGGGTCGAAATCAGCCGCGCTGGAACTGACGCGGATTTCCGTGGACATGAAGGTCCTGGTCGAGCAGATGCGCGAGCAGGTTCAAAATATCGAGTGAACACGAGCCCCCACGCCTGATATGGACTACCCCGGAAATCTCTTCGTCGTCGCAGCCCCCAGCGGGGCCGGCAAATCCAGCCTGGTCAAAGCCTTGCTGGAGCTCGATTCGCGCGTCCAGCCCTCGGTCTCGCACACCACCCGGCCGCCGCGCGGCCAGGAAAAGCACGGCCGGGAGTACTTTTTCGTCTCGCCCGGCGAGTTCGACACCATGGTGCTGGGGGACGGCTTCGTGGAATGGGCCCATGTCCATGGCCAGCGCTACGGAACGTCGAAGAAGGCCATCGAGGAACGTATCGCCATGGGCGCCGACGTGATCCTGGAAATCGACTTCCAGGGCGCACTGCAGATCAAGCGCATCTTTGCCAATGCGGTGCTGATCTTCATCCTGCCGCCCAGTTGGGCAGAACTGCGTTCGCGGCTGGAGCGGCGCGGCGAAGATGCCCCCGACATCATTGACCTGAGGCTGAAAAACGCGGCCGAAGAGATGGCCCAGGCCAGGGAATTCGATTTCGTTATAATTAACGAGTTATTTGAACGCGCGCTTTTTGACATGAAAGCGATAGTTCACGCCCAGCGCTTGAAATTCTCGGCCCAGCGCCGCGCCCGGGCCGACACCTTCAAAGCCCTCAACATCAGCTGACTACCCGCAGTCGCCGATTCATTCACTGGAGAAATCTCTCATGGCCCGCATCACCGTTGAAGACTGCCTGCAGAAGATCCCGAACCGCTTTCAGCTGGTGCTGGCAGCCACCTACCGCGCCCGCATGCTCAGCCAGGGCCATGCCCCCAAGATCGAAAGCAAGAACAAGCCTTGCGTGACGGCCCTGCGCGAGATCGCCGACGGCAAGATCGGCCTGGAAATGCTCAAGAAGGTTCCCGGCTGAGCCTGACCCCGGAAACCCCCGAAAAAGCACCGCGCCGCGGTGCTTTTTTATTGCCGGCCACCGTTATTCCAGGCGCAGGCTACATTTGAGGCATGAGCGCGGTGCTGCATCCTCCCCCTGGCAAAGGCAGGCGTCCCGCGCCTCCGGTGCGGCCCAGCCCGGCCGCGGCCAATGCCGCAGCCGCCAGTTTTGCTGCGCTCACGGCCAGGCTGGACTACCTGGAGCCGGCCGAGGTCGAGTCCGTGCGCAAGGCCTACCGCTTCGCCGACGAAGCCCACCTGGGCCAGATCCGGGCCAGCGGCGAGCCCTACATCACCCACCCGATCGCCGTTGCGGCCCAGTGCGCCGAATGGAAGCTCGATGCCCAGGCCCTGATGGCGGCGCTGCTGCACGATGCCATCGAGGACTGCGGCGTCACCAAGCCGGAGCTGATCGAGCGCTTCGGCGCGCCGGTGGCGGAACTGGTGGACGGCCTGACCAAGCTGGACAAGCTGCAGTTCAACACCCGCGAGGAAAACCAGGCCGAGTCCTTCCGCAAGATGCTGCTGGCCATGGCGCGCGACGTGCGCGTCATCCTGATCAAGCTGGCCGACCGCACCCACAACATGCGCACGCTCGACGATGTGCCGCGCGAGAAGTGGCAGCGCATCTCGTCCGAAACGCTGGACATCTACGCCCCCATCGCCAACCGCCTGGGCCTGAACCAGACCTACCGCGAACTGCAGGAGCTGTCGTTTCGCCACCAGCAGCCCTGGCGCCATGGCGTGCTGAGCAAGGCCGTGACCAAGGCGCGCAACCGCCGGCGCGACCTGATCCAGAAAGTGCAGCGCGAGGTCGAGTCGGCTTTCGAGGCCAACGGCATGCAGGTGCGCATCGCCGGCCGCGAGAAGACCCTGTACTCGATCTACCGCAAGATGGACGACAAGCACCTGAGCTTTGCCCAGGTGACCGACATCTACGGCTTTCGCGTGATCGTCAACTCGGTGGTCGACTGCTACACCGCGCTGGGCGTGCTGCACCAGCTGTACAAGCCGGTGCCGGGCAAGTTCAAGGACCACATCGCCATCCCCAAGGTCAACGGCTACCAGTCGCTGCACACCACCCTGGTGGGCCCCTCGGGCGTGAACGTGGAGTTCCAGATGCGCAACGAGGCCATGCACGTGGTGGCCGAGTCGGGCGTTGCAGCCCATTGGCTGTACAAGGCCAACCGGCCCGACGGCGACGGCGCCGACCGGCTGGGCACCAAGTGGCTGCAGTCGCTGCTGGACATCCAGCACGAGACGCGCGACGCCGCCGAGTTCTGGGACCACGTCAAGATCGACCTCTTTCCCGATGCGGTCTACGTCTTCACGCCCAAGAGCCAGATCATGGCGATGCCGCGCGGCGCCACGGTGGTCGATTTCGCCTACGCGATCCACAGCAACATCGGCGACCGCACCGTCGCCGCCAAGATCAACCACGTGCAGGTGCCGCTGCGCACCGAGCTCAAGAACGGCGACGTGGTGGAGGTGGTGACCGCCCCTGTGTCCACGCCGAATCCGGCCTGGCTGGGCTTTGTGCGCACCGGCCGGGCCCGCTCCAAGATCCGCCACCATCTCAAGACCCTGGCGCAGGCGGAGTCGCAGGAACTCGGCCAGAAGCTGCTGACCCAGGCCCTGCGCGCCGAAGGCATGGAAAAGCTGCCGGCCGACGATGCCGAGCACAAGGAGCTGTGGGACAGGCTGCTGCGTTTCACCGGCAACCGCACCCTGGCCGAGTTGCTGACCGACCTGGGCCTGGGCAAGCGCATCGCCAGCATCGTGGCCAAGCGCCTGATGACGCTGCTGGCCGAGCGCGGCCAGCGGCCCAACGCCCTGCTGATCACCCAGGAGCGCTACACCGCGCATGAAAAAGTGTCGCAGGGAGCCGTCACCCTGGACGGCAGCGAGAACGCCTCGGTGCAATTCGCCTCCTGCTGCCGGCCAGTGCCGGGCGACGTCATCGTCGGCTACCTGGGCCGCGGCGAAGGCCTGGTGGTGCACACGGCAGACTGTGGTGTCGCCCGGCGCCTGCAGCACAAGGACAGCGAGCGCTTCATCGGAGTGGAGTGGGCCGATGAGCCGATCCGCCCCTTCGAGACCAATCTGCTGGTCACCGTGGCCAACGGCAAGGGCGTTCTGGCCCGGGTGGCCGCGGCCCTGGCCAGCGCCGAGGCGGACATCGTTCACGTCGACATGGACGACGACCGCGCGCAGGACGCAACCGACCTGCGCTTTGTCGTCGCTGTGCGCGACCGCACGCACCTGGATACGGTCTTGCGCGTTCTCAAGCGCACGCCCTCTGTGATCCGGTCGCAGCGCGTGCGCCCGGGCAACTCAGGCGATTCCGGCGACTAGGCCGGCGGGCCGGGCGCAGGGTAGCGCACCTCCAGCACTTCGATCTCCTGGGCGCCGGCCGGCGTCATCAGCTTGACCGCATCGCCTTCGCGCGCCTTGAGCAGGGCCCGGGCGATCGGCGAAATCCAGCTGACCTGGCCCTGGGCGGTCTCGGCCTCGTCGATGCCCAGGATGGTGACTGTGCGCTCCAGGCCCGCGCCGTCCACATAGGTCACGGTGGCCCCGAAGAACACCTGGTCGCGCCCGTGGTGCGCCGAAGGATCGGTGATTTCGGCGATCTCCAGCCGCTTGGTCAGGAAGCGGATGCGCCGGTCGATCTCGCGCAGCCGCTTCTTGCCGTAGATGTAATCGCCGTTTTCCGAACGGTCGCCATTGCGCGCCGCCCAGTGCACGGCTTCGACCACCTTGGGCCGCTCCTCGTCGATCAGCGACAGCAACTCCGCGCGCAGGCGGGCGTAACCTTGCGGCGTGATGTAGTTCTTGCTGCCGGCGGGGATGGGAGGCGCCGCCAGGTCGTCATCGTCCGCGTCGTCGCTTTCCTTGGTGAAGGCCTTGCTCATGGCCCCAGCATAGCCCGCCGGCGGCGGTGTGGATGCAGCGCTGTCCTACAGCGGACTTGGCACAACGTCCTATGGCACGGACGGCTGGGCCCGTCCATGATGGGAGCAAACGCAGGAGATCGGCATGGCATTCCACGAGGATCAGGCTCCCGTCATCAACCCGACCGCGGAAGAAGCGCATTGGCGCAATGTCTTCCGCGACGAGCCCTATTACCGGCCGGAGCTGGGCTACGACGACTACAGTCCGGCTTACCGCGTTGGCTATACCGGCCCGATCCGCCGCGAAGGCAGCTTCAGCGCCCTGGAAAACGAGCTGCGCCAGGATTGGGACCGCGTCAAAGGGCGCTCGCGCCTGACCTGGGCCGAGGCCCGCCTGGCCACGCGGGCAGCCTGGGAGCGGGTGACCGAAGGCCATCCGGCCTGAAACCGCCACAAAAGCGTTCGCGCAAAGAAAAACAGCCTAGTGCCGGAGCACTAAGCTGTTGTTCTAGAACGATGTTCTGGTGCGGCTGGCAGGAATTGAACCCACGACCCCTTGGTTCGTAGCCAAGTACTCTATCCAACTGAGCTACAGCCGCGCAGCCTGCAATTATATACGAATTGGCGGGGCCGATTGTTCGGGAGGCTGGCAAGGGGGTGGTAGGGCGTGTTGGACTTGAACCAACGACCAAAGGATTATGAGTCCTCTGCTCTAACCAACTGAGCTAACGCCCCGAACCAGCGCGCATTGTAGGTGCGCTATTTGTTGTGGCTGAGCGCGTTGCTCACCAGCTTGGAGGTGATGTCGACGATCTGGATCATGCGGTCGTAGGGCATGCGGGTCGGACCGATCACGCCCAGGGTGCCGACGATCTGGCCGTCGACCTCGTAGGGCGCGCTGACGATGGAGAGCTCCTCAAACGGCACGACCTGGCTTTCGCCGCCGATGAAGATGCGCACACCGTCGGCCTGGGCCGAGATGTCGAGCAGGCGCATCAGCTGGGTCTTCTGCTCGAACAGGTCGAATGCGCGGCGCAACTGGCCCATGTCGCTGGAAAAATCGCTGACCGCCAGCAGATTGCGCTCACCCGAGATCACCACCTCGTCCTGCTGCGTCATTGCCTCCGAGCCGACCTGCACCGCTGCCTGCATCAGCGCGCCGATCTCGCCGCGCAGCTTGTCCACCTCGCCCTTGATGCGCTCGCGCACCTGCTCGATCGCCATGCCGGCGTAGTGGGCGTTGAGGAAATTGGCGGCTTCCACCAGCTGGGTCTGGGTGTAGTCGCTTTCGGTGAACACCACGCGGTTTTGCACATCGCCCTCGGGCGAGACGATGATGACCAGGTAGCGCCGATCCGACAGCCGCAGGAACTCGATGTGGCGAAACACCGAGGTGCGCCGCGGCGCCATCACCACGCCGACGAACTGCGACAGGTTGGACAGCAGCTGCGCCGCATTTGTGATCACCCGCTGCGGCTGGTCGGCCGCCAGCGTGGGCGGCGCCAGCTGTTCGCGCTTGGCCGTGAGCATGGTGTCGACAAACAGGCGATAGCCGCGCGCCGTGGGAATGCGGCCGGCCGATGTATGCGGGCTGGCGATCAGGCCCAGCTCCTCCAAGTCGGACATCACGTTGCGGATGGTGGCCGGCGACAGCTCCAGGCCGGAGGCGCGCGACAGCGTGCGCGAGCCAATGGGCTGGCCATCGGCGATATAGCGCTCGACCAGCGCTTTCAACAACAACTTGGCACGGTCATCGAGCATGTTGGACGGCTTTTGCGCGATTTTAATGATGTAATTTGACGATGAAATCCCAATACCGCCACGTCGCACTGATAGGCAAATACGCCTCGGTGCCAGGGGCGGGCGCCGCTTCAACCCGCGACGCGCTGGAAGACATCGCACACTTTCTGGACTCCGAAGGCTGCGAAGTCGTGGTGGAAGCGGAAACGGCGGCCAATGCCGGCATTGTGGGCTATCCGGTGCTTGATGTCGCGGCGATCGGCGCGCAATGCGACCTGGGCCTTGTTGTGGGCGGTGACGGCACCATGCTGGGCATCAGCCGCCAGCTGGCCCCGCACAACGTTCCGCTGATCGGCATCAACCAGGGCCGGCTGGGATTCATCACCGACATTCCGCTGGAGGGCTACCGCACCGCCCTCACGCCCATGTTGCGCGGCGAGCACACCGAAGACAGGCGCAGCCTGATGCACGCGCGCGTGATGCGCGGTGGCGATTGCGTCTTCGACGCCCTGGCCATGAACGACGTGGTGGTCAACCGGGGCGCGACCTCGGGCATGGTGGAACTGCGCGTCGAGGTGGACGGCCATTTCGTCGCCAACCAGCGCGCCGACGGCCTGATCGTCGCCTCGCCCACCGGCTCCACCGCCTACGCACTGTCGGCCGGCGGCCCCCTGCTGCACCCTGCCAACCCAGGCTGGGTGCTGGTGCCCATTGCGCCCCACACCTTGTCGAACCGGCCCATCGTGCTGGCCGACGCCGCCGAGATCGCCATCGAGGTGGTGGCCGGGCGCGACGCCAGCGCCAATTTCGACATGCAGTCCCTGGCCTCGCTGGTGCACGGCGACCGCATCACGGTGCGGCGCTCGCAGCACCAGGTGCGCTTCCTGCACCCCAAGGGCTGGACCTATTTCGACACCTTGCGCAGGAAACTGCACTGGAACGAGGGCGCCTGACCCATGCTCAAGCGGATTGCGCTGCGCGACTTCGTCATCGTGCGCGAACTGGAACTGGACCTGTCCGCGGGCTTTAGCGTGCTGACGGGCGAGACCGGCGCGGGCAAGTCCATCCTGGTCGATGCCCTGCAGCTGGCGCTGGGCGCACGCGCCGAGGCCGGCGTGGTGCGCGAAGGTGCGGCGCGCGCCGACATCAGCGCCGAATTCGAGCTGCCGCAGGCGTTGCGGCCCTGGCTGGAAGAAGCCGGCTTCGACAGCGAAGACGCCCTGCTCCTGCGCCGCAGCATCGACAGCCAGGGCAAGAGCCGGGCCTGGATCAATGGCGGGCCGGCGACGGCCACCCAGTTGCGCGAGCTTGGCGAGCAACTGGTCGACATCCATGGCCAGCATGCTTGGCAAAGCCTGACGCGCGCCCAGGCCGTGCGCGGCCTGCTCGACGCCTATGCCGGCGTCGACGTGCAGCCCATGCAGCAAGCCTGGCAGCAATGGCGCGCTGCGCGAAAGACCGTCGCGGATGCACGGGCCGCCCAGGATTCGCTGCAGCGCGAGCGCGAACGCCTGGCCTGGCAGGTGGCCGAGGTGGACAAGCTGGCGCCCGGCGCCAGCGAGTGGGACGAACTCAACGCCAGCCACACCCGTCTGGCCAACGCCCAGGCCCTGCTCGACGCCGCGCAGGGCGCGCTGGAGGCGCTGGAAGCCGACGGTGGCGGCGCTGCCGCCCGGCTTTCCCAGGCGCTCGGCTTGCTACAAAATCAGGAGCATCTCGAGGCCGATTTCCGGGGGCTGGCAGAGGTTTTGGCATCCAGTCTGGCGCAGGCGGAAGACGCTGCACATTCACTGCACGGCTATCTGCGCAAGACCGACCTCGACCCCCAGCGCCTGGCCGAACTCGATGAGCGCATGTCGCTGTGGTTGTCGCTGGCGCGCCGCTACAAGCGCACGCCGGCCGAACTGCCGGCGCTGTTGGCCGGCTGGAGGGACGAGCTGTCGCGGCTGGACGCCGCCGCCGACCTGGCAGCGCTGGAAGCGGCCGAACACAAAGCCACTGCGGCTTACATGGCGCAGGCCCGTGAGGTCTCGCGGCTGCGCAGCAAGGCCGCGCCACAACTGGCCAAGGCCATCACGCAGGCCATGCAAGGCCTGGGCATGCAAGGCGGCCGCTTCGAGGTGGCGCTGGCCCAGGCCGCCGAGCCGGCCGAGGGCGGGCTGGAAGAAGTCGGCTTCCTGGTCGCCGGCCACGCCGGCAGCACACCGCGCCTCGTCGGCAAGGTGGCCTCCGGCGGCGAGCTCTCGCGCATCGCGCTGGCCATCGCCGTGACCACCAGCCAGCTGGGCGCGGCCCAGACCCTGATCTTCGACGAGGTGGACGCCGGTGTCGGCGGCGCCGTCGCGGAAACCGTGGGCCGGCTGATGAAGCAGTTGGGCCGTGATCGCCAGGTCCTGGCCGTCACCCACCTGCCACAGGTGGCGGCCTGCGCCGACCACCATCTGGTGGTGGCCAAGCACAGCGATGCAGCCGGCACCTCCAGCGCCGTCGCGCCGGTGCAGGGCGAGCAGCGTGTCGCCGAAGTGGCGCGCATGCTGGGCGGCGAAAGGCTGTCGGGTACGACACTAGCCCACGCCAAGGAAATGCTGGGCGGCGGCGCAACCCGCGCGGGATCATGAACATGGAAGTCGTCCTGATCACCGGCATGTCCGGCTCGGGCAAGTCGGTGGCCTTGCGCGCCCTGGAGGACGCGGGCTACTACTGTGTCGACAACTTGCCGCCGGAACTGCTGCGGCCCTTCATCACCTTGGAGCAGGCGAGCACGGTCGAAAGAGTCGCGATCGCCATGGATGTGCGCAGCGCCACCTCCCTGCCCCAGGTGCCGGCCCAGCTGCGCGAGCTGGCCAGCCAGGGCATCACGGTCAGGCCACTGTTCCTGGATGCCACCACCGACACCCTGGTGCGCCGCTTCTCGGAAACCCGGCGGCGCCACCCCTTGTCGAGCAAGCGCCCCGCCAGCGCCGATGCGCCGGCCGATGATCTGCAGCGCGCCCTGGTGGATGCCATCGAGCTGGAGCGCGAGCTGCTGGCCGATCTGCGCGAAGAGGCCCATGTCATCGACACCAGCGTGATCCGGCCTGCGCAGCTGCAAGCCCACGTGAAGTCGCTGCTGTCGGCGCCGGCCAGCCAGCTGACCCTGGTGTTCGAATCATTCGCCTTCAAGCGCGGCATCCCGGTCGATGCGGACTACGTGTTCGACGTTCGGATGCTGCCCAACCCGCACTACGAGCCGGCATTGCGCCAACAGACCGGCCGCGATAGCGAGGTCATCAGCTTCCTGGAAAAGCACGCCGAGGTGGCGCAGATGCTGGACCACATCGGGCAATTCCTGGACCACTGGCTTGAGCCCCTGGCGCGCGACCACCGCAGCTACGTCACGGTGGCGGTGGGCTGCACCGGCGGCCAGCACCGCTCGGTCTACCTGGTCGAGCAACTCGCCGCCCGTTTCGGCCAGCGCTGGACGGCGCTCAAGCGCCACCGCGAACTGGACCTCGGTTAGGCCGGCGCCAGCAGCTTGCGGATGGGCGCCGGCAGGCCCAGCCCGGGCCACCGCCCCTGGGTAAACCAGCCGCCCTCCAGCTTGGCCAATGCAGACGGCGCAAGCTGCGCGGCCACCGGGTGCAGATGCAGATCCTTGTGGGTCAGCACGTGGACAAAGGGCTGCGCATCCCTGAGGCTCTTCCTGGCCTTGGCCGGCAACACCGCCTCCAGCGCCTCGCGCGTCTCGAACACCGGCAGGCAGTACAGGCCGGCCCAGACACCGGAATCGGGCCGCTTCTCCAGCCAGACCGCGCCGTCGGCATCGCGCGCATCGAGCAGCCAAAGCGACTGGGCGCTGCGTTTGAGTTTGCGGGTCTTGAGCGGATAGCGCTCGGGCTGGCCTTGTTGCTGGGCGATGCAATCGGCCTGCAGCGGGCACAGCAGGCAGCTGGGATTGCGCGCCAGGCAGACGGTGGCGCCCAGGTCCATCAGCCCCTGGGTGTAGGCCGGCATGTCGGTGCCCGCCTTGGGGAGCAAGGCCGTCGCCGCGTCCCACAGCCTGCGCTCATTGGCCGCCACGGAAAGGTCATCGCCAAAGCCCAGCGCCCGCGTCAGCACACGCTTGACGTTGCCGTCCAGGATGGCGGCGCGCTCACCGAAGCAAAAGGATGCGATGGCCGCCGCCGTCGAACGGCCTATGCCCGACAGGGTCTGCAGAATTTGCGCACTGCGGGGAAATTCGCCGCCGTGCAAGGCCACAACATCCTGGGCGCAGCGGTGCAGGTTGCGCGCCCGGCTGTAGTAACCCAGGCCGCTCCACAGGGCCAGCACGTCGTCCTGGCTGGCCGCGGCCAGTGATTGCACGTCGGGAAAGCGCTGCAGGAAACGGGGGTAGTAATCCAGCACCACCGAGACCTGGGTCTGCTGCAGCATGATTTCCGAGAGCCAGACCCGGTAGGGATCGCGCGTTCCCTGCCAGGGCAGGCCACTGCGTCCGTGGGTGCGCTGCCAGCGCACCACACGCCCGGCCAGGTCCTGCCCTGCCACGCTCATGCCCGTTGCAGGACGGGCTCGGCGACCGGCGCATCCGCGCCGGGAATGCTGGTGAGGTGGGCTGTCAGCTCGGTGAGCTTGGCATCGAGCTGGTTCAGGGCGCTTTCATGGCCCTGAATCTCGACGATGCGGTCGTCCAGACCGGTGGCGGCCTGCTGGATGCGCTCGATGGCCTCGATGCGGCGGCCGAAGTTGCGGCGGCGCTCGCGCAGCTGCGCATCGAGCTGGGCAGCGGCGGACTTGTTCCACAGTTCGACCTCGCCCAGCGCGGATTCATAGATCACGCGCAAGCGGGTGGCCAGGGCACGCACCAGACGGTCGGCGAACTCCGGCTGGGCCAGCCGCAACACATTGCTCACGCCCAGGTACTGGTTGTGGCTGCGCTCGACCAGGTCGAGGTCGCGCTCGTAGCCGGCCAGGTCGGGCTCCTTGGGGGCTTGCAGCGAGAAGCCGTATTCGGCGTTGAGCTGGCGGAAGGTGCCGCCCAGCATGGAGTGGATCTCGGCGCTGGTGCGCTGGGCCTTGCGCAGCCCCTCGCGCAGGCGGTCGAAGGTCAGGCCGTAGGCCTTCCTCACGCCCAGCTTGATGCCCGGCTGGCGCAGTGCATCGGTCAGCTCCGTCATTTCGACCTTGAGCGTGCTGGTGCCCAGCAGGTTGAAGACTTCCCGCAGCAGCTTCAGGTGGACCGAGCGCACTGCGTGGATCTTGGCGCCGCTGACGTCGAAGTCGGTCTGTTCCTGCTCGATGCGCGTGCGCATGTGCTTGATCACCGAGATGTTCTTGCCGCGCAGGCCCTTGAGCTCGATGGTCTGCTCGGCCAGGTCGCGCCGGCGGATGTTGATCGCACGGCCGGCTTCCACCCGTAGCTCACTGATGCCGCCGGCCACCGCCGAACGCAGGATCTTCTGGCGCTGGCCCATCACGCCCAGGCTGAGCGCGCGCTCGAGCACCGGCAGCTGGCTGGCCTGCAGCAGCTGCGCATCGTCGTTGACCTTGGCCACCAAGCCCTTTTGCGCCGACACCGGGATGACCTGCTCCTGCGGCAGGCCCAGGATTTCGGCCGATGTCGCGCGCTGGCGCTCGATCTGGGCCTGCACCTGGGCAGGTGTGCTCAGCGAGTCCCACATGGTGTCGATCTTGTTGAGCACCACCAGGCGGGCGTCGGTGTTGCCGGCCTCGGTCACCAGGTGTTCGCGCCAGATCGCCAGGTCCGATTTGGTCACGCCGGTGTCGGCGGCCAGGATGAAGACCACGGCATGGGCCTGGGGGATCAGGTTGACAGTCAGTTCGGGCTCTGCGCCGATGGCGTTCAGGCCAGGTGTGTCCAGGATCACCAGGCCCTGCTTGAGCAGCGGATGGGCGATGTTGATCAGTGCATGGCGCCAGCGCGGCACCTCGATCAAGCCGTCGCTGCGCATCATGGGGTTGTCTTCCGGCACATCGTCGTGCCAGAAACCCAGGGCCTTGGCCTCGTCCTTGGTGACGTGGCGCACTTCGGCCACCTTCTCCAGGGCCTGGGCCAGCTGCGCCGGGTCGTTGACATCCAGGTCGACCCGGGTCCATTTCTCGGGCGCGCCGCGCCATTCCATCAGGGCCTGCGGCTGCAGGCGTGTTTCGATCGGCAGCAGGCGCAGGCAGGGCGGGACGTCGGCGTCGTAGCCCAGCTCGGTCGGGCACATCGTGGTGCGGCCTGCGCTGGCCGGCATGATGCGGCGCTTGTAGCCGGCAAAAAAGATCGCGTTGATCAGCTCGGACTTGCCGCGCGAGAACTCGGCGACGAAGGCCACCATGACCTTGTCCGAGCGCATCTGGGTTTCCAGCCTGCGCAGTCGTTCCTCGACGGCGGCGTCGAGCAGCTCATGGTCCCGCAGCCACTCGGACAACAGCTTCAGCCGTAGCGCGAACTCGCGCCGCCACGTGCCATGTTGGTCGAATTGTTCGTTGAAGGAAGTGCCCACTATGCCCCCGCAGTGCATTTGAATATAGCACCCCTGCTCACCATCTCCCTCAGGGCTTCTGGCACTGTGGGCAGAAGTACGTAGCCCTCTGGCCCTGGACGATGCGCTTGATGGGCGCAGCACAGACGCGGCATGGCTGGCCGGCCCGGTCGTAGACCATGGCATCGAGCTGGAAGTGGCCCGCCTCGCCATGGGCATTGGAAAAGTCGCGCAGTGTGCTGCCGCCCTTACGCACCGCTTCGGCCAGCACCTGCCGGATGGCTGCGTGCAGCTTGCGGGCCCGCGGCAGGCTGATGCGTGAAGCCCGTTGGGTGGGACGGATGCCGGCCAGGAACAGCGCCTCGGAGGCGTAGATGTTGCCCACGCCAACCACCAGGGCACCGGCCAGCAGCACCTGCTTGATGGGCGACTGGCGGGACTTCAGGGCCGCATGAAAAACCAGGGCGTCGAAATCCCCTGTCAATGGCTCTGCACCCAGGCCACCCAGCAGCTTGACCGCTTGCGCGGCATCCTCGCCGTCCGCATAGACCACGGCCCCAAAGCGCCTCGGGTCGTTCAGCCGCAGCACGCCCTGGCTGGTGGCAAGCTCGAAATGGTCGTGTGGGCCGGGTGGCGGGAGGCGGTCCGCAAACCCCAGGCTGCCCGACATGCCCAGGTGCAGCAGCAGCAGGCCGCGGTCCAGGTCGACCAGCAGGTACTTGCCGCGCCGCCGCACCCCCAGCACCGTGCGATCGGCCAGATCGGCCGGATCGCAACCCAGGGGCCAGCGCAGCGGCTTGCCCAGCCGGGCCGACAGCACGCGTGCACCGGCGATGCGGCTGGCAAAACTCAGGCGCGTGACCTCGACTTCTGGTAGTTCAGGCATATGGATGGACGGGCCGGATTATGATGGTTTCAATGAAGCGCCCCACCCGCCTTGCCACCGGCACGCTGCTCCTGTTGGCCCTTGGCCAGCAGGCCCTGGCGCAATCCCCGGACACCTCCCCGGCCGAAACCGCCGAAATCCCCAGCGCGCTCGATGCAGAAATGTTCTACCAGCTGCTGCTGGGCGAGATCAATGCCCGCGGCACGGAGCCTGCGGCAGGCTATGCCCTGGTGCTCGATGCCGCCCGCAAGACCAATGACCCGGCGCTCTACCAGCGGGCAGTGGACATCGCATTCCAGTCACGCTCGGCCGATGCGGCGCTGCAGGCGGCTCGCGCCTGGAAGCAGGCCCACCCCGGCTCGCGGGAGGCCAACCGCTATGTGTTGCAAATCCTGCTGGCGCTCAACCGGGTGGCCGACAGCGCCGAACCGCTCAAGAGCGAGGTCGCTCTGGCCCCCGCCAAGGATCGCAGCGCCGTGCTGGCCCTGGTACCGCGCAGCTATGCGCGCGTGAGCGACAAGAAGCTGGCAGCCAGCGTGGTCGAACAGGCGCTGGCCGAATACCTGGCGAGCCCGGCCACCGGCGCCGCCGCCTGGACCAGCGTCGGCCGTGTGCGCCTGGCTGCGGGCGACAGCACAGGCGCGCTGGAAGCTGCACGCCGCGGCCAGGCGGCCGGCCCGCGCGCCGAAGCGCCGGTGCTGCTGGCCCTGGAAATGATGGATCCCAAGCAGCCCCAGGCCGAGGCCATCGTGCGCAAGTACATGGAGGGCAAGCCCCTGCCAGAACTGCGCATGGGTTACGCCCGCGCACTGTTGGACAGCCAGCGCTACGCCGAAGCCTCCCAGCAGCTGCAGGTCATCACCGCGGAGAAGCCCGACTTCCCCGAAGCCTGGCTGGTGCAGGGAACCCTGCAGGTCCAGGACAATCAGCTCGGTCCGGCAGAAGCTTCGCTCAAGCGTTATGTGGAACTGGCGCAGGCCCAGCGCTCCGGCGAAGACCGCAGCCGCGGCCTGGCCCAGGCCTACCTGGCACTGTCGCAGATCGCGGAAAAGCGCAAGGACTACGTGCTGGCCGGCGCCTGGCTGGACAAGATCGAGAACGCCCAGGACCTGGTGTCGGCGCAGAACCGGCGCGCCTCCATCCTGGCGCGTCAGGGGAAGCTGGATGAGGCCCGAAAGCTGCTGCGCGCCCTGCCCGAACGCACGCCGGCCGACGCCCGCGCCAAGTTGATGGCGGAAACCCAGCTGCTGCGCGAGAACAAGCAGTACAAGCCGGCGTACGACCTGCTCGCCGATGCGATCGCCAAGGATCCCAAGGACATCGACCTGGTCTATGACCAGGCCATGCTGGCCGAAAAGCTGGGCGACATGGCGCAGATGGAACGGCTGCTGCGCCAGGTGATCGCGGCCAAGCCCGACTACCACCACGCCTACAACGCGCTGGGCTACTCCTTTGCCGATCGCAACGTCCGCCTGCCCGAAGGCAAGGAACTGATCGAAAAAGCCCTGCAGTACGCGCCTGGCGACCCCTTCATCAGCGACAGCCTGGGCTGGGTGGAGTTCCGCCTGGGCAACAAGGCCGAGGCCTTGCGCATCCTGGACACGGCCTACAAGGCCAAGCCCGACGCCGAGATCGCCGCCCATCTGGGCGAAGTGCTCTGGAACATGGGCCAGCGCGAGCGGGCGCAGGCCATTTGGAAAGAAGGCCTGCTGCTGAACAACGAGAACGAAACCCTGCAGGAAACCTTGAAGCGCCTGCGCGTCAAGCCATGAGCCGCCGGGCCGCGCTGGCGCGCCTGGCCGCGGGCGGGCTCGCAGTCGCTACTGTTTTGATAGCTGGCTGCGCCCATCCGACGGGGTCTAGAGGGCCAATTGACCCTGAAATCGGGCCCTGGACCGGGCGCCTTGCCTTGCAGGTCCAGGACCGCCCCGACCAGTCCTTCTCGGCCGGCTTCGAGCTGCGCGGCAAGGCCCCACAGGGCGCGCTCACGCTGTTCAACCCCATAGGCGGGACCCTGGCGGTCCTCAACTGGGCACCCGGTTCGGCCACCCTGCAGTCCGGCGGGCAGTTGCGGCAGTTCGACTCGGTCGACGCCCTGGTCGTCCAGGCCACGGGCTCGGCCATTCCGGTCGCGGCGCTGTTCGAATGGCTGGCAGGCCGCAACACCGCCGTCCCCGGCTGGCAGGCTGACCTCAGCCAGCTGGGCGAGGGCAGGCTGCGCGCCCAGCGCCAGAGCCCTTCGCCCGCCGCCGACCTGCGGGTGGTGCTGGACCGGCCATGAAAGCGCTGTACGACGTCCCGGCACCGGCCAAGCTCAATCTCTTCCTCCATGTGACAGGCCGGCGGGCCGACGGCTACCACCTGTTGCAGTCGGCCTTCATGCTGGTGGACTGGCACGACAGCCTGAACTTCGAGCTGCGCACCGATGGCGCGCTGAGCCGGGAAGATCTGGGCGCGCCCTTGCCGGCGGACGATCTGGTGCTGCGCGCCGCCCGCGCCCTGCAAGCGGCCTCCGGCACCGACCTGGGCGCCCACATCGGTATCGACAAGGTGCTGCCGGCGCAGGCCGGGATGGGCGGAGGCTCCTCGGACGCCGCCTCCTGCCTGCTGGCACTGAACCGACTGTGGCAGTTGAACCTGCCATTGGCGCAACTGGAGGGCATCGGCCTGACGCTGGGTGCCGACGTTCCTTTTTTTCTGCGCGGGCGCAATGCCTGGGTCGAGGGAATCGGTGAGAAAATCGTCCCCATCGCCTTGCCGCCGGAGCATTTTGCGGTGGTCAAGCCCGCGCAAGGACTGGAAACCTCACGCATCTTTAGCGACCAGGCGCTGGACCGCAGCACCAAGCCTGCTATAATTTCAGGCTTTGCTGCAGACCCCTACGGATTTGGCCGTAACGACTTGCAGCCGGTTGCCCAGAGGCTTTGCCCCGGCGTCACCCAGGCCCTCGATTGGCTTGGCACGCAGGGCCTGCAAGGTAGGATGACAGGCTCGGGAAGCGCGGTGTTTGCGAGATTGCCTCAGGGCCAGGAACTGTCACCGGTTCCGGCCGGCTGGCAATCCAGGGAATGCAGCAATCTGGAGGTTCATCCCTTGGCGGGATGGGCATCCAGCGACGATTGATCGGTGGGCCGCTGATTGCAGCGGTCGACCAGTGTAGGGGAGTCGCCAAGTTGGTTAAGGCACTGGATTTTGATTCCAGCATGCGAAGGTTCGAATCCTTCTTCCCCTGCCAAAATTCGAACGATGCGCGTCTACGCGTCGTCACGCCGGGCGTACGGCAACAAGGTTAAACACTCTGGGACCGTCATGCAGGTTGCTCCCCATCCCGATTTCATGGTGTTCACCGGCAACGCCAATCCCGGCCTTGCTGCCGAGATTGCGGGCCACCTGGGCATCACGCTAGGCGCCGCAAGCGTAGGCCGCTTCTCCGACGGTGAGGTCACCGTCGAGATCAACACCAACGTGCGCGCACGTGACGTCTTCGTGGTGCAGTCGACCTGCGCCCCGACCAACGAGAACCTGATGGAACTGCTGATCATGGTCGACGCGCTCAAGCGCGCCTCGGCCGAGCGGATCAGCGCCGTCATCCCCTATTTCGGCTATGCCCGCCAGGACCGCCGCCCGCGCTCGAGCCGGGTTCCGATCTCGGCCAAGGTGGTGGCCAATCTGCTGCAGACGGTGGGTGTGTCGCGGGTCCTGACCATGGACCTGCACGCCGACCAGATCCAGGGTTTCTTCGACATCCCGGTGGACAACATCTATGCGTCGCCGGTGCTGCTGAGCGACCTGCGGCTGAAGAATTACGAAGACCTGATCGTGGTCTCGCCGGATGTCGGCGGCGTGGTGCGGGCCCGGGCCCTCGCTAAGCAGCTCAACACCGACCTGGCCATCATCGACAAGCGCCGGCCCAAGGCCAACGTGAGCGAAGTGATGCACGTGATCGGCGAGATCGAAGGCCGCAACTGCGTGATCATGGACGACATGATCGACACGGCCGGCACGCTGGTCAAGGCCGCCGAAGTGCTCAAGGAGCGCGGCGCGAAAAAGGTTTACGCGTATTGCACGCACCCGATCTTCTCGGGCCCGGCCATCGAGCGCATCGCCAAGGGCAGCGCGCTCGACGAAGTGGTGGTGACCGACACCATCCCGCTGTCCGACGCCGGCCGCGGCTGCGCCAAGATCCGCCAGCTGTCCGTGGCGCCGCTGATCGCCGAGACGATCCAGCGCATCGCCAAGGGCGAGTCGGTGATGAGTCTGTTCTCGGACCAGGAAAATCTCTTTTAAGAGATTTCAATCAAAACCTTTCAAGGTTTCGAAACCTGTTCTGAGGCATCGAGTGGACCGGGCACTACCGGTCCTTTTTTGAAACGGAGCCACACTGGTCGCGGTGGGCTCTTGACTGGAGTTGACTATGAAATTCGTCGCTTTTGAGCGCGCCAAGCAGGGCACGGGTGCGAGCCGCCGTCTCCGCATCACCGGCCGCACGCCCGGCATCGTTTACGGGGGCAGCGAGCCCCAGATGATCGAGATCGATCACAACGCCCTGTGGCACGCCCTGAAGAAGGAAGCGTTCCACGCCACCATCCTCGAGATGGAACTGGGTGGCAAGACCGGCAAGGTGCTGCTGCGCGACGTGCAGATGCACCCGTACAAGCAACTGGTCCAGCACGTGGACTTCCAGCGCGTGGACGCCACGACCAAGCTGCACATGAAGGTGCCGCTGCACTACGTCAAGTCCGAAGAATCCCAGGCCATCAAGTTCGAGCACTGCGTGGTCAACCACGTCCTGTCCGAAATCGACATCTCCTGCCTGCCGGCCGACCTGCCCGAGTTCATCGAGGTGGACCTGTCGGGCCTGAAGAAGGGCGTGTCCCTGCACCTGAACGACATCACGCTGCCCAAGGGCGTGATCGCCGTCACCCGCGGCAAGCCCAATCCGGTGCTGGTCTCGGTCGTGACCGTGGCTGAAGCCGAAGAGCCGGCCGCAGGCGCTGCCCCGGCAGCCGACGCCAAGGCTGATGCCAAGGCCGCCCCGGCCAAGGATGGCAAGGCCGCTGCCAAGCCCGCCGCCAAGAAGTAAGCCTCCCGGCTTGCGCCCAGACGGCCCGCTTCGGCGGGCCGTTTGCATTGCGGGCCCCCAATTGCAGCCTCGATAATCCGTCCCCATGATCAAACTGTTCGTCGGCCTGGGCAACCCGGGCGCTGAGTACGAAGCCACCCGCCACAACGCCGGCTTCTGGTGGGTCGACGCGCTGGCGCGCGACCTCAAGCTCAATCTCAGCCACGACCGCAGCTACCACGGCCTGGTGGCGCGCACCAGCGTGCAGGGCCAGACCCTGTGGCTGCTGGAGCCGCAGACCTTCATGAACGTCTCGGGCAAGTCGGTGGCGGCGCTGGCGCGCTTCTTCAAGATCGCGCCCGAAGAAATCCTGGTGGCGCACGACGAGCTCGACGTGGTGCCGGGCCAGGCCAAGCTCAAGTTCGGCGGCAGCCATGCCGGTCACAACGGCCTGCGCGACATCCACGCCCAGCTGGGCTCGGGCGACTACTGGCGGCTGCGCCTGGGCATTGGCCACCCCGGCGTCAAGGCCGAGGTGATCAACTGGGTGCTGAAAAAGCCCTCGCCTGAACAGAGGACCGCGATCGAGGACTGCGTAGATCGCACACTCAAGGCCGTGCCCGCCATGCTGGCCGGCGAGATGGACAAGGCCACGGCCATCGTCCACACCAGCAAGCCGCCCCGGCCCAAGCCACCACGGCCCGAAGGCGTCTGAGTCCCGTCAGGTGGTGGCGCCAAGGAGGGTATCCATGCTGCGCAAAACCGCTTTCGCTACATTTTTCATAGCGCCATTCGTCCAGTGGACGGGGGCTACAGCCCAGAACGTCTACAAATGCGGGCACAGCTACAGCCAGCAGCCCTGCGCCGGAGGCTCCGCCGTGCAGGCCGGCGACGCACGTAGCCCTGAGCAGAAGGCCCAGGCCGACGCCGCCACCCGGCGTGACGCCAAAACTGCGGACGCGATGGAAAAAGAGCGCGTCAAGCAGGAGGCCAGACCCGCGCAGGTCTCCATCCCGCCGCCCCGGCCGCAAGCGGATGCGCCCAGCGCCAAGGCGAAAAAACCCGAAGTCTTCAAGGCCAGCGCACCGGCTCAACCTGACGCCAAGCCGCAGAAAAAGAAGACGGCGAAAAAAGAAGGCTAGGCCGCGCCCGGGGACGGCGGCAGGCTTGCCGCGTCGGCCTCCTGCTGCGTCAGGCGGTGGTACTTCTGCCACAGGGTCTCACGGCCCTCCACATGGGCTGGGTTGACCGGGATGCAGGCCACGGGGCAGACCTGCACGCATTGGGGCTCGTCGAAGTGGCCCACGCACTCGGTGCACTTGGATGGGTCGATCTCGTAGATTTCCACCCCGAGATAGATCGCCTGGTTGGGGCATTCGGGTTCGCAGACATCGCAGTTGATGCACTCGTCGGTAATCATCAATGCCATCTGCGCAAAACCTCCTGGTACGGTTCTGGCATTATCGGCGCCTCGATGAGTCTTTTCCTTTTCAAGCGCCTGATCACCCTGGTAGCAACACTGGTGGGCGCCTCGGTGGTGGTGTTCCTGGTCCTGGAGATTCTTCCGGGCAATGCGGCGCAGATCCTGATGGGCCCCGATGCCTCGCCCGAGGCGGTGCAGGCGCTGGCGGCCAAGCTGGGCATCGACCGGCCAGCCTTCGAGCGCTACTGGCATTGGGTGAGCGGCATGCTCACGGGCGACCTGGGCCTGAGTTACGCCTACAGCACGCCGGTGTCGGAACTGGTCGCCGAGCGCCTGGCCCTGACGGTGCCACTGGCCGTGATCGCCATGGCCCTGACCACCGTGATCGCCCTGTCGGCCGGCATCTACGCAGCGGCCCGCCACAACAAGCTGGGCGACGTCGGTGTGATGGGGCTGTCGCAGATCGGCATCGCCATCCCCAATTTCTGGTTCGCCATCCTGCTGATCCTGCTGTTCGCCGTGCACCTCCAATGGTTCTCGGCCGGCGGCTTCCCGGGTTGGGACGAAGGCGTTCTCGAGGGCCTGAAGGCCTTGCTGCTGCCGGCGATCTCGCTGGCCGTGGTGCAGGGCGCCATTCTGGCGCGCATCACGCGCTCGGCCGTGCTGGAAGTGCTGCGCGAGGATTTCGTGCGCACTGCGCGCGCCAAGGGCGTGTCCCGCCGGCGCACGCTGTGGTTCCATGTGCTGCGCAACGCCATGATCCCGGTGGTGACCGTCATGGGCCTGCAGTTCGCCGAACTGCTGGCCGGCACCATCGTGGTGGAAAACGTCTTCTACCTGCCGGGCCTGGGCCGGCTGATCTTCCAGTCCATCTCCAACCGCGATCTGATCGTGGTGCGCAACTGCGTAATGCTGCTGGCGGCCATGGTGGTCATCGTCAACTTCGTGGTCGACGTGCTCTATGCCGTGATCGATCCGCGCGTGAAAGCATCTGACATATGAGCGCTGTTGCTGTCGCCTTGCCGCCGGCCGGCCCGGGTTTTTGGCGCCGCGCGCTGCGCCATCCCAGCTTTGCCATCGGCGCCGTCCTGAGCGTGCTGCTGGCGGCAGCGGCCGCCCTGTCCTATCTGTGGACGCCTTACTCGCCGTATGAGGTCGACATGGCTTCCAAGCTGCTGGCGCCAAGTGCCAGCCACTGGATGGGCACGGACGTCTATGGCCGTGACGTGGTCAGCCTGCTGCTGGTGGGCGCGCGCGCCTCCATCGCGGTGGGCGTGATCGCCGTGGGCATCGGCCTGGTGATCGGCACGGCCCTGGGCCTGCTGGCGGCAGCGCGCCGGGGCTGGGTCGAAGAGGCCATCATGCGGCTGTCGGACTTCGGCTTCGCCTTCCCCGCCATCCTCTCGGCCATCATGCTCACCGCCGTCTTCGGCCCCGGCATGGTCAACGCCATCGTCGCCATCGGCATCTACAACATCCCCACCTTTGCGCGCATCACACGCGCTTCGGCCAACGCCGTCTGGTCGCGCGAGTTCGTGCTGGCGGCGCGGGCCTGTGGCAAGGGTGCCTTGAGCATCACGATCGAGCACGTGCTGCCCAACATCGTCTCTGTTCTGGTGGTCCAGGCCACCATCCGTTTCGCCATCGCCATCCTGGCCGAGGCCGCCCTGTCCTACCTGGGCCTGGGCACGCAGCCGCCCCAGCCTTCCTGGGGCCGCATGCTCAGCGAAGCCCAGACCCTGATGTTCCAGGCACCCCTGCTGGCCGTGTTCCCCGGCGTGGCCATCGCGCTGGCGGTGATGGGCCTGAACCTGCTGGGCGACGGCCTGCGTGACCTGCTGGACCCGCGCCTGGCGAGGAAGAGATAAATGGCTTTGCTTGAAGTCTCCCACCTGGGCGTCGTGCTGCAGACCCACCGCGGGCCGGCGGCAGCGGTGCGCGACGTCAGCTTCACGCTGGAGCGCGGCCAGACCCTGGGCCTGGTGGGCGAGTCGGGCTGCGGCAAGTCCATCACCGCCATGTCCTTGCTGGGCCTGCTGCCGGACAACGCCCGCGTCAGCGGCAGCATCCGCCTGGACGGCCAGGAACTGGTGGGCAAGAGCGACGCGCAAATGGGCCAGCTGCGCGGCGACCGCATCGGCATGATCTTCCAGGAGCCGATGACGGCCCTCAACCCGGTCCACACCATTGCGCGCCAGGTGGCCGAGCCGCTGCGCCTGCACCGCGGCCTGGGCGCCAGCGAGGCGCGCAAGCAGGCCATCGCCCTGCTCGATCGCGTGGGCATCCCCGACGCAGCGCGGCGCGCCGACGCCTATCCGCACCAATTCTCCGGCGGCCAGCGCCAGCGCATCACCATTGCCATGGCCCTGGCCTGCGGCCCCGACCTGCTGATCGCCGACGAGCCGACCACGGCGCTGGACGTCACCGTGCAGCAGCAGATCCTGGACCTGATTCGCGAACTGGTGGCCGAGCGCGGCATGGCCATGATCCTGATCTCGCACGACCTGGGCGTGATCGCCCAGAACGTGGAACGCATGCTGGTGATGTACGGCGGCAGCGTGGTGGAAAGCGGCAGCACGGCCGCGGTCTTCAGCCACCGAGCCCACCCCTACACCCAGGGCCTGTTCGGCGCCCGGCCGGCCCTGGGCGCGCCCAAGGGCCAGCGCCTGACCACCATCGCCGGCACCGTGCCCGAGCTGGTCGACCTGCCGCGCGGCTGCCCCTTCGCCGGCCGCTGCCGCTTGACCATCCCCGAGTGCCACGTCACGGCGCCGCCTCCTGAGGCGCTGGAGCCGGGCCACACCGTGCGCTGCATCCGCCTGGATGCCGTGGCAGCCGAAACCAGGGGGGTGCTTGCATGAATGCACCACTGCTGCAGGTCGAGAACCTGGTGCGCGAATACACCATGCCGCGCGAGAAGCTCTTGGGCCCGCCGCCCAAGGTCCATGCGCTCAACGGCGTGAGCTTTCGCATCGAGGCCGGCCGCAGCCTGGGCATCGTGGGCGAGTCGGGCTCGGGCAAGTCCACGCTGGCACGCCTGGTGATGGCGCTGGACCAGCCGACCTCGGGCAGCGTGCGCCTGCTGGGGCGTGACCTGCACACCCTGCCGCGCGAGGAGCTGCGCCTGGCGCGGCGCGACTTCCAGATGGTGTTCCAGGACCCCTACGGCTCGCTGGACCCGCGCCAGACGGTGGAGCGCATCGTCACCGAGCCGCTGTCGGCCCAGGGCGGGACCAGCCGCGCCGACCAGCGCCAGCGCGCGCAGCAGACCCTGGATTCGGTGGGCCTGCGCGCCAACGACCTGGACAAGTACCCGCATGAATTCTCCGGCGGCCAGCGCCAGCGCATCGCCATCGCCCGCGCCCTGATCACACGGCCGCGGCTGATCGTGGCCGACGAGCCGGTCAGCGCGCTGGACGTGTCGGTCCAGGCCCAGGTGCTCAACCTGATGCAGGACCTGCAGACGGAGTTCGGCATCACCTACATGCTGATCAGCCATGACCTGGCCGTGGTGCACCACCTGTGCGACGAGGTCGCGGTGTTGTTCCAGGGCCGCATCGTGGAGCAGGGTCCGCCCGAAAAGCTGTTCCAAGCGGCCGAACATCCCTACACCCGCACCCTGCTGGCCGCCGTGCCGCGCGCCGAGCCGCCTGCGCGCAACGCCGTCAGCCCTGCATAAGCAAATCCCTCTTGCCATCCCCGGCCGATCAATCTACCTTCGTGCTTTCCCTTCGTCCTTGCCTGGAGTTTTTCTCATGCTGAACCGACGCACAGTTCTCACTTCCGCCGCGCTGACCGCCACCCTGCCCCAGTTCGCACTGGCCCAGGGCCGCAAGGACTCCATCGTGATCGGCATGTCGCTGGAGCCGCCGGGCCTGGACCCGACCGCCGGCGCCGCTTCGGCCATCGCCGAAATCGTCCAGTACAACATCCTGGAGACACTGACCAAGATCAATCCGGACGGCAGCATCACGCCGCTGCTGGCCGAGAGCTGGGAAGTCTCGCCCGACCTCAAGACCTACACCTTCAAGCTGCGCAAGGGCGTGAAGTTCAGCAACGGCGAGCCCTTCAACGCCGACACGGTGAAGTTCGCCTTCACCCGCGCCGGCGGCGACAAGAGCACCAACAAGGACAAGCGCACCTTCGCCAACATCGGCGTGCAGGTGATCGATCCCTACACCGTGGTGCTGTTGAACAAGGAGATCGACCCTGATCTGCCCTTCCTCCTGGGCCAGGCCACGGCCGTGATCGTCGAGCCCAAGAGCGCCGACAGCAACGCCACCAAGCCCGTGGGCACAGGCCCTTACCAGTTGGATAGCTGGAGCAAGGGCTCCTCCGCCGTGCTGACCAAGTGGGCGGGCTTTCGCAACCCGGCCCTGGCCAAGATCAACAAGGTCACCTTCCGCTTCATCGCCGACCCGGCGGCCCAGGCTGCCGCCCTGCTGGCCGGCGACGTCGACGCCTTCCCGCGCATCGGCACCCGCGTCGTCCCGCAGTTCAAGAACAACGGCCAGTTCCAGGTGATCCTGGGCGGCACGCGCGCCAAGACCATCCTGGCGTTCAACAACAAGCGCAAGCCGCTGGACGACGTGCGCGTACGCCGCGCCATCCTGGCGGCGGTGGACCGCAAGGGCTTCATCGAGGCCGCAGCCGACGGCATGGGCACGCCCATCGGCAGCCACTACGTGCCGGGCGCCCCCGGCTATGTGGACACCACCGGCGTCAACCCCTTTGACGTGGAGAAGGCCAAGAAGCTGCTGGCCGAAGCCGGCGTGAAGACGCCGCTGGAGCTGACCATGACGCTGCCGCCCCCGCCCTACTCGCGCCAGGGCGGCGAGTTCATCGTGGCGGCGCTGGCCAAGATCGGCATCGTCGTCAAGACGCAGAACGTGGAGTGGGCCCAGTGGCTGTCCAACACCTACGGCGGCGCCAACAACTACGACCTGAGCATCATCTCGCACGTCGAGCCCTTCGACCTGGGCAACTACTCCAAGCCCGGCTACTACTGGGGCTACGAAGGCAAGGCCTTTGCCGCGGTCTACGACAAGCTCAAGACCACAGGCAACGCGGCCGAACGCAACAAGCTGCTGGGCGAGGCGCAGAAGATCCTGGCCACGGACGCGGCCAACGGCTTCCTGTACCAGCCGCAGTTCCCCACCATCGCCAAGAAGGGCGTCAAGGGCCTGTGGAGCGCCATGCCCATCCTGTGCAACGACCTGTCGACGATGTACTGGGGATAAAGTTGGTGATGCATGTCTGAGCAGTCCCCCCATGCGTTGCATGAACTTTCCGCAACCGAACTGATTGAAGGCTACCGCCGGCGCGATTTCTCGCCGGTGGAGGTCACGCAGTCCGTCCTCGGCCACATCGAGCGCTGGGAACAGCACCTGCACGCGCTCTACCTGCTGCGTCCCGAGCTGGCGCTGGAGCAGGCCAGGGCCAGCGAGGCGCGCTGGCTGCGCGGCGCGCCGCTGGGCCCCATCGACGGCGTGCCCACCACGGTCAAGGACAACATCGCCACCAAGGGCGACCCGACACCGCTGGGCACGGCCGCCATCGACCTGGTCCCTGCCGCGGCCGATGCGCCGCCGGCGGCGCGGGTGCGCGAATCCGGCGGCGTCATCGTCGCCAAGACCACCATGCCCGACTACGGCATGCTGTCCTCGGGACTGTCGAGTTTCCACAAGCTGGCGCGCAACCCCTGGGACCGTAGCAAGACGCCGGGCGGATCCAGCGCGGGCGCGGGTTCGGCGGCGGCCGCAGGCTATGGGCCATTGCACATCGGCACCGACATCGGCGGCTCGCTGCGCCTGCCGGCCGGCTGGTGCGGCATCTTCACCCTCAAGCCCAGCCTGGGCCGCATCCCGATTGACCCGCCCTACATGGGCCGCGCGGCCGGGCCAATGACGCGCACAGTTGCCGATGCGGCCCTGTTCATGCAGGTGCTCAGCGGAGCCGACGCGCGCGACAGCATGAACCTGCCCTGGCAGGACATCGCCTGGGGCGACCATGACCAGGGCGTGGCCAGGCTCAAGGGCTTGCGCATCGGCCTGATGCTCGAGGCCGGCTGCGGCCTGGCGGTGGAACCTGAAGTGCGCGCCGCAGTCGAGCATGCCGCCCGGCTGTTCGAGCGCGCCGGCGCCGTGGTCCTGCCCATGCAGCCCTTCATGACCCAGGCCATGCTCGACGGCATGGACCATTTCTGGCGCATGCGCTCGTGCATCGACATGAACGCACTGCCGCCAGCGAAGAAGGCCAAGGTCCTGCCCTACATCCAGGCCTGGGGCGACAGCGCCAACGGCATGAGCGGTGAAGCGGTGTTCAAGGCCTTCAGCCAGTTCCATGCGACGCGTCTGGCCGCCGTGCAGGCCACGGGCGGCTTCGACTACGTGATCTCGCCGACCTCGCCGGTGCCGGCCTTCGCAGCCGAACTGCCCTCGCCCACCAACGACCCGCTGCGGCCGCTGGAGCACATCGGCTTCACCGTGCCCTACAACATGTCGGAGCAGCCGGCCTCGTCGGTCAACTGCGGCTACACCGCCAGCGGCCTGCCGATCGGCCTGCAGATCGCCGGCAAGCGCTTCGACGACCTGGGCGTGCTGCAGGTCTCGCGCGCCTTTGAACTCATTCGCGAGGGCCAGCGGCCCTGGCCGCAGCCGCCCTCAGAAGCGCTGCACCATGTGGACTGACAGCCTCGGCAATCCGCTCACGCTGCAGGGCGCGGCCAGCCTGCCGGCGCTCAACGATTTCGTCGAGGGCTTCATCGCCAGCGAGGCCCGCGCCGCCGACATCCTGGCGGCAGCGCAGCATGACGGCAGCCCCATGGTCCAGGGTTACGCCGCGGCGGTCCACATGTTCGCCGAGTCCGCCGACGCGCCCGGCAATGCGCGGCCCTTCATCGAGCGCGCGCTGGCCGGCGCGGACCGCTGCACGCAGCGCGAGCAGCGCTTCCTGCAGGCCGTGAAGGCCTGGGTCGATGGCGACATCGGCAAGGCCATCGTGCTGCACGAAGAGCAGGCGCGTGAGCACCCGCGCGACCTGGCCTCCATCAAGCTGGGCCACTACCACCTGTTCAACCGCGGCGACTCGCCCGGCATGCTGCGCATGGCCCTGGCCGCCCTGAGCGCCGCCGGCGACGTGGCCTACCTGCACGGCATGCTGGCCTTTGCCTGGGAGCAGTGCCATGCGTTGCAAGAGGCCGAGGCCGCGGCGCGCAAGGCCATTGCCATGTGCCGCAAGGAACCCTGGGCCCACCACGCGCTGGCCCATGTGATGCTCACGCAGGGCCGCCTCAGCGAAGGCCACGCCTTTCTGCAGGAGGTCAGCTCCACCTGGACGGATCTGAACTCCTTCATGGTCACGCACAACTGGTGGCACCAGGCGCTGTTCGCGCTGGAACTGGACCGCCACGATGAGGTGCTGGCCCTGTACGACCAGCAGGTCTGGGGCGTGGCCAAGGCCTACAGCCAGGATCAGATCAACGCGGTTTCGCTGCTGGCACGGCTGGAACTGGCCGGCGTGGATGTGGGCGAGCGATGGGTCGACCTGGGCCAGTACCTGGCCGAGCGCACCGGCGACCAGGTCCTGCCCTTCCTGGACATGCAATACCTCTATGGCCTGGCGCGCTCAGGCCGGCCGGAGGCGCAGGCTCTGCTGCACAACATCGAGGCCCGCGCGCGCGAGGATGTGGAAGGTGCCTGGAACCAGGTCTGCCTGCCGGCCAGCCGCGGCCTGCTGGCCCATGCCGAGGGCGACATGGCTGCTGCCGTGAAAGAGTTGGGAAGCGCGCTGCCGCGCATGCTGGAGATCGGCGGCAGCCATGCCCAGCGCGATCTGTTCGCGCAGGTCCATCTCGATGCCATGGTTCGCAGCGGCCATCTGGGCGGCGCGCAGAACATCCTGCAGCAGCAGGTCCGCGCCCAGCCTGAATCCAGGCGCCTGCGAAGGCAGGCGGCGGCGCTCTACGCGTCGCTGGGGCTGTCTTCCGTCACGACCAGCTTCTTCTGATCGTAGACAGGCTGCTCGGGCATGTCTGCCAGGTGCGCCGTGTCGGCCCAGGCCAGGATGTCGATGCCGCCCTCGCGCATGCGCACACGGTTCACGCCTGCATTGGGGATGTCGCTCTGGCGCGGGCCGTTCAGGCCCAGCGACTGAGCCGTGCGCCAGACCATGTCGAGCACGCCGCCATGGGTGACGACCAGCAGGGTCTGGCCCGCATGCGCGGCTGCGATGCGGCGCATCGCTTCCATGACACGGGTGTGGAACTGGCGAGTGGACTCGCCCTCGGGCATGCAGTAGTCCTCGTGGAAACGCAGCCAGCCTTCCCAGGCGCCCGGGTGCTGGGCCTGGATCTCCTCCACGCTCATGCCGTCAACACGGCCAAAATTCTGCTCGCGCAGCGCGGCGTCGGTGACTGCCGGCAGGCCCAGTGCGCGCGCGGCGGGACCGGCGGTCTGCTGGGTGCGCAGCAGGTCGCTGGCGTAGATGCTGTCGACCCGCTCGCCGGCCAGCCTCTCGCCCAGCCGCCTGGCCTGCTCCAGGCCCATGGCGTTGAGGCCTGCATTGAAGTGGCCCTGGAAGCGCAGCTGGCGGTTCCAGTCGGTCTCGCCATGGCGGATCAGGATCAGTTCTGTCATGGGCAAATTATCCCAAGGGCTGCGCCAAGCGCCGATAGGCATTGCCCTTAAGCTGTTGCAAATGGCACAACTCCTTCTTCTTCCGGGGCTGGCAGGCGACAGCGCGATGTGGCGCGACCAGCTCGCCGCGCTCCATGGCCACGGGCCGCTGGTGACCGATGCCCACACACGCGCGTCCACCATCGAGGCCATGGCCGCGACCTTGCTGGCCGAGCATCCTGGCGATCTGCTGCTGTGCGGCGCCTCCATGGGCGGCATGGTCGCCATGGAGGCAGCACGCCAGGCCCCGCAGCGCGTGCGTGGACTGGCCTTGCTGGGAACGACGGCGCGGCCGGAGACGCCCGCCATGCAGGCCCTGCGCGAAGCGGCCATCGTGCTGTTCGAGCAGGGCCGCCTGGCCGAGGTCATCGAGCCCAATGTGGCCTTCGCTTTCCACCCGGACAACGCGAACAAGCCGGCCCTGGTCCAGGCCTACCTGGACTTCGTGCTGGGCGCCGGCGCCCAGCAGCTGGTAGCGCAAAACCGCGCCGTCATCGCCCGCCCCGATGCGCGCGTGCACCTGCCGCGGCTGCAGTGTCCGGTGCTGGTGCTGTGCGGCGAGGCCGATCAGCTGACACCGCCCGAATGCTCGCGGGAAATTGCTGCGCTGGCGCCGCGCTCGCGCCTGGTGATGCTGGCTGGCAGTGGCCACATGCTGACCATGGAACAGCCCCAGGCCGTCAACCAGGAGCTGCTGCGCTGGCTCCAGTTGCTACAAATACAGTAGCACATGAAGAAGCAGGGCCGGAGGCTATCGGCCTGCAGAGCCTTAAGAATCTAATCGCGGCCGAGACTGCGGACCTTTTCGGCCAGGCGCTGCTGCACGGTGGCCGAGACGAACTTGTCGACCTCGCCGCCCAGCACGGCGATCTCGCGCACGAAGGTGCTGCTGATGAACTGGTACTTGTCACTGGGCGTGAGAAAGACCGTCTCCACGTCGGGCATCAGGCTGCGGTTCATGCCGGCCAGCTGGAACTCGTAGTCGAAGTCGGTGACGGCGCGCAGGCCACGGACCATGGCCTTGCCGCCGCGGGAGACGACGAAGTCGCGCATCAGGCCGGAAAAACTCTCGACCTCGACCTGCGGGTAGGGCTTGGCCACCTCGCGTGCCATCTCGATGCGTTCCTGCAGCGTGAACATGGTCTTCTTGTGGTGGCCAGCCGCCACTGCCACGATCACCCGCTCGAACAGCTGGGTGGCCCGGCGCACCACGTCCTCATGGCCCAGGGTCATGGGGTCGAAGGTGCCGGGATAGACGGCGATCACGGGATGGGACAGGGGCATGGGCTCTCCTCAACGCAAGGAACCAACGGCAACGGTCGGACGCCGTTTGCTGCGCTGCATTATGACCTTTGGGCGGCGTCCGCGCGGCGCAGCAGATGGGCATGGACGGCGCCTGCCTTGAGGTGACGCTGCAGCGCCAGACCCAGCGGCGCCAGCGCCTCGTCGGACCAGGCCGTGGACGCCTCCAGATAGACCAGACCGTCCGCGGCCAGCGCCGGCAGGGCGGCGGCCAGGGCCTTGTCGTAGAGCCCGGCATCGAAAGGTGGGTCCAGGAAAACCAGGTCGGTCGCGCCCGGCGTCAGCCGCTGCAGGGCCGTCAGGCCGTTGCCACGCTCGACATGCACGGCCGTGGCCTGCAGCTTCTGCTGCACGGCCCGCAGCTGCGCCACCAGCTGCGGATCCTGCTCCACCAACAGCACCTGTGCGGCGCCGCGCGAGGCGGCTTCGAAGCCCAGGGCGCCGGTGCCGGCAAAGGCATCGACGCAGCGCCAGCCGCCCAGGTCCTGGCCCAGCCAGTTGAACAGGGTTTCGCGCACGCGGTCGGGGGTGGGGCGCAGGCCCGGCTTGTCCGCGACCTGGAGCTTGGTGCGCTTCCATTGGCCGCCGATGATGCGCACCTCGTTCGCGGGTCGGGACGGTGCGGTGGTGGGGGGGGGGGGGGGGGGGCCGGGGGGGGGGGGGGGGGGGGGGGGGGGGCGCGCCGCCCCGCCCGCGCCCCCCCCCCCCCCCAAAACCCACCGCCC
>NZ_CAKZHQ010000032.1 GCF_936925435.1 uncultured Ramlibacter sp. | reverse complement strand
CGCCGGCCTGATCCCGGACGGGCGGCGGTGGCGGCGATGGCGCGCAGAGAGGGCCGGCGGCGACGGGGACGTTGTCGCCGTCGTGGACGACTCGGGGGACCTTCGCCGGATCGGGGAAGACGCCGGCGTCGGCGTCGCGGCGCACGGTGTCGCCGCTGAACACGGCGTATTCCGGCAACGTGTGGCCGGGCAGGCGCCCACCGGGCTGTAGAAGGAAAACATGCGCGGCTCCAGTTCGGGCAGCGAGTAGCTGCACACCGGGCAGCCGAATTTGCTGGAATACAGGTGTTCAACCCCCGTGTCCATTTCCAGCGCCAGGGCGCGGCCGTCGGCGATGCGCAGCGCGGCCTCGAAGCTTTCGGCGAGGCGCTGTTGCAGATCCGGCTGCACCTTGACGCGATCGATGACCACGTCGATGTCGTGCTCTGGGCGCTCGCGCAGGATCTTCTCGGCAAGCTTCTCGCCCATGCGCAGACGGGCCTTGTACACGGACACGCCGTCGATGATCGAGTCCGGGCGCGCCAGGTAGACGTGTTCAAAGATGCACGGGGTCAGGGACGGGTTGGTCGCACATTGACGGGTGTGCAGCTTGCCGTCTTCAGTGATGTAGACCGCTTCGCCCGGGGCCAGGTCGCGATCCAGCTGGTGGCCGGTGCCCTCCAGCGCGACGCTCTCGCTGGCCACCATGAACTCCCCATTCGCCGAGCGGCCGACGCACAGCGGGCGGATGCCGAAGGGGTCGCGGAAGGCCAGCAGGCCATAACCCGCGATCAGCGCGATCACCGCATACGAGCCGCGGATGCGCTTGTGCACCGCCCGCACGGCACGGAAGATCAGCTCGGGCGTCAGCGGCACGTCACGGCCGGAGCGCTCCATCTCGTGCGCCAGCACGTTGATCAGCACCTCGGTGTCGCTCTCGGTGTTGATGTGGCGGTGGTCGCTGGTGAACAGCTCCGCCTTGAGCGCCTGCGCATTGGTCAGGTTGCCGTTGTGCACCAGCACGACGCCGTAGGGCGCGTTGACGTAGAAGGGCTGGGCCTCTTCTTCGCTGTAGGCGTTGCCCGCGGTCGGATAGCGCACCTGGCCCAGTCCGGCGTTGCCCGGCAGGCTGCGCATGTTGCGTGTGCGAAAGACATCGCGCACCATGCCCTTGGCCTTGTGCATGAAGAACTTGCGTTCCTGCTGGGTGACGATGCCGGCTGCGTCCTGGCCGCGGTGCTGCAGCAGCAGCAAGGCGTCATAGATCAGCTGGTTGACTGGAGCGTTGCTGACAACACCGACGATTCCACACATATTGGTACTTCCTGCTATCCACTAACCCGGCAGGTACTGCCCGAACCGTTCGGGCAACACCGGCTTCAAACCTTTGAGCGCCGCCTGGGCCACGACAGCCCCGGCCGACTCTTTCCACCATGGCTCGTCCTTGAGCGCCGTCATGTGGACAACCACAGCCGCCGCCAGGACCAGCACGCCACCGCGCACCAGACCGAAGGCCGCGCCCAGCATGCGGTCCACCGGCCGCAGGCCCACGGCCTCGATCATCTTCTTGGCCAGCCATGCCAGCAAGCCCGCCGCGAACACCGTGGCAATGAACACCACCACAAACCCGGCCGCATAGCGCAGCGGCTCGGCCGCGCCGCCCATGGGCAGCCAGGAGGCCATCGCTGGCGCAAACCACTGGGCCAGCACGAAAGCCGCGATCCAGCCCAGCACCGACATCACCTCGTACACCAGGCCGCGCCAGGCCCCCAGCAGCAGCGAGGCCAGCAGCACGGCCACAAACACCCAGTCCAGCGCGGCCATCACCCTTACAAGGTGAGGATGGCGGCCGGCAAATCCAGTCCCTTGAGCTTGCTGGCCGCTTTGTCCGCATCCGCCCGCGTGGCAAAGGGGCCGACCCGCACGCGGATGCGCTTGCCCTCCTTGGTTTCCGCCACATGGGTGTAGGTTTTCATGCCCGCCTTCTCGACCTTGAGCCGGGTCTCGCGCGCCTTGTCCGGATCGGCGAAAGCGCCGACCTGGACGATGAAGCGGGTTTCGCCGGCTGCGGTGGCGCTGGCGCCGTCCACGCCCTGGCCTTCGAGCAGCGCCTTGGCCTTGGCGCCGTCATCGGCGGCCACCGGCTTGCTCTCGGTCTTGGCTTCGGGCTTGGCTTCGGGCTTGGCGGCCACCTGGGGCTGCGCCTTGGCTTCGGGCTTGGGCGCAGGCGCCGGCTCCGTCTTCGCTTCCGTTTTGATAGCAGCCGAGGCAGTTGGTTCGGGGGCTACAGCCGATTTTTGCTCAGCAACAGGCTCCGGCGGCGGGACCACGGGGCTGGCGGCCAACGGCGCTGCGGCGGGCGCCGGCAGCGGCAGGGGCTTGGCCTTGTTGCGGTCGGGAATCTCGATCGGGATGTCCACCGCGATCGGCCGCGGCTGGGTGTCGAACAGCAGGGGGAAACCGACCACACCCACCAGCACCAGCACCGCGGCGCCGATCAGCCTGTGCTTGGCGCGCCGACGCATTGCCTCGGCGCTTTCGGGCTGGGAAGGGGTGGACAGCGAATCGTCGCCACCCTTGCGGAACTTGAAAAAGGCCATGCAGCGTGTCGCCCGGGTTGGATTCTCAGGGACCCAGGTGTTTGGCCTGAAGGCGGGGTAGCCCGTCCTCCAGAACACCCCCCACCGTGTAGAACGATCCGAAGACCAGAATTCTATCAGCGGGGTCTGCGGCGGCCACGGCTGCGCGCAGGGCATCCATGGGTCTGGCATGGGTGCTGGCGGCCACGTCCTTGCGGGTCTCGCCGGCTTGCCACAGAGCCTGCAAATGGGCGGCCGAACCGGCGCGCGGCGTCGGCAAATCGGTGAAGTACCAGCGGTCCACCAGGGGGCCCATCCTGGCCAGCATGGGCGCCAGATCCTTGTCGGCCATGGCGCCAAAAACCGCATGCGTCGTCGGATAGAAGCCCATGGCATCCAGGTTGGCCGCCAGGGCCGCCACCGAATGCGGGTTGTGGGCCACGTCCAGCACCAGGGCCGGCTGGCCCGGCACGATCTGGAAGCGCCCAGGCAGTTCCACCATTGCCAGGCCGTTGCGCACCGCCTGGGCCGTCACCGGCACCTTGCCACGCAAGGCCTCCAGCGCGGCCAGCACGCCGGCCGCGTTGACCAACTGGTTGGCGCCGCGCAGCGCCGGATAGGCCAGGCCGGCGTAGCGGCGGCCGCGCCCGGCCCAGGCCCATTGCTGCTTGTCGCCGGAGAAGTTGAAGTCGCGGCCCAGCAGCCAGAGGTCGGCGCCGATGGCCTGGGCATGCTCGACCACGCTCTGGGGCGGCACCGGGTCGCTGACGATGGCCGGCCGGCCGGCGCGCAGGATGCCGGCCTTCTCCCGGCCGATGCTCTCGCGGTCCGGACCCAGGTAGTCCATGTGGTCCAGGTCGATGCTGGTGATCACGGCCACGTCGGCGTCGACGATGTTGACCGCGTCCAGCCGGCCGCCGAGGCCGACCTCCAGGATGGCCAGGTCCAGCTTGGAGGCCGCCATCAGGCTCAGGATGGCCAGGGTGGTGAATTCGAAATAGCTCAGCGACACGTCCTGGCGCGCCGCCTCGACCTTCGCAAAGTGCGGCAGCAACTCGGCGCCGGCCACGATCTCGCCATGGATGCGGCAGCGCTCCTCGAAATGCACCAGATGGGGCGAGGTGTAGACCCCGGTGCGCCAGCCGGCCTGCAGGGCAATCGCCTCCAGCATGGCGCAGGTCGAGCCCTTGCCGTTGGTGCCGGCCACGGTAACGATGGGGCATTCGAAGCGCAGTTCCATGCGGGCGGCCACGGCGCGCACGCGGTCCAGCCCCAACTCGATGGTCTTGGGGTGCAGGCGCTCACAGTGCGCCAGCCAGTCTTGCAGGGTGTCCATGCCCCGATTGTCCCAGGACCCGTGCCCATGCCGCCGCGCCTATCATCTGGACATGAGCATCGTTGTCTACGGCATCCCCAATTGCGACACCGTGAAAAAGGCCCGCGCCTGGCTGGCCGAACACGGCGTCGAGCACCGTTTCCATGACTTCAAGAAGGACGGCGTGCCGGCCGAGCGGCTGGACGCCTGGCTGGCCGCGGCCGGCTGGGAGACCCTGGTCAACCGCAAGGGCACGACCTGGCGCAAGCTCGCCCCCGCCACCCAGGCCGGCGTCCATGACGCGGCCAGCGCCAAGGCCTTGTTGCTGGAGCAGGCCAGCGTGATCAAGCGCCCGGTGGTGGAATGGCCCGCAAAGACCACGGTGGGCTTCGACCCGGCGCAGTGGGCGTTGCTGGCGCGCGGTTGAGGACGCAATTTTTCCGTGCGATGTCAACTTTGACCCACGGCTGACCCCCGCTTCGCAGCTGAGGCCGGGAAAATGCCTAAAATTTGTGCATTCCAGCCATCGTCGCGAGTCCTCCATGAAAAAATCCGTGCTGCTTTGTTCCCTGGCTGCCGTGGCCGCGTTGAGCGCCCAGGCCCAGGAGGTCGGCCGCGTGATTTCCAGCAGCCCCGTCATCGAGCAGGTGGCCGTGCCACGCCAGGTCTGCAACCAGCAGCCCATGGTGGTGCAGCATCCCGTCTCCGGCGCGGGCAGCGCCATCGGCGCCATTGCCGGCGGCCTGATCGGCAGCGCGATCGGCAGCGGCGGCGGCCGGGGAGCAGCCACCGTGCTGGGCGCGATCGGCGGGGCCGTGGTGGGCAACCAGATCGAGGCCAACGGCGCCACCCAGGTGTACAACGGCCCGCAATGCGCCATCCAGACCAGCTACGAGAACCGCACGGTCGCCTACAACGTCAGCTACGAGTACAACGGCCGCCAGTACAACGTGCAGATGCCGCAGGATCCGGGCCCCACGGTGCGGCTGCAGATCTCGCCGGTGGGCGCCACAAGCACAGTGCAGCAAGGCGAGTTCGCCGCGCCCGGCACCCAGGTCCATTCGACGCTGCCGCAGGCCCAGCAGGGCGCGCCCGTCCTGCAATCCTCGGTGTCCACCGTGCCGGGCCCGGTGGTCTATGGCGTCCCGGCCTATCCGGCGGCCTACCCCTATCCCTACTACGGCGGCTACCGGCCGTTCTTCCCGCCGATCGGCATGTCGCTGAACTTCGGCTACTCGCGCGGCTGGCACTGACAAGGACAGCGGCGCCGCGGCAGCCCACGCAGCGCAGCTAAAATTCCTGGTTTTCCCTCACTTGCGCGCCCAGCCGGCGCCAGGAACGCCCGCATGACCACCGAAACCATCCCCAGCGTCTCCGTCACCACCAAGGCCAACGTCTATTTCGACGGCAAATGCGTCAGCCACGGCATCACCCTGGCCGACGGCACCAAGAAGTCGGTGGGGGTCATCCTGCCGGCGACCCTGACCTTCAGCACCGGCGCGCCGGAAATCATGGAAGGCGTGGCCGGCGCCTGCGAATACAAGCTGGCCGGCAGCGATGCCTGGGTCCCCTCGGGCGCGGGCGAACAATTCAGCGTGCCAGGCAACTCGAAGTTCGAGATCCGCGTCACCGAGTCCTACCACTACATCTGCCACTTCGGCTGAAGCGAGCTTCCATGAGCACCATTCTCGAAAACCTGCCCACCGGCCAGAAGGTCGGCATCGCTTTCTCCGGCGGCCTGGACACCAGCGCCGCACTGCACTGGATGAAGCTCAAGGGCGCCCTGCCCTACGCCTACACCGCCAACCTGGGCCAGCCCGACGAACCGGACTACGAAGAGATTCCGCGCAAGGCCATGGAGTACGGCGCGGTCAAGGCCCGCCTGATCGATTGCCGCAAGCAGCTGGCGCAAGAGGGCATCGCCGCCCTGCAGGCCGGTGCCTTCCATGTCTCCACCGGCGGCCTGACCTACTTCAACACCACACCGCTGGGTCGTGCCGTCACCGGCACCATGCTGGTGGCCGCGATGAAGGAAGACGACGTCCACATCTGGGGCGACGGCAGCACCTTCAAGGGCAACGACATCGAGCGCTTCTACCGCTACGGCCTGCTGACCAACCCGGCCCTGAAGATCTACAAGCCCTGGCTGGACCAGCTGTTCATCGACGAGCTGGGCGGCCGCGCCGAGATGTCGGCCTTCATGACCCAGGCCGGCTTTGGCTACAAGATGTCGGCCGAGAAGGCCTACTCCACCGACTCCAACATGCTGGGCGCGACCCACGAGGCCAAGGACCTGGAGCATCTGAGCAGCGGCATCAAGATCGTCAATCCCATCATGGGCGTGGCCTTCTGGAAGGACGATGTCGTGGTCAAGGCCGAGGAAGTGCGGGTGCGCTTCGAGGAAGGCCAGCCGGTCGCCCTCAACGGCAAGACCTATACCGACCCGGTCGAACTCATTCTCGAAGCCAACCGCATCGGCGGCCGCCACGGCCTGGGCATGAGCGACCAGATCGAGAACCGCATCATCGAGGCCAAGAGCCGCGGCATCTACGAGGCCCCCGGCCTGGCCCTGCTGTTCATCGCCTACGAGCGCCTGGTCACCGGCATCCACAACGAGGACACCATCGAGCAGTACCGCATGAACGGCCTGAAGCTGGGCCGCCTGCTGTACCAGGGCCGCTGGTTCGACCCGCAGGCCATCATGCTGCGCGAATCGGCCCAGCGCTGGGTGGCGCGCGCCGTCACCGGCGAGGTGACGCTGGAACTGCGCCGCGGCAACGACTACTCGCTGCTCAACACCGAGTCGCCCAACCTGACCTATGCGCCCGAGCGCCTGTCGATGGAGAAGGTCGAGAACGCGCCGTTCTCGCCCAAGGACCGCATCGGCCAGCTGACCATGCGCAACCTGGACATCGTCGACACCCGCGAGAAGCTGGCCATCTACAGCAAGGCCGGCCTGCTCTCGCTGGGCGGCGGTTCGGCCCTGGCCAGCCTGGACAACGACAAGAAGTAAGGCCGCAGCCTTGGCACGCAGCGCCTGATGTTTGCCGAGCTCCCGTTACAACCGCCCCAGGAAGCGCCGGCCGTGCCGCTGGTGGTCGACCTGGACGGCACACTCCTGAAGACCGACCTGCTGGCCGAGACGGCGAGCGCCTTCGTCCTGCGCAGCCCCTGGCGAGCTTGGCAGCTGCTGGCCTGGCTTGCGCAAGGGCGCAGCCACCTCAAGGCCCAGTTGGCACAGCAAGCACCGCCCGAGGTCGCGACCTTGCCTTACAACGAGGAGCTCCTGGTCTGGTTGCGCGACCAGAAGCAGCGTGGCCGCAGGATCATCCTGGCCACAGGCAGCCACCGCCTGCTCGCCGAGCGCGTGGCAAGCCATCTCCAGCTGTTCGACCAGGTCCTGGCGACCGAAGGCGCGGCCAATCTCAAGGCCGAGGCAAAGCGCGACGCCCTCGTTGATCTCTACGGGAAAGGCGGCTTCGACTATGTCGGCAACGACCGCGCCGATCTGCCGGTATGGCAATCGGCGGCCCAGGCCCATGTGGTGTGCCGCCTCTCGCAGCCGCCCGCCTGCATTGCGGTGGCGGACAACCTGGGCCGGACCATAGGCACAGCGGCGCCCCATGCCGCAGCCGCCTTGCTGCAGGCCATGCGTCCCCACCAATGGCTGAAGAACCTGCTGCTGCTGCTGCCCCTGTTCACCGCCCACGCCTACGGCAATCCGGTGAGTGTGCTGCAGGCCCTGCTGGCCTTCCTCGCCTTCAGCCTGGCGGCTTCCGGCGTCTACCTGCTCAATGACCTGAGCGACATCGCTGCCGATCGGCACCACCCCAGCAAGCGCATGCGGCCGTTCGCGGCCGGCAGCCTGGCCATCGTGCATGGCTGGGTGGCCTGGCCGTCGCTGCTGGCGGCGGCGCTGGCCTTGTGCTGGCTGCTGCCCCCCTCATTCGGCCTGGCGCTGGGCGTGTACGTCGCGCTGACCACCGCGTACTCCTTGCGGCTCAAGCAGATTCCCGTGCTGGATGTGCTCACCCTCGCTTCGCTGTACACGCTCAGGGTGGTGGCCGGGGCCGCGGCCATCGGCGTGCCCCTGTCGTTCTGGCTGCTGGCTTTCTCGATGTTCATGTTCGTCAGCCTGGCCTTCATGAAACGCTACAGCGAACTCGAGGCCATTCGCAGCACCAGCGAGCCGCAGGCTCTGCGCGGCCGGGGTTACAAGCCCACCGACTTCGAGCTGGTCGCGAGCCTGGGCAGCACGGCCGGCCAGGTCGCCATCCTGGTGCTGGCCCTGTACATCCAGGACGCCACCACGGCGGCGCTGTACGCCGAGCCCCGCTTCATCTGGCTGGCCTGCCCTCTGCTGCTGTACTGGGTCTCGCGCGCCTGGCTCATCACCCACCGCGGCCAGATGCACGACGACCCGGTGATCTTCGCGCTCAAGGACCGCCCCAGCTGGGCCATCCTCGGCCTGGTGGCACTGGCGTTCATCCTGGCCAGGACGGGCTTGTGAAAGGCCTGCTGCGCATCGGCCTGGCCTATGCCCTTGTCGCGGCCCTCGCGACCGCGGTGAACATCGCCTGCCAGGCCCTGGTGATCGCCCTCTACCAGGGGCCCCATGCCATTGTCCTGTCGGTGCTTGTGGGAACGGCGTCGGGCTTGCCCATCAAGTACAGTCTGGAAAAAAAGCATGTCTTCGGCTTTCGCGCCGACAGCCTGCGGCACGATGGCCGCCTGTTCATGGTCTATACCTTCTTCGGCGCATTCACCACTCTGGTGTTCTGGGGCACGGAATACGCCTTCCATGCCGCCTTTGGCACCGATGGCATGCGCTACCTCGGCGGCGCCATGGGCCTGCTTCTGGGCTACGTCATCCGCTACCACCTGGACAAGCGCTTCGTCTTCGTCAGGCCGCAGCAACCGGCAGCGGGCGCGTGAGCACGCTGCACGGCTGGGGCCGGTATCCGCGGGTGGCCGGCACATTGGACGCGCCGGACAGCGGCGCCGGCTGGTCGCAGGCCCTGCGTGACAGGGCTCCTCTCATCGTCCGCGGCCTGGGTCGCAGCTATGGCGACAGCGCACTCGGTCCGCATGTCGTGGCAACGCGCTGGCTGGACCGCTTCCAGTCCTTCGATCCCGCCACCGGCGCACTGGCATGCGACGCCGGCGTCTCGCTGGACGACATCCTGCGGCTGGCCATTCCCCACGGGTGGTTCCTGCCGGTCACGCCCGGAACCCGATTCGTGACAGTCGGCGGCGCTGTGGCCAGCGACGTGCATGGCAAGGATCACCATGCCAACGGCACTTTCTGCATGCATTTGCGGCACCTGGACATGCTGCTGGGCAACGGCGAGCAGCTGCGTGTCTCTCCCACCGAGAACGCCGACCTGTTCCACGCCACCTGCGGCGGCATGGGCCTGACCGGCGTGATCCTGGGCGCCGCCTTGCAGCTCAAGAGAATCCCATCCTCGGTGATGGAGCAAACCACGCTCAAGCTGCCGGCGCTGGATGCGCTGCTGGAGGCCTTCGACGCAGAAGCGGCCAGCAGCTACTCGGTGGCCTGGATCGATTGCATTGCCGGTGGCGCGCAGCGCGGACGTTCCCTGCTGATGCTGGGCGAGCACGCCGCCCAGGGTCCGCTGGCGCCACCCTCGCCTCCCAGCCACCGCCTGCGCTTCGATCTGCCGCGGGGCCGGCGTGCGCCCCGCCCCGCCCCCCCCGGGAAAAACGGGGCCGTACGGGCCCCGCGCCCCGGGCGCCGCCC
>NZ_CAKZHQ010000031.1 GCF_936925435.1 uncultured Ramlibacter sp. | reverse complement strand
CCCCCCCCCCCCCCCCCCCCCCCCCCCCCCCCCCCCCCCCCCCCCCTTTTTTTTTCTCCCCTCCCCCCCCCCCCCCCCCCTACCCCCCCCCCCCCCCCCCCGCCGCGCGGGGGCGCGGGGGGGGGGCCGCCCCCCCCCCCCCCCCCCACGGCCCGCGCATTCAATACCGTGCAGTACGGGCACGCGCGCCAGGGCCGCAGCACCCGGTGCGTGTCCCTGCAGTCCTTCTTCTATCCGCTCGATGCCCTGGACCAGTGGAACCGGCTCTACGGCGCCGGCGGCTTCGTCCAATACCAGTGCGTGGTGCCGCAAGCCGCCGGGCGCGAGGCGCTGCGCGACATCCTGGAGCGCATCGGGCAGTCCGGCCAGGGCTGCTTCCTGGCTGTGCTCAAGAAGTTCGGCCCCGCCAACGGCAACCACCTGTCCTTTCCGGTCCTGGGCTACACCCTGGCGCTGGACTTCCGGGCCGAACCCGCCGTCTTCGCGCTGCTGGACCAGCTGGACGCCATCGTGCTGCACCATGGAGGCAGGCTGTACCTGGCCAAGGATGCCCGCATGAGCGCTGCCAGCTTCCGCCAGGGCTATCCGCGCTGGCAGGAATTCGAGTCCGTGCGCGCGCGCTGGCACGCCCATGGCCGCTTCGCTTCGGCGCAATCGCGCCGCCTGGGACTGTTGTGAAAAGAATCCTCCTCATCGGCGCCACCTCCGCCATCGCCGAAGCCACCGCCAGACTGTGGGCCGGGCGCGGCGACTCCATCTACCTCCTCGGGCGCGACGCACTGCGGCTGGCGCAGATCGCGGCGGACCTGCGGGTGCGCGGCGCCGGCGCCGTGCAACACGCCGTGCTGGACGTGCGCGACCACGCCCGGCACGCGGCAACGCTGGACGCAGCCCTGGCGCAGTGGGACGGCCTGGACGTGGTGCTGGTCGCGCACGGCAGCCTGCCGGACCAGGCCGCATGCGAGCGAGATTCCGCGGCGGCGCTGGAGGCGCTGGAGATCAATGCCCTCAGCGTGGTGTCGCTGCTCACCCATCTGGCCAACCGGCTTGCGGTCCAGGGCAGCGGCACCATCGCCGTGATCGGCTCCGTGGCCGGCGACCGGGGCCGGCAATCGAACTACGTCTATGGCACGGCCAAGGCTGCGGTGGCCGTATTCCTACAAGGCCTGCGCAACCGCCTCCATGCCTCGGGCGTGCGGGTGCTCACGATCAAGCCGGGCTTCGTTGACACGCCGATGACCGCAGCATTTGCCAAGGGCCTGCTGTGGGCCTCGCCGCAGGACGTGGCCAGAGGCATCGTCGGCGCCGTCGACCGCGGCCGTGATGTGGCCTACCTGCCGGGCTTCTGGCGCTGGATCATGCTGGCAGTGCGCTCGATCCCCGAAAACGTCTTCAAGAGGATGCGTCTGTGACGCGGGCGCACCTCTCCCCCGCGCTGCGCACAGCGGCGCTGGCTCTGGCCGCCGGGCTGCTCTTTTGCGCCATCCTGTATGCGCGCTACGCCGGCATGAACCCGGACTTCTACCAGTACCGCGACGACGGCATCATCACGCTCAGCCACGCCCGCAACTGGGTGGACTTCGGCTTCATCGGCGTCAACCCGTCGGGTGAACGCCTGGAGGCCTCCTCGGCCCCGCTGCAGTTGCTGCTGTACGCCGCCGCCTATGGGCTCAGCGGCATCGGCTACCAGGGCTTCATGGACCTGCAGACGCTGGCCTGCAGCTTCGCGCTGGGCGCGCTGTTCGCGCAGCTGTTCGCCGCGCGCCCCTGGTTCGCCCTGGCCGCGACCTGTGCGGCCGCCCTGCTGCTGACCGAACTGCCGGCCTTCATGGTCTGGCACGGCTCGGGCATGGAGAACGCCCTGGGCCATGTGTTCCTGCTGTGGACGGTGGTGTTGCTGCACCGTTTTGCGGCCGACGCAAGGACAGACCTGCGCTGGGTGGTGGTGCCGTTCCTGGCCAGCATCTGCCGGGTCGAGGCGATTTTTCACGTGGCGCCACTGCTGCTGCTGTTCTGCATGGACTGGCACTCGCGGCATGGCGGGCGGCAGGCACGCAACTTCACGGCCTGGTTTGCCGGCCTCTGGCTGCTGTTCAACCTGTGCCGCTATGCCTATTTCGGCTCCCTGCTGCCCAACACGGCCGTGGCCCAGGGCATCTCCATCGGCGAACGCCTGGTCGAACTGGTGACCCTCAGCCCCATCTACCTGGACCAGTCCTTCGGCCTGGCGCGCGCCAACTTCTCGCGCCTGGGCGGCTACTTCCTGCTGCTCGCAGCGCCCTTCGTGGTGTTTCGCCGTCCTGCAGGCACCACTTCCTTGCTGATGCTGATGGCAGCGTGCCTGATTTTCACGGCCTTGCTCGCGCCTTTCGTGTTCGGCCCGGCGCGGCTGGACACCGCCAGGACGACCACCCAGCTGGCGCTGTTCGTACCGGTGGCCGTGGCTGCGGCCATCCACGGCTGGAAGCCGGCCAGGTCCGACGCCTACGTTTTGCCGGTGGTGGCCCTGCTGACCTTCATGCTCCACGAATACAACCGCTACCAGCCCGCCAATGCCTGCTGCAGCAGCGTCGGGTTCGAACAGGTGCGCAAGGAGTTTGCACGGATCGCCCTGGCCCACGGCCTGGCCCGGCCGACCGTCGCCAACCCGGACCTGGGGGCGGTGAGCTGGCACAAGCAGTTCAACATCGTCGACCTGGGCCTGCTCGGCTCCTCCCTGGTTCCGCGCCTGTCCGAGGCGCAACTCAACGAATACCTGCTGGAATACGCCGCACCCGACATCGTCTTCACCCACACCTGGTGGACCTGCCGTTACGCCGGATGGCTGACTGACCCGCGCTTTGCCCAACGCTATGAGGCCGTGCCGCAAGCCGGCCCGACTTCGCTGCCTTGCAAGGGCCTCGCCGTGCCTAGCGGGTACTGGGTCCGCAAGGACGTCATGGCGGGCTCGGGCAGCGCCGAGCGGGCCCTTGTGGATGCTCTGATGCGCGAGCCCTCGGCCGCGAAGGTCACGCAGGCGTTGCACGCGTGCCGGCAGATCAACCGGGAACCGGCGGCTTGCGCCTTCGTGGCGCGGGCAGCCTACAGGGTGTTGCCGGAATTGCGCGCCCAAGGCACTGCGGCCCAGCTGGAGCCGGTGTTCGGCGCCGGCCCGGGGGCGGATGCCGATCTTTTCCTGCTGTCCGGCGCGCACGATCCGCGCGCCTGGCGCAAGGCGCTGGACTTCTTCCAGCGACCGAATCCGCGCTAGCTGCCCAGCAGCCAGGCGCCGCAGCGCAGGCCCACGGCCGTCAGCAGCAGCGAACCGGCCAGGTGCAGCGTGGCGGTGGCCAGCGCCAGGCCCAGGCGCTGGTCCTGCAGCATCAGCACCACTTCCGCGGAAAAGCTCGAGAAGGTGGTCAGCGCGCCCAGAAAGCCGGTGACCACCGCCAGCCGCCAGGCCGGGTCCAGTTGCGGCATGGCCTGGAAGACGGCGATGGCCACGCCGATCAACCAGCCACCGGCCAGGTTGGCCGCCACCGTGCCCCATGGCAGCACACCCAGGCCATTGAGCCACAGGGCCAGGCCCCAGCGGGAGAGCGCGCCCAGGCAGGCGCCCAGGCAGATGGCGATGACGGACAACATGGGCCCATCATAAGCAGCCCATCCGCCGCTTTCCTACAGGGCGCGCCTGCGGGCTCCCACAACAGCCTCTGCCGTTCTCCGGCAACCGCGTCCCGGACTGCCACCTAGATTGCATCCAGGCATCCAAGGAGAGCAGCATGCTTGAAGACACCGCAACGTCCGCCACCATCGCGCCGCCGCAGATCGAACTGACCTACGACTGGGAGCGCCGCAACTGGAGCCGCTGGCTCCATTGCAGCGAACGCGAACTGCTGTGGGCGGTGGAATCGGTCGGTTCCGACCCCGACAACGTGCGCCGTTTCCTGCGCCTGTCGCGCTAGACCACCACCGGCTCGGGCTCGAGCCGGATGCCGAAGCGCTCGTAGACGCTGGTCTGGATGGCCCGTGCCAGGGTGACCACCTCGCCGCCGGTGGCGCCGCCGCGGTTGACCAGCACCAGGGCCTGCTTCTCGTAGACGCCGGCGTTGCCCACCGACTTGCCCTTCCAGCCGCAAGCGTCGATCAGCCAGCCGGCCGCCAGCTTGACCGAGCCGTCGGCCATGCGGTAGTGCACTATGCCCGGCTCGCGGGCGATGATGTCGCTGCACTGTTCGAGCGTCACCGTGGGGTTCTTGAAGAAGCTGCCGGCATTGCCGATCACGCGCGGGTCGGGCAACTTGGCGCTGCGGATGGCGCAGACCCAGTCGAAGATCTGCTGGGCCGAGGGCGTGCGGATGCCCGTCTCCGCCATCTTGCGCTCCAGGTCCAGGTAGCCCAGCACCGGCTTCCAGGGCTTGGGCAGGCGAAAGCGCACGCGCAGGATCAGCGCCCGGCCCGACAGGCCGAAATCCCCCTCTTGCACAGCTTCATGCTTGAACACCGAGTCGCGGTAGCCGAAGGCGCATTGCGCCGCATCCAGCGTGAACACGCGGCCGCTGGCCAGGTCGATGGCGTCGAGCGACTCGAAGCGGTCCTGCAGTTCGACCCCATAGGCGCCGACGTTCTGCACCGGGGATGCGCCCACGGTGCCGGGGATCAGGGCCAGGTTTTCCAGGCCGCCAAAGCCCTGGGCCAGGGTCCAGGCCACCGTCTCATGCCAGTTCTCGCCGGCCCCCGCTTCCACGATGGTGGCGCGCGGGCCGTCCTCGAGCACGCGCCGGCCCAGGGTCTCGACCTTGAGCACCAGCGGCCGCACATCGCCGGTCAGCACGATGTTGCTGCCGCCGCCCAGCACGAACTTGGGTTTGGCCGCCAACTGGGCATCGGCCAGCAGGGCCAGCACGTCGTCCTCGCTGCGCACCCGCACCAGTTCGCGCGCCTTGGCCACGATGCCAAAGCTGTTGTGTGCCTGCAGGGGTACGTTTTGCTCCACGATCATGGGAGAATTGTCGCATCAGCCTAATGTTTTCCGGGGGAGTTTCATGCCGTCTTTTGACACCGTCTGCGAGCCGAATCTGGTCGAAGTGAAAAATGCCGTGGACAACACGGCCAAGGAGATCGGCACGCGGTTCGACTTCAAGGGAACCTCGGCGGCCATCGAGTTCAAGGACAAGGAAATCACCCTGATCGGCGACGCCGACTTCCAGCTGGTGCAGGTGGAGGACATCCTCACCTCCAAGCTGACCAAGCGCAACGTGGACGTGCGCTTCCTGGACAAGGGCGACGTGCAAAAGGCCGGTGGCGACAAGGTCAAGCAGGTGATCAAGGTGCGCAACGGCATCGAGACCGAACAGGCCAAGAAGATCACCCGCATCGTCAAGGACAGCAAGCTCAAGGTGCAGGCCGCCATCCAGGGCGACGCGGTGCGCATCACCGGCACCAAGCGCGACGACCTGCAGGCGGCAATGGCCCTGATCCGCAAGGACATCCCGGACATGCCGCTGTCGTTCAACAACTTCCGGGATTGATGGCCCACCCCCGAAGCGCCTGCGGCGCCTCCGCCTCAAGGGGGCGCAGCCAGCGGACCGGCGAAGCCGGATCCGCGACTGCCCTGGCATGAAGTCCATTGTCTTTCTGGTTGCGTTGTGGGCCGGAGGCGCCTTCGCGCAGACGGTGAGCCTGCAAGGCATGCTGGGCAGCCGGGCGCTGCTCATCGTCGACGGCAGTGCGCCACGCGGCGTGGCGGCGGGCGAGACGCACAAGGGGGTCAAGGTGATCTCCACCTCCGGCGACAACGCGGTGGTGGAGGTCAACGGCCAGCGCCACAGCCTGCGGGTGGGCGACGCGCCGGCCAGCGTGGACGGCGGCGCCGGCGCGCCGCGCGGCAACAAGATCGTGCTGACAGCGGGCAGCAACGGCCACTTCCTGGCCCAGGGCACGATCAATGGCCGGGCCGTCCAGTTCATGGTCGACACCGGCGCCTCGGTCATCGGCCTGGGCGCCAGCGAGGCCGAGCGCCTGGGCATCAACTACAAGGCCGGCCAGCCGGTGCGCATGAGCACCGCCAACGGCATCGCCCAGGGCTGGCGTGTCAAACTCAACTCGGTGCGCATCGGCGACGTCGAGGTTTTCGAGGTGGATGCGGTGGTCGGCCAGGCGTCCATGGGCTATGTGCTGCTGGGCAACAGCTTCCTGACCCGCTTCCAGATGAAGCGCGACAACGACCAGATGGTCCTGGAACGTCGGTATTGAGAGTCGAACAAGCCTCCACCTCCCGCCAGATGGACCTGGCGCGCTACTGAATCCGTAGCATCCCACATGCCAGAACACGTCCCGCCAGCCGCCTCCAGCGGTCCCGAATCGAGCTTCGGCCCCCTGCAGCACCCGGTGTTTCGCATGCTGTGGCTGACCTGGCTGGCGGCCAACACCACGATGTGGATGAACGACGTGGCGGCCGCCTGGCTGATGACCTCGCTGTCGCCCTCGCCGCTGTGGGTGGCCCTGGTGCAGTCGGCCTCGACCCTGCCGGTGTTCCTGCTGGGCCTGCCCAGCGGCGCCCTGGCCGACATCCTGGACCGGCGGCGCTACTTCATGCTGACCCAGTTCTGGGTTGCCGGCATCGCCACCCTCACCTGCGCCGCCGTGCTGATGGACTGGATGAGCGCCCCCCTGCTGCTGGCCCTGACCTTTGCCAACGGCGTGGGCCTGGCCATGCGCTGGCCGGTCTTTGCCGCCATCATCCCCGAGGTCGTGCCGCGCCAGCAACTGCCGCAGGCCCTGGCCCTCAATGGCGTGGCCATGAACGGCTCGCGCATCATCGGCCCGCTGCTGGCCGGCGCCATCATCGCCGGCGCCAGCAGCGCCTGGGTTTTCGTTCTCAACGCCGTGCTGTCGGTGGCGGCCGGCTTTGTCATCATGCGCTGGCGGCGCGAGCACAAGGAAAGCCCGCTGGGCCGCGAGCGCCTGGCCAGCGCCATGCGGGTGGGCGTGCAGTTCGTCTGGCAGTCGCAGCCCATGCGCGGCATCCTGCTGCGCATCTCGCTGTTCTTCCTGCATTCGACGGCGCAGCTGGCCCTGCTGCCACTGGTGGCGCGCGCCCTGCCCGGCGGCGCCGCCGGCACCTTCACCCTGCTGCTGGCCTCCATGGGCGCAGGCGCCATCCTGGCCGCGCTGTCGATGCCGCGCATCCGCAACTGGCTGTCCCCGCAGCAGCGCCTGTTCACCGGCACGGTGCTGCAGGCCCTCGGCGCCGTGGTGGTGGCTTTCGCGCCCACCATTTACATCGCTGTGCCCGCCATGTTCGTCTCGGGCATGGCCTGGATCACGGTGGCCAACTCGCTGACCGTGTCGGCCCAGATGGTGCTGCCCGACTGGGTGCGTGCGCGCGGCATGTCGATCTACCAGATGGCCTTGATGGGGTCCACCGCGATCGGCGCGGCCCTGTGGGGCCAGGTGGCCAGCTGGACCAGCATCCACGAGAGCCTGGCGATCGCCGCCATCAGCAGCGTGCTGCTGATGGCGCTGGCGCAAAAGCTGATGGCCGACCGCGGCATCGAGGAGGACCTGACGCCCTCCAATGCCTTCAAGGCGCCGCAGGCCCAGGCGCCGGGCACCGGCCGCGTGCAGGTCAACATCGAGTACCTGATTGACCCGGCCCGCGCCGACGAATTCGTGGCCTTGATGCAGGACAGCCGGCGCAGCCGCATGCGCCAGGGCGCGCTGGACTGGCAGTTGCTGCACGACCTGTACGAACCGGGCCGCTACATCGAGCAGATCACCGACGAGTCATGGACCGAGCACCTGCGCCGCTTCGACCGGGTCACCGGCGCCGATGTGACGCTGCGCGACCGCAAGCTGGCGTTCCATCTGGGCAGCGAGCCGCCCAAGGTGACGCGGCTGCTGATCGAGAGATAGCGCTCTCGCGCAGACCGGGGCAGGCGGCTCAGGCCTTCTTTTGCCCCAGCCTGGATTCCTTGCCTTCGAGCAGCCGGCTGATGTTCTCCCGGTGCCGCCATGCCAGCAGCAATGCCATCGCGCACAAGGCCATCAGGATGGGTTTTTCCGCGTACCACTGGATGCGGTCGCCCAGCAGGTAGAACACCGGCGCGAAGGCCGCCGCGATCAGCGAGGCCAGCGAGGAGTAGCGGAAGAAGAAAGCGATGACCAGCCAGGTCACAGCAGTGGCCAGGCCCAGCAGCGGGTGGATGCCAAAGACCACGCCGATGAAGGTGGCCACGCCCTTGCCACCCTGGAAGCGGAAGAACACCGGCCACAGGTGGCCCAGAAAGGCCGCCAGGCCGACGGCGGCAATGCTGCCGTCCTCCAGGCCGAAGTCCTTGCCGTACAGCCGCACCAGCAGCACCGGCACAAAGCCCTTGAGCGCGTCCAGCAGCAGGGTGACGATGGCGGCAGCCTTGCTGCCCGAGCGCAGCACGTTGGTGGCGCCGGGGTTCTTGCTGCCGAAGGTGCGCGGGTCCTTCAGGCCCATCAGACGGCTGACCATGACGGCGAACGACAGCGAGCCGATCAGGTAGGCCGCCACGGTGGCGAGCACGGGATAAATCGATTGCAAGACGGGTCTCCTCCGGGAGCCGCTATTCTGCCAGCGCGCAGTGGACCGCCTTCGCGCCCAGCAAGTCCACGCAGACCTGGGGCGCAATGCCCACCAGGTAGCCACGCCGGCCGCCGTTGATGGCGATCTTCGGCAGCGCCAGGATGGATTCCTCGATGAACACCGGCATGGCCTTGCGCGTGCCAAAGGGCGAGGTGCCGCCCACCAGGTAGCCGCTGTGGCGGTTGGCCACCTCGGGCTTGCAGGGCGCGACCGACTTGGCGCCGATCTGGCGCGCCAGATTCTTGGTCGACACGGTGCGGTTGCCGTGCATCAGCACCAGCAGCGGCTTGCCGTCCTGGTCCTCCATCACCAGGGTCTTGACCACGGTGAAGGGATCGAAGCCCAGAACGGCGGCGCTGTGCTGGGCGCCGCCGTGTTCCAGGTACTCGTAAGGGTGCTCGGTGAAGGCCACCTTGTGCGCCTTGAGCAGCGCGGTGGCCGGGGTCTCGCTGACGTGGTCTTTCTTGGCCATCGCCTCAGGTCAGAGCGCCGGATCCCGGATGTCCCAGCGCACCTTGTCGATGGCCTTGAGCAGTTCGGGCGACAGCTGCGTGCCCCAGGCATCCAGGTCTTCTTCCAGCTGGGCAACCGAGGTCACGCCGATGATGGTGCTGGCAACCTGCCACTTGGTATAGCAAAAGGCCAGTGCCATCTGCGTGGGCGTCAGGCCGTTGTCGCGCGCCAGCTGGTTGTAGCGGCGCGCCGCGGCCAGCCCCTCGGGCCGGCCCCAGCGCTGCTTGCGCACGGATTCGAACTTGGCGATGCGCGCCTCCTTGGGCGCGTCCGGGCCATCGGTGCCCGACTGGTCGTACTTGCCGGTCAGCAGGCCGAAGGCCAGCGGCGAGTAGGCCAGCAGCGAGACGCCCAGGCGGTGCATGGACTCGTCCAGGCCGTTTTCCAGCGCGCGGCTGACCAGGCAGTAGACGTTCTGCACGGTGGCGATGCGCGGCAGATTGTGCTGCTCGGCCAGGCGCACGAACTCGTGCACGCCGTACGGTGTTTCATTGGACAGGCCGATGTAGCGCACCTTGCCCTGCTTGACCAGGCTGCCCAGGGCCTCCAGCTGCTCGTGGATCGAGGTCTGGGTGCGCTCCTGCGAGGGGTCGTAATAGAGCTGGCCGAACATCGGCACGTTGCGCTCGGGCCAGTGGATCTGGTAGAGGTCGATGACGTCGGTCTGCAGGCGCTTGAGCGAGGCATCGCAGGAGGCCTGGATGTCGGCCGCCGTCATGCCTGCGCCCTCGCGCACCCAGGGCATGCCGCGCGAGGGGCCGGCGACCTTGGTGGCCAGCACCAGCTTGTCGCGCGCGCCAGGGTTCTTGGCAAACCAGTTGCCGATGATGGTCTCGGTGGCGCCGAAGGTCTCCTTGCGGGCCGGCACCGCGTACATCTCGGCGGTGTCGATGAAGTTGACGCCGCGTGCCAGCGAGCGGTCGAGGATGGCGTGGGCCGTGGCCTCGGCAACCTGCTCGCCGAAGGTCATGGTGCCCAGGCAGATGGGGGTGACGCGCAGATCGCTCTGGCCGAGTTGGACTTGTTGCATGGAAGGAATGTGCGTTTCAGGAGGGAGCCGCGAGTTTACGTGCGCGCTCCTCTTCTTGCAGGCGCAGCACGCGGCGCTGCACCTTGCCGGTGGTGGTCATGGGCAGGGCGGCGATGAATTCGATCTCCTTGGGGTACTCGTAAGGCGCCAGCTTGCCCTTGACGTGGTTTTGCAGCTGGGCCACCAGGCGGGCATCAAATTCGGCCACGCCCCCCGCCGATTGGGCGCGGGACGCTACAAAATCGGGAGCAAGCACGACAAAGGCCTTGACCACGGCGCCGCGTTCCGGATCGGGCTTGGGCACGACCGCGGCATTGGCCACAGCCGGGTGCTTGACCAGGCAGTTCTCGATCTCGCCGGGGCCGATGCGGTAGCCGGCGGCCTTGAAGACATCGTCGGCCCGGCCCTGGTACCAGAGGTAGCCATCGGCATCGCGCGTGGCCAGGTCGCCGGTGCGGCACCAGTGGCCCGTGTATTTGCGCTGCGTCGCGCCCTCGTTGTTCCAGTAGCCCAGGAAGAAGATCGGGTCGGGCGCGCCGTGCACGTCGTAGCGGTTGACCGCCACATCACCGGCCACGCCCACCGGGCACTCCTGGCCCTCGTCGTCGATCACCGCCACCCGGTGGCCCGGGTAGGGTCGGCCCATGCTGCCCGCGCGGGCCGGCCACTGCACCGAGCAATTGCCCACCACGTAGTTGATCTCGGTCTGGCCGAACATCTCGTTGACGGTGACGCCCAGCTGCTCCTGGCAGTAGGCAAAGACGGCATCGCCCACTGCCTCACCGGCGCTCATCAGGCCCTGCAGCTTCAGCCGGAACTGGCGGCCCGGCGCGGGATAGGCCTTCATCATGGCCTTGAGCGCCGTGGGGAACAGGAAGCTGTGGGTCACACCTTCGTCCTGCATCAGCGTGAAGGCCAGTTCCGGGCTGAAGCGGCCGTTGAAAGCCACGATGGGGCGGCCGAAGTACAGCGTGGGCAGCAAGGCATCCATCAAACCGCCAGTCCAGGCCCAGTCTGCCGGAGACCAGAACACGGCCTCGCTCTCACGGTTGGCCTTGCCGTCGAAGCCAAACCAGTTCTGGCTGCAGACAAAGCCCGGCAGGTTGCCTATCAGGGCCTGGTGCGGGATCAGCGCGCCCTTGGGCGGGCCGGTGGTGCCGCTGGTGTAGATCAGCACCGCGCCTTCGTCGGCCTTGGTGGCCACCGCCTCGAAATCGGCGTCCTCGCGCGCCAGCGCCGCTTCCCAGGCGCCGTCCGCCTGCGCGGCCGCCGCGCCCACACCGAGCACCGTGCGCAGTTGCGGACACTGGGCGCGCACCTGCGCCAGGTTGGCGATCGAGCTGTCGTCGCAGATGGCGAGCACCGCGCCGCTGTCCTGCAGGCGGTACTCCAGCGCCTCCGGGCCGAACAGCATGGACAGCGGCATGGCCACAGCCCCCAGCTGGAACACCGCCATGTAGGCGATGGCGGTCTCGAAGCGCTGCGGCATGACGATGGCCACCCGGTCGCCGCGCCGCACGCCCAGGCGGCGCAACGCGTGGCTGGCCCGGCTGGCGGCCTCCTGCAGTTGCGCATAGGAGAGGAATCGGCCCGCAGCCCCCGTCCCGTGGGCGCGGATTGCTATTCTTTTGGAAGCATCAGGCTGCTGCGCCCAGCGCGTGCAGCAGACCTGTGCGATGTTGAACTGCGCCGGCACGTCCCAGGCGAAGCCCGCGTGCAGTTGCCCGTGCTTGTCCCTGCCTTGACTGACGGCCATGCCCTGTCTCCTTATGATCGAAGGGCAATGTACCAAGTCAACCGCGCCTCCCGCTCCGAGTTTGTCCCGATCCGCAATCTGCGCTACCACGTGCGCCTCTGGGGCGAACCCGCGCCGGACAAGGTGCCCCTGGTCATGGTCCACGGCTGGATGGACGTGGCGGCTTCCTGGCAGTTCGTGGTCGATGCCCTCGGCCAGGACCACTATGTCATCGCGCCCGACTGGCGCGGCTACGGCCTGACCGAGTCGCCCGCGGCCGACAACTACTGGTTCCCCGACTACCTGGCCGACCTGGACTTCCTGCTGGACCACTACGCCGGCGATGCGCCGGTGCACCTGGTGGGCCACAGCATGGGCGGCAATGTGGCCATGCTGTACGCGGGCAGCCGGCCGCAGCGCGTGCGCCGCCTGGTCAACCTCGAGGGCTTTGGCATGCCGGCCAGCCGTCCCGAACAGGCGCCCAAGCGCTACGCGCACTGGATGGACGAACTCAAGAGCCTGCACCGCGGCGAGATGGCCTTGAAGAGTTACGACTCGGCCGCCGGCGTGGCCCAGCGCCTGATGAAAACCAACAAGCGTTTGCAACAGGACAAGGCTGAGTGGCTTGCAAACCACTGGGCCCGGCAGGACGCCGACGGCCGCTGGCAGATCCTGGGCGACGCCGCCCACAAGATCACCAACGCCAGCCTCTACCGTGTCGACGAGGTTTTGCAGCTCTACGGCGCGATCACCGCCCCCACCCTGTGTGTGGAGGCCAGCGACAACAGCCTGGACGGCTGGTGGCAGGGCAAGTTCACCCTGGCCGAATACCACGAACGTTTGCGCTCGGTGCGCCAGCTGCAGATGGGCCAGGTGAGCGACGCCGGCCACATGCTGCACCATGACCAGCCGGCCCAGGTGGCCGAACTCATCGAAAAATTCCTCATCTCGGGCCCAATCGCGCTGTAGGAAAGTAACAGCACTTGCCGTAGGAGGCCTCCTACTTTTAGACTGTCACCAATTGTTTGAGGTGACTCATGCGTAGGAAGTCTTGGGCTCTGTGCCTGGCGGCACTGATCACTCCCTGTCTGGCTCTGGCCAACGAGATGGAGCAGGGCATCGCGACCCTGTGGGAAGTGCTGTGGCACCAGAGCGGCACGCCCACCCGCGTCGTGCGCTGGGAGAGCGACATCCGCGTGCGCTTCAGCGGGGCCGATCTGGCCAAGCACCGCGACCACACGTTCAAGGCCTTGCAGACCGTCACCGCAGAAGCCGGCGTGCGCCTGATCGACGTCACCGAGCAGCCCGACGCGAAAAAGCTCGCCAACCTCAACGTCGAGATCGTCTCCGACTATTCGCTGGAAGACAACCAGCCCTGCGCCACCTTCCTGGATTTCCGCACCGAGACGCGCATCGACTCGGCCACCATCCAGATGCGCTCGCGCGATGCCTGGCGCTGCGCCTACCACGAGGCCATGCACGTGATGGGCGTGCGCGGCCACCCGGCCGGCAAGACCGTGCTGAGCTATTTCCCCTGGAAGGTCGACGGCCTGCTGCCGCTGGACCAGGTCATGCTGCGGGCCTGGTACTCGCCGCGCATGAAGGCCGGCATGACGCCTTTCGAATCCCTGCCGGTGCTGGCCGACGAACTGGTGGCCACCATGCCAGACCGCGTTGCCGCGGCCCAGGTGCGCGACCGCTTCTTCAGCGAAACCATCGAACAGATGCACGCCTATGCCGACGGCAAGGGCGACGTTCCGGTGGTGGTCAAGCGCTCGGGCAAGGCCACCGAAGACGGCGTGCGCTTTGGCCGCAGCGAGATGAGCTTCTTCCTGGGCGTGGCCTACCAGGAGGGCGCCACCGTGGCGCCGGACCCGACCCAGGCCATGCGCTGGTTCGAGCGCGCCGCCAACGCCGGCAACCGCCGCGCACAAGCCCGGCTCGGCGCGTTCCGCTGACGCGCGAGAGGGCGGGAGGGGCCGGCAGACGGCCCAAAAAAGTTGGCAGATGGGGCACACTGCGCGATTGCCTGCTGGACAGTGACCCACCTTCATGCGCAACGCCCCAACCACCGACACCCAGAACTTCAGCCGCATCCTGACCCGCAACGTGGCCCTGCCATTGGGCCTGGGCATGCTCAGCGCGGCCCTGTTCATCGCCCTGATCCTGTACCTACTGGGCGCGATGCGCTGGGTCGAACACACAGACCGCGTGCTGGCCAAGGCCTACGCCACGCAGAACCTGGACCTGAACCTGGAAAGCGGGGCGCGCGGTTTCCTGCTGGGTGGCGATGAACGCTACCTGGAGGACCACGAGGCGCTCAAGACCTCGCTCAACGCCGAGATCGAGCAGCTCAAGACGATGGTTGGCGACAACCCGTCCCAGGTCGACCGGCTGGGCGTGATCCAGAAGCTGCAAGCCGAGTGGAACGCTGCGGCACAGGCCGCCATCGAGCGCAGGCGCGCCGATCCCGCCTACCAGGCGCCCAGCGTGGGGCGCGGCAGGCAGATCAAGAACGCCGTGCGCGAGCAATACGAGCAATTCATCGGCATGGAGCAGCGCCTGCGGCAGGAACGCAACGACCAGGTCAACCGCAACGCGCTGTACACCGTCACCGGCTTCGTGGCCTTCATGCTGGCCATCGGCGCCCTGCTGGCCTGGCGCGGCAAGCGTGACCTGACCGGCCTGTCGGCCACCTTCACCGCGGCCATCACGCAGCAACGCGAGCAGGCCCAGGACCTGCTGGCCCAGGCCTGGCTGCGCGACGGCCAGCGCCAGCTGGTGGAAAGCCTGGCAGGCAAGCAGCAACTGGGCGTGCTGGGCCACAACGCGCTGGAATTCCTGGCGCGCTACACCGGCAGCGTGGTCGGTGCCGTCTATGTGGGCGACCGGGACCGGCTGCAGCGCGTGGCATCCTGGGGTTTCGATGGCGGCGGCAGCGCGCAAGGCCAGACCTTCGCCGGCAGCGACAGCGTGGTGGCGGAAGCCGCCGCCAACCGCCGCCAGATCCGGCTGGACACGCTGCCGCCCGGCTACATCCGCGTGACCTCCGGTCTGGGTCACGGCGAGCCGCAGAGCGTGCTGGTCTCACCCATCACCAACGACGGCGAGGTCAACGGCGTCATCGAACTGGCCTTCCTGCGGCCACTGGAGCAGCGCGATGCGCAACTGCTGGCGCTGGCCCAGGACAGCCTGGGCGCGGCCCTGGAAGCCGCGCGCTACCGCCATCGCCTGCAGGACGCGCTGGAAGAGTCGCAGCAGCTCAATGAGGAACTGCAAGTCCAGCAGGAGGAGCTGCGCACCGCCAACGAGGAGCTGGAGGAGCAGTCGCGCGCCTTGAAGGAGTCGCAGGCCCACCTGGAAACCCAGCAGGCCGAACTGGAGCAGACCAACGCCCAGCTGTCCGAGCAGCGCGACGCGCTGGACGAGCGCAATGACGCGCTCAAGACCATCCAGGGCGAGCTCGAGCAGCGCGCCGCCGAACTGCAGCGCGCCAGCCGCTACAAGTCGGAGTTCCTGGCCAACATGTCGCACGAGCTGCGCACGCCGCTCAACAGCTCACTGATTCTGGCCAGGCTGCTGGCCGACAACCCGCAAGGCAACCTGTCGGCCGAACAGGTGAAGTTCTCCGAGTCGATCTATTCGGCCGGCAACGACCTGCTCAACCTGATCAACGACATCCTGGACATCGCCAAGGTGGAGGCCGGCAAGCTGGAGATCCGGCCCGAGACGATGAGCGTGGCGTCGCTGGCGGACACGCTGCAGCGCACCTTCGAGCCGCTGGCCGCCGGCAAGAGCCTGAAGTTCGAGCTGCTGCTGGCGCCCGACCTGCCGGCCACCCTGCTCACCGACAGGCAGCGCGCTGAACAGGTGCTCAAGAACCTGCTGTCCAACGCGCTGAAGTTCACCGACCGGGGCGGCGTGTCCGTGGCGGTCACGCGGCGCGGCGACGCCGCCATCGCCTTCGAGGTCAGGGACTCGGGCATCGGCATCGCGCCGGACCAGCAGGGCCTCATCTTCGAAGCCTTCCGCCAGGCCGACGGCACGGCCAGCCGGCGCCACGGCGGCACCGGCCTGGGCCTGTCGATCTCGCGCGACCTGGCCGGCCTGCTGGGCGGCAGCATCGAGGTGGCCAGCACGCCCGGCCAGGGCAGCAGCTTCACCCTGGTGCTGCCGCTGCAGTACCAGGCAACGCTGGCCACGGCGCCATCGAGCATGGCGCCGCCGGTGGCCGCGCCAACACCCGTGCCGGCCGCGCCCGTCAAACGCCCGCGCTCCACGGCATTCGACGACGACCGGGGCGCGCAACTGGCGCCCAGGCAGCGCCGCGTGCTGGTGGTGGAAGACGAGCCCGAGTTCGCTCGCATCCTGTTCGACCTGGCCCATGAGCTCGGTTATGCCTGCCTGGTGACTGACCATGCCGACGAGGCCATCAGCATGGCCGAGAGCATGGCGCCCGACGCCATCTTGCTGGACATGCGCCTGCCCGATGAGTCCGGCCTGGCCCTGCTGCAGCTGCTCAAGGAACAGCCCGCCACGCGCCATATCCCGGTCCATGTGATTTCGGCGGAAGACCTGTCGGAGCCGGCCATGCAGATGGGTGCGGTCGGCTACGCCATCAAGCCGACCACCCGCGAGCAACTGCACCAAGTATTCCAGCGGCTGGAAGGCAAGCTGTCGCAGAAGGTCAAGCGCGTGCTGGTGGTCGAGGACGACGCGCGCCAGCGCGAGAGCATCGCCGCACTGATCGGCGACGACGACATCGAGATCATCGCGGTGGAAACCGGCAAGGAAGCGCTGGACCTGCTGCACGGCGCGGTCTTCGACTGCATGGTCATCGACCTGAAGCTGCCCGACATGACAGGCAACGAGCTGCTGCGGCGCATGTCGGCCGAGGACATCCGCTCGTTCCCGCCTGTGGTGGTCTACACCGGCCGCGACCTCAGCCGCGCCGAGGAGACCGAACTGCAAAGGTACTCGCGCTCCATCATCATCAAGGGCGCTCGCTCGCCCGAGCGCCTGCTCGACGAGGTGACGCTGTTCCTGCACAAGGTGGAGAGCGGCCTGTCGCTGGAGCGCCAGCGCATGCTCAAGGTGGCGCGGCACCGCGACAAGGTGTTCGAGGGCCGCACGATCTTGCTGGTGGACGACGACGTGCGCAACATCTTCGCGCTGACGGCGGCACTGGAACAAAAAGGCGCGGTGGTGGAGATCGCCCGCAACGGCATCGAGGCGCTGGAGCGCCTGCGCGAGACGCAAGGCGTCGACCTGGTGCTGATGGACATGATGATGCCGGAGATGGACGGCTACAGCGCCACCCGCGAGATCCGCAGAAACCCGGCCTGGGCCAGGCTGCCGGTCATCGCCGTGACGGCGCAGGCCATGAAGGACGACCAGGAGCGCTGCCTGCAGGCCGGCTGCAACGACTACCTGGCCAAGCCGATCGAGCTGGAGCGCCTGTTCTCGCTGATCCGCGTGTGGATGCCCAAACTCAAGAACGGGTGAGCACCATGCCGCACGGCAACGCGACCGAGATCGAGCTGCGGCTGCTGGTCGAGGCGATCTACCTGCGCTACAGCCAGGACTTTCGCAACTACTCGCCGGCCTCGCTCAAGCGCCGGGTGCTGCACGCCCAGCAGCAGCTGGACTACCCGACCATCTCGGCCATGCAGGAGCGCATCCTGCGCGACCCGCTGGCCTTCGCCCGGCTGATGCAGTTCCTCACCGTGCCGGTGAGCGACATGTTCCGCGACCCGGCCTACTTCCTGGCGCTGCGCCACCACGTGGTGCCGGTGCTGCGCACGTATCCGAGCTTCAAGGTCTGGATCGCCGGTTGCAGCACGGGCGAGGAGGTCTACTCGCTGGCCATCCTGCTGCGCGAGGAAGGCCTGCTGGCGCGCTCGCTGATCTACGCCACCGACATCAACCCGGCCTCGCTGGACAAGGCCCGCCAGGGCATCTTCGCACTGGATCGCATGCAGGCCTACACGGCCAACTACCACAAGGCCGGCGGCCAGGCCAGTTTCTCGGACTACTACACCGCGGCCTACGACGGCGCCCTGTTCGACCGCTCGCTGGCAGCCAACGTGACCTTCGCCGACCACAGCCTGTCGACCGACAGCGTGTTCTCCGAGACCCAGCTGATCTCCTGCCGCAACGTGATGATCTATTTCAACAAGACGCTGCAGGACCGCGCGCTCGGACTGTTCCATGAATCGCTCAGCCACCGCGGCTTCCTGGGCCTGGGCGCCAAGGAAAGCCTGGATTTCTCGGCCTGGGCCCACCGCTTCGAGCCTGTGTCCAGGCCCGACCGGATCTTCCGCAAGCTATGAAGCAGGCCGCAGCCCAACACACGCTCCCCGCGGGCTTTCGCCGCGACGCAGCGGCCGTGGCCATCGGCGCCTCGGCCGGCGGGGTCGAGGCCCTGCTGGCGCTGTTGCCCGGCCTGCCGCAAGACTACCCGCTGCCGGTGGTGGTGGTGCTGCACCAGGCGCAGGACCGCGACAGCGTGCTGGCCGAGGTCTTCGCCAGCCGCATGCGGCTGGCAGTGCGCCAGGCCGCCGACAAGGAGTCCCTGGCGCCCGGCACTGTCTACTTCGCGCCACCGGGCTACCACCTGCTGCTGGAAAAGGACCGCAGCTTCGCGCTCAGCTGCGATGCCCCCGTGCACTTCAGCCGCCCTTCCATCGACGTGCTGTTCGATTCGGCTGCCGACGCCCTGGGCCCGGGCCTGGTGGCCGTGCTGCTGACCGGCGCCAACCAGGACGGCGCTGCCGGCCTGGCCCACGCCGGCAGCAGCGGCGGCCTGACCGTGGTGCAGGACCCGCTGCAAGCCTCCAGCCCCGACATGCCGCTGGCCGCCATCGCCGCGCGCACGCCCGACTTCGTGCTGCCGCTGCAGGCCATCCGCGAGCTGTTGTCCAGCCTTGTTCCGCTACAACTTCAATAGCAAGACATGTCCATTTTTCGGGGGTTAGAACCCTATTCAATGATCCAAACGGCGCCAGGCGCCTGAACGATAATCCGCACCCATGCCCACCCCTGCCAACATCCTGATCGTCGACGACCTGCGCGAAAACCTGCTCGCCCTGGAAGCGCTGATCCGCAAGGACGACCGCGTCATCTACCAGGCCTGCTCCGGCGAGGAGGCCCTGACGCTGATGCTGGAACAGGAGTTCGCCCTGGCCATCCTGGACGTGCAGATGCCGGGCATGAGCGGGCTGGAGCTGGCCGAGCTGATGCGCGGCACCGACAAGACCCGCGGCATCCCCATCGTCTTCGTCAGCGCCGCCGCCAAGGAGCTGAACTACGCCTTCGCCGGCTACGAGAGCGGCGCGGTCGACTTCCTCTACAAACCGCTGGACGCGCACGCGGTGCGCAGCAAGGTCAGCGCCTTCGTCCAGATGTACCGCCAGCGCCAACTGCTGCAGCAGGCCGAGCAGGAACTCAAGCGCGCGGTCCAGATGCGCGATGAATTCATGTCCATGGTGTCGCACGAACTGCGCACGCCCCTGAACACCCTGTACCTGCAGGCCCAGCTGCGCCGCCGCATCGCCGCCGGCGCCCCCCTGAGCCCCGAGAAAATGCAGGCCATGGTGGAGCGCGACGAACAGCAGATCCGCAACATCCTGCGCCTGATCGACGACATGCTGGACGTCTCGCGCCTGCGCCAGGGCACGCTGGCCATCACCCCGGAGCCGGCCGACCTGGCCGTGCTGGTGCGCCGCGTGGTGGACAGCCATGCGGGCCAGGCCGCGGCGGCCGGCAGCCCGGTCACGCTGGACAGCCCGGCCTCGCTGCCCGGCGTGTGGGACGAGTTCCGCATCGAGCAGGTGGTGGCCAACCTGCTGACCAACGCCGTGCGCTACGGCGGCGGCAAGCCGGTGCAGGTGCAGGTGCAGGCCCTGCCGGGCCAGGCCCTGGTGACGGTGCGCGACCAGGGCATCGGCATAGCGCGCGAGGACCAGGACCGCATCTTCGGCCAGTTCGAGCGCGCCGTGGACAAGCAGTCCGCGCCCGGCCTGGGCCTGGGCCTGTACATCACGCGCCAGATCGTCCAGGCCCACGGCGGCACGATCGGAGTCAGCAGCGTACCGGGCCAGGGCTCGGCCTTCAGCGTCCATCTGCCCCTGGACGCCAGGCCCGCGGCGCGGGCATGAGAAAATCCCGGGTTAACTCGGGAGCACACCATGGAAGCAGAACGCATCAACCTCATCGGCACGCAACTGACGGACCTGTCCCTGCGGACCCAAGAGCTCCGGGGGTATCTTTGACTTCGATGCCAAATCCGAGCGCCTGAGGACGGTCAACGCCTCGCTGGAGGACCCCCAGGTCTGGAACGACCCCAAGCGGGCCCAGGAGCTGGGCAAGGAAAAAAAGCAGCTGGACGGCGTCGTCGAGACCCTGCTCAAGCTCACCCGCGAGCTGTCGGACAACATCGAGCTCTATGAGATGAGCAAGGAAGAAGGCGACGAGGCGGGCCTGCAGACCATCGAGGCCGAAGTCGCCAAGCTGCAGCCCGATGTGGAGCAGCTGGAGTTCCGCCGCATGTTCAACAACCCGGCCGACCCGCTCAACGCCTTCCTGGACATCCAGGCCGGCGCCGGCGGCACCGAGGCCTGCGACTGGGCCAGCATGCTGCTGCGCCAGTACCTGAAGTACGCCGAACGCAAGGGCTTCAGCACCCAGGTCGAGGACGAGTCGCCAGGCGACACGGCCGGCATCAAGAGCGCCACCATCAAGATCGAAGGCGAATACGCCTTCGGCCTGCTGCGCACTGAAACAGGTGTGCACCGGCTGGTGCGCAAGTCGCCGTTCGACTCCTCGGGCGGGCGCCACACCAGCTTTGCCAGCGTCTTCGTCTACCCGGAGATCGACGACTCGATCGAGATCAACATCAATCCGGCCGACGTGCGCGTGGACACCTACCGCGCCTCGGGCGCTGGTGGCCAGCACATCAACAAGACCGATTCGGCCGTGCGCCTGACCCACCTGCCGACCAACATCGTCGTGCAGTGCCAGGATGGCCGCAGCCAGCACAGCAACCGTGACGTCGCCTGGAAGCGCCTGCGCTCGCGCCTGTACGACCATGAGATGCGCAAGCGCCAGGAAGAACAGCAAAAGCTCGAGGACACCAAGACCGACGTGGGCTGGGGCCACCAGATCCGCAGCTACGTGCTGGACAACAGCCGCATCAAGGACCTGCGCACCGGCGTGGAAATCTCCGCCACCCAGAAGGTGCTGGACGGCGACCTCGACGCCTTCATCGAAGCCAGCCTGAAGCAGGGCGTCTGAAGAAGATGATGAGAATCGACGGGCCGCCCCTAGATTCGAAGGCCCCCTCGGGGGGCAGCGAGGTACACGCAGTGCCGAGCGTGGGGGCTCCAGTTCGGGCGTTGATCTTCGACATGGACGGCACCATGATCGACTCCATGCCCTGGCACGCCAGGAGCTGGATGGAGTTCAGCCGCCGCCATGGCATAGCGATCGACGTGGCCGATCTTCTGCGGCGCACCACCGGCCGCACCGGCACCGAGTGCATGCGCGAGCTGTTCCAGCGCGAGCTGGACGAGGCCGAGAGCCTGCGCCTGGTGGGCGAAAAGGAAGCCATCTACCGCGAGCTGTTCACCCCGGTGTTCGCCGAGGTCGGTGGCTTCAAAGCCTTTGCCGGCCGCGCCCTGCAGCGCGGCCTCAAGCTGGGCGTGGGCACGGCCGGCGACCGCCACAACATCGCCTTTGCCTTTTCGCACTTGCAGATGGCGCCGCAGCCGCAGGCCGTGGTCGGCGGCGACGAGGGCCTGCCCGGCAAGCCCGAGCCGGCGATCTTCCTGGAGGCCGCCCGGCGCCTGGGCGCCCAGGCAGGGCAATGCATCGTCTTCGAGGACGCGCCGCTGGGCATCGAGGCGGCGCGGCGCGCCGGCATGCGAGCCGTCGCCGTCTGCACCAGCCACAGCGCCGCCGAACTGGCCGGCCCCCATGTGGTGGCGCAGGTGCGCGACTACCATGAACTCATGAACACCCCTTTCCTGGAGAGCCTGCATGTTGCGTGAAGGACAGACCACCGTGATCCACCGCGCCGACTACACGGCGCCGGCCTACTGGATCGACACCGTCGAACTCGTCTTCGACCTGGATCCGGCCAAGACGCGGGTTCTCAACCGCATGAAGTTGCGCCGCAACCCGGACGTGCCGGCCCAGGCGCTCAAGCTCGATGGCGAGGAACTGAACCTGGCGCGGGTGATGGTCAACGGCCAGGGCACCTCGTTCAAGATGGAAGACAGCCAACTGGTGCTGGAGAACCTGCCCGAGGGCACCGAGCCTTTCGAGCTGGAGATCTTCACCACCTGCGCGCCGGCCAAGAACAGCAAGCTCATGGGCCTGTACGTGAGCAACGACTCGTTCTTCACCCAGTGCGAGGCCGAGGGCTTCCGCCGCATCACCTACTTCCTGGACCGGCCGGACGTGATGGCCAGCTACACCGTGACGCTGCGTGCCGACAAGGCCAGGTACCCGGTGCTGCTGTCCAACGGCAACCTGGTGGAGCATGGCGATCTGGAGGATGGCCGCCATTTCGCCCGCTGGGTCGACCCGCACCGCAAGCCCAGCTACCTGTTCGCCCTGGTGGCGGGCTCTCTGGTGGCGCGCGAGCAGCGCATCACCTCGCGCGCTGGCAACGAGCACCTGCTGCAGGTCTATGTGCGCCCGGGCGACCTGGACAAGACCGAGCACGCCATGAACTCGCTGATGGCCTCGGTGGCCTGGGACGAGGCGCGCTTTGGCCTGACCCTGGACCTGGAGCGCTTCATGATCGTCGCCACCAGCGACTTCAACATGGGCGCGATGGAGAACAAGGGCCTGAACATCTTCAACACCAAGTACGTGCTGGCCAGCCAGGCGACGGCCACCGACACCGACTTCTCCAACATCGAGAGCGTGGTCGGCCACGAGTACTTCCACAACTGGACCGGCAACCGCGTCACCTGCCGCGACTGGTTCCAGCTCTCGCTCAAGGAAGGCCTGACGGTGTTCCGCGACCAGGAGTTCAGCCAGGACCTGGCGGGCGAAGCCTCGGCCAGAGCCGTCAAGCGCATCGAGGACGTGCGCGTGCTGCGCACCGCCCAGTTCCCGGAAGATGCCGGCCCGATGGCGCACCCGGTGCGGCCCGACCAGTACCTGGAGATCAACAACTTCTACACCGTCACGGTCTACGAAAAGGGCGCCGAGGTGGTGCGCATGATGCAGACCCTGGTGGGCAGGGAAGGCTTCGCCAAGGGCATGAAGCTGTACTTCGAACGCCACGACGGCCACGCCGTCACCTGCGACGACTTCGCCCAGGCGATTGCCGATGCCAACCCGGATTCGCGGCTGGCCCCGCTGCTGGACCAGTTCAGGCGCTGGTACAGCCAGGCCGGCACGCCGCGTGTCAAGGCCAGCTCGCGCTGGGATGCAGACGCAGGCACCTACGAGCTGACCCTGTCGCAAAGCTGTGCGCCCACGCCCGGCCAGGCGGCCAAGCTGCCCTTCGTCATCCCGGTCGGCCTGGGCCTGCTGGCAGCCGATGGGCGACCGCTGAGCGATGAGTTGCATGTGCTGACCGAGTCCAGCCAGACCCTGGTCTTCCGCGGTCTGGCAGCCCAACCCGTGCCCTCCATCCTGCGCGGCTTCAGCGCACCGGTCATCCTGGACTGCGACTACAGCGACGCCCAGCTGCTGACCCTGCTGGCCCATGACAGCGATCCTTTCAACCGCTGGGAAGCCGGCCAGCGCCTGGCGATGAACCGCGCACTGGGCTTCATCGCACAGGACAGCGCCGCCGCCATCACGCTGGACGAGCCCTACGTGGAGGCGATGCGCGCCATCCTGCGCAGCCCCGAGCTGGACGCGGCTTTCAAGGAACTGGTGCTGACGCTGCCGGCCGAGACCTACATCGGCGAGCAGTTGGCCACGGTGGACCCGCAGCGCATCCACGCGGTGCGCGAAGCCATGCGCGAGCAGCTGGCCCAGCGCCTGTTTGCAGACTGGGAATGGGCTTACGAGAACCACCGCGACAGCGGCGCCTACAGCCCCGACGCCCTGTCGTCGGGCCGGCGCGCGCTGGCTGGCCAGGCGCTGACCCACCTGTGCCTGGCGGCCCGCCACAGTGGCGACACGCTCTGGCCCGGCAAGGCCTACCAGCGCTTCAAGGACGCGTCCAACATGACCGACCGCTTCAATGCGCTGGCAGCCCTGGTCAGCAGCGGCCACGCACTGGCCGCCCAGGCCCTGCAGCGCTTCCACGCGCTGTTCAAGGACGAGCCTCTGGTGCTGGACAAGTGGTTCGCCCTGCAGGCCGGCGCGACCGACCGCGGCGGCAACGTGCTGCCCGCCGTCAAGCAGTTGCTGCAGCACGCTGACTTCAACATCCGCAACCCCAACCGCGCCCGCAGCGTGATCTTCAGCTACTGCAGCGCCAACCCCGGGGCCTTCCACCGTCCCGACGCCGCTGGCTACGTCTTCTGGAGCGAGCGCGTCATCGAGCTGGACGCCATCAACCCGCAGGTCGCCGCCCGCCTGGCACGTGCCCTGGACCGCTGGAGCAAGCTGGTCGAGCCCTGCCGCACGGCGGCGCGCGAAGCCATCACCCGGGTCGCGGCGCGGCCCGACCTGAGCAACGACGTGCGCGAGGTGGTCTCCCGCGCGCTGGCCGATTGAGAAAGAACCCCATGTCCTCCAAAATTTCCCTCACCCGTTACCTCGTCGAGCAACAACGCGTCGACGGCCATATCCCGGCCCAGCTGCGCCTGCTGATCGAGGTGGTGGCGCGCGCCTGCAAGAGCGTCAGCCAGGCCGTCAACAAGGGCGCGCTGGGCGGCGTGCTGGGCTCGGCCGAAAGCGAGAACGTCCAGGGCGAGATGCAAAAGAAGCTGGACATCATCGCCAACGAGGTGCTGATCGAAGCCAACGAATGGGGCGGCCACCTGGCGGCCATGGCCAGCGAGGAGATGGAAGGCATCTACGTGGTGCCCAACCGCTATCCCCAGGGCGAGTACCTGCTGCTGTTCGATCCGCTGGACGGCTCCTCCAACATCGACGTCAACGTCAGCATCGGCACCATCTTCAGCGTGCTGAAAAAACCCGCCGGCGACGCCGGCGTGGAAGAAAAGGACTTCCTGCAGCCTGGCCACTGCCAGGTGGCCGCCGGCTATTGCGTCTACGGCCCGCAGACCACCCTGGTGCTGACTGTGGGCGACGGCGTGGCCATGTTCACGCTGGACCGCGAGCAGGGCTCGTTCATCCTGACGCAGGAGAACGTGCAGATCCCGCCGGACACCAAGGAATTCGCCATCAACATGAGCAATATGCGCCACTGGGACGAACCGGTGCGCCGCTACATCGACGAATGCCTGGCCGGCAAGGAAGGCCCACGCGGCAAGGACTTCAACATGCGCTGGATCGCCTCCATGGTGGCCGACGTGCACCGCATCCTGACCCGCGGCGGCGTCTTCATGTACCCCTGGGACAAACGCGAGCCGGACAAGCCCGGCAAGCTGCGCCTGATGTACGAGGCCAACCCCATG
>NZ_CAKZHQ010000030.1 GCF_936925435.1 uncultured Ramlibacter sp. | reverse complement strand
GCATCGCGCCACCTGACCTTTCCTACGGCCTGCGCATGGCGCCGCTGATGGAAGGCGGTTTGTGGCAGCTCATCACCGTGTGTGCGCTCGGCGCCTTTGGGTCGTGGGCCATGCGCGAGGTGGAAATCTGCCGCAAGCTGGGCATGGGCTTCCACGTGCCGGTGGCCTTCGGCTTCGCCATCCTGGCGTACTTCACTCTGGTGGTGGTGCGCCCGCTGCTGATGGGCGCCTGGGGCCATGGCTTCCCCTACGGGATCATGAGCCACCTGGACTGGGTGTCCAACACCGGCTACCAGTACCTGCACTTCCACTACAACCCGGCGCACATGCTGGCCATCACCTTCTTCTTCACGACGACCTTCGCGCTGTCGCTGCACGGCTCGCTGATCCTGTCGTCGACGAACCCGCAGAAGGGCCTGGTGGTCAAGGCGCCGGAACACGAAGACACCTTCTTCCGCGACGCCATCGGCTATTCGGTCGGCTCGCTGGGCATCCACCGCCTGGGCCTGTTCCTGGCGCTGGCCGCCGTGCTCTTCAGCGCGCTGTGCATCGTGCTCAGCGGTCCTTTCTGGAGCCGTGGCTGGCCTGAATGGTGGAGCTGGTGGCTGAACTTGCCGATCTGGTCCCAATGGCCCGTCACCAAGTAAGGGAGCACACCATGGCGCAATACCAAAACCTCTTCACAACCGTGCAGGCCACGGGCCCGTTGCACCACGGCGTCGCACTCGGACGCGGCAACGACCCACGGCTTGGCGAGCCTCTGGTCAGCTACTGGCTGGGCAAGCTCGGCAACGCCCAACTGGGGCCCATCTATCTGGGGGGACTCGGCCTGGCCTCGCTGGTGTGCGGGCTGATCGCCTTCGTCACCATCGGCTTCAACATGCTGGCCTCGGTCGGCTGGGACCCGATCCAGTTCGTACGCCAACTCTTCTGGCTGGCCCTCGAGCCCCCGCCGCCCAGTTACGGACTGCAACTGCCGCCACTGAACCAGGGCGGCTGGTGGCTGATTGCCGGCGGCTTCCTCACCCTGTCGCTGCTGCTGTGGTGGGCTCGCACCTACCGCCGTGCCCGTGAACTGGGCATGGGCACGCACATCGCCTGGGCCTTCGCCGCCGCCATCTGGCTCTTCCTGGTGCTGGGTTTCTTCCGCCCCGTGCTCATGGGCTCTTGGGGCGAGGCCGTGCCTTTCGGCATCTTCCCGCATCTGGACTGGACAGCGGCGTTCTCACTGCGCTATGGCAACCTCTTCTACAACCCCTTCCATGCGCTGTCGATCGCCTTCCTCTACGGTTCGGCCCTGCTGTTTGCCATGCACGGCGCCACGATCCTGGCGGTGACCCGATTCGGTGGCGAGCGGGAAATCGAGCAGATCACCGACCGCGGCACGGCATCGGAGCGCGCCGCCCTGTTCTGGCGCTGGACCAAGGGCTTCAACGCCACCATGGAATCCATCCACCGCTGGGCCTGGTGGTTCGCGGTGCTGTGCCCGCTGGTCGGAGGCATCGGCATCCTGCTCACCGGCACCGTCGTCGACAACTGGTACCTCTGGGCCATCAAACATGGCGTAGCCCCCCCCTATCCGGACGTCTTCCCGCTCATTGCGGACCCGACCCTCAGCACAGGAGTCAAGCCATGAAGCTCAGCCACAGCAACGTCCGTCGGCTGCATCCAGCCCTGGCCTCTGTGCTCAAAAGCGTGGGGGTTGTCCTCACGGTCACCCTGCTGGCCGCCTGCGAGCGCCCGCCCATGGAATCGGTCCAGCATGGCTACCGCGGGACCGGCATGGTGCAGATCTACAACCCCCGCACGGTCGAACTCAACGCCGACAAGAACATCGTGCCCGTGGCCTTGCCGCCGGCCGATGACGGAGGCCCCAAGGCTTCCGCGGTGTTCCAGAACGTCAAGGTGCTGGGCGACTTGAGCGTCGGGCAGTTCACCCGCGTGATGACGGCCATGACCACCTGGGTCGCGCCCAAGGAAGGTTGCGTGCACTGTCACAACCCGGCCAACTTTGCGGACGAGAGCAAGTACACCAAGCAGGTCAGTCGCAAGATGATCGAGATGACGCAGCACATCAACAAGGACTGGCAGCAGCACGTGGGCAGCACGGGCGTCACCTGCTACACCTGCCACCGCGGACAGAACGTACCCAGCGACATCTGGACCAAACTCAACCCTCCGCCCTACGGTGCGAACTTCATCGGTGACAAGGCGGGCCAGAACGAGCCATCCAAGACCGTGGGCCTGGCCTCACTGCCCGTTGATCCCTTCACACCCTTCCTGCTGGGCAATGAGCCGATCCGCGTGAATGGCACCACCGCCTTGCCCTCGGGCAACCGGCAGTCGATCAAACAGGCCGAAGCAACCTACAGCCTGATGACCCACATCTCCACCTCACTGGGGGTCAACTGCACCTACTGCCACACGACGCAGTCCTTCTCGAGCTGGAAGGGCAATCCACCGCAGCGCCTGACCGCCTGGCATGGCATCCGCATGGCACGCGACCTGAACGTGAACTACATGGAGACTCTGGTCGAGGCCTTCCCGGCGCACCGCAAAGGCGCCATGGGCGACGTCGCCAAGCTCAACTGCGCCACCTGCCACCAGGGGGCTTACAAACCGCTCAACGGCGCGCCCATGGCCCAGGATTTCACAGAGCTTGGCGGACTGGCCAAGGTGCTGGCCAGCAACGTCCCGAAGCAGCAGTGAACGTCCAGCCATGACCTCCAGGGCGCGCCATGATCATGCTCCTGGCGCAGCCCCATGCCTTTCCTGAAAACCGAGGCACAAGACTGCGGTCCTGCTGCCAGGCTGGGCGCGCCCAGCCGCAAGCGGACACGCCACCATGAGCGCTGCCACCTCCTCTGCCGACGGCCTGCCCGGTGTGGTGGTGATCATCCTGCTGGACTACCTGCGCCGACACCAAGCCTGGGGATGGATGCGTCTGGCCGCCGGCCCCGCCAGCTTCAAGGACGTGCCCGGTCTGCTGTTCGCCAAGGTCATGGGCAGCGGCCACGGCGGTGGTTTCACCTTGCGCCCCAGCGCCACCCACCAGGGTCTGATCTGCCGCTTCAGCCGGTTCGACCTGGCGCTGGATTTCCTGCACGGCAAACAGGTCAGCGCGCTGCGCAAGCGTGCGCAAACGTCCTGGCTGGGTGTGCTGGCGGTGACCGCCAGCCGTGGCAGTTGGGATCAACAGACCTGGCCGCTCACCCACGCCAGCAACGGCGTGGACGCTGAGCGCGATCCAGCCGCGCCGGCCCGCCCCCTGGCCATCCTGACCCGGGCCAGCATCGTGCCCTCGCAGGCCATGGCTTTCTGGCGCCATGCGCCAGCGGCCCAGGCCGAGCTCCAAAAAGCACCGGGTTGCCTGCTGGCCATGGGCCTGGGCGAGGCACCGCTGGTACGCCAGTGCACCTTCAGCCTGTGGCAAGACGCGCAGGCCATGCGCGACTACGCCACCCGCGGTGCGCATCAGGTGGCCGCGGCGGCCGCCCACCGCCACGGCTTTTTCTCGGAGTCCCTGTTTGTCCACATGGACGTGCTGCAGATGAGCGGACACTGGCAGGGACAGGACTTTGGCAATGCACTGGGGCTGGAGCCGGAGACCGCGTATGCCTGAGCCCCACGTGGTCATCATCGGCGCTGGCATGGGCGGGCTGGCCTGCGCCTTACGGCTGGCGCACCAAGGCTGCGAGGTCACGGTGATCGAGTCCTCCGACCAGCCCGGCGGCAAGGTCCACGCACAGGAAGTTGCCGGCGCACTGATCGACAGCGGGCCCACGGTGTTCACCATGCGCTGGGTCTTCGACGAACTGCTGCGCGAAGTGGGCACCGATCTGGACACTGAGCTGAGCATCGCGCCACTGAACATCCTGGCACGGCACTTCTGGCCCGACGGCAGTACGCTGGATCTGCATGCCGACCCGCAACGCAGCGAAGCCGCCATCGCCGACTGGGCCGGGCCCGACGAGGCGCTGCGCTTTCGCCAGTTCTGCGCCACGGCACGCCAGGTCTACGAGACGCTGGAAGGCCCAGTCATCCGTTCGGCCCGGCCCCAACTCCTGCCGCTGATGGCGCGCCTCGGCCCGCAGGGCCTGGGCGTGCTGACGCGGCTGGGGCCCCTGCGCAGCCTCTGGCACCGCATGCAACACCAGTTCAGCGATCCGCGCTTGCGGCAATTGTTCGCACGCTACGCCACCTACTGCGGCTCCTCGCCCTGGCAGGCGCCCGCTACGCTGATGCTGATTGCCCAGGTCGAGATGAACGGCGTGTGGTCGGTGCGCGGCGGCATGACGGCCTTGTCGGCCATGCTGGTGCGACTGGCGCAGGCGCGCGGCGCACGTCTGCGCTACCACACGCGCTGCACGCGCATCATGCAGCAGCAGGGGCGGGTCACCGGCGTGCTACTGGACACCGGTGAACACCTGCCGGCCGACGCCGTGGTCTTCAACGGCGACGTGGCCGCCCTGCGTGCCGGTCTGCTGTCCGATGACATACGCCACGCCGTGCCCCGGTCTGCGCCACCACGCTCGCTCTCGGCCCTGACCTGGTCCATCCACGCACCCGCCACCGGGCTGGCGCTGGACCGCCACAACATCTTCTTCTGCGACGACTACGCGCGCGAGTTCGACGACCTGTTTGCAAAGCGCCGGCTGCCCCAGCAGCCCAGCGTCTACGTCTGCGCCCAGGACCGTCCGGGCGACGTGGCCACGGGCGCCGCGGAGCGTCTCTTCTGTCTGGTCAATGCCCCCGCCCTCGGGGACAACAGCACACTCGATGAAAAGGGGCTGGCCTTATGCGAATCCAACAGTTTTCAACTTCTGCGGCAGCTCGGCCTGAAGCTGGAGATTACAGCGCAGAACTGCGTGCGGACCACCCCCTGGGAATTCCATCGCCGCTTTCCGGCGACGGGCGGCGCGCTGTACGGCCAGGCGACCCACGGCTGGACCGCCCTCTTCTCGCGCCCGGGCGCGCTGACCCCGGTGCGAGGCCTGTACCTGGCCGGGGGCAGTGTGCACCCGGGGCCGGGCGTGCCGATGGCGGCGATGTCGGGCCGGCTGGCGGCCGAGGCCCTGCTGGCGAACCTCGCTTCGACCAGCGTGTCCCCCCGGACGGTTATCTCTGGTGGTATGTCGACGCCCTCAGCGACGATGGACAGCACGGCCTGACCCTCATCGCTTTCGTCGGCAGCGTCTTCTCGCCCTACTACGCATGGGCGCGGCGCCATGGCCCGGCCGATCCGGACAACCATTGCGCGCTCAACGTGGCCCTCTACAGCCGTGGTGCCAGCCGCTGGGCCATGACCGAACGCGGCGGTGCCCACTGTGCACGCGACGGCCGGCAGTTCACCATTGGCCCCAGTGCCTTGACCTGGGATGGCAGCTGCCTGCGCATCCGCATCCGCGAACGGTCCGTGCCCTGGGGCCAGCGCATCGAAGGCGAGGTGCGCCTGTGGCCCGAACAATTGTTCAACATCTCCACCCCACTGGACGCCGCCGGGCGCCACCGCTGGGGCCCGCTGGCCCCCGCGTCCCGGGTCGAGGTCGATCTGCCCGCACCCGGCCTGCGCTGGCAAGGCCGGGCCTACCTGGACTCTAACGAGGGCGACGAACCCATTGACAGAGCCTTCCACACCTGGAACTGGTCACGCGCACGCCTGCGCGACAACAGCACCCTGGTCTTCTACGACATGCAATGGCCGGGCCTGGACGAGCGCCTGCTCTCGCTGCGGTTCACACCCGATGGCCAAGTGGAAACCATGCCCGCGGCGCCCGCGCATACCTTGCGCCCGACCGGCTGGCGCATCCGCGGGCGCATGCGCAGCGAAGGACCGGTGAACCTGCAAGAGGAACTGGAAGACACACCCTTCTACCAGCGCTCGCTGCTCAACTTCAGCTACGCCGGTGAGTCCTTGCTGGCCTTCCACGAAACCCTGTCGGTACCGCGCCTGGTGTCACCTATCGTGCAGGCCATGCTGCCCTGGCGCATGCCGCGGCGGGGGTGATGCGGCCCGGATCGAAGTCCGTGGCATCACCTGCAGAAGTGCCCAAGAGCTACAGGCCTACACCTGCTGCAGATGCCGACGACTTGATGAGATGGGGCGACCACCCCGCTGTATTACAAGGTTGTATGGTTTGTTGTTTCGCCAGGGTCGTTGGAAGATGATGGGATGCAAGTTATAAATCAAACACTGACAAAAGCGGGAGAGTAAACGTGATGAGCGGCAGCCCATGTTATCGCGCACTTGTGCAGTCCATATCGCGTTAGGCATCGCAAAAAAATCTTATGGACATCCCCAAGACACTCGCAAGCGAGTCTGAGCGTGTACTTCGTACTGCGATGCTCTCGCAACCGCACGTCGCTGACTTGGTACGCCTCGTCGAGAGGATGCGAAAGACGAAGGGACCAGACTACAAGATTCCAGACTTCGACCCACTTGACGGCGGGGACAGTGCGGAAGTCTTGTTCCTGCTAGAGGCGCCAGGGCCGAAGGCCGTTACAAGCGGATTTGTCTCGCGAAACAACCCAGACGAGACAGCCAAGAACTTCTTTCTGCTCAACGCCGAAGCAGGCGTTGATCGTAGTCGTACCATCACATGGAATGCTGTACCCTGGTACATCGGATCAGACACAAAGATCAGACCCGCTAACCGCGAGGACGTGCGCGAGGCCGACGCATGGCTTCAAGAACTACTTGAAGGCCTGCGCGAACTCAGAGTCGTCATGTTTGTAGGCAAGAAGGCGCTATATGCGGAGGACGTCGTACGGGCCTGCCGGCCGGATGTTGAGATGATGACCATGCCACACCCAAGCCCGATGTTCATCAATCGCGCATCAGGCAACCGGGAACGTGTGCTTGCGGCTTTGCAACAACTCTCCCGTCGTATGACTGCGAGCGATGCCTAACCCCTTGCTGAAGCTAACCCACAGGCAGGCGGCGTAGCTCGAACGTTGAGCGCCCCTTCTGCAGCGGGTAATCCTTGAATTCATCTCTCTGATTGGGCTGCTGCCGGTTTCAAAGACACTTTGTTAAGGTGGTCGATGAAACAGGAGTTAGCAAATGGCAACGAGAAGGCAATTCAGCCGGGAGTTCAAGGTTGAAGCTGTAAAGCTGGTAACCGAACGCGGGGTTGGCGTCAGCCAAGCAGCCAGGGATTTGGATGTGGGAGAAACGGTTCTGCGCCGTTGGATGCGAGAGCTGACGCAAGACCCACAGCAGGCCTTTCCAGGCAAGGGCGTCATGAAGCCCGAACAAGCCGAGATTGACAGACTGCGCAAGGAAGTGGCCAAGCTCAAGATGGAGCGGGACATATTAAAAAAAGCCGCAGCCTACTTCGCCAGGGAATCGATGTGAGATTCGACTTTGTGGCGAAGCACCGAGTGGCTTGGCCGGTGGGATTGATATGCGAGACGCTCGGTGTCTCGCGCAGCGGCTTTTACGCATGGTTGAGCAGGCCCAGAAGCCTACGCAGCCGAAGCGACGAGGCGATGGGCGCACTGGTACGCCAAAGCTTCATTGGCAGCGACAGGACCTATGGTGCGCGTCGCGTGTGGCACGACGTGCTGGCATTAGGGTACCACTGTGGCCTGCATCGCATTGAACGCCTCATGAGGGAGCAGGCTCTGCGGGCGCGCCCCAGACGCCGTGGACTCCCACAAGACCGAGGCCAGCGCAGTGCAATTGCTGACAACGTTCTGGACCGCCAATTCCAGGCTGAGGCACCCAATCAGAAGTGGGTAGCTGACTTCACCTACATCTGGACGGCTGAAGGCTGGCTCTACGCAGCGGCAGTGCTGGACCTTTACTCACGGCGAATCGTGGGTTGGTCAATGCACGACAGCATGACCTCGCAACTGGTGGCCGATGCCTTGATGATGGCGGTATGGCGTCGGGGTAAACCGGTAGCGCTGCTGCATCACTCAGACCAAGGTAGCCAGTACACCAGCGAGCACTTCCAGCAACTGCTCAAGGAGCAAGGCATTACCTGCAGCATGAGCCGTGCTGGCGAGGTCTGGGACAACTCGGCTATGGAGAGCTTCTTCAGTTCGCTCAAGACGGAGCGCACGGCCAGGAAGGTATATCGAACCCGAGAACAAGCGCGAGCCGATGTATTTGATTACATCGAGCGGTTCTACAACTCTACGCGCAGGCATTCCACGCTGGGGTACGTAAGTCCGATACAGTTTGAGGAAGCTTTAAAAGCTTAGGGCGGTGTCCACGAGACCGGCAGCAGCCCAGATCAGGTATCTGAAAGATCGGCGCTACTTCGCAGGCGCTAGAACACCCAGCCCAGACTGGACCAAGCCGCCATCGCGGACTCAAACCGACCGTGTATGCATCATCGGCTGCACGCGCTGGCGCCGTGCGTCCTCGCGACGCTCCAGCAAATCCATGACCCACGCCACCCTTTGCGGCATGGCGCGGTTGGGGAAGAAAGCGCCAGCCAGTGCACTGCTGAGGCGCGGCTGCTGGCAGTCACGCACCAGGTAATCGATGGCGGCCAGCGGCGTAGGCGCAACCAAGGGGGTTCGTATCCACGGCGCCTGGGCCCAGGCGGTGGCCAGCAGCACGAGCTTGCGCGGGGTGCTGACCACGGTGCGGTGCGTGACCGGGTCCAAGCCGTCACGGCGCAACTGGTGGCCGATCTCGGCGTAGATCAGGCTGGCTGAAAGAATGGCGGCGCGGCAGTCGGGCGGCAGCGCGGCGATGCCGGTCTGCGCCTGTTGGTAAAGGCGGTCGGCCTCGTCAAGCAGGCATGTGATCACACCTTGCAAGGCCGGTGTGCAGACCGGCTGCTGCAGCCAGGCCTGCGGGTCGATGCCGGCCTCACGCAACCAGTCTCGGGGCAGGTAGAGGCGCTGGATGGCGGCGTCGGCCCCCACGTCGCGGGCGATATTGGTCAGTTGCATGGCCACACCCAGCTCGCAGGCACGGGCCAGGGTGTCCACGCTTTGCGGTCCCATGATCCAGCACATCATGGCGCCCACGCTGCCGGCCACACGGGCCGCATAGGCCTGCACGTCCTCCAGGCTGTCGTAATGGTGGTCTTCCGCGTCCCAGGCAAAACCTTCGATCAACGCATCAAGCAGATGGCGCGGCAACTGGTACTGCTGCACCACGGTGCTCAGCGCGTGGTCTTCGACAAAATCCCGGGGCGTGCCAGCGTAGATGAGGTCCAGCCTTTCCCTGAGCACGTCCACGGGTGCATCACCCGGCGCGGCCTCATCCACCAGATCGTCGGCCACGCGGCAGAAGGCGTAGAGCGCAATGGCGGCTTGGCGGATGCGCAGCGGCAGCAGGCGGCTGGCGGCAAAAAAGGTCTTGGAGCCGCCCTGCATCATCGTGGCGCAGGCCTGCAGGCTGTCGGGACCGAGGACGTTGTCAGGCATGGACATGGGGGATCACCGATTCCAGCGCCTTGGCCGACATGAGCACCCCAGGCACACCGGCACCGGGGTGGGTGCCCGCGCCCACCATGTAGAGGCCGGGCACGTCTTCGCTGCGGTTGTGCGGGCGAAACCAGGCGCTTTGGGTCATCACCGGCTCCAGGCCGAAACCCGCACCCTTGTAGGACCAGAGCCGGTCGTGGAAATCCTGCGGCGTGGTGACCTTGGAGGTCACGATGGACTGTTGCAGGCCGGGCAGCACGCTGCGCGCCAGCACCTCGGCAATGGCTGCGCGGTAGGTCTCGGCATAGCTGGCCCAGTCGGTGCCGCTGTCCAGGTGCGGCACGGGCGACAGGGCGTAGAAGGTGTCGCAGCCGGGCGGCGCCAGCGACGGGTCGGTGGCGGTCGGGCGGTGCAGGTAGAGGCTGAAGTCCTGCGCCAGCTTGTGGCGTTTGAAGATGTCGGTCAGCAGGGCCTTGTAGCGCGGGCCCAGCACCATCATGTGGTGCGGCACCTCGGGGTACTGGCGTGAGGTGCCGAAGTACCAGACAAACAGGCCCATGGAATACTTGCCGCGCTCGATGCGCGCATCCGTCCAGTGCCGGCGGTGTTCACGCGCCACCAGGTGCTTGTAGGTCCAGGCGGTGTCGGCATTGCTGACCACGATGTCGGCCGCGATGAATTCCCCGTTGTCGAGTTCGACGCCGCAGGCGCGGCCGTTCTCGATGCGGATGCGGGTAACCGGCGCGTTGCAGCGTAGCTGGACGCCGCGCCCCTGCAGCAATCCGACGAGGCCACGCACGATGGCGCCGGTGCCGCCCATGGCCGAGTGCACGCCCCAGGTCCGCTCCAGCGAGTTGATGAGCGCGTAGGCCGAGGTCACCGAAAAAGGATTGCCGCCGATGAGCAACGGGTGAAAGCTCATGACCACACGCAGTTTCTCGTTTTTCATGTACTTGGCGACCAGGCTGTGGATGCTGCGCCAGGCTTTCATCTTGACGAAAAAGGGAATGGCCTTGAGCAGGTCGATGGGCTGGTCGAAGGCCGTAGAGCCCAGACCGGCGAAACCCAGGTCACGGCAAAGGTCGGCGTCTTTGACGAACTGGCGGTAACCCGCCACGTCCGCGGGTGAGAAACGGGCCACCTCGGCCTCCATTCGGGCCGCGTCGCCGCTGTAGTCGAAACAACTGCCGTCGGCGAAACGGATGCGGTAGAACGGGTCCATGGGCACCAGGGTCACGTCGTCGGCAAAACGTTTGCCGCACAGCGCCCACAGCTCTTCGAGCAGAAAGGGGGCGGTAATGATGGTGGGGCCGGCGTCGAAGGTGTAGCCGTCCTGCCGGTGCACATAAGCCCGGCCGCCAGGCGCATCGAGTTTTTCCAACACCTTGACCTGGTAGCCCATGACGCTCAGGCGGATGGCAGCCGCAAGGCCGCCAAAACCGCTGCCGATGACCACGGCCAGCGGCCGCAGGTCACCCGCCGGGCCGGGGGCCGTGTCGCGTCGGTCCCGGGCCGGGGGCGGCACTGGCGACAGGGAAGATGCAGCGTCCAAGGCCGCCGCATCGCGGGAAGTGGTCAGCGGAAGTGTCAACATCTTGTGAATCAACGACTGTCAGACGAAACTGACAATCACCGTTC
>NZ_CAKZHQ010000029.1 GCF_936925435.1 uncultured Ramlibacter sp. | reverse complement strand
CCCCCCCCCCCCCCGCCCCGCGCGCCCCGCCCGCGCGGCGGTGTTGGGCCGGGGGGGGGGGGGGGGGGGGTGGGGGTAGGGGGGGCTCGCTCAGCCCAAGCGCTGCAAGACCCGCTGTAGCTGCACCAGGGACCACTCGCCACCACGGGCAGTCTTTGTGCCCTGCTTGTTCAGGGCCTCGACCATCGCCCGCTGCGTCATACCTGCCGCTTGGTACGCCTTCAGTGTGAGGGAGAGGCCGCTCGCGAACTCCTTCGCCCGTGTGCTGCGCTGCTCGTTGTGTGGCTGCAGGTTCGCCACATTGCCCACCGGCAGACCGCGTGCCTTCTTTGCGACCAGTGCGTCTGAGATGCGTTGCGCGATCCGGTTGCGCTCATGCTCGGCTACGCCTGTTCGTTGGCCATTTTTTCGACTACGTTTCCTCCGCCCGCCTTGAAGGTGTTCTTCGGCAAGCAGTTTCGAGCGAGACCGAGGATGCGCCAGCGGTGCCCAGCGACACGGGCAATGCCCAGGTCATGACGGTGGAGGGCAGTGGGAACAAAAGCAAGCCCAAGCCGTTTCGCCTGTGCCTGAACAAGCGGCAGAACCGAACTCAGGTTTCGGCCCGCCAATGCCATTGCGGCACGGCCTTCAAGGATGGCATTGAAGTCCGCCAACAACTCAGCCTCAGCCGAATCAAGGCCACCCAAGCTGTCCCGAGGGGCTGTGCGGTCATTCGTGGAAATCATTAAGCGGCAGTGCCGAGCGCCTGTCGCAGCGGCCACATCGTCCCAAAGCGCCTGATCCTCCCGTAGCTCATCATCCGTAGCGAGTATCTGTGCCCGGACCATCTCGGCGAGCATCTCGCCAAGCTCTGGGCTGACGGCCTCGACTAGGGTGAGGTTTTGCTCCCGCCGTTTCTGCTCAAAGTCGGCCAGCCACTGGGCCCGCTCTATGGTGCCTCGGACCACGGCTGCTTTGCGGTCCGCTGTCCGGAGAGCTACGACCGTCTGGTCCTTGCCGTAAACCGCACGGACGTCCTTGGGGATGATGATGCGAAGCGACCAGCGCCCATTGCGCTTGAAGAGGCCATCCAATGCCATGTCTTTTCCTCGGTCTGAAGTTGATCGAAGTGACACAGGCAAGTGATACAGAGAGTGGGCGTAAGCCCTTGATTTCACCCAAGTTGTTGATTCACTTGGGGATTCTAGGAAGAAGTTGACGAGCCTTACCCCCGGCACTGGCTCCACAGTTAGGGCTGCTTGGTTCCCCACCTGACCCGGTTGGCCGCTTCACCATGCGGGGAGGCCCGTCAGATGCGATTGTAGGGCACAGCGCATGGCCGGAAGGGATGCGGGGCCATCTAGAATCGCTGCCAATGTCCTACCTCGTGCTCGCCCGCAAATACCGGCCCAAGACCTTCTCTGAGATGGTCGGCCAGGAGCATGTGGTACAGGCCCTGACCAACGCGCTGACCAGCCAGCGCCTGCACCACGCCTACCTGTTCACCGGCACGCGCGGCGTGGGCAAGACCACGGTCTCGCGCATCCTGGCCAAGTCGCTCAACTGCCAGGGCCAAGACGGCCAGGGCGGCATCACGGCCACGCCCTGCGGCGTCTGCCAGGCCTGCACCGACATCGATTCGGGCCGCTTCGTCGACTACACCGAGCTGGACGCCGCCTCCAACCGCGGTGTGGACGAGGTGCAGAGCCTGCTCGAGCAGGCGGTCTACAAGCCGGTGCAGGGCCGCTTCAAGGTCTTCATGATCGACGAAGTGCACATGCTCACCGGCCACGCCTTCAACGCCATGCTCAAGACGCTGGAGGAGCCACCCGAGTACCTCAAGTTCGTGCTGGCCACGACCGACCCGCAGAAGGTGCCGGTCACCGTGCTGTCGCGTTGCCTGCAGTTCAACCTGCGGCCGATGGCGCCCGAGACGGTGCAGGAGCACCTGGTCCACGTGCTGCAGGCCGAGGCCATCCCGGCCGAAGTCCCGGCCTTGCGCCTGCTCTCGCGTGCCGCCCGCGGCTCCATGCGCGATGCGCTGTCGCTGACCGACCAGGCCATCGCCTTCGGCAGCGGCAAGCTCGACGAAGAGGGTGTGCGCCGCATGCTGGGCAGCGCCGACCGCAGCCACGTGTTCCGCCTGATCGATGTGCTGGCGCGTGGCGACGGCAAGTCGGTGGTCGAGATCTCGGACGAGCTGCGCCTCAACGGCATCAGTGCGGCGTCCACGCTGGAAGAGATGGCCGCCGTGCTGCAGCGCATGGCGGTGCTGCAGGCCGTGCCCTCGCAGGGCGACGCCGGCGATGCGGAGGTCGCCGAGATGGCGCGCCTGGCCCAGCTGATGCCGGCCGACGAGACCCAATTGCTCTACAGCATGTGCCTGCATGGCCGGGCCGAGCTGGGCCTGGCGCCCGACGAGTACGCCGGCCTGACCATGGTGCTGCTGCGCCTGCTGGCCTTCAAGCCCGCCGACGCTGCGGGTGTGCCGGCTCGCAGCGGTGGCGATCAGCCACGCGGTGCGCCCGGCGACCAGCCGGAAAAAAAAACTCTGATTGAAGCGCGGCCGGCCGCTCCGGCGCCTGCCGTGACTGCGCTGCCGCTTGCGGCCCAGCCCCGTCCTGCCCCCGTGTCCTCGCCTGTTGTGGCGCCCCTGCAGATGCCAGCGGCGGCCCGCACGGCTGTGCCCGCAGCCAGCGCGCCGCCCGGCCAGGTGCTGCCGGTGGTTGCGCCCGCCGCGGCGCGGCCCGTGCCGCGTGCGGCCAGTGCCGATGGCCCCAACGGCCACCAGGTGGTGGGCGTGCCGGTGCGGGTGCAGGCCGAGTCGCCGCGCGAGGCGGCCCGCCCGCCCGCCGCCAGCTTCGTGGCCACGCCCGAGGGCGACTTCTGGCATGCGACGGTGCAGCAGCTGGTCGCCGCCGAGGCCATCACGGCCCTGGTGCGCGAGCTGGCCCTGCAGTCGCAGCTGGTCGGCCGTGACACCGGTCACTGGCTGCTGCGCGTGGAGCGCGAGTCGCTCAACCAGCCGACCAGCCGCGAGCGCCTGCGCAACGCGCTGCAGGCCGCGGGCCACGAGGTCGAGCTGGGCGTGGAGGTCGGGGCCGTCAGCGACAGCCCGGCGCGCCGCAATGCCGCCGCTGCCGAGAAAAAGCTGCGCGCCGCCGAGGAAATCATCCTGAACGATCCCTTCGTGCAGGAAATGATGCGCGACTTTGGCGCGAAAATCGTGCCTGGAAGCATCAAGCCAACCCACTGAATCACTAGGAATACCCATGTTCAACAAAGGACAGCTCGCCGGCCTCATGAAGCAGGCCCAGGCCATGCAGGACAACCTGAAGAAGGCGCAGGACGAACTCGCCTTCGTCGAGGTCAGCGGCGAGTCCGGCGCCGGCCTGGTCAAGGTCACCATGACCTGCAAGCACGATGTCAAGCGCATCGAGATCGATCCCAGCCTGCTGGCCGACGACAAGGACATGCTGGAAGACCTGGTGGCCGCAGCCTTCAACGCCGCCGTGCGCAAGGCCGAAGAGACCTCGCAGGAAAAGATGGGCAAGCTCACGGCGGGCATGCCAGGACTTCCTGGCGGCATGAAGTTTCCTTTTTAACCTTGTCGCATTCCCTCGATGCCCTGATCGACGCCCTGCGCAGGTTGCCTGGTGTGGGCGTGAAGTCGGCTTCGCGCATGGCCTACCACCTGTTGCAGCACGACCGCGAGGGCGCGCAGCGGCTGGCCCAGGCCCTGCAGCAGGCGGCTGGCAGCATGCGCCACTGCGTGCGCTGCCACACCTTCACCGAGAACGAGGTCTGCGACACCTGCGCCAACCCGCAGCGCGACCTGAGCAAGCTGTGCGTGGTCGAGACACCGGCCGACCAGGCCGCGGTGGAGCGCACGGGGGCCTTCCGCGGCCTGTACTTCGTGCTGATGGGCAGGCTCAGCCCGCTCGACGGCATCGGCCCCAAGGACATCGGCCTGGACCGGTTGTTCGAGCGGGCCACCGACGGCTCGGTGCAAGAGGTGATCCTGGCGACCAACTTCACCGCCGAAGGCGAGGCCACGGCCCATGTGATCGGCGAGGCATTGAAGGCACGCGGCGTGCGGGTCACGCGGCTGGCGCGCGGAGTGCCGGCCGGCAGCGAGCTGGAGTACGTCGACCTGGGCACCATCGCCCATGCCATGGTCGACCGCAGGTAAAACATACAAACAGAAAGACGCGAAACGAGGAGAGCCTGATGGACTACACGAGATTCACCATCGCCTACTGGTGCGTGCTGCTGGCCGCGCTGCTGCCCATCGCCTGCGCGGCGCTGGCCAAATCCACCGGCATGGGCAAGCCGCGCAAGCAGGGCGGTTTCGACAACAACGACCCGCGTGCCTGGCTGGCCAAACAGGGCGACTGGGTGGCACGTGCCAACGCAGCCCAGGCCAACAGCTTCGAGGCCTTGCCGTTTTTCATCGGCGCGGTGGTCATTGCGCACCAGCTGCATGCGCCGCAGGGCCGGCTGGACATCCTGGCCGTGCTGTTCGTGACGCTGCGCGTGATCTACATCGCGATGTACGTGGCCGGCCTGCCCACGGTGCGCTCGGCCATCTGGTCGCTGGCGCTGCTGGCCAACATCGGCATCCTGTTCATCGGCTACCGCTAGGGTGCCCGAACGCGGCTGACTGCCGCTTGACCTTACGTGAAAACCCGCACGGGATGTTCCCGATGCGGTGCTCTGCGCTTGCGGATAACCTCCCGCCAAGCCAGAAAAGAGAGGATTTTCCATGCAGTACAACACCATCACACGCCGCACTTTCACCTCGGTCGCCGCCTTTGCCGCCGCGGCCGTCGCCGCGCCCATGCTGCGTGCCCAGGGCAAGCTCGAAAAGACCAAAGTCTCCATCGCCGTGGGCGGCAAGGCGGCTTTCTACTACCTTCCCCTGACTATCTCCGAGCAGTTGGGCTACTTCAAGGCCGAGGGCCTGGATGTGGAGATCTCCGATTTCGCCGGTGGCGCGCGCGCGCTGCAGGCCCTGGTGGGCGGTTCGGCCGACGTGGTCAGCGGTGCTTACGAGCACACCATCAACATGCAGAGCAAGAACCAGATGATCCGGTCCTTCGTGCTGCAGGGCCGGGCGCCGCAGATCGCGATGGGCGTGTCGACCAAGACCATGGCCGGCTACAAGGACCTGGCCGACCTCAAGGGCAAGAAGATCGGCGTCTCGGCGCCCGGCTCGTCGACCAACATGGTTGCCAACCTGGTGCTCTCGCGCGCCGGCATCAAGGCCAGCGATGTGAGCTTCGTCGGCGTGGGCACGGCCGCCGGCGCGCTGGCCGCGCTGCGCTCGGGCCAGATCGACGCCATGAGCAACACCGATCCGGTGATGACCATGCTGGAGCAAAAGGGCGACGTCAAGATCATCAGCGACACGCGCACGCTCAAGGGCACGCAGGAGGTGTTCGGCGGCCCGATGCCGGCGGCCTGCTTCTACGCGCACTCCGAGTTCGTGCAGAAGAACCCCAACACCTGCCAGGCCCTGGCCAACGCCATCGTGCATGGCCTCAAGTGGCTGCAGACGGCCGGCCCCAGCGACATCATCAAGACCGTGCCCGAGACCTATCTGCTGGGCGACCGCGCCCTGTACCTGGCGTCCTTCAACAAGGTGCGCGAGGCGATCTCGCTGGACGGCATGATGCCCGAGGAGGGCACGCGCACCGCGCTGCGCGCGCTGGCCAGCTTCGAGCCCAGCGTCAAGGCCGACAAGACCGATCTGGCCAAGACCTACACCAATGAGTTCGCGCGCCGCGCCAAGGAAAAGTTCAAGGCTTAGGGCCGTACACTTCGCGGCATGCCAGACCACGCGCTCGAATTCACCGACATCAGCGTCACCTTCCGCTCGAAGGACGATCCCGGCCAGCGCTACACCGCGGTGGCCGACACCACGCTGCACATCGCGGCCGGCGAGTTCGTCTCGGTGGTCGGACCCACGGGCTGCGGCAAGTCCACCCTGCTGAACATCGGCGCCGGCCTGCTCGAAGCCTCTTCGGGCAGCGTCAAGGTCTTTGGCCAGCCGCTGGTGGGCATCAACCGCCGCGCCGGCTACATGTTCCAGACCGAGGCCTTGATGCCCTGGCGCAGCACCATAGCCAATGTGATGGTCGGCCTGCAGTACCGCGGCGTTCCCGACACCGAAGCCCGGGCCCAGGCCCAGGGCTGGCTCGAGCGGGTGGGCCTGGGCGGCTTCGAGGACCGCTACCCGCACCAGCTCTCGGGCGGCATGCGCAAGCGTGCGGCCCTGGCCCAGGTGCTGGCGCTGGACCCCGACATCATCTTGATGGACGAACCCTTCTCCGCGCTGGACATCCAGACCCGCCAGCTGATGGAAAACGAGGTGCTGGCGCTGTGGGCGGCCAAGAAGAAGGCCGTGCTGTTCATCACCCATGATCTGGACGAAGCCATTGCCATGAGTGACCGCGTGGTCGTGCTCTCGGCCGGCCCGGCCACCCATCCCATCGGCGAGTTCGCCATCGACCTGCCGCGCCCGCGCGACGTTGCCGAGGTGCGCAACGACCCGCGCTTCGTCGAACTGCACACGCAGATCTGGGGCGTGCTGCGTGACGAAGTTCTCAAGGGCTACGCGCAACAACTGAAGAAGGCGGCCTGAGATCATGCTTGCTTCCTTCAAACCCACCGACAACAACCTGCGCTGGTGGCAGCTGGGCGTGCTCGTTGCCATGCTGGCGCTGTGGCAGCTGGTCTCGCTGAACCAGCAGTACGCCTTCTTCCTGGGCGAGCCGCTCAAGGTGGCCGGCCGCATCTGGTCCTGGTTCATGCCCTTTGGCTTCGGCGAGAGCAGCTTCTTTCCCGAAGGCCTGCCGGGCCGCGCCGACATCTATGCGCACCTGGGCGTCACCCTGCTCGAGACGGTGCTGGCGTTTGCCATCGGCACGGTGCTGGGCCTGGTGTTCGGCCTGTGGCTGGCGCTGGCGCCCACGGCCGGCGCCATCCTCGATCCCTATATCAAAGCCGCCAACTCGATGCCGCGCGTCATCCTGGCGCCGATCTTCAGCATGTGGCTGGGCCTGGGCATCTGGAGCAAGGTGGCGCTGGCCGTCACCCTGGTGTTCTTCATCGTCTTCTTCAACGTCTACCAGGGCGTCAAGGAAGTCAGCCCGGTGGTGCTGGCCAATGCCCGCATGCTGGGCGCCAACCACAAGCAGCTGCTGCGCACGGTCTACCTGCCCAGCGCCACCAGCTGGGTCTTCTCCAGCCTGCACACGTCGGTCGGCCTGGCCTTCGTCGGCGCCGTCGTCGGCGAGTACCTGGGCTCGGCGCGCGGCGTGGGCTACCTGATCCTGCAGGCCGAGGGCACCTTCGACGTCAACACCGTCTTTGCCGGCATCGTGGTGCTCACCGCTTTTGCCCTGGTGCTCGACGGCATCGTCGGGCGCATCGAGAAGCGGCTGATGAAGTGGCAGCCGCGCAGCGGCGAGACCGAAAAACTCTGAGCCCTGTTGCTACTGTTTTGGTAGCAACATCGCCTTATTTGGCGGGGGTCAGAGCCTCATTCTTCAAGGGGGATGCGCTGGCGACGGCATGGCCGATGCGGCTGCGCAGCGCCAGCAGGGCGCCGGCGATGATGCCCGCCACCGTCAGCACGGCGCCGGCCGACAGCATGGCCAGTCCGGTGACGCCCTGGCCGATCGAGCAGCCCACGGCGGTGATGCCGCCAAAGCCCATGAGGACCGCGCCCACCAGGTGTGCCGCCATGTCGCGCGGCGACTGGAAGGACTCCAGCTTGAATTCGCCGCGCGCCTTGGCGCTGGCGAAGCTGCCCAGCAACACGCCCAGGGCCAGCAGCACGCCGAAGGTCGGCGCCATGGACTTGTCGGACCACAGGGTCAGCAGGTCCAGGCCATGGGCCAGCGGCGCGGCAAAGCTCAGGCCCTCGGGCCGGCGCGACTGCGTGCCCAGCCAGGCCGGCTCCAGAGTCTCCGGGTGCTCGGGCACAAAGCCGATGAAGCCGGTCAGGAGGTAGGCCGCGGGCACCAGCAGGCCGACGGCGATGCCGCCCGCCCAGTGCCAGCGGTTCAGGGTCGCACGCTGGCGCCAGGCCAAGGCCAGGGCGGCGGCGGCCAGCGCCAGGGCCAGCAGCCAGCGCAGTGGTGCCGCGCCCAGGCCGCTCAGGCGCGATGCGATGGCGCCCAGGTCCTGCGACCCGCCCAGTGACAGCGTCCAGGCGTCCAGCAGATTGACGCGGGGCAGGGCCAGCAGGCCGCGCAGCGTCATCGCAGCAGTGACGGCCGCCACCACCAGCACCACCAATGCACGCAGGCTGCCAGAGCCGGCCTTGACCAGGTTGCGCTGCGGGCAGCCGGCCGCCAGGACCATCCCGTAGCCGAAGACCAGGCCGCCGGCAAGATGGGACAGCCATTGCAGGCTGGGACTCCAGGGCAGGGCGCGTGCTGCGTCGAACAGCTGCAGAGAGACCAGCAACTGCACGCCGAGCGCGCCGGTGGCCACGGCCAGCAGCCAGGAGACGGCCCGGCCCGGATGGCCCCACAGGGCCCAGTCAGCGATGGCGCCGCGCACGCAGAAACGGCTGGCCTGGGCTAGCGCGCCCAGCAACAGGCCCAGCAGCAGCGCGCCCCACAGGACGGTCTGGCTGGCGGCGGCGGGATCGAGAGGGAATTGCATGGGGGCGGGATTCAGCGGCGCTTGGCCGGTTGCACGGGACGCTTGGGCACGGTCTGGGTGGCGCGTACAGGGACAGGTGCGCGCGGCGCGCTGACCTTGACCGGCAGGTAGACCACCACCTGCTGGCCCAGCTTGAAGGAGGCATTGGTGGCCACGCTGTTCCAGCTGGCGACCTCGGCCACATTCAGGCGCAGGCGCCGGGCGATGCTGGCAACGCTGTCGTTCTTGCCGGCCTTGACGGTGCTGCGGCGGGTGACGATTTCGGGCGCCAGGCTCAGCTGGCCGTTGTCGGCCACGTGGCTGGTCACGTCGTTCTGCATGGTGCCGGTGCGCGGCACGATCAGCACCGAGCCCGCCTTGATCAGCATGCGCGGCGGGATGCTGTTGACGTTGCGCAGGTCGTTCTCGTTCATGCCCACGCGCTTGGCGGCATCGGCCACGCTCATGGTGGCCGGCGCGCTCCAGGCCGTCCAGCTGGCGTACTGGCCCTGGGTGTGGGCCTCGAAGTTGCGCTGGAAGACCTTGGCGTTGTCCCAGGGCAGCAGGATCTGCGGCGTGCCGGCGGCCAGGATGATGGGCCGGTGCGCCGAGGGGTTGAGCGCCTTGAAGTCGTCGAGCTTGACGTCGGCCAGGCGGGCGGCCAGCTCCACGTCGATGTCGCGGGTGACGGTGACGCTCTGGAAGTAGGGATGGTTCTCGATCAGCGGCAGCTCGGCGCGCAATGCCTCGGGGCTGGCCACGATGTTCTTGACCGCCTGCAGCTTGGGCACGTAGGCGCGCGTCTCGTTGGGCATGTTCAGGTCCAGGTAGCCCGTGCCCAGGCCGGCCTTCTGGTTGCGCGCGATGGCGCGGCCGACGTTGCCCTCGCCCCAGTTGTAGGCGGCCAGCGCCAGCTGCCAGTCGCCGAACATGCCGTGCAGCTTTTGCAGGTAGTCCAGCGCCGCGCGGGTCGAGGCCAGCACGTCGCGGCGGTCGTCGCGAAAGACGTTCTGCTTCAACTCGAAGTACTGGCCGGTGGCCGGCATGAACTGCCACATGCCGGCGGCCCGCGCGCTGGAGACGGCCTGCGGGTTGAACGCGCTCTCGATGAAGGGCAGCAGGGCCAGCTCGGTGGGCATGCCGCGGCGCTCTAGTTCCTCCACCACATGGAACAGGTACTTGCGCGAGCGCTCGGTCATGCGCTGGATGTAGTCGGGCCGCGAGGTGTACCACTGCTCCTGCTGGCGCACCAGGTCGGTGTCCAGGTTGGACATGGCAAAGCCCCGGCGGATGCGCTCCCACAGGTCGGCCGGCGGCTGCAACTGGGCGACGCCGCGCGAGGCGGCCTGCGCCGCCGTGATCGGCTGCAGCGGGCCGCCGGGAATGACGGCTGCCTGCGGCCTGCCCGTGGAGGTGGCGGACGTGGCGGAGTCGGGGGTGGTGGGGGGGATGGCGCAACCGGCCAGCAGCACGGCGGCGAGGAGGGCGAGAGCAGCGAAGGAGGCGGCCGGGCGTGTCGATGTCATCTGAATTCGTTTTTCCATTGGCGGATGGCGGCGAAGCCAGCCACCTCGTCCTGGGTGCTGGCGCCGTTGAAGGCATGGGCGGCCTGGGCCACGGCGGGTAGCCGGGTGCGCAGGAAGGGGTTGATGGCGCGCTCCAGCGCGATGTTCGAGGGCAGGGTGGGCTGGCCCTGGGCGCGCAGCTGCTCGCAGCGCTGCTGGTACGCGGCCAGTTCGGCGTTGCCGGGCTCGACCGCACGCGCGAACTTCAGGTTGGACAAGGTGTACTCGTGGGTGCAGCACACACGGCTGTCGCCGGGCAGGGCGGCCAGGGCGTCGAGCGAGGCCAGCATCTGCGCCGGCGTGCCCTCGAACAGGCGCCCGCAGCCGCCCGAGAACAGGGTGTCGCCGCAAAACAGCAGGGGCGCGCCGTCGACGTCAGGGGCAAAGAAAGCAATGTGGCCGGCCGTGTGGCCGGGCACGTCCAGGACCTGGAAGCGCAGGCCCAGGGCCTCGACGCTGTCGCCTTGCTGCAGCCGCGTGAGTGGGCCGGGGATGGTCTCGTGGGCCGGGCCGTAGACGGCGGCGCCCGTGGCCTCACGCACTTCATCGAGGCCACCGATGTGGTCCATGTGGTGGTGCGTGACTAGAATCGCCTCCAGTTGCAGGTTCGCCTGCCGCAGAAAGCCAAGCACCGGTTTTGCGTCGCCGGGGTCCACCACCAGGGCCCGATGCCCGTCGTGCAGCAGCCACAGGTAGTTGTCCTGGAAGGCGGGCAGAGGAAGTAACTTCATGAGCGACCAGATTATAGGAATGCGGGAGTGGTTCGAAACGCCGCCTGGCCAGTACCTGCTGGCCTGGGAGCAGGCGCAATTGGACCGCGCGCTCAGCGACATCTTCGGCTACCACGCCCTGCAACTGGGCCTGCCTGAGCTGGACACCCTGCGGACCAACCGCATGCCGCACAAATGGCTGGCAGTGCGCGAGCCGCACGACGGCGCCCAGGCCGCGCCCAATCTGGTCACGGACTTCTCGGCCCTGCCGTTCGCCGCCAACAGCCTGGACCTGGTGGTGCTGCCCCACTCGCTGGAGCTCAACACCGACCCGCACGCCACGCTGCGCGAGGTCGAGCGCGTCCTGGTGCCCGAGGGCCGGGTGGTGATCTGCTGCCTGAACCCCGCCAGCCTCTGGGGCCTGCGCCAGCGGCGCGCCCACCTGTACCGGCGGCTGGGCTGGGGCAAGCTGTTCCTGCCCGACGCCGGCGACTTCATCGGCTACCGGCGGCTGCGCGACTGGCTGCGGCTGCTCAGCTTCGAGGTGGAAAGCAGCAGCTTCGGCTGCTACAAGCCGGCCCTGTCGACCGAAAAATGGCTGGGCCGCAGCGACTGGATGGACAGCGCCGGCGCGCGCTGGTGGCCGATCTTCGGCGCGGCCTACTGCGTGGTCGCGGTCAAGCGGGTGCGCGGCATGCGCCTGGTCGGCCTGGCCCGGCGCCAGAAGGTGGCCAAGCGGGCCGCGGCGCCGGCCGTGGTGGCCAACCGCGGCACACCATCGGCCTGGC
>NZ_CAKZHQ010000028.1 GCF_936925435.1 uncultured Ramlibacter sp. | reverse complement strand
GGCGTGGTGATGGCCTCGTCGAAGGCGTTGGTGTGCAGCGAGTTGCAGTTGTCGTAGATGGCGATCAGCGCCTGCAGCGTGGTGCGGAGGTCGTTGAACTGGATCTCCTGGGCGTGCAGGCTGCGGCCCGAGGTCTGGATGTGGTACTTGAGCTTCTGTGAACGCTCGTTCGCCCCGTACTTTTCCTTCATGGCCACCGCCCAGATGCGGCGCGCCACCCGGCCCATCACCGTGTACTCCGGGTCCATGCCGTTGGAGAAGAAGAACGACAGGTTGGGCGCGAAGTCGTCGATGTGCATGCCGCGCGCCAGGTAAGCCTCGACGAAGGTGAAGCCATTGGACAGGGTGAAGGCCAGCTGGCTGATCGGGTTGGCCCCCGCCTCGGCGATGTGGTAGCCCGAGATCGACACCGAGTAGAAGTTGCGCACGTTGTGGTGCACGAAGTACTGGGCGATGTCGCCCATGACCTTGAGGCTGAACTCGGTGGAGAAGATGCAGGTGTTCTGGCCCTGGTCTTCCTTGAGGATGTCGGCCTGCACCGTGCCGCGCACGTTGGCCAGCACCCATTCGCGGATCTTGGCCGCCTCGGTGTCGGTCGGCTCGCGGCCGTTGTCCTGCTGGAATTTGTCCAGGTTCTGGTCGATGGCGGTGTTCATGAACATCGCCAGGATGCTGGGCGCCGGGCCGTTGATGGTCATGGACACCGAGGTCGAGGGCTTGCACAGATCGAAGCCGCCATACAGCACCTTCATGTCGTCCAGGGTGGCGATGGACACGCCGGAGTTGCCGACCTTGCCGTAGATGTCGGGCCGCAGGGCGGGGTCGTTGCCGTACAGCGTGACCGAGTCGAAGGCGGTGGACAGACGCTTGGCCTCCATGCCTTCGCTGAGCAGCTTGAAGCGCCGGTTGGTGCGGAAGGCGTCGCCCTCGCCGGCGAACATGCGGGTCGGGTCCTCGCCGTCGCGCTTGAAGGCGAAGGTGCCGGCGGTGTAGGGGTAGCTGCCCGGCACGTTGTCCAGCATCAGCCACTGGAGGATCTCGCCGTGGTCCTCGTACTTGGGCAGGCTGACCTTGCGGATGGTGGTGCCCGACAGCGATTTGGTCGTCAACGCGGTGCGGATCTCCTTGTCGCGGATCTTGACCACGTACTCGTCGCCGGCATAGGCCTGCTGCATCTCGGGCCATTGCTTGAGCAGGTGCAGCGCATCCTTGTCCATGCGCGCCAGCCGCTTGCCGGCCAGGTCGAGCACGGCTTCGGCCGCCGGCGCCCGGTCCGGCTTGTCGACCTTGAGCATGCGCGCCGATTCCTTGAGCTGCTGGATCTCGCGCGCCAGAGCGGCCTGCTCCCGCGCGCGTTTCTTGTACCCGCGCACCGTGTCGCTGACCTCGGCCAGGTAGCGGGTGCGCGCCGCCGGCACCACCGGGGTCTGGTTGCTGCTGTGGCGCACGGCCACCTGTGGCAGGCTGGCGCCTTGCAACGGCATGCCCAGGGCCGCCAGCCGGGGCTTGAGCGCCTGGTACAGGGCGGTGACGCCGTCGTCGTTGAAGCGCGCCGCCATGGTGCCGAACACCGGCATGGCCTCGGGGCTGGCGCCCCAGGCCTCCTTGTTGCGCTGCACCTGCTTGGCCACATCGCGCAGGGCGTCGGCCGCACCCTTGCGGTCGAACTTGTTGATGGCGACGAACTCGGCGAAGTCCAGCATGTCGATCTTCTCGAGCTGGCTGGCGGCGCCGAACTCCGGCGTCATCACGTAGACCGGCACGTCCACGTGCGGCACGATGGCGGCGTCGCCCTGGCCGATGCCCGAGGTCTCAACGATCACCAGGTCGAAGCCCGCGACCTTGCAGGCGGCGATGACGTCGGGCAGGGCGGCCGAGATCTCGCTGCCGAAGTCGCGCGTGGCGAGGGACCGCATGAACACGCGCGCTCCCTTGCTCCAGGGATTGATCGCGTTCATGCGGATGCGGTCGCCCAGCAGGGCGCCGCCGCTCTTGCGCCGCGAGGGGTCGATGGAGATCACGGCCACCCGCAGGCGGTCGTCCTGGTCCAGCCGTAGACGGCGGATCAGTTCGTCGGTGAGCGAGGACTTGCCGGCGCCGCCGGTGCCGGTGACGCCGATGACCGCTACATTTTTGCTAGCGGCCGAGGCCCGAAGGACGGGGGCTAGCGCCGAATTCAGTGTGCCATTCTCGATCGCGGTGATGAGCTGGGCCAGGGCCCGCCAAGCGACCTCGCCATGGCCCTGGATGGCGGCGATGTCCGCCGGTGCGAAGCCGTTGAGGTCGCGGTCGCAGCGCATCACCATCTCGCCGATCATGCCGGCCAGGCCCATGCGCTGGCCGTCTTCCGGGCTGTAGATGCGCGTCACGCCATAGGCCTGCAGCTCGCGGATCTCGGGCGGCACGATGACGCCGCCCCCACCGCCGAAGACCTGGATGTGGGCGCCGCCGCGGGCCTTGAGCAGGTCGACCATGTACTTGAAGTACTCGACGTGGCCGCCCTGGTAGGAACTGATGGCGATGCCCTGCACGTCTTCCTGCAGGGCGGCCGTGACCACCTCGTCGACGCTGCGGTTGTGGCCCAGGTGGATGACCTCGGCGCCCATGCCCTGCAGGATGCGCCGCATGATGTTGATGGCAGCGTCATGGCCGTCGAACAGGCTGGCAGCGGTGACGAAGCGCACCTTGTGCTTGGGTCGGTAGCTGGCGAGCGCCTTGAATTCGGCGGACAGGTCGGTCATGGTTTTGTCTCTTGTGTTACTTCACCTGCAGGCCCGCCAGAGCCGGATCGCCGCTCGGGTAGCGCAGCTTCAGGCCCTGGAGGGTGTCGCGCACGATGGTGGCGATCATCAGGTTGCGGTGGGTCTTGGAGTCGGCGGGCACCACCGTCCAGGGCGCCCAGGGTGTGCTGGTGGCGCGCAGCAGCGCCTGGTAGGCCTTCTGGTAGTCCTTCCATTGCTTGCGTACCTCGATGTCGCCCATGCTGAACTTCCAGTGCTTGGCGGGGTCGTCCAGGCGCTCTTGCAGGCGCAGGCGCTGCTCCTGGCTGGAGATGTGCAGCATGAACTTCAGGACGATGGTGCCGGTCTCGCTGAGCATGCGCTCGAAGTCGTTGATGTGGGCGTAGCGCTGGGCCGTCTGCTGCGGCGTGATCCAGCCGTTGACGGGTGGCACCAGCACGTCCTCGTAGTGGCTGCGGTTGAAGACCGTGATCTCGCCCCGGGCCGGCATGGCCTGGTGGATGCGCCACAGGGAGTCGTGCGCTTTTTCTTCCTCGGTGGGGGCCTTCCAGCCCACGGTGTGCACCCCCAGCGGGCTGGTGGCGGCGAACACGCCGCGCACCGTGCCGTCCTTGCCGGCCGTGTCCGTGCCTTGCAGCACCACCAGCAGGCCGAAGCGCCGGTCGGCGTACAGCATGTTCTGCAGGCTGTCGATCTCCAGTGCCAGCGTCGCGACGGCCGCGCGGTCGGCTTCCTTGTCGCCGCACGACCAGGGCTTGGCTGCGGGGTCGATGGACGAGAGCAGGAAAGTCCCGGCGCCCTTGCCCGTGGGCGGCTGCCAGTGGGCGAGCGCCGGCGCGCGGGAGCTTTTCTTGGCCATCGGGGAAGTGTCTCTCGGAAGGAGGAGACACTTTAGTGGGAGTTGACGTTTACGTCAACGTCAACTCCCAACGCCCATCTCTCAGCCGTAGAGGTATTTCGGCAGCCACAGCGTCAGCCCCGGCCAGATGTACATCAGGGCCATGCAGACGATGACGATCAGCATGTAGGGCATCATCCCCGCGAAGATCTGGTTGATGGTCACGTGCGGTGGCGAGACGCCCTTGAGGTAGAAGGCCGACATGGCCACGGGCGGCGACAGGAAGGCTGCCTGCAGGTTGACGAAGACCAGCACGCCCCAGAGGATGGGATCGATCTGGAAGTGCTGCAGCAGCGGCAGGAAGATGGGCACGAAGATCACGATGATCTCGGTCCACTCCAGCGGCCAGCCCAGGATGAAGATGATGGCCTGCGACAGCAGCAGGAACTGCAGCGGCGACAGGTTCATGGACATCACCCATTCCTCGACCACGCGCTGGCCGCCCAGCAGGGCGAACACGGCGGAAAACAGCGCCGAACCGACGAACAGCCAGCAGACCATGGAGGTGGTCTTGCAGGTCAGGAACACCGCTTCCTTGATCTTCTGGAAGTCCAGCGTGCCGGCATGCCAGGCCATCAGGAAGGCGCCCGCCGCGCCCACGGCGGCGGATTCCGTGGCCGTGGTGATGCCAAACAGGATGACGCCCAGCACCACGATGGTCAGCAGCGCCAAGGGCATCACCGAACTGACCAGCATGCGCAGGATTTCGAACTGCTCGGCATCGAAGCGCCGGTAGTACCACAGCAGCAGGCCCGCCATCAGCACGCAGGCCACGGCAAACCCCGTGTAGAACGCTTCGGGCACAGGCGCGGACTGCTGCGCCGCAGCCGAGGGCTCGCCGATCTCCTGCAGCGGCGCGTCGGCCGCCGCCGCGGCCGGCTTGACGTCCTCGGAGCCCGGTGGCGCCTGCAGGCCGCCGGCTTCGGCCGGCTCCTTGGCAGCGTCCTCGTTGGGCGGCTCCTTCAAGCCTTCGTCGGCGGGAGGCTCCTTCACGCCGGCCTCGGCCGGGGGCTCCTGCAGACCGCCCGATGACGCCGGCGCCGCCTGGATGCCGCTGGCCGTTGGCTCGGCCTTGGCAGCTCGGGCCGCCGCCACCTGGGCGTTGTTGTCGGCCTGGGAGTGGATCACCACGTACCACCAGGTTCCGCCCAGAGTCACCAGCGCGAACACCAGCGGCACCAGGGCTGTGCCCAGGCTGCGCAGCAGGAAGCCGCGGCTGGCCTGGCCGCCAGCGTGGCGCAGCCTGGCCGGCGCCGCGGCGGCCATGGCCAGGGCCGGCAGCGCCCTGCGCGAATAGACCTCGGTCACCTGCTGCAGCCAGGGCGGCACAGGCGCGCGGTTCTGCTCGGGCGGCAGCTTGGGCGCCACCTTGGGGTTGAGCATGACCCAGCCGATGATGTAGACCAGGTACAGCAGGGCCAGGAAGAAGCCGGGGAACATGGCTGCCGCGTACAGCTTGACCACCGACTGGCCGGCGACCGCCGCGTAGACGATGATCATCACCGAGGGCGGGATCAGGATGCCCAGGGTGCCGCCGGCCGTGATGACGCCGGCCGCCAGCCGGGTGTCGTAGCCGGCGTTGAGCATGGGCCGCATGGCGATCACGCCCATCAGCACCACCACCGCGCCGACCAGGCCGCTGGCGATGCCCCAGAAGGTGCAGATGATCAGGGTGGTGACGGCCAGCGAGCCGGGCACGCTGCGAAACGCCAGCTGTACGCTGTGGAACATCTTGTCGACCAGCGCCCCGCGTTCCATGATGTAGCCCATCAACACGAACAAGGGGATGGACAGCAGGGTCTCGTTGGTCATCGCACCGAAGGCGCGCTGCACCATCAGGTCGAAAATCCGGTTGTCCCAGAAGTGGGTGGCCGGGTCGTAGAAGGCGACGAAGCCGAAGGCCATGCCCAGGCCCATCAGCGTGAAGGCGGTGGGAAAGCCCATCATGATGACGACCACGATCAGGCCGAGCATGGTCATGCCGAGAACAGCATTGCTCATGGCTAGCCCCTCACCGTGCGGGATTGCTCGATCGCCAGTCGCCGCGCTTCCTCGTCGACGAACTCGCTGCCGGCCAGCTGCTGGGCGACCACGTCGGATTCCTGCGCGTCCTTCAGGCGCGGCGTCCAGACGCCTGTGCGGATGCAGACGGTGCAGCGCAGGATCTCGGCCAGGCCCTGCAGCAGCACGATGGCGCCGGCCACGGGGATGACGAACTTGAAGGGGTAGAGCGGAATGGGGGTGGCGTTGAAGGTCTGCTCGCGCATGGCCAGGGATTCGTTGAAATAGGTCCAGCCGGCCCAGGTGAGGGCCGCGATGCCGGGCAGGAAAAAGACGATGTACAGCACCAGGTCCAGCCAGGCCTGGGTGCGGGGCTTCATGGAGCCGTAGAAGAAGTCGCCGCGCACATGACCGTCGTGCGCCAGCGTGTAGGCGCCTCCCAGCATGAACAGGGTGCCATACAGCATGTTGTTGACGTCGAAGATCCAGGCGGTGGGTGCGTTGAGGGCGTAGCGCTTGAAGACTTCGGCGCAGACCACGAGCATCAGCACCACGATCAGCCAGGCAGCCGCCTTGCCGACCCAGGTGCTGATGTGGTCGGCGGTATGCAGGATTCTTTGTGTGTTCATTTTGAATCGGTGGGGCCCATCAAAAAGGCCAGCCATCCAGTTGCGGACGGCTGGCCGGCATGGCCCGCAACTAACGGGATCAGGCCTTCTTCTTGCCGAAGGAGTGGTTGTATGCCATCTTGAAATCGACCATGTAGTCGTTCTGCCAGGGGATGGTGCGCTGGGCGTAGGCCTTCTGCGAATCGATCACCTTCTTGAACAGCGGGTTGGCCTTGGACTTGTCGTCAACGATCTTGTCCCAGGCTTCCAGCTGCGCCTTGAGCACGGCGTCGGGCGTCTTGTAGAACTTGATGCCCTGCTTCTTCATCTCGGCGTAGTCGTTCGAATTGCGGTCGATCGCCTTCCAGCTCATGTCGGCGCTGGCCGCCTGCACGGCATAGTCGATGATGGCCTTGAGCTCGGTCGGCAAGGCATTGAGCTTGGCCTTGTTGAACAGGATCTCGAACTGTTCGCCGCTCTGGTGGAAGCTCTGCAGCATGCAGTTCTTGACCACGTCGGGAAAGCCCAGCACGCGGTCGGATGACGCATTGTTGAACTCGGCCGCGTCGATCAGGCCGCGGTCCAGCGCCGGCACGATCTCGCCGCCGGGCAGCGGGTTCACCGAGGTGCCCATGGCGGTGAAGATGTCGACCGACAGGCCGACGGTGCGGAACTTCAGGCCCTTCATGTCCGCCACCTTGCCCACCGGCTTCTTGAACCAGCCCAGCGGCTGGGTGGGCATGGGGCCGTACAGGTAGGACACCACGTCCATGCCGATGGACTTGTAGATCTCTTCGAGCAGGGCCTTGCCGCCGCCGTAGTTGTGCCAGGACAGGACCATGTTAGGGTCCATGCCGAAGGCCGGGCCCGAACCCCACAGGGCCAGGGCGTTGTTCTTGCCGTAGTGGTAAGCCACCACGCCATGGCCGCCGTCGAGCGTGCCCTTGTTCACCGCTTCGAGCAACTGGAAGGCGGGCACGACCGCACCGGAGGGCAGGACCTCGATCTTGAGCTTGCCGCCGGCCATGTCGTTGACCTTCTTGGCGAAGTCGTTGGCGTACTCGTGGAAGATGTCCTTGGCCGGCCAGGTGCTCTGGAAGCGCAAGGCCGTTGCCGGCGTCTGGGCCATCACCAGCGGCGCTGCGGTCATGGCGCCGGCTGCGGCTGCCGCGCCCTTGAGCAGGCTGCGGCGGCGAGGAGTCTTGGATTCGGTCATGTCTCTCTCCAGGTTGATTTGAAATCGTTAGCAAGCTATCTTTGGCCCGCACTCGCTGGACAGGAAGAGGGTTTTCACCGAGCGGGCGAGGGCTTTGTTCGAATAGTTACAAACAGGAGACGAGACATGAGCAGCAGGATGGACAGAAGAGACTTTTTTCAAGGGAGTGCGGCCGCCGCTGCATTGGCCGCGGGCGGTCTGGCGGGCTGCGCCACCGCATCGACGGGCACTTCCGGGCGCACGCCGTTCCAGCTTGCCGGGACAGTCATCCCAGTGGTGGGCTCCGACGAGGTCTTTCCGGTGCGCCGCATTTATTGCATCGGCCGCAACTACCGCGCCCATGCCATCGAGATGGGCTCCAACCCCGACCGCGAGCCGCCGTTCTTCTTCCAGAAGCCGACCGACGCCATCCAGTTCGTGGCCCCGGGCACCGTGGCCGATCATCCCTATCCCTCGCTGACCAAGAACTACCACTACGAAGCCGAACTGGTGGCGGTGCTGGGCAAGGGCGGGCGCAACATCCCGGTGGCTTCGGCGCTGGACCTGGTCTGGGGCTACTCCCTGGGCCTGGACATGACGCGGCGCGACCTGCAGCGCGCCATGGGCGACGAGAAGAAGCCCTGGGAGATCGGCAAGAGCTTCGACCGTTCGGCGCCCATCGGCGCGGTGCACAAGGTGGCGCAGACCGGCCACTTCACCAAGGGCAGCATCTGGCTCAAGGTCAACGGCCAGACCAAGCAGAACGCCAACCTCAGCCAGATGATCTGGTCGGTGGCCGAGCAGATCAGCAAGCTGTCCGAGGCCAATGAGCTGTTCCCCGGCGACATCATTTACTCGGGCACGCCCGAGAACGTCGGCCCGGTGGTGCGCGGCGACGTCATCGAGATGCACATCGACGGCCTGCCCAACCTGAGCGTCAAGATCGTCTGAGCGCCGGCGCGCTCCTACACTAGGACGGCTAGGAGCGCGCCATGGACACACCGATCCAACTGTTCGACCCGGGGTCGTCCAGCTTCACCTACCTGCTGGTGGACCAAGCCTCCAGGGAGGCGCTGATCATCGACCCGGTCGACGTGCAACTGGCGCGCGACCTGGCGCTGCTGCGCGAGCGCGGGCTCAAGCTGGTCTGGACCATCGAGACCCACGCCCACGCCGACCACATCACCAGTGCCGCGCAGCTGGCCGAACACACCGGCGCCCGCACGGCGGCGCCCGCGGGTTGCGACATCGGCACGGCCGCCGTCCAGCTCCAGGACGGCGATGTGCTGCGCTTTGGCAGCGAGGAACTCAGGGTTTTGCACACGCCCGGCCACACCGCCGGCAGCATGAGTTTTATCTGGCGCGGCCACTTGTTCAGCGGTGACACCCTGCTGATCGACGGCTGCGGCCGCACCGACTTCCAGTCCGGCAGCGCGCAGGCCCTGTACCGCAGCATCACCGGCGTGCTGTTTGCGCTGCCCGACGCCACCTTGGTCTGGCCCGGCCACGACTACCAGGGGCGCAGCCATTCCACGATAGCCGCCGAGAAAGCCGGTAACGCCCGTGTGGCCGGCAAGACGCTGGCAGAATTCAAGGCCACCATGGACGAACTGAACCTGCCCCGCCCCCGCCGCATCGACGAAGCCGTGCCGGCCAACCGGATTTCCGGCCTGCGCCAGGACGCCGGCGGCGGCCCCCTGCTGCCGCGGCCCGCCGAGGGTTATGCCGGCGACGTGCCGCCGCAACTGGCCTGCCAGTGGTGGCAGGCCGGCGATGCCGTGCTGATCGACGTGCGCACCGATGCCGAGCGCGAATGGGTGGGCTTCGTGCCCGGCGCCGTGCCGCTGGCCTGGAAGCAGTGGCCCGGCATGGCCGTGAACGCCGCCTTTGACGAGGGCATCCGTGCCGCCGTGCCGGCCGGCAAGAAGGCCGTGCTGCTGTGCCGCAGTGGCGTGCGCTCTGTTGCGGCAGCCAGGCGCGCCACCGAGCTTGGCATCGAGGCCTGGAACATCCTGGAAGGTTTCGAGGGCGACCCCGACGACAATGCCCAGCGCGGGCGCAAGGGCGGCTGGCGCCTGCGCGGCCTGCCCTGGCGACAGAACTAATAACCTTGCGGGACAGACCACGCGCAGCGTGCTCTGTCCCCAACTGACTGGAGAAAAATCATGGCTGTGAATCTGCCGGCGCCGCAGGCCGCCGACCTGCATCCCGTGGCCGGCCTGCGCATCGGCGTGGCCGAGGCCGGCATCCGCAAGGCCAACCGCAAGGACCTGACCGTGGTCCTGATCGACGAGGGCGCTTCGGTCGCCGGCGTCTTCACCCAGAACCGTTTCTGCGCCGCGCCGGTGCAGGTCTGCCGCGAGCACCTGCACAGCGGGGCCATCCGGGCCATGGTCATCAACACCGGCAACGCCAATGCCGGCACCGGCGAGGATGGGCTTATCCGCACACGCACCAGCTGCATCGCCCTGGCCCGCCTGCTGGAGATCGCGCCCGAGCAGGTGCTGCCGTTTTCCACCGGCGTCATCATGGAACCGCTGCCGGTGGAGCGCATCCAGGCCGGCCTGCCGGCCGCCCTGGCCGACGCCAAGGAGAGCAACTGGCTGCGCGCCGCCGAGGGCATCATGACCACCGACACCGTGGCCAAGGCCTTCAGCAAGCAGATCGACATCGACGGTGCGCGCGTCACCATCACCGGCATCAGCAAGGGCGCCGGCATGATCCGGCCCAACATGGCGACCATGCTGGGCTACCTGGCCACCGACGCCAGGGTCGACCAGCAGCTGATGCAGCAGCTGGCGCTGGAACTGGCAGAGGGTTCGTTCAACCGCGTGACGGTGGACGGCGACACCTCGACCAACGACTCCTTTGTCGTCATCGCCACCAACAAGGCGGCCCACGCGCCCATCACCTCGCTGGCCAGCGCGGCCGGCCAGGCGCTGCGCGCGGCGATGCTGGACGTGGCGCGCCGCCTGGCCCAGGCCATCGTGCGTGACGGCGAGGGCGCCACCAAGTTCATCACCGTGCGGGTCGAGGGCGGGCGCGACGGCGACGAGTGCCGCAAGGTGGCCTATGCCATCGCCCACTCGCCCCTGGTCAAGACCGCCTTCTTTGCCAGCGACCCCAACCTGGGTCGCATCCTGGCGGCCGTGGGCTATGCCGGCATCGCCGACCTGGACCAGACCGGGATCGACCTGCACCTGGACGACGTGCACGTGGCCGTCAAGGGCGGCCGCAACCCGGCCTACCGCGAGGAAGACGGCCAGCGCGTGATGAAGCAAAGCGAGATCACCGTGCGCGTCGGCCTGGGCCGCGGCAATGCCAGCGACACGGTCTGGACCTGCGACTTCAGCCACGACTACGTCAGCATCAACGCAGATTACCGCTCCTGATGAACGAGAAATTTGAACTCTTGATCGACCGGGTCGGCCAGCTGCTGACCCGCATTGAATCCATCCTGCCGCAGCCGCTGAGCGCACCCGACTGGAACGCCTCCATCGCCTGGCGCTACCGCAAGCGCTCGTCGGGCCACGGCGCGCTGGAGCCGGTGCGCAGCGTGGCGGCGATCCGCCTGGACGACCTCCAGGAGATCGAGCCGCAAAAGGAGAAGATCCAGCGCAACACCGCCCAGTTCGTCGCCGGCCAGCCGGCCAACAACGTGCTGCTGACCGGCGCCCGCGGCACTGGCAAGTCCTCGCTGATCAAGGCCTGCCTGAACGAGTACGCCGACCGCGGCCTGCGCCTGATCGAGGTCGACAAGGCCGACCTGGTGGACCTGCCCGACATCATCGATGTGGTGGCGCAGCGGCCGGAAAAGTTCATGGTCTTTTGCGACGACCTGAGCTTCGAGGAGGGTGAGGCCGGCTACAAGGCCTTGAAGTCCATCCTGGACGGCTCGGTCTCGGCCGCCTCGCCCAATGTGCTGATCTACGCCACCAGCAACCGGCGCCACCTGCTGCCTGAGTACATGAAGGAAAACCTCAGCTACACCCACACCGAGGATGGCGAGGTCCATCCTGGCGAGGTGGTCGAGGAGAAGATCTCTCTGTCCGAGCGCTTCGGCCTGTGGGTCAGCTTCTACCCCTTCACCCAGGACGAATACCTGGTCATCACCGGCCAGTGGTTGTCCTCCTTCGGCGTTGCACAAGCGGCGATCGATGCGGCGCGCGCCGAGGCCCTGGTCTGGGCGCTGGAGCGGGGATCACGCAGCGGCCGCGTGGCCTACCAGTTCGCAAGGGATTACGCGGGGCGCCACCCGAAGTGACACCAACCCCTCTGGTTGCGCACGGCGACCGGCCGCGCGAGGGCGGGCCGGACCGCAAGGAAGTGGCAGTCGCCGTGGGCGTGTTGATCCGCCCCGACGGCCGCTTCCTGCTGACGTCGCGCCCGGCCGGCAAGGTCTACGACGGCTACTGGGAGTTTCCGGGCGGCAAGCTCGAGCCTGGTGAGAGCGTGGAGCAGGCGCTGCGGCGCGAGCTCACCGAGGAGATCGGCGTGACCATTGGCGCCGTCCACCCTTGGAAAGAGGAAGTAGTCGATTATCCGCACGCCCTGGTGCGGCTGCACTTTTGCAAGGTCTACGACTGGAGCGGCGAGTTGCAGATGCACGAAGGCCAGTTGTTCTCCTGGGAGAGTCTGCCGGTGCAGTCGCAACCCGTGCTGCCCGGAACGGTGCCGGTGCTGGCCTGGTTCGCGGCCGAGCGTGGCTTCGAGGGTGCTACGCATTTCATAGCGCCTCAGGCTTGATTGACGGGGGCTAGAGGCTGCTTTCGCCGTGAATCACTGCAGTTTGGCGTCGCCAAAGGGCTGGTCGTCCGGTGGTGCCTCACTGGCCACGCGGAAGCTCTCGCTGGCCCAGGCGCCCAGGTCCAGGTTCTTGCAGCGCTCGCTGCAGAAGGGCCGGAACGGGTTGCTGGGGGCATAGATGCTGTCGCCGCCGCAGCCCGGGCAGGGCACGGTGCGGGCCTTGTAGGCCGGGTCTTGCTGCGCCATCGCCCTCTTCCTCAGGAGCAGAGAGTCAATTCGAAACCGGCGTCGTCGCCGCTGGCCTGCAGGCGGTCGCCGGCTTCCTGGCGCATCAGGCGCACCGACACCATCAGGCGGTTGCCGCTGATCTCGGGCACCAGGCCCAGGGCCGGGTCAATGCGCAGGCGCAGCAGCTGGAAGGTCCGGCCTTGCGGCAGGTTCTGCTGCAACTGGCCGCCGCTGGCCATCACCTTCTGCGGCGTGCCGGAGTCGCGCAGCAGCTTGAGCAGCAGGTGGATGCCCTGCGCGAAGGGCGCCAGCGCACCGGCCCAGCGCTCCAGGTCGGCCCGGCGGGTGTCCGCGTCCAGGTGCTGCCAGGCGTAGTAGGCCGGGAGGTCGAACTCGCAGGTGCCGCCGGGAATGCCGACGCGGCTGCGGATGCTCATGAGCCAGTCGTTCTCGGTCAGCGCCTGGCCGGCCTTGCCAGACAGGCTGTTCAGGTCGGAGAAGCAGGCATCGAGCTTGCCGATCACCTCGTCGAGCGCGGACTGCGAGATGGCCGGATTGCCGCGGTAGCTGCCCAACACGGCCTTTTGCTTGTCCAGGTCCTTCATCACGTCGGACTTCAGGTCGGCCCGGGCCGCCACGTCCATCACCTCGAAGATGGTGGCCAGGGCGTAGTGGTGATCGATCGGGTGCTCGCGCGGGACCAGCTCGCCGAGCCGGCGGAACAGGTGCTCCAGGCGCAAGTAGGTGCGGATGCGTTCGTTGAAAGGGTATTCGTAGAGGATCACGCTTGCTGGCTTCTTGGCAAGGCGCCCATCATAGCCCGAAGGTCCGCGCTGCTTGCGCAACTTCGGTGTTCAATTGCGCCAGCGACAGGCCTTCGTTGCAGATCACGAGGTCGGCGGCCGCCAGGCGCTGCAGGCGCGGCGCCTGCGCCGCGATGATGGCGCGCACCTGTTCGGGCGCCAGCGCGCTGCGGGCCACCACCCGTGCGACCTGGGTGTCCTCGCTGCAGTCGACCACCAGCACCCGGTCGACCTGGCTGCGCCAGCGGCCCGATTCGACCAGCAGCGGGATGTCCAGGACCAGGCAGCGGCTGCCGGCGGCGCGTGCCGCCTCGGCCTGGCGCGCGCTCTCCAGGCCCACCAGGGGATGGACGATCTGTTCGAGCTGCTTGCGCGCTTGCGGGTCGGCATAGGCGTGCGCGCGCATGCGGTCGCGGTCCAGGCCGCCGTCGGCGGCGATGAACTGGGGACCGAAGCGTTCGCTGATGGCTGCAATGGCGGCGCCGCCGGGCGCGGTGGTGGCGCGTGAAATGGCATCGGCGTCGATGACGGCGGCGCCCAGGCCGGCCAGCATCTGCAGCACCGTGCTCTTGCCGCTGCCGATCCCGCCAGTGAGGCCAATGCGAAGCATTTCCTGGCCTTGGAGCATGGCCCGTCTACAGTCCTATGGTCTCGAGGATGGCGGCCGGGCCGAAGACCATGGCCGTCAGGCCGGCACCGGCCAGGAAGGGGCCGAAGGGCACGTAGCCGCCTTCACGCAGGCCGGTGGACAGCTTCATCGCGATGCCGACGATGGCGCCGATGACCGAGGCCATCAGGATGATGGGCACCAGGGCCTGCCAGCCGAACCAGGCGCCCAGCGCCGCGAACAGCTTGAAATCGCCGTAGCCCATGCCTTCCTTGCCGGTGAGCAGCTTGAAGCCCTTGTAGACCAGCCACAGCGACACATAGCCCGCCACCGCGCCCCACAGTGCCTGGGGCAGGGTGACGTCGCTCCAGCGCAGCGCAGCGGCAATCAGGCCGGCCCAGACCAGGGGCAGGGTGATGTCGTCGGGCAGCAAGGTGGTGTCCCAGTCGATCAGGGCCAGCACGAGGACGGCGCTGCCAAAGCCCGCCCAGGCCGCGGCCGGCGGCGTGATGCCCCAGCGCCAGGCGCAGTAGAAGAACAGGGCGCCGGTGGCCAGTTCCACCGCCGGGTAGCGCAGGCCGATCGGTGCGGCGCAGGCCGAGCACTTGCCGCGCAGGGCCAGGTAGCTGAACACGGGGACGTTCTCGTACCAGCGGATCAGATGGCCGCACTTGGGGCAGCGCGAGCGGGGCTTGTTCAGGGTCAGGACCGGGCCCGGCTCGGCCTCCTTGCCCTGGAGTTCGGCGCATTCTGCCGCCCATTGCCGCTCCAGCATCAGCGGCAGGCGGTGGATGACGACATTGAAGAAGCTGCCCAATAGCAAGCCGAAGACGCCGGCCAGGCCGGCGTCGAACAGGGGCGACACCAGCATCAGACGACCTGGCCCAGCTTGAAGATGGGCAGGTACATCGAGACCACGATGCCGCCGATCAGACCGCCCAGGAACACGATGATGATGGGTTCCATCAGGCTGGACAGGCCGGCGACCATGTCGTCGACCTCGGCTTCGTAGAAATCGGCCGCCTTGCCCAGCATGTGATCGATCGAGCCCGACTCCTCGCCGATGGCGCACATCTGCAGCACCATGGTGGGGAAGACGTTGGCATTGGTCATGGCCGCCGTCAGGCTGGTGCCGGTGGAGACTTCCTGCTGGATCTTTTCCGTTGCCAACGCGTACACCGAGTTGCCCGAAGCGCCGCCCACCGAGTCCAGTGCCTCGACCAGGGGCACGCCGGCGGCAAACATGGTTGCCAGCGTGCGGGTCCAGCGGGCGATCACCGACTTGTAGACCAGGTTGCCGAACACCGGCACCTTGAGCATCACCCGGTCCATGGCCATCTGCACCTTCTCGCTGCGTCTCCAGGCCTGCATGAAGAAATAGAAACCGCCGCCGAGGCTGCCGAAGATCAGCCACCAGAACTTGACGAAGAACTCGCTCAGGGCAATGACGAACAGCGTGGGCGCCGGCAGGTCGGCGCCGAACGAGGTGAACACCTCCTTGAACGCCGGAATCACGAAGATCATGATCACCGTGACGACGACGAAAGCGACCACCACCACCGAGATGGGGTACATCAGGGCCGACTTGATCTTGGACTTGATGGCCTCGGTCTTTTCCATGTAGACGGCCAGCCGGTCGAGCAGTGACTCCAGGATACCGGCGGCTTCGCCGGCCTCGACCAGATTGCAGTAGAGGCTGTTGAAGTACAGCGGGTACTTGCGAAAGGCCGCCGACAGCGAGGTGCCGGTCTCCACGTCGGTGCGGATGTCGTTGAGCAGCTTGGTCACGCTGACATTGGCGTTGCCCCGGCCGACGATGTCGAAGGCCTGCAGCAGGGGCACGCCGGCCTTCATCATGGTGGCCAGCTGGCGGGTAAAGATGGCGATGTCCTTGGGCTTGATCTTGGCGCCCGAGCGCATGCGCCGTTTCTTGATCTTGGTGGCGGACACGCCCTGGCGGCGCAGCGCGGCCTGGACCTGGTTCTCGCCGGCGGCCCGCGTTTCGCCGCGCACCTGCTTGCCGTTGCGGTCGCGTCCCTCCCACTCAAAAACGAACTCGGTGATTTTTGCTGCCGTAGCCATGGGCTGTGCTCCTCGCCTGCTTTGTTGTCTATTCGTTCGTGCAGCCGAGCACTTCCTCGAGGGAAGTGACGCCCAGCTTGACCTTGCGCAAGCCCGATTTGCGCAGGCTGTTGACCCCTTCGCTCGCTGCCTGTGCTGCGATGTCCATCGAGCTGCCGTCGCGCAGGATGATGCGCTGGATTTCATCGCTGATGGGCATCACCTGGTAGATGCCGACCCGCCCCTTGTAACCGTTGTTGCACATGGTGCAGCCCACCGGCCGGTACGGCGACCAGGAACCGTCGACTTCCTCGTCCTTGAATCCGGCTTCCAGCAGGGTCTCATGCGGGATGTCGGCCGGCGCCTTGCAATTGGGACACAGGCGCCGGGCCAGGCGCTGGGCGGTGATCAGGATCACGCTGGAAGCGATGTTGAAGGGCGCTATGCCCATATTGCGCATCCGCGTCAGCGTCGTTGGCGCGTCGTTGGTGTGCAGCGTGGACAGCACCAGGTGGCCGGTCTGGGCGGCCTTGATGGCGATGTCGGCGGTTTCCAGGTCGCGGATTTCACCGACCATGATGACGTCCGGATCCTGGCGCAGAAAGGACTTGAGCGCGGCCGCGAACGTCAGGCCGGCTTTCTCGTTCACGTTGACCTGGTTGACGCCTGGCATGTTGATTTCCGACGGGTCTTCGGCCGTGGAAATGTTCACCCCGGGCTTGTTCAGCAGGTTCAGGCAGGTGTAGAGTGACACTGTCTTGCCCGATCCGGTTGGACCGGTGACCAGCACCATGCCGTAGGGCCGCTGCACCGCGGCGAGCAGGCGTTCCTTTTCCTCGATCTCGTAGCCCAGGGCTTCAATGCCCAGACGGGCGCTGCTGGGATCCAGGATACGGATCACGATCTTTTCACCGAACAGCGTGGGCAGGGTGCTGACGCGAAAGTCGATCACCCGGTCCGGGCCTACCTTGAGCTTCATCCGTCCGTCCTGCGGGATGCGCTTTTCGGAGATGTCCATGCGCGAGATGACCTTGATGCGCGAGGCCAGCTTGTCCTTGATGGCGATCGGCGGCGAGGCGATCTCGCGCAGCTCGCCGTCGACGCGGAAACGCACGCGGTAGTTGTGCTCGTAAGGCTCGAAATGCAGGTCCGATGCCCGCATGCCGAAGGCGTCCAGCAGCATCTTGTGCAGGAACTTGACGACAGGCGCGTCCTCGACCTCGGAGATGCCCTTGTCTTCCTCCTCGGCACTGGCCGACTCCATCGACGACTCGTCGAACTCGAAGTCGTCGCCGATGATGCTGTCCATCGCCTCGCTGGCCGTGGTGGCGTTGGCCTCCACCATCTTGGTCAGCTTGTCGTACTCGGCGATGACCCAGTCCACACCCATCTGGGTGGCGAACTTGATCTTCTCCGCGGCCTGCTGGTCGGACGGGTCTGCGGTGGCGACGATCAGCCGGTTGCTGCGCTTGCTCAGCACGACCACCCGGTAGTCCTGGCAGATCTTGGTGTCCAGCAGGCTCTTGGGCAGGCGCTGGGCGTCGACCGCTTCGAGGTCCACCATGGGCGCGCCGAAGGCCGATGACATGGTGTGTGCCAGGTCGGAAGCGGAGACCGCGCCGGAGCCGGTCAGTTCGGCGATGAAGCTGCTGCGGTTGGCCTGGGCCTTGCGGTACAGGTCTTCGGCCGATTTCTGACCGAGCTTGCCGGCGGAAACAAGGGCGCGGGCCAGCCCAGGCAACGCCAGGGCGGGGGCTTCGGTAACGGCAGGATCGACAGCGGCCATTCGCGGAAATTTACATCTGTGGGGGCGCCTGCCAGCGACATGCCGCAGGGGCGCAGCTGATCATCGCCGAAAGCTCCGGCACTGTAAATCGAGCTGTGGTATGCGTGCGAACCGCTGGCTGCGGGGGCCGGAAACCGGCACGAATTCACGCATGAAAAAATGGTCGGGGTGAGAGGATTCGAACCTCCGGCCTCTACGTCCCGAACGTAGCGCTCTACCAGGCTAAGCTACACCCCGATTTTTCTTGCTTGTCGCCGCTCGCCCGATGACTCAGTGGCGGCGCCCAAGCAGTTGAGCCGCTAATTGTAGCAAACCATTCGTGTGTGAATTGGCGGGCAGCTGCCCGATGCTGTCGATCGCGCGTTGCGCCTCGGCGGCAGCGGCCTGGTGCGTCACCTCCAGCGCGCCCGTCTCACGCACGATGGCCACAATGCTGTCGAGTTCCGCCACGGCGCCATTCTCGATCGCATGGCGAATGAGCTCGCGTTGCGCCGGTGTGCCGCGCTGCATGGCGGCGATCAGCGGCAGCGTGGCCTTGCCTTCGCGCAGGTCGTCGCCCAGGTTCTTGCCCATTTCATGGACGTCGCCTTCGTAGTCCAACGCGTCGTCGATCACCTGAAAGGCCGTGCCCAGGGCCTGGCCGTAGTCGGCGCAGGCCTGCTCCTGCTCGGGCGTGCTGCCCGCCAGGATGGCGCCCAGGCGGGCGCTGGCCTCGAACAGCTTGGCGGTCTTGGAGCGGATCACGCGCAGATAGGCCGCCTCGTCCAGGGACGGGTCGTGCATGTTCATCAACTGCAACACTTCGCCTTCGGCGATGGTGTTGGTGGCATCGGCCAGGATTTCCATGATGCGCATGTCGCCGGCGTCCAGCATCATCTGGAAGGCCCGCGAGTACAGGAAGTCGCCCACCAGCACGCTGGCCGGATTGCCGAAGCTCTCATTGGCGGTGGCGCGGCCGCGGCGCAGGGTGGATTCGTCGACCACGTCGTCGTGCAGCAGGGTGGCCGTGTGGATGAACTCGACCACGGCCGCCAGGTTGAAGCGCTGTTCGCCCCGGTAGCCCAGGGCCCCGCATACCAGCAGCAGCAGGGCCGGGCGCAGCCGCTTGCCGCCGGCGGAAATGATGTAACGCGAGACCTGGCTGACCAGCGGCACGCCGGAAGCCAGTCGCTTGGTGATGACTGCATCGACTTCGCGCATATCGTCGGCAATCAGGGACAGGACGGAGGCGGTGCTGGAGGAATCGGTCAAGGGCGCAGGGCAGGAGTGTGGGCCGATTATAGGAAGCGCTCCGGGCGGGTTGGGGCCGTCGGGTGCAGAGCTTGTGAGTGGCCGCAAACCATGTTATAGTCTTGGGCTCTGTGGAAATCCGTCCGCAGAGATCTTTGAAGAGACACTCAAGTGTCTCGCACATTCAAGAGGTTTACATGTACGCGGTCATAAAAACCGGCGGCAAGCAGTATCGCGTTGCTTCCGGCGAAAAAATTAAAGTAGAACAGATTGCTGCGGACGTAGGCCAGGAGATCGTGATCGACCAGGTTCTGGCTGTCGGCGACGGCAGCGGACTGAAGGTCGGCACACCCCTGGTGTCCGGCGCAACTGTCAAAGCCACTGTGGTGGCGCACGGCTTGCACGACAAGATTCGCATCTTCAAGATGCGCCGTCGCAAGCACTACCAGAAGCGTCAGGGTCATCGCCAGCAGTTCACCGAACTGCAAATCGGCGTGATCGCTGGTTAAGGAGCAGGGCAAATGGCACAGAAAAAAGGCGGCGGCTCTACGCGAAACGGGCGGGATTCCCAGCCCAAGATGCTCGGCGTGAAGGCATTCGGCGGTGAGCTCATCAGCGCCGGTTCCATCATCGTGCGCCAGCGCGGCACCAAGTTCCATCCCGGCAACAATGTCGGCCTGGGCAAGGACCACACCCTGTTCGCCCTGGTGGACGGCCACGTGTCGTTCAAGGTGAAGGGTTCGCTGAACAAGCACACCGTGAACGTGACCCCGGCGTAAGCTGATCACTTCGCTCCCAGACGAAGCCCCGACCTGTCGGGGCTTTGTTTTTTATACTGGCCACCTATGAAGTTCGTTGACGAAGCCTTTATCGACGTCTCCGCCGGCGACGGCGGCAACGGCTGCGTCTCGTTCCGCCACGAGAAGTACAAGGAATTTGGCGGCCCCAACGGTGGCGACGGCGGCCGCGGCGGCCACGTTTTCGCGGTTGCAGATTCCAACCTCAACACCCTGGTCGACTTCCGTTTCTCGCGCCGGCACGACGCCAGGCGCGGCGAGCACGGCATGGGCTCGGACATGTTCGGCGCCGCCGGCGACGACATCACGCTGAAGATGCCGGTGGGCACCATCATCACCGACGCCGAGACCGGCGAAGTGTTGTACGAGCTGCTCACGCCGGGCGAGGTGATCACCATCGCCAAGGGCGGCGACGGCGGCTTTGGCAACATGCGCTTCAAGAGCGCGATCAACCGCGCGCCGCGCCAGAAGACGCCCGGCTGGCCGGGCGAGAAGAAGAACCTCAAGCTTGAGCTCAAGGTGCTGGCCGACGTCGGCCTGCTGGGCATGCCCAACGCCGGCAAGTCCACCTTCATCTCGGCGATCTCCAACGCCCGTCCGCGCATTGCCGACTATCCCTTCACCACCCTGCATCCCAACCTGGGGGTGGTGCGGGTCGGCCCGGAGCAAAGCTTCGTGGTGGCCGACCTGCCCGGCCTGATCGAGGGCGCCTCGGAAGGCGCCGGCCTGGGCCACCTGTTCCTGCGCCATCTGCAGCGCACCCGGCTGCTGCTGCACATCGTCGACCTGGCGCCGTTTGACGACAACGTCGACCCTGTGGCCCAGGCCAAGGCCATCGCGCTGGAACTCAAGAAGTACGACAAGGCCTTGTTCGACAAGCCGCGCTGGCTGGTCCTGAACAAGCTGGACATGGTGCCGGCCGAGGAGCGCGAGGCCCGCGTCAGGGACTTCGTCAAGCGCCTCAAGCACAAGGGCCCGGTGTTCGAGATCTCGGCCCTGACGCGCGAGGGCTGCGAGTCCCTGGTCAAGGCCATCTACCAGCAGGTCAAGGCGCAGCAGGTCGCGGAACAGGCGCCGGTCGAGATCGATCCGCGCTTCGCCGGCGACCCGGCGGACTGAGCTGCTCTAAAAACAATAGCGCCTCACGTCCGTTTGGCGGGGGCTACAGCCCGAAATGACAGAGAAAACTGCTTCCGACGCCTTGCGCACGGCGCGCCGCATCGTGGTCAAGGTGGGCTCCAGCCTGGTGACCAACGAGGGCCGCGGCCTGGACGAGGCCGCCATCGGCGAATGGTGCCGCCAGCTCGCCGCGCTGGCAGCCCAGGGGCGCGAGGTGATCATGGTCTCCAGTGGCGCCATCGCCGAGGGCATGAAGCGCCTGGGCTGGACCATCCGGCCGCACCAGATCCACGAGCTGCAGGCCGCTGCCGCCGTCGGCCAGATGGGCCTGGCCCAGATGTACGAAACCAAGCTGCGCGAGAATGGCATGCGCTCGGCCCAGGTGCTGCTGACGCACGCGGACCTGGCCGACCGCGAGCGCTACCTCAACGCCCGCTCCACGCTGCTGACCCTGCTGCAGCTGCGCGTGCTGCCGGTCATCAACGAAAACGACACCGTCGTCAACGACGAGATCAAGTTCGGCGACAACGACACCCTGGGCGCCCTGGTGGCCAA
>NZ_CAKZHQ010000027.1 GCF_936925435.1 uncultured Ramlibacter sp. | reverse complement strand
CGTGCGCAGCACCTGGGACGAGGGCAACCAGCTCATCGCGGCGGCCAACGTCTACACCATCAAGCAGCACGGCGCCGACCGCGTCATCGGCTTCTCGCCCATCCCCGCCATGTCCATGGTGAGCTACGCCGCCGGCTCGCGCTACCTGTCGCTCATCGGCGGCGTGTGCATGAGCTTCTACGACTGGTACTGCGACCTGCCGCCGGCCAGCCCGCAGGTGTGGGGCGAGCAGACCGACGTGCCCGAGAGCGCCGATTGGTACAACAGCACCTACATCATGGCCTGGGGCAGCAACGTGCCGCAGACCCGCACGCCCGACGCGCACTTCTTCACCGAGGTGCGCTACAAGGGCGCGAAGACGGTGGCCATCACGCCCGACTACAGCGAGGTCGCCAAGCTGGCCGACATCTGGCTGCACCCCAAGCAGGGCACCGATGCGGCGCTGGCCATGGCGATGGGCCACGTCGCGCTCAACGAGTTCTATTTCAAGCAGCGCAGCCCGTACTTCGACGACTACGCGCGCCGCTACACCGACCTGCCGCTGCTGGTGATGCTGAAGGAGCACACGCTCCCTGACGGCAGCAAGACCCTGGTGCCCGACCGCTACCTGCGCGCCTCCGACTTCAACGGCAAGCTCGGCCAGGAGAACAACCCCGAGTGGAAGACGGTCGCCTTCGACACGAACGGCCGCGCGGTGCTGCCCAACGGCAGCATCGGCTTCCGCTGGACACCTGAAGGTGGCGTCGACCAGGGCAAGTGGAATCTCGAGAACAAGGAAGCGCGGCACGGCACCGAGGTGAAGCTGAAGCTCTCCGTCATCGAGGATGGCGAGCAGGCGCATGAGGTGGTGGACATCGGCCTGCCGTACTTCGGCGGCGTGAGCACGCCGCACTTCAAGTCCAACACCCAGAACGGCGAAGTCAACTTCGTCAAGGTGCCGGCGGTGCGTTTGCGCCTGGGCAAGGAGGGCGACCACCGCGAAGCGTTGGTGGCCACCGTGTTCGACCTGCAGGTGGCGCAGTACGGCATCGACCGTGGGCTGGGCTCCGGTGCAAAGTCGTACGACGACGATGCCGCCTACACGCCCGCCTGGGCCGAGAGCATCACCGGCACGCCGCGTGACCAGATCATCACCGTGGCCCGCCAGTTCGCCGAGAACGCGCACAAGACACACGGCAAGAGCATGGTGATCATCGGCGCGGCGATGAACCACTGGTACCACGCCGACATGAACTACCGCGGCGTCATCAACCTGCTGATGATGTGCGGCTGCATCGGCCAGAGCGGTGGCGGCTGGGCGCATTACGTGGGCCAGGAGAAGCTGCGCCCGCAGACCGGCTGGACGGCGCTGGCCTTCGCGCTGGACTGGATCCGCCCGCCGCGCCAGATGAACAGCACCAGCTTCTTCTACGCCCACACCGACCAGTGGCGCTACGAGAAGCTGGGCATGGAAGAGATCGTGTCACCGCTGGCCGACAAGGCACTGTATGCCGGCAGCATGATCGACTACAACGTGCGCGCCGAACGCATGGGCTGGCTGCCCAGCGCACCGCAGCTCAAGACCAACCCGATGCAGGTGGTGAAGGACGCCAGCGCTGCCGGCATGGACGCCAAGGACTATGTCGTCAAGGCGCTGAAGGACGGCACGCTGCAGATGAGCTGCGAAGACCCGGATGCAAAGCAGAACTGGCCGCGTGTGCTGTTCGTCTGGCGCAGCAACCTGCTGGGCTCGTCGGGCAAGGGCCACGAATACTTCTGCAAGCACCTGCTGGGCACCGAGAACGGCATCCAGGGCAAGGACCTGGGCCAGGACGACGCCAAGCCGACGGAAGTGAAGTGGCACGAGCACGGGCCGGTCGGCAAGCTCGACCTGGTGGTCACGCTCGACTTCCGAATGAGCACCACCTGCCTGTACTCCGACATCGTGTTGCCCACGGCCAGCTGGTACGAGAAGAACGACCTCAACACCAGCGACATGCACCCCTTCATCCACCCGCTGAGCGCGGCCGTGGACCCGGTGTGGCAGAGCCGCAGCGACTGGGAGATCTACAAGGGCTTCGCCAAGACCTTCAGCGAGGTCTGCGTCGGCCACCTGGGTGTCGAGAAAGAGGTGGTGCTGACGCCCATCATGCACGACACCGCCGGCGAACTGGCCCAGCCCTTCGAGGTGAAGGAATGGAAGAAGGGCCAGTGCGAGCTGATCCCCGGCAAGACGGCCCCGCAGATCATGGTGGTGGAGCGCGACTACCCGAACGTGTTCAAGCGCTTCACCGCCCTCGGCCCCTTGATGGACAAGCTGGGCAATGGTGGCAAGGGCATCGGCTGGAAGACCGGCACCGAAGTCGAGCAGCTCGGCCAACTGAACGGCAAGACGCTGACCGAAGGGGTGACCAAGGGCATGCCGAAGATCGTGACCGACATCGACGCCTGCGAGGTCATCCTGCAGCTGGCGCCCGAGACCAACGGCCATGTGGCGGTGAAGGCCTGGCAGGCCCTGGGCAAGCAGACCGGCCGCGACCACACGCACCTGGCGCTGTACCGCGAGGACGAGAAGATCCGCTACCGCGACGTGCAGGCGCAGCCGCGCAAGATCATCAGCAGCCCCACCTGGAGCGGCATCGAGAGCGAGACCGTTTCGTACAACGCCGGCTACACCAACGTGCACGAGTACATCCCCTGGCGCACGTTGACCGGCCGCCAGCAGTTCTACCTGGACCACCCGTGGGTCATCGCTTTCGGTGAAGGCTTCAGCAGCTACCGCCCGCCGGTGGACCTGAAGACCACGGCCGGCATCCACAACATCAAGCCGAACGGGAACAAGGAGATCCTGCTCAACTTCATCACGCCGCACCAGAAGTGGGGCATCCACAGCACCTACAGCGACAACCTGATGATGCTGACGCTGAACCGCGGCGGCCCGGTGGTGTGGCTGAGCGAAGACGACGCCAAGCGCAGCGGCATCGAGGACAACGACTGGGTCGAGGTCTTCAACATCAACGGCGCCATCGCGGCGCGCGCTGTAGTGAGCCAGCGGGTGAACCCCGGCATGCTGCTGATGTACCACGCGCAGGAAAAGATCATCAATACGCCCGGGTCGCAGATCACCGGCGTGCGCGGCGGCATCCACAACAGCGTGACGCGCATCGTGCTCAAGCCCACCCACATGATCGGCGGCTACGCGCAGTTCAGCTACGGCTTCAACTACTACGGAACCATCGGCACCAACCGCGACGAGTTCGTGGTGGTCCGCAAGATGGCCAAGGTCGACTGGCTCGACACCCCGCTGGGTGATGAACGCGCCGAGATCGTTCAAGCACAAGGAGAAGGCGCATGAAGATCCGCGCACAAGTCGGCATGGTCCTGAATCTGGACAAGTGCATCGGCTGCCACACCTGCAGCGTGACCTGCAAGAACGTGTGGACCAGCCGCCCCGGCGTCGAGTACGCCTGGTTCAACAACGTCGAGACCAAGCCAGGCATCGGTTACCCCAAGGAATGGGAGAACCAGGACAAGTGGAACGGCGGCTGGATCCGCAAGGCGGACGGCTCCATCGTGCCGCGTCAAGGCGGCAAGTGGCAGTTGCTGATGAAGATCTTCGCCAACCCCAACCTGCCGCAGATCGACGACTACTACGAGCCCTTCACCTTCGACTACGACCACCTGCAGTCGGCGCCCGAGATGCAGCACGCGCCCACCGCGCGACCGCGCAGCCTGATCACCGGCAAGCGCATGGAGAAGATCGAGTGGGGCCCGAACTGGGAAGAGATCCTGGGCGGCGAGTTCAGCAAGCGCAGCAAGGACAAGAACTTCGACGACATCCAGAAGGACATCTACGGCCAGTTCGAGAACACCTTCATGATGTACCTGCCCAGGCTGTGCGAGCACTGCCTGAACCCGGCGTGCGTCGCATCGTGCCCGAGCGGCAGCATCTACAAGCGCGAGGAAGACGGCATCGTCCTGATCGACCAGGACAAGTGCCGCGGCTGGCGCATGTGCGTCAGCGGCTGCCCCTACAAGAAGATCTACTACAACTGGAAGAGCGGCAAGGCCGAGAAGTGCATCTTCTGCTACCCGCGCATTGAGGCCGGCCAGCCCACGGTGTGCAGCGAGACCTGCGTCGGCCGCATCCGCTACCTGGGCGTGCTGCTGTACGACGCCGACCGCATTCAAGAAGCCGCCAGCGTCGTCAACGACAAGGACCTGTACCAGGCCCAGCTCGACATCTTCCTGGACCCGAACGACCCGAAGGTGATTGCGCAGGCACGGCTGGACGGCATTCCCGACAACTGGATGGACGCGGCACGCAACAGCCCCGTCTACAAGATGGCGGTGGAGTGGAAGGTGGCGCTGCCGCTGCACCCCGAGTACCGCACGCTGCCGATGGTCTGGTACGTGCCGCCGCTCAGCCCCATCACCGCAGCGGCGAATGCCGGCCACGTGGGCACCAACGGCGAGATCCCGGACGTCAACCAGCTGCGCATCCCGGTCAAGTACCTGGCCAACCTGCTGACAGCCGGTGACACCGCGCCGGTGGTCCGTGCCCTGGAGCGCATGCTGGCCATGCGTGCCTACCAGCGCAGCAAGCACGTGGACGGCGAGGCTAATCGCGCAGCGATCGACCAGGTGAAGATGAGCGTGAACGAGGTGGAAGAGATGTACCGCGTGATGGCGATTGCCAACTACGAGGACCGCTTCGTCATCCCGACCACGCACCGCGAATACGCCGAGAACGCCTTCAACGTGCGCGGCGGCTGCGGCTTCAGCTTCGGCAACGGCTGCTCCGAAGGCACGGGCGAGACCAGCCTGTTCGGCAGCGAGAAGAGACGCACCATCCCCATCAAGGCGGAGGTCTGACCATGTTCGGAATGAAAACGCCCCTGCCCATGAGCAAGAGCCTGCGCGTGCTGTCGGCGTTGCTCAGTTACCCCGACGCGCGGTTGCGGCAGCACCTGCCGGAAATGCGCGATCTGTTGCACGCCGAGCGCGCGCTCACGCCGTCGCGCCTGGCCGAGCTGGACGGGTTGATCAACAATGCCGGCGGCATGGTCGCGCGCGTCACCTATGAGAACATGACGGAGGACTATTTCGACGCGGTGATAGATCTCAATGGCCGCTCGGTGATTTCCACCACCACGGCGGCCATTCCGCACCTCAAGAAGCAGGGCGGCTTCATCATCAACACGACCTCGGTCGCGGCCCGCACCGGCGGCACCGCAGGCTCTGGCGTCTATGGCTCGTCGAAGGCCTTTGTCGGCGCGGTCACCAAGGGCATGGCGCTGGAATTCGGCAAATACGCCGTGCGCGTCAACGCGGTGGCGCCGGGCTTCGTGGAAACGCCGATCCTGGGCACCATTCCCGACAAGGTGCTGGAGCACATGCGCGAGCAGGTGCCGCTGCACCGCCTGGGCAAGCCCGAGGAGATCGCCAACGTCTACGCCTTCCTGGCCAGCGACGAGGCCAGCTACATCAACGGCGCGGTGATCGAGGTGTCCGGCTGGATGACGGTCTGTCCATGGCCAGCGATGACAGCGCCCGCCGCGCCTGGGTGGCCGAGGCCCTGCGCCGCATCGAGGCCGATGCCCGCCGCT
>NZ_CAKZHQ010000026.1 GCF_936925435.1 uncultured Ramlibacter sp. | reverse complement strand
CCCTGGTCAACTTTCTTGGCTCTTTTCTCCGCCTCACTTCGCTTCCGAAACTTCCGGTCGCCGCGTTCAGCAGAGCCGTCGAATATAGCACGGTATTTTGGCGGCCTGCAAGCCGCCTCCAACTCTTTGCCGAGCCGCGCCGCTACGCAAAGGGCAGCGCCCGGTGCCGCTTGCCAGTCAACAGAAACAAGGCATTGCCCACAGCTGGCGCCAAGGGCGGCACACCGGGCTCGCCGACGCCTCCCGGCGCGCGCTGGCTGGCGACGATCCATGTTTCTACAGTGGGGGCCTGCGCCAGCCGCACCATTGGATAAGAGGGGAAGTTCTGCTGCTGGACGACGCCCTGCTGGATATCGATACGGCCATGAAGCGCTGCCGTGAGGGCGAAGATGACCGAGCTCTCCATCTGCTGCGCCACGATGTTCGGATTGACCACGGTGCCGCAGTCGATGGCGCATACCACGCGGTGCACACGGGGCTTGCCATCCTGCAAGGACACCTCAGCCACCTGGACGACGATGGAGCCGAACGACTCATGCAAGGCGATGCCGCGCGCACGCCCCGGCGCAGGCGCGCTGCGCCAGCCAGCTTTGTCTGCCGCCATGTCGAGCACGGCCAGGTAGCGGGGCGCACGCTGCAGGTGCTTGCGCCGAAATTCCACCTGGTCCTGCCCGGCCTGGGTCGCCAGCTCATCCATGAAGCTTTCCGAGAAGAAGGCGTTGTGCGAGTGTCCGACCGAGCGCCAGAAGCCCACCGGCACGCCCATGCGGGTGGCGACATGCTCCATATGCTGGTTCGCGATGCCATAGGGCAGGTCGAACAGGCCCTCGGCCGTCGTCTTGTCGGGGGTGTCCACCGGCCCGGCAAGCGCGGGAAGGCCGCGCTCAATCCAGCGCGGGGTGATGGCATCGCCGGCCGACTTGATCGACAGCGCGGCAAGCTGGCCCTGGGCATCCAGGCTGGCACGCAGCCTCGCCACATGCATGGGCCGGTAAAAATCGTGCCCCGTGTCCTCCTCGCGCGGCCAGACCAGTTGCACCGGCGCGCCGGCACTGTCCATGGCCACGCGCACAGCCTGGGCGACATAGTCCACTTCCAGTCTGCGGCCAAAGCCCCCTCCCAGCAGGGTCACATGAACGGTCACGTCGGCCAGGGGCACACCGGCCACCTGCGCGGCGATCGCCCGCGCCATCTGCGGCACCTGGGTGGGCACCCAGACTTCCACCTTGCCGTCACGCACCTGCGCCGTGCAGTTCATGGGCTCCAGCGTGGCGTGCGCCAGATAAGGAGCGCGGTACCAGGCCTCCAGGACAGGGCCAGACTGCTTTTGGGCCGCGGCGACGTCACCCCGCTCGAAAAAGACAAACCCGTCCTGGCCTCTGACGGCGTTTTCCAGCGCAGCGTCGATCTGCGCCGTGTCCAGCCCACCCCGGGGTCGCTGGCGCCACTCCACCAGGACCGCCTGGGCCGCCTGCCTGGCCTGCCAATAGCCCTTGCCGATGACGGCAAAGCCGGCGGTGGACCCAGCATACGCAGGCAAAAGTACCAGTCGCTCTGCGCCGGGCATGGCCAGGGCCGCGTTGGCGTCGATGTGGCCCGGCGATCCCCCCAGCATGGGACACAGGCGCACCACGGCGTACTTCATGCCCGGCAGCCGCACGTCCAGGCCGAACCGGGCCGCCCCATTCACCTTGGCCGGCACGTCCAGCCTGGGCACGGAGCGGCCTATCAGCTTCCAGTCCTTGCGGTCCTTGAGCCGGACCGTGCCGGGCGGCGTGGCCGCCGCAAACTTCGCCAGTTCACCGTAACCGGCCGATTTTCCCGAGGGATGGGAGACCACGCCCTCACGCACCGACAGCTCGTCGACCGGCAGCCGCCAGTGCAAGGAGGCGGCGCCCAGCAGCGAGGCCCGCGCCGTGGCGGCGGCTGCGCGCACCACCTCCCAGGCGTCGGCCACGCTGGACGAGCCCCCGGTGGCGTTGATGCCCAATTCGCGGGCGATCTTGCCTACCACCCACTTGCCGGTCTTGACCCGGCCGAAACCGTCCTCGTTGTCCTCATCCAGCGGGTGGAAGGGCAGGCTGGCCACGAGCATGGCGACATTGCCGTAGATGGCGTCGGCGCCGGCCTGTTCGATACGCACCGCGCGCAGCGGCACATCCAGCTCCTCCGCCGCCAGCATGGGCAGGGCCGTGTGCACGCCCTGTCCCATCTCGCTGCGCGGCATGGCCAGCACAATGGCGCCATCGGCCGTCACCTTGATCCAGCCATTGAGCGCGATGTCGCCCTCGGTGGGCAGCATCAGCCGGTTGCTGCCCAGGCGCGAGCGCTGCGGCAGCACGCCCCAGCCCACCACCAGGGCACCGGCCGCCCCGGCGGCGCTGAGCAGCCAGGCGCGCCGCCTCATTGGACACCTCCGCGCGGCGCGCTGCGGTGGATTCGCCTTGGGACGGCCCAGCGGCTCATGTTTTCACCCCCGCCGCCCGCTTGATCGCCAAGCGCACCCGCTGGTAGGTGCCGCAGCGGCAGATATTGGTCATGGCCTCGTCGATGTCGGCATCGCTGGGCTTGGGCTTTTTCTCCAGCAGCGCGGCGGCGGCCATGAGCATGCCGCTCTGGCAGTAGCCGCACTGGGGCACCTGCTCGGCGATCCAGGCCGCCTGCAAGGGGTGGGGCTTGCCGGGCGCGCCCAGGCCTTCAATGGTGGCAATGCGCTTGCCCACGACCGCCGAGACCGGGGTGACACAGGAGCGCACGGCCTGGCCGTCGACCCGCACGGTGCAGGCGCCGCAGGCGGCGACGCCGCAGCCGAACTTGGTTCCCGTCATGTTCAGCACGTCGCGCAACACCCAGAGCAGGGGCATGCCGGGATCAGCCTCGGCCTGGACCGCGCGGCCGTTGATCTGCAGTTCCAAACCCGCCTCCTGGAGTGTTGTTGTCGTGCCGGACCACTATAGCCAGCCCATCCAAAGGCAGATAGAGGACTGTGGTGCGGCGGCGACCCGGATAATCCCCTGCTTCATGGCATTGATCACACTCCTCAACGCGCAACTGGCCTTCGGCCATGTCGCCCTCCTCGACCACACCGACTTTTCCCTCGAGACCGCCGAACGCATCGGCCTGATCGGGCGCAATGGCGCGGGCAAGTCCTCCTTCCTCAAAATCCTGGCCGGCATGGAAAAGCCGGACGACGGCACGCTGCAGATGCAGACGGGCGTTCGCATCGCCTATGTGGCGCAAGAGCCCGTGCTGGACCCCGCCCACACGGTCTTCCAGGCCGCCAGCGCCGGCGTCGCCGACGTCATCGCCTGGATCGACGAGTACACCCACGGCCAGGGCGACCTGGACAAGCTGCAAGGCCTGATCGAGGCCAAGGACGGCTGGAACTGGGAGCAGCGCGTGACCGAGACCCTGCACCGCCTGCACCTGGACGGCGAGGCCGTGATCGGTACGCTCTCGGGCGGAACGAAAAAGCGCGTGGCCCTGGCCCAGGCCCTGGTCAGCCAGCCCGACGTGCTGCTGCTGGACGAGCCCACCAACCACCTGGACCTGGACTCCATCGAATGGCTGGAAAGCCTGCTGATCGACTTCAAGGGCAGCGTGGTCACCATCACCCACGACCGCTCCTTCCTGGACCGCGTCGCCACCCGCATCGTCGAACTCGACCGCGGCCAGCTGCGCTCCTACCCCGGCGCCAACTTCACCCGCTACCAGGTGATGAAGGAAGAACAGCTGGCGCAGGAGGCGGTGATCTCCGCCAAGGCAGACAAGCTGCTGGCACAGGAAGAGATCTGGATCCGCAAGGGTGTGGAAGCGCGCCGCACCCGCGCCGTCGCCCGCATCGAACGGCTCGATGTGCTGCGCGCCCAGCGCTCCGCGCGGCGCGAAGCGCTGGGCAGCGTCAAGCTGGACGTGGCCACGGGCCAGAGCAGCGGCAAGATCGTCGCCGAGCTCACCGAGGTCGACAAGTCCTTCGGCGACAAGCTCATCGTGCGCAATTTCACCGGCACCATCCTGCGCGGCGACAAGGTCGGCCTGATCGGCCCTAACGGCGCCGGCAAGACCACCCTGCTCAAACTGATCCTGGGCGAGATCACGCCGGACGCCGGCAAGATCCGCCAGGGCGCCAACCTGCAGGTGGCCTATTTCGACCAGATGCGCAACGCGCTGGACCTGGACGCCACGCTGGAAGACTTCATCAGCCCCGGCAGCGAATGGATCGAGATCGGCAACCAACGCAAGCACGTCAAGAGCTACCTGGGCGACTTCCTGTTCTCGCCGGCGCGCGCCACCTCGCCCGTGCGCTCGCTGTCCGGCGGTGAGCGCAACCGCCTGCTGCTGGCGCGCCTGTTCGCGCGGCCGGCCAATGTGCTGGTGCTGGACGAACCCACCAACGACCTGGACATCGACACCCTGGAACTGCTGGAAGATCTGCTGCAGAACTACGACGGCACGGTCTTCCTGGTCAGCCACGACCGCGCCTTCCTGGACAACGTGGTCACCAGCACCCTGGCCTTCGAGGGCGATGGCAAATGGCGTGAATACGAGGGTGGCGTGCAGGACTGGCTGATCCAGTCCAAGCGCAGCCGCGAACTGACAGCCGCTGCAGCCAAAACCCCGGCCAAGACCCCGGCTCAGAGCCAAACCAACCCCACCCCCTCGTCAAATAACGCTCCAGCGCTATCAAAAAAGAAGCTGAGCTACAAGGAACAGCGCGAACTCGAGGCCTTGCCCGGCCTGATCGAGGCGCTGGAAAAAGAGCAGCGCGAAATCCAGTCCGAACTGGCTGACGGCAGCCTGTATGCCAGCGATGCCGAGCGCGCAGCCCAGCTGGCGGCACGCAGCGCGCAGATCGACGACGAGTTGCTGGCAGCGATGGAGCGCTGGGAAGTCCTGGGCAAGACATAGAGCGTCGCACGTAGGCGCTTTGCTCTCAGCGACTGGCGGCAACGGCTGACTTTGGCCGGCCCCGCCGGCCAGCGCCCTGCCATACAGTGGGCCAGCCATGCTGCCCACCTCCACCTCCACCTCCGCCATTGCGACGTCAGGATCGCCCCGCCCTTGGGGCCGGTTCTGGCGTGCCGCCGCCATGACCCTTCTGACCACCTGGGCCGCGGGCTGCGCCAGCCTGCCCGCCAACGTCTCCCGCACCAGCTCCACCACCTTCGATGCACCCGACAGCACGCCGCTGGGCCAGCTGGCCCTGGCGCGCCGGACCCAGGCCACTGCCCGCGCGGATTCGGGCTTTCATCTGCTGGCCACGGTGGACAGCGCCTTCACCAGCCGGCTGGCCCTGATCCAGGGCGCGCAGCGCAGCCTGGACCTGCAGTACTACGCCATCCACGCCGACGCCAGCACCGAGCTGCTGCTGCAAGGCCTGCGCGACGCCGCCCGGCGCGGCGTGCGGGTGCGCATCCTGCTGGACGACTTCAACACCGCCGGCGCCGACGCCCAGGTGCTGCGCCTGAGTTTCGAGAAGAACATCGAAATGCGGCTGTTCAACCCCCTGCCCGGCTCGCGTGGCTCCCTGCTGACCCGGGCGTTGGGCTCGCTGCACGACGCCAGCGCCATGCAAAAGCGCATGCACAACAAGCTGTTCCTGGCCGACAACGCCTGGGGCATCGCCGGCGGCCGCAACCTGGGCGACGCCTACTTCGGCGACAGCCAGACCAGCAACTTCGTCGACCTCGACGTGCTGGCGGCCGGGCGCATCGTGCGCGACATGTCGGCCAGCTTCGACCGCTACTGGGCCGACAAGCTGGCCTATCCGGTCGAGACCCTGGTGTCCAAGGAGGACCTGGAACGCCTGCGCAAGGACGGCGACGCCAAGCCTGCGCCACAGGGGCCGAACGAAGGCGGCATGCCGGCGTTCCAGGCCAGCACGCCGCGCGCCCCGACGCTCAGCGCCACGGCCAGCGTTCTGCCGAACATGACGGCCACGGCGGTCGCCAAGGCGGAGCGCACGCCCATGGATCTGAAGGCCGTGCCCCTGGTCTGGGCGCCCTCGGTGCTGATGGCGGACAAGCCCGGCAAGGTCGGCCCGGATGACGACGAGACCAATGCCGGCGACACCCTGGTCGACGGCCTGCTGGCCCTGATGCAGCAGGCACGCGAAGAGGTGCTGGTCATCTCGCCCTATTTCGTGCCCGGCAAGGACATGATGGCCATCTTCCGCGAGATGCGCGGGCGCGGCGTTCGCATCCGCGTGCTGACCAACTCACTGGCGTCGAACGATGCGCCCGCCGCCCACGCCGGCTATGCGCGCTACCGCAAGGACCTGCTGGCCATGGGCGTGGAGCTGTACGAGATGCGCTCCGATCCGGCCAGCGCCGGTGGCCTGGCGGGCTCCGGCGGCGGTGGCGGCGGCTCGGCCGGCTCCTTCGGCAGCGGTGTCGGCGGCTCCAAGAGCGGCGCATCGCGCGCCAGCCTGCATTCCAAGGCCGTCATCCTGGACCGCCGCCTGTCCGTCATCGGCTCGATGAACCTGGACCTGCGTTCCCAGCTGCAAAACAGCGAGGTGGCGCTGCTGATCCGCAGCCGCCGCGTGGCCGACGAAGCCGCCCGCCTGGTCGAGATCGGCTTCACCCGCTCCGCCTACCGGCTGGAGATGGCCAAGGACGGCGCCCTGGCCTGGCGCGCCCCGCCCGGCGCAGCCTTCAAGGACGAGACCGGCGAGCCCGGCGCCGACACCAAACTCAAGCTGCTCGCCAACCTGCTGCGGGTCATCGCACCGGACTCGATGCTCTAGGTCTGCTCTTTGCCCTGCCACACCGATGCACTCCAGGTGGGTGCAGCAGACCGGATGAGGGCAAGAGCCTCGGGTGGAATGTCCCCGGCGCCCGTCAGCTGGCGCACTTCCAGCACGTCATCGATGCCCGAGCCGGTGGGGACGCGCAGCGCCCACTGGATGGCCTCCTCCAATGAGGGCACGTCGATGATGTAGAAACCGCCGACCAGTTCCTTGGACTCGGAAAAGGGACCGTCAACGACGTGCCGCTTGCCCTGGGAGATGGCGATGCGGGCACCCCGTGCGGCAGGGTTCAAACCCTCGGATGCGATCAGCACGCCGGCCTGGTGCATTTCTTCGTTGAACCGCATGTAGGCGCTAAAAATCTTCTCGTCGAAGCCCGCTTCGCCGTCCGATTTTTCTTCGCCCGTGCCTGCCTGTGCCGTGATGATGAATCGCATGGTCTTGCTCCTGGAAATGGCTGCCGTCACAGCCACGACGAATGGCGGCCCGCCGTATCGACAGGCTAGAGTGCCGAGCGCACCCGGCTGAAGACCTTCCAGAAGGCCGCGTCCTGGGTCGTCGCGAAATTGATGCGCATCAGGGTGCTGGGCTTGCGCTGGGCGAAAAACAGCGCGCCCGGCGCCAGCAGGTAGCCTTCATCGAGCATGCGCTGCGACAGGGCGTCGGTGTCCACGCCGGTGTCGACCCAGCCGAACAGGCCGGCCGGCTCGGCGGCAAAGCTGCAGCCGGCCTGCTGGGCCAGCTTGACGCTGCGGCTGCGCGCCGCATCAAGCCGGGTGCGGATGCGGTCGCAATGCCGTCGCAGCTGGCCCTGCTCCATGCACAGGGCCACGGCCCGCTCCAGCAGGGCCGGCGTGGTCAGCGTGCCCAGCAGCTTGGTGTCCAGCAGGCGCTCGATCAGCGCGGGGTGGGCGGCCAGGAAGCCGACCCGCCAGTTGGGCGCCAGGATCTTGGCGAAGCCACTGACGTGGATGGTGCGCTGCAGACCGTCGAGCGCACACAGACGGGTGGCGTGCTCGGGCGCGATGTGGCTGTAGGTGTCGTCCTCGACAATGTGGAAGTCGTGCTGGTTGGCCAGCTGCAGCACACGGTGGGCGCTGCCCGGTGTCAGGCAGTAGCCCGTCGGGTTGTGCAGCACGCTGACGCTGACATAGAGCTTGGGCTTGTGGACCTCGCAGTAGCGCGCCATCACCTCCAGGTCGGGCCCGTCGGCGCGGCGCGGCACCGGCAGCAAGCGCATGCCCATGTGCGTCAGGCGGGCGAACTCCACGGCCCAGCCCGGCTCCTCCACCATCACGTGGTCGCCGGCGCGCAGCAGGGTGCGGCTGGCGATGTCCAGCGCATGGGTGGCGCCGACGGTGGTGATGATGTTGTCGGGACTGGCGTGCACGTTCAAGGTGGCCAGCTTCTTGGACAGCGCCCGGCGCAGGCTGGCGTCGCCCAGCGGCTCGCCGTATTGCAGCGAAAACTCCTGCAGCGCGCGGGTGCTGGTGACCTTGCGCACGGCCGCCGGCATGAAGCTCGCGTCCAGCCAGTCGGATGGGAAGACCCCGGCGCTGGACTGCGGCTTGTTGCCGGCCGCATGGAACATGCCGCGGATCAGCGCCGTCGCGTCGATGGGCACGTTACGGACCGCCCCGGCAGGCCGCGCACTGGCCGCCTCCGCCGCGCCTTCGCTCGCATCCTCGCCATATTTCGCGGGGACTGCAGCCATTTCCCGCACAAAGAAGCCGCGGTTCCTGCGGGCCTCGACCAGGCCCTGGGCCAGCAGCTGGTCGTAGGCGGCCACCACGGTGGACGGGCTCACGCCCTGCTGCTGGGCGCATTGGCGCACCGAGGGCAGACGCGCGCCGGGCGCCAGCAGGCGGCTGCGGATGCGCTCGGCAAAGCGCTGCGCGAGCTGCTCGGTCAGCGACTGCGACGAGGCTTTCATCAACATTGGCGACAATCCTTGTGTACTGGGCGATCCACCAGCACAGACGACAAACTGCGCCGCCAAACTGTACTGGTCGTGTATTGGTGTCTAGATTACATTGAAGCGCATGCCCTGGCAAGAAAACACCCCATGAGCGCCGCCGAAATCACCGCCCTGCTGGTGTTCTGCACCGCCATGAGCTTCTCGCCCGGCCCCAACACCACGCTGTCCACGGCGATGGCGGCCAACCATGGCCTCAAGCGCACGCTGCGCTTTTGCATCGCCGTCCCCACCGGCTGGACCCTGCTGATGCTGGCCTGTGGCCTGGGCCTGGGCGCGGCCGTGACCGGCGTGCCGGCGCTGCGCTGGGCCGTCAAGTTCGCCGGCGTGGCCTATATGCTGTGGCTGGCCTGGAAGCTCGCGGGCGCGCGCCAGCTGGGCGAGGTTGACGCCTCGCGCCTGAACATCAGCTTCGGCCAGGGCGTGGCCATGCAGTTCCTCAACATCAAGGCCTGGATGATGGCGCTGACGCTGACCGCCGGCTGGGTGGTCAATGCCGGCGGCCAGCCCGCCGCCAATCCGCTGCAGCGCCTGGCCATCATCTGCGTGCTGATCGTGTGCTTCGCCTTCACCAGCAACTTCGCCTACGCCCTGGCCGGCTCGCTGCTGCGCCAGTGGCTGGTCCAGGGCCAGCGCCTGGCCTGGTTCAACCGTGCGCTGGCCCTGGTGCTGGCACTCACCGCCGCCTGGATGCTCACCGTATGAAAGCCGAAGAAATCCGCGGCCTCTGGCTTGGACTGTTGGGCGTCGCCATCTTCGCTCTGACGCTGCCGATGACACGCCTGGCTGTCGGCACTGCTCAGGCACCGCAGATGTCGGGCCTGTTCATCGCCTTCGGCCGCGCCGTGGTGGCGGGCCTGCTGTCGGCGGCCTTCCTGCTTGCCACCCGCGCACCCTTGCCGCGCCGGGCAGACTGGCTGCCGCTGGCGGCCACCGCCGGCGGTGTGGTGTTCGGCTTTCCGCTCTTCACCTCGGTCGCCATGCGCTACGTGGAAGCTGTGCATGCCGCCGTCATCATCGGCGTGCTGCCCCTGGCCACCGCCGCCGTCGGCGCCTGGCTGGCGCGCCAGCGACCCTCGGCGGGCTTCTGGGCCTGCGCCGTCCTGGGCAGCGTGTTGGTGGCCGTCTACGCCCTGCTGCACTCGGGCAGCGCTGGCCTGGGCCTGCACCCGGCCGACGGCCTGCTGCTGGCCGCCGTGGCCTGCGCAGCCGTGGGCTACGGCTACGGCGCGCGCCTGGCCCAGGCCATGCGCGCCGACCATGTGATCTGCTGGGCCCTGGTGATCAGCCTGCCGCTGACCCTGCCGGGCGCCCTGCTGGCGCGGCCGCAGACCGGCTTGCCGGCCTCGGCCTGGTGGGCCTTTGCCTATGTGGCGGTGTTTTCCATGTGGCTGGGCTTTTTCGCCTGGTACCGCGGCCTGGCCCTGGGCGGCACGGTGCGCGTCAGCCAGGTCCAGCTCATCCAGCCCTTCCTGAGCATGCTGTTCGCCGTCCCCCTGCTGGGCGAGACTCTGGACGGCATCACCCTGGGATTTGCGCTGGCCGTCATCGCCACCGTGTTCATTGGCAAGAAAATGCCGGTACGCGCCGCCCAAGCAACCTGAACCGAAAGAGAGACCCGCATGAAACCGAACGACCTCCCGCAAAAGCACTGGGTGCTGGCCCAGCGCGCCGAGAAGATGAACCCCTCGGTCATCCGCGAGATCCTCAAGGTCACGGAGCGGCCCGGCATCATCAGCTTCGCCGGCGGCCTGCCCTCGGCCAAGACCTTCCCGATCGCCGAGTTCGAAGCGGCCTGTGCCAAGGTGCTGCGCGACGACGGCCCTGGCGCGCTGCAGTACGCGGCCAGCGAAGGCTACGGCCCGCTGCGCGAGATGGTGGCGGCCATGCTGCCCTGGCAGGTCGATCCGGACCAGGTGCTGATCACCACCGGCTCGCAGCAGGGCCTGGACCTGGTGGCCAAGGTGCTGATCGACACCGGCTCGCGTTTGCTGGTGGAGACGCCGACCTACCTGGGCGCGCTGCAGGCTTTCGCGCCCATGGAGCCCAAGGTGCTGGGCGTCGCCAGCGATGCCGGCGGCATCGATCTGGCAGACCTTGCAAGCAAGGCCGATGGCGCGCGCTTTCTCTACCTGCTGCCCAACTTCCAGAATCCCACCGGCCGCACCCTGGGCGAAGAACGCCGCGCCGCCCTGTCGCTGCGCGCCGCCGAACTGGGCCTGCCCATCGTCGAGGACAACCCCTACGGCGACCTCTGGTTCGACCAGCCGCCGCCGCTGCCGATGACAGCGCGCAACCCCGAAGGCTGCCTCTACCTGGGCTCGTTCTCCAAGGTGCTGGCGCCCGGCCTGCGCCTGGGCTTCCTGGTGGCGCCGCCTGCCCTGTACCCCAAGCTGCTGCAGGCCAAGCAGGCGGCCGACCTGCACAGCCCGGGCTTCAACCAGCGCATGGTGGCCGAGGTGATGAAGGACGGTTTCCTGGACCGCCACGTGCCGACCATCCGCGCGCTGTACAAGGCCCAGCGCGACGCCATGCTGGCCGCCTTGCAGCGCGAGATGGCGGGCCTGGGCGTGGAATGGAACACGCCAGACGGCGGCATGTTCCTCTGGGCCCGCCTGCCGGCCGGCGCCAGCGCCATAGCCCTGCTGCCCAAGGCGGTGGACAAGGGCGTGGCCTTCGTGCCCGGCGCGCCCTTTTATGCCGGCGAGGCCGACGCGCGCAGCCTGCGCCTGTCCTTCGTTACCGCCAGCGTGGAGCAGATCGACACCGGCATCGCCGCGCTCGCCGCCGCGATCCGCGAGCAACTGGGACGCTGAACATGCTGACCATCTGGGGCCGCATCTCCTCCATCAACGTGCGCAAGGTCGTGCTGGCCGCGCAGCTGCTGGAGATCCCCTTCGAGCGCCTGGACGCCGGCGGCGCCTTCGGCATCGTCAACACCCCGGCCTTCCTGGCGAAGAACCCCAACGCCATGGTGCCGCTGGTCGAGGACCAGGGCTTCGCCCTGTGGGAGTCGAACGTCATCGTGCGCTACCTGTGCGCCAAACACGCCAGCGGCTCTCTCTATCCCACGGAGCTGACAGCGCGCTTCGACGCCGAGCGCTGGATGGACTGGCAGCAGACCAGCTTCAACAATGCCGGACGCGAAGCCTTCATCCAACTGATTCGCACGCCGCCGGAGCGGCGCAGCGCCCCCGCCATCGCACACTCGGTCGCCCTGACCACGGCGCTGCTGTCGCAACTGGACGAGAAACTGGGCCAGCGCGCCTTCCTCGCTGGCGAGCAGCTGACCATGGCCGACATTCCCATGGCCTGCGAGATGCACCGCTGGTGGGGCCTGCCGATGGAGCACGCGCCCTACCCCAACGTGCAGCGCTGGTACCAGAGCATCACCGCCTTGCCCGCCGCCCGCGGCGTCCTCGATATTCCCCTGTCCTAGAGAAGCCAATGCAGCAGCGCCCCTTCAAGCAGATCGACGTCTTCACGCCCGTTCCCTACCTGGGCAATCCGCTGGCGGTGGTGATGGACGGCAGTGGCCTGTCGGACGAAGAGATGCAGCACTTCGCCCACTGGACCAATCTGTCGGAAACCACCTTCCTGCTGCCGCCCACGCAAAAGGGCGCCGACTACCGCGTGCGCATCTTCACGCCCGGCGGCGAGCTGGCCTTTGCCGGCCACCCCACCCTGGGCAGCTGCCATGCCTGGCTGGAAGCCGGCGGCCAGCCGGCCAGCGGCAACCAGATCGTGCAGGAATGCAAGGCCGGCCTGGTGCAGATCCGGCGCGAGGCTTCGCGTCTGGCCTTTGCCGCGCCGCCGCTGCAACGCAGCGCGCCCAGCCCTGCGCTGCTGGCGCAGGTGGCCGGCGCCCTGGGCCTGACGGCGCAGCAGATCGTGGCGGCGCAGATGCTGGACAACGGCACGGTCTGGCTGGGCCTGTTGCTGGACAGCCCGCAGACCGTTCTGGCCCTGCAGCCCAAGCACATCGAGCTGAAGAACCTGGGCTACAAGGTCGGCGTCGCCGGCATCCAACAGGACACACCAGAAGCCCAACTGCAAGTGCGCGGCTTCGCCGCCCCGGTCGGCATCCTGGAAGACCCGGTCACCGGCAGCCTCAACGCCAGCCTGGCGCAGTGGCTGATTGAGGAAGGCCGCATGCCGGCGCGCTATGTGGCGGCGCAAGGCGTTTGCCTGGGCCGTGCCGGCCGTGTCCACGTCGAACGCGACAGCGACAAGCAGGTCTGGGTGGGCGGCAATTCCAGCACCTGCATCAGTGGCACGGTGACCCTGTGACACCCAACGCCAGCCTCGACCACCTGGTCATCGCGGCCGACAGCCTGGACCAGGGCGTGGCCTGGTGCGAGGCCACGCTGGGCGTGACGCCGGCGGCCGGCGGCGAGCATCCACTGATGGGCACGCACAACCGGCTGTTGCGGCTGGAAGGCACGCGCTATCCGGGCGCCTATCTGGAAATCATCGCCATCAATCCCGCCGCGGCCGATCCCGGCCGGCGCCGCTGGTTCGACCTGGACGACGGCGCGCTGCGCGAGGCGGTGCGCAGCGAACCGCGGCTGGTGCACTTCGTCGCCGCCACCGGCGCCGCTGCGGCCAGCGTGCGCGCGCTGTCGGCCCTGGGCATTGACCGCGGCCCGCTGCTGCAGGCGCAGCGGCCCTCGCCCGATGGCCTGCTGCGCTGGCAGATCAGCGTGCGCGACGACGGCCAGCGCCTGTTCTACGGCGCGCTGCCCACGCTGATCCAGTGGGACAGCCCGCACCCGGCTGGCAAGCTGCCGCCCTCGGGCCTGGAGCTGGAAGCGCTGCACGCCAGCCACCCGCGCCCGGCCGACCTGCAAGCGGCCTGCGCCGCGATCGGCCTGCAGGACGTTGCGGTCAACGCCGGAGCGCCCAACCTGGTCGCCGTCTTCCACACACCGCGCGGCCGCGTGCTGCTTGAATCGAAAGGACTGTGATGCTGGCCCTGACCGACCTGGCCTGGTTCGCCCTGGCCGCCCTGCTGCTGGTGCTCACCCCCGGCCCCAACATGATTTACTGCGTCTCGCGCACCCTGGTCCAGGGCCGGGCCGCCGGCATGGTCTCGCTGGCCGGCGTGCTGCTGGGATTCGTCGTCCATCTGCTGGCCGCGGCGCTGGGCCTGACGGCCCTGCTGATGGCCGTGCCCCTGGCCTTCGACGCCATCAAGCTGGCCGGAGCCGCCTACCTGCTGTGGCTGGCCTGGCAGGCCGTGCGCCCCGGCGGCGCCGCGCCCTTCGAGGCCCGCTCCCTGCCGGTCGACCCGCCGGCCACGCTGTTTCGCATGGGTTTCATCACCAATGTGCTCAATCCCAAGGTGGCGATGTTCTACCTGTCCTTCTTCCCGCAGTTCCTGCATCCGGAGCGCGGCTCGGTGCTGCTGCAAAGCCTGCAATTGGGCGTGGTGCAGATCGGCATCAGCGGCGCGGTCAACGCCCTGCTGGTCCTCGGCGCTGCCGGCATCACCGCCTGGCTCTCGCGCAGCCGCCGCTGGCTGCAGGCGCAACGCTACGTGATGGGCAGCGTGCTGGCTCTGCTGGCCCTGCGCATCGCCTTCATGGAAAAGAAGTAAGCATGCAGTTCTCCCGCGAAGAGGTCGCCGCGGCGATGCAGACCGTGCATGCCGCCGTGCCGCCCACGCCCCAGTACGCCTGGCCCCTGCTGCGCGAGCGCCTGGGCATGACGGTGTGGGTCAAGCACGAGAACCACACGCCGGCCGGCGCCTTCAAGGTGCGCGGCGGCCTGACCTACTTCGAGGCGCTGGCGCGCGCACAGCCCGGCCTCACCGGCGTCATCAGCGCCACCCGCGGCAACCACGGCCAGTCGGTCGGCCTGGCGGCGCGCCGCCACGGCATGGCCGCCACCATCGTCGTGCCCCACGGCAACTCGCTGGAGAAGAACGCCGCCATGCGGGCACTGGGCGTGACCCTGCTGGAGCATGGCAGCGACTTCCAGGAAGCACGCGAGCATGCAGGAGCGCTGGCGCAGCAGCGCGGCCTGCACATGGTGCCGTCCTTCCACCGCGATCTGATCCTGGGCGTGATGAGCTACTGGGTGGAGTTCTTCGAAAGCTTCGCCAAGGGCGACGAGCCCGAGGTGGTCTTCGTGCCCATCGGTCAAGGCTCGGGTTTTTGCGCCGCCGCGGCAGCGCGGGCCCACACCGGCGCCCGCTCGAAATTGATCGGCGTGGTCTCGGCCCATGCCAGGACCTACCTCGAGTCCTTTCGCAGCGGCCAGGTCGTCGAGGCGCCGGTCACGACGCAGCTGGCCGACGGCATGGCCTGCCGCATTGCCGACCGGGAGGCGCTGGACGTGGTGCTGCGCCACGCAGAGGACATCGTCGCCGTCACCGATACCGAGGTGGCGGCCGCCATGCGCTGGCTGTTCGCCGACACCCACAACGTGGCCGAAGGCGCAGGCGCCGCCGCCCTGGCCGCCGCCTGGCAGCAGCGCGAACGCCTGCGCGGCCAAAGCGTGGGCATCGCCCTGACCGGCGGCAACGTCGACAGCGAGGTCTTCGCCAAGGTGCTGGCGGGCGGCTGACACCCGGTCAACTGCGCGACTCCCAGTCGCGCATGGGACGACACAGCCCCGGCGGATTCGCCAGAATCACCGCATGGGAACCCTCTACCTCGTGCGCCACGGCCAGGCCTCGTTCGGCGCCGAAGACTATGACAACCTCAGCGAGCTGGGCCACAAGCAGAGCGTGCGCCTGGGCGAGTACTTCGCCAACAAGGGCATCGCCTTCGACGGCCTGATCGCCGGCACGCTGCGCCGCCACAAGCAGACCCTGGCGGGCATCCTGCAGGGAATGAACATAACGGGCGAGCACCTGTCCTGGGACGGCCTGAACGAATACGACAGCGAGGCGCTGATCGCCACCGTCCATCCGCACAAGCTGGAAAAGCCCAGCTCGCCGGAGATGTACAGGCACCACTTTCGCCTGCTGCGCGACGGCCTGACGCAGTGGATGGCCGGCGTGGTCAGCCCGCGCGGCATGCCCAGCTACAGCGATTTTTCCGCCGGCGTGGCCGGCGCGCTGGACCACGTGCGGGCCAAGCACCACGGCCAGAACGTGCTGATCGTCAGCAGCGGCGGGCCGATCTCCACCGCCGTGGGCCAGGTGCTGGGCACCAGCGCCGAGACCACCATCGAGCTGAACCTGCGCATCCGCAACAGCTCGGTCACCGAGTTCGCCTTCACGCCCAAGCGCCACATGCTGGTCAGTTACAACGCCGTGCCGCACCTGGACCACCCGGGCTGCGAAGGCTGGCTGACCTACTCCTGAGTCAGCAGCTATCAATTTGATAGCTTCCCAGGTCGATTTGCCGGGGGTTAGTGGCCTTTTTCCTTGCTAAACTGGGACCATGCACCGCCCTGACGACAGCACCGCGCCCTGGCGCGTGATCTGCCTGTGCGCCGCCTGGTGCGGCGTCTGCCGCGACTGGCGTGCCGCCTTCGATGACGTCGCCGCGGCCCATCCGCAGTGGCGCTTCGCCTGGGTCGACGTCGAGGATGAGGCCCAGGCCCTGGGTGAGGTCGACGTCGAAACCTTTCCCACCCTGCTGGTCGCCCACGGCGAGCAGCCGCTGTTCTACGGGCCCATGGCACCCTCGGCGGCGCAACTGCAGCGCCTGCTGGCCAGCCTGCGCGAGGGCGGCGGCGCGGCGCCGGGCCCGGCCGCGGCGCTGCTGCAACGCCTGCTGGCCGGCGTCCTGCCCGCCTGACGCCCACTCGCTTTGCGCGCGGATGTAACCGCGCAAGGCCCTGTCCTACACAGCTGCCCCCGACAGACTGACGGCAGCGTCGGTACGGCGCGCGTGCAATGGGACATGGCCGGCAGGCCATGCTTTTTCCACACCCAATTCTTCAGGAGAAACACAGATGGCACTGACCCAACAAAACAGGAAACCTGGCAACTCCAACCGGGGCTTCGCCTCGATGGACCCGCAACGCCAGCGCGAGATCGCCAGCCAGGGCGGCCGCGCCGCCCACGAAAAGGGCACGGCCCACGAGTTCACCTCGGAAGAGGCCCGGGCCGCTGGCCGCAAGGGCGGCCAGGCGCGCAGCGAGAACAACCGCGCCAATGCGTCCAGCGCATCCAACCAGTCCAACCAGTCGGATGTGTCCAGCGCTTCGGACAGCCTGGTCAGCGAGCACTAGGACAGGCTTGCACTTGCAAGAGGCGCTACGGCGCCTCTTTTTTTGCCGCCAGCGCCAGCGCCAGCGCCTACAGAGCTTGGCGCTGCCAGCGCACATGGCACGGCCCGATGGCGGTGCAAGCTCTGCGTCATCAGTTCCCCAGGAGACCCCATGAAGAAATACCAGAGCATCGCGCTGTGCGCCAGCATGCTGGCCGTCACCGCGGCCAGCTGGGCGGCCGGCAACGAAGGCCTGAGCCAGGCCCAGCAACGCTACAACCAGGAGCGCTCCCGCTGCATGAGCGGCCAGTCGCACCAGGACCGCGCGACCTGCCTGCAGGAGGCCGGTGCCGCCTTGCAGGAATCGCAGCGCGGCGGCCTGGCCACCGACAAGGCCAACCTGGCCGGCAACGCCACGGCCCGCTGCGATGCGCAGCCCGTGGCCGACCGGGCCGACTGCATGGCGCGCATCCAGGGCGCCGGCACGGCGCAGGGCAGCGTGGAAGGCGGCGGCCTGATCCGCCAGACCGAGACCCCGGTCAAATAAAGCGCACGGACTGGGCCTGCCCTGCGCGCTCACGGGCGCGCAGCTGGCCACAGCCGCCCTCCACGTCCTGGCCGGCCGACTGGCGCAGTTTGGTCAGCACACCGCGGCCGCTCAGACGCCGCGCGATGTCGGCGGCCCGCTCCATGGCCGGCCGCCGGAACGGCAGACCGTCCACCGTGTTGTAGGGAATCATGTTCATCACCGCGTACTTGCCGGTCAGCAGGCGGACGATGCCCTCGACCTCCTCTTCGGTGTCGTTGACGCCGTCCAACAGGGTCCATTGGTACTGGATGGGGTAGCCGGTAGCGCGGGCATAGCGCTCACCCTCCTCCACCAGTTCATCCGGAGCGATGCGCGGGGCGCGCGGCAGCAATTGCGCGCGCAGATCGGCCCGCGTCGTGTGCAACGACAGGGCCAGCGCCGGCTTGACCGGCCCTTGCGGCAGCCGCTCGAACACGCGCGCATCACCCACCGTGGAAAACACCAGGCTCTTGTGGCCGATGTTGCCGGCCGTGCCCAGCAGCTCGATGGCCTCCAGCACGTTGTCGATGTTGTGGGCCGGCTCGCCCATGCCCATGAAGACCACCTTGTTCACCGGCCGCAGGCTGCGCGCCAGCACCACCTGGGCGACGATCTCGGCGCTGCCGACCTGGCGCAGCAAGCCCTCGCGGCCGGTCATGCAGAACACGCAGCCGACGGCGCAACCCACCTGGGACGAGACGCACAGGCCGCCGCGCGGCAGCAGCACGCTCTCGACCGTCTGGCCGTCGGCCAGATCGACCAGCAGGCGCTCGGAGCCGTCGGCCGAGGGGTGGCGCGAGCGCAGGCGGGCCAGGCCGGCCAGTTCCTGCGTGAGCGCGGGCAAGGCCTCCAGCAAGCCATGCGGCATGAAGGTCTCGGGCCGGCGGCTGCCGCTGTCCTGCGGCATGGCATTGGCCCACAGGCGCAGGACGCGGTGCTCGTGCCTGGTGTTGGCACCGTGGGCGCGCAGGCGGTCACGGATGTCTTGAATGCGCATCCGCCAAGCTTACCCCCGGCACCGTCATTCCCGCGCAGACGGGAATCCGACCCTCAATATGTCTTGTACGGAAGGAACTTGCCGGACAGCACCACGTTGACCCGGTCACCCTTGTCGTTGGGCTCGCGCGTGATGTCCATGGAGAAGTCGATGGCGCTCATGATGCCGTCGCCGAACTCCTCGTGGATCAACTCCTTGATGGTGGCGCCGTAGACGTTGACGATCTCGTACCAGCGGTAGATCAGCGGGTCGGTCGGCACCTGGGTGGGCAGCGAGCCCTTGTAGGGCACGACCTGCAGCCATTTCTGCTCGTCGGCGGACAGGCCGAAGATCTCGCCGAGCACGCCGGCCTGTTCGGCCGTGGCCGTCATCTGGCCCAGGCACAGGGCGGTGGTCCATTCCTTGGACTGGCCGATCCTGGCGGCGATGTCGGACCATTGCAGGCTCTTGCTCACCTTGGCCGTGATGATTTTTTCGGTGACGTCGTTGCGGTTCATGTGGTGCTCCTGTGGACAAGAAAATCGACGATGTGGTTGCGCAGCTCGTAGTAGCCGTCCAGGTGGTGCAGGCCGGCGCGCGTGCGCGACTTGGGAAGGGGGTTGATGACGGCGTGCGCAATGCCGCCGGAACGCTGGGGCGTGGCATTGCGCATCAGCAGGATGCGGTCGGCCAGCAGGATGGCCTCGTCCACGTCGTGCGTGATCATGAAGACGGTCTGCTGGGTCTGGCGCACGATGGCCATCAGCTCGTCCTGGATGCTGCCGCGCGTGAGCGCGTCCAGCGCGCCGAAGGGCTCGTCCAGCAGCAGCATCTTGGGCGCGATGGCAAAGGCCCGGGCAATGCCCACGCGCTGCTTCATGCCGCCCGACAGCTCCGAGGGCTTCTTGTCGATGGCGGCCGTCAGCCCCACCATGGCGACGAACTTCTCCACCTGGGCGTCGATCTGAGTGCGGCTCCACTGCGGCCAGCGCGACGCCACCGCAAAAGCGATGTTCTTGCGCACCGTCAGCCAGGGCATGAGGGCGTGGCTCTGGAAGACCACGCCGCGCTCCAGACTGGGCCCGCCGATCTCACGGCCGTCCATGAAGACATGGCCGGCGCTGGCCGTGTCCAGGCCCGCCAGCACGTTCAGGATGCTGGTCTTGCCGCAGCCCGAGTGGCCGATGATGCAGACGAACTCGCCACGGGCGATCTCGAAGCTGACGTCAGCGAACACCGGCTGGCCGGGTGTGAAGGATTTGGCCAGTCCCTCGATCTTGAGAAAACCCCGCATGCCGCGCTCCTCGCCTTTGTCATTGCGGGCCTGACCCGCAATCCATGGATCCCGGGTCAAGCCCGGGATGGCCAGCCCGGTCTCATTCAACATAGGTCACCCACTTCTGCAGCTGCGCAAAGGCCAGGTCCAGCAGCATGCCGACCACGCCGATGACGGTGATGGCGAAGATGACATTGGCCAGCGACAGGTTGTTCCACTCGTTCCAGACGAAGTAGCCGATGCCGGTGCCGCCCACCAGCATCTCGGCCGCCACGATGACCAGCCAGGCAATGCCCATGCTGATGCGCATGCCCGTCAGGATGGTGGGCGCGGCCGCCGGCAGGATCACCAGGAAGGCCTTGCGCAGCGGCGTCACCTCCAGCGTGCGCGCCACGTTGAGCCATTCGCGCTTGACCGAGGCCACGCCGAAGGCGGTGTTGATCAGCATCGGCCAGACCGAGCAGATGAAGATGACGAACACGCCCGAGACCGAAGAGTCCTTGATGGTGTACAGGGCCAGCGGCATCCAGGCCAGGGGCGAGATCGGCTTGAGGATCTGGATGAAGGGATCGAAAGCCCGGTGCAGCAGCGGCGACATGCCGATGACGAAGCCCAGGGGCACGGCCACCAGCACCGCCAGCAAAAATCCCAGGCCGACCCGGCCCAGCGAGTGCGCCAGCTGGATGGCGATGCCCTTGTCGTTGGGGCCGTTGTCGTAGAACGGGTGTGACAGCTGCTTGACGAAGGCGGCGCCGACCTGGCCCAGGCTGGGAAAGCCGGTGGTCTTGGTGCTGCCGACCTCCTTGCCCATCATCTTGGCGTACTCGGCCTGCTCCGGCGACAGCGCGCTGCCCGGCGCCGCCGCCGGGCCGGACAGCGTGGCGACGTGCCAGATGCCCAGGAAGGTGGCGAGCAGCAACAGCGAGACCGCCGCCGCTTTCAGCCGGAGCAGGTTCATGCCGGACTCATCTTGTTGATGGCAAAACTCTTGACGTACTCCTCCGGCTTGGCCGGATCGAACTCCTTGCCCATGACCTTGAACTTCTTGTAGGCGCCCTCGGGCGGTTTCCAGCCGGCGGCCGCCATCTGCTTCTTGGCGTCGGTCAGCATGAAGACCTTCTCGGCGATCTGCTTGTAATTGACCTCGCCCTTGACATAGCCCCAGCGCTTCATCTGGGTGAGCATCCACACGGCCATGCTCTGCCAGGGCACGGGGTCGAAGTTGGCGCGGTCGGGCACGTTCTTGATGTTGCCCAGGCCGTCGGCAAACTTGCCGGTCAGCACCTGGTTGAGCACGGTCTCGGGCTGGTTCAGGTACTGGGTGGGCGCGATCACCTTGGCGATCAGCTCCCGGTCCTTGGGCTGGCTGGCCATGAAGGAGGAGTTGATCACCGCACGGTACAGGGCAGCGAAGGTGTTGGGGTTCTGTTTGATGAAATCATCGCTGACGCCGAAAGCGCAGCAGGGGTGGCCGTCCCAGATCTCCTTGGACAGGATGTGGATGAAGCCCACCTCGTCGTAGACCGCGCGCTGGTTGAAGGGATCGGGGCCGAGGAAGCCGTCGATGTTGCCGGCGCGCAGGTTGGCCACCATCTCGGGCGGCGGCGTCACGCGAATCTGCACGTCGGTGTCGGGGTTGACGCCGTTCTCCGCCAGGTAGTAGCGCAGCAGGAAGTTGTGCATGCTGTATTCGAAGGGCACGGCGAACTTCATGCCCTTCCACTGCCTGGGATCGCGCTTGTCCTTGTGCTTGACGTGCAGGGTGATGGCCTGGCCGTTGGTGTTCTGGATGGTGGCCACGTTCATCGGCACCTGGGTCGAGCCCAGGCCCATGGAGATGGCCAGCGGCATGGGCGAGAGGAAGTGCGAGGCGTCGTGCTCCTTGTTGAGCATCTTGTCGCGGATCAGGGCCCAGCCCGCCGTCTTGTTCAACTGCACGTTCAGGCCCTGCTGCTTGTAGAAGCCCAGGGGCTCGGCCATGATCAGCGGCGTGGCGCAGGTGATGGCGATGAAGCCGATCTTCAGGTCCTTCTTCTCCAGCGCCGACTTGTCCTGCGCCATGGCCTGCAGGCTGGCCACCGGCAACAGGGAAGCGATGGCGGCCCGCGCGGTGTTGGCGCCGACGGCGCGCAGGAAGCTGCGGCGCACGCTGTCCACCGGGAACAAGGCCTTGACCAGGCTGGCTTCCATGAAGTCGCGCGCATAGTCCTCCACGTTGCCTGGGGCCTGGCCATGCTCGCCGGGCGCGTGGTCCTGGCCGCAGGCGCAGCGCAGCATCAGCGGTCGGTCGGCATCGTAGGGATCGTTGGCTTGGGACATGGTGCAACTCCTTGGTGGTTGCACCGGCGTTGCAAGCACCGCGCCTGTCCGCTGCCCCACAGGGCCCGCTGCGCCAAATCGTCGATGACTCCACCAGGGCTTGTAGTGGCAGCCCTACAAAGCCGGCTCAGGCGGCGGCGTTGCCCTGTCTTTCGGCGTACAAGGCCAGTTCCACGTCGTTTTTGGTCCCGGTCTTTTCCAGGATGCGCGCACGGTAGGTGCTGACGGTGTTGGGCGCGAGCTGCAGCTGCGCACCAATTTCGCTCACGCTGCGCCCCATGGCGAGCAGTCGAAAGACCTGGTGCTCGCGGTGCGACAAGGCCTCGGTGCCGGCCTTGCCGCCCACAGCGGTGGCCAGCGCTTCCGCCGTGATGGGTGTGACGTAGACGCCGCCGGCCGCCACCTTGCGCACGGCCGCCACCATGACGTCGGGATCGGCGCTTTTGTTCAGATAACCGGCCGCGCCCAGCTTGATGGAGCGCACGGCGTACTGGCGTTCCGGGTAGGTGCTGAGCATCAGCACCGGCAGGCGCGGCCAGTCGCGGCGCAGCGCCTGCAACACGTCCAGGCCGTCGCGCCCGGGCATGGCGATGTCCAGCAGCACCACGTCCAGGCCTTCACTGCCGCCCAGCGCGCCAACCTGCTCCAGCACCTGCGGGCCGTCCGTGGCCTCGGCCCGCACCTCGATCTCGGGGGCGTCGGCCAGCACCTGCTTGAGGCCCTCGCGCACGATGCGGTGGTCGTCGCCGAGGAGAACGCGGATGGGAATAGGGCCCCCACGCTCGCCCACTACGTGTGGCTCGCTGCCCCCCGAGGGGGCCTTCGCGCCTAGGGGCGGCCCGTCGGCGCTCATGGCGCCACCATGGGCATGTCGAGGGTGAATGTGCTGCCGCGACCGACTTCGCTGGCGATGCTGATGCTGCCGCCCAGGTGCAGGGCACGCTCGCGCATGCCCATCACGCCGTAGGCCGTGGGTGCATCGAAGGCCTCGGGCGGGGCGCCGCGACCGTCGTCGCGCACCGTCAGGCGCAGGCCCTGTCCATCGGCCGCGATGCGCACGACGATGCTGCCGGCCTGGGCATGGCGGCCGACGTTGCTGAGCATTTCCTGGAAGATGCGAAACACCGCCATCGCCGCCGCCTCGGGCAGGGCCGGCGCCGGGGCTACATCCATCCCCCAGTCCAGCGCCAGTTCGGCCGACTGCACGAAGTCGTGGGCCTGCCACTCCAGCGCCGCCCACAGGCCCTGGTGGTCCAGGATGCTGGGCCGCAGGTCGGTGATGATGCGCCCGACGTTGTCCACGGCGCTTTCGATCAGCCGGCTCATGTTCTGGCACTTGCAGCGCATGGTCTCGCGCATGGCCTGGGCGGCGTCGGCCGGCCGGCCGGGTTGTTCGGCCAGGCGCTTGTCCAGCCAGTTGACGTCCATCTTCAGCGCCACCAGCAGGCTGCCCAGCTCGTCGTGCACCTCGCGGGCGATGCGGGTGCGCTCTTCCTCCCTGACCTTCTCCGAATAGGCCGAGAGTTCGCGCTGCTGGGCCAGCGCCGCCGACAGCTCACGGGTGCGCTCGGCCACCCGCGATTCGAGCGCGGCGTTGGCCTCGCGCAGGGCGTCGGCGGCGCGCTTGCGCTCGGTGATGTCGACAAAGGTGATGACGGCGCCGCGCACCTGGGCGCCGTCCAGGATGGGGTAGCTGGAATATTCCACCGCGAAAGAGCCGCCATCACGGCGCCAGAACACCTCGGTGTCCAGCCGGCAGGGCAGGCCGCGGCGGAAGGCGTTGAAGATCGGGCAGTCGCTGTCCGGGTAGGGCGAGCCGTCGGCGTGCGAATGGTGGGTCAGCTCGTGCATGTTGCTGCCCAGCACCTGGGCCGGCTCGAAGCCGATCATGCGGGCGCCGGCCCGGTTGATGAACATGCAATGGCCATCCAGGTCGATGCCGAAGATGCCCTCGCCGGTGGACTCCAGCAGCAGCCCCAGCTGGTGCTGCCACAGGGGCTGGAGGTCGAGCGTGGCGGCGCGCATACCAGGAGACGAAGCAAGGCCTGTACCAGATTGGTGCAGGCCGCAGGGCAGCTACAGGTCCAGCTCGCTCAGGCCGGGATGGTCGTCGGGCCGGCGTCCCAGCGGCCAGTGGAACTTGCGCTCGCCCGGCGTGATGGACAGGTCGTTGATGCTGGCAAAGCGCCTCTGCATCAGGCCCTGGGGGTTGAACTCCCAGTTCTCGTTGCCGTAGCTGCGGAACCACCGGAGCGCGTCGTCATGCCATTCGTAGGCAAAGCGCACGGCGATGCGCTTGCCGTCGAAGGCCCAGAGCTCCTTGATCAGGCGGTAGTCCAGCTCGCGCGCCCACTTGCGCTCGAGGAACTGCTGCACCTGGGCCCGGCCGACGGGAAACTCGGCGCGGTTGCGCCAACGCGTGTCCTCGGTATAGACCTGGACCACACGGGCGGGATCGCGGCTGTTCCAGGCGTCCTCGGCCATGCGCACCTTCTGGGCGGCGGTCTCGGCGCTGAATGGCGGCAGGGGAGGTTTGGTGTCCATGGCCAGGAAGCTTGCAAGTTCCTGGCCACGCAGGGCGGCCGCAGCCGCCGGCTTCAGGGTCTTACCACTCGCCGATGGCGCGCACGCGCTGGTCCAGGTCCGGCGGCAGCTCGTTGGGCAGGACGCGCCACTCCGAGTCCAGCGCCTCTTCCTGCACCCGGGGCAGCAGGCCCCAGCGACGCGGCTGCGGATCTGCCGGCAGCTGGCGCAGCGGCAGGAGGGGGATGAGGGCGGCGGAGAAACGCATGGTGTCTATCTCTTCGACACCAGTTTAAAAAGCTTGAGTGCCTGCGAATGTGACGGGGCGCACACCCGGCCCCAAAGGCCTACATGCATTTGGCATTCGCGCAGCATTTGCGCAACACCGCGCCGCACGCCAGCGGCGCGCGGGCTCAGGCGGCGGGCTTGTCCACCAGGGTCGCCAGCGGCAGCGACGACAGCTCCTGCAGCAGCAAGGCCAGCTGGGCGCCGGCAGTGTCGAGCAGCATCCGGCCCTTGTCGGCGGTGGCGGCCGCCGCGTTGCCGGCGGCGCCCTGGGCGTTGTAGTCCTGCATGGCCCAGCCCAGCTTGGCACTGCTGCCGTTGCCCAGGATGGGATAGCGGCCGGCGCGCTCCTGCGAGGAGGACGGGAAGTCCTGCGCCTGGTCCATGGCCACATGCTGTGGCCGCAGCGCCAGCAGCATCGAAGTCTCGATCTCGCCGGCATGGACGCCGAAGCGCTGCTCCTGGGCGCTGAACTGGGCGTTGGCCTGGCCCAGCGGCAGGTTCCACCAGCTGCAGCTGTAGACGATCAGGCCGCAACGCACGCGCAGCTCGCGCGCCACGATGTCCATCACGCTGACCTGGCCGCCATGGGCATTGAGCAGCAGCAGTTTCTTCAGGCCGGCGCGGGCCACGCATTCGCCCAACTCGGTCCAGACCGCCGCCAGCGTGGCGGACGACAGCGTCAGGGTGCCGGCAAAGGCGCTGTGCTCGGGGCTGTAGCCGACGGCCTGGGTCGGCAGGAACAGCACGGGCAGCGCTGCGGGCAGGCGCGGCAAGGCGGCGGCGATGACGCCGTCGACGATGCTCTGGTCCACCGACAGCGGCAGGTGGGGCCCGTGCTGCTCGGTGGCGGCCACCGGCAGCACCGCCACCGTGCTGGCAGGGTCGAGCCCGGCAAACTCGCGGGTCGTCAGGTCGGCCCAGAAGCGGGAGGAAGCGGTCATCCGGCGATCTTATCCCCAGGCCCCGGCGCGGCCGCCGACCCCGCTGTCAGATGCCTGCCGACGCTGCAGGCCTGCCGCCTCCCGCACGCGATGGCGGTTTCGGGCGATGGGCGCGGGCCACGCAGCGAGCGACCATGCAGCCATGGAACACGCCACCGCCCTTGCCCGCGAACACGGCCTGCTGGCCGCCGCGCGCGCCGTGCTGCCGGACGTTGCAACGGCACTGGCCGTCATGCTGGACCAGTCGATGCGCCGGCCATCGCTGGCCCGCATCGTCGTGCAGTCGCTGCAGTCGGTGAGCTGAGTCGGATTCAGACGCGGCGGATGCGCCCGCCCACTGGCGTGTAGCGCAGCACCCGGCTCAGGCCGTCACGGCCACTGGCGGCGCGGCCCACCAGGGCGCTGCCGGTCAGCAGGCCCAAGGTGCGCACAGCGAACGAGGGATGGCGGCGCGAGGCCAGCCACAAGCCGATGCCGGCGCCCAGCACCAGCCAGTGCTCGCCGGGAAAGCCCGGACGGGCGTCGTCGTAGGCCTTGAGCTCCCTGGCCTTGTCCATTGCCTTGTCCACTACGGTCGTTGCCATGGCTTCTCCTTGCGATCTCACCGGACAGGCGCCACGCGCCAGACCACGTTGCCGACGTCGTCGGCCACCAGCAGCGCACCCTTGCCGTCCAGCGCCACGCCCACCGGCCGGCCGTAGGCCTTGCTGTCGTCGCTAAGGAAGCCGGTGAGGAAGTCGATGGGCGCATCGGCCGGCTTGCCGCCGGAGAAGGGCACGTAGACCACCTTGTAGCCGCTCAGGGGCTTGCGGTTCCAGGAACCGTGCTCGCCGATGAAGGCGCCGCTGGCGTAGTTGGCCGGCATGCGCGCGTCGGAGAAGGCCAGGCCCAGCGGCGCGACGTGCGAGCCCAGGCCGTAGTCGGGCACCACGGCCTTGGCCACCATGGCGGGATTGGCCGGCTCCACCCGGATGTCGACGTTCTGGCCCCAGTAGCTCCAGGGCCAGCCGTAGAAGGCGCCGTCCTTGACCGAGGTCAGGTAGTCGGGCACCAGGTCATTGCCCAGCTCGTCGCGCTCATTGACCACCGTCCACAGGGTCTTGCTCTGCGGCTCCCAGCCCAGGCCATTGGGATTGCGCAGGCCGGTGGCGAACAGGCGCTTGGCGCCGGTGGCGCGGTCGACTTCCCAGATCGCGGCACGGCCCTCCTCGGCCTGCATGCCGTTGTCGGCGGCGTTGCTGTTGGATCCCACGGTCGCATACAGCTTGCTGCCGTCGGCGCTGGCGATGATGTTCTTGGTCCAGTGGTGGTTGATGCCCGCCGGCAGGTCGGTGAGCTTGACCGGCTTGTCGCTGATGCTGGTCTGGCCCGCCTGGTAGGGCACCTTGACGATGGCATCGGCGTTGGCGATGAACAGCTCGTTGCCCACCAGGGCCATGCCGAAGGGGGAGACCAGGCCGGTCAGGAATGGCGTTTTCATTTCCGCCACGCCGTCGCCGTCGGCATCGCGCAGCAGGGTGATGCGATTGGCGCTGGGTGCGCCGGCGCCGGCCCTCTTCATCACCATGCCCATGACCATGCCGCGCAGGCCGTCGGCGTGGACGTTCTTCATGCCTTCGGGCTTGGCAGGCCCGTTGCTCTCGGCCACCAGCACGTCGCCATTGGGCAGGGTGTAGATCCAGCGCGGATGGTCCAGGCCGCTGGCCAGGGCCGTGACCTTGAAGCCCGCCGGCGCCTTGGGCGTCACGCCCGCCGGCCAGCCCTGGGCCGGCGCGATGCTCAGCGTGGGCAGCAGGCTCTTTTGCGGCGCCGGCAGGCCGGGATTGGGGCCGATGCCGGCGCTGGGAGGCGATTGGGCGAGGGCCGCGCAGGCGGCCAGCGCGCAGGCGGCAAGCACCGCCAGGGGAGCGAAACGGGGGGAAGTGGAAGCTTTCATGGCCCATGAGTTTGGTTCCCACCCAGCACCATGCCTGTAGGCAAACACCGCAAAACGCCGGGCTTGCCGCATGACCCAAAATGGCGGCATGACCCAAGACCTGTTCCGCCAAGATGCCTACCTGAAGGAATGCAGCGCCCAGGTGCTGCGCGTGGACGAGCACGGCATCGTGCTGGACCGCACGGTGTTCTATCCGCTGGGCGGCGGCCAGGCCGGCGACGCTGGCCTGCTGCTGCTGGCCGACGGCAGCGAATTGCGCATTGCCGACACCCGCAAGGGCAAGGACGCCGAAGGCCGCGCAAGCCATGAGATCTGCCACATCCCCGCACCGGACCAGGATGATGCGCTATCGAAATTGAAGCAGGGCGAGGCCGTGACGGCGCGCGTGGACTGGCAGCGCCGGCACAGGCTGATGCGTTTTCACACCACCACCCATCTGCTGTGCCACCTGGTGCCCCAATTGGTCAATGGCTGCTCGATCACGGCCGAGTCCGCGCGGCTGGACTTCAGCATGACCGATCCGCTGGACAAGGAAGTCTTGACCGAAGGCATTGCGCGCCTGGTGGCGGCGGCATATCCGGTGACGGTGGGCGCGATCAGCGACGCCGAGCTCGATGCCAACCCGGCCCTGGTCAAGAGCATGTCGGTGCAGCCGCCGCGCGGCACGGGGCAGATCCGGACCATCCGCGTGGGTGGTGACCAGCTGATCGACTTCCAGCCCTGCGGCGGCACCCATGTGGCCAACACCTCGGAGATCGGCGCCGTCGTCGTCACCAAGATCGAGAAGAAAAGCGCGACGACGCGGCGCGTGGTGCTGGGGTTTGCCGCCTGAGCCGGCGGAACTTCGCCCACGGCTGAGCCTCCCACCATGGTCATGATCCGCACCCGCCTCCTGTTTGCTAGCCTTTTGCTAGCGTCTCAAGCCCTGTTGACGGGGGCTGCAGCCCAGAATACCTCCCAAACCGTGGTGCAGACCGAGCGCGTGCGGGCCGAACTGATGGCCCATGCCCCGCAGGGCGTGGCGCCGGGCCGCCAGGTCTGGGTCGGCCTGCAACTGGCCCACCAGAGCGAGTGGCACACCTACTGGAAGAACTCCGGCGACTCGGGCCTGCCGACGGTGCTGGAATGGACCCTGCCGCCCGGCGTGGAGGCCGGCGACATCGCCTGGCCCCTGCCAAAAAAAATCCCCATCGGCACGCTGGCCAACTACGGCTACGAAGGCACGGTGCTGCTGCCCGTGCCACTGACCATCACGCCGGCGTTCAAGCCCTCGCTGCTGGCCGCCGACCTGGAGGTCAAACTCAAGGCCAGCTGGCTGGTCTGCAAGAAGGAGTGCATTCCCGAGGAAGGCAGCTTCACACTGAAGATCCCGGCGCGCAGCACGACCGCGCTCAACGGCCAGGCCTTTGCCACGGCCTCCGCTGCCCAGCCCCGGCCCTTGCTGCCGGCCACCGGCGTCATCCCCGAGAGCCATGTGCGCATCGACGGCAACGCCCTGGCCTTGAGCGTGCAAGGCCTGCCGCTGGCGCTGCGCGGCAAGACGCTGGACTTCTTTCCGGAGACGCCGGAGGTGATCGAGACCGGCGCCCAGTGGACCCAGGAATGGAAGGGCAGCGAGTGGCGCGCCCGCGTGCCGCTGTCGGCCCAGCGCAGCAACAGCCCCGCCGTGCTGCCGGTGGTGCTGGCCGCCGATCGCCAGGGCTGGCGCGCCGAGCTCAAGGTGCTGGGTGCCTGGCCGGCGGCCGTGGCAGTGGCCGCCGTGCCGCCCGCCCTGGACGCGGCCCTGCGCAGCAACGCGGCGTCGCAGCCCTCCACGCCCTCGCTGACGCTGGCCGCGGCCCTGCTGGGCGCGCTGCTGGGCGGCCTGCTGCTCAACCTCATGCCCTGCGTGTTCCCGGTGCTGGCCATCAAGGTGGTGGGGTTCAGCCGCCATGCCGATGACCGGCGTGGCCACCGCATCGCCGGCTTGGCTTACAGCGCCGGTGTGCTTGCCTCCTTCCTGGCCCTGGGCGCGCTGATGCTGGCGCTGCGCGCCGCCGGCGAGCAATTGGGCTGGGGCTTCCAGCTGCAGTCGCCGCTGGTGGTGGCGGTGCTGGCGGCGCTGTTCACCCTGATCGGCCTGAACCTGGCGGGGCTGTTCGAGTTCGGCAGCTTCCTGCCCTCAGGCCTGGCCTCGCTGGAAGCGCGCCACCCCGTGGCCAATGCCTTCCTGTCAGGCGTGCTGGCGGTGGCGATCGCCTCGCCCTGCACCGCGCCCTTCATGGGCGCCTCGCTGGGTTTGGCCATCGCCCTGCCCGCCGCGCAGGCCCTGCTCGTCTTCGCCGCCATCGGCGCCGGCATGGCCCTGCCCTATCTGGCGGCCAGCTGGGCGCCGGCCGTGGCCCGCTTGCTGCCGCGGCCGGGCGCGTGGATGGACATCTTCCGCAAGCTCATGGCTTTTCCGATGTTCGCCACCGTGGCCTGGCTGGTCTGGGTGCTGGGCCAGCAAAGCGGCATCGATGGCGCCGGCGCCCTGCTGGCCCTGCTGGTGGCGCTGAGCATGCTGGTCTGGGCCCTGAGCCTGCGCGGCCGCACCCGCAGCGTGCTGGCCACCCTGGCCGCGGTCTGCCTGGCGGCACTGGGCTGGGCCGTCGGCCCCAGCATCGCCGCCACCCAGCCCCCACAACAGCTGGCCGCCGGCGATGCCTGGCAGGTCTGGACGCCGGCGCGCGTGGAGCAACTCGTGGCCGCCGGCCAGCCGGTCTTCGTCGACTTCACCGCCGCCTGGTGCGTGACCTGCCAGTACAACAAGAAGACCACGCTGGCGAACGGGGCTGTGCTTGCCGACTTCAAGGCAAAGAACGTAGCCTTGCTGCGTGCCGACTGGACCCGGCGCGATCCGGCCATCACCGCGGCCCTGGGCCAGCTGGGACGCAATGGCGTGCCGGTCTATGTGGTCTACAACAAGGGCAGCGCGCCGGCCGTGCTGTCCGAGGTGCTGGGCGTGGAGGAAGTGCGTTCCGCCATCGCAAAACTTTAAGGAGTTGCCATGCTGCTGCGTCCCCTGATTGCCGCCTCCCTGCTGGCCTGTGCCGGCGCCGTCCTGGCAGCGCCCAGCGTGGGCCAGAGCGCGCCCGACTTCACGCTCAAGGACGCCAGCGGCAAGACCGTCAAGCTGTCCGACTACAAGGGCAAGACCGTGGTGCTGGAGTGGACCAACCCCGGCTGCCCCTATGTGCGCAAGCACTACGACAGCGGCAACATGCCGGCCACGCAGAAAGAGGCCACCGACAAGGGCGTGGTCTGGCTGGCGATCAACTCCACCGAGAAAGCCAGCGGCGACTACCTGGAGCCCGCCAAGCTGGTGGCCTGGATGGGCGAGCGCAAGTCGCAACCCAGCGGCACCCTGATGGACGAGGACGGCACGGCCGGCAAGGCCTACGGCGCGCGCACCACGCCCCACATGTACATCGTCAGCCCGCAGGGCCAGCTGGTCTACGCCGGCGGCATCGACTCCATTGCGTCGAGCAACCCGGACGACATCAAGAAGGCCGTCAACTATGTGCGCCAGGGCCTGAGCGAAAGCCTGGCGGGCAAGGCCATCAGCGCGGCCACCACCCGGCCCTACGGCTGCTCGATCAAGTACAAGAGCTGAGCACCGGCGCCGGCTTCAGGCTTTTTGCAGCCAGACGTACAGGCCCGGGATGGGCAGGCGCTGGTCTTCGCGGATCGGCTGACGCTCGATGCGAATGACATCAAAGCCATGGGCCGCCGCCAGCGTGCGCAGCAGGCCTTCGGAGTGCACATAGCGCAGGCTGCTGCGCAAGGCCATGGCCTCGCCTTGTGCCGCTTCCTCGACTGAAAAACAGAACACGCCGCCCGTGTCCATCTGGCGCGCCACACCTGCGAACACGCCATCGAGCGCGCCGACGTAGATGAAGACGTCGGCCGCCAGCACCAGGTCGTAGCGCCGCGTCGCGGCTTCCAGGCAATGGCCGACATCGTCCTGCGTGACCCGGTCGTAGCAGCCCAGGGCCTGTGCCTGGGCCAGCATGGCGGCCGACAGGTCCACCCCTTCGAGGTGGTCCACCAGCGGCCGCACCAGGGGGCCGCACAGGCCGGTGCCGCAGCCCAGGTCCAGCGCGCTGGCAAAGCGCCGCCCCAGCTGCGCCAGGCCTTGCACCAGCACCTGGTGGGCGCGGTAGTTCAATACCTGGACCAGATGCTGGTCGAAGCCCTCGGCATAGCTGTCGAACAGCCTCTGCACATAGTGCAGCGGCGGCGCCGGCGGCGCGTCATGACCGCGCAGCGAGGCCAGGAAGTAGCGATGGAGCTCGGCATCAGCGCCCCGCTCAATCGCCTTCTCGAAGGCCAGAACCGCTTCCGCATGGCGTCCCAGGTCCTTGAGCAGGCTGCCCTGCAGGCTCCAGGCGTTGCCCGAGGAAGCGTCCAGGGCCAGCAGGCGGGCCATCCGGTCCGAAGCGGCCTGGTGGCGGTCCAGGGCGGCCAGGGCCGAGGCGCTGTGGCCCAGGGCCTCCAGGTCCTGGGGATCCTGCGCCAGGGCCTCGTCCAGCAGTTCCAGCGCCTCCTGCGGCCGGCCCAGCTTGAGGCGGGTCGCGCCCAGGTTGGTCAGCGTTGTGACCCGCCCGGGCAGCAGGGCCAGCGAGGCGGCGAAACTGGCCTCGGCCTGGACCCAGCGGCCAGCCTGGTAGTGGGCCACGCCCTGCACGAAGAAATCCCTGGCCTGGTCGAAAGTGGCGCTCATAGAAAGTACCTCCGCCCTGAAGGGCTGCGATGCGAGCCCCTTCGGGCGGCCGAGCGGGGCTCTGCCTGCCCTGCGGAAATGGTGGCGCGATCATAGGGGCAGGCACTCGGCGACAATCGGGGCATGCCTTTCGCACCTCTCCAGAACGACTGCTTCCTGCGCGCCTGCCAGCGCCTGTCCACCCCGCACACGCCCATCTGGCTGATGCGCCAGGCCGGCCGCTACCTGCCCGAGTACCGCGCCACCCGGGCCCGCGCCGGCAGCTTCATGGGCCTGGCCACCAACACCGACTACGCCACCGAGGTCACGCTGCAGCCGCTGGAGCGCTACCCGCTGGACGCCGCCATCCTGTTCTCCGACATCCTGACCGTGCCCGACGCCATGGGCCTGGGTCTGAGCTTCGCCCTGGGCGAGGGCCCGCGCTTTGCCACGCCGGTGCGCGACGAGGCCGCAGTCAACGCCCTGGCCGTGCCCGACATGGACAAGCTGCGCTACGTGTTCGATGCCGTCACTTCGATCCGCAAGGCCTTGAACGGCCGCGTGCCCTTGATCGGTTTTTCCGGCAGCCCCTGGACCCTGGCCTGCTACATGGTCGAGGGCGCAGGCTCGGACGACTACCGCCTGGTCAAGTCCATGCTGTATGGCCGGCCCGACCTGATGCACCGCATGCTGCAGGTGAACGCCGATGCGGTGGCAACCTACCTGAACGCCCAGATCGAAGCAGGCGCGCAGGCGGTGATGATTTTCGACAGCTGGGGCGGCGTGCTGGCCGATGGCGCCTTCCAGCAGTTCAGCCTGGCCTACACCGCCCAGGTGCTGTCCAAACTCAAGCGCGAACACGATGGCGTTGTCATCCCGCGCATCGTCTTCACCAAGGGCGGCGGCCTGTGGCTGCAGCAGATGGGGCAACTCGATTGCGAGGTGCTGGGCCTGGACTGGACCGTCAACCTCGGCCAGGCGCGCCAACTGGTGGGCGGCCACAAGGCGCTGCAGGGCAACCTCGACCCCAACGTGCTGTTCGCGCCGGCGCCGCAGATCGAAGCCGAGGCGGTGCGGGTGCTGGACGCCTTTGGCCAGCCCCATACCGGCAGCGGTACGGGCCCGTCCCAGATCTTCAATCTGGGCCATGGCATCAGCCAGCACACGCCGCCGGAAAGCGTGGAAGTGCTGGTGAACGCGGTGCATTCGCATTCGCGCCGCCTGCGTGCCGGCCCAAGCACCTGATCAAAAACTGCGTCATCAGGGAGTTCCCTAGGACGCAGCCCTTGCAAAATATTTGCCAGCACGCTTGACTTATGCACAAAACGCTTGCTGCGGTGCACGCAAACATCTGATGCCGAACAGCTTTTGCTATTAATCCGATAGCGGCTCTAAGTCATTGATTTATAACGATTTTCCGTTTTGCCGTTTTTCCGTGCATTTCAGTCAAAGCCTTGATTTCCGCGGCCTGCCGGCCACTGCAGGGACATCTATCAACAAAGTTATCCACAGAAACACTGCACTCATGGGAAAGCTCTTTAAATTCAAAGACTTACATGGTTTTCCGCTATCTGGCCTGAAGTCCAGCCGCTAACACCCCCTTTTGGATGACCCACCGGCTTGCCGTCGTCGTGCCCACCCCGGCCCACAGTTCGGTGGCCGGTCCCCTGAGCTACCGAAGTGAGTTTCCACTCGCCGCCGGGACGCTGGTGCGTGTGCCGCTGGGCAAGCGCGAGGTGCTGGGGGTGGTCTGGGATGCGCAGCCGCAGGACCACGAGGGCCGCAGCGCGCAAGGCGACAAGCCGGTCGCCGGCGCGCTGGAGGGCCTGGAGCCCCTGCCGGCAAGCTGGCGGCAAGTTGTTACTTTTTCAGCAAATTATTACCAGCGCAGCCTGGGCGAGGTGGCGCTGGCGGCCCTGCCGCCGCAACTGCGCGACCTGAGCACGGTGCAGCTGGCGCGCCGCTTGAAGCGCGCCAGCGGCGATGCGCCCCCGGCCCCCGCCGCGTGCGCCATGGACCTGAGCGCGCAACAGCAGCAGGCGTTGGCGCAGTTCGATGCCGGCGCAGGCCCCTTCCTGCTGTTCGGCGCCACCGGCAGCGGCAAGACCGAGGTCTATCTGCATGCGGTGCAGACCCTGCTCGAACGCGAGCCCCAGGCCCAGGCCCTGGTCATGGTGCCGGAGATCAACCTCACGCCGCAGCTGCAGGAGCGCTTCGTCGAGCGCTTCGGCGCAGCCCAGGTCGTGTCCCTGCACAGCGGCATGACCAACCCCCAACGGCTCAAGAGCTGGCTGGCGGCACACGCCGGCGCGGCCCGCATCGTGCTGGGCACGCGCATGGCGGTGTTCGCCTCCATGCCGCAGCTGCGGCTGATCGTGGTCGACGAGGAGCACGACCCCAGCTACAAGCAGCAGGAAGGCGCACGCTATTCGGCGCGCGACTTGGCCGTCTACCGCGGCAAGCTCGAGGGCGCCAAGGTGCTGCTGGGTTCGGCCACGCCCTCGCTGGAGAGCTGGCAGGCCTGCGAGAAGGGCCGCTACCAGCGCCTGGCGATGCCGGCGCGGGTGGGCGATGGGCAATTGCCGGCGGTGCGCCTGGTCGACATGAACCTGCAGCCCAAACAGACCGTCTTCTCGGTGCAGCTTCTGGACGCATTGCGCCAGCGCATCGGGCGCGGCGAGCAGTCGCTGGTGTTCCTGAACCGGCGCGGCTATGCGCCGGTGCTGGCCTGCAACGCCTGCGACTGGAAAAGCGAGTGCCCCAACTGCAGCGCGTTTCGTGTCTTCCACAAGAGCGACCGCACGCTGCGCTGCCACCACTGCGGCTTCACCGAGCGCGTGCCGCGCGCCTGCCCGGCCTGCGGCAACGTGGACATCGCGCCGCTTGGCCGGGGCACCGAGCGGCTGGAAGAGCACCTGGCCGAGCTGCTGGCCGATGCGCGCCGCCCCGACGGCCTGCCGCCGCGCATTGCCCGCATGGACGCTGACACCACGCGGCTCAAGGGCGCGCTGGAGGCGCAGCTGGCCCAGGTCCACTCGGGCGAGGTCGACGTGCTGGTGGGCACGCAGATGGTGACCAAGGGCCATGACTTTCGCCGCATCACCTTGGTGGCGGCCGTCAACGCCGACTCGGCCCTGTTCTCCAGCGACTTTCGCGCGCCGGAACGCCTGTTCAGCCTGCTGATGCAGGCGGCCGGCCGCGCCGGCCGCGATGCGCAACAGGCCCAGGCCAGCCAGATGTGGGTGCAGACCTGGCATCCCACGCACCCTCTGTTCACCGCACTGCGCACGCACGACTACCCGGCCTTCGCGGCGCAGCAACTGGCCGAGCGCGAGCAGGCCGCCATGCCGCCCTTTGGCTACCAGGCCCTGGTGCGCGCCGATGCCCGCACGCAGGAAGCCGCCCAGGCCTTCCTGGCGACGGCCAGCGAAGCCGCGCAGGGCCTGCCCGACGCCGGCCACGTGGCCGTGTATTCGCCGGTGCCAATGGCGGTGCAGCGGGTGGCCAACGTGGAGCGGGCCCAGATGCTGGTGGAAAGCACTTCGCGCGCGGCCCTGCAACGCTTCCTGGCGGCCTGGCAGCCGCTGCTGCAGGCCAGCCGCGACAAGGGCGTGATCCGCTGGGCGGTGGACGTCGATCCTCTGGCGATCTGACCAGGACCAGCGGCGCGTTCAGCCGCCGTTTTTCAGCTTGAGCGCGGCCTCGTAAAGCTCGTTGCGCGAGCCGCCGGCGATCTCGGCCGCCAGCTTGACCGCGCTCTTGACCGGCAGCTCCTTGAGCAGCAGTTCCAGCACGCGCATGCCGTCGTCGGCCTGCACGGCCTGGACCGAGGGGTGCAACACCAGGGCGAACTCGCCGCGGCTGCGCTGCGGGTCAGCCTCCAGCCAGCCGGCAAAGGCGGCGCAGGCCAGGGTCTGGACCTGCTCGAACTGCTTGGTCAGCTCGCGCCCCACCGTCAGCGGGCGCTCACCCAGCACGGCCAGAGCGCGCGCCAGAGCCTCGATGCGGTGCGGCGCTTCCAGCAGCACCACGGCGCGCGGCTCCTGCGCCAGCAGCTGCACGGCGGCGTCGCGCTCGCCGGCCTTGGCCGGCAGGAAGCCGGCGAAGACGAAGGCGCCGTCGTCGGCCACGGCGCCGGCAACGCTGAGCGCGGCAATCACGCTGCTGGCCCCGGGCAGGGGCACGACGCGCAATCCGGCCGCGTGCACAGCAGCCACCAGGCGCGCGCCGGGGTCGCTCACGGCGGGCGTGCCGGCGTCGCTGGCATAGGCGATACGCTGGCCGGCCTGCAGGCGCTGCACCACCAGTTGGGCGGCCTCGGCCTCGTTGTGCTGGTGCAGGGCGATCAGTTGGCCGTTGGGCCGGTCGATGCCATAGGCGCGCAGAAGCTGCTGGGTGTGGCGGGTGTCCTCGCAGGCCACGGCGTCGACGATCTCCAGCACATGCAGGGCGCGCAGGCTGATGTCGGCCAGGTTGCCGATGGGCGTGGCGACGACATACAGCGCGCCCTGCGGATAATGCTGCGAGCCGGCCGCGTCGCGGGCGGCTGTCAGGGCGGAGGCGAACGAAGCGCTCAAATGCAAGTCCCCAGGAAAGTGACGACCACCAAGCAGGCCGGCGATGCCGCCGAGGACAGTGCCCTGGCCCACCTCGTGGCGCAGGGCCTGCGGCTGGTGAGCCGCAATTATCGGACGCCCGGGCGCGGCGGCGGTGAAATCGACCTGGTGATGCGCGCGCCCGACGGCACCTTGGTGTTTGTCGAGGTGCGCCGGCGCGCCAGCGTTAGCTTCGGCGGCGCCGCGGCCAGCGTGGGCAGCGCCAAGCAGCGGCGCATCGTCTTCGCGGCCCGCCATTACCTGATGCACCTGCCTTCGCCGCCGCCTTGCCGCTTCGATGTGGTCAGCGTCGAGGCCGGCCGCATCGAATGGCTGCAGGCGGCCTTCGACGCCCGATAGCCTCGCACACGCTGTTGCATTCGCCCCGCGGTTATCATTCCCGGCCATGCTCGAACAACGCATCCAACAGCACTTCATCGACAGCGCCGACCTGAAATACCAGTCGGCGCAATCGCTGAGCAAGCCCATCGCGGCGGCCGTGCAGGCCATCCTGGCCTGCGTCACCAGCGGCGGCAAGGTGCTGGCCTGCGGCAACGGCGGCTCGGCCGCCGACGCCCAGCACTTCTCGGCGGAGTTCGTCGGCCGCTTCGAGCGCGAACGGCCCGAGCTGGGCGCCATCGCGCTGACCACCGACAGCTCCATCCTCACCGCGATCGCCAACGACTACGACTACAACCGCATCTTCTCCAAGCAGGTGCGCGCGCTCGGCCAGGCCGGCGACGTGCTGCTGGCGCTGACCACCAGCGGCAACTCGGCCAACGTGCTGGCCGCCGTCGAGGCGGCGCACGAGCGCGAGATGACCGTGGTGGCCCTGACCGGCCGCGGCGGCGGCAAGATGGCCCAGGCCCTGCGCGAGACCGATGTCCACATCTGCGTGCCGCACGAACGCACGGCGCGCATCCAGGAAGTCCACATCCTCGCGCTGCACTGCATCTGCGACGGCGTCGACGCCCAGCTCCTGGGCGAACAGGAATCCCCGACATGACGAGAAACATCGCCCTGCTGCTGCGCGTGAGCGCATTGGCAGCTGCCCTGGCCACCGGCCTGAGCGCCTGCGTTCCCCTGGTGGTCGGCGGCGCCGCCGTCGGCGCCATGGTGGCGACCGACCGCCGCACCTCGGGTGCGCAGCTGGAAGACGAGAGCATCGAGTTTGGCGGCGCCAGCCGGCTGCGCGACGCTTTCGGCGATCGCGTCCACATCAACATCAACAGCTACAACCGCCAGGTGCTGCTGACCGGCGAGGTGCCGACGGCCCAGGACAAGACGAACGCCGAGCAGATCATTGCCCGGATGCAGAACGTCAAGTCGGTGGTCAACGAGCTGGCCGTGATGGGCCAGACTGGCATGCAGGGGCGCTCCAACGACACGCTGATCACCGGCAAGGTCAAGGCCTCGCTGGTCGATGCCAAGGACTTGCAGGTCAACGCCTTCAAGGTGGTGACCGAGCGCGGCACCGTCTACCTGATGGGCCGCGTCAGCCCGCGCGAGGCCGACCGCGCCACCCAGATCACCCGCACCATCAGCGGCGTGCAACGCGTGGTGCGGATCTTCGAGATCCTCAGCGACCAGGAACTGCAGCGCCTGTCGCGCGAGCAGGCCGTGCCGGCGAGCCGTCCGGCCGCCAGCACGCCGGCGCCCTGATCTATTTCAAACGCGTGATCAGGCTGGAAGTGTCCCAGCGCTGGCCGCCCTGCTGCTGCACATCGGCATAGAACTGGTCCACCAGGGCCGTTACCGGCAGGCGCGCGCCGTTGCGCTTGGCCTCGTCCAGGCACAGGCCCAGGTCCTTGCGCATCCAGTCCACCGCGAAGCCATAGTCGAACTTGCCCTCGATCATGGTCTTGCCGCGGTTGTCCATCTGCCAGCTCTGGGCCGCGCCCTTGCCGATCACTTCCAGCACCTGGGCCATGTCCAGGCCGGCCTTCTGGCCGAAGGCGATGGCCTCCGACAGGCCCTGGACCAGGCCGGCAATGGCGATCTGGTTGACCATCTTGGCCAGCTGGCCGGCGCCGCTGGCGCCCAGCAGGGTGACGGCGCGGGAAAAGGCCAGGGCCGCCGGCCTGGCCGCTTCGAAGGCCTTGGCATCGCCGCCGCACATCACCGTCAGCAGGCCGTTTTGCGCGCCGCCCTGGCCGCCCGAGACCGGCGCGTCAACGAAGTGCAGGCCCAGCTGCTTGCCGGCGGCCGCCAGCTCGCGCGCCACGTCGGCCGAGGCCGTGGTGTGGTCGACCAGTACCGCGCCGGCCTTCATGCCGGCAAAGGCGCCATGCTCGCCCAGCACCACCGAGCGCAGGTCCTCGTCGTTGCCGACGCAGCAGAACACGATGTCGCAGCCGGCGGCAGCCTCGCGCGGGGTGGCCGCCGAGGCGCCCTTGAACTCCTGCTTCCAGACCTCGGACTTGGCCGCGCTGCGGTTGTAGACCGTCACGTCGTGCCCAGCCAGCGCCAGGTGGCCGGCCATGGGAAAGCCCATCACGCCCAGGCCGAGGAAGGCGACCTTGCGCGGGGAAGTGGATTCATATGTCTTGGGGTTCGTGCTGGCCATGACCGCTCCTTGTTTGAATCAAGGGATTCTAGAAGCCCCATGCAAAAGGCCGGGCAAGCCCGGCCTTTGGATCGCAGCGCGGACGCTAGACGATGGCCAGGTGCTCGGTGCCCGATGCCAGGTCCTGGGTCTTGGCGCGCTGGCTGTTGAGTTTGATCTGCAGCCGCAGGTCGTTGACCGAGTCGGCGTTGCGCAGCGCGTCCTCATAGCTGATGACGTTGTTTTCGAAGGCATCGAACAGGGCCTGGTCGAAGGTCTGCATGCCCAGGTTGCGGCTCTTTTTCATGATCTCCTTGATCTCGGAGACCTCGCCCTTGAAGATCAGGTCGGAGATCAGCGGCGTGTTGAGCATGATCTCCACCGCCGCGGCGCGGCCCTTGCCGTCCTGCTTGGGCACCAAGCGCTGCGAGATGAAGGCCTTGAGGTTGAGCGACAGGTCCATTAGCAGCTGCGGCCGGCGCTCTTCAGGGAAGAAGTTGATGACCCGGTCCAGCGCCTGGTTGGCACTGTTGGCGTGCAGCGTGGCCAGGCACAGGTGGCCGGTTTCGGCGAAGGCGATGGCGTGCTCCATGGTCTCGCGGTCGCGGATCTCGCCCATCAGGATGACGTCGGGCGCCTGGCGCAGCGTGTTCTTGAGCGCCGCTTCCCAGCTGTCGGTGTCCAGCCCCACCTCGCGCTGCGTCACCACGCAGTTCTTGTGCGGATGGACGAACTCCACCGGGTCCTCGATGGTGATGATGTGGCCGTAGGACTGCTCGTTGCGCCAGTCGACCATGGCCGCCAGCGTGGTCGACTTGCCCGAACCGGTGGCGCCCACCAGGATGGTCAGGCCGCGCTTGGACATCACCACTTCCTTGAGCACCTGGGGAACACCCAGGCCATCGATGGTGGGAAGGATCTGCGGAATCACCCGCATCACCATGCCGACCTTGCCCTGCTGCACAAAGGCGTTGACGCGGAAACGGCCGATGCCCGGCGGCGAGATCGCGAAGTTGCACTCCTTGGTGCGCTCGAACTCGGAAGCCTGCTTGTCGTTCATGATCGAACGGGCCAGCGCCAGCGTGTGGCCGGAGTTGAGCGGCTGCGGCGAGACCTTGGTCACCTTGCCGTCGACCTTCATCGCCGGCGGGAAGTCGCCGGTGATGAACAGGTCGCTGCCGTTGCGGCTGACCATCAGCTTGAGCAGGTCATTGATGAATTTTGTGGCCTGATCGCGTTCCATGGCACCCGTCCTTCGCTTTTGCGTCTGCTGCTATTGTCGTCTCAGTCCTGCCGGTCCGACAGGCGGGCGCCGACCACCCGCAGCCGCATCGACAGCTTGCGCGCCAACAGGGCCACCAGCCCCGCAGCGAGCTGCGGCTCGGCAGCCATCATCTGGTCCATCGCCTCGGCGCTGAGCACCGCAATCTCGCACTCCGTCAGGCTGACGCACAGCGAGAAGCGCTTGCCGCTGTCGAGCAGCGACATCTCGCCCAGGATGTCACCGGGCCGCGCCTCGGTCAGGCGCATCTTCTCGCCCCAGGGCTGGACCCGGTCCACCGCGATGGTGCCGGTCAGCAACACGATCATGAAGTTGCCGTACTCGTCCTGGCGGATGATGTCGCGGTCGGCCTCCACGTGGGCGAAATCGACGAACTTCTCCAGCCGCTGGATCGCCGCCGGGTCGAGCCGGCTCATGTACTTGTCCTTGGCCCACAGCTGCTGCAGCTGCTTGACGCCGCGCGCGGCTGGGACGCGCTTGGCGCCGATCTCGTTGGCCCGCGCCTCCCAGGGAACCAGCATCGAGAGGTCGACGCCCTGATCGGCAAAGGCCGTCGTGAACAGCTGCGAGTCGGGGGTGTCGGGGGTCTCCGCGTGGGGCTTGCGCCTCAGAAGATCCAGTACGCCTTTCATGCGGAGTCCTAGCCGGGGAAGTTTTCGGGAATCTTGGCCTTGGAGCGCGCTTCGGCCGGGCTGATCATGTTGCGCTTGACCAGGTCCGACAGGTTCTGGTCAAGGGTCTGCATGCCGAAGCTGTTGCCAGTCTGGATGGCCGAGTACATCTGCGCCACCTTGGCCTCGCGGATCAGGTTGCGGATGGCGCTGGTGCCCAGCATGATCTCGTGCGCGGCGATGCGGCCGGTGCCGTCCTTGGTCTTGCACAGGGTCTGCGAGATCACCGCCTGCAGCGACTCCGACAGCATGGCGCGGACCATTTCTTTTTCGTCGGCCGGGAAGACGTCGATGATGCGGTCGATGGTCTTGGCCGCCGACGAGGTGTGCAGCGTGCCGAACACCAGGTGGCCGGTTTCCGCCGCCGTCATGGCCAGGCGGATGGTTTCCAGGTCGCGCATTTCGCCCACCAGGATGGCGTCCGGGTCTTCGCGCAGCGCGGACTTCAGGGCCGCCGCGAACGACAGCGTCATGTTGCCAACCTCGCGCTGGTTGATCAGGCACTTCTTGGACTCGTGGACGAACTCGATCGGGTCTTCCACCGTCAGGATGTGGCCGTACTCGGTTTCGTTCAGGAAGTTGACCATCGCCGCCAGCGTGGTCGACTTGCCCGAGCCGGTCGGGCCGGTCACCAGCACCATGCCGCGCGGCTTGAGGGCCAGGTCGCCGAAGATCTTGGGCGCGTTGAGCTGCTCTAGCGTCAGGATCTTGGAGGGGATGGTCCGGAAGACCGCGCCGGCGCCGCGCTGCTGGTTGAAGGCGTTGACCCGGAAGCGCGCCAGGCCTTCGATCTCGAACGAGAAGTCCACTTCCAGGAACTCTTCGTAGTTCTTGCGCTGGGTGTCGTTCATGATGTCGTACACCATGGCGTGGACCTGCTTGTGGTCCAGCGCATCGACATTGATGCGTCGCACGTCGCCGTGCACGCGGATCATCGGCGGCAGGCCGGCCGACAGGTGCAGGTCGGAGGCCTTGTTCTTGACGCTAAATGCCAGCAGCTGGGTAATATCCACAGTTCCCTCTTTTTGTCTTGCTCCAAGTGGCCGGCTCATTATGACCACGATTGGCACCAACCTCCAGGACGTGCACCAGCGGATCGCCGCAGCCTGTGCACATGCGCAACGCCGGGTGAACGAAGTCACGCTGCTGGCGGTGTCCAAGACCTTTGGCCCGCAAGCGGTGCGCGAAGCCCATGCCGCGGGCCAGGCGGCCTTCGGCGAAAACTACATCCAGGAAGCGGTCGAAAAGATGGCGCTGCTGGCCGACCTGCCGCTGCAATGGCATTGCATCGGCCCGGTGCAAAGCAACAAGACGCGCCTGGTGGCCACGCATTTCGATTGGGTCCATACCGTGGACAGGCTCAAGACCGCCCAGCGCCTGTCGGACCAGCGGCCGCCCGCGCTTGCGCCGCTGCAGGTGTGCATCCAGGTCAACATCGACGGCGGCGCCAACAAGGCCGGCGTTGTGCCGCAAGAGGCGGCGGCGCTGGCCCAGCAGGTCGCTGCCCTGCCCCGCCTGCAGCTGCGCGGCCTGATGGCCATCCCCGAACCGGCCAGCGCCGACGAGGCCCTGGCCGTCCACCGGGCCAGCCGCGCCCTGTTCGACCAGATCAACCGCTCGGGCCTGCTGGCGCAGCCGCTGGACACCTTGTCGATCGGCATGTCGGCCGACCTGGAGGCCGCGGTGCGGGCAGGCAGCACCATGGTGCGCGTGGGCTCGGCGATCTTCGGCAGCCGCGCCCGCTAGGCGGCCCCCAGGCCAGGGCGCCGAAGTCGGCACCCTGAGATCAATTTGTTACTTTTTTGTTGCAGCCGGCTGCACGGGCTGGATGGCACCGCAGTCGGCCGACAGCCACTTGCCGGCGCCGTCCATGGTGATGGTCTCTGCCTTGCCCTGGCGGGTGCTGGTCATCACCGTGCGGCCGCTGTAGGCCTCGGGACTGGTGAAGGTGTAGAGACCTTCGCCACTGGCCTGCGGGTCAGTGCAGCTGAAGCTGATTTTCTGGGTGTTGCCCACACGCGGATGGGCCGTGGTCTTGCAGCTGCCTTGCTGCTGGGCCGGCACGCCGTTGCGTTCGAGCATCTCCTTGGTCATGCAGACCTTGACGCTCATGGCACCGGGCCCGGCGCTGCCCATTTGCATGCCCTGCTTGGCCAGCATCTCTTCCATCTGCTTGCGCTGGGCCGGCGACATCGATGCCATCTGCTGCTTCATCTGCGTCATGGCCTGCTCCATCTGCGGATTGCTGCTTTGCATCTTGTTGCTCAGCTCCCACAGGCCGGGCTTGAGGTTCTGGGCCGCGGCGGGCAGGCACAGCAGGGCCGCGAGAGCGGCAATCAGGCGGTACATGGTCATGGATCGCTCCTTGGAAAAAATCAGTCCAGGGTGGCCTGGCGCACGGCGTGCTCCCATTGCTGCATCAGCACCGCGGCACGGGCCGGGTCCAGCGTGGGCACGAAGCGGCGCTCGGCCTGCCACAGCCCCGCCAGATCGTCGGTGCCGGCATACACGCCCGCTGACAAGCCGGCCAGGTAGGCCGCGCCCAGCGCCGTGGTTTCGGTGACGGCAGGCCGCACCACCGGGATGCCCAGCAGGTCGGCCTGGAACTGCATGAGCAGGTCGTTCACGCATGCCCCGCCATCGACCCGCAGTTCAGCCACCGGCGCGCCGCCCGCCGCCACGGCGTCGCGGCTCATGGCCAGCAGCAGGGCGGCGCTCTGGTAAGCGATGCTCTCCAGCGCAGCGCGGGCGATGTGGGCCACCGTGGTGCCGCGCGTCAGGCCGGTGATGGTGCCGCGCGCCTGCGGCTTCCAGTAGGGCGCGCCCAGGCCCGTGAAGGCCGGCACCATCATCACGCCGCCTGAGTCAGGCACGCTTTGCGCCAGCGACTGCACTTCGGCGCTGCCCTTGATCGCATGCAGGCCGTCGCGCAGCCACTGCACCACCGCGCCGCCGACAAAGACGCTGCCTTCGGTGGCGAACTCGGGCTGGGCCGAGACCTGGGCGGCGCTGGTGGTCAGCAAGCCGTTGGCCGAGGTCTGGAACTGCGTGCCGGTGTGCATCAGCATGAAGCAGCCCGTGCCGTAAGTGTTCTTGGCCATGCCGGCCTTGAAGCAGGCCTGGCCAAACAGCGCGCTTTGCTGGTCGCCGGCCACGCCGCCGATGGCGATGGCGCCGCCCAGCAGGCCCGCTGCGGTCTGGCCGTAGGAGGCACTCGACGGCAGCACCTTGGGCATCAAGGCCATGGGGATGTCCAGCAGCGCCAGCAGCTCGGGGTCCCAGTCGTTCTTGTGCACGTTGAACAGCATGGTGCGCGAAGCATTGCTGACGTCGGTGGCATGCAGGGCGCCGCCGGTCAGTTGCCACAGCAGCCAGCTGTCCACCGTGCCGAAAGCCAGCTCGCCGGCCAGCGCCTGCGCGCGGGCACCAGGCACCTTGTCCAGCAGCCACTTGAGCTTGGTGCCGGAGAAGTAGGCGTCGATCAGCAGGCCGGTACGGGCCTGGATCAGGCCGGCATGGCCAGCCTCGCGCAATTGGGCGCAGGTGGGCTCAGCCCGCCTGTCTTGCCAGACGATGGCGTGGTGCAGCGGCTTGCCGGTCTTGCGGTTCCACAGCACGGTGGTCTCGCGCTGGTTGGTGATGCCCAGCGCCTTGATGTCGCCGGCCTTGAGGTTCGCCTTGGCCAGGGCCTCGCGCGCCGTCGCCAGCTGGGTGCGCCAGATCTCCATCGGGTCGTGCTCGACCCAGCCCGGCTGGGGATAGATCTGCGGCAGTTCCTGCTGGGCCAGGGCGACGATGCGGCCTTGCGGATCGAAGACGATGCTGCGTGAGCTGGAGGTCCCCTGGTCGAGCGCGAGAAGGTAGGTCATGCGGGCCGTGGCAAAGAAAAAGGCAGGGCCCGATGCTAACGGCAGCCTGTGCCGGCGGCATCGGGCCCTGCCCGCATCTGTGCGCTCAAACGCCCAATGCCAGCCGCGTCGTGTTCTTGACCTCCTCCATCACGGCATAGGTGCGGGTCTCGCGCACGCCGGGCAGCTGCCACAGCACGGTGCCGGCAAAGTCGCGGTAGGCCTGCATGTCGGCCATGCGGGTCTTGAGCAGGTAATCGAAGCCGCCGGCCACCATGTGGCACTCCATGATCTCGTTGTGCACCTGGACCGCGGCCTTGAAGGCCTCGAAGACATTGGGCGTGGTGCGGTCCAGCAGCACCTCGACAAACACCAGCATGGCGCCGCCCAGCTTGAGCGGATTGAGCCGTGCCTCGTAGCCCAGGATGTAGCCGTCGCGGGTCAGGCGCTGCACCCGGGCCAGCACGGCCGTCGGCGACAGGGCCACGGCCTCAGCCAGCTTGAGGTTGGACAGGCGGCCATCGTGCTGCAGGACATTCAGGATTTTCAGGTCGATGCGATCCAGATCGGCAATTTCTTCGGTCATCGCTAGTGATTTGCTCTGTAGATTTCCGGAATTTAGAGCTTTATTCAGCATGGATCAAGCGAGCATCACGCCATGCCCCATCTTCCCTTCCCCTACCGCGCCGAGACCGATGTCGTCCGGCACAGGCTCGCCTCCCTCTCCAATGCCCTGTCCTGGGACGCCGCTGCGCGCGATGCCGCGCCCTGGGTCCAGGCCGTTCGCGACAAGCCGCCGCCCTTCTGGGCCATGGAAAGCCTGCTCAAGGAATACCCCATCTCCAGCAACGAAGGCCTGGCCCTGATGCGCCTGGCCGAGGCCTTGCTGCGCGTGCCCGATGCCGACACCGCCATTGCCCTGACCGCGGACCAACTGGGACGCGCCGACTTCGGCGGCGCCGCCGACGGTGCCCTGGCCCGTTTGTCGAATGCCGCCATCGGCCTGTCGAAAAAATTCCTGCCAGAGGCCGAACAGACGCCGGGCCTGTTCGCCCGCCTGGGCGCGCGCACCGTCGTTGCCGCGACCTTGCGTGCCGTACAGCTGCTGGGCCGCCAGTTCGTGCTGGGGCAGGACATCAACGAAGCCATGGACGAGGCCGGGGGCGCACGCCGCAACCAAGCCCGATTGAGCTTCTCTTACGACATGCTGGGCGAAGGAGCGCGCACCGACGCGGATGCGCTGCGCTACCTGGCCAGCTACCAGAACGCTATTGAATCCATAGCATCTCAAGTCCATTTGACGGGAGCTACAGCCGAGAACGACGGGATTTCCATCAAATTGAGCGCGCTCCATCCGCGCTACGAGGATGGCCAGCGTGAACGGGTGCTGGCCGAACTGGTGCCGCGCGCCTGGACGCTGTGCGCGCTGGCGGCCCGCGCCAACATCAACCTCACCATCGACGCCGAGGAGGTCGACCGGCTCGAGCTCTCGCTGGATGTCTTCGAGGCCCTGGCCGTGCGCGTGGCGCGGGAGTTTCCGCTGTGGCCGGGCTTTGGCCTGGCGCTGCAGGCCTACCAGACGCGCGCGCTGGAGCTTGTGGCCCACGTCGCCGCCGTCGCCCGCCGGCTGGGCCTGCGCTTGATGTGCCGCCTGGTCAAGGGCGCGTACTGGGACGCTGAGATCAAGCGCGCGCAGGAGCTGGGCCTGCCGCACTACCCGGTGTTCACGCACAAGCAGCACACCGACATCTCCTACCTGGCCTGCGCCAACGCCCTGCTGCAAGCCGGTGATGTCATCTACCCGCAGTTCGCCACCCACAACGCCGGCACCATCGCTGCCATCGTGCAGATGGCATCCCGGACTGGAGCGGCATTTGAACTGCAACGCCTGCACGGCATGGGCGAAGGTGTCTACCGCGAGGTGCTGGCCCACAGCGCCGTGCGCTGCCGTGTCTATGCGCCCGTGGGCCAGCACCGCGACCTGCTGGCCTACCTGGTGCGCAGGCTGCTGGAGAACGGCGCCAACTCCTCCTTCGTGCACCAGCTGGCCGACGAATCGGTGGGCATGGACTCCCTACTGGCTTCTCCCTTGCGGCTGGAGCCGGTGTCCGCGCTGCCCCTGCCGCCCGATCTCTATGGTCCGGCGCGCCGCAACAGCCGGGGCCTGGACCTGACGGTCGAGAGCATGCGCGCGCCGCTGCTGGCCGCGCACGCATCGACGGCGGTGCCGACCGTGCCCGAGGACGATGCAGCGCAGGCCCTGCCCGCCTTGCAGCGTGCGCTGGCCGCCTTCCCCTCCTGGGCATCCACACCCGTGCAAGAACGCGCTGCGATGCTGCGCCGCGCCGCCGATGCCATGGAGGCGCAGACGCCGCGCCTGTGTGCCCTGCTGGTCAAGGAGGCTTTCAAGACCTGGGGTGACACGGTGTCGGAGCTGCGCGAGGCGGTGGACTTCCTGCGCTACTACGCCAACGAGGCCGAGCGCGTGATGCAGCCTCTCACTCTGCCCGGTCCCACAGGCGAAAGTAACGTCCTGCGGCTGACGGCCCGCGGCCCCTGGGTCTGCATCAGCCCCTGGAACTTTCCGCTGGCCATCTTCACCGGCCAGGTCGCCGCCGCCCTGGCCACCGGCAACACGGTGCTGGCCAAGCCGGCGGAACAGACACCAGCCATCGCGCGGGAAGCCGTGCGCCTGCTGCACGAGGCCGGCGTGCCCGCCGATGCCTTGCAGCTGCTGCATGGCCCGGGCGAGACCGTGGGCGCCGCACTGGTGGCCCAGCCGGGCGTGGCCGGCGTGGTCTTCACCGGCTCGACCCAGGTCGCCAAAACCATCCACCGCGCCCTGGCGGCCAAGGATGGTCCCATCGTGCCGCTGATCGCCGAGACCGGTGGCATCAACGCCATGCTGGTGGACTCCAGTGCCCTGCCAGAGCAGGTGGCCGACGCCGTGGTGCAAAGCGCCTTCCGCTCGGCCGGCCAGCGCTGCTCGGCGCTGCGTCTGCTGTGCGCGCACGAGGGCATCGCCGACAGCGTGATCGAGATGGTGCGTGGTGCGGCGCAGGAACTTGCAAGCGGCGATCCGGCCCTGCTGGCCACCGACGTCGGGCCGGTGATCGACAAAGACGCCTTCGAGGGCATAGACAAGGAGGTGCAGCGGTTGCGGGCGAGCGCCAAGGACTGGATCGCGGGTCAGACCCGGGATGACAAGAACCTGATCCCGCCGCAGATGTTCGAGCTCGCCTCCATCGCCGAGATCCGCCGCGAGATCTTCGGCCCGGTGCTGCACGTGCTGCGCTGGTCGGGCGATCCGCAGGCCGTGATCGCCCAGGTCAACGCGCTGGGCTATGGCCTCACGCTGGGCATCCAGACCCGCATCGACAGCCGTGCCCAGACCCTGGCGGCACAAGCCCATGTGGGCAATGTCTACGTCAATCGCAACATCATCGGTGCGGTGGTCGGCGTCCAGCCCTTTGGCGGCGAAGGCCTGTCGGGCACCGGCCCCAAGGCCGGCGGTCCCAACTACCTTGTTCGCTTCTGCGCGGAACAGACGCTGACCATCAACACCACGGCTGCAGGCGGCAACGTGAGCCTTCTGGGTGGATGACGGCCATCATCTGCCTGCCGGCACGGGCGTTATCCTCGCCATTGAACAAGGAACCAGCACCATGCAGAGATTCGACGTCGGAGCGCGCCTGTCCGAAATGGCCATCCACAACGGCACGGCCTACCTCGCCGGCCAGATTCCCGAGGATGGCAGCCTGGACATCCAGGGCCAGACACGCCAGGTGCTCGCCGCCATCGATGCCTTGCTGGCACGCGCCGGCAGCGACAAGAGCCGCATCCTCATGGCCCAGATCTTCCTGGCCGACCTGGCCGACTTCGAAGGCATGAACCAGGCTTGGGATGCCTGGGTGGCGCCGGGCAACGCGCCGCCGCGCGCCACGGTGCAGGCCGCGCTGGCAGGCAAACAGTGGCGGCTGGAGATCGTGGTGACTGCGGCCGTCTAGCGCTGGACGCGCTCGGGCGGACCCGGCTGGCCGGGCAGCCGGATGGGCGGCTCGGGCAGCTGGCCGTCTTCCGTGGGCGGCACGACGGGCTGCGGCCCGCCAGGACCACCGGGCTCGGGACACAGCGGCGGCAGCGGTTCGGGCGCCGGCATGTTCGGGTCGGTCGCCATGCGTTCAGCCCCTTTGCTTGCGCAGCGGATGCAGGCCATCGGCGATGCCGGGGCCGCTGTCGATGACGGGGTCCTCATCCTCGTCCTCCACGTCCACCGCCATCTTTTCGGGCGCGATGGGCAGCGCGGGGCGTTGGCCGACGTCGGGCTGGGGCGGCTGCTTGCCGTGGACCTTGGCCTGGGGGAACTCATGGTCAGGCGGCGGCTGCAAGACCTGGCTGAAGTGGGGGCTGGGATCGATCGGGCACATGGGGCACCTCCTGTCCAGCCATGGTGGGCGGGCATGTACAGGCCCGCATTCGGCGCAGGACGCCTTCCCCTGTCAGCCGGGTACTACAGACCCAACTGGTCCGCCAGCGCAGTGAGGCTGGCGCAGTGCAGCGAGTTCTCCGGCCGTGGCGCCACATCCTTAGGGCGCGTGGCGCCGAACTCCAGCGGCCTTTCGATGTAGGCCGTGCGCAGGCCGCAGGCGCGGGCGCCGGCCAGGTCGTCGTGGTGGGCGGCGACCAGGGCCACTTCCTGGGGCGCGAGGTCGAAGACCCTGGCCACGCCCAGGTAGGTGGCGGGGTCGGGCTTGTAGGCACGGAAGACCTCGGCCGACAGCACGCAATCCCAGGGCAGGCCGGCGCGCTTGGCCATGTTGGTCAGCAGGCCGATGTTGCCGTTGGACAAACTGCAGATCGTGTACCTGCGCTTGAGGCGCGTCAGGCCCTCCACGCTGTCGGGCCAGGGAGCCAGCCTGTGCCAGACCTTGTTCAGGTGCACGCGCTGCTCCTCATGGAGGCCTTCCAGGCCGAACTGCGGCAGGATCTGGTCCAGGATGATGCGGTGCAGATCGTCGATCCGTGTCCAGCCGAGCTCGCCGGACATCACGCGCGCCATTGCCGGCTTGTAGCCTGCGCGCCAGGCGATGGCGAAGGCATCACCATCGACCTGCGGATGCAAGGCCTGCATCTCGCGAACGATGCTGCCGTGCCAGTCGACCACCGTGCCGAAGATGTCGAAGGCCAGGACCTGGACGTCCTTCATTCAATCCACCTTGACATTGGCAGCCTTGATCACGCGGCCCCACTTGGGCACCTCGGCCTCGATCAAGGCCCTGAACTGCTCGGGCGTGCTGCCGCCGACGATGAAGCCCTGGCTGCCGAAGAACTCCTTGATGTCGGCGCTGTCCAGCGCCTTGACCGTCTCGGCGTTGAGTTTGGCCAGCACCTCGCGCGGCAGGCCGGCAGGGGCGAACAGCCCCTGCCAGGAGGACGCTTCGAACTTCTCCAGCCCCGGCACGCCGCTCTCGGCCAGGGTGGGCACCTCCGGCAGCATGGGATGGCGCCGCGCGGACGTCACTGCGATGGGCCGCACCTTGCCGGCCTTGATCTGCGGCAGCAGCACCAGGAAGTCGCCGAACATGGACTGCAGCGAGCCGCCCAGCATGTCGTTGAGTGCGGGCGCGCTGCCCTTGTAGGGGATGTGCGTGAGCTTGGCGCCGGTGGCCAGGTCGAACATCTCGGCCGTCAGATGCATGGAGGTGCCGTTGCCTGGCGTGCCGTAGTCCATGGGCTTGGCCTTGGCGGCGGCCAGGTAGTCCTTGACGGTCTTGATGGGACTGGCGCTGTTGACGGCCAGCACCAGGGGCGCCGACACCACCTGGCTGACGGGCGTGAAGTCCTTGAGCGTGTCGTAGGGCATCTTGGGATAGAGGCTGGCGGCAATCGCATTGCTGCCGGTCACGCCCATCAGCAGGGTGTAGCCGTCGGCCGGCGACTTGGCCACATGGTCGGCGCCGGTGGTGCCGCCGGCGCCGGGCTTGTTCTCCACCACCACAGGCTGGCCCATGGACGTGGCGAGCTTTTCGCCCAGGCGGCGCGCCAGCAAGTCGGTGCTGCCGCCCGGCGGGAAGGGCACGACGATGCGAATCGGCTTGGCAGGAAAAGCTTGGGCGAAGGCGGCCAGCGGCAGCGCCGCGAGCAGGCAGGCCGACAAGAGAGAAGCAAGATGGCGTCGATGCAGGTTCATGGGGACAGCCTCGAAGAAAGAAGACAAAAGCAGTCTCACGCAAATTGCGCGCCGGGCGCAGCGGGTTGACCCCAGCCGCCGCCGCCGGCGGTCTCGATGACCAGCAGGTCGCCGGCGCGCCAGGCGACGCGGGCCTTGGCGGGCAGTGGCTGCACGCTGCCATCGGCGCGCTCGATGCGCGCGCTGCCGCAAGCGCCGGGGCGGCCACCGGCCGCGCCCTGGGCCGGCGTGCTGTGGCGTTCGCCGCGGTAGGACACCAGGCCCTCGCCTTCGAGCAGGCGGTAGGCACGCAGCACGCCATCGCCACCCGCATGGCGGCCGGCGCCGCCGGAACCGCGGCGCAGCGCGACACGCTCCATGCGCAGCGGCGCCTGCGCCTCGATCACCTCGGCCGGTGTGCTGCGCGCATTGCCCACGTCGGTGGACACGCCCGAGCCACCGGCCGACCAGGGTGCGCCGCCGGCGGCCGAGGCAATGATCTCGGTGTACATCCAGCGTGCGCCGTCGCTGCGGCTGCCGCTGAGCGAGAGCACGACGGCCACACCGGCGTTGGGTGCGGGGCAGGCCTGCGGACTAGCCTGGGCCCAGGCGCCCAGCAGCGCATTGGCCAGCAGCTTGACCAGGTTGGTGCGCGCATTGACCGCGGCGGGAAAGGCCGGGTCGACCACGGTGCCGGGCGTGCTGCGCAGTTGCAGCGCCGCGGTGCAGCCGTGGTTACTGGCGGCCTGTGGCGCCAGCATGCGGGCGAAGTAGCTCACCGCCGCCCAGACCGCGCCGCGTGAGGCGTTCACCGGCCCCGCGGTCTGCGGCGCGCATTGCGTCAGGTCCACCTCCAGCTGCGCGCCGCGCTTGCGCAAGCATACGGCGATGCGCACGGGCGCGTCGCTGATGCCGTCGCCATCGAGCGCATCGTCGAAGCTGTAGTCGCCGTCCGGTGCGGCAACCAGCGCAGCGCGCACGGCTGCTTCGCTGGCGGCGATGGCGGCCTCGCACTGCGCGGCAAAAGCCTGCGCTCCTTGTGTGGCGACCAGGGTCTGCACCTCTTGCGCGCCCTGTGCCAGTGCCAGCCACTGGGCTTGCAGGTCGCCCGCCAGGTTGTCGGGCATGCGGCTGTTGGCGCGCAGCAATTGCGACAGCGGCGCGTCCAATGCACCGCCCGCATACAGCTGCACCGGGGGGATGCGCAGCCCCTCCTGGTGGATGGAGGTGGCGTTGGTGGGCACCGAGCCGGGCGTGCTGCCGCCCACGTCCTGGTGGTGCAGGATGCACGCGACCAGCACCTGCACGCGACCTTGCAGCAGCACAGGCCGCAGCAGCACGAAGTCCGGCAGGTGGGTGCCGCCGCTCCAGGGGTCGTTGCTCAAATAGCCGTCGCCCTCCCGCATGGCGCTGGCCGCAAACACATCCAGCAGGCCAGCCACAGCGGGCGCCAGGCTGCCCAGCAGCAAGGGCAGGCTGCGCGCCTGGGCCAGCATGCGGCCGTCGGGCAGGAAGACGGCGGCCGCGCAGTCCATGGCCTCGCGCACCACCGAGGAAACTGCGTTGGCGACCAGGCAGGCCTGCATGCGGTCGGCCAGGTCTTCCAAGGTGGCGGACAGGTCTTGCAGGCGCTGTGACTGCACAGCGCCTGCATCGGACAGAGCACCGCCCGCGGCCTGCACCGTGGCCACGCTGCGCTCGAACTCGCCGGACTGCGGCAAGACCGCGTGCGAGCACAGCACCTGCGCATGGGGAAAGGCCTGCTGCAAGCTTGCCTGCACCTGCAGCTCGTGCGCCGGATTGGCGTGGGCGAACAACAGGCAGACCGCGATGGCCTCGGGCGGCTGCGGCAGGGCCTGCAACTGCGCGACGAGATCGCTGCAATCGAGCGGCTGCGCCTCGCGGCCGGCGGCTTCGATCCGGCCTGCCACCTCGAAGCGCATCGCATCGGGCACGGCCGAAATCCACAGCGACGGCGGCACATGGCGCGCGTAAGGATCGGCGCGGTTTTGCCGGCCCAGCGTCAACACATCGGCGAAGCCTTGCGTGCAGACCAGGGCGACGCGCTTCACTGCAAGACCCTCAGAAGCGCTCGGGGCTGAAGGGCCGCAGGTCCACCTGCGGCGCGCGGCCGGCCACCAGGTGGGCGATCTCGCGGCCCGTGCTGGCGCCGCCGCACATGCCCACATGGCCGTGGCCGAAGGCCAGCCAGGCGTTGGCGGTGCGCGGCGCGCGGCCGATCACCGGCAGGCTGTCGGGCAGGCAGGGCCGGTGGCCCATCCAGCGCGTGCTGCGTGAGATGTCCAGGCGCGGGAATATCTCGCGACCCTTGTCCAGCAACACATCGGCGCGGCGCCAGTCGGGGCTGGCCGTCAGGCCGGCGAACTCCACGCTGCCGGCCAGCCGCAGGCCCATGGCCATGGGATTGACCATCATGTTGTACTCGGGCGCCATCACCGTGTGCCGCAGCGCCAGGTTGTTGCTCTGCACCGTGACGTGGTAGCCGCGCTGGGTTTCCAGCGGCACGTCCAGGCCCAGTGAGTGGGCCAGCGGCGAGGACCAGGCGCCGGTGGCCACCACCACGCCATCGCATTCCAGAGCGCGGCCATCGCCCAGGCGCACCGCCGTCACGCGGTCGCCCTGCTGCTCGAAGCCCAGGGCAAAGCCGGCGATGTCGTCGGCGCCGTCGGCCACGCACTGCGCGTGCAAGGCCTTCACCAGGGCCTCAGGATCGGTGGTCGAGCCGTTGTCCGGCGCCAGCAGGGCGTAGCCGAAGCGTTCTGCCAGGTCGGGCTCCAGCGCCTGCAACTGGGCGCCGCTGACCTCCTGCAGTTCCACGCCCAGATTGCGGCGCAGGTCCATGCCCCACTTCCAGCGCGCCGCCGAGGCGTCCGATCCATAGACGTAGAGACAGCCGGTGCGGCGCACCAGGTGCTGCGCGTTGGCATGGGCCAGCAAGGGGTCGTAGCTGTCGAAGATGGGCGCCAGCAGGCCACGCAGGGCGCCGGCGATGCGCACCACTTCCTCGCGCGAAGAGGCGCGCAGAAAGCGCAGCATCCAGGGCAGGACCTTGTGCAGATAACGCGGGCGGATGCGCAGCGGGCCGTCCGGGTCGCGCAGCCAGCCTGGCACCTGCTTCCACATGCCTGGCATGCCCACCGGCAGGCAGGCGCTGGGCGAGAGCGAGCCGGCATTGCCGAAGGAACAGGCCTGGCCCGGCGGCAGCGGCGAGACGAAGGTAATGCGGTGGCCGTCGCGCTGCAACCAGGCCGCCGTGCAGGCGCCGACGATGCCCGTTCCCAACACGATGATATGCATGCTTACAGTGTAGCCAAAGCCTCAGCTGCTCAGCGCATACTCGATCTGCTGGCCCAGCTGTGTGATGCTGTGCGGTCGCGGGGCCAGCAGGACGCGCGCTTGCTGCCGGATGTACAGATGGAATTCCTCGTAGCCGGGGTGCTCGAAAAACAGCCCTGGCAAGAAGGTGCCCCCCATGCTGGCGCGCAGCTCGAACATCGCGCGCATGCGGTCCGGGCGCAGCTGCTCGAGATCGATCACGGCCAGGCCGAAGTCGGCATCGTCCTGCATGATGGCGCGCACCTCGTCCTCCGTCGCTGCCTCCACAATCCGCCACCCCAGCTGCTGGAACCAGTCTCTCAACACTTTGCGCCACTTCTCGTCGCGCACCATCAGCATCGCGGCGCCGTGGTCTTCGGCCGGCGCTGGCAGCCCGCTGGCGCGGATGGCCTCCTGCGGCGCGGGCGTGCCGAAAGCCATGGCCGCGTCACGCCAGAAGTCCGTGCCCATCTCGCGCAACACCTCCTCGACCGAAGTCTGGCCGCGCCGCACGCGGTCCAGCGCGCTTTCGGCCAGCGTGCGCATGCCCTGCTGGCGCGCCAGCGCGCGCACCGCGCTCAGCGGCGCGCCGTGGTCGAGCAGGCCGGCGACTTCCTGCGTCACCGTGAGCACCTGCATGAAGCTGCACCGGCCCTTGTAGCCGCTGCCGGCGCAGGCCCCGCAGCCGACAGCGCGCAGGCTGCCCTGCAGGCCGGCATGGGCCATCAGCCAGCTTTCGGCGGGCGTCCAGGGCGCCTGCGCCGGCCTTGCGCACCTGGGGCACAGGGTGCGCAGCAGCCGCTGCGAGATCACACCGCGCACCGCCTCGGCCGCCAGGTTGGTGTCCACACCCAGCTTGCCCAGCCGGGGCAGCACGCTGACCGCATCGTTGGCATGGATGGACGCGAACACCAGGTGGCCGGTGATGGCGGCCTGCATGGCGATGCCGGCGGTTTCAGCATCGCGGATCTCGCCGATCAGCACGATGTCGGGGTCCTGCCGCACGACCGAACGCAGGGCGTTGACGAAGTCCAGGCCGGCGCGCGGATTGACTTCGATCTGGGCCAGCATGGGCATGCGGATCTCGACCGGGTCCTCCACCGTGACGATGCTCAGATCGGGATCATTCTTGGCATTGAGCACGCTGTACAGCGTCGTGGTCTTGCCCGAGCCCGTGGGGCCGGCCACCAGCACCATGCCCATGCTGGCATCGACCAGGTGCTGGACCTGCCGGCGCTCCACCTCGGGCAGATCCAGGTCGTCCAGTTGCAGCACGCTGTGGCCGCCCAGCAAGCGGATCACCAGCTTCTCGCCGCCGCTGACGGGCAGCGTGGAAATGCGCAGGTCCAGCATCTTCTTGTCCAGGAAGGCGCGGGCGCGGCCATCCTGCGGATGCATGCGGTCGGTCGGGTCCATGCCCGCCACGGCCTTGACGCGGGCGATCAGGCGCTGCAGCACATCCAACGGCAGGCGGCCCGCCTTGCGCAGCCGACCGTCCACGCGCATGCGCACCAGACCGCTGGCGCCCAGCGGCTGGGCATGGATGTCGCTGGCCTGGTGCAAGATGGCCTGGCGCAGCATCATGTCGCACAGGCGCACCACCGGCGCATCGGAGCCGCGGTCCTCCACATGGAACTCGCCGCCGCCCAGGCCCTGCCCAAGCGTCCCTTCCGCCGCGGCAATACTCCTGGCGGAGCCGACGCCGCCGCCGATATCGTCGAGCAGGCTGTCGCGCGCGCGGCGGATGTCTTCCGGCGGCGCGATCACCACCTCCACCGGCATGTCACTGGCAAAGCGCAGGCGCTCCAGCAGGTCGGGCACGGTGGGATTGCAGACCGCGATCACCAGATAGCCTTCTTCCTTGCGCACAGGCACCGCATAGACGTTGCGGGCGGCCGGCGCACGCAGCCACGCCACCGCTTCCGGCGAGAGCAGCGCGGGCAGGGACTCGCTGCGCAGGCCGGACTGGCGCGCCACTTCCTGGGCCAGCTGCGCCGAGCTCAGGCCACAAGTCAGGGCGACGGTGTGCCAGGCCTCTTCCAGCGCCGGCGGCAGCACCGGCAGGACCGCATCGGCGGGCCGGATGCGCCGCATGACGCGGTCCAGCCAGGCCACGCCGTCCCCGGACGGGGACTGCGCGGACGCAGAGGAGGAAGCCATGGTCACGGCGCCTTTGTCAAAAGCAGCTGCCCGTCGCTCAGGCGGACCGACAGCTCGTAGCCTTCCGGCGTGCGCCGGTACTCGACGCTCACGTCCAGCGGCAGGGCCGAGCCCAGGTTATCGGGGTAGCCTCCGTGCAGCCGGACATGGTCGGCCAGCGATGCGCTGACCAGGGAGAGCAGCGCGCGCCGGCCCTGGTCCAGGTCCGTGACGCTGGGCGCCGGCAGTGGCCGCAGGTGCTGCCACGCCACCAGACCCACGGCCAGCATCAGCAGCGCCCCCGCGCCGCCATGCAGCCACCAGGCGCGCCACAGCGGCGCCGGCCCCGGTGCGCGCAACGCCTCCCGGCCCGCGTCATCGCGCACGGCCTCGCGCTGCGCGCGTTGGACGATGGCATCCCAGCCAGCTGGCGGCTGGCCGTCGGGGTCGCGCTCAGGGGGCTGCTGCATCACGGCGTGGGCGGCTTGTTGATCTGCAGGGTCGGCTTGCCGCCGTCCCACTGGACCGGCGGATTGGTCGGATAGTAGTAGACAACCTCGCTCACGGCGAGCTTGCAGCCGGTGACAACCTCACCCCGGCCGGCCTGGGCGCTCAGGCCCCGCAAGCTGAAGCTGGCCTTGCCCCCGGCCAGATTGCCCTGGTCGGTCCAGTTGCGCTCGAAGGGTTTGCCGTCCCAGCCGGTGACGCTGAGCGTGACCTGGATGCGCACGCCGGCGTTCACGCCCGTGAGCAGCTGGCCATCCGAACCATAGACCGACACCGTGCCCTGGCAGGTCCAGCCTCCGGTCCCGTCCAGCGTGGCGGCGCCCTCCCACCCCGTCGCCGGTCGGGCGCTTGCCGCGCCGGGAGCCGCCCCATCCACCAGCGGAAACGCCAGCTGGCCCGACGCCAGCCAAAGCTTGTCACCGGCGTTGTAGGGCAAGGCCCGGGCCAGCTCACGCAGGCGCCTTTCGTCGGCCGGCGGCGTCAGGTCGGCGATCAGACCGTAGCGGGCAGTTTGCGGCGACGAGGCGAAGAAGCCGGCCGGCGCGCGGATCAGCAGCAGGCGGATGCCGCCCGGCTCGCTGAACGCCGCGTCCGCCACGACCTGCAACTGGGGCGGGGCCTTCCCAGGCTTGGCATCGCGCTGCAGGTTGCGCTCGCCGGTGGCATCCTCGACCTGCACCGAGGTGGCGATCTGGTCGATCTGGCTGAGCAGCTGCGCGAGTTGGGCCCGCTGCACATAGTCGCGGTACACCGGCACAGCCACCACAGCCAGGGCCGCCACGATGGCGACCACACCCATGACCTCGATCAGGGTGAAGCCCGCGGAGGGCTTGCGGGGCGGCTGGCGCAGGGGGGTCAACATCGCTTTTCAGTGGACCTGGACAGTATGGTGCGGCTCACCCAATGGCACAGCCCTTGCAAACCCTGAGCGGCCGCCAGCAGGCCCTGATCCGCCGCAAGCTCACTTCAGAGTCACTTCGCCGCCGCGGGCTTGGGCGGGAAGTCCGCAAACAGCTGGTCGAGCGATGCCTGCAGCAGCGCCGCCATCTTGTCCGGGTTGTCGGGCAATACACCGCTGGCGTGGCCGCGCCAGATGGCGCGCTTGGTCGAGGTGTCGAACATGTCGACCACCAGGGTGCCCACCTCGTAGGTGTAGACCGATGTGGTGGCCATGCCGGGGCCGGCGCCGTAACCGTAGCCGCGCCAGCCCATGCCGTAGCCCATGCCGCTGTAGTAGGTGGTGTAGTCCTGCTTCTCCTGGGCGGTGACGTTGGCAGCGATGCGGACATCACCGCTGGGCGACAACGTCCAGCCCTTGGCCTTGAGCCTGGCGTCGATGCCGTCGACGATGCGCTGCTGCGCCAGTGGCGAGCCGCCCGTGGGCTTGCTCAGCCAGCTATAGGTTTTGTAGCTGCTGAAGGTGGCGGCGGGATCGAAGTCGGTCTTGACGGTTGGTGTGCTGGCGCAAGACGCCAGCAAGGCGGCGAGCGACACAAGAATGAGGCGATGCAACATGGGGGCTCCTTTCGTCCTGGCGTCCTGGCAAAAGGCTGGGAACCGGCGGCAAGCCTACATCAGTTCGGCCCCTCAGCGGCATGGCCGATGCCGCGGTGATCGTTTGGGCGACGGACAGCGCTGGCAGCGCCTGCCGGCATCAGGGTTAGGGCCATCGCCCAGGGCCAGTTCTTGCTTGGACTGCCCGTGGTCATGGCCCTATACTGCAACTGAACAATTGGCAACATTTGCTGGAGGTGAAGATGATGAGACGGCATCTGGCGGTTCTTCTGACGCTTGGCTTGTTGCCCTGGACCCATGTCCATGCCCAGCAAAACACCGCCAACACCAGCTTCCGGGTCTCGGCGCGCGTGAACGCGGTGTGCGACATCAGCGCCAGCAACCTTGACTTCGGCGTCTACAGCGCCCAGGGCGCCAGCCCGCTCCAGGGCACGACCTTGCTGCGGGCGACCTGCACGCCCAACACCAGTTACCAGATCGGTCTGAACGAAGGCACTTCACCGGGCGCGACCGTCACCCAGCGCAAGCTGGCGTCGGCCGCGGCCAATGTGCTGAACTACCAGCTTTATTCTGACTCGGCGCGCAGCACCGTCTGGGGTAACACGCCCGGCTCGGACACCGTGACGGGCACGGGCACGGGCCTGGCGCAGGACCACACGGTCTTCGGGACCATCCCCGCCGCCCAGACCGTGCCGTCGGAAGAGTACGTCGACACCATCACGGTGCGTATCTACTACTAAGGAGCCTTGATGCTGCGCACCGTTTTTCTCTGGCTGTCCCTGCTGATTTGCTGCGCCGCGCAGGCGGGCGGTTTCGCCATCGTGCCGCTGCGCGTTGAGCTGGGCCCCAACCGCGCCAGTTCGTTGAGCGTCACCAACACCGACGAGGCCAAGACCTTCGAGGCGCGGGCGGTCCGCTGGACGCAGGCCAACTACGACGACACCTACACGCAGACCGACGAACTGCTGCTCGCGCCGGCGACCTTCCGCCTGGAAAAGGGCGCGTCGCAGGTGGTGCGCGTCCAGCTCAACCGGCGGCAGGACGGCGCCGAGCACGCCTACCGCATCTTCATCGACGAAGTGCCCGCTGCGCAGGAGATCAAGGCCAACTCGCTCAAGACCATCGTGTCGATGGCGATCCCGGTCTTCGTCGCGCCGGCGGCCGGCCCCGTCCTCAAGGGCGAGGCCGCGCTGTCGGTGTTGCTGGTGAAGGACGAACTCCAGGTCCAGATCCGCAACACCGGCAAGGCCAACCTCAAGCTGCGCGAATGGACAGTGACTTCCCCCAAGGCCGGCGAACTGCTCAAGGTGCCGTCGGCGGCCTATGTGCTGGCGGGCAACACGCTGACGAGGAGCTGGCCGCTGAAGATGCAGGCTGACGGGCCACTGAAGATGCAAGTCACCACCGACCGCGGCACCTTCACGACCGACGTCAAACGCTGAAGCCGTGTGCGACACCCGGCTGCGTTGACGGCGGCGGCCCTCGCCGCTCCGTTGCTGGCCGCGCATGCGCAGACCCCACAATGCCAGGCCGGCGCAGCGCAAGCCTCCGCGGCGGCAGCGCTCTTGGTCCAGCCCGTCGTCAATGGCCAGGAGCGCGAGGTGGCTGCCGTGCGCTTCCTGGGCCCCGCCGGCCCGCTGTACATCGCTGAGACCGATGTCGCGCAGTGGGGCATTACCCCGGGCCAGCTGGCCTTGCAGGATTTTTCCGGCGCGCGCTGGTTCTGCGCCGAGAGCCTGAGCCTGCCCTACAAGCTGGATGCCGCGGCGCTGACCCTGGCCCTGGACTTTCCGCTGGAGATGCTAGGCGGCACCAACGCGTCGCTGTCGGTGGAAGACAGCGTCCCGGTGAGCTATGCACCGGGCGGCTTTCTCAACTACGACCTGCGCTGGGACCGCAGCGCAGGGCTGTCGACGCTGGGCGCCAACTGGGAGCTCGGGGCGTTCTCGCGCCTGGGCCTGTTCACCTCCAGCTTCTTCAGCGGCGACAACGGCCGGAGCACCATCCGGCTGGACACCACGTTCCGGCGTGACGACCCGCGCAGCGTCACCAGCACGGTGGTGGGTGACACCATCACGCGCTCTGGCAGCTATGGCGCGTCGATGCGCATCGGCGGCCTGCAGTACCAGCGCAATTTCGGCACGACGCCACTGCTGATCACCTACCCCACGGCGGACGTGTCCGGCACGGCCGCCGTGCCTTCGACGGTCGACGTCTACATCGGCAACGCCAAGGCCTATTCGGCACCGGTCAAGCCCGGTGCGTTCTCGGTGTCCAACCTGCCCGTGCCCGTGGGCGCCGGCAATGTGCGGGTGGTGGTGCGCGACGTGTTCGGCCAGGAATCGACCGCGATCGTGCCCTATGTGCGCTACGACTCGATGCTGCGGCAAGGCCTGCATGATTTCTCCTACGAGGTCGGCCTGCTGCGACACGACTACGCCATCCAGAGCAATGTCTACCGCGACTGGGCCGCCGTCGCCACCCACCGCTATGGCGTGACCGATCGCCTGACCATCGAGGGGCGGGCCGAGGGCATGGCCGACCGCGCCAATCTGGGCGGTGTGGTCCAGGCCACGGTGCCCGTGCTGGGCCTGGTGGGCGTGGCGGCGGCCGCCAGCAGCGGGCTGGGCAGCGGCGCGCTCGCCAAGCTGTTCTTCCAGCGCACCGAGCGCAACTGGAGCCTGGGTGCCGCGGCGGAGCAGCGCAGCCCCGATTACGTGGACATCGCCTACGAGCCCGGCCAGATCCGCACCCTGTCCGTGCGCCAGTTCTCGGGCTCCATGCGGGTCGGTGAGCGGCAATGGCTCAACGCGCTGTGGCTGCGCAGCACAGACACGACTGGCGAGTTCAATTCCGCAAGCCTTGGCTGGACCATCTCGCTATGGCGCTCGTCCACGCTCAGCGCGAATGTCTCGAAGTTCTGGGGCACGCAGACGGCGAACAAGGTGTTTTCCCTCACACTGGCGCTGCCCTTGGGCGACCGCGACTTCGCCACAGCCTCCGTCGAGCGGCGCAGCGACGCGGCCAAACCCGACGTGCTGCTGGAAGTCAGCCGCAACCTGCTGGAGACCGACAGCTTCGGCTACCGCGTGCTGGCCGGCGAACAGACCGAGGCGCGGCGAGTGGAGCTCGGCGCCTTCCTGCAGACCGGCTTCGGCCAGTTCGGCGTCGAGGCTTCAGAATCCTTCGGAACCCAGGCCACTCGGGCCTTTGTGCGCGGCGGCGTGGCAGCGGCCAGCGGCGAATGGCGGCTGTCGCGCTACCTCGACCAGGGCTTCGCGATCGTCAAGGTGGCGGACTTTCCGGACGTGCGGGTCTACAGCAATGGCCAGCCGGTCGGCGCGACCGACAACCAGGGCGTGGCCGTCATCCCGCGGCTGTCCGGGTTCCTTCCCAGCGCCATTTCTTTCCAGGCTGAGGACATTCCACTGGAAGGCTCGTTCGGCGCCAGCAGCAAGTCGGTCAAGATCGCCAGCCGGATGGGCGTGTTGGTGGACATGGGCGTCGCGCGCAGGCTCTCGGCCACACTCACGCTGATGGAGGCCAGCGGCCAGCCCGTGCCGGCCGGCGCGACGGTACGCATTGGCGAGGCCCAGGAGGACTTTCCGGTGGCGCGGCGCGGCCGGGTGTATGTGAGCGGCCTGGCCCGCGGCAAGCCCAATGCCTTGCAGGTGACGATAGGCGAGCGCTCATGCCGTGCGAGCGTCGAACTGCCGGCCGATTTCGCGTCAGGTGCGACGCTGGGGAACTTCACATGCCAATGACGCGCCATTTTCTGGCGACTTGTTGCATAAGATGCGCTGGGGCTGCCTGATCTGGTCTGGGGCGACCGTGCCGTCCATGGGAGTCAAAGCGATGAACGTTCCGCCGCCACGAAAAAGCATGAGCGCCTCCGGAGCCATGAAGACTGCGGAGGCGCTAAAAGACCAGAGGCATCAGGGTCACTGAGGCATGGGGCCTCTATCTCGCGCAAAGGTCAGTACGGCGGCGCGACCACCACGAACTGCGACCCCTGCGGCGCATACCAGGTGCCACCGCACTGCTGGTACACGATGCCGGAGTAGTTCACAGGAGCACAGCCCGCCGGCGGCGTGCGCACCATCGAGCCGATGAGGGCGGCCGTGCCGGCGATCACGGCGGCGCCGGCCACCGGGTGATAGTCGTTGTCCCAGCCGTTGTTGTGGTTGTTGGCGTTCACGTTGACGTTTCTGTTCACGTTCACGTTGTTGTTGTTCACGTTGTTGACGCTGGTGCTGCGGACGTTGTTGGTGCGCGCGTCGGCCTTGGTGTTGTTCACCTGCGCCTGTCCAGCGCGCGCGTTGCCGCCACCACCACCACCACCACCACCGCCGCCGCCGCCGCCCCGTCTTTCGCCGGCGGCGTTGGCATCAGGGGCCATGACAAGGCATGCGAGCCCGAGGACGGTCACCACGGTCGCAGCAAGACTGCCGAATGATCTCTTCATGATGGTGCTCCTTACTTGGTCTTGCGTGGGACGACTTCGACCTTGGTCGCGCCCTTGGGCGGCGTGAACTTGAATGCAGCAGCGTTCGCGGCCGGCTTCAGGTTCCAATCGATCAGCGAGACCGACTGCGGCCGCGCTTCATCAGCGCGATTGGTGATCACGATCTTGCGCGGCAACGGCTTGCCAGCGGCCGCGCTGATCCAGATCTGCCAGTCGAGCTTGCCCTGTCGGTAGGCGTAGTGATCGCAGAGTTCGCCCTCGATGAAATCCTGCCCGGCGATCATGGCCGACTCCAGCTTGTCGAGCGGAGCGGCCGGGGTGCCGAACAGAAACACGTCCGCCAGCGGCATCTCGACGGCGTATTCCTCCTGCAGCTTGTTGATCAGGTCGCCCAGCGTCGCGGTGACCGCCAGCGTCGAATAGTATTTCTGCACCGGTGTGTAGAGCGTGATGGTCTTGCCGTCGTAGATGATTTCGCGCTCGGTGGTGGCCGTGCGCATCACGGCGCGAATCTTGTCTGGACGATCGACGTCCATCGTGGCCATCGCTGTACGCTGCAGTTTCTGCCCGTCGGCAAGAACGCGCTCGCCGCTCACCCGGGTTTCCACGTGGAAGCGCTTTTGCGACTGCAGGAACGCCCCCATGTCCTTCAGGGCCTGAACGGCCGCGGGATCGACGGCGTTTGCGGCCGGCGCGGCGCTGGCGGCGGCCGCGGGCTTGGCCGCCGGCGGCGTTTGCGCGTGCGTACCCGGCGCTGCCAGCGAGATCGCCAGCAAGCCGAGCACCAGGGTCTTTCGTAGCATGGTCACCTCCTTGGGTTGGAAAACAGGCTTGCCGAGACAACGCGGTCACTCGCACGGCGAATGACAGTGTTCTCCGCAACCAGGGGGTCTATGCTCGCTCGTCGGCGCCGGGCGCACATTGGACCTACGTCCCATACGCGCCAGATTCAGAACCGTCCGGGAGATGATTCCGACGAACTGGGAAATGCCGCTGACCGTGGCCGCAATGGCCGCGGTGAAGCATGCCCGTCAGGTACCTGCCCAGCCCGAGGACAACCAGACCTGACCCACGTACAGGCCTGACTCGCAACACCGTAAAGGAAACTATCTGCGCTCGGAAGAGGCGGAGCCCAGGTCAACGCTTTTGGTCGAAAAGCCGCCCGAATTGTAGAAACGCCCCAGAACCCGAAAAGGGCGCTGGGGCGTCATACAAGAACATGGAGCGGGAAAAGAGTCTCGAACTCTCGACCTCAACCTTGGCAAGGTTGCGCTCTACCAACTGAGCTATTCCCGCGTGATTCAAAGAAAAAGCCCACCGAGTGGGCTTCTTCCAGATTCTGGTGGCCTGGGACGGAATCGAACCATCGACACGCGGATTTTCAATCCGCTGCTCTACCAACTGAGCTACCGGGCCGTGAGCCTGCAATTATATATCAGGCGGCGGCCCGCTTTCCGCGGGACAGGTCCACGCCCAGTTGCTTGAGCTTGCGGTACAGGTGGGTGCGCTCCAGACCGGTCTTCTCGGCCACGCGCGTCATCGAGCCGCCTTCCTTGGCCAGGTGGAATTCGAAGTAGCTCTTCTCGAATTCGTCACGCGCGTCGCGCAACGGTTTGTCCAGCTCGAACAGCTGGCGCGCCTGCGGGCCCAGTTCCACCACCGGCGGCAGGTTCTGGCCGCCGGTCATCGCCGACTCCACTGTCAGGTCGCTCGCCAGCGCCGCGGCGACAGGACCGGCAACGCCGCTCTTGCGCGGGGCAGCAGGCGCGTTGCGCGCCAGCCCGGTCTCCACGGCCTTGAGGAGCTTCTGCAAGGTGATGGGCTTTTCCAGAAAGGAGTGGGCGCCGATCTTGGTGGCCTCTACCGCGGTCTCGATGGTGGCGTGGCCGCTCATCATGATCACCGGCATGCTCAGCAGCCCCGTGGTGGACCACTCCTTGAGCAGGGTGACGCCGTCGGTGTCGGGCATCCAGATGTCCAGCAGCACCAGGTCGGGCCGGATGCGCAGTCGCGCGGCCCGGGCTTGCGCCGCGTTCTCCGCAAGCTCGACGTTGTGTCCCTCGTCGTTGAGGATTTCCGAGAGCAGGTCCCGGATGCCCAGTTCGTCGTCGACGACCAGAATGTTTGCCATAGTGAAAACTGTCCCCCGCGGCTGGATGGGGCCCTGTTGTTAAGCCGCAACTGCGAATGATAGCGACACTTGGGCGCCCTGTTGTACGCCGTCCACAACCCGGTTTTTCAGATCGACCCGGGCGCTGTGTTCGTCGGCGATCTTCTTGACCACGGCAAGGCCCAGGCCCGTCCCCTTGGCCTTGGTGGTGACATAGGGCTCGAAGGCCCGCTTGAGGATGTTCTCGGGGAAGCCCGCGCCCGAGTCCTGCACCACCAGGCGCACCCGCCGGCTGGCTTCGGTCCACTGGGTGCGAATGGTCACCTCGCGCACGGCGGCGCCCTCGGTGGCGTCCTGGGCGTTTTGCAGCAGGTTGTGGATCACCTGGCGCAGCTGCTGGGCGTCGCCCAGCACCTTGGGGCAAGCGGGGTCCAGCTCCATCTGCACCGGCACATGGGCGCTGCCCTGGCTTTCGCTAGCCTCGAGCGTGTACAGCTGCAGCACATCGGCGACCAGTTGGTTCAGATCCACGGGTTTGAGTTCGGCCGCCGGCAGGCGTGCGTAATCGCGAAACTCGTTGACCAGGCGCTTCATCGCGTCGACTTGGTCGACGATGGTCGCCACCGATTTCTTCAGCAGGGCCTGCTCGAGCTCGCCCAGCTTGCCGGTCAGCTTCATCTCCAGCCGCTCGGCCGACAGCTGGATGGGCGTGAGCGGGTTCTTGATCTCGTGGGCCAGCCGCCGCGCCACCTCGCCCCAGGCCTGGGCCCGCTGCGCCGAGACGATCTCGGAGATGTCGTCGAACACCAGCAGCCTGGCCTCGCCTGGCAGCTCGGCACCGCGCGCCACCACGGTGATGGCGTTGCCCTGGGAGACACCGGGCACGCCGCTGGGGCCCGCGTTGAGCTCGAACGATTGCTGCCAGTGGTCCAGTCCGTGCTGGCGCCGCTCGTTCATGTAGTCGTCGAACTGCGCCTGCACGCCGGCGCCGAAGGCCTCGATGCCCTCCACCGCGGCCAGCGGCTGACCCTCGTAGGCCGCCAGCGGAACGCGCAGGATGCGGGTGGCGCCGGGGTTGGTCGACTGGATCAGGCCCTTGGCGTCCATCACCACCACGCCGGCCGTCAGGTTGTCCAGGATGGTCTGCAGGTTGGCGCGCGCCGCGCTGACCTGGCCCATGCTCTTGTCCACCGCGTCGCGGGCATCGGCCAGCTGCTGCGTCATCTGGGCGAAGGAGCGGGTCAGCCCGCCCAATTCGTCCTTGCCCTGCAGGGCCAGCTTGGGCGACAGGTCGCCAGCGGCCACCTCGCGCACGCCGGCGGCCAGCAGCAGCAGCGGCCGCGCCAGCTGGTTGCCCAGCACGATGGCCAGCAAGATGGCGCCAAACACCGCCAGGAACAGGCTCAGCGTCAGCGTGCCGATGTACATGCGGCGCAGACCCTGGCGCCCCAGCGCGCGCTCCTGGTACTCGCGGTTGGCCTCCTGCACGGCCAGGGCGTTGGCCACCAGTGTGGGCGGCAGGCTTTGCGTGGTCTGCAGCACGCGTGACTCGGCCAGCAGGCCGAACGTGGGCGTGGGCAGCACGGCGAGCGCCTTGACGCGGGCGTTGGAGGTGGTCCCCAGGGTGGCCTCGTCCAGGCCTTCGATCACCGCCAGCTGGCGCTGGGCGCGCACGTTGCGCAGCTGCTGCGCGGTTGGCCGCTCCGGATTGAGCAGGAAGCGCGACTGGCCGGCCGCGGCGATGAGCTGGCCCGAGCTGCTCCACAGAATGACATCGTTGGCCGCCAACTGCTCGCGCAGGCGTTCCAGCGCCACCGGCACCGGTGTATCGGAGGATTCGGCCAGCTGCACCGCGGCCGAACGGGTCTTGCTGGCCAGGTCGTTGGCCAGCGCGTCCAGGGTCGAGCGGCCCAGGCTCAGGCCGGCATCGAGCGCGCCCTCAACCTTCACGTCGAACCAGCTCTCGATGGAGCGCGAGACGAACTGGTAGGACACCACGTAGATCAGCAGGCCCGGCGCAAAGCCCACCAGGGCAAAGATGGCGGCCAGCTTGACCAGCAGCCGGCTGCCGAACTTGCCGCTGCGCAGGCGCAGCACCAGCCGCACCGCAACAAAGCCGATGGTCAGCAGCAGCAGGCCGGCCACCACCGTGTTGAGGACGAACAGGCGGCCGTAGTTCTGTTCGTACAGCTCGCGGTTGTTGGTGGCCTGGGTCAGCAGGAACAGCAGCACGATGGCGATGCCCACCATCAGCAAGGCGCCGGCCACCATGGCCCAGCGGAAGGCGCGCGAGGTCTGCAACAGCGAACGCCGCCGGGCGGAGGCGGAGCGTGTGCTCACCGCATGCTTTCGACCGCCAGCCGCTGGTTGCGCGCGGCGGTGATGTTCCAGTCGCTCTGGCCGACCACACCGATCTGGAATGGCCTGGGCAGTTGCGACACGTCGAGCCGGAAGCGGAAGTCCACGTTGTAGCGCGCGTCGGCCTCCAGGTCGGCTGGCTCGCCGATGCGCCAGCGGTAGATGCGCTGCACCGCGGCCATGGCCTCGTCCTGGGTGTCGAAGGTCTGGCCCAGCGCCACACCCGAGTTGCCGATGGGCGCGTGCGAGACCACCAGGCGCCAGCGCCGGGTCAGCGGCTGGTAGGACAGGCGCATGTGGCGCGCCGAGCTGGTGACCTGCCTGTCGTACCAGTACCAGCGGTCGCGAAACAGCACGGCCTCGGCCACGAAAAACATGGGGATGCCCTTGTCCAGGGCGTCTTCGACCACGGCCGGCAGCTCAAAGCGCACATTGGTCGACAGGAAAACGCCCTCTTCGCTGCGCTCCAGCCGCAGCTGGCTGATCTCGGTCAGCGGGGCGTCGGCGCTGCTGATGCCCGCCGCGGCCAGCAGCGCACACGCGAGCGCAAGCCGGACGGTCCGCTCAAGGACCGCCCTGAGCCGGCCCGGCAGCCGCCTACTGTTTGTCCAGCAGTGCGTAATAAAACCCGTCGTGATCACCCTGGAGATTGTCCGGGACGGCATTGCCCTTTGCCCCGGATTGGGGCAGCAAATGGCCGGGCGCGGGCCGCAAAACCGCGTCTTTGTTGTGCGCAACAAACGTTTGCGCCTGCGCCTCGCCCTCGGCCCGAAACACCGAGCAGGTGCAGTACAGCAGGCGCCCGCCGGGCGCGAGCAAGGGCCAGAGCGCGGCCAGCAGGCGGGCCTGGGTGGCGGCCAACTGACCGATGTCGGTTTCACGGCGCAGCCAGCGCACGTCGGGATGGCGGCGCACGATCCCTGAAGCAGTGCATGGCGCGTCCAGCAAGATGGCGTCGAAAAGCTGGCCGTCCCACCAGGCTGCCGGCTGGCCGGCATCGGCCGCGAGCACCCGGGCCTGCAGGCCCAGCCGCTCCAGGGTCTGGACGATGCGCTCGCAGCGCACGGCGTCCACGTCCAGCGCCGTCACATCTGCATCGGCCAGTTCCAGCAGGTGGGCGGTCTTGCCGCCGGGGGCGGCACAGGCGTCCAGGATGCGCAGTCTGCGCCCCGCCGGCACCGGCAGGCCCTGCAGCAACAGGGGCGCAGCCAGTTGGGCAGCCGCATCCTGCACCGACAGCAGACCCTCGGAAAAACCAGGAATGTCCTGCACGGGCCGCGGCCGGGCCAGCACCAGGCCGTGTTCGCCCACCGCAACTGCTTCCATATTGATAGCGTGAAGCGAAGCAAGGACGGGGGCTACAGCCGATTTTCTTGCATTCACCCGGAGTGTCATGGGCGCCTGGCTGTTGTTGGCGCGCAAGATGGCCTGCCAGTGCTGGGGCTGCTCCTTGCGCAGCCTGTCGATCCACCAGCGCGGGTGGTTCCACAGGGCCACCGGGTCGGTGTCCGTGGCTGCCACCAGCGCTTCGCGTTCGCGCAGAAAGCGGCGCAGGCAGGCATTGATGAAGTTCGCCTGGCTGCGCGTGGTGCTCTGGCGCTTGGCCGCCTCGACCGCCTGGTCGACCAGGGTGAAGGCGTCGTAGGGCGCATGGTCCTCGTTCCAGCACAGGGCCAGGGCGCAGCACAGCAGGGCATCCGCATCGGGCGGCGGCGCGCGCCGCGCCAAGTGCTTGCGCAGGGCATCGGCGCGGCCCAGGTTGCGCAGCGCCTGGAACACCAGGGCCTGGGCGCCGGGGCGCAACTCGCCGGCCACAGCGGCGATCGCGGCGGTGGCCGACTCACCACGGCGCACGGCCGCCAAAACGGCAGCGGCAGCCTGAAGCTGCCGCCAAAGGGGAACAACGGGGCCTGTCATCCCCCCATTGTCTCAGCCGAGCGTATCGGCCCAGATGTTCTGCGCCCAGTTCATGGCGTAGCTGCCTTCCAGCTCGGTCGGTCCGGGGCTCAGGCCGCCGGAACCGGCCACGGCCTTGAAGGTGTTGTCCACGTACTCGTGCACGCTGGCCACATGGACCACGTTCTTGTCGTCGACAAAGCTGTAGCAGGTGTTGGTCAGCAGCGGCCGGGGATTGGCCTGCCAGCCCGACAACTGGGCCACGATGGCAGCGGCCGCCACCTTGGCGTGGCTGTTGGCCATGTGGCCGCTCTTGGGCATGGCCGGCGCGATCTGGATGGCATCGCCGATCACGTGCACGTCCTTGGCCGCTGTCGATTCGAAGGTCTGGTAGTTCACGCCCACCCAGCGGTTGCTCTGCTGGTTGGCCAGGCCGGCCTGCACCGCCGCCAGGCCGGCGCGCTGCGGCGGCACGACGTTGAGCACGCCAGCCTTGACGTCGTCCTGCACCTCGAACTTGAGCGTGCTGCTGCGCGCGTCGACACCGACCAGCTTGTGCTGACCGCGGTATTCGACGATGCCCTTGTACTGCTCGGCCCAGACCTTCTTGAACAGCGCGCCCTTGGAGGTGACGTCCGGGTTGGCGTCCAGGATCAGCACCTTGCTGCGCGGCTTGGCGTTCTTGAAGTACCAGGCCACCTGACAGGCCCGCTCGTAGGGGCCGGGCGGGCAGCGGTAGGGCGCCTCCGGGATGGTGATGGCGTAGACGCCGCCGTCGGGCAGGGCCTCGAGCTGGCGGCGCAGCGCCACCGTCTCGGCACCGGCCTTCCAGGCATGCAGCACCTGGCCCGAGGCATGGGCCGCGGCCAGGCCCTCGATGCTGGCCAGCTGGATGTCCACGCCAGGCGACAGCACCAGCTTGTCGTAGGTGATGCTGGCGCCGCGCCCCAGCGTGACCGTCTTCTTCGCGGTGTCGATGGCGGTGGCCATGTCGCGCACCACGGTCACGCCATGGTTGCTGGCCAGGCCGCTGTACGGCGTGGTGATGTCAGCCAGCTGCTTGCTGCCGCCCAGCACCAGGTTGGAGATGGGGCAGGAGATGAAGCTCTCACCCGGCTCGATCAGCACCACGCCGATCTTGTGGTCCGACAGCAGGCGCACGTACTTGGCGGCGGTGGCGCCGCCGTAGCCGCCGCCGATGACCACGACCCTGGCGTGGGCCGGGATCGTGGTGGTGGCGCAGGCGCCCAGGCCCAGCAGGCTGAGGGCGGCAGAGGACTGGAGAAAGGAACGTCTTTGCATGGTCATCCCCTTATGGCTTTTGCGCGGCAAAGTAGCCTGCGATCTGCTCGATCTGCGCGTCGCTGTAGCCCTTGCTCAGCTGGTGCATGATGGTCGCGGGGCGGCTGCCGGCCTTGAACGCCTTGAGCTGGGCGATCATGTAGTCGCGTGGCATGCCCGCCAGGGTGGGCACGCCCGAGCCGCTGACGGCGCGACCGTCCGTGCCATGGCAGTTGGCACAGGTGGCGGCCAAGCTCTTGAGATATAGCGCGTCCTGGGTCTGCGCCGCGGCAGGCAGGGCTGCGACGGCGGCCAGCGCCAGCGCCAGGGGATGAAGTCTCATCGCGGGTCTCCTCTTGTGGTGACCGCACTATAGGGGCGCCCCCCCGCGCCCGGCAACCGCTTTATCGCAATGAGCTTATGCGCTCAATGGCAGCGCCAGGCCAGGCTTGAAACCGAACAGCGAGGCCAGCAACAGGGCAGGAAACTGGGCGATCGCCGCGTTGTAGCGCTGCACGGCCAGGTTGAAGTTCTCTGCGGCGGCGCCTGCCTGGGCCACCAGATGGGCGCGTGTGACGCTGACGCTCTCGGGCAGGCGCGAGCCGGCCAGGTCGTGCGCGTCATCGCGCACGGCGCGCTCCCAGGCCATGGTCAGCACGTCCTGCGCGGCGCCCAGGGCGGCGATGCCCTCGGGCTCCAGCGGACGCTGGCGGGCCACGGCCAGCGAGGCCGCGAACTGTGCGGTCGCCCCTTCCAGGCTGCTCCAGAAACTGCTGCTGCCGTCGAACATCGAGGCCGGCTGGATCTCCTCGGCCGGCAGGCAGGACTGCACCAGCGCCACCTGGCGCGTCAGCTCGGCGTCCATCGCGGCAAATGCCGTATTGGCCTCCGAGCGCAGGCGCACCAGGCGGTTGTAAGCGCCCACGGCCCAGAACAGCGCCACGGCCGCGGCGATCCAGAACACCAGCGAAGAGGACATGCGACTCTCGTTGAGAAATGAAAAAGCGCCCCAGCCCCCGATGAAAGGGCTTGGGGCGCTATGAGTTTAATAGCTGACGGGCAGCTTTACTCGGTCGCCGTGCCTTCGCTCGCCTCGGGCGCCGCAGCAGCCTCGGTGGCGCTGGCCAGTTCCTCGGCTTCGGACTCGGCGATGGCGCGGCGCTCGGCCTCGTCCATCAGGTCCTTGGCCTTGCGTGCCTCGTGGTACGCCATGCCGGTGCCCGCGGGGATCAGGCGGCCGACGATGACGTTTTCCTTCAGGCCGCGCAGCTCGTCGCGCTTGCCCATGATGGCCGCTTCGGTCAGCACGCGGGTGGTTTCCTGGAAGGAAGCCGCGGAGATGAACGAGTCGGTCGACAGCGAGGCCTTGGTGATACCGAGCAGCAGGTTGGTCCAGGTCGGCGCAATCTTGCCCTCGCCGTGCAGCCTGTCGGTGGTGTCCAGGATTTCCGAACGCTCGACCTGCTCGCCGGCGATGTAGCCCGAATCGCCCACGTTCTCGACCACGACACGGCGCAGCATCTGGCGAACGATCACCTCGATGTGCTTGTCGTTGATCTTCACGCCCTGCAGGCGGTAGACGTCCTGCACTTCATCAACGATGTAGCGGGCCAGCTCTTCCATGCCCAGCAGGCGCAGGATGTCCTGCGGATCGGCCGGGCCGTCGACCACGGACTCGCCCTTGTTCACGACCTGGCCTTCGTGCACCAGGATGTTCTTTTCCTTGGGCACGAGTTCTTCGTAGACGCCGCCTTCGGGATCGGTGATCTGCATCCGGATCTTGCCCTTGGTCTCCTTGCCGAACGACACCGTGCCGGTCATCTCGGCCAGCATGCCCTTGTCCTTGGGCGAGCGGGCTTCGAACAGCTCGGCCACGCGCGGCAGGCCGCCCGTGATGTCGCGCGTCTTCTGGCCTTCGACCGGGATGCGGGCCAGCACTTCGCCGGGACCCACGTCCTGGCCATCGCGCACCTGGACCAGCGAGCCGACCTGGAAGCCGATGGTCACCGAGTGGTCGGTGCCGGGGATCTTGACCTCGTGGCCTTGCGCGTCGATCAGCTTGACCTGCGGGCGCACGACCTTGGTGGCGCCGCGGCGCTTCGGGTCGATCACGACCAGGGTCGACAGGCCGGTGACCTCGTCGACCTGCTTGGCGACCGTCAGGCCTTCCTCGACGTTCTCGAACTGGGTCTTGCCGGCGAACTCGGTGATCACCGGGCGCGTCAGCGGGTCCCAATTGGCCAGCACGGTGCCAGCCTTGACCTGCTGGTCGGCCTTGACCGCCAGGATCGCGCCGTACGGCACCTTGTGGCGCTCGCGCTCACGGCCGTGCTCGTCATGGATGACGATCTCGCCGGACCGGGCGATCACCACCAGTTCCTTCTTGCTGTTGGTCACGTAGCGCATCGTGGCGTTGAAGCCGATCACGCCGTTGGACTTGGCTTCCACGCTGGAGGCGACGGCAGCGCGCGAAGCGGCACCACCGATGTGGAAGGTGCGCATCGTCAGCTGCGTGCCGGGTTCGCCGATGGACTGGGCGGCGATCACGCCGACAGCTTCACCGACGTTGACCAGGCCGCCGCGGCCCAGGTCGCGGCCGTAGCACTTGGCGCACAGGCCGAAACGGGTGGAGCAGGTCAGCGCGGTGCGGACCTTGACTTCGTCCACGCCGGTCGCCTCGAGCACCTCGATCACGTCCTCGTCCAGCATCGCGCCGGCGGGGACCAGCACTGCGCGGTTTTCCGGGTGCAGCACGTCTTCGGCTGCGGTGCGGCCCAGGATGCGGTCGCGCAGCGACTCGATCACTTCGCCGCCTTCGACGATGGCGCGCATCAGCGAGCCGTCCGAAGTGCCGCAATCGACCTCAATCACCACCAGGTCCTGCGTCACGTCGACCAGGCGGCGCGTCAGGTAACCCGAGTTCGCGGTCTTGAGCGCCGTGTCCGCCAGGCCCTTGCGGGCGCCGTGGGTGGAGATGAAGTACTGCAACACGTTCAGGCCTTCACGGAAGTTGGCCGTGATGGGCGTCTCGATGATGGAGCCGTCCGGCTTGGCCATCAGGCCGCGCATGCCCGCCAGCTGGCGGATCTGGGCGGCCGAGCCGCGGGCGCCGGAGTCGGCCATCATGTAGATGGAGTTGAACGACTCCTGGTCCACTTCCTTGCCGTGGCGGTCGATGGTCTTTTCCTTGGCCAGCTGGGCCATCATGACCTTGGAGACTTCGTCGCCGGCCTTGCCCCAGATGTCCACCACCTTGTTGTAGCGCTCGCCGGCCGTGACCAGGCCCGAGACGTACTGCTGCTCGATCTCCTTCACTTCCTTCTCGGAGCGGGCGATGATCTCGGTCTTTTGCGGCGGCACCAGCATGTCGTCGATGCAGATCGAGATGCCGGCCTTGGTGGCCAGGCGGAAGCCGTTTTGCAGCAGCTTGTCGGCGAAGACCACGGTCTCCTTCAGGCCGCACTTGCGGAAGCTGACGTTGATCAGCTTGGAGATTTCCTTCTTCTTGAGCGCCTTGTTGATGTTGGCAAACGGCAGGCCCTTGGGCAGGATCTCTGACAGCAGAGCGCGGCCGGCCGTGGTTTCCACCAGGCTGGTAGCGGGCACGAACTCGCCGGTTTCCTTGTCCTTGGTCCACTCGGTCAGGCGCACCGTCACCTTGGCGGTGAGTTCGACTTCATTGGCGTCGAGCGCGCGCTGCACTTCACCGATGTCGGCGAAGATCAGGCCTTCGCCCTTGCCGTTGATGCGCTCACGCGTCGTGTAGTACAGGCCCAGCACCACGTCTTGCGAAGGAACGATGGAGGGCTCGCCGTTGGCGGGGAACAGCACGTTGTTGGAGGCCAGCATCAGGGTGCGGGCTTCCATCTGGGCTTCCACCGACAGCGGCACGTGGACGGCCATCTGGTCGCCGTCGAAGTCGGCGTTGAAAGCCGCGCAAACCAGCGGATGCAGCTGGATGGCCTTGCCTTCGATCAGGATCGGTTCGAAGGCCTGGATGCCCAGGCGGTGCAGCGTGGGAGCGCGGTTGAGCATGATCGGGTGCTCTTTGATGACTTCCTCAAGGATGTCCCAGACCACCGGCGTGCCCGATTCAACTTCCTTCTTCGCCGCCTTGATGGTGGTGGCGATGCCCAGGGCTTCCAGGCGCGAGAAGATGAAGGGCTTGAACAGCTCCAGGGCCATCAGCTTGGGCAGGCCGCACTGGTGCAGCTTGAGCGTCGGGCCCACCACGATGACCGAACGGCCCGAGTAGTCGACGCGCTTGCCCAGCAGATTCTGGCGGAAGCGGCCGCTCTTGCCCTTGATCATGTCGGCCAGCGACTTCAGGGCGCGCTTGTTGGCGCCCGTCATGGCCTTGCCGCGGCGGCCGTTGTCCAGCAGCGAGTCCACAGCTTCCTGCAGCATGCGCTTTTCGTTGCGCGCGATGATTTCCGGAGCCTTGAGCTCCAGCAGGCGGCGCAAACGGCTGTTGCGGTTGATGACGCGGCGGTACAGGTCGTTGAGGTCGGAGGTCGCGAAGCGGCCGCCGTCCAGCGGCACCAGCGGACGCAGGTCCGGCGGCAGCACGGGCAGCACGTCCATCACCATCCACTGGGGCTTGATGCCGGACTTCTTGAAAGCCTCGAGGACCTTCAGGCGCTTGGCGTTCTTCTTGACCTTGACTTCGGAGCCGGTCAGGTCGCCACGCAGGCGCTCGATCTCCATGTCGATGTCGATGGCTTCGAGCAGGTCCTTGATGCCTTCCGCGCCCATCTTGGCGATGAACTCATCGCCGAATTCCTTGCGCTTGGCGTCGTAGTCGTCCTCGGACATGATGCCGAACTTCTTCAGCGGGGTCATGCCGGGGTCGGTCACCACGTAGGCTTCAAAGTACAGCACGCGCTCGATGTCGCGCAGCGTCATGTCCAGCACCATGCCCAGGCGCGAGGGCAGGGACTTGAGGAACCAGATGTGGGCGCAGGGCGCGGCCAGGTCGATGTGGCCCATGCGCTCGCGGCGCACCTTGGTCTGCGTGACTTCAACGCCGCACTTCTCGCAGATCACGCCGCGGTGCTTCAGGCGCTTGTACTTGCCGCACAGGCATTCGTAGTCCTTGATGGGCCCGAAAATCTTGGCGCAGAACAGGCCGTCGCGCTCGGGCTTGAAGGTGCGGTAGTTGATGGTCTCGGGCTTCTTGACCTCGCCGAAAGACCAGGAACGGATCTTCTCGGGCGAGGCCATCCCGATGCGGATGGCATCGAAATGCTCGTCCGGGGTGAATTGCTTGAACAGGTCGAGTAGTGATTTCATGTGACTCTATCCCTTCAACTTAAGAACGTTCCAGTTCCATGTCGATGCCCAAGGAACGGATTTCCTTGACCAGGACATTGAACGATTCCGGCATGCCGGCTTCGATGGCGTGCTCGCCCTTGACGATGGACTCGTACACCTTGGTGCGGCCCTGGACGTCGTCGGACTTGACGGTGAGCATTTCCTGCAGCGTGTAGGCGGCGCCGTAGGCTTCCAGCGCCCAGACTTCCATTTCGCCGAAGCGCTGGCCGCCGAACTGCGCCTTGCCGCCCAGCGGCTGCTGGGTGACCAGGGAGTACGGGCCGGTCGAGCGGGCGTGCATCTTGTCGTCCACCAGGTGGTGCAGCTTGAGCACGTGCATGTAGCCGATGGTGACCGGGCGCTCGAACTGGTCGCCGGTGCGGCCGTCGTACAGCATGGCCTGGGTGCGGGCGGCCGTCAGGCCCTTGGCCTTCATGACCTCTTCCGGATAAGCCAGCTTGAGCATGCCGCGGATCTCTTCTTCCGAAGCACCGTCGAATACCGGCGTGGCAAACGGGATGCCCTTGGCCAGGTTGCCGGCCATTTCCTGCACCTCGTCGTCGGTCAGCTTGGACAGGTCTTCCTTGCGGCCCGAACCGTTGTACAGCTGGTCCATGAACTTGCGCAGCTCGGCCGCCTTGGCCTCCTGCTGCAGCAGGTCACCGATGCGCTGGCCGATGCCCTTGCCGGCCCAACCCAGGTGCACTTCCAGCACCTGGCCCACGTTCATGCGCGAAGGCACGCCCAGCGGGTTGAGCACGATGTCGCACGGCGTGCCGTCGGCCATGTGGGGCATGTCCTCGACCGGAACGATCTTGGAGACCACACCCTTGTTGCCGTGGCGGCCGGCCATCTTGTCGCCAGGCTGCAGGCGGCGCTTGACGGCCAGGTAGACCTTGACCATCTTGAGCACGCCGGCAGGCAACTCGTCGCCCTGCGTCAGCTTCTTGCGCTTCTCTTCGAAAGCCAGGTCGAAGCTGTGGCGCTGCTGCTCGATCGAGTTCTTGATCGACTCGAGTTGCGAAGCCACTTCGTCGTCCGCCGGGCGGATGTCGAACCAGTGGAACTTCTCGACCGAGGCCAGGTAGGCCTTGTCGATCTTCGTGCCCTTGGCCAGCTTGGACGGGCCGCCGTTGGCGACCTTGCCGTTCAGGAGCTTCTCGATCCGGTCGAAAGCGTCGGCCTCAACGATGCGCAGCTGGTCGTTGAGGTCCAGGCGGAAGCGCTTGAGTTCGTCGTCGATGATCTGCTGGGCGCGCTTGTCGCGCGTGATGCCTTCACGGGTGAAGACCTGCACGTCGATGACCGTGCCCTGCGAGCCCTGGCTGACGCGCAGCGAGGTGTCCTTCACGTCGGAAGCCTTCTCGCCGAAGATCGCACGCAGCAGCTTTTCTTCCGGCGTCAGCGTGGTTTCGCCCTTGGGCGTGACCTTGCCCACCAGCGTGTCGCCGGGCTGGACTTCCGCGCCGACGTAGATGATGCCGGACTCGTCCAGGCGGTTGAGCTGCTGCTCGGCCAGGTTCGGGATGTCGCGGGTGATTTCCTCGGCGCCCAGCTTGGTGTCGCGCGCCATGACCACCAGTTCCTCGATGTGGATCGAGGTGTAGCGGTCTTCGGCGACGATGCGCTCGCTGATCAGGATCGAGTCCTCGAAGTTGTAGCCGTTCCAGGGCATGAACGCCACCAGCATGTTCTGGCCGAGCGCGAGCTCGCCCAGGTCGGTCGAAGCGCCGTCGGCAATGACGTCGCCCTTGCCGATCTTGTCGCCGCGCTTGACGATGGGCCGCTGGTGGATGTTGGTGTTCTGGTTGGAACGCTGGTACTTGATCAGGTTGTAGATGTCGACACCGACTTCGCCGGCAGTGGCTTCGGCATCGTTCACGCGCACCACGATGCGGGTGGCGTCGACGTAGTCGACCACGCCGCCGCGGCTGGCCGTCACGACGGTGCCGGAGTCGACCGCGGAGACGCGCTCGATGCCGGTGCCGACGAAGGCCTTCTCGGGACGCAGCACAGGCACGGCCTGGCGCTGCATGTTGGCACCCATCAGCGCGCGGTTGGCGTCGTCGTGCTCCAGGAAGGGCACGAGCGAGGCAGCCACCGACACGATCTGCGCCGGCGACACGTCCATGTACTGGATGCGGTCGGCGCCGCACAGGATGGACTCGCCGCGCTCACGGGCCGAGACCAGCTCGCCCGTCAGCTTGCCGTCCTTGTCCAGCGTGGCGTTGGCCTGGGCGATGACGTACTTGCCTTCCTCGATGGCCGACAGGTAATCGATCTGCATCGTCACCTTGCCATCGGCCACCCGGCGGTACGGCGTCTCGATGAATCCGTATTCGTTCAGGCGGGCGTACAGGGCCAGCGAGTTGATCAGGCCGATGTTCGGGCCTTCCGGCGTTTCGATCGGGCACACGCGGCCGTAGTGGGTGACGTGCACGTCGCGCACTTCGAAGCCGGCGCGCTCGCGGGTCAAACCGCCCGGGCCCAGGGCCGAGACGCGGCGCTTGTGCGTGATCTCGGACAGCGGGTTGGTCTGGTCCATGAACTGCGACAGCTGGGACGCACCGAAGAACTCCTTCAAGGCCGCGGAAATCGGCTTGGAGTTGATCAGATCGTGCGGCATCAGCGGCTCTTGCTCGGCCTGGCCGAGGCGCTCCTTGACGGCCTTCTCGATGCGGGCCAGGCCGGTGCGGTACTGGTTTTCGGCCAGTTCGCCGACGCAACGCACGCGGCGGTTGCCCAGGTGATCGATGTCGTCGACTTCGCCGCGGCCATTGCGCAGGTCCACCAGGATCTTGACCACGGCAAGGATGTCCTCGTTGGTCAGCACCATCGGGCCGGTGCTCTCGTCGCGGCCGACCTTGGCGTTGAACTTCATGCGGCCCACGCGCGACAGGTCGTAGGTGTCCGGGTTGTAGAACAGGCGCTGGAACAGGGCCTGCACCGCGTCTTCCGTCGGCGGCTCGCCGGGGCGCATCATGCGGTAGATGGCCACGCGGGCAGCGAACTCGTCGACGGTCTCGTCGATGCGCAGGGTCTGCGACATGTACGCGCCCTGGTCCAGTTCGTTGGTGTAGATGACCTGCAGGTCCTGCACGCCGGCGGTGCGCAGCTTCTTGAGCAGCGCCTCGGTCAGCTCGTCATTGGCCTTGGCGAGGATCTCGCCGGTGTCGCCGTCGACGATGTTGCGGGCGACCACGCGGCCGATCAGGAAGTCTTCGGGCACGCTGATGTGCGTGGTGCCGGAGGTTTCCAGGTCACGCGTGTGGCGCACGGTGACGCGCTTGTCCTTGGCGACGATGACCTTGCCGGACTTGTCGGTGATGTCGAAGCGGGCGACTTCGCCGCGCAGGCGCTCGGAGACGAACTCCATCTGCGCGCCGCTGTCCATCAGGCGGAAGTTGTCGTTGACGAAGAAGTTCGCCAGGATCGATTCGGGCGTCAGGCCGATGGCCTTGAGCAAGATCGTGACCGGCATCTTGCGGCGGCGGTCGACGCGGAAGTACAGCACATCCTTGGGGTCGAACTCGAAGTCCAGCCAGGAACCGCGGTAGGGGATGATGCGTGCCGAGAACAGCAGCTTGCCCGAGCTATGGGTCTTGCCCTTGTCGTGCTCGAAGAACACGCCGGGAGAGCGGTGCAGCTGCGAGACGATCACGCGCTCGGTGCCGTTGATGATGAAAGAGCCCTTGTCGGTCATCAGGGGCACTTCGCCCATGTAGACCTCCTGCTCCTTGACTTCCTTGACGACCTTGGACTGCGGGGTCGAGGACTCGCGGTCATAGATGATCAGCTGCACCTTGGCGCGCACGGCCGAGGCGAAGGTCAGACCACGGGTCTGGCACTCGCGCACGTCGAAGGCGGGCTTGGCCAGGTTGTATTCGAGGAACTTCATCTCCACAAACCCGTTGTGAGAGACGATGGGGAAGGCGGCGTCGAACGCAGCCTGCAGGCCTTCTACGGTCCGGCTTTTCGGGCCGACGTCGGCTTGCAAAAAGGCGGTGTACGCGTCTTTTTGCATCTGCAGCAGGTAGGGGATTTCCAGCACGCTGTCGCGGCTGCCGAAGCTTTTGCGGATGCGCTTGCGTTCGGTATACGAGTAGGCCATCAGATCTTCTCCACGGGCTTGAGAGTCTCAGCAACTGTCGCGCCCCGTCACGGGGCTTTCTTGGTGGGTTGGCCACTACCAACCATGGCGGACGGCGATGCATTGCACATCGCCCGAACCAAGGCATCTTCTGCAGTCGGGGTCAGAAGACACTCGCAAAGGCTGATTGGAGCAGTCTTTGCGGGTGCGCTCTGGACGCATCCTTATAAGCACCAAAGGCTGGAGGCCCTTTCGGACACTCCAGCCTCGGACCAGGGGCGAATTACTTGAGTTCGACCTTGGCGCCGGCTTCTTCCAGCTTCTTCTTGGCGGCGTCGGCGTCGGCCTTATTCAGACCTTCCTTGACAGCCTTGGGAGCGCCGTCGACCAGGTCCTTGGCTTCCTTCAGACCCAGGCCGGTGATTTCGCGCACGGCCTTGATGACGGAGACCTTCTGGGCGCCGGCTTCCAGCAGCTGGACCGTGAACTCGGTCTGCTCTTCGGCGACAGCGGCGGCAGCACCGCCGGCGGCTGCGGGAGCGGCCATGGCGGCCGCGCTCACGCCAAACTTCTCTTCGATGGCTTTCACCAGCTCGTTGAGTTCCATGACCGTCATGCTGTCCAGCGAGGTCAGAAATGCGTCTTTATCGAATGCCATTTTGATTTCCTAACTATGTTGGTTAACTGCCGCGCGCTCAGGCTGCGACTGCTTCGGGGGCTGCCTCTTCGGCGCCACCACCTTTTTTTGCTGCCAGTGCGCCGAGCACCACAGCGGTGCGCGAGATCGGCGACATCAGCAGGCCGCAAAGCTGGGCCAACAGCACTTCCCTGGAGGGAATGCTGGCCAGCTGCTTGACGCCGTTGACGTCCAGGGTCTTGCCACCGTAAACACCGCCGCGAATCACCAGCTTGTCGTTGGTTTTCGCGAAATCGGCCACCACCTTGGCGGCGGCCACAGCGTCGACGGAGAAGCCATAGATCAGCGGGCCGGTCATCTGGTCGCCTGCCACTTCAAACGCGCTACCTGCGACAGCACGGCGGGCCAGAGTGTTCTTCAGAACACTCAGGTTCACGCCCTTGCTGCGCGCATCGTTGCGCAGTTTGGTCATGTCAGCGACCGTGATGCCGCGGTATTCCGCCATCACCAGCGTTTGAGCTTTAGCGGCGAGGCCAGTCACTTCTTCAATGACTGCTTCTTTCTCACTGCGATTCAGACTCAAGGTCTACTCCTTCAAATGTGCCTTCGGGTCGAAACCCTCCGGCACGCCTAGTTGCAGCGACCAACTGTTCGGAAATCTCTCAATTCCATCTCAGCGGGATCGCCATCTGCGTTGGCACGGAACCGGAGGCGACCTCCTGATTCCTTCAATTAAGCACAGTTGCCTGCGCGCCAACGGTCTTGGATGGCCTGCCGGTTTTCCTTGCGGGGCCCCGGCAGCCCACCACACCGGCCGCCCTTGCGGGCCGCCGGCTATTCAACGATCACGCCGAGATGGTTTGCGTGTCCACGCGGACACCCAGACCCATGGTCGACGAGACCGCAATTTTCCTCAGGTACACACCCTTGCTCGACGCCGGCTTGGCCTTGTTCAGCGCTTCGATCAGCGCCGCCAGATTGCCTTGCAGCTTGTCGGTGTCGAACGAGCGACGGCCGATCGTGCCGTGGATGATGCCGGCCTTGTCGACGCGGAACTGCACCTGGCCTGCCTTGGCGTTCTTCACCGCCTGGGCCACGTCGGGCGTCACGGTGCCGACCTTGGGGTTGGGCATCAGGCCGCGCGGGCCCAGGATTTGACCCAGGGTACCGACGATGCGCATGGCGTCCGGCGCGGCGATGACCACGTCGAAGGGCATGTCACCGGCCTTGACCATGGCGGCCAGGTCGTCCATGCCGACGATGTCGGCGCCGGCGGCCTTGGCTTCTTCAGCCTTGGCGCCCTGGGCGAACACGGCGACGCGCTTGGTCTTGCCGGTGCCGTTGGGCAGCACGACGGCGCCGCGCACGACCTGGTCGGACTTCTTGGCGTCAATGCCCAGTTGCACGGCCACGTCGATGGATTCATCGAACTTGGCGGTGGCGGCTTCCTTGACGAGGGCCAGGGCGTCGGCCAGCGGGTACAGCTTGTTGCTGTCGACCTTGCCTTGCAGGCCCTTTTGCTTCTTGGTGAGCTTGGTCATGTTAGATGCCTTCCACCGTGATGCCCATGGAGCGGGCGGAACCGGCCAGGGTGCGGATGGCGGCATCCACGCTGGCGGCATTCATGTCCTTGAACTTGGTCTTGGCGATCTCTTCGAGCTGCGCCCGCGTGATCTTCCCGACCTTGACGTTGTGGGGGGTTGCAGAACCCTTGTCCAGCTTGACAGCCTTCTTGATCAGGACCGTCGCAGGCGGGGTCTTGATGATGAAGGTGAAGCTCTTGTCCGCGAAAGCGGTGATCACCACGGGCAGCGGCAGACCGGGCTCGACGCCCTGGGTCTGGGCGTTGAACGCCTTGCAGAACTCCATGATGTTCAGGCCGCGCTGGCCCAGCGCCGGGCCGATCGGCGGCGACGGATTGGCCTTGCCGGCCGGAACTTGCAGCTTGACAAAACCGACGATTTTTTTCGCCATGTCTTACTCCTTGCGGGTGCAAACGCTTTGGCTCAAAGGCCTCGGCTCCCCGGGGTTAACGACTCGACCTCTTCGTCCGTGCGCGGAGTCGGTGCGCGCACGGCAACCTCGTCAGGTCTTTTCGACCTGGCTGAATTCCAGTTCCACGGGCGTGGCGCGACCGAAGATCGTCACCGACACGCGGACCTTGTTTTTCTCGTAGTTGACTTCTTCGACCGTGCCGTTGAAGTCGGTGAACGGGCCGTCCTTGACGCGCACGTACTCGCCCACCTCGAACTCGACCTTGTGGCGGGGCTTCTCGGTGCCCTCTTCCATCTGGCCCAGGATCTTGCCGACTTCGTCTTCCGAGATCGGCGAGGGGCGGTTCTTGGCGCCACCGACGAAACCAGTGACCTTGTTGGTGTGCTTGACCAGGTGCCAGGTGTCATCGTTCATGATCATCTGCACCAGCACGTAGCCGGGGTAGAAGCGGCGCTCGGAAGTGCGTTTCTGGCCGTTCTTGATCTCGACGACCTCTTCCGTGGGCACCAGGATCTCGCCGAACATGTCCTGCATGCCGGCGCGGTTGATGCGCTCGCGGATATTGCGCTCGACCGCCTTTTCCATGCCCGAATAGGCATGGACCACGTACCAGCGCAGGTCCGGATTGACCGGCTTGGCGGGTGCGGCGGGCTGGTCGGAACCGACGGTCTCGATGTCGCTCATTATTTTTTCCACCCCAAAATCAGGTCGTAAAACACCCACTCGAGGGTCTTGTCGGTGAACCACAGGAACAGCGCCATGATGATCACAAAGCCGAACACATAGGCCGTCATCTGGGTGGCCTCCTTGCGGGTCGGCCAGACGACTTTCTTGACTTCGCGCCAGGCGTCGCGGCCAAAGGCCGTGAACTGCTTGCCGGTCTCGGACGCGAGGAACACCACCACGGCCGCGCCCAGGCCCACCAGCAGCGCGCCCCATTGGGCGATCTGGCCCTGCTTGCCCAGCAGGTAAAAGCCCACGATCGCGGCAATCACCAGCGCAACGGCAGCGGCCAGCTTGGCCTTGTCGGCGCCGGTACTGACGGTTTCAACTTGAGAAGTGGCCATTTGCGGCTTGTTCCTGCTTCGATTCGTTGCGTCTCTTGAAGAGACTAAGCCCGTCACGGCGTGACGGGCTCTTTTGCGGCGCCACTCAGGTGGCAGGGGCAGTAGGAATCGAACCTACAACCTTCGGTTTTGGAGACCGACGCTCTGCCAATTGAGCTATACCCCTCCGGCTAATCCTTACTCCAGGATCTTTGCAACCACACCCGAGCCGACGGTCTTGCCGCCTTCGCGGATGGCAAAGCGCAGACCTTCTT
>NZ_CAKZHQ010000025.1 GCF_936925435.1 uncultured Ramlibacter sp. | reverse complement strand
CAACGTATCGAGCCACAGCGCCTCCGGTACGAGTTGCCGCAGTCTAAGAGTCAGGGGGTTTTCACACAACCTCGGCCAGAAGCAGGCTTCAGTGCCACAGGCTGCGATCGCATGCGAGTTCGGCTGCCACCTTGCGCATGATCTGCCACGTTGTCCGCGGCGAGCTGCCTGAAACCCGGTATATCTCGTCCGCTAGCCTTGCAAGCAGCCCAACAGATGCTTCGTCGAGCAGAGTGCGAATGTGCGGTCGATAGTCGAGCGACACTTGCCCTGTGACGAGCGCTTCTCTCATCACATTGATTGGAATTAGATCGCGGTAACTCGTCGAGGCAGTTTGCGCAGCAACGTGAAAGGATTGGGCGTCACCGTCCTTCTCGCGTCTGTTCCCCAACACTCCGATTGCCAAGCCAACTGCATTTGCAATTTTTTCCGCCTCAGCAATGCTGATTGCTGTGTCTTCTGTGCGAAGTAAAGCTTCGACTATCTCCGGCCGCACCTGCGCCAAATCCGCGAGGCGTAGCGGATTGAGGCCCATCTCTTCGATGCGGCGCGATACCAGCGCAGAGAGTTCGTGCTTCAACGGCATGACCAGTAGAGTAACTCAGCACAAATGGCTGCTCCGGCGGCGGGAGCGGACATTGGGCCGCAGGGTCTCCATTGGCTGCTTTGCAGCGGTTGCTGACACTCGGATCGATGCGCACGTCAGGCGGCATTCGGCCAGGTGCGGCCCTTCGCCAAACTGGCTGAGGCCGGTCGTTCGTCGGTTAAGCGCGACGGCCGCATCGGAGGCGAAGACCTCGTCCCAACCACTCGGCCGCTCTAGGCTACGGGCTGCCTAGAGCGAGTACGAAGGTCTACGCTGCGATCGCCAGATCCTGCTTCCAGTCTCTGACAATAGTGTTCGCTACTGACTCGCCATTGGCCGAGCGCCCCAGCTCTACTGTGATCAATCGGTCGCCCTCGAACGCGGGGCTGAGTTCCAGGCACAGGTAGTCGAAGAGCGACTTCTCGTGCACGGCGATAATGACCTGACGGCCATGCTGCTTCGAAAGTGTCCGCAACAAAGCAGCGAACTGCGAAATGTGAACCTCGTCCATGCTTTGCACTGGGTCGTCGATGATCAGCCATGGCAGCTGCGGCTTCACGGACAGGTGGAGCGCAAGGAACAGCGTCAGCGCGGCCGTGTTGAGATTCCCGGCGCTGAGCATGGCCCTTGGATTTCCGCCTTTACTGCCGTCTCGGTAATGGGTCTCCAGCTTCGCTTCGACGTCGCCCTTCGTCGCCTGGGGCAAAGCGAAGGCGGGGATGAAAGGCTCGTCCGGTGCCAGGCGCACGAAGAGGTCTCGCCATGCCGCATTCAAGGAATCGTTGAACACCTGGCCCACAACACGGGAACGCTCGACCTGAGCGAGCTTGAGAAGCTCGCGCGCCTGATCCATCGTGCGCTCTCCCGCTTCCTTCGCCGCGTGCAGGCCTCGACGAGCAGTTCTGCGCTCCAACTGCCGCACCTTGATGGCTTCAATGTTCTGCTGCTTCAGCAGCAGATCCCTTAGCGCCGCCTCGCCATCGCGGCGTGCCGACTCTTTCGCCGTCAGCCGCTCCAGCCGAGCAGTGACTTCAGCCAGGAATCGCTGCAGCGCCGCTTGCAAAGGCTCGCTGGCGCCGATGGGATCCATGGAGAGCACTGTGGCATACCGACCAGCAGCGTCTCGAAGGGCTGCTGACTGCTGGTCGCCGGCGCGAGCCGATGCCAGAGCTTGCGCGGCGTTGGCACCTTGCCCAAACAGGGTTTCGCCAGCCCTAGCTTCCCCTTCCAGGGACGTCAAATCCTGCAAGGCCTGCTCAAGAGTTGCAAGCCTTTGCCCGTATTCCGTTCTCGCTTCGGCCGTGAGCACCTGCGCCTGAGCGGCACCGATCTCTCGGTCTCGGGCCGCGACGGTACTCACGGTGTTCGCCCGCTCCCGCGACAACGCTGAGAGAAGGCCAGCCGACTGAGTCAGCGAAGCAATTCGAGCCGTGAGGTGTCCTAGCAGCGGCGAAGACGAAACCTCACCGAAGTCCCGACTACAGACCGGACATTCTTCGGTGTGCACATGGGGCACCAGGGCGGACAGCGCCTGCGCAAGCTGGCCGGCCTCGCGCGAATGCTGCACGATCTGCTTGTCGATCTCTTCCAGCCGCGTGGCGAGACCTTGCCGGTCAGTCTGAAGCGTCGATACCTGCTTTTGCGCTGTTTGATCCTTGACTTGGATCTGCTGGCATCGCGCCACCTCATTGGACACGGCCCGATGGGCATAGGCACGAGCGTACTCAGGGCGGTTCTGAATGGGGGACGGCAAATCAGACAAGTAGCCACCGAGCGTGTCGAACAGCTCCGTCATGCGCTGGCCGCTGGTGCCCAGCCAACTGCGTAGTGCCGCGTCTGCGGCGCCGGCGGCCGTTTCAATGTTGGCGCGCCGGTCCGCTGCCACGGCGGATACCCCCATCTGGCTCTGCGAGACCGTGTCGTTGAGCTCTCGCCGGAGCTGGGTCAAGCGTTGCAGCTCCTGCTCCGGTGACTGCTCCTTCAACAGGTCAAGCATCGCCTGCGCCGGGAGACTGGCAACTTCTGGCCAATGTGGTGTTAGTCGCTCCCCTGCAGACTGTGTGAGCTGCGTCGCCTGCTCCTCGGCGGCTGTGAGCTCTCTCGCCAGGCGGCTCAGTTCGTCATCCAAACTCGGGAGCTGCTCGCGCATGTCCCAGAAGCTCACGGCATGACCACGAAGCCGGCGAACATCGCCGGCGTCGTGCAGGCCGTCAATGAGGGCATCCAGTGCATCCAGCCCGAGCAGCTCCTTGACGAATCGCGTCAGTGCCGTGCCATTCGTTGATTTGTCCTCGTAGAACTCCAGCAGCCTCGTCAGTGTGGATTGCGCTAAGTAGCAGCGCTCCGAGAAGTGCTTTGTCAGGACAGGATCGAGTGCTGATTTGCCGGTGAATTTGTGGCCATGGATGTCGAAATTGCCTGCAGGAAACTCGGTACCGAGCCCGCGGACGCCGATCGACACCGACGCCTTCTTGGACACCGCTTCCTTATGAACCAGATGCTCCCGAAGCTGCGGGTCCAGCCGAGATAGCGATGCCAAGTTGCCGGTCAGGCCAAGTTCCATTGCAGTCAACAAGCTGGTTTTGCCAGCGCCATTGCGGCCATGGATCAGCACGATAGGACTGTCCATAGGGACCGTGACGGTCCCACGAAGACTACGAAAGTCGGTAGCCGTAAGGGACGCGATGCGCGGCGTCATGTGGTCTTCTCCTTGGCCTGGACGGCAGCGGCGTCGATGATCGCGTACAGCTCCTTGCTGACGGCGCCCTCCCCTAGATACGCAACATCGATCAGCCTCCTGGTGGTCTCGTCAAGGCTTTGCGCGGCGACGTGGATGCGGGCCAAGGAGTTGCCCGCCACGGACTCAGGCTTAGGCAACGACAGGGGCAACAGCACAGCCAGCCAGTTCTTGAGGACTTGGTCGCCGTCGTCCCCCGAGATGTTGCCGGTGGGGAGGACACGGCAGACGCGGCCCAGTGACTCCAGAGCGGCAGCACTGGGACGGGGTCCGGTAACCACCAGGGTGAGCGAGCGTGTGGAGGCTGCGATGTCCAGCGCGCGCGCCACGCCGTCGACCTTGCGGGTCAGCTGCGCCTCGCTCTCGCTTGCAATGTCAGCGACGAGGATCAGTTCGGCCGAGCTCTTTGCCTTCACGAATGCAGCCTGAAACTGGAACTTCAGCTCGCCCACCTGGAGCCCCCTGGCAATCCGCTGATACCCAGCGTCCTCAAGCGCCACCGTGACACGGCCCACTGGTGTTGAATCAGTCATAGCGCAAGCTCCTGTCGGAATGCTTCATACAGCTCGTCAGCTGTGGTGTAGGTTTGCAGCAGGGTCGACATGCTGACCTCGCGCACCTTCGGCAACCCGGTTCGCCCTGATGCCCCTCTTGGGGATCGGGCCATTGGCACCGCCAGCTTTTGAGACTGGATCAAGAGCGGGCTTTCTGTTTCCACCAGGTGGCCCTCGCTGCGAAGCAGCGCGGCGCCTGCCGCGCTGGCCGTGAGGTACACCTTGGTGCGAGCCGCTGCTGCACCTTTTCCGGTGACTGCCAAAACACCCGATTCCCTGTCCAAAGCCTCGGCTTCCACTGTCCAGTCATCGCGGCTCAAGCCCATTCCCACCAGGCCAAGCGCAACGGCCGCCTCGCGTAACCCGAGGGCCCCCAAGGCTGGATTGCCTGGGAGGGCCGTCACGACGTCATTCGTGATCGGCTCAAACCTGACATTGGGGTGCTCGATTTGGCCGTCGCGCAGCAACTTGCAAGCGCGGCCGAACCGATCAAGGAGCGCGTCAATGAAGTCGAGTTCTGGCTCCGCCGCATCTGCCAGGTGGTTGCGGAGCGACACGATGCCGGCGCACAGGTGTCGACGCTCCGCAAGCGCAACCGAACCTGGAGCGAGAGGGATCAACGCCTGCAGCTTTCTAGACCACACATCCAACAGCAACGCGGTGAGCAACCGCTTTGCGTATGCCTGGATGCGCCCCGCCTCAAAGACCGACATCCGGTTCGCGGGGGTGATTTGGTCGCGGTAAACGTTTTTCAGGAGCGATCGCTGGTCCATGCCCAGCTCTTGCTCTGAGAACACGTAGCTCGGAGGCGGATCGCCAAGCTGCCACGTCAACTCGTTGGCCGCCTTGTTGAAAATCCCCTGAATATTGGCGTCCTGGGCTGAGAGGCCCAGCATCAGCGTGCGCTTGCTCCCGACGATGTGCGTCAATGCTGTTACGAGCCCTTGGTTGTTCGCCTGGGTGCAAAAGGCGGCGACCTGATCGTTTGACGCCACCAACCATTGGCGGTACTGGCCCGGGTCATCTTGAGCCTTGGCAGCACAGCCGTGGAACTTGATGAGGCGGGTCTTATTGCGGGGCAGTTGAAGGTCGGCGGGACGTGCGACAACCGTCGGGCTCAGCGCCGCATTACCGTCCGTAAGGGTGTCCACTGCCCTTTCGATCAGCGGGTCCCAGTTGGCGGAGAGCATCTCGGGGGTTGTGCCCTCCAGACTCAACGCGGCCAGGCACAGGTGCTCCACGTCGGGAGTCATGGCGGCGTCGGCGAACGTCGCGCCGACGTCGATGACGGTCCACAACAGATAGTCCATGTCCTCGCCATCGACCGTGAGGCCAAGCAGCCTGGAATAGTTGTTGACCAAGCGCCAAGCCATGGCATCTTGATCCGGCCAGCTGGCAAAGGGCTCATCGAACTTCGAGCGCGCACGTTCGTCCGCTGAAGCGCTGGCCAAGTTGAGAATCTCTCGCAGCGTGCCGGCGAACTTGCAGTCCGGATCCGCATGGTCAATGCGCGAGCGTACGAACTCGACAACTTTGCCGACGAGGACGCGCAGACTCGGCGCGCGTCCGAATGAAATCCCGGACCCCAACCAGAATGCATAGAGCCCGTTCGACACGCCGGCTGCGAAGGGCTCGAACGGGCCATCAAGCAGTTTCAGCGTGTCACGCACGCTGATATCAAATGCAGCCATAGGTGACCTCTCCTCCCTGTTTTCATTTCATTATGGAGCACACGAATGGTGATCACCTCTCGCGTAGGGCGAACGAGGTCGAATCGGCGCCTCCTTGCACCTCGCAGCACTGCTTTCTTCTGATGTACAGCGCATATGTCGCAAAAGGTCAATCAGTTATTTGTCCATGACGTAAAAGTCATTTGAGCGACCACAAACGACTGCCTGGTGGTCGCGCAGCTCGAATTAGTTAAGCCGGAGGGACGGGCCGCTTGGCGAATCATGACCGGGCGCTCTGGGCACAAAGCTGCCCTTCAACGCGAGACTCGCGTACGACGGCTGTCAGTCTGAAGGCGCCATTCAACTGGCGTGCAGGCTCCAGATGTGAATGTCTGCTGTCGGCCCAGAAGCAGACATCGTCCTCTGACAGCCTGGCAGCGTCGCCAGACGGTCATACAACCGGCGGCCCCATTTCAGCGCTTGCTGCTGCGATGTCATCCCATTCCGTAGTGACAGGGACAAGCTCGCACTTCCTCTGGATGGCCTCACTCGGAGTTGATGGGCTTTTGGCCTGGTTGGGACAGTTGGCCCAAAGCAGCGGCATCGGCGCCACGCTTATGGGGGAAGCATGCCCAGCTATTTGGCAGGCGCGGGTTGCGCGGCTAGTATGTGAGGAACTTACCTGGAGGCTCACCTGGTCGCGCCCCTCACTAACAAGAACAGCCTGGAAAAGACTGGATTTCGAATGACGCCCTCGGGTTTCATGTACCACGGCGTTGAGTATGGGTTCGCCGACGTGGTCGCACTGCGAAGCTACCGCCTTATCCACCGCACACACCACATCCCCATGGGTGTGAGCACCGAGCACGACCCCGCCATCGGATTTGTCGTGTACACGAAGGACGGCGAGACGATCCAGGTGAGCGAGAAGTCGACATTGCTGTCGTCCTCCAAGCAGGCCCGTATCGATCTGCTGGCGCAAGCGGTCGATGAAATCAGCGAGAAGACTTTCCAGCAGCGCGTGCAGAAGTACGTCGACCAGGTGCAGCGCAGCGGCCACTTCGAATACGCCGGCTGGCGCTTCTTTCCCGGCCAACAAAAAGTCGTCGACGCCAAAGGGACGCCCTACGGCATCGCTCAGACGGAGTTTCTCCGCGGCTTCGGGTACCTGCAGGTAGTCTCTCGGTCGGAAGGCGGGGCTCTGAAATTCTTGCGCAAGGCCAAGGACGGGTTCACCGGAAACGTGTCAAACGCCATTAACACGATCGAAGACACGGATGCGTTCTATGCGCTGCTGTCGCACTACTTCCAGCTGAAGTGGTCCTAACACGAGAGACGGCAGGCGCGCTGACGCTCAACGCATCAAGCAGCTAGCAGTGCTCTCGTTTTCCAGGAACAAGGCTGCGCCACATGCGCGCCAGAGACCCCATCGGCCACTGGGCGGCGTTGGGCCTACCTCAGCAATCTCGAAGGAAACCCGACGGTAAGGGGCTGTCCCGGGGCCGCGCTCCGGCGACCGATGTCTGCTTTGGGTGGCGGATTCAACCGGTCGATGCAACACACTAAAACTGCGAGAGCAGAAGGAGTGTTGAATGCCCAGAAGGCAAAGGACTTACTACAACGACACCCGACGGTGGAAGACAGGGCTGCGCCAGGGCACTGGGAAGGTGACCTGGTGTTTGGCAGCGGCAATAGCCAGATCTTTACGCGCGGATTGGAGACCCAAATGCGATATTCGATCTGCGCAGTGCTGCTGGCGATATGGGGATCTTTGGCGTTTGCCCACGGTGGCGGCCTGGATTCGAGCGGATGCCATACGAAAAAGAAGACTGGTGACTATCACTGCCACCGAGGTAGTGGTGCGTCGCAGGGCGGCGATAACAGCTCCGCCAAGAAGGCCGATGCACCGACCCCCAGTGCGGGCGGCCCGACTTGCTACACGGGCTCTAGGGGTGGCACGTACACCATCACCAAAAGTGGTCGGAAGAACTATGCCGGCTGCTAACGGGCTGGTCGCGCCGCCATAGCTCGCAGCTTTCGGCATTCGCGCAGGTCCACGAGCGTCTTGAATCGGTGGTCCTCCACCGTCAGCCAAGCCATATTGCTGCGGTGGTCCGGGCCTCCAGCGCATAGTGGGACGCTGTGATCGACCTGCCACCCTGGACAAGCGCCGCGTGTGCGGCCGGTGGCAGGGCACGCTTCCTGGGCACGGAATGCCCGGACCTCGGCTTGGCTGCGCTCGATTCGCGCGCCAGCGCCGCTGCAAGCCAGCAGGACCAGAGTCAGGATGCTCAGCCGGAGCGTCATCCGGGTTTAACGCCAACGGGCCGCAGCGCGTGCACAACACACCACCAGGCCTGCGGCACCGGGGTGGCACGGCCTGACTTCACGCTGAGCACCTGGCCATGCAGCAGGAGGCCGCCGGCGCGCGGGCTGGGCGCCACCCGCACGTCGTCTAGAGCTTCGAGCGCTGGGAAGCCTGAAGGGTCCCACAGCTTCGCATTGAGCTGGTGCGGCGCATCGGGTGAGCGCCAAAACGCCAACGTGCCGACCTTGGGCTGGTAGGCCGCCATGCCCTTGGGCATTTTCTCGCCGCCATCTCGGAGCAGGTAGACCTGCCACAGCACCCGGTGGGCCGGCTGAGGGATAGGTACACCGTCGGGGCGGTAGGCCAACCGCGTCTCTGCATTGCCCACGCCGTCACCCGCGCAGCAGGCGCACCTCGAAATAGGCGCCGGCGAACTCGCCCAGCTTGTCGAAGCCCGCCTTGTTGGCGACGTCGGCCGCCCGCGGCCAGCGGTTGCCAAGCTGTACGGTGGCCGGGTTCAGCTCCTCCGGACTGCATTCGCTCAGGGCCTGCCAAGCCTTGTAGGTCTGGGCCACTTCGTCGGGGCCGCCCAGCGCGCGCTCGATGGCGTCGGCAAAGCGGGTCTCAGCTGCGATGCGCTGGCCTGTGGACAGGCCGCCCGCGTCGACCAGTGCCACCTCGTAGGGAGGCTTGGCGGATTGCCCGAAAACCCGGGACCAGTTCAGCGAGCAGAGGAAGTGCGCGCCTGGCGGCAGCAGCGCGGCCATGGTCGCCATCACCTCGGGCTCCACAACATGCCAGTGCGGGCCTTCCTCCAGCTCGCCGCCGTCGTTGAGCGCGTGCAGCGCTGTGGCTGCGTGGGCTTCGCCGCCCAGCCGCTCGTTCATGGCAGCGCGGAACTGCTCCTGCAGGGCGGTGCGCCGGGCGGCGAACATCTCCGGCGCGCCGCGCAGTTCGACGATGTAGAGGCGGGTGTCCGGCGGCACCGCAGGCAGGGCCGCGATGGCGACCGGATCATGGATAAGGGGGAGTTGGGAATGCACAGCGTCTGCTCCTGCTTGAACACTGTTAAAGCATACAGTACACTCCGCAACCCCGCGCCGGTTTTACACGGCAGCCTTGCGGGGTGCGCGGCGCTACAGCAGCAGAGCCACCTGTTTCTCTGGATCGGTCGGACTATCCAAGAAGACTTCCAGCGCCGGCAGATGGATCAGCGCCATCGCCTGCTCCGGGATGCCGTGCAGCCAGGCGTCCCAGTCTTTTTCCTCCAACGGCACCACGGCGCGCTTGTCCTGCTGGTCGGCCGGGAGGATCGCCTTGGTCTTCGGATCGACCTCTGGTCGGTGCATCAGCCGCAGCAACAGGTGCGTGTCGCAGTTCTGGGTGATCATGGAATAGCTGCCCACCACCTCGCCGGTCTCCGGATCGGTCCAGTCGTTCCAGATGCCGGCCAGGGCCCAGGGCTGGCCATCAGCGCGCCGGAAGTGTCGCGCAATGGACTTCGCAAAGGGCGACTCCAGCGGCCCCCAGTACGGCTCCTGGAAGGTGTCGGCCGGGATCAAGCACCGCTGACCGCGGGCCCAGATCGGCGCCGCGATGGAAAATCGGTGGGTCAGCTTGTCCTGCCTGGTGTTGTTGGTCGACATCGGGGCCAGCTTGGCGACGCCGGCGGTGCGCACCGTGCGCGTGGGCCGCTGGCTGGGCGAACCGTCCGGGATCAGGCCCCATTGGCCCACGTCGCTGGCGCCGTCGGCCTTCACGAACGGGCCCGGCTTGAGCGGTGCGATGGTGCCGGGGTAGGGCTTCTCCGGCAGCTTCACCAGGTGGCGCATGTTGATCTTGTCGCGCGGGGTGGACTCGTACAGATTGCACATGTCGGCATTGTGGCCGGGCAGCTGCCGTGGTGGAATTGGTGGGCGCGACGTGCGCTGAACGGAGAACCAACATGAAGAAGACTCTTGCCCTGGCCATCCTGACCGCCTGCTTTGCTGGTGGAGCATTCGCCCAAGACATGACCTGCGAGGCCTCGGCGGCAGACAAGAAGCTAGCCGGTGCCGCGAAGACATCGCACATCAAGAAATGCACTGCCGATGCCCAGGCCGCATGCGAAGCATCGGCCAAGGACAAAAAGCTCGCAGGCGCTGCAGCCACCTCGCACGTCAAGAAGTGCACCGGGGACAAGGTCGGCAAAGGCTGATCTGTGGACCAGCAGCAGGTTGGCGTGCCGGCGGCCGCAGTGCACGAGGCGCTGGATGCCCTTCAGCGTGCGGAGCAGCATGAGGCGCGGGCCGCACAGATCCGAATGCGGCTCAAATTGGGGGTTGCTGGATTCTTCGCCCTAATCGCTGCCGTGGTGCTGATTGGTGCGTAGGCTAGCTGCCATACGCCCGCGAGAGCCGCGCCCCTGCCCGATTGAAATCCGCCACCGACAGGCAGGCTGCTGTCGTTAGTGTTTTGAGCCGCCTTGCCATTTCAGCGCAAGACAAGAGGTTGGCACAGGCGGAAGGCAAAAAAGTGGATCACGAGCTGCGGGAGGCGGAGCGGTTGCTTAGTCAGGCGCAGGCGTCCGCACAGAAAAAGTAAGTCCGGTGGCGTTAGAACGGCAGTGTCCGCTTCCGCCGCCAAAAGCAGACCTAGGCCCCCTCCGTCCGACTCGCGATGTCATCTAGTTGCTTGAGTAATCTACGAAGCGCTACATAGCCGCGAGGCTCCCCATTTCGCATGCCCTCAACTAGTTCTTGCTGGATTCTTTGCACGGCCAGCATGCCAATGTTCTGGATGGCTTGCGTGATTGCTTCGTCAGGGAGGGTATTCATTTCAACTCCTGATCCAGAATTTACGGAAGACACCGTGTCAATTGGGCTTACTCATACAGCCCGCGGCTTCCATCTTCATGCGGATGCATTGCCATAGGGCTGGAGCAGTTGAGGACATAGGGTAAGGCGACGTACCCCCAACAGCGCCACTCCCTGGAGGTGCCCCTTCAATTGCTCGCGTGATTGGCGCACATCTATGGGCATTCGAGAAATGCTTTAGTGTTCCGGTGCGGCGCGTAGAGCGTCGAGCAGTATGTGTTCGTCGTTTTCACCGTTAATGCCCGTAATGCGCGTGACGATTTCCCGCTCCACCGCCCACTGGTAGACGCGGAGTGAGGCGAGCACGTTCGACTCATTGATCAGAAGCTCCTCGGAGGTTTGCTTCCGGCGTGAGGCGCTTAACATCAGACTGAAGACCAGCATAAGCGGTGCCGCAAGGTGATTCGAATCCTCACTGAAGGCCTCATCCCTCTCCTGCTCTTTCTCAAAATTTCGAAGGTCGCGCGCAACCGACAAAAGAAATGGCTCAGGAAGGGATGCCGGCAATGCAGCCTGCCGCTTTGTCTGGCGCAGAAAAACCGAAAGTTCAGTCAAGTCCGTGGGTTCGCTGGGTCGAAGGCTGCTGAGCATGGCGGGTAAGGTAGAACATTCACTTTGTACCATAAAAGCGGGTGCATAAAGAGGGCGTCGAATCCAAAGTCGGCGGATGCGAAAGCCTGCCGACGCCAAACTGATCCAAGCCCTTGCGGCCGAGATCAAGTCCAGGCGTTCAACGTTAGGGATTAGCCAGGAAGAACTCGCTCACCGTGCAGGCCTCAACAGAACCTTCGTAGGCAAGATTGAGATAGCCGCTACGCAGCCATCATTTACGGTACTTTTTGGGTTGGCCACGGCCCTGAACGTGACTGTCGTAGAGTTAGTGCGCGCCATCGAGGTCCGTGTCCGAAAGGAATTCTCCGGACACCGCGAACCCAAGGCTTCGAAATAGCATCGCATCCGGCACGCCAGTAACAGTCAGATTGATGGCCTCCCGCGCTAGAGACCCGCAATCCCTTATCTTTCCGGCTCTTCTCAGTTGCGTCCTGCAATGGAATCGCTCTCGTCAGACTAGCGGAATGAGGCACGCCTTCATCCCGTGCTACCTTGGTGAGCTAACGCTTGCTCGCTCCCAATCGCTTAGGTAGGCGAATAGACATACAGGCACGTACTACCTAAAGTGTGGCTCGTCCAGAAAGAGCACGCCGTGGTGGGCCAGCGAGATCTCGCCCGGCCGCGGCGGCGAGCCGCCGCCCACCAGGGCCACGGAGCTGGCCGAATGGTGCGGCGCGCAGGTCGGGCGCTGGGCCCAGCGCGCCAGCGTGAACTGGCCGGCCAGGCTGGCGATGGCAGCGCTTTGCAGGGCCTCGGCCACCGTCATCGGCGGCAACAGGCCGGCGAAGCGCTGCGCCAACATGGACTTGCCGGCGCCTGGCGGACCGGTCAGCAGCAGAGAGTGGCCACCGGCAGCGGCGATTTCCAGCGCCCGCTTGGCGCCGGCCTGGCCCTTGACGTCCGACAGGTCCGCCAGCGCGGGTGCCGTGCCGGGCGGGACTGCTTCCATCCGGGCCCAGCCTGCGCCCGGCTCCTGCTGCGCCTGCGCAGAGCCTGGCAGGAACTGCCGCACCACATCCAGCAGGTGGCGGGCCCGCCAGACCCGGGCGTCGGGCACCAGCGCCGCTTCTTCGGCGCTGCCCGGCGGCAGCACCAGCTGGGCGGCCACGCCGTCCATGTGCAAGGCCAGGCTCATGGCCAGGGCGCCGCGCACCGGGCGTAGCTCGCCCGACAGCGACAGCTCGCCGGCAAACTCCCAGCCCGCCAGCCGGGCCGCCTCGATCTGGCCGCTGGCCGCCAGGATGCCCAGCGCGATGGGCAGGTCAAAGCGGCCCGAGTCCTTGGGCAGGTCGGCCGGTGCCAGGTTGACCGTGATGCGCTTGTTGTGGGGAAACTCCAGGCCGCAAGTCTGCAGCGCCGAGCGCACCCGCTCGCGCGCTTCCTTGACTTCCACCTCGGCCAGGCCGACCAGGGTGAAACTGGGCAGGCCGTTGGCCAGATGCACCTCGACAGTGACGCTGGCGGCCTGCAAGCCCAGCAGGGCGCGGCTTTGCACCAAGGACAAGTTCATCGCAAACTCCCTCCCCACTTGTGTGCATGACAGGGCTTGGTGCCAAAAAAAGAACAAGATCGCACCACAAAGGTGCAAATCCGGGTTTTCGGACGCCGGCAGGCCTGTTCAACGCTGGTCCAGGCCGTGCCGTGCACCATGGCGCCGATGTTTGTGACATTTGGCACGCCTCCTGCTTAGACGCTCCGCCATTTCCATTTCCTCTACCTACTTAAAACGGAGAAGACCCATGAAGTTGAAAGCGACCGTGCTGTTGTCCACCCTGGTGATGTCGGGCGCCGTCCTGGCCCAAGCCAAGGCCCCCGAACCCGACTTCACGTCTTCGCTCAACGTGGGCGGCGTGACTGACTACCGCTACCGCGGCATCTCGCAGTCGCGCGGCAAGCCCGCCATCCAGGGCGGCGCTGACGTTGCCCACAAGAGCGGCTTCTACATCGGCACCTGGGCTTCGTCGATCAAGTGGATCAAGGACGGCGGCGGCGATACCAGCGCCGAAGTCGACATCTACGGCGGCTACAAGTTCAGCTCCGGCGACTTTGCCTTCGACCTGGGCGCGTTGCGCTATCTGTACCCCGGTTCCACCATGGGCGTCAATCCCGACACGACCGAGATCTATGCCGCCGGCACCTGGGGTCCGGTCACGCTGAAGTACTCGCATGCCGTGACCAACCTGTTCGGCTTTTCCGACAGCGACGGCAGCTACTACGTTGATCTGAACGCCACCTTCGACACCGGCGTCTGGGGTCTGGCCTTCGTGCCGCACGTGGGCTACCAGAAGGTCAAGAGCAATGACGCCTTCAGCTACACCGATTGGTCGCTGACGCTGAACAAGGACTTCGGCAACGGCTTCTCCGCCTCGCTGGCCTATGTCGACACCGACACCAAGACCTACATCGCCCCCAACGGCAAGGACCTGGGCAAGGCCACGGCCGTGCTGGGCGTGAAGTACACCTACGCCTTCTGAAGCACCGAAGCCAGTCCAAAGGAGAAGAGATGAAACTCGTCACAGCCATCATCAAACCCTTCAAGCTCGATGAGGTGCGCGAAGCCCTCTCGGGCATCGGGGTGCAAGGCATCACCGTCACCGAAGTCAAGGGCTTCGGCCGCCAGAAGGGCCACACCGAGCTGTACCGCGGCGCGGAATACGTGGTCGACTTCCTGCCCAAGGTGAAGATCGAAGCCGCCGTGGCCGATGACCTGGTCGACCGCGTGATCGAGGCGGTTGAATCCGCCGCCCGCACGGGCAAGATCGGCGACGGCAAGATCTTCGTCTACAACCTCGAGCAGGTTGTTCGCATCCGCACCGGTGAGACCGGCAAGGACGCCCTCTAAGCCACCACAAGAAAAGAGACGACCAATGAAAAAGCTTCTCGCATCCCTGGCCCTTGGCCTGGGCCTGTTGACCGGCTCCGTCGCCGTGATGGCGCAGGCGCCTGCCGCTTCGGCGCCCGCCGCCGCCGCATCGGAGGCCGCCCCGGCGGCTCCTGCTGCCGCGCCGGCCGCTGCCGCAGCAGCCGCCGCCCCGGCAGCCCCCGCTGCCGCCGCGCCGGCCCCCGTGCCCAACAAGGGAGACACGGCCTGGATGACGGTGTCCACCCTGCTGGTGATCCTGATGACCATCCCCGGCCTGGCGCTGTTCTACGGCGGCCTGGTGCGCAGCAAGAACATGCTGTCGGTGCTGATGCAGGTCTTCGTGGTCAGCGCGCTGATCTACGTGCTGTGGATCATCTACGGTTACAGCGTGGCCTTCACCGCCGGCAACCCGTTCATGGGAAGCTTCGACAAGATCTTCCTCAAGGGCATCACGCCGGACTCGGTCGCCGCCACCTTCAGCAAGGGTGTCGTCATTCCGGAACTGAGCTTCGTTGCCTTCCAGGCCACCTTCGCCGCCATCACCTGCGCGCTGATCGTCGGCGCCTTCGCCGAGCGCATCAAGTTCTCGGCCGTGCTGCTGTTCGCGGTGATCTGGTTCACCTTCAGCTACCTGCCGATCGCTCACATGGTCTGGTACTGGGACGGCCCGGACGCGATCACCGACGCCAAGACGCTGGAGACGGTCACGGCCAACGCCGGCTGGCTCTGGGCCAAGGGCGCGCTGGACTTCGCGGGCGGCACTGTGGTGCACATCAACGCCGGTGTCGCTGGCCTGGTGGGCGCCTATGTGGTGGGCAAGCGCATCGGCTACGGCAAGGAATCGCTGACGCCGCACAGCCTGACCCTGACCATGGTCGGTGCCTCGCTGCTGTGGGTGGGCTGGTTCGGCTTCAACGCCGGCTCCAACCTGGAAGCCAATGGCGTCGCCGCCCTGGCCTTCCTCAACACCCTGGTGGCCACGGCTGCCGCCACGCTGGCCTGGATCGCCGGTGAGGCCCTGTCCAAGGGCAAGGCCTCGATGCTCGGTGCTGCCTCTGGTGCCGTCGCTGGCCTGGTGGCCATCACCCCGGCTTGCGGCTTCGTCGGCCCGATGGGCGCCCTGGTCATCGGCCTGGTCGCCGGCTTCGTCTGCCTGTGGGGTGTCAATGGCCTCAAGCGCATGCTGGGCGCGGACGACTCGCTGGACGTGTTCGGCGTGCACGGCGTCGGCGGCATCCTGGGTGCCCTGCTGACGGGCGTGTTTGCCTCGCCCTCGCTGGGCGGCACCGGCATCTGCAACTACGTCACCAACAAGTGCGGCGACGTGGCCGACTTCCCTGGCATCGGCGCCCAGGTCTGGATCCAGTTCCAGGGCGTGCTGACCACGGTGATCTGGTCCGCGGTGGTGGCTTTCATCGCCTTCAAGATCGTCGACCTCGTGATCGGCCTGCGCGTCTCCGAAGAGGAAGAGCGCGAAGGTCTGGACATCAGCAGCCACGGCGAAACCGCCTACAACCGCTGATCCCCCGCGTGTGCCGTGGCCCCTGGGCCCCGGCACTGCATGCAAGAGTCTCCTTTGGATGTTGGCCCGCTCGAGCTTCGGCTCCGGCGGGCCTTTTTTATGGACCGCCGCGGTGCACAATCGCGCCAGGAGGCAAGTCCATGGTCCGATTGCAGGCAGGTGCGCTGGCATGCGAGATCGCACCCCATCTGGGCGGCTGCATCGCCGGCCTGTGGCTGGACGGTGTGCCGGTGCTGCACGCGGCGCCGGCAGCGCAACTGGTGTCGGCGCGCCAGGCCGGCTGCTATCCGCTCGTGCCTTTTTCCAACCGCATCGGCGAGGCCACCCTGCTGTGGCAGGGCACGCAGCATCCGCTGGTGCGCAACAACGGCGCCGAGCCGCACGCCATCCACGGCGTCGGCTGGCAGCGGCCCTGGGAGGTGCTCGAGTGCGAGGGGCCGTTTGCCATGCTGGCCTACGAGCACCCGGCCGACCCCGCCTGGCCCTTTGCCTTCGACTGCTCGCAGACCTTGCGCCTGAAGGGCAACACCCTGGAGCTGACGCTGTCGCTGACCAACCAGGCGAGCGGCCCGGCGCCCGCCGGCCTGGGCTGGCATCCCCACTTCGTCAAGCGCGAGCGCAGCCACATTGCCTTTCGCGCCGCCGGCCGTTGGGAGATGGGCGAGGACAAACTGCCCACGGTGCACCGGCCGGCGCTGGGCCTGGACAGCGACTGCGCCTTCCTGGATGTGGACCACTGCTTCGACGGCTGGAGCGGCGCCGTGGAGCTGCGCGACGAACTGCTGCGCACCCGTATCAGCTCCAGCCTGGAGCGCCTGGTGGTGTTCACCCACGGCGCGCGCGAGTACGTCGCCATCGAGCCTGTCAGCCACGTCAACAACGCGGTCAACCTGGTGGCCGGCGGTGCCGATGCTGCCAAGGTGGGCCTGATCGTTCTGCAGCCGGGCGAGACACTCAGCGCCTGGATGAACATCGACGTGGAGCATGCGCAATGAGCGATTGGCAGCCAGTGAGCCAAGCGCCCGACGGCCTGGGCGAGTCGCCGTTCTGGCAGCCGCAGGAGCGCCTGCTGTACTGGGTCGACATCCCGGGCCGGCAGCTGCGACGCTGCGACGGCCGCGGCGGCGCCGTGCAGAGTTGGGCCATGCCTTCGGAGCCGGGCTGCATCGCACCGGCGCGCAGCGGCGGCCTGGTGATCGCGCTGCGCGACGGCATCTACCGGGCGACGCACTGGGGCGGCGAGCTGCTGCAGACCGTGCCCTTCGACCACGACGGCGCCACCACCCGCTTCAACGACGGCAAGGCCGACCCACTGGGCCGGTTGTGGGCCGGCACCATGTACGAGCCGCGCGACAAGCGCCTGGCTTCCTTGTTCAGCATCGACTGCCGCCCCGACAACGGGGAGGGTGGCCAGCCCCTGGTGCGCGAGCAGCTGGACGACGCCATCATTGCCAATGGCCTGGCCTGGTCGCCCGATGCGCGCAGCCTGTACTGGAGCGACACGCCCGGCCATGTGGTCCATGCCTGGGACTGGGATGCCGCCAGCTGCAACCTGGCCAACAAGCGCGTGCTGCGCCAGTTCGCAGGCAAGCCGGTGGGCTGGCAGCCAGGCGACGCGGGCTATGGCGGCAGGCCCGATGGCGCGGCGGTGGACCGCGACGGCAACTACTGGTGCGCCATGTTCGAGGGCGGCCGGCTGTGCAAGCTCTCGCCCGCCGGCGCGCTGCTGGCCGAGATCGCGCTGCCACTGCGCTGCCCCACCATGCCCTGCTTTGGCGGTGATGACCTGCGCACGCTCTATGTCACCAGCGCCAGCCACGGCCGCAGCGCGGCGGAGCTGCAGGCCCTGCCCCTGTCCGGCCACGTGATCAGCATGCGGATGGAGGTGCCGGGCCTGCCGGTGAATTTCTTCAGCGACTGACGCCAAAAAGATCAGCCGGGCCGGCGTGAAGCCGGCCTTACCATCGCCGCATGGATTCCGCCCAACAAGCCCTGCACGCCATCACCGAGCGCGTCCAGGCCGCCGCCGCCAGTGGCACGCCGCTGCGCATCCGCGGCGGTGGCAGCAAGGACTTTTACGGTGAGCCGCCGGTCGGCGAGCTGCTGGACACCCGCGCCCTGGCCGGCGTCACGAGCTATGAGCCCAGCGAGCTGGTGGTCACCGTGCGCGCCGGCACGCCGCTGGCCGAACTCGAGACCTTGCTCGCCGCCCACGGCCAGTGCCTGCCCTTCGAGCCGCCGCATTTCGGCGGCGGCGCCACCGTCGCAGGCATGGTGGCGGCCGGCCTGTCCGGGCCGGCGCGCGCCAGCGTGGGCTCGGTGCGCGACTACGTGCTGGGGCTCACTTTGCTGGGTGGCAGCGGCGAGCTTCTGAGCTTCGGCGGCCAGGTGATGAAGAACGTGGCGGGCTACGACGTCTCGCGCCTGATGGCCGGCGCGCTGGGCACGCTGGGCCTGATCACCGAAGTCAGCCTCAAGGTGTTGGGGGTGGCGCCGGCCGAGGCCACGCTGAAGTTCGAGATGGACCAGCAACGCGCGCTGGACAGCCTCAACGCCTGGGGCGGCCGGCCGCTGCCGCTCAACGCCAGCTGCTGGGTCCATGATGGCGGCGTGGGCACGCTGTACCTGCGCCTGCGCGGCGCGGTGGCAGCGGTGGAATCGGCTTGCAAGAGCCTGGGCGGCGAGCGCCAGGACAGCGCGGTGGTCGCGCCCGACTGGACGCTGTGCCGCGACCAGCGGCTGCCCTGGTTCCTGGAGCGTGGCGAGCGCGAACTCTGGCGCCTGTCGCTGCCGCAGACCGCGCCCGTGCTGCAACTGCCCGATGCGCCGCTGATCGAGTGGCACGGCGGCCAGCGCTGGGTCCGCGCCGAGCCTGGCCAGGCGCAGGCCTTGCGTGAAGCAGCGGCCAAAGTGGGTGGCAGTGCTACGCTTTTCATAGCTTCTCAGGTCCATCCGCCGGGAGCTACAGCCCGTTTTGATCCTCCAAAGCCGCCCCTGGACCGGATCCAGCGCGAACTGAAACGCCAGTTCGACCCGGCCGGCATCTTCAACCGCGGCCGGCTGTTCGCGAGCTACTGATGCAGACCAACCTCGCACCCGAATTCAAGAACACGGCCGAGGGCCAGGAGGCCGAGGCCATCCTGCGCAAGTGCGTGCACTGCGGCTTTTGCACCGCCACCTGCCCGACCTACCAGTTGCTGGGCGACGAGCTCGATGGCCCGCGCGGCCGCATCTACCTGGTCAAGCAGGTGCTGGAAGGCCAGCAGCCCACGCAGGAAACCCAGCTGCACCTGGACCGCTGCCTGACTTGCCGCAACTGCGAGACCACCTGCCCCAGCGGCGTGCAGTACGGCCGCCTGGTCGACATCGGCCGCAAGATCGTCGAGGACAAGGTGCCGCGCAGCGTGGGTGCGCGCGCCCTGCGCTGGACGCTCAAGGAGGGCCTGACATCGCCGCTGTTCGCGCCGGCGATGAAGATGGGCCAGGCAGTGCGTGGCCTGCTGCCGCAGGCCTTGAAGAACAAGGTGCCTGTGGCACGCGACGCCGGCGCCTGGCCGCTGCGCCAGCACCCGCGCAAGATGCTGCTGCTGGCCGGCTGCGTGCAGCCCGCCATGGCGCCCAACATCAACAGCGCGACGGCGCGTGTGCTCGATGCCGCAGGCATTCAGGCCGTGGTCGCGCCGGCCGCCGGCTGCTGCGGCGCCGTCAAGTTCCACCTCAACGACCAGGAGGGCGGCAAGGACCAGATGCGCGCCAACATCGATGCCTGGTGGCCGCTGGTGGACGGCGGCGGGGTCGAGGCCATCGTCATGAACGCCTCGGGCTGCGGCGTCACGGTCAAGGAGTACGGCCATCTGCTGCGCCACGATCCGGCTTATGCGGCCAGGGCCGAACGCATCAGCGAGCTGACACGCGACCTGAGCGAACTCTTGCCCGAGCTGGTGCCGGCATTGCGCGGCAAGGTCCGCGCACAGGGCGGCGTCTTCGCCTTCCATCCGCCTTGCACGCTGCAGCACGGCCAGCAGCTGCGTGGCGGTGTCGAGCAGCACCTGGGCGACCTGGGCTTCACGCTGCAGCTGGCCGGTGAATCGCATCTGTGCTGCGGCTCGGCCGGCACTTACTCCGTGCTGCAGCCGCAGATCGCGCAGCAGCTGCGCGACCGCAAACTCGGCCACCTGGCGCAACTGGCGCCCCAGGCCATCCTGTCGGCCAACATCGGCTGCATCAGCCACTTGCAAAGCGGCACGGAAACGCCGGTGCGGCACTGGGTCGAGGTGCTGGACGAAGCTCTGCAGGGCGTCCCTGGCTCCTGACAGGACCTTGTCAGGAGGCGGTGGGCACAGTAAGGTCCCTCATGCGCCGCGCCGACCGCCTCTTCCACATCATCCAGCTGATCCGCGGACGCCGGTTGACCACGGCCTCCTACCTGGCGCAGCGGCTGGAAGTGTCGGAGCGCACCATCTACCGCGACGTGGCCGACCTGCAGGTGCAGGGCGTGCCGCTGCAAGGCGAGGCCGGCGTGGGCTACCGCCTGGGCGCGGGCTTCGACCTGCCGCCCATGATGTTCACCCAGGACGAGGCCAAGGCATTGGTGGCGTCGGTGCGGATGGCCCAGGTCTGGATGGACACGGCCCTGGCGCAGAACGCGCAGGACGCGCTGGGCAAGATCCTGTCGGTGCTGCCCACCGAGGCGCGGGTGGCGGCAGAAGCCCTGCCCTTGTACGCGCCCTCGGGCGGCCTGTCCGAGCCGGCCCAGCGCACCTTGCAGACCCTGCGCGAGGCGGTGCAGGAGCGGCGCAAGATCTTCATCAACTACCGCGACCTGAGCGAGAAGGACAGCGAGCGCACCTTGCGGCCGCTGGGCTGCTTCTACTGGGGCAAGGTCTGGACCCTGGCCGCCTGGTGCGAGCACCGCGAAGACTTCCGCAGTTTCCGCGTGGACCGCGTCAGCTACGTGCGGCGCCTGGACGAGCGCTTCCGCGACGAGCCCGGCCGCACCCTGGCCGACCTGGCCCGCCTGGACCAGGAGTGGTCGAAAGCCCAGGGCTGGGCAAATTAAGGCTTGGGTACCAGCGCATCGCGGTAGCGCCGGCTGCAAGGCACCTGGCTGCCATCCTTCATGCGCAGTTTCGCGTCGCCGCCGTCCAGCGGCTCGATCTCCGCCACCCGGTCCAGGTTGACCGCGTAGCTGCGGTGCACACGGACAAAGCGCGCCGGGTCCAGCTGCAGCAGGAAGTCCGCCAGGGTGGAGCGCAGCAGATAGTCGTGGCCGTTGACGTGCAGGCCGACATAGTTGCCCTGGGCCTGCAGCCATTCGATCTCGCCGGCGGCGATCAGGAACTCCTTGCGCAGCTTGCGCACCAGGAAGCGCTCGGGCCGGCCGGCCGCGGCGGCCGGTGCGGCGCCCGGCGGCGGCTCCGGCGCATCGAGCATCCGTGCTTCGCCCTGCAGGCGCAGCAGGAGCAGGCGGTAGCCGATGACGGCCGCCAGGATCAGCACGTAGCTGCGCAGGTCTTTCAGGTACTCGTAGCCGAACACCTGGCTCCAGGGGCCGATGGGATAGGGCGTGTCCATGGCGGCATAGACCAGCTGGCGCAGGCCCATCATGCCCAGCAGGTGCAGGGCGCAGAACACCAGCGTACCTGCCAGGTGCCAGGGCAGGTGGCGCCGCAGCAGGCCCCAGCGCAAGGGGAAGCGGCGCTCGAAGGCAAAGAGCAGCGGGATCAGCAGGGCTATCACCAGGTTGCTCGACACCTCCCACAGCAGGGGCTGCCAGTACGGCGCGTTGCGCAGGTCGATCCAGGTCGTGATGCTGTTGGCCAGCACCTGCAGGGCCAGCACCAGCAGCCAGAAGCCGATCTCGGCCCGGCGCCGCCAGGGCTGGTAGCGCTCGAACCAGGTGCTTGCGGGGGTCATGGGCCAGGAGTCTAGGCGCTCGCGGCTGTTTTTCGTCCCACGCGGCCACCGCTCGTCCCCAGCTGGCCACGCGCCGTCCCATTCCGCTGGCGGGCGGCGCTGGCGGCATCCAGACTGCGCCGGCCCTGAGCTTTGGGAGCCTTCCATGCAACGCCGTCACGACATCGATGCCCTGCGCGCCCTGGCCTTTGGCCTGGTCATCCTGTACCACGCCGCCATGTACTACGTGGCCGACTGGTCCTGGCACATCAAGAGTCCGCACGCGGCGGCCTGGCTGCAATGGCCGATGCGCGGGCTCAACCTCTGGCGCATGGACCTGGTCTTCCTCATCTCCGGCCTGGCCCTGGGCTTTGTGCAGCGTGGCCAGGGCGCCGGCGCGCTGCTGCGGCAACGCAGCTGGCGCCTGCTGCTGCCGCTGGCTTTCGGCATGGCGGTGCTGGTGCCCTACCAGGCCTATGCCCAGGGCGTGGCCAACGGCCTGATCGCGCCGGGCTTCGGCGTCTTCCTGCTGCGCTACTTCACGGGCGGGCCCTGGCCGGCCAAGGCCTTCGACGGCGCCGACATCGGCGTCACCTGGAACCACCTGTGGTATCTGCCCTACCTCTGGCTCTACACCGCCGTGTTGTTGCTGGCGTTGCCGCTCTTGCAGTCGGCCGCCGGCGCCCGGCTGCGCCGGGCTTTCCTGGGCCTGCGCGGCGCGCGCCTGCTGCTGCTGCCGGTGCTGCCGCTGATCGCCTGGTCGCTGCTGCTGTGGCCGCACTTTCCGCCCACCCACGATCTCATCGGTGACGGCTGGCTGCACGCGGTTTACTTCACGCTGTTTCTGTACGGCTGGTGGCTGGGCACGGACAGTGGCTGGTGGGCCGAGGCCACACGGCTGCGCTGGATGGCGCTGGCTGTGGCTGTGGGATTGCTGGCCTTGCACTTCGGTTTGCGCGCGATGTTGCCGGCGCCCTGGCGCGTGTTCGCCCGCGTCGCTGCCGACGCTTACCTGTGGGCGGCCCTGCTGGCCATCCTGGGCTGGGCCCACCACAAGCTCAACCGCCCCTGGCCCTGGCTGGCCTGGGCCAACGACTCGGTCTACCCCTGGTACATGCTGCACCAGACGCTGATCATCGTGCTGGCGGTCTGGCTGGCGCCGCTGTCCCTGGGGCCCTGGCTGGAGCCGGCCCTGCTGGTGGCGGGCACGGTGGCTGGCTGCTGGGCCATCACCGCGCTGGTGCGGCGCGTGCGCTGGCTGCGGCCGCTATTCGGCCTGCCTCAGTCGCCGCTGGGCCGCCCCAAGGCGACTGAAGCCCCCTCGGGGGGCAGCGCAGCGAAGCGGAGCGTGGGGGCCATTTAATCAGGCGGCGAGTGCGGCCTCGATGTCGGCGGCCAGGCCTTCGGGCTTGTCCAGCGGCGCATAGCGGCGCAGCACGGCGCCGTCCTTGCCCACCAGGAACTTGGTGAAGTTCCACTTGATGGCCTTGGTGCCCAGCAGGCCGGGCGCCTCGCCAGTGAGCCACTTGTACAGCGGGTCGGCGCCATCGCCTTTGACGTCGATCTTGCCCATCATGGGGAAGCTCACACCGTAGTTGAGCTGGCAGAAGGAGGCGATCTCGTCGTTGCTGCCCGGGTCCTGGCTGCCGAACTGGTTGCAGGGAAAGCCCAGCACCGCCAGGCCCTTGCCGCCGTAGGTCTTGTGCAACTGCTCCAGGCCGGCGAACTGCGGCGTGAAGCCGCAGGCGCTGGCGGTGTTGACGACCAGCAGCACCTGGCCCTTGTACTGCGCCAGCGACACACTGGCGCCCGTGATGTCACGGGCTTCGAAATCGTAGATGGTGGTCATGGTGGTTCTCTTTCAGGCGGGTTGCGATTTTGCGCCGGGCCAGGCCGACCAGGCGGCTGCCGCCAGGATCAGCGCGCCACCGGCCAGGGTGCGGGCGCTGAGTTCGGCCGCGGCCAGGGCCACCGAGGAGACGCTGGCAAACACCACTTCCGACAGCATGACCAGGGAGGTGGTGTGGGCCGGCAGCCGGGCCGCGCCGTACTGCAAGGCGATGTTGCCCAGCAGAAAGCACAGGGCCAGCGCCATGGCCACGGCCAGGCCCGCCGGCGGCAGGTTGACCGGGGCTGTGACCGTGCCCTGCGCCATGCCCAGCGCGCCGGCGGCCAGTGCCAGCAGGGCACCGCCGCCGAACATGCCCAGGATGCGGGTGGGCGCCGGCACATCGCCCAGTTTGCGCAGCAGGATGTTGGTCAGGGCGAAGCTGGCACCGCCCAGCAGGGCCAGCCAGTCGGCCAGGCTCTCGGGCAGCGGCCAGGGCGTGCCCGGCGTCTTGAGCACCACGGCCACGCCGGCCAGCGCCAGGGCCAGCCTTGCCAGCCGCGCGGCCGTGGGTTTTTCGCCCAGCAGCGGCCAGGCCAGCAGCACGCTCCAGGCCGGCATCAGATAGAACAGCAGCACCACGCGCACGACGTCGCCCACCGTGACCGCCCAGTTGAAGCCGACGTTGGTCATGCCGGCCGCCGCCACCAGCAGCCACAGCAGGGGATTGCGGGTGAAGCCCTGCCAGGCGCGCGGCCGCGCCAGCAGCAGGCAGGCCAGGGAGAACAGGTAGATCAGGGCGGTGGACCACAGCGGGTGCAGGCCGCGCTCCTGCAGATCGCGGAAGGGCCACCAGGACACGCCCCAGACGAAGGCGTTGAACATCAGGGCCAGCGCGGCCAGGGCCGGCGCGCCCATCAATGGGAGGTGTCGTGCCGCGCCACCTGCAGCAGGTGGTCGACTTCTTCCTTGTGCTTGACCAGATTGCTGCGGTGCCAGCGGTGGATCAGCCACATCACGCCGGCGATCAGGAAGCCGAAGGAGGCGATGGCGCCGAAGGACGACAGGCCCATGCCGGTGGACAGGCTGTAGAACGCGCCCAGGCCCAGGATGCAGGCCTGCTCGTTGAAGTTCTGCACGGCGATGGAGCGGCCCGCGCCCATCAGGTTATGGCCGCGGTGCTGCAGCAGGGCGTTCATCGGCACCACCAGGAAGCCCACCAGGCCACCCATGAAGATCAGGAAGGGAATGGCGACCCAGACGTTGCTGATGAAGATCATCGCGATGATCAGCAGGCCCGACATGATGCCCAGCGGGATGACGCTGGTTGCACGGTCCAGGCGCATCTTCATGGAGGCGACGACGGCACCGACGGCCGTGCCCAGCGCGACCACGCCGCTGAGGGCCGAGGCCTGGGTCGTGCTGTAGCCCAGCGCAGCGGCGCTCCAGGCCAGCATGATGTAGCGCAGGTTGCCGGTGACGCCCCAGATCAGCGTGGTGGTGGACAGCGAGATCTGGCCCAGCTTGTCGCGCCACAGGCGCGAGTTGCAGGTCCAGAAATCGGGGACCAGCTCCAGCAGGTTGCGCGGCATCGGGCGCATCTCCACGCCGGTGTGCGGGATGCGCGTGTTGAACCACGCGGCCAGCATGTACAGGAAGATCAGCAGGAAGATCGCGGCCTCGGGGGCGGTGTCGATGCCGGTGTCGAAGACCGGGAAGTCCAGCGCCAGCATGCGGCTGGCGACGGCCTGGCCCACCAGCTGGCCGCCCATCAGGATGCCCAGGATGATGGAGGCGATGGTCAGGCCCTCGATCCAGCCGTTGGCCTTGACCAGCTGCGAGGCCGGCAGCAGCTCGGTGAGGATGCCGTACTTGGCCGGCGAATAGGCCGCCGCGCCCAGGCCGACGACGGCGTAGGCCAGCAGCGGGTGCGCGCCGAACAGCATCATCAGGCAGCCCACGACCTTGATGGCGTTGCTCAGGAACATCACGCGCCCCTTGGGCAGCGCATCGGCCAGGGCGCCCACGAAGGGCGCCAGCACCACATAGAACAGCGCGAACATGGGCACCAGCGCTGCCGCCTGCCAGGTCGGCGCCTTGCCTACTTTGAGCAGTTCCACCGCGGCGATGAACAACGCGTTGTCGGCCAGCGACGAGAAGAACTGCGCCGACATGATGGTGTAGAAGCCACGCTTCATTGATGGGGCTTTGTGTGGGGCATCAGGTGGGCTGATGCCCTTCGATATTCTGTCAATCTCCAAACGACAGAGGTTTATATCACGCGGGGTAATGCCAAAATCCACACACCTTCCCGCTTGACGAGCCCGCCATGCCCCGCCCCATCCTGGCCACCATCCACACCGAGGCCCTGCGCCACAACCTGGCGCGGGTGCGCAGCGCGGCGCCCGACGCCAAGGTCTGGGGCGTGGTCAAGGCCAATGCCTATGGCCACGGCATTGAGAGGGTGTTCGAAGGCCTGCGCGGCGCCGACGGCTTCGCCCTGCTGGACCTGGAGGAGGCGCAGCGCGTGCGCGCCCTGGGCTGGCGCGGCCCCATCCTGCTGCTCGAGGGCGTGTTCGAGGCGCGCGATCTGGAGCTGTGCTCGCGCCTGAACCTGTGGCATGTCGTGCATTGCAGCGAGCAGATCGACATGCTGGCCACCCACAAGACCCACCAGCCGCACCGGGTCTTCCTGAAGATGAACTCGGGCATGAACCGCCTGGGCTTCGCGCCGCAGCGCTTTCGCGCGGCCTGGACCCGGCTCAACGTCCTGCCGCAGATCGACGAGATCTCGCTGATGACGCATTTCAGCGACGCCGACGGCCCCAAGGGCATCGCGCAGCAGATGCAGGTGTTCGAGGAGATCACACGCGACCTGCCGGGCGAGCGCAGCGTGGGCAACAGCGCCGCGAGCTTGCGCTTCGGCCAGGACGCCGCGGTGCGCGCCGACTGGGTGCGGCCCGGCATCGCCGTCTATGGCAGCGCGCCCGATTACCCCGAGCAGGACGCTGGCGGCTGGCAGCTGCAGCCGGCCATGAGCCTGGTCAGCAAGATCATCGGCGTGCAAGAGCTGGCGCCCGGCGACAGCGTGGGTTACGGATCGAGTTTCACCGCCGACGCCCCGGCACGCATCGGCGTGGTGGCCTGCGGCTATGCCGACGGCTATCCGCGCCATTGCACGACGGGCACGCCGGTTCTGGTCGACGGCGTGCGCACGCGCCTGGTGGCGCGGGTCAGCATGGACATGCTGACGGTGGACCTCACGGCCCTGCCCGAGGCCGGCCTGGGCAGCGAGGTGACGCTGTGGGGGCGCGCCGGCAGCGGCGCGCTGCTGTCCATCGACGAGATCGCCGCCGCCGCCGGCACCGTGGGCTACGAGCTGATGTGCGCGCTGGCCCAGCGCGTGCCGGTCGTGGTGGACTGAAGGAGGTCGCCATGCACTGGTTGATCCTGGCCGTGGCCATCGTGGCCGAGGTCATCGCCACTTCGGCGCTCAAGGCCTCGAACGAATTCACGCGCCTGTGGCCCTCGGTGGTCGTGGTGCTGGGCTACGGTGTCGCCTTCTACTGCCTGTCCATCACCCTGCGCACCCTGCCAGTGGGTGTGGTCTACGCCGTCTGGTCGGGCGCGGGCATCGCCTTGATCGGCCTGATCGGCTGGCTGGTCTTCGGCCAGGCCCTGGACGGCCCGGCCATCGCTGGCATGGTCCTGATCGTCGCCGGCGTGGCGGTGATCAACATCTTTTCAAAGTCGGTCGCGCATTGAAGAACCTGTCGAACTGGCGCTCGGTCCGCCTCTGGGAAACCGGCGTCGAACGTGGGCTGCGGGAGCGCCATACCCTGTGGCTGCATGGCTGGTGCATCGGCGCCATCGTGCTGGGCACGATGTGGGCGGCCTCCCATCTGCAGATGCTGCTGGGGTCCGGCTCGCTGGCCCTGCGCTACTGCGTCACCCTGGGCATCGGTTACCTGGTCTACCTGCTGGTCCTGCGTCTGTGGGCCAGTGCCTTGCTGCGCAAGGAAGAAGGCAGTTGGGACGGGCCCGACCTGTCCTTCAATGGCGGAGGCGGCGGGAGCCCGGCGCGTGTCGAGCCGCCCCCCATGCAGTCCGGCGGCGGTGGCGATTTCGGTGGCGGCGGGGCTTCGGCCGATTTCTCCGGCGGGGATGCGGCGGCCGATCTGGCCACAGGGGCGCTGGAAGTGGCCGCCGGCTCCGACGAAGGCGCGGTCGTTGTGGTTCCGGTGGTGGCGGTGTTCCTGGTGGGCCTGGCCTTGCTGTTCGGCGCGGGTTCCCTGCTCCTGTTGTACTTCGGCTGGGAGGCGTTGCTGGCTGTGGCGGTGGAACTGTCGTTCACCTATGTGGCGTCGCGCACTGTCAACCGTGTCGCGCGCGAGGGTTGGTTGACGGCCGCTGTGCGCCTGACCTGGAAGCCGTTGCTGGGCGCCCTGGCCTGCGCCGTCCTGTTGGGCGCGACCATCGACCACTTCATCCCCTCGGCCGATTCGCTGCCGCAGGCGATCAAGGCCATCCGCTTCTCCAGCGCGGCCAGCAGCCGCTGAGGCCGCTAACGCTTGCGCATCCCCAGCGCCATCACGGCGCCGACAACGACCAGGGCGCCGACCACCTGCACCGGCGCAATCGACTGGCCCAGCACCAGCCAGGCCAGCACCAGCGCAAACACCGGCTCCACATTCATGATGGCGGAGTTGCCGACCACGCCCAGGCGCGGCAGCACGGTGAACATGATGGTGAAGGCCGTGCCGTACAGAAAGGTCAGGGCCGCCAGGCCGCCCCAGCCGGCCGCGGCTTGCGGCAGATGAAAGCCTCCCTGCAGACCGACGGTGATCAGGGCGATGACGCCGGCGGTGGCCATGGTGGTGGCGGTGCGCACCCGGCCATCCACGTCGCCGGCCTCGTGCTGGGTGATGACCAGGGCCAGGCCGAAGGTGGCGGCCGCCGCCAGCGCGAAGGCCACGCCGGCGCCGATGCGCGCCCACTGGCCCGAGGCGCCCAGGCCCGAGGCGGCGCCGAACACGTCCAGCGCCAGCGCCAGGCCGGCCAGGATCACTGGCATGGCCAGCAGCATGGCCTTCTCGGGCTTGTGCCGGTAGACCACGAAGGACCCCAGGGCGGTCCAGATCGGGTAGGTGTTGAAGGCCAGCAGGGCCAGGGCCACAGGCAGCCGCGCCACCGCTGAATACAGGCACAGGCTCTGGATGCCGATCAGCAGGCCGATCAGCGGCAACATGCGCTTGTGGCGCGCCGTGAACTGCGGCCGCACGCCCTGCGAGACCAGGATCAGCACGATGACGCCGGCCGTGACCGCGCTGCGAAAGACCACGGCCGTCGCGACATCCACGCCGTTGTTGAAGGCGATGCGCGCCGCCACATGGTTGGCGCCCATCATCAGGGCGATCAGCAGCAGGGTGGCGAAGGCCGTGCCGCTGATGGCTTTGCTGTCTGCCATCTAGTACAGACCGCGCACGCGTGCGTGCAGGCGGGACAGGCCCAGCAAGGCATCGGTGAAGGGCGTGGGCACGCCGGTCAGCTCGCCCAGCTCCTTGACGACGGTGACAAGAGCATCCAGCTCCACCGGCTTGCCGGCTTCCACGTCCTGCAGCATCGAGGTCTTGAAGGCGCCGAGCTTGCGCGTGAGCTGGTGCCGGTCCTCCGGCTGCTGCTCGATGGGGATGCCGATGCGCGCCCCGATCTCGCGCGCTTCCAACATCACGCTGGAGATGAAGCTGCGCACCAGGTCGTCGTCCAGGATCAGGTCGGTGGTGGCGCCGGTCATGGCGCTGACCGGGTTGACCGTCATATTGCCCCAGAGCTTGAACCAGGCGTCCTTCTGGATCTGCTCGGACAGCACCACCTCCAGGCCGGCCTTGTGCAGCAAGGCGGCCAGGCGTTGCACGCGGCCGCTCTGCTCGCCCGAGGGCTCCCCAATGATCAGCTTGTTGCCGAAGTGCTGCTTGACGAAGCCGGGGCTGATCAGCGAACAGCTGGCGTGGACCACGCAGCCGATGATGTGTTTCGCGGCAATGGCGCGGGCGATCGCTCCTTCGGGATCGACAGCCTTGAGCCGCGTGCCGGCGTACTTGTCGCCGAAGCCCTCGAAGAACCACCAGGGCACGCCGTTCATGGCGGTCAGCACCATGGTGTCCGGGCCGATCAGCGGTGCGATGGCCTTGGCGACCTCGGCCATCGCCGGCGCCTTGACGGCGACGACCACAAGGTCCTGCACACCCAGCTGCGCGGGGTCGGCGCTGGCGCGCACCGGCACCGAGACAGTCTGTTCACCGCTTTGCAGGCGCAGGCCGTGTTCCTGCAAGGCCTGCAGCGTCGCGCCGCGCGCCACCACGCTGACTTCATTGCCCACCTGGGCCAGCCGGACGCCCAGCCAGCCGCCGATGGCGCCGGCTCCGTAAATGCAAGTTTTCATTGGTGAATTGGCCTCTGGCCCCCGTGAAATGGACCTCGGGCGCTCTAGTTTTTGTAGCTGTCGTCGAGCTTGTCGACCTGCCGCACCAGGGCGTCGAAGACGTCCTGGCCGGCGCCGAACTGGGCGTCGAACTGGAAGGAGTCGTGCGTGGTCTTTCGGGCCACGGCCTCGGGCACGGCGATGGCGGGGCCCATGGCCGCCTGCGCCACCTGGACCTCGCAGGCGCGCTGCAGGGTCCACAGGCGCACCAAGGCCAGCGGCAAGGTGCTGGCCCAGGACAGCAGGCCGTGGTTGCGCAGGATCACCACCGGCTTGTCGGCTATGTTCTTCAACAGCCGCGGCGCCTCGTCGGCATGGATGGTGATGCCCTCGAAGTCATGGTAGGCCACCAGACCGTGCAGCTGGGCCGAGTAGAAATTGTTCTGCGCCAGGCCGCCCTGGGTGCAGGCCACGGCCAGGCCGGCCGTGGTGTGGGTGTGCATGACGCAGTGCGCGCCGGCCAGGCCTTCGTGGATGGCCGCGTGCACGGTGAAGCCGGCCGGATTCACCGGCCAGGGGTTGGCGTCCAGCTTGTTGCCCTGGACGTCGATCTTGAGCAGGTTGCTGGCCGTCACCTCGCTGTAGTGCAGGCCGAAGGGGTTGATGAGGAATTGCTTTTGACCACCGCTCACGCTGCCCGGCAGCCGCACCGTGATGTGGTTGTAGATCATCTCGGTCCAGCCCAGCATCGCGAACACGCGGTAGCAGGCGGCCAGTTCCAGCCGCGCCTTCCACTCGTCGGGATGCATGCTGGATTTGAGGACGGCGTTCATGGGCAACTCCTTCGGCGGTGGGCCTATGCCTCGGCGGTGAAGCCGACCTGCTTGACGATGGGGGCCCACTTGGCCATGTCCTTCTTGAGCAGCTCGGTCAGTTCGGCCGGGGTGGACGACTGGGCTTCCAGCCCGAAGCCGGCCAGGCCGTCGATCACGTCCTTTTGCGCCAGTGCGTTCTTCATGGCGGCGTTCAGGCGCGCGACGATGGGCGCCGGCGTGTTGGGCGGCAGCAGGAAGGCGAACCACTCGCTGTGGGTGGCGTTCTTGATGCCCTGTTCTTCATAGGTCGGCACGTCGGGGGCGAAGCGGTTGCGCTTGGCGCCGGACACGCCCAGGATGCGGATCTTTCCGGTGGGCAGGTGCTGGGTCAGGTCGCCGATCGGGCCCGACACGGCGGCGATGTTGCCGCCCAGCAGGTCCAGCATGGCCGGCTGGGTGCCGCGGTAGGCCGCGTGCTTGAGGTCGACACCGGCATTCTTGCCCAGCAGGGCGCCGATGAAGTGGGGCGTGGAGCCGGCTGCCGGCGAGCCGAAGTTGGCGCCCAGCGGATTGGCCTTGGCCCAGGCCAGGAACTCGGGCACGGTCTTCACGCTCGCGGGCACCATGGGGCCGACGGCGAAGCCGAAGTCGAACACGCAGGCCACGCTCAGCGGCGTCAGGTCCACCAGCGGGTCATACGGCAGCTTCTTGTAGATGTGCGGGTAGATGGTGAGGATGGAGGTGGGCGTCTGCAGGATGGTGGCGCCGTCCGGCGCGGCGGCCTTGACCGTGGTGACGGCGATCTGGCCGCCGGCGCCGGTCTTGTTTTCCACCACCACGGCCTTGGCGTAGTCGGGCTGCAGGCGGGTGGCGACGCGGCGGCACAGGGTGTCCGAGGTGCCGCCGGCGGCGAAGCCGGTGATCAGCTTGGCGTTCTCCAGCGGGGCCTGGGCCTGGGCCCAGACCGATTGGCCGATGCCGGCCAGCAGGGCGGAAGCACCGGCGGACTGCAGAACGTTGCGACGTGAAATGCTCATTTGGTTTGTCTCCGTTTTGTTGAAAAAATGCGGAACCGGGAAGGTATCAGGATTCGACGCGCAGCCGCGTGGGGTCAATACGTCTTGCCTTGCTGCGATGTGAGCGTCACTCCGCTCTTGAACTTGGCGGCCAGGGCTGTGGTGGCGCGGGCCAGCAGGTTGTTGTCCAGGCCGACGGCGACAAAGGTCGCGCCCAGTTCCAGGTAGTGGCGGGCCAAGGCTTCATCGGGTGTGAGGATGCCGGCGGCCTTGCCGGTATTGACGATGCGCTTGATCGTCTCGTCGATGACCTTCTGCACCTCGGGATGGCCGGAGTTGCCGGCGTAGCCCAGCGAGGCCGAGAGGTCGGCCGGGCCGATGAAGATGCCGTGCACGCCATCGACCGCGGCGATGGCCTCGATGTTGTCCAGCGCCAGCTGCGACTCGGCCTGCACCAGCAGGCAGATCTGCTCGTTCGCCTCTTTCGCGTAGTTGGGGTAGCGGCCCCAGCGCGAGCCGCGTGCGCCGCCCATGCCGCGCACGCCGTCGGGCGGGTAGCGCATGTCGCGCACGATGTTGCGCGCCTGGTCGGCCGTGTCCACCATGGGCACGAGCAGGGTCTGTAGCCCCAAGTCCAGGTACTGCTTGAGCAGCATCTGGCCGACGTTGCCGTGGCCCATGGGCACGCGCGCGATGGCGTGCGAGGCCGGGTAGGCCGCCACCACCTGGGCCTGCTGCAGCAGGGTGCGCAGGTCGTTGGGCGAATGCTCGCCGTCGAGCAGCAGCCAGTCGAAACCGGCGCCGGCGCAGATCTCGGTCGTGTAGTGGTCGGCCAGGCCGACCCACAGGCCGATCTGCGCGCGCTTGTCGGCCAGGGCCTGCTTGAAGGGGTTGACGGGAGTCTGCATGGCGTTTTTCCTTTAGACGAACTTGAACTCGAAGCGGCCCAGCGGGCCATAGTCGGCGTCGAACACATCGCCCTGCCTGGCGATGGCGGGCCGGGTGAAGGAGCCGGCCAGCACCACCTCGCCGGCCTCCAGGCATTCGCCCCAGGGCGCCAGCTTCATGGCCAGCCAGGCCACGCCGATGGCGGGGTGGCCTTGCACGCCGGCGGCCAGGCCGGTCTCTTCGACCACGCCGTTTTGCCGCAGGATGGCGCCGACCCAGGGCAGGTCGACTTCGCGCGGCCCCACTTTGCGGCCACCGAGCACGATGCCGGCGTTGGCGGCGTTGTCGCTGATGGTGTCGTAGACCTTGCGCATCACCTTGGTGTGGCGGTCGAACTGCTCGATGCGCGCATCGATGATCTCGATGGCCGGCTGCACGTAGTCGGTGGCGTCCAGCACCTGTTGGACCGTGATGTGCGTGCCCTCGATTTTCTTCTTGAGGATGAAGGCGAGTTCGACCTCGACCCGCGGTGCGATGAAGCGCGTGAACGGGATGTCGCCGGGCTCAAAGAACATGTCGTCCAGCAAGGTGCCGTAGTCGGGTTCGTCGATCTGGCTGGACAGCTGCATGGCACGCGAGGTCAGGCCGATCTTGTGGCCGCGCTTGACGCGACCAGCGGCGATCTTCCTGGCCACCCAGGCACGCGAGATGGCATAGCCGTCTTCGATGGTCATGCCGGGGAAGCGCTTGCTGAAGTGCTCGAGCTGCACGCGCAATTGTTCGCTGGCCTGCAGTTCGTCCGCGAGCTGGGCGATGAGGTCCTGCGAGAACATGGCTTCAGGCCTTGTTGAACAGCGGATGCAGGCTGCTGTGCTTGCCGTCGTAGGCCTGGCCCGGGCTTTCGTCGATCTGCAGTGTCATGCCCACGGCCTTGCGCTCGAACAAGGTGCCGAAATGGGCTCTGGCCCCCGCCAACAGGGCGTCTCCTGCTCTCTTTATCGTAGCGGACGAGCGTCCGGTTGCCATCCGCACGTTCAGGTAGATGAAGCCGTAGTCAGCCTTGCCGTCGGCCACCGCAAAGTGCGCCGCCGGGTAGGCCAGCACCCGTGTGCCGCCGGTGGGAAAGACCTGCTTGCCCTCCTCGTCGCGCGTGGCCAGCATGATGTCGGCCAGGCTGCGGCACAGCGCCGTCATGTCGGCTTCGGCTTCGAGGTTGGGTGTGTAGAGGATGACGAGATGTGGCATAAGAAATTGGGGTCAGATTCCAATTAAGAGGCGGAAGCGGGCAGCGGCGTGACCGGGAAGATGGCATTGATCTGGCCTGTGCCCGAGCTGCCGAAGTAAGGCGTGACGATTTCCACCGGCGCGGTGTAGCTGTCCCAGCCCAGCAGGCCCAGCAGCATGGCGGTGTCGTGCATGTCGCCCTCGCCCCAGCACTTGTCGGCGTACATGGGAAGCATGCCCAGGAAGGTCTTCCAGTCGCCCTGTTTCCACAGTTCCACCACGCGCTGGTCGACCTGCTCCAGGAAGGGGTCGTAGACCTTGTGCATGAACTCCGGCGCGCGGCCGTTGTCGGCAAAGTGGTGCGACAGCGAGCCGCTGGCGAAGACCGCCACCGTGCCCTCGTACTGTTCCTCGATGGCCTTGCGCACCGCCAGGCCAAAGCGGCCCGACTCATGCAGGTCGTGCCAGTCGCACCAGCCGCTGATGCTGATCACCTTGTAGTGCTGGTCAGCGTTCATGTAGCGCATGGGCACGAGCGTGCCGTACTCCAGCTCCAGCGTGGTGTCGGAATGCGCCCGACTCTTCACACCCATGGCGTTGGCCATGTCGCCGATCAAATGGCCCAACCCAGGATTGCCAGGGTAGGCATAAGGCATGTTCTTGATGAAGTGCGGCAGCTCGTTGCTGGTGTAGGTGCCTTCGAACTTCGGCCCGCAGTTGATGTGGTACTCGCTGTTGACCTGCCAGTGCACGTCGAAGACCACAATGGTGTCCACGCCCAGGGCGCGGCAGCGGCGGTCGATCTCCTTGTGGCCGTTGATGGCGGCGTCGCGGCAGCCGAAGTTGGGCCCCGGAAACTCCGACAGGTACATCGAAGGCACGTGGGTGATTTTGGCGGCGAGAGCGAGGGTGCCCATGCTCAGACTCCCCAGTGAGGGATGTGGTGGTTGCCCAGTGACACCGCCACGTTCTTCGGCTCGCAGAACACCTCGTAGCTCCAGCTGCCGCCCTCGCGGCCCGTGCCCGAGGCCTTGGTGCCGCCGAAAGGCTGGCGCAGATCGCGCACGTTCTGGCTGTTGACGAAGCACATGCCGGCTTCCACGGCGGCGGCCATGCGGTGGGCCTTGCCGATGTTCTCGGTCCAGACATAGCTGGACAGGCCGTACTGGGTGTCGTTGGCCAGGCGGATGGCCTCGGCCTCGTCGGCAAAGGGGATCAGGCAGGCCACCGGCCCGAAGATCTCGTCCTGCGCGATCTTCATGCGGTTGTCGACGTCGGCAAACACCGTGGGCAGCACGTAGTTGCCCTTCTTCACCCGGTCCGGCAGCACCGGTGCCTCCAGGCCGCCGCACAGCAGGGTGGCGCCTTCGCGCGGACCCATCTCGATGTAGCTGCGCACCTTGGCCAGATGCGCCTGGCTGATCATGGGGCCGACGATGGTCTTGTCATCCAGCGGGTCGCCCACCACGATGCGCTTGGCCCGCTCGGCAAACTTCTGCGCGAAGTCGGCATAGATCGATTGCTGGACCAGGATGCGGCTGCCGGCCGTGCAGCGCTCGCCGTTGTTGCTGAAGATCATGAAGACGGCGGCATCGAGCGCGCGCTCCAGATTCGCGTCTTCAAAAATCACGAAGGGCGACTTGCCGCCCAGCTCCATGCTGAACTTCTTCAGGCCGGCCTGCTGCACGATGCGGTTGCCCGTGGCCGTGGAGCCGGTGAAGGAGATGGCGCGCACGTCGGGATGCTTGACCAGGGGCTCGCCAGCGTCCTTGCCGTAGCCGTGCACCAGGTTGAGCACGCCGGGCGGCACGCCGGCTTCCAGCGCCAGCTCGCCCAGGCGCGCGGCCGTCATGGGCGAGAGCTCGCTCATCTTGAGCACCGCCGTGTTGCCGAAAGCCAGGCAGGGCGCGACCTTCCAGGTGGCCGTCATGAAGGGCACGTTCCAGGGCGAGATCAGGGCGCAGACGCCGACCGGATGGAACAGGGTGTAGTTCAGATGGGTTTCGGTCGGGTAGGTGTGGCCATCGACCCGGGTGCACATCTCGGCGAAGTAATAGAAGTTGTCGGCCGCACGTGGCACCAGCTGCTTGCCGGTCTGGGCGATCACCTGGCCGCAGTCGTTGGTCTCGGTCTGCGCGATCTCCGGCACATGGGCGGCGATCAGGTCGCCCAGCTTGCGGATGATCTTGGCGCGGGCCGGCGCCGCCATGCCGGCCCATTTGGGGAAGGCCTCCTTGGCGGCGGCGACGGCGGCATGGACCTCCGTCTCGCCGCCAGCGGCGACCTCGGCCAGCACCTCCTGCGTGGCCGGGTTGACGGTCTCGAAGTAGTTGTTGCCGGCGACGGCCTTGCCGCCAATCAGGTGGTCGATCTGCATGCGCTATCCAATGGTGTTCATGAGGGCGCCCAGGCCCTCGATCTCGGTCACGACCACGTCGCCGGGCCGGCAGTCGACCACGCCGTCGGGCGTGCCGGTCAGGATCAGGTCGCCGGGGCGCAGCGTCATGAAGCTGGAGAAGTACTCGATCAGGTAGGGCACGTCGAAGATCATGTCCCTGGTGTTGCCCGACTGGGTCAGCTTGCCGTTGACCGTGGTCTGCAGTGCCAGCGCCATCGGGTTGGGCACGTCGGCGGCTTCGACGAACCAGGGGCCCAGCGGCGTGGCGCCGTCGCGGTTCTTCACGCGGAAGTTGGGCCTGTACCAGTTTTCCAGATAGTCGCGGATGGCGTAGTCGTTGGCCACGGTGTAGCCGGCGATGAAGCCGTAGGCGTCGTCGCGTTTGACGTTCTTCGCGGTGCGGCCGATGACGACGGTGAGTTCGCACTCGTAGTGCATGAAGTCCACGCCCTCGGGGCGGCGCGTCACCTGGCGATGGCCGGTGAGCGCGTTCTCGCCCTTGAGAAAGACCAGGGGTTCTTCCGGCGCCTTGAAGGCCAGCTCCTTGGCGTGGTCGGCGTAGTTCAGGCCCAGGGCCAGGATGGTGCGAGGCTGCGGCGCGGGATTCAGGGGCGGCAGCCAGGTGACGGCGTCACAGGGCACCAGGCGCGCGCCCGCCAGCAGCAGCTGGCCGTCGCGCTCTTCGGCGTTCTGCGTAACGCCTTGGTAGATGACACGGGCGAGCTTCATGTGCTGGCCCCTGTGGCGGCCACCAGGGTGTTGGCGAGGCTGCCCAGGCCGGGCGCGCTGATCTCGATGTTGTCGCCAGGGCGGGCCAGCGGCCGGCCCCCGCCGGCCAGCACGTCGCTGCCCAGCATCAGCAGGTCGCCCGCGCCCAGGCTCGTGAACTCGCCCACCTCAGCCAGCAGCTGCGGCGCGCTGCGCAACAGCTGGCTGAAGTCCACCGTCTGGCGCAGCTCACCATTGATGCGCACCTCCAGCTTGAACTGCGCCGGGTCCACCTGTGGGCCCGGCGCCAGCAGCTGGCTGCCCACGCCCAGGAAGCCGTCCAGGCATTTGCTCTTGACGGGCGGCCGGTAGAAGCTGGTGTGCGGCACCGTCAGGTCGTTGACCAGCAGGTAGCCGGCCAGCTCGCCCGGCGCCTGCATCACCATGGCGATGCTGGCCCAGACCTCGACCTGGGGCACATGGGCCGGCACGCTGATGGCGGCGCCGGCGGCGCTGCGGGTGTTGGCCGTCTTGATGTAGAGGATGGGCGCTTTGGGCGACGCCTTGTAGGGAGGCTCGGTCATCTGCGCGGCCAGGGCCGCGTGCTCGGCAGGGAAATTCATCAGCGTGCCGTAGACCGTGCCCATGGACAGGAAACTCATGGCTGCTCCAGTTCGATCACTTGGTCCAGCAGCAGGTACAGTTGCGAGAGCTTCTGCTTGCCCAAAGAGGCTTCCATCCAGGCGTAGTGGTCCTCGATGCTGCGCGAGAGCTTGCCCACCAGGCGGCGGCCCTTGGCCGTGGCCTCGACCACGGTGCGGCGCTGGTCTGTGCCATCGCGTTCGCGCCGCACCAGGCCGTCGCGCTCCATGCGGGCCAGCACGCCGGTCAGGCTGGGGCCCAGGATGTAGGCCTCGCGCGCCACCCGGCCGGTCTCCACCGTTCCGTGTTCGCCCAGCACCCGTAGCACGCGCCACTGCTGGTCCGACAGGCCGTGCTCGCGCAGGCTGGGCCGGGTGTGGGCCATGACGGATTCACGCGCCTGCAGCAGCAGGCGGGGCAGGTTGCGGTGGACGAAGGGCGTGGGCACGGGGTGCGAGAGGGTGGGGCGGCCTGTTAATTAACATGTTAAATGTCTTTGGCGCTGCCGGCCGCACGCAGGTCCTGGGGATAACCCTTGGGGCCTGCTAGAGTCGGCCGCGATGGCCAAGGAAAAAACCGTTTACACCTGCAGCGAGTGCGGCGGCAGCAGCCCGCGCTGGCTGGGCAAGTGCCCGCACTGCGAAGCCTGGAACACGCTGATCGAAAGCGTGGCGGAAGGCGCCGGCCCGGCGAAGAACCGCTTTGCCTCGCTGGCCAAGACCGCTGCCGTGGTCGCCCTGGCCGACATCGAGGCCAGCGAGGTGGAGCGCACGGCCACCGGCATCGCCGAGCTCGACCGCGTGCTTGGCGGCGGCATCGTCGAAGGCGGCGTGGTGCTGATCGGGGGCGATCCCGGCATCGGCAAGTCGACGCTGTTGTTGCAGGCCCTGGACGGCTTGCAACGCCTGAATGTGCCCACGCTCTATGTCACCGGCGAAGAGTCCGGCGCCCAGGTCGCGCTGCGCTCGCGCCGGCTCGGCCTGGACAACTCCCGGGTCCAGGTGCTGGCCGAGATCCAGTTGGACAAAATCCTGGCGACGCTGGCGGCCACCCGGCCGGCGGTGGCGGTGATCGACTCCATCCAGACCGTGTATTCCGAGCAGCTGACCTCGGCGCCGGGTTCGGTGGCCCAGGTGCGCGAATGCGCCGCCCACCTCACCCGCGCCGCCAAGGCCAGTGGCACCTGCGTCATCCTGGTCGGCCACGTCACCAAGGAAGGCACCCTGGCGGGCCCGCGCGTGCTCGAGCACATGGTGGACACGGTGCTGTACTTCGAGGGCGACACGCATTCAAGCTTCCGCCTGGTGCGGGCCATCAAGAACCGCTTCGGCGCCGTCAACGAGATCGGCGTCTTCGCCATGACGGAAAAGGGCCTCAAGGGCGTGTCCAACCCCAGCGCGATCTTCTTGTCGCAGCACGCCGAGCCTGTGCCCGGCAGCTGCGTGATGGTCACGCTGGAAGGCACGCGGCCCATGCTGGTGGAGATCCAGGCCCTGGTCGACAGCGGCGGCCCCAGCCCGCGGCGCCTGTCGGTGGGCCTGGACCGGGACCGCCTGGCCATGCTGCTGGCCGTGCTGCACCGCCACGCCGGCGTGGCCTGCATGGACCAGGATGTCTTCGTCAACGCCGTGGGCGGCGTGCGCATCAGCGAGCCGGCGGCCGACCTGGCGGTGATGCTGGCCATCACCTCCTCGCTGCGTGGCAAGCCCCTGCCCAAGGGCTTCATCGCCTTTGGCGAGGTCGGCTTGGCGGGCGAGGTGCGGCCAGCGCCGCGAGGCCAAGAGCGGTTGCGCGAGGCCGCCAAGCTGGGCTTTTCCGTCGCCATCGTGCCCAAGGCCAATGCGCCCAAGAAGGGCAGCCGCGAGATCGAAGGCCTGAGCATCCATGCGGTGGACCGCATCGACGAGGCCATGGAGATCGTGCGCGGTCTGGGCTAAGCAATCCCCGCAGGCCGGCCGCGCGCTCGAGCGCCGACAATAGCGCCATGAACTGGCAGAAAATCCTTGTCCCCATCGCCGGCGTGGCCCTGATCGCCGGCGCCTGGAACGCCGCCGGCTGGCAGGGCGTGGCCATCGTGGTCGGCGGCATCGTCATGTGGATGCTGCTGCACTTCACCCGCATGATGGCCGTGCTCAAGCGGTCCTCTGATCGGCCTGTGGGCTGGGTGGGCAGCGCTGTCATGCTCAACGCCAAGCTCAGGCCCGGCGTCAACCTGCTGCACGTCATGGCCATCACCCGCTCGCTGGGCGAGCTGGTCTCGCCCAAGGACAGCCAGCCCGAAATCTTCCGCTGGACCGACGGCACGGAGTCGAGCGTGAGCTGCGAGTTCGTCAACGGCAAGCTGGTGAAATGGGCCCTGGTGCGGCCGCCGGCCGAGCCGGAAGCCGGCGACGCGCCCGCGCCTTAAAATCCAGCCTTTGCTTCCCTGACCCCAAAGGACGAGACATGAGCGTTGTACCTTCCATGGCCGACCGCGACGGCAAGATCTGGATGGATGGCGAGATGGTGGACTGGCGCGACGCCAAGATCCACGTGCTGACCCACACCTTGCACTACGGCTGCGGCGCGTTCGAAGGCGTGCGCGCCTACAACACCGTCGATGGCACGGCGATCTTCCGCCTGGAAGAGCACACCGAGCGCCTGTTCAACAGCGCCAAGATCCTGCGCATGAAGATTCCTTTCAGCAAGGAAGAAGTCAACGAGGCGCAGAAGGCCGTGGTCCGCGCCAACAAGCTCGAGAGCTGCTACCTGCGCCCGCTGACCTGGATCGGCTCGCAAAAGCTGGGCGTCAGCCCCAAGGGCAACACCATCCACCTGATGGTCGCGGCCTGGGCCTGGGGCGCCTACCTGGGTGAAGAGGGCATGAAGCGCGGCATCCGCGTCAAGACCTCCAGCTACACGCGCCACCACGTCAACATCACCATGACGCAGGCCAAGGCGGTGAGCAACTACAGCAACTCCATCCTGGCCAACATGGAAGCCCTGGACGACGGCTACGACGAGGCCTTGCTGCTGGACGCCTCGGGTTTCGTCAGCGAAGGCGCGGGCGAGAACATCTTCGTGGTCAAGGACGGCGTGGTTTACACGCCCGACCTGTCGGCCGGCGCGCTCAACGGCATCACCCGCAACACCGTCTCCCACATCTGCAAGGACCTGGGCCTGGAGCTGGTGCAAAAGCGCATCACCCGCGACGAGGTCTACATCGCCGACGAGGCCTTCTTCACCGGCACCGCCGCCGAAGTCACGCCCATCCGCGAACTCGACCGCATCGAGATCGGCGCCGGCTCGCGCGGCCCCATCACCGAGAAGATCCAGAGCGCCTTTTTCGACATCGTCAACGGCCGCAATCCCAAATACGCCCACTGGCTGGCCAAGGTCTGATCCCATGAGCACCAACGCACCGATCGAACTGCTGGCCAAGGACCTGAACAGCCACGGCGGGGTCTACTGCCCCAGCGCCATGGCCGACATGAAGCTGTGGAACAGCCACCCCAAGGTTTACCTGGACGTGGCTGCGACAGGCGAAGCCAAGTGCCCTTATTGCGGCACGGTGTACAAGCTCAAGGCCGGCGAGCATTTTGGTGCTGGCCACTAAGGTCTGTCATGCCGGACTTGATCCGGCATCCATCGCGGCGTGCCAGCCATGGATTGCGGGTCGAGCCCGCAATGACATCCTTTGAGCAACTCCCTGGTCATCGCGCCGCAATGGATCGGCGACGCGGTGATGACCGAGCCGCTGATGCGGCGGCTCCATGCGCGCGGTGAGCGGCTCACCGTGGGCGCGCTGCCCTGGGTGGCGCCGGTCTACCGGGCCATGCCCCAGGTGGCCGAGGTCATCGAGTTCCCCTTCCAGCACGGCGGCCTGCAGTTCAAGGCGCGGCGTTCCATCGCGCGCCAGATCGAGGGCCGTTTCGATGCGGCCTATGTGCTGCCCAATTCCCTCAAGAGCGCGCTGCTGCCCTTTCTGGCCAGCATCCCGCGGCGCGTGGGTTACCTGGGCGAGGCCCGCGTCGGCCTGCTCACGCACAGGCTGAAGAACCCGAAGAACAAGCCGCCCATGGTGGCTTTTTATTCGGCGCTCAGCGGCGACAAGGAGGGGCTGGACCAGGACAGGCCGCAGCTGCGCATCGCAGATGCCGACATCGCCGCGGCATTGGCCCGCCAGGGCTTGGTGGCGAAGGGCTATACGGTCTTCGCCCCGGGCGCCGAGTACGGCCCGGCCAAGCGCTGGCCTGCCGCCCACTTCGCGCAGCTGGCTGGCCTGCTGGACCAGCCGACCGTGCTGCTGGGCTCGGGCAAGGAAGCGCCGCTGTGCGAGGAGATCGCCGCCCAGGCCGGTCCGGGCAAGTGCCTGAACCTGGCGGGCAAGACCTCACTGATGGAAGCCTTCGCCCTGATCGCCGGCGCGCGCGCCGTGGTCAGCAACGACTCGGGCCTGATGCACGTGGCCGCCGCCTTTGGCGTGCCGCAGGTGGCGGTCTATGGCTCGTCCAGTCCGCTGCACACACCACCGCTCAACGACAAGGCCCGCGTGCTCTGGCTCAAGGACGATCCGGCCTACCAGCCGCCGCTGGACTGCGCTCCCTGCTTCGAACGCGACTGCCCGCTGGGCCACACGCGCTGCCTGCTCGACATCACGCCGCAGCGCGTGCTGCAGGCGCTGTACGCCTGAAAGGAAACTCTCCATGGCCGACACCACCTCTTCCAGCACCGTCCAGGGCTCCGGCCTGCCGGCGCGCGAGCGCCTGCCGATGCCGGCTGCCGACAGCATGGATGCAGCCCAGCGCGCCGCCGCGCAGGCCCTGATCGACGGGCCGCGCAAGGGCGTCTATGGCCCCTTCCTGCCGCTGCTGCGCAGCCCCGAGCTGCTCGAGCGCGTGGCAAAAGTCGGCGAGTACCTGCGTTTTGACAGCGTGCTGCAGCCGCGCATCCGCGAGCTGGCCACCTGCGCCGCCGCGCGCCACGTGGGCAACCAGTTCGAATGGCAGATGCATGCGCCTCTGGCCGTGCAGGCCGGTGTTGCGGCCGAGGCGGTCGAGGCCCTGCGCCTGGGCGCGCGTGCGCAGCCGCTGGCGGCGGACGAGGAGATCGCGCTGGACTTTGCCCGCGAACAGTTGCAGTCGCACGGCGTCAGCGAACCGACCTGGCAGCGTGCGCTGGCGCAGTTCGGCGAGCAAGGTGTGGTCGAACTGTCGACCCTGCTGGGCTACTTCGTGATGGTCTCGTGGCTGATGAATGTGGCCCGCACACCGGCGCGGCCCGGGACTGCGGCGCCGCTGCCCGCTTTTCCGCTCTGAGGCGGCGCGCCAGAGGCGCGAATCAGGAGCAACAGGACCGCGCCGCGCGAGTTGCCGGGCTTTGCTGCCCAGCGCTCGCGGGCAGCGTCAGGTCCTCCAGGATGGTGCAGGCTAGCGCCGGCCCGCCGGCGCATCCCGTATTGCAGCTGTTCACAAAGGCGGCGAGGCTGGCCTCCAGGGACTGGAGTTGCGCGAGCTTTGTCTGCACCTCCTGCAGCTGCACCTGGGCGATGTCACGCACCTCGGCGCAGTCCCGGCCCGGCTGGTCCACCAGGCCGAGCAACCCGCGCACCTGTTCGATGCTGAACCCGAAGTCGCGGCAGCGGCGGATGAAGCTCAGGCGCCGCATGGCCGCATCGTCGTAGTGCCGCTGGTTGCCATCGGTGCGCGCAGCGGCCGCCAGCAGGCCGACCTCTTCGTAGTAACGGATCGTCGGCACACTGCAGCCGCTCTGCCTGGATGCGGCACCAATGGACAAGGGCAAGACAGCGCTCATGGCGCCATCTTAGTCAGGTGCGCAAAGGCGGCCGCACCGCTCAGACTCCCTTGGTGCCACACGCGTGCGAGCAGTCGCATCCGCTCGTGCGCTCTGCGGGGCGCCTGCGCCTCCAGACGGCCACGCCGGCCACAGCAGCGAGGGCGGCGCCTGCGGCCGCCAGTGGCAACCACGATTGCGTGTACGCGCCGAGTGAGGCTGCGCCGCCGGCGAACAGCCCTGTGCCAATGCCCAGGGCGGCCATCGCGCTGATGATGGGCGCCGCGCAGCAAGCTGCACAGGCCGCTGTGGCGCCGAGAACGAGTTTCCAGGGTTTCATGGGCCGACTTCCTTTGATGCATGGGCAAAGCGCCCACGTCCGCAAAGATAAGACCTCAAGCCACTTGAGGGTCAAGACCTCGCGGCCAAAAAAACAGCCACCTCGCGGTGGCTGTGTAAAGTCCTTGAGAGAAGGACGTCGTTGGGAGACTTGGAGCCTTGCGGCGGATCTGGTTTGTCGTGCGTGACAGCAATGGATGAACTGTAGGTGGGCCCGCATCCCCGCGCATCCCCTATTTGAGGGAGGGTGCAGCCGCTGCGGCGCTTTCGCAGCGGAATATTGGTGACTTTTGGCACGGCTGGCGAGCCTTGCGAAAGTCTTTTACTCCGCATTACATCTGGTCACAGCGGCATGCCGAGCACGAAGCAGGCGCCGCCGCCTTCCTGCCCTTCACAACGCACGCTGCCGCCATGGCGCTGCGCGATGGATTTCACCAGGGCCAGCCCCAGGCCCACGCCGCCGGCACGTTCGCTGGCGCCGGGCAATCTGTAGAAGGGCTCGAAGATGCGTTCGCGCTGCGCCGGCGGTACGCCGGGGCCGCGGTCGCGCACGCGCACCACGGCCTGTGCGCCTTCCTGCCGCACTTCCATCGTCACCGTCCCGTCGCTGTAGCGGCGGGCGTTCTCCAGCAGGTTGCGGATGGCGCGGCGCAGCAGCTTGGCCACGCCCTGCACCAGCACGGCCTGGTCGTGGCTGCTCTCCACCAGCTCGGCGCCGGCACGCGCGCATTCTTCGGCGGCCAGCCCGGTCAAGTCCACAGTCTCCACCGTGCCCATGTCGGCTTCGCGCGCGTCCAGGCGGCTGGCCAGTAGGATCTCGTCGATCAGCTGGTCCAGCTCGGCGATGTTGCGGGTGATCTCCTGTTTGAACGTGGCAGACGGCTGCCCTTCCATGAGTTCCAGGCCCATGCGGATGCGCGTCAGCGGCGAGCGTAGCTCGTGCGATGCATTGGCCAGCAGCGACTTGTGGCTCTTGACCAGCGTCTCGATGCGTTCGGCAGCGTGATTGAAGCGCCGCGCGAGAAAGGCCACCTCGTCCGAGCCGGACTCGGGCACCCGTGTGCCCAGTTCGCCTTCGCCCCAGCGTTCGACGCCGCGGCGCAGGTCTTCGAGCCGCAGGGTCAGCCGGCGGACGATGGGGTAGGTGCCGACTGCCACGGCCAGCGCCACGATGCCCAGCATCCAGAAAAAGCCGCTGGTGCCGCGCAGCCAGGGCCGGCTGGGCGGGCCCTCACCAGGCGCACGCTGGCGCGGCGGCAATTGCACGATCAGGGTGCTGCCGTCCTTCATGGGCACCTCGAACTCCACGCCCTGGCCGGGCACGCGCACCGGCCGGCCGCGGGTCTGGCCCAGGATGTCGCCGGCCTCGTTGCGCACCAGCAGCTCGCGCATCGGCCCCTGTTCGCTGTTGACGCGCCAGAGCCAGCCGAAAGCGACAGTGAGCACCACCACCGCCAGCACCACGGCCAGCCAGATGCGCAGATACAGGGGCAGCTGGAATCTGCGCAACGGGGGGGCGTTCATTCTTGCTGTTTCGCGAAGACGTAGCCTACGCCGCGCACTGTGAGGATGCGCTTGGGGCTTTTCGGGTCGGCCTCGATCGCGGCGCGGATGCGGCCCATATGGACGTCGATCGAGCGGTCGAAGGCCTCGAGCTCGCGGCCGCGCACGGCTTCCATGATCTGATCGCGCGTGAGCACGCGGCCGGCGCGCTCGGCCAGCGCGATCAGCAGGTCGAACTGGTAGGACGTCAGCTCGGCGTTCTGGCCCGCCACGGTGACAGTGCGGGCGTCGCGGTCGATCTCCAGGCTGCCGAAGCGCATTGTCTTGGCGGCCGGCGGCGCGCCCTCGCCGCGCCGGCGCAGGATGGCGCGGATGCGCGCCAGCAGCTCGCGCGGCTCGAAGGGCTTGGGCAGGTAGTCGTCGGCGCCCAGTTCCAGGCCGACGATGCGGTCCATCGGGTCGCCCTTGGCGGTGAGCATCAGCACCGGCACCTTGCCGGTCTCGTCGGGCATGGCGCGCACGCGGCGGCAGACCTCCAGGCCGTCCATGTCGGGCAGCATCAGGTCCAGGATGACCAGGTCGGGCGCGCTGCCCGTGGGCGGGGCCTGCAGCAGGGCCAGGCCGGCCTTGGCGTCGATGGCGTGGGTGACGCCGAAGCCCGAGCGCTCCAGGTACTCACCCACCATCTGGGCCAGCCGCGTGTCGTCCTCGATCATCAGAAGTTGCTGCATGAGCGGATGGTAATGACTTGAGGCGTCCATGGGGACCATCTTGGGTGCCGCAGATCGCCAGGGCTTGAAGCGGCGGTAAAGTTAGGTAAATGGCAATGGCGCCGCATCCCCCGCTCACGTTCGCCGAAATGCTGGCCCGGCACGCGGCCAGCCGGCACGATGCGAGCGCGCTGTGCTTCGAGGGCCGGCAGCTCACGTATGGCGCTTTGGCCCGCCAGGCCGATGCCCTGGCCTGTCTGCTCTGGCATGGCTGGGGCCTGCGGCCCGGCGACCGCGTCGCATGGCTGGGCCTGAACCATCCCAGTCAATTGCTGCTGCTGTTCGCGCTGGCGCGCATCGGCGCCATCCTGCTGCCCCTGAACTTCCGGCTGGCGCCGGCCGAGTGGGATGTCCTGCTGGCCGATTGCGCGCCTTGCCGCATCGTGCACGACGGCCAATGGGCGGCTGCTGCGCAGGATCTGGCGCGCCGCCACGGCCTGCCGGCCCATGGTGTGCACGACCTGCAGGCGGCGCACGCGCATCCGGCGGCGCCGGTGCAGGACGACGCCGATGCGCCGGCGCTGCTGGTCTATACCTCGGGCACGACCAGCCAGGCCAAGGCCGCGGTCCACACCCAGGCCATGCTGCTGGCCAATATGCGCATGGCCAGCGCCGTGCAGCAGATGACGCCGGCCGATGTGGTGCTGACGGTGTTGCCGCTGTTCCATGTGGGCGGCCTGTGCATCCAGACCCTGCCGGCCCTGTATGCCGGCGCCCAGGTGCTGCTGCATGCGCGGTTTCAAGCGCAAGCCGTCTTGCAGGTGATCGCGCAGCAGCGCCCTAGCCTGACGCTGCAGGTGCCCGCCACCATGAAGGCGCTGGCCGAGCATGGCCTGTGGCCGGGCACCGATCTGTCCTGCCTGCGCGCGGTCTGGGCCGGCTCCAGCCTGCTGCCGGCGCCGCTGGTGCAGGCCTTCCATGTGCGCGGTGTTCCGGTGTGCAATGTCTATGGTGCCACCGAGACCGGACCCTTCTCGATCGCCCTGCCGCCGGACCATGCCTTGAGCCATGTGGGCTCCTGCGGCTGGCCGGCGCCCGCAGTGGAGGTGCGGCTGGCGCAGGTGCGCGACGGCGTCGGTGAGCTGCTGCTGCGCGGCCCGAACGTCGTGCGGTACTACTGGCCGCAGCAGCCGGCCTGCGATAGCCAGGGCTGGTTCCACAGCGGCGACCTGGCCAGCCAGGCGGCCGACGGCAGCTACAGCGTGGTGGGACGGGCCAAGGACATCATCATCTGCGGCGGCGAGAACATCCACCCGGCCGAGATTGAGAGCCCGCTGGCGGCGCATCCGGCGGTGGCCGAGTGCGCCGCCTTTGGCCTGCCAGACGCGCAGTGGGGCGAGATCGTCGCCGTGGCGGTGGTGCTGCGGCCGGGCGCGCTGGCCGGCGACCAGGAACTGCAGGACTTCCTGGCGGCGCGGCTGGCCCGCTACAAGCTGCCGCGGCGCTGGCTGCGCGTGGCAGCCCTGCCCCGCACCGCCCTGGGCAAGCTGCAGCGCCACGCCCTGGCCGCCCTTGCAGCCGCCCTCTAGCTATCGTTTTGGGAGCGCTCTGCGTCCACTGGACGGGGGCTGGCGACCGGTTTCATTCTGGAAGCGAGCCAGACCAGCAGCAGCACGGGCAGGCCCAGGCAGGCGGTGCTGGTGAAGAAGCTGGCGTAGCCGTAGGCGTCCACATACTGGCCCGAATAACCGGCCAGGAACTTGGGCAGCAGCAGCATCAACGAGCTGAACAAGGCGTACTGCGTCGCCGAGTAGCTGACGTTGGTGAGGCCCGACAGGTAGGCGATGAAGGCCGCCGAGGCGATGCCCGAGGCCAGGTTGTCGGCCGAGATGACGAAGACCAGAGCCCCCACATCGTGGCCGCGTGTGCCCAGCCAGGCGAACAGCAGGTTGCTGGCGGCGCTGAGGATGGCGCCCAGCATCAGCACCCGCATCACGCCCACGCGCAGGGCCAGCACGCCGCCCAGGAAGGCGCCGGCCAGGGTCATGATGACGCCGTAGACCTTGGTGACATTGGCCACCTCGGTCTTGGTGAAACCCATGTCGACGTAAAAAGGGTTGGCCATGATGCCCATCACCACGTCGCTGATGCGGTAGACCGCGATCAGGCCCAGCACCAGCGCTGCCTGCCAGCGGTAGCGGCGCAGGAAGTCGGCGAAGGGTTCGACCAGGGCGCTGCGCAGCCAGTCGGCGGCGTTCTTCGCCGGCGGCAGTTCGCGCCGCGCCGGCTCGGGCGACAGCAGCACGGTGAGCACGCCCACGGCCATCGAGGCCGCCATCACCAGATAGGCCGCCTGCCAGGCGCCCTGCTGATAGCCCGCCTGGCCGGGCAGCTCGGCCCAAGCGGCGATCCACAGCACGCCGGCGCCGGCCCAGATCATGGCCATGCGGTAGCCCGTCTGGTAGGCCGCGGCCAGCGCCGCCTGGCGGCGCATGTCGGCCGACTCGATGCGAAAGGCGTCCAGTGCGATGTCCTGCGTGGCCGAGCCGAAGGCCACGGCCAGGGCGCACCAGACGATGGTGTTGAGTGCGAGCTTGGGGTCGCTCAGCGCCATTCCCACCAGGCCGGCGGCAATGGCCAGCTGCGACACCAGCAGCCAGCTGCGGCGCCGGCCCAGCCAGCGGGTCAGCAAGGGCAGGGGCAGGCGGTCGACCAGTGGAGCCCAGGCCCACTTGAAGCCATAGGCCAGCCCCACCCAGGACAGCTTGCCGATGGTGGTGCGGTCCACGCCCGCCTCGCGCAGCCAGAAACTCAGGGTGCCCAGCACCAGAAGCAGGGGCAGGCCGGCGGAAAAGCCCAGGAACAGCATGCGCAGGGTGGCCGGCTCCCGGTAGACCCGCAAGGTCTGGCCCCAGGTGGGGACGGCGCTGGCGCGCGGCGGCGGCTGGTGTGCGGAGGTGGTGTTGTCTGACATGGGCGCTCGGGTGGCTCATTATCATGGGCCCATGTGCCTGTCCTGCCCCTCCGCCTCATCAGCCTGGATGCCCCGACGCGGTTTTCTGCTCGCGGCGGCCGCTGCGGCCGCCACGCCGGTGCTGGCCCAGGTGAATGTCGGTGAAGCTTCCAGGCTGCGCAGCCTGGTGCCGGCCGACGAGATCGAGGCCGCGTCCACCCAGGAATACGCCAAGATGCTGGCGCAGGCGCGCCAGCAGGGTGCGCTGGCGCCCGAGGGCCATGCGCAGCTGCAGCGGTTGCGCGCCATCGCCGGCCGGCTGATTCCGCAGAGCGCGCAGTGGAACGACCGCTCCCGCCAGTGGCGCTGGGAGGTCAACCTGATCGGCAGCAAGCAGATCAACGCCTTTTGCATGCCCGGCGGCAAGATCGCCTTCTACACCGGCATCCTGGACCAGCTCAAGCTCAGTGACGACGAGGCGGCGATGGTGATGGGCCACGAGATGGCCCACGCCCTGCGCGAGCACGCGCGTGCACGCATCGCCAAGAGCCAGGGCACGGGTGCCTTGTTATCGATCGGCGCGCAGCTGTTCGGCCTGGGCCAGCTGGGCGACCTGGCGGCCAATGTGGGCACGCAGTTGCTGACCCTCAAGTTCAGCCGCGAGGACGAGGTCGAGGCCGACCTCGTCGGCCTGGAGCTGGCCGCACGCGGCGGCTACAACCCCGATGCCTCCATCACGCTGTGGGAAAAGATGGGCCGGGCCTCGGGCGGCGGAGGTGGCCCAGGCTTCCTGTCCACCCATCCGCAGGGGCCGGACCGCATCGAGCGCCTGCGCGCCAATGTGCCCAAGGTGCGCGGCCTGTACCAGCAGGCCATCGCGCGTCGCTAGGTCACAACGTCGGCCAGACCCCGCCGACGCCCACCACCACCGCCGCCTGGTTCTCGGGCGACTCGGAAAAGTTCACCAGCAGCTGGGCACGCGTGAGTTCGCTGTCCAGATGGCTCAGGTGGTATTGCAGGCCAGGCGCCTCCGGCGCGCGTCCCAGCACGTTGTTGTACAGCAGGGTGACGAATCTGCTGTTCTCCGCCACGTTGAAGCGCGTGGTGAATTCCGGGCTGGCCATGAAGTTGCCGGCCAGCTGGGCCAGCGACAAGCCGCTTTTCAGCGCATCGGCCTGGAACTCCAGGCCGGACTTGTCCGGCAGCCGGTTGAGCGCGGCCTTGTAGAGGCGGAAGGCCTGACCGGTCAAGGCTTCGGTCGTGGCCGTGTTCAAGGCCTGCTGCGGCGCCACGTTGATATCGGAGAACGCCAGGTGTTCGACGCTGCGCAACGTGATCACGCTGGTTGGGTTGGACAGGCGGTTGACCGTGTAGATGCCGGCGCTTTGGGTAACCGAGAATTCATTGACGCTGCCGGAGAAGGCCACCGTGTCGTCTCCGTCGCCACCGTCGATCTGCTTGTTGCCGATGGTCACGCGGATGATGTCGTTGCCTTTGCCGCCGAACAGCTGGTCGTTGCCGCCACGGCCGTCGATCACGTCGTTGCCGCTGCCGCCACTGAGGATGTTGTCGCCGTCATTGCCCAGCAGCAGATCGGCATAGGCCGAGCCGGTGGCGTTCTCGATGACGCTGCCCGACGCGATCGTCAGGGTGTCGGTGTAGCTGCTGCTGACGTAGTTGCGGCCTGCCCCGGTGCCGAAATACGAGTACGCCGTGATGCTGCTGCCCACGTCGCTGTGCGCGCCGCTGGCCAGGTCCAGCTGCACTGCCTTCTTGCATGCGCTGGCGTCGAGCGTGTCGGTGCCGGCTGTGTCCCACAGCACACGGAAATTCTTGAACGCGGCGTCGGCCAGGTTGTAGACCGTGTTGTCTGTGTTGTTGGTGGCCGCGCCATACAGCGCCTGCAGCGCCAGCACGTCCAGCTCCATGGGCTCGCCCGGGTAGCGCGACAGGGAGCCGCTGGAGGCACCGGCGGCGGGCGAGTAGCTCATGACCGTGTTCGGGATGGTGTTGCTCTCGGCGGGCAGCACGGCCGCACCGTCGAAGGGGTGCTTGAGCCCGATCGCGTGCAGGGTCTCGTGCAGGATCAGGTTGGGCCGGTAGTAGGCCCAATCCGCGCTGGCCTGGGCCGCGCCGATCCAGACATTGCCACCGGTGGTGCTGTTGTCGGGGAAGAAGGCGTAGCCGGCGTAGCCCATGGCATTGGGGTAGGCCGAGTAGGCATAGCGCACCACGCCGGCATCGGCGCCGCTGTCGGCCACTTCAACAAACTGCACGTTGCAGACCGCCTCGATGGATTTGAGGACGGCGCGCGTGGTGGCCTGGTCGGCGGCCGAGAACGCCGACAGGCTGGCGCTGAACATCCACTCCTGGTCCAGGTACTGCGAGGCGGCGGTGGCGAACGAGTAGCTGATCACGGTCTTGCCGGTCGTGCCCGAGTCCCAGCGGGTGCCTGCCAGCAGCGCAGCGGTTGCATCGACGCGGCCGCCCGAGGCCACCGCCGTCAGGTCCTGGCCGGGCAGCGATCCGCCCTGGCCTGCATCATCCGATGAGCCTGCGCAGGCCGAGCATGCGCAGTGGTACAGCGCTTGCGACGAGGGGGCCATTTCGCTGGCCGGCACACTCGCGCGGAGGTTGGAAAAAATCATGACAATCACCCGGAAAACTGGCCCCGTCGCACCATGCGTTGAGGCATGGATTGATGAGACCAGCGGGGGTGATTCGCGCGTTAAGCGAAAGGCGCGTGCGCTCTAGGCGCTTCGACTAGAGGGCCTGCGTAGCTTGCGTAAGGGCGTTAGCGCAGCGCCCTATCAAGTTTTTCCGTTTGCTGCCGAAGGGGGTCTTGCTGCCCAAGGGGGTCAGGCGTGTGCCGGCCGCGCAGGCCAGAGCACGGACGCGATGGCCGCGACCATCAGCGCCACGGCGGTCCAGTCCTGCCAGTGGACGGACTCGCCCAGCCACGCGGCGCCGCTGAAGACGCCCAGCACTGGAATGAACATCACACTGAGCGTGGAGGCCACCGGCGGCAATGAGCGTGCCAGCGAGAACCAGGCCGCATGGGCGAAGCCGAAGATCAGCAGCGCGTTGAACACCATGGTCCACCAGGCCGTGAAGTTCGGCATGGCCCATTGATCGCGTTCGAAGACCGTGGCCAGGACGCACATGACGACGGTGGTCAGCGCCGTCATCCAGAACGCGATGGTCAGCGTCGCCGCCGCGATGCGCGTGCGCCGCAGCAGCTGCGTGCCCAGCGCCCAGGCGGCTGCGCCCAACAGGGCCAGGGCCACGCCGCCGGGCCGGCCCGCCAGCTGGCTGAACTCGTGCCACAGCAGCAGCAGCACGCCCAGGGCCGCCGCGCCCACGCCCAGCCAGGCGCGCCGTGCCAGCACGGCGCAGAAGAACAGCGCGCCGATCAGCGCCGAGAAAATCGGCATGGTGTAGCCCAGGATGGCGGCGCGCCCGCTCGACAGGGTGCGCACCGCCAGGATGATGCAGACGTGCCAGACGAACATGTTGGTGGTGGCCAGCAGCAACAGCTCGGGCCAGTCCTTGCGCGGCAGGCGAAACGGCACCTTGAGCACCACCAGCCCCAGCGCCAGCACAGGCAGACCCATCAGCATGGACAGGGCGCGAAAGCTCAGGGCCGGATACTGCGTCACGCCCAGCTTCATCACTGGCCAGTTGACGCCCCAGACGACGGTGAGCAGGACGAGCAGGACGATCTGGCGCGGCGTGAGCTGGTGCATGGGCCTGCGATTGTGCCCGCCGCCGGGGCCCTCTTTACAATCGGGGCCATGACCTTCATCGAGATGCTGCTGGCCGCACAGCAACGCAATGGCTCCATGCTCTGTGTGGGCCTGGATCCCGAGCCCACGCGCTTTCCTGCCGGCCTGCGTGGCGATGTCGGCAAGATCTACGACTTCTGCGCCCGCATCGTCGATGCCACTGCCGACCTGGCCATCGCCTTCAAACCGCAGATCGCCTACTTCGCCGCCTTGCGCGCCGAGGACCAGCTGGAAAAGCTGATGGAGCACATGCGGCGCAACACCAACGTGCCGGTGATCCTGGATGCCAAGCGCGGCGACATCGGCTCCACCGCGGAGCAGTACGCACGTGAAGCCTTCGAGCGCTATGGCGCCGATGCCGTCACGCTCTCACCCTTCATGGGCTTCGACTCGGTCCAGCCGTATCTGAAGTTTCAGGGCAAGGGCGCCTTCCTCCTGTGCCGCACCTCCAACCCCGGCGGCGACGACCTGCAAAACCAGCGCCTGTCGTCCGTCCCCGGCGAGCCGCTGCTGTACGAGCATGTGGCGCAACTCGCGCAAGGCCCCTGGAACCTCAACGGCCAGCTGGGCCTGGTGGTGGGTGCCACCTACCCGGCGGAGATCGAGCGCGTGCGCCAGCTTGCACCCACCGTGCCCCTGCTCATCCCCGGTGTCGGCGCGCAAGGCGGCGATGCGGTGGCGACGGTCAAAGCGGGCTGGCGCGCCGATGGCCCCATCGTCGTCAGCTCCTCGCGCGCCATCCTCTATGCGTCGTCCGGTGACGACTTTGCGCAAGCTGCGCGTGGTGTGACCCTGCAGACGCGGGATCTGTTGCAGGCGGCCCGGCCGGCCTAGCGCCGCGCTGCGAAGGGCATCACGTCAGCAGCCGCTGCAGGTAGCGGCCGGTGTGGCTGTCCGGATTGGCGGCGATGTCTTCGGGCGTGCCCATGCCGACCACGGTGCCGCCGCCGGCGCCGCCTTCCGGGCCCATGTCGATCACCCAGTCGGCGGTCTTGATGACATCCAGGTTGTGCTCGATGACCACGATGGTGTTGCCGGCGTCGCGCAGCTGGTGCAGCACCTTCAGCAGCAGGGCGATGTCGGCGAAGTGCAGGCCGGTGGTGGGTTCGTCCAGGATGTAGAGCGTGCGGCCGGTGTCGCGCTTGGACAGCTCCAGCGCCAGCTTGACGCGCTGCGCCTCACCGCCCGAGAGCGTGGTCGCCGACTGGCCCAGCTTGATGTAGCTCAGGCCCACGTCCAGCAGCGTGTGCAGCTTGCGCGAAATGGTCGGCACGGCTTCGAGAAACTTGGACGCGTCCTCCACCGTCATATCCAGGATCTGGGCGATGTTCTTGCCCTTCCACTGCACTTCCAGGGTTTCGCGGTTGTAGCGCTGGCCGTTGCAGACGTCGCAGGGCACATAGACATCGGGCAGGAAGTGCATCTCCACCTTGACCACGCCGTCGCCCTGGCAGGCCTCGCAGCGGCCGCCCGCCACGTTGAAGCTGAAGCGGCCGGGGCCGTAGCCGCGCTCCTTGGCGGTGTTGACCTCGGCCATCAGCTCGCGGATCGGCGTGAACAGGCCGGTGTAGGTGGCCGGGTTGCTGCGCGGCGTGCGGCCGATGGGCGACTGGTCGACGTTGATGACCTTGTCGAAATGCTCGATGCCTTCGATGGCCTCGTGGGCCGCCGGCTCTTCGTGCGCGCGGTAGAGCGTGCGGGCGACGGCGGTGTAGAGCGTGTCGTTGACCAGGGTGGACTTGCCCGATCCGGAGACGCCGGTCACGCAGGTGAGCAGGCCCACCGGAAAGCCCACATTGACCTTCTTGAGGTTGTTGCCGCTGGCGCCGACGATGCGGATCTCCTGCAGCTTGCCCAGGCTGGCGCGGTGCGCTGCCTCGCGCGCGGCGCGCCGCTCCGCCGCGGGGCTGGGCGCGAAGCGCGAGGGCTTGGGCGTGTAGACCTCGGCGCCCTGCAGCACCGGCAGCCAGGCCGTGCGGTGCACCGGCACCTCGATCTTCTTCGCGCCCGACAGGTACTGGCCGGTCAGCGAGCCGGGCGTGTCCAGCACCTGCTGGTAGGTGCCCTGGGCCATGATGCGGCCGCCGTGGATGCCGGCGCCCGGCCCCATGTCGATCACGTGGTCGGCGGCGCGGATCATGTCCTCGTCGTGCTCGACCACGATCACGCTGTTGCCGATGTCGCGCAGGTGCCGCAGGGTGTCGATCAGGCGGTCGTTGTCGCGCTGGTGCAGGCCGATGCTGGGCTCGTCCAGCACATACATCACGCCGGTCAGGCCCGAGCCGATCTGGCTGGCCAGGCGGATGCGTTGCGCTTCACCGCCCGAGAGGGTCTCGGCGCTGCGGTCCAGGCTGAGGTAATTGAGGCCGACGTCGTTGAGAAATTTCAGGCGCAGGCCGATCTCGCGCACCACCTTGTCGGCGATCTCGGCCTTGGCGCCCTGCAGCTTCAGGCCGCTGAAATAGGCCAGCGCGTCGCGCAGCGTGTCGTGGCTGATCTCATAGATGGCCCGGGACTGCTCGCCCTCGCCGATGCGCACGTGGCGGGCCTCGCTGCGCAGCCGTGTGCCGCCGCAGTCGGGGCAGGACTGCATGCTGCGGTAGCGCGCCAGCTCTTCGCGCACCGCGACCGAATCGGTCTCGCGGTAGCGCCGCGCCATGTTGGGAATGATGCCCTCGAAGGGGTGCTTCTTGTTGAGCTTTTTGCCGGCGAAGTTGCCTGAGTCCATGACATAGCTGAACTTGATCTCCTCTTCGCCCGAGCCGTGCAGCACTGCGCTTTGCACTGGCAGCTCGAGTTCCTCGAAGGGTGTGTCGATGCTGAACTTGTAGTGCTTGGCCAGGCTTTCGAGCAGGCTGAAGTAGTAGCCGTTGCGGCGGTCCCAGCCCTTGATGGCGCCGCTGCCCAGCGACAGCGAGGGAAAGGCCACGACCCGCGTGGGATCGAAGAACTCCATGTGGCCCAGGCCGTCGCAGGAGGGGCAGGCGCCCACCGGCGAGTTGAAGGAGAACAGGCGCGGCTCGAGTTCGGCGATGGACCAGTTGCAGATGGGGCAGGCGAATTTGGCGTTGAAGAGGTGCTCTTGCCCGCCATCCATCTCCATCGCAATGGCGCGTCCGTCGGCCAGGCGCAGCGCCGCCTCAAAGCTCTCGGCCAGGCGCTGCTGCATGTCCGGCCGCACCTTGAGCCTGTCGATCACCACGTCGATGTCGTGCTTCTCGGTCTTTTTCAGCTTGGGCAGGTCGTCGAACTCATGGAGCTGGCCGCCGACGCGAAAGCGCACATAACCCTTGGCCTGCATCTCGGCGAAGACTTCGACGAACTCGCCCTTGCGCTCGCGCGCCACCGGCGCCAGCACCATGATGCGGGTGTCCTGCGGCAGGGCCAGCACGGCGTCGACCATCTGCGAGACAGTCTGCGAGGCCAGGGGGATGTTGTGCTCGGGGCAGTAGGGCGTGCCGGCGCGGGCGAACAGCAGGCGCAGGTAGTCGTGGATCTCGGTGACCGTGCCGACGGTGGAGCGCGGGTTGTGGCTGGTGGCCTTCTGCTCGATGGAAATCGCCGGCGACAGGCCTTCGATGACGTCCACGTCGGGCTTGTCCATCAGCTGCAGGAACTGCCGGGCATAAGCCGACAGGCTTTCCACGTAGCGGCGCTGGCCCTCGGCATACAGGGTGTCGAAGGCCAGGGACGACTTGCCCGATCCCGACAGCCCGGTGATCACCACCAGCTGGTTGCGCGGGATGTCCAGGTCGATGTTCTTGAGATTGTGGGTGCGCGCCCCTCGGATCGCGATCCGCTGGTGCTGGAGCGCCGTGGCGAGGTACTTGCCACCTTCGCCGTGCTCCAAATACTTGCCGTCGGGAGAGTTCAATGCGGGACCACTCAGGGAAACCGGACATGATAGACCGGCAAGCCCGGGCCGGCCAAGGCCGGGGCCCTGGAATACCGGACAATGCAGGCCTCGCCGGCGCTTTTCGCCGGCCCGTCCCTTGCCTGCTGACAGTTCCGTGACCCAACCCCCAGTTTTCGCCGATCCCAGCCGCATGAGCGCCGCCGAGCGCCGTGCCAGCGGCTCGCTGGCCACCGTCTTTGCCGCCCGCATGCTGGGCCTCTTTCTGGTGCTGCCGGTGTTCGCCCTGGAAGCCGCCCGCTACCCCGGTGGCGGCGACCCGGCCCTGGTCGGCCTGGCCATGGGCATTTACGGACTGACCCAGGGCCTGCTGCAGATCCCCTTTGGCATGGCCTCGGACCGGCTGGGCCGCAAGCGGGTCATCGTCGCCGGCCTGCTGGTGTTCGCGGCCGGCAGCTTCATGGCCGCCGCCGCCGACAGCCTGGGCTGGCTGATCGCCGGCCGGGCCTTGCAGGGCGCCGGCGCCGTCTCGGCCGCCGTCACGGCCTTGCTGGCCGACCAGACCCGCGACGCGGTGCGGACCAAGGCCATGGCCCTGGTGGGCGCCAGCATCGGCCTGATGTTCGCCCTGTCCCTGGTGGCGGCGCCCCTGCTGGCGGCGCAGATCGGCCTGTCGGGCCTGTTTGCCGTCACCGGTGGGCTGGCCCTGGGCTGCATCGCCGTGGTGGTCTGGTGGACGCCGCCGGCGCCGGCCCAGCCCCAAAATGCCCCGCGCGGCAAGCTGTCCGAGGTGCTGCGCCACCCGGCCCTGCTGCGGCTGGACGTGGGCGTCTTCGTCCTGCATGCGGTGCAACTGGCCATGTGGGTGGCCGTGCCGGCCCTGCTGGTGCAGGCCGGCCTGGACAAGGCCGACCACTGGAAGGTCTACCTGCCGGGCGTGCTGGCCTCTTTCCTGGTCATGGGCCTGACGGTGTTCCCGCTGGAGCGGCGCGGCTACCTGCGCGCCGTCTTCCTGGTGGCGATCGGCCTGGTGGCCCTGGTGCAGCTGGGCCTGCTGCTGGTGGCGCCCCAGCCCGGCGTGGTCGCGCTGGCCCTGCTGCTGTTCGTGTTCTTTTGCGGCTTCAACGTGCTGGAGGCCACCCAGCCGAGCATCGCCTCGCGCGTGGCCCCGCCGCACGCCCGCGGCGCCGCCCTGGGCGTCTACAACACCTTGCAATCCCTGGGTTTCTTCGCAGGCGGGGCGGTCGGCGGTTGGCTGGCCAAGAACGTTGGGATGCAGGGCCTGTTCGCCGCCTGTGCCGGTTTGATGTTCCTCTGGCTGGTGGTGGCCTGGCCCATGCGCGCGCCCGCGCCGCCCAAATCGGCCGAGGAGGTTCTGGCCAACGAGGCACAGGCGACATAATCGTCCCATAGACCCGAGATTCGAGAGGAACAAGCCATGGCATCCGTCAACAAAGTCATCCTGGTCGGCAACTGCGGCCGCGACCCCGAAATCCGCTACCTGCCCTCGGGCCAGGCGGTGGCCAACGTCAGCATCGCCACCACCAGCCGCCGCAAGGACCGCACCTCCGGCGAAATGGTCGAAGAGACGCAATGGCACCGCGTCACCTTCTTCGAGCGCCTGGCCGAGATCGTGGGCGAGTACGTGAAGAAGGGCAGCCCGATCTACATCGAAGGCCGCCTGACCTACCGCAAGTACACCGACAAGGACGGCATCGAGAAGAACGCCACCGACATCGTCGCCAGTGAAATGCAGCTGCTCGGCGCGCGCCAGGGCATGGGCGGCCCCGGCGGCGGCGACGAAGAGGGCGGTGGTGGTGGCGGCGGTGCCGGCTACCAGCGCCGCGCCCCGGCGCCCGCTGCTGCGCGCCCCCCGGCACAGGCTCCGGCCCAACGCCCGGCGCCTGCCGCGTCCAAGCCCTCCTCGGGCTTCGACGACATGGACGACGACATTCCATTCTGAGTTCAAGAAGAATAATGGCCCGAGCCCGCATGAAGCAAGCTTGAGCCGCTCTCAAAAGGAGAGCGGCCGGAGTGCGCATGGCGATCGAGCTGGACCACACCATCGTCCCCTCGCGCCACAAGCTGGCCTCGGCCAGATTGCTGGCGCAGTTGCTGGACGTGCCCTGGTCGGAGACCGGACCGGGCCCTTTCTCCCCTGTGTATGTGAACGCCGGCCTGACGCTGGGCTTCATCGAGACTGACGAGCCCTTCGAGGTCTATCACTTCTGCTTTCGCGTCAGCGAGCAGGACTTCGACGCCATCCTGGGCCGCCTGCAGGCCGCCGCCATCCCCTGGCGCAGCACCGTGCGTGGCCCGGTGGACATGCAGGTGGGCAGGGACTGGGGCGGACGCATGGTCTACTGGAACCAGCCCGATGGCCACCAGTGGGAAATGCTCACCGTGAGCTACGCGCGCCAGCCGGCCTGATCCACCGCCCACAGGAAACCTGAATGCAATCACCGCGCACCGCACCGCTGCTCATCGCCGCCGCCATCCTGGCCGGCCTGCTGCTTGTCTCGGGCCTGCACCCTTACGAGCGCGGCACCTGGCTGCTGGAGGTGCTGCCGGTGCTGATCGCGCTGCCCTTGCTCGCTTTGACCTATGAGCGCTTCCCGCTGACCACGCTGCTGTATGTGTGCATCTTCCTGCACTGCATCGTGCTGATGGTCGGCGGGGCCTACACCTATGCGCGCGTGCCGGCGGGCTTCGAGGTGCAACAGCTATTGGGCCTGCAGCGCAACCCCTATGACAAGCTGGGCCACTTCTTCCAGGGCTTCGTGCCGGCCCTGGTGGCGCGCGAGATCCTGCTGCGCACCGCCAGCGTGAGCGGGCGCCGCATGCTGGCCTTTCTGGTGGTCTGCGTGGTGATGGCCATCAGCGCCTGGTACGAGCTGATCGAATGGGCCGCGGCCCTGGCGCTGGGCCAGGGCGCAGACGAATTCCTGGGCACCCAGGGCGATCCCTGGGACACGCAGTCGGACATGTTCTGCGCCTTCCTCGGCGCCGTCAGCGCGCTGCTGCTGTTCGCGCGGCTGCAGGACCGGCAAATCGCGCGGCTGCAGCAGCCATCGCAACAGGCGCGGCCTGCCTAGGCCTTTCGTCCAATGTTTCGGGGTCCGGCATGGGGCGACAGTCCTGCCATGCGAAAACACATCCTCCTGCTCGCCGCACTGTGCCTTGTGCCCCTGGTGTCCCTGGCCCAGACCGGCGCCGCACCGGCGGAGAGCCGCCTGAAGAAGATCCAGGACAGCCGCAGCATCGCGCTGGCCTACCGCCAGGACGCCGCGCCCTTCTCCTATGAAGGCAGCGACAAGCAGCCGGCCGGCTACATGGTGGAACTGTGCCGCACGGCCGCCGGCGCCATCGGGCGCCAGATCGGCGTGCCCGATCTGCAGATCAAGTGGGTGGCGGTGAGCACGCAGACCCGCTTCACCACCGTGGCCAATGGCCAGGCCGACATGGAATGCGGCGCCTCCACGGTGACCCTGGGCCGGATGAAGGAAGTCGGCTTTTCCTCGCTCACCTTCCTCGACGGCACAGGCCTGCTGGTGCGCAGCGCCACGGGCGGCTACTCGCTGAGCGCGCTGGCCGGCAAGAAAATCGGCGTCATCGCCGGCACCAGCAACGAGCGCGCCCTGGACCGTGCGCTGAAGGCGCTGGTCGTGACGGCCACCGTCGTGCCGGTCAAGACACGCGAGGAAGGACTGGCGCAGCTGGAGTCCGGCGCCATCGACGCCTTTGCCAGCGACAGGGTGCTGCTGATGGGGCTGGCTGCCGCCTCGAAGAACCCGGCGGGGCTGGCGCTGATGGTCGATGCCCTGTCCTACGAACCCTATGCCATCGTGCTGCCGCGCGGCGACTGGGCCCTGCAGCAGGCGGTCAATGCGGCGCTGTCGCAAATCTTCCAGAGCCCGGCCCTGCCCGAGCTGTACGCCCGCTGGTTCGCCGCCATGGGCAAGCCCAGTCCCATGCTGGAAATCATGTACGGGCTGGGCGGCCTGCCCGAGTGAGACGCTCCTGATTTGATAGCTTCTCAGGCAGGCTTGCCGGGGGCTAGAGCCCTGTTTTGCCCGAAATCACGCCGCCACCCAGGCAGATCTCGCCGTCATAGAGCACGGCCGACTGGCCCGGCGTGACGGCCCACTGGGCATCGCTGAAGTCCAGATGGAAAGCCCCGTTGGCGTTGGGCGCCAAGATGCAGGCGGCATCGGTCTGGCGGTAGCGCGTCTTGGCAGCGTAGTTGCCTTCACGCGGTGCAACGCCCGCGGTCCAGCTCACGTCGTCGGCATCGAGCGCCAGCGACTGCAGCCAGGGATGGTCATGGCCTTGCACCACCCACAAAGTGTTGCTCTCCATGTCCTTGCGCGCGACGAACCAGGGCGCGTGATCGCCCGCGCCACGCTGTGCTCCCTTGGCTTTCACCCCGCCTATGCCCAGGCCCTGGCGCTGGCCCAGGGTGTAGAAGCTCAGGCCCTGGTGCTGGCCCAGGGTGCGGCCGCGCTCGTCCTTGATGGCGCCGGGCTCTTTTTGGATGTAGCGGTTGAGGAATTCGCGAAACGGCCGCTCGCCGATGAAGCAGATGCCGGTGGAGTCCTTCTTCTTGGCATTGGGCAGGCCGATCTCTTCGGCGATGCGCCGCACCTCGGTCTTGCGCAGCTCACCCACGGGGAACAGCGTCTTGCTCAATTGCGCCTGGGTCAGGCGGTGCAGGAAGTAGCTCTGGTCCTTGGTTTCGTCCAGGCCCTTGAGCAGCTCGAATCTTCCCTCGCGCTCGCGCACCCGCGCATAGTGACCCGTCGCGATCTTTTCAGCGCCCAGCCGCATGGCGTGGTCCAGGAAAGCCTTGAACTTGATCTCGGCGTTGCACAGCACGTCGGGGTTGGGCGTGCGGCCGGCCTGGTACTCGCGCAGGAACTCGGCAAAGACGCGGTCCTTGTAATCGGCGGCGAAGTTGACATGCTCGATCTCGATGCCCAGCACGTCGGCCACGCTGGCGGCATCCACGAAGTCGACGTTGGACGAGCAGTATTCGCTGTCGTCATCGTCTTCCCAGTTCTTCATGAAGATGCCGACCACCTCATGGCCCTGCTGTTTGAGCAGGTGCGCGGTCACCGCGGAGTCCACCCCTCCGCTCAACCCGACGACGACACGTTGCTTGAGATCCATGTGTGCGATTATCCCAAGGGAAGCTTGCCCCCATGCTTGACCGGCCCACTCCACCCGCCCTGCCGCCGCAACGCCTGTCGCCCGCGGCGCTGGCCACGGCCGGCGCGCTGCATGTGGGCCTGCTATGGCTGCTGCTGCAGTACTCGCCGGTGCAGCAGGCCATTCGCTATGTGGTGGTGCAGTACGTGCAGGCGATCAGCCCGGGGGCAGACGCCAGCCGCGCCATCACGCCGCGGCCCCAGGTGGCGCTGCGCTCCACCGACAACCTGTCTGTGTTTTCCAAGGTGCCGGAGTCCAGCGTGCCGTTGAAAACCACCACGCAACTGCCCGACACGGTGCAGGTGCCCAGCCCGGCGCCGCGGCCCGCGCCGGCCGAAGCACCCGCGCCCCAGCCGCCCAGGGAGGCGTCGCCGCCTCTGCCTGTGCCGGTGCCCCCGGCGCCTGTGCCCGTGGCGCCCGCCCCGCCTGCGCCCACGCCCGTCCCCGAGGAGGCGCCACCGCCTGCTCCTGTGCCGGTGCCCGCACCTGCGCCCGTTCCAGCGCCGGCCCCCGTTCCCACACCGGCGCCGGTTCCTGCGCCGGCAACAGCGCCCGCGCCTGTGACCGAACCCGCACCAGCGCCTGTGCCCGCGCCGCCCGCCCCGGTGGCGTCACCTGCACCTGCATCACCGGCCCCGCCGGCGCCAGCTCCCGCGCCGCCGGCGCCTCCGGCACCCGCACCGGTGCAACGCTTGCAAGGCCCGGTGCTCGATGTGCCTGTGCCGGCCGGCTCGCCGGCGGCCGGCAGCGCCACACCGGTGCTGGTGCCGGCGCCGCCGGGCTGGGGCGCGCCGGCTGTTGCGCCTGCCACGCCGCCCGTGGCCCGGCCACCGGTGGTGATCCCGCCCATCCCGCCCCTGATCGCGCCGCACCCCGGCCCTTACCGCAACCAGCAGCGCAGCCTGGCGGAGATGGCGAACGAGCAGCTGCGCCGCAACCGCAAGGACCCTTTGGCCCAGGGCATCGAGGGCGCGGGTGTCGACGACTGCCTGCATGCGCCCGAAGGCACACCCGCCGTCGGCGGCCTGCTGGCCGCGCCCGGTCTGGCGTTGCGCGCGCTGTCGGGGCGCTGCGCGAAGTAGCGGCCTGCGCAGCGGTGTAACCTCGCCCGCATGGAGTTACGCCAGCTACGCTATTTCGTTCGCGTCGTCGAGATGGGCAGCATGAGCCGCGCCGCGATCGACCTGGGCGTGGTGCAGTCGGCCCTGAGCCAGCAGATCAGCCGGCTCGAAGGCGAGCTGTCAACGCGCCTCCTGCAACGCAGCGCCAAGGGCGTCACGCCCACCGAGGCCGGCCTGGCCTTTTTCCGCGAAGCCCAGCTGAGCCTGCGCCATGCCGAACAGGCCAGCCGCGTGGCCCAGCAGGCGCGGCTGTCCGGCAGTGTCACGGTCGGTCTGGCGCCGACCACGGCCTCGGTGCTGGGCCTGCCGCTGATGCAGGCCATGAACGAGCGCTATCCCGACGTGCGCCTGCACATGGTGGAGAGCCTGTCGGGCCATCTGTCGACCATGCTCAACGCGCGCCAGCTCGACCTGGCCGTGCTGTTCGACACCCATCCGGCGCGGCGCTGGAGCGTGACGCCGCTGCTGGAGGAAAAGCTGTTCCTGATCCAGTCGGCCCGCCATCCGGCGCGCGAGCTGCCGGCGCGCACCCGGCTGGCCCAGCTCAAGGGCCTGCCGCTGATCCTGCCCAGCGGCCCCCATGGCCTGCGCAGCACGCTGGATGCGGCGTTCGCGCGGGCCCGTTTCAAGCCCACTCTGGCCTCGGAGATCGACTCCCTGGCCATGCTGATGGACGCGGTGGACGCCGGCCTGGGCTGCACGCTGCAGCCCTGGGCCGCCATCGGCCGCTTTGCCGACGCGGCCGAGCGCTTTCGCATGTCGGAGATTGGCGATGCCCAGGCACGGCGCCTGAACTCGCTGTGCAGCCTGTCCGATGACGAGCTGTCACCGGCGGCGCTGGCCGTGCGGGTGGTGCTGGCTGGGCTGGCGCGCGAGCTGGTGCGCACCGGCCGCTGGGCTGGGGCCAAACTCAGCCATCACGATTCGTGATACCCCAGTGAGCGGCGCAGGCTTCCCTGCGCCCGCGTTGCGGCCTAGAGTCGCGCCCATGATCGATGTCCTGGTGATTGGCGGCGGCAATGCCGCGCTGTGCGCCGCGCTGATGGCGCGCGAGGCGGGCGCCAGCGTGCTGCTGCTGGAGTCGGCTCCCAAAGAGTGGCGCGGCGGCAATTCGCAGCACACCCGCAACCTGCGCTGCATGCACGATGCGCCGCAGGATGTGCTGCTGGAAGCCTATCCCGAAGAAGAGTTCTGGCAGGACCTGCTCAAGGTGACCGGCGGCGCCACCGACGAGAAGCTGGCCCGGCTGGTGATTCGCGCCTCGTCCAGCTGCCGCGACTGGATGCGCAGGCACGGCGTGCATTTCCAGCCCTCGCTGGCCGGCACCCTGCACCTGTCGCGCACCAATGCCTTCTTCATGGGCGGCGGCAAGGCCCTGGTCAACGCCTACTACCGCAGTGCTCAGGCCCTGGGCGTGCAGGTGCGCTACGGCGCCACCGTCGACAGCCTGGAGGTCCGCGATGGCCGTTTCATCGCCGCGCACATCGGCAGCGAACGCATCGAGGCCAAGACCTGCGTGCTGGCGGCCGGCGGCTTCGAGTCCAACCGCGAATGGCTGCGCGAGGCCTGGGGCCAGAACGAGCGCGGCGAATGGCCGGCCGACAACTTCCTGATCCGTGGCACGCGCTTCAACCGCGGGGTGTTGCTCAAGGCCATGATGGACGCCGGCGCCGACACCATCGGCGACCCCTCGCAAGGCCATTGCGTGGCCATCGATGCGCGCGCCCCGCTGTACGACGGCGGCATCTGCACCCGGGTGGACTGCGTCTCGCTGGGCGTGATGCTCAACCGCGAAGGAAAGCGCTTCTACGACGAGGGTGAGGACTTCTGGCCCAAGCGCTATGCGATCTGGGGCCGCCTGGTGGCCCAGCAGCCTGGCCAGACCGGCTTTTGCATCATCGACAGCAAGGCCATCGGCCGCTTCATGCCGCCGGTCTTCCCCGGCGTGAAGGCCAACACGCTGCCCGAGATGGCGCGCCAGCTCGGCCTGGACGAAACCACTTTCATGCAGACGATGAACGACTTCAACGCCGCCTGCCGGCCCGGCAGCTTCGACCACACGGTGCTGGACGACTGCCATACCGAGGGCCTGTCGCCGGCCAAGACCCACTGGGCCCGGCCGATCGACACCGCGCCTTTCTACGGCTATGCGCTGCGGCCCGGCATCACCTTCACCTATCTGGGCCTCAAGACCGACGAGACCGCGGCCGTGCGCTTCGGCGGGCAGCCCTCGGACAATCTCTTTGTCGCCGGCGAAATGATGGCCGGCAATGTGCTGGGCAAGGGCTACACGGCCGGCGTGGGCATGAGCATCGGTACGGCCTTCGGCCGCATCGCCGGCACGCAGGCGGCGGCTGCCGCGCGCAAGGAGGCTGCCCATGCAGCAGCTTGAAGCGCTCGCCCGCGAGGCCGTGGCCCTGGCCGAAGGCGGGATTGGGGGTGGCGCCGAGGCCGAGGTGGCGCGCCAGATGCAGATCTGCAATGCCTGCCGCTACTGCGAGGGCTTTTGCGCGGTCTTCCCGGCCATGACCCGGCGGCTGGAGTTCGGCGTGGCCGACGTGCACTACCTGGCCAATCTGTGCCACAACTGCGGCGCCTGCCTGCACGCCTGCCAGTACGCGCCGCCGCACGAGTTCGCGGTCAACGTGCCCAAGGCCATGGCCCAGGTGCGCATGCAGACCTACCACGACTACGCCTGGCCGCCGGCCCTGGGCGCGCTCTACAAGCGGGCCGGCCTGACGGTGGCCCTGGCCCTGGCCGGCGGCTTGGCCCTGTTCCTTGTGCTGGCCGTAGCGATGACCGGGCGCCTGTGGCACGCGCCGCTGGCCGGCAACTTCTACGCCATCTTCCCGCACAACTTCCTGGCTGCCGTGTTCGGCCTGGTGTTCGGCCTGGCCATCCTTGCCTTGGCCATGGGGGTGGCGCGTTTCTGGCGCGAGGTCTCGCCGGCGCAAGGTGTGCCGGGCGCGGCCGTGGCTGAAGCCGCGCACGACGCGCTGCGGCTCAAATACCTTGGAGGCGGTCACGGCGAGGGCTGCAACAACGAGGACGACCGCTACTCGCTGGCGCGGCGGCACTTGCACCACGCCACCTTCTACGGCTTCATGCTGTGCTTTGCCGCGACCTGCGTGGCCACGCTGTACCACTACCTGCTGGGCCAGCAGGCGCCGTACCCGCTGACCAGCGCGCCCGTCATCCTGGGCACGCTGGGTGGCATCGGCTTGCTGGTCGGCCCGGCCGGCCTGCTCTGGCTCAACTTCCGGCGTGACCCGCAGCACGGCGACATCGCGCAGCGGCCGATGGACCGCGGCTTCATTGCCTTGCTGCTGCTGACCAGTGCCACCGGTCTGGCCCTGCTGGCCTGGCGCGACACCGGCGCCATGGCCCTGCTGCTGGCGGTGCACCTGGGCGTGGTGATGGCGCTGTTCCTCACACTGCCCTACGGCAAGTTCGCGCACGGCATCTTCCGCAGCGCGGCCCTGTTGAAAAACGCGATCGAGAAGCGCCAGCCCAACCGGCTGGCACTGGGCTCGGACTGACCTGAAGGAGAAACCCACATGCACAAGCCCGGCGTCCTGACCATCCCCTCCATGAAAGACCGCTGCTCCGAAGCCGAGTGGCAGGCCCGCATCGACCTGGCGGCCTGCTACCGGCTGGTCGACCTGTTCGGCATGTCCGACATGATGGCCAACCACATCTCCTCCCACGTGCCGGGCGAGCCCGGCGCCTTCCTCATCAACCCCTACGGGATGATGTACGAGGAGATCACGGCCTCCTGCCTGATCAAGGTCAACCTGGCGGGCGAGATCCTGTCCAAGCCGGATTTCGGCGACCTCAACTACGGCATCAACAAGGCCGGCTACGTGATCCACAGCGCGGTGCATGCTGCGCGGCCTGAGGTGGCCTGCGTCATCCACACCCACAGCTGGGCCTCGATGGCGGTGTCGGCGCTGGACTGTGGCCTGCTGCCCATCACGCAGACGGCGATGCGCTTCCTGAAGGTCGGCTACCACGACTACCAGGGCGTGGTGCTGGACACGGCCGAACAGGAGTCGCTGCTGCGCGACCTGGGCGATAAGGAGGCGGTGATCTTCCGCAACCACGGCGCCATGGTGGTTGGCCGCAGCGTGGGCGAGGCCTTCAACTGGACCCACAGGCTGGAGCTGGCCTGCCGCTCGCAGATCGGCGCCATGTCCTGCAACACGCCGCTGCGCCCGGTGCCGCCCGAGGTGCTGGAAGAGACCTGGAACAACTACCAGCCCGGCACGCGCCGGCCCTACGGTCTGATGGAATGGCCGGCCCTGCTGCGCAAACTCGATCGCATGGACCCGGGTTTTCGCGACTGAACAGAGACAAAGCAAGGAGACAAAAAATGAGATTCCAATTCGCAGCCATGCTGCTGGCCTGCGCCGCCGGCAACGCCCTGGCCCAGGCGGCCGACTACCCCAACAAGCCGGTGCGCGTGGTGGTGGCCTTTACCGCCGGCGGCACCACCGACATCCTGGCGCGTGCCGTGAGCCAGAAGCTCACCGAGCGCTTCAAGCAGAACTTCCTGATCGACAACAAGCCCGGTGGCGGCGGCAACATCGGCACCGAGCTGGCCGCGAAGGCCCCGCCGGACGGCTACACCCTGATCGTCAACTCGGTCGGGCCGATGGCTGTCAACCCTTCGTTGTTCAAGAAGCTCAACATCAACCCCCTGGTCGACCTGGTGCCTGTGGTGCAGATCGCCGACGTGCCCAACGTCCTGGTGGTCCATCCCTCCCTGCCGGCCAAAACCGTCGAGGAGTTCCTGGCCTACGCCAAGGCCAATCCCGGTAAGCTGAACTACGGCTCGACTGGCGTGGGCACCTCGTCCCACCTCTCGGGCTTCATGCTGAGCAAGCGTGTGGGGGTGGAAACCGTTCATGTGCCCTACAAGGGCGCGGACGCGCTCAACGATCTGCTGGCCGGCCGCCTGCAGTTCATGTTCGCAACCATCCCGTCGGTGATCCAGCACATCCAGGCGGGCAAGCTGCGCGCGATCGCGGTCACCAGCGCCAAGCGCTCGCGCTCGCTGCCCGATGCGCCCACCATCGCCGACAGTGGCTTTCCCGGCTTCGAGGCCGGCTCCTGGTTTGGCTTCTTCGCGCCCAAGGGCACGCCTGAGCCGGTGATCGCGCAGTTGAACAAGGCGGTGAACGAGGCCTTGCCCGCGCTGGAGGCGCAGATGGTGCGCGAGGGCGCCGACCCGGTGGGCGGCTCGCCCGCGCAGTTCGGCCAGTTCGTGCAGAAGGAGTACGAGAAGTGGAAAGTGATCGTGCGCGACTCGGGCGCGACGGCGGAGTGAGTTCCCCGCAGCTCTTGCGCATCCTGGTCTCGGCCGCCGCTGCGCCGCAGCTGGCGCCGCAGATCGGCGCCGTGCTGGCCGGCCGCGCCCACCTGCTGGTGACGGACGAGGACGCCGCCACCGATGCGGACCTGGCTTTCGTCTCGCGCGACATCACCGGCCGTTCCACCAAGCACGAGATCCTGCCGGCGACCCAGCGCTTCTACGACGCGCTGCGCAGCGCAGCCAGCCTGCGCTGGGTGCACATCCATTCGGCCGGCGCCGACCGTGCCATCTTCGGCGAGCTGCGCGCGCGCGGGGTCGAGGTCACCACCTCCTCCGGCGCCAATGCCGACGTGGTGGCACAAACCGCCGTGGCCGGCGTGCTGGCGCTGGCGCGGCATTTCCCGCAGTACATGGCGGCGCAGCGCGAGCGGCGCTGGGCACCGCCCACCGGCGGCGTGCTGCCGCGCGACCTGCGCGGCCAGCGCGCGCTCATCGTCGGCTGGGGGCCTGTGGGCCAGGAGATCGCCCGCCTGCTGCAGGCCCTGGGCCTGCATTGCACGGCCGTGCGGCGCCAGGCCGATGCCACCGCGGCCGTGCCCGCCATCGCCTACGAAGACCTGGCCCAGGCCCTGCCGCGCACCGACTGGCTGGTGCTGGCCTGTCCGCTCAGTGCGCGCACGCGCGGCCTGGTCGATGCCGCCGCCCTGGCCGCGCTGGCGCCGGGCGCGCGTCTGGTCAATGTGGCACGCGGCGAAGTGGTGGTCGAGGCCGACCTGGTCGCGGCGCTGCAAGAAGGCAGCTTGGCCGGCGCCTTCCTGGACGTGTTCGCGCACGAGCCCCTGCCTGCGGCCTCGCCGCTGTGGATGCTGGACAACGTCATCGTCACGCCGCATGCGGCCGGCCATTCCGATGCCAACGCGCAGCGGGTGGCCGCCATGTTCCTGGACAACCTGGCCCGCTGGCGCGACTGCGTGCCGCTGGCCAACCGCATCCCCTGATCCGCACAAAAAAGGAGACACCATGGACCTGCAACTTGCCGACAAGACCGCCCTGGTCACAGGCGCCAGCACTGGCATCGGCCGCGGCATTGCCGTCGCCCTGGCGGCCGAGGGCGTGCGGCTGGCGATCTCGGCGCGCCGTGTGAACCTGCTCGAGGAAGTGGCAGACGCCATCGTGGCCGCGGGCGGCCACCGGCCGGTGGTGATCGAGTCGGACCTGTATGCCGAACAGGCCTCGCAGTCGCTGGCCGCCGCCGCCGTCGCCGGCCTGGGCCGGGTCGACATCCTGATCAACAACGCCGGCGGTTCGCGCAGCTTCAAGGACCTGCATGTGAGCGATGCCCAGTGGCAGGAGGCGATGACGCTGAACTTCCACCGGCCGCGCCAGCTGGCCGACGCCTTGATCGACCAGATGATCGCCGGGCGCTGGGGCCGCATCGTCAACATCACAGGCAAGAGCGAACCCGAGCATGTCAACGGCGCCTTCTGCGCCAAGGCCGGCATCCACAGCTGGGCCAAGGGCCTGTCGCGCATGGTTGGCACGCACGGCATCACGGTCAACTGCATCCCGCCCGGGCGCATCCACTCCGAGCAGATCCTGCGCAACTACACGCCCGAGTACCGCCAGTGGCAGGCCGACAACGAGATCCCCATGGGCCGCTACGGCGAGCCCGAAGACCTGGCCAACCTGGTGTGCTTCCTGGCCTCGCCCAAGGCCAGCTACATCACAGGCGCCGTCATCCCGGTGGACGGCGGCCTGCGCCGCTACCAGTTCTGAGCGGGCCGCTTCCCGTTGTTTCCCCTATGGCACCACACCCCGCCATCGGGCACCCTTGACCTACTTCCTGGAGATTTCCGCATGAACAAGCGCCACCTGCTGCGCACCACCGTCCTGGCCCTGTCGTCGCTATTGCTCGCCGGAACAGCCCAGGCGCAAGACTTCCCGCCGAAAAAGCCCATCACCCTGGTGGTGGGCTTTGCCGCCGGCGGCGCGGCCGATGCCGCGGCCCGATTGATCGCCAGGAAGCTGGGCGAGAACATCGGCCAGACCATCCTGGTGGACAACAAGGCCGGCGCCGGTGGCAACATCGCCCACCAGCAGGTGGCGGCCGGCCTGGCCGATGGCACGGTGCTGCTGCTGGGCTCGGTCGGCCCGCTGACCATCGCGCCGCACATGATGAAGCTGCCTTACGATCCCTTCAAGGATCTGGCGCCCATCACGGGAGGCGTCTACTTCCCCAACCTGCTGGTCGTGCATCCGGGCGCGGGCATCAAGACCATGGCGGACTTCACGGCCGCGGTGAAGAAGGCGCCCAACAACGTCTCGTACGCGTCCACCGGCAACGGCTCGGCCTCGCACCTGGCCGGCGAGCTGTTTGCCTCGCGTGCCGGCGTGGACATGCTGCACGTGCCCTACCGCGGCGGCGCGCCCGCCATGCAGGACCTGCTGGCCGGCCGCTTCACCGGCTACTTCTCGGCGCCGCCGACCTCGCTGCCGCACATCGAGGCCGGCAAGCTCATCCCGCTGGCCACCACAGGCCTGACCCGGCCGTCCTACCTGGCCAACATCCCGACGGTGGCCGAGTCGGGCTATCCGGGCTTCGAGGCGCTCAACTGGTATGCCTTCGTCGGCTCCAGCAAGATGCCGGCGGCCCTGCTGGACCGCTACAACCTGGAGATCGTCAAGGTGCTCAACGACCCGGCGATCCGCGAGGCGCTGACCAAGCACGGTCTGAGCGCGCACCCGACCACCCGTGCCGAGCTCAACGACTTCATGCACAAGGAGTCGGTCAAGTGGGAAAAGATCGTGCGCGAGCGCAACATCAAGCCCGAATAGAAGGACCTCACCATGCCGCTCGCGTCCACCAGCATCACCCGTCGACTGGTCCTGGGCGCGGCGGCCGCCGTCGCCCTGCCTTCGCTGCGCGCCCAGACCGCCTGGCCAAGCAAGTCGGTGCGCTTTCTCGTGCCCTTCGCGCCGGGCGGCACCTCGGAGATCGTCGCCCGCTCGGTGGCGGCGGAGCTGACCAGGCAGCTGGGCCAGAGCGTCTATGTGGAGAACAAGCCCGGCGGCGCCGGCGTGGTGGCGATGGTCGAGGCGGTCAAGGCGCCGCCGGACGGCCACACCATCATCCTGGGCCACGTGGGCACGCTGGCGGTGAATCCCTACATGCTGGCCAACCAGCCCTACGACGTGAACAAGGACTTCGTGCCGGTCACGCTGCTGGCCAAGGTGCCCAACGTCTTTGTCATCCATCCCGACGTGCCGGCGAAGAACTTCAAGGAGTTCGTCGCCTATGCCAAGGCAAACCCCGGCAAGCTCAGTTACGGTTCGGCCGGCAACGCCAGTGCCGGCCACCTGGCGATGGAGTACCTCAAGCTGGTGACCGGCATGTTCATCACCCACATCCCCTACCGCGGCACGGGTCCGCAGCTGACCGATCTGCTGGCCGGCCGCACCCAGGCCTCGTCGGCCGGCCTGCCGGCCCTGGGCGCCCACATCCGCGCGGGCAAGCTGCGCGCCATCGCCGTGGGCACGCAGCAGCGCATCGCCGCCCTGCCCGATGTGCCGACGGTGGCCGAGATGGGTTTCAAGGACTTCGAAACCTCGCAGTGGTACGGCATCCTGGCGCCGGCGGGCACGCCGCCCGACGTTGTCAGGAAGATGCAGGAGGAGTCGTTCAAGGCCTTGCGCTCCAGCGCGGTGACCGAGCGCTTCGCCCATGACAGCGCGGTGGGCGGCGGCGGCCCCTCCGCCGAGTTCGCCGCCTTCATCGGCCGCGAGCAGAAGACCTGGAGCGACATCGTCAAGCGCGCCCAGATCAAGGCCGACTGAGGCCCGGCGGCCCGCTTTTCAAAGGAAATCGGCCAGTAGCTCCCGGCCAGTGGACCTGAGGCGCTATGAAATCGGGAGCGGATCGACCACGCTGGGGTCGGTGGTGATGGCCGACAGCGGCAGGCGCACGCCGGCCAGGTAGTCCTCCATGCAGCGCAGCAGCAGCGGGCTGCGGTGCCGCGCCACGCTGGCGCGGATTTCCTCGGGCGTCATCCACAGCGTGCGCACGATGCCGGTGTCCAGCACGCGGCCCGGCTCGCGCGCACCGAGTTCGCCGCAAAAGGCAAAGCGCAGATAGGTCACGTCTTCGCCGGTGGACGCGCGCTGGAAGCGCGAGAGGTAAATGCCCACCAGCGCTGTCGGCGTGAAGGCCTGGGCGGTTTCTTCCAGGGCCTCGCGTGCGCAGCCCTGGGCCGGCGACTCGCCGGGGTCGAGGTGGCCGGCGGGATTGTTCAGGCGCAGGCCCTCGGCGGTCTGTTCTTCCACCAGCAGGAAGCGGCCATCGCGCTCGATGATCGCGGCCACCGTGACGCTGGGTTTCCATCGTGCTTGCATCGCCCGATTATGGGCGGGCCGGGATGCTCCACAATGTGCCGCATGCACCTGCCCACCCCGCTTCGACGTGCCGCGCTGGCGGCTTCCGTGGTTCTTGCAACAGTCCTGGCGCCGGCCATGGCACAAGGCCAGAGCGAGCCCAGCGCGCCGGCGCTGGCGGCCTCGCCGGCACTGGGCGCGGTGCAGCTGGCCAGGCCGGCTGCGCCCGCCGCCAATCCCTATGGCCTGCGCGCCATCTGGGCCGAGGGCGACGCCGTGGCCAGGGGCACGCTGGCCGTGCTGGCCCTGATGTCGCTGGCCAGCTGGTATGTGCTGGTGAGCAAGCTGGTCGCGCAGTCGCGCATGGGCGGCCAGGGCCGCGCCGCCAACGACAGCTTCTGGAAGGCCGACACCGTGCGCCAGGGCGCCGACACCCTGGTCAAGGCCAGTCCCTACCGCTTCATCGCCGAGTCGGCGCTGGAAGCCACGCGCAAGCACACCGGCCTGATCGGCCAGGTGGACCTCAACACCTGGGTCACGCAAAGCATTGAGCGCGCCGTCGGCACGGTGCACAGCCGGACGCAGGAAGGGCTGGCGGTGCTGGCCACGGTTGGTTCGACCGCGCCCTTCGTCGGCCTGTTCGGCACGGTCTGGGGCATCTACAACGCCCTGGTGCGCATCGGTGCCTCGGGCCAGGCCTCGATCGACAAGGTGGCCGGCCCGGTGGGCGAGGCGTTGATCATGACGGCCCTGGGCCTGGCCGTGGCGGTGCCGGCGGTGCTGGGCTACAACTGGCTGGTGCGGCGCAACAAGGTGGCGATGGACACGGTGCGCAACTTCGGCTCCGACCTGCACACCGTGCTGCTGGCCGCCGTGGCCAAGCAGAGCCAGGCGCCGGCGCGGGAAGCATGATCCGCTACAAGAGCGATCCCGACGAGGACCCGCTGGTCGCGTCCATCAACACCACGCCCCTGGTGGACGTGATGCTGGTGCTGCTGATCATCTTCCTGATCACCATTCCGGTGGTCAACAGCTCGATCGCGGTCAGCCTGCCGCGCGAGCCTAACCAGGTGCGCGAGAGCCGTCCCGAGAACATCATCGTCACCGTCGATGCCCAGGGCGGCCTCTACTGGTTCGACACGCCCCTGGCCAGCCAGCAGGCCCTGCTCGATCGCCTGGGCCCGGTGGCGCAGCAGCAGCCCCAGCCCGAACTGCACATCCGCGGCGACGCCCGTGCCGACTACGCGCCGATCGGCCGCGTGGTCTACGCGGCCCAGCAGATGGGCATCGCCCGCATCGGCTTCATCACCGAACCGCCGGCGAACTGAATCTGCCATGGCAATCCACATCCGCGACGAGGACGAGGGCGACGCCCAGCCCATGGTCGACATCAACACCACGCCGCTGGTGGACGTGCTGCTGGTGTTGCTGGTGATGCTCATCATCACCATCCCGGTCCAGCTGCATTCGGTCAGCATCGAGATGCCCGGCGCCAGCGCGCCGCCGTCGCTGGTGGAACCGGAGGTCGTGCGCGTCGACGTGACCGCTGCCGGCCAGTTCGTCTGGAACGGCGAGCCGCTGGCCGATCGCGCAGCGCTGGAGGCGCGGCTGCTGGCGGCGGCGCGCCAGGCCGAGCAGCCGGAAATCCACCTGCGGCCGGCCAGCGGCGCCAGGTACGAGGCCGTGGCCGCCGCCATGACCAGCGCCCAGCGCCTGGGCCTGGTCAAACTGGGGCTGGTGGGCTCGGAGCAGTTCGCCAACTAGTCCGCGTACTCTGGCGCGCCCTGCACCCAGATGAAGGACTGCAGGTCCATCAGATCGCGCACCCGGAAAGTGCTGCGGCGCTCCAGGTCGCGCCGCAAGATGGCGGCGAAGGTCAGCAGTTCCTGGTAGACCGGCCAGGACGGCGTGCTCTTGTAGCGGAAGTTGAAGCCATAGTCCTGCGCGGCCTTGCGGGTGACGCGCGGCTTCAGGAGCATGTGGCGGTCGGGCCGCGCCAGGAAGCCGAACACTGTGGCCACCGGCCAGGTCAGCAGCCGGCTGCGCTGGCTGGGCAGTTCCGCCAGGGCCTGGACCCAGTCGGCAAAGCGCGTCGCCGGCGCGCCCCGGCCGTACAAAAAGGCATAGAGCTCATGGGCGAACAGCCTGGCGCCGGCCGTGCTTTTGAGCGCATCGCGCAAGGCCATCTTCTCGAATGAGGACAGCAGGTTGGTGCGCGACTCGATGCGCACGGCTGCGTCGGCGATGCTGCGGAACTCACCGCGCGCCAACAGCTTGCGCAAGGCCACCGGCCCCAACTCGGCCTGCCATTCCAGGTGGGCGCGCTCGCGCGAGGACCGCTCGGCCACCAGATAGGTCTCGTCGCGAAAGCCTTCGGGGTAGTACAGCTCGAATTTGCGGCGGCAGCGCGCTGCGCCCAGGTAACTGACGTTGCTGGCGCGCGCGCCGGTCAGGGGGGAGGACAGTGATGCAGGGCGGGCCATGCAGCCAGTCTTTCGCCGCGGGCAAGCTCAGCCATGTGGGACTTGGCCTTGCCTGCCTGTAGGACAGGGCTGGCGCTGAGTCGCTTTAAACCGACACTAGGCGCAGCAGGGTGATTTCCGAGGGTGCGCCCAGCCGCTTGGGCGGGCCCCAATAGCCGGTGCCGCGGCTGACATAAACCTGCAGCCGGCCCAGCCTGTGCAACCCGGCCGTGAACGGCTGCTGGAAGCGCACGAACAGGTTCCAGGGCAGAAACTGGCCGCCATGGGTGTGGCCCGACAGCTGCAGGTCGAAACCGGCCTGGGCCGCCGCGGGCGCGGAGCGTGGCTGGTGGGCCAACAGGATGCGCAGCGCCGCACCGGCCGGCGCGCCGTGCAAGGCCGCAGCCGCGTCGCTCTTGTGGGAGATGTCGAAATGGTGGGCACCCCAGTCGGCCACGCCGGCCAGGACCAGGGTGGCGCCGTCGCGCTCGATCAGCACATGCTCGTTCATCAGCGTGCGCACCTGCAGGCGCGCCAACTCGGCCAGCCAGGGCCCGGCGCCCGAGTAGTACTCGTGGTTGCCGGTGACGAAGAAGCTGCCCTCGCGCGATTGCAAGCGGGCCAGCGGCGCCACATGGGACGCCAGCTCGGCCACCGTGCCATCCACCAGGTCGCCGGTGATGGCCACCAGATCGGCCCGCAGGGCGTTGACGGCGTCGACGATGCCGTCCAGGTAGGCTTGCTTGATGGTCGGGCCGACGTGGATGTCGCTGATCTGGGCGATGCGAAAGCCGTGCAGGCCGGCCGGCAAGCCGGCCACGGGGATGTCCACCGTCACCACGCGGGCCGTGCGCCGCGCGTTAAGGTAGCCCAGCGCCGTCACGGCCAGCGCCAGCAGGGGCACGCCGACGGCCGTGGCCTGCACCAGCTGCGGGCCGGGCCAGGGCGCGGCGGCCAGCCAGCCGGCCAGCCACGCCAGCAGCAGCACCCCATCACGCGCCAGGGTCAGAACCAGCAGCGAGGAGAACAGGCCCATGCACAGCAGGCCGGCAAAGGCCAGCGCGTCGGCCCGCGGCCCGCGCGCAAAGCGGCGCGCCACCAGGCCCAGCGGCATGGCCAGCGCCGACAGCGCCAGCACGGCCGCCAGCGTGACGCCCGGCCAGGTGCCGGGTTGGGCCGGCAGCAGGCGCGCTGCCAGGTAGAGATGGAGCAGGGCGGACAGGCCGTACAGGAAAGACAGGGACATGGCCTTCACTTGGGAGCAAAACAGAAGTTCGCAAACCTTGTCCGCCGTCAAGCGGCGCCGGCAGGCTCTTCATGTAAGCTTGTGTTCAGCTTCCAAATTACAAGCTACAAGCATTTCATTCACTCGAGGAGACGAGTTCCATGCAGATTGGTGTACCTGCCGAAACCATGGCGGGCGAAAAACGCGTCGCGACCGTCCCCGATGTGGTGGAAAAGCTCATCAAACTGGGCTTCTCGGTGGCTGTGGAAACTGGCGCCGGCGATGGCGCGAACTTCGACGATCAGGCCTACCGCGCTGTCGGCGCCGCCATCGTGCCGACCGCCGCCGCGCTCTGGGCGCAGTCGGACATCGTGTTCAAGGTGCGTCCGCCCAGCCCGCAGGAAGTGGCGCTGATGCGCGAAGGAGGCACGCTGATCGGCTTCGTCTGGCCGGCGCAAAACCCCGAGCTGATGCAGCAGCTGGCCGCGAAGAAGGCCACCGTGCTGGCCATCGACGCCTTGCCGCGCACGCTCTCGCGCGCCCAGAAGATGGACGCCCTGACCTCGCAGGCCGGCGTTGCCGGCTACCGCGCCGTGATCGAGGCGGCCAACGCCTTCGGCCGCTTCTTCAGCGGCCAGATCACGGCCGCGGGCAAGGTGCCGCCGGCCAAGGTGTTCATCGCCGGCGCCGGTGTCGCCGGCCTGGCGGCGATCGGCACGGCCGCCAGCCTGGGCGCCATCGTGCGCGCCAACGACACCCGCGCCGAAGTGGCCGACCAGGTCGTGTCCCTGGGCGGTGAATTCGTCAAGGTCGACTACGAGGAGGAGGGCTCGGGCGGCGGCGGCTACGCCAAGGTCATGAGCGAGGGCTTCCAGCACGCCCAGCGCGAGATGTATGCCAAACAGGCCCGTGAGGTGGACATCATCATCACCACGGCCCTGATTCCCGGCAAGCCCGCGCCGCGGCTGATCACCGCAGAGATGGTGCAAAGCATGAAGCCGGGCAGCGTGATCGTCGACATGGCGGCCGAGCAGGGCGGCAATTGCGAGCTGACCGAGCCCGGCATGGCCGTGGTCAAGCACGGCGTGACCATCGTCGGCTACACCGACCTGGTCAGCCGGCTCGCGCGCCAGTCCTCGACGCTGTACTCCAGCAACCTGTTCCGCCTGAGCGAAGAGCTTTGCAAGACCAAGGACGGCGTGATCGACGTCAACATGGACGACGACGCGATCCGCGGCCTGACGGTGGTCAAGGCGGGCGACATCACCTGGCCCGCGCCGCCGATCAAGGCGGCAGCCGTGCCGGCAGCCAAGCCGGCTGCAGCAGCGCCTGCTGCGAAGAAGGGCCATGGCCACGGCGCGCCCAGCGAGCCGATGTCGAACAACAAGCTGGCCATCATGTTCGGTGTCGCGGCGGCGCTGTTCTGGTTTGTCGGCGCCAACGCGCCCACGGCCTTCCTGGGCCACTTCACGGTCTTCGTGCTGGCCTGCTTTGTCGGCTACATGGTGGTGTGGAACGTGACACCGGCGCTGCACACGCCGCTGATGAGCGTGACCAACGCCATCTCCAGCATCATCGCCATCGGCGCCCTGGTGCAGATCGCGCCGCCGCTCGCGGGCGGCGCGGCGCCCGACCAATGGATACGCTGGCTGGCTGTCGGCGGCATCGTGCTCACAGCGGTGAACATGTTCGGCGGCTTCGCCGTGACGCAGCGCATGCTGGCCATGTTCCGCAAGTAGGAATTCGATTCATGTCTGCAAACCTGGCCATCGGCGCCTACATCGGCGCCACCATCCTCTTCATCCTCAGCCTGGGCGGGCTGTCCAATCCCGAGACCGCACGGCGCGGCAACCTGTTCGGCATGCTGGGCATGGCCCTGGCCGTGCTGGCCACGGTGTTTGGCCCGCGCGTGACGGCGGCCGGCATTCCGTGGATCGTTGCTGCCCTCGTGGCCGGCGGCGGCATCGGCCTGTATGCGGCCCGCGTCGTCAAGATGACACAGATGCCCGAGCTGGTGGCGCTGATGCACAGCCTGGTCGGCCTGGCCGCCTGCCTGGTCGGCTTCGCCAGCTACATCGACACCTCGCATCCACTGACCGGCGTCGAAAAGACCATCCACGAGCTGGAGATCTATGTTGGCATCCTGATCGGCGCCGTGACTTTCGCCGGCTCGCTCATCGCCTTCGGCAAGCTCAACGGCAAGATCGGCGGCAAGCCGCTGTTGTTGCCGGCGCGCCACTGGCTCAACCTGGCCGGGCTGTTGGCCGTGGTCTGGTTCGGCCGCGAATTCATCAACGCGCCCAGCATCGAAGCGGGCATGACGCCGCTGATCGTCATGACCGTGATCGCGCTGCTGTTCGGCGTCCACATGGTGATGGCGATCGGCGGAGCCGACATGCCGGTGGTGGTCTCGATGCTCAACAGCTATTCGGGCTGGGCGGCGGCGGCGACCGGCTTCATGCTGTCCAACGACCTGCTGATCGTGGTCGGCGCCCTGGTCGGATCCTCCGGCGCCATCCTGTCCTACATCATGTGCAGGGCGATGAACCGCAACTTCATCAGCGTCATTGCCGGCGGCTTCGGCGGTGGCGCGCCGGTGGCGGCCAAGAAGGGTGAGGCGGCGCAACCGGTCGGCGAAGTGGCGCCCATCAGCGCCCTGGAAACCGCGGAGCTGCTCAAGGACGCCAAGAGCGTGATCATTGTTCCCGGTTACGGCATGGCCGTGGCCCAGGCCCAGCACACGGTGTATGAGATCACCAGGCTGCTGCGCGACAAGGGCGTCAACATCCGCTTCGGCATCCACCCGGTGGCCGGCCGCATGCCGGGCCACATGAATGTGCTGCTGGCCGAAGCCAAGGTACCCTACGACATCGTCATGGAAATGGACGAACTCAACGACGATTTCCCGGCCACCGACGTCGCCATGGTCATCGGCGCCAACGACATCGTCAACCCCGCCGCCCAGGACGATCCGGCCAGCCCCATCGCCGGCATGCCGGTGCTGGAGGTGTGGAAGGCCAAGACCTCCATCGTCATGAAGCGAAGCATGGCGTCCGGCTATGCCGGGGTCGACAACCCCTTGTTCTACAAGGAGAACAACCGCATGCTGTTCGGCGACGCCAAGAAAATGCTGGACGAAGTGCTGACTGCCCTGAAGGCCTGAAGGCCTGATGGCCTGGCGCGGCGCGAAAAAGGCGGCCGGGGACCAGGCCGGGGCGATGGAATAAAATTCACCCCCGGTGTCCGGTGCAAGGAACGCGGCCTCATGGCCGCGTTTTTCCTTTTCGCCACCCGTTTCGTTAGAGGCAGTCCCCTGGCAAACCCTAGGGAAAACACAATCACCCCGCCGCGGCACGGGCGACACAATCCGCAGCCTCAAGCAAAAAAGTATGGACCTGGAGAAGACAAAGATGATGGACCGCCCCTGGCTCAGTTCGTATTCGCCCGGCGTGCCGGCCGACATCGACGCGTCGCAGTACGCGTCGCTGGTGCAGCTGATGGAAGAAAGCTTCCAGAAGAACGCCGACCGCACCGCCTACAGCTTCATGGGCAAGGAGGTGAGCTTCGGCCAGACCGATTCGCTCAGCCGTGCCTTCGCCGCCTACCTGCAGGGCCTGGGCCTGGCCAAGGGCGACCGCGTGGCCATCATGATGCCTAACGTGCCGCAGTACCCGGTGGCCGTGGCCGCCATCCTGCGCGCCGGCATGGTGGTGGTCAACGTCAATCCGCTGTACACCCCGCGCGAACTGGAGCACCAGCTCAAGGACTCGGGTGCCAAGGCCATCGTCATCATCGAGAACTTCGCCAACACGCTGGAGCAGTGCATCGCCAACACGCCGGTCAAGCACGTGGTGCTCACCGCCATGGGCGACCAGCTGGGCCTGCTCAAAGGCGCGCTTGTCAACTATGTGGTGCGCAACGTCAAGAAGATGGTGCCGGCCTACAAACTGCCCGGCGCGGTGCGCTTCAACGACGCCGTGGCCCAGGGCACGCGCGGCACGCTCAAGAAGCCGGACATCAAACCCGACGACGTGGCCGTGCTGCAGTACACCGGCGGCACCACCGGCGTCTCCAAGGGGGCCGTGCTGCTGCACCGCAATGTCATCGCCAACGTGTTGCAGTCCGAGGCCTGGAACCATCCGGCCATGGGCAAGGTGCCCGCGGGCGAGCAGCCCACCGGCGTTTGCGCGCTGCCGCTGTACCACATCTTCGCTTTCACGGTGGGCATGTTCCTGTCGCTGCGCACCGGCGGCAAGCTGATCCTGATCCCCAATCCGCGGGACCTGCCGGCCGTGCTCAAGGAGCTGAGCAAGCACACCTTCCACAGCTTCCCGGCCGTGAACACCTTGTTCAACGGCCTGGCCAACCACCCGGACTTCCTCACCGTCAACTGGAAGAACCTCAAGGTCTCGGTCGGCGGCGGCATGGCGGTGCAGGGCGCGGTGGCCAAGCTCTGGCTGGACAAGACCGGTTGCCCGATCTGCGAGGGCTACGGCCTGTCGGAGACCTCGCCCTCGGCCAGCTGCAACCCGGTGACCAACACCGGGTACACCGGCTCGATCGGCCTGCCCCTGCCCAGCACCTACATGAAGCTGCTGGACGACGACGGCAATGAAGTGCCGCACGGCCAGCCCGGCGAGATCGCCATCAAGGGCCCGCAGGTGATGGCCGGCTACTGGCAGCGGCCCGACGAGACCGCCAAGGTCATGACGCCGGACGGCTTCTTCAAGAGCGGCGACATCGGCACGGTGGACGAGCGTGGTTACTTCAAGATCGTCGACCGCAAGAAGGACATGGTGCTTGTCTCGGGCTTCAACGTCTATCCCAACGAGGTCGAGGACGTGGTGGCCGGCCTCGACGGCGTGCTCGAGTGCGCCGTCGTGGGCGTGGCCGACGACAAGACCGGTGAAGCGGTCAAGCTGGTGATCGTCAGGAAGACGCCCGAGCTGACGGAGACACAGGTGCGTGAGTTCTGTCGCGCCAACCTGACCGGCTACAAGCAGCCGCGGGTGATCGAGTTCCGCACCGACCTGCCCAAGACGCCGGTCGGCAAGATCCTGCGGCGCGAACTTCGGGACAAGAAGTAAGGCGCGCTGAACTGGCCGTCAGCGGCCGGGTACTTTTCTTGCATTGACTTCCGTATGTTCCGTTTTCTGCTGACGCGCCTGTCCCTGGTCATCCCGACGTTCTTCGGGATGACGCTGCTGGCGTTCTTTCTCATCCGCCTGGTGCCGGGCGATCCCATCGAGACCCTGGCCGGCGAGCGCGGCATCGATGCCGAGCGCCACGCCACCTTGCTCAAGGAGTACGGCCTGGACAAGCCCGTGCTGGTGCAGTACGGCATCTACATCGGCCGCGTGCTGCAGGGCGACCTGGGCAAATCCATCATCACCCAGGAGCCGGTGCTGCATGAATTCCTGACGCTGTTCCCGGCCACCATCGAGCTGGCGCTGTGCGCCATCGTGTTCGCGCTGCTGCTGGGCATCCCGGCCGGCATCATCGCCGCCGTGCGCCGCAACTCGGTCTTCGACCACGGGGTGATGGCGACCTCGCTGACCGGCTACTCCATGCCGATCTTCTGGTGGGGCCTGCTGCTGATCCTGCTGTTCTCGGTGCAACTGGGCTGGACCCCGGTGTCGGGCCGCATCTCGGTGCAGCACTACATCGAGCCGACCACGGGGTTCCTGCTGATCGACTCGCTGCTGACGGGCGACAAGGGCGCCTTCTGGTCCACCGCCCAGCACCTGATCCTGCCGACCATCGTGCTGGGCACCAACCCGCTGGCGGTGGTGGCGCGCATGACGCGCTCGGCCATGCTGGAGGTGCTGGGCGAGGACTACATCCGCACCGCCCGCGCCAAGGGCCTGCCGCCGCTGCGCGTGGTCGGCGTGCATGCGCTGCGCAATGCGCTGATCCCGGTGGTCACGGTCATCGGCCTGCAGGTGGGCGTGCTGTTCACCGGCGCCATCCTGACCGAGACCATCTTTTCCTGGCCGGGCGTGGGCAAGTGGCTGATCGAGGCGATCAACCGGCGCGACTACCCTGTGCTGCAAGGCGGCATGCTGCTGCTGGGCGTGGTGGTGATGCTGGTCAATCTGCTGGTCGACGTGACCTACGGCATCATCAATCCGCGCATCCGCCAAGGAGGTCACTGAGATGGCCCAGACCCTGAACACCCCTGTGGTGGCCGCCGCGCCGCCTGGCCCGCTGCGCGAATTCTGGCTGGCGTTCTCGGCCAACAAGGGCGCGGTGGCCGGCCTGGTGGTGGTGGTTGGCCTGCTGCTGGTGGCGCTGTTCGCGCCGCTGCTGGCGCCGCACCTGCCGGACCAGACCAACCCCGCCATCTTCCTCAAGCCACCGGCCTGGCAGGAGGGCGGCTCGGCCTCCTACCTGCTGGGCACCGACGCCATCGGCCGCGACATCCTGTCGCGCCTGATCTACGGCGCGCAGGTCACGATCTTTGTGGCGCTGGCGGCGCTCTGGCCCGCCCTGTGGCGCTCGTCGATGGCCTTTCGCATGGCCAACACCAGCTGGCGCGGCCT
>NZ_CAKZHQ010000024.1 GCF_936925435.1 uncultured Ramlibacter sp. | reverse complement strand
CATGCACTCAGGCGCGATGATGCGCAAGCCCTTGATGAAGAACACCAACTGGCTGCGCGCTTACGAGATGAGCAACGTGCAGATCGGCCTGGCCTGCGGCCTGCGTGGCCGCGCCCAGATCGGCAAGGGCATGTGGGCCATGCCCGACCTGATGGCCGACATGATGAAGCAGAAGATCGCCCATCCCCAGGCCGGCGCCAACACCGCCTGGGTGCCCTCGCCCACCGCCGCCACGCTGCACGCGTTGCACTACCACCAGGTGGATGTTGCGGCCCTGCAAAAGAGCATGGAGATCTTCGTCAACGAAAAGAAGTCATTGGCGATGGAAGAGAACCTGCTGGACGCCATCCTGCAGATTCCGGTGGCGCTGATGCCTTTCTGGACCGAAGCCGAGATCCAGGCTGAGCTGGACAACAACGCCCAGGGCATCCTGGGCTATGTGGTGCGCTGGATCGACCAGGGCGTGGGCTGCTCCAAGGTGCCCGACATCCACAACGTGGGCCTGATGGAAGACCGCGCCACGCTGCGCATCTCCAGCCAGCACATGGCCAACTGGCTGCTGCACGGCGTGGTCACCCAGGCGCAGGTGCAGGCCACGTTCGAGCGCATGGCTGCCGTGGTGGACGGCCAGAACGCCGGCGATCCGCTGTACAAGCCCATGGCCGGCCACTTCCAGACCTCGGCCGCCTACAAGGCCGCCTGCGACCTGGTCTTCAAGGGCCTGGAGCAGCCCAATGGCTACACCGAGCCCCTGCTGCACGCCTGGCGCCTGAAGGTCAAAGCCGGCACGGCATAGGGCGCGGCGCCGACAGTGGGCTGAGAGCATCGGCGCTGGGCGGGCACGTAAGTTTTGTGTCGAAGTGATTCAAGCCGACCCATCGCCGTGCCGAAAACAAGGCACGCGTCATGCATGCTGCTTACACTTTGCCCCTCATGCCCGTTTCCTCCTCCATCCTGCGCCAATGCCTGGACCAGGCCGCCAAGGCCTCGGGCCCACTGCTGGGGCGCTGCCTGGACGAGGCCATCGACGCGCTGCAGCAGGCCGAGAACAAGTCCGGCAAGGCGCTGGAGCGCCGAGAGATCTCCGACGCCTGGCGTGAACTGCTGCGCCTGACGCCGGCCTGGACCGGCCGTTACCCGGCTGCGGTGCAGCTGGCGATAGAGTCCGGCGGCGCCGCGTCCGCGCCGACCAGTCCCAAGCCCCTGCGGCCCTCGTCGCTGACCCTGGTGGACGACGATCAGGTCGCGCAGAATATCGAATCCTCACGCCTGTCGCAGCAGCTGCAGCCCCTGCTGGAGCTGCAGCTGGCCGAACTGGATGGTCTGGTGTGCTCCGCCCTGGGTCTGCCGGCCGTGCGGCCCGAGCAGAACCCCCTGCGCCCCGAGGTGTTCGCCCGGGCGCTGCAGGGCCTGATGGCCGAAGCCGGCGCGGAGCCCGCCGCCCTGGCCCTGTGGACCCGCCAGCTGGCGACGCCGCTGGGCCGCGAACTGGGCGTTCTCTACCGCAGCTTGGTCGAACTGCTCAAGGCCGCCGACGTGCGCGCCGTGACCTACCGCGTGCTGCCTGTCGCCTCCGGCGCTGCCCGCGCCGAGGCCAGGCCCAGCGCGCCCCTGCCCCTGGGGCCGGCCACCGGCGCGGCCCCGCTGGGGAACGGTGAGGGCGGCGGCAATGGCGGGGGCGGCTGGAGCAGCCCGCCCGCCGCGTCCAACGACGCGCGCATGCGCAACCCCTCGGCCTGGGCCGACCTGTCTTCCTACGACTTGGGCCATCCGCTGATGCAGGAGTTCCTGTACCGCGGTGGCAGCCAGAGCCAGGCGCCACTGGCGCCGGCCTATTACGAGCGCGTCGACGAAGAGCTGGCTGGCCTCCGGGCCGCGCCGGCCAGCGACGACGCGGCTTTCGACCCCGGCCATGCACTGGCCCACCGGCACCTGCCGGCAGTGGACCGGCCCCAGCGCCACGTCGGCACCGACAGCCCACTGGACGGCCAGGTCTGGGGCCGCTGGAGCGCGCCGCGCGAACGCTCGCTGGAACGCACCCGGCTCAAACGCCAGGCAGAGCGGGTCGGCCAGGTGCTGGGCCTGGAGGTGGTGCGCAAGCTGGTCAGCCAGGTCGCACAAGACCCGCAGCTGCTGGCGCCGGTGCGCGAATCCATCGTCGCGCTCGAGCCCTCCCTGCTGCGGCTGGCGATGGTCGATCCTCGCTTCTTCAGCGACGAGACCCATCCCGGCCGGCGCCTGATCGAGCGCGTCGCCGAACGCAGCTTCCAGTACAACGATGAATTCAGCTCCGAGTTCAAGGCCTTCGCCGGCTCCGTCGCCGGCGTCTTCAACGGCCTCAATGCCCAGCCCGAGGTGGCCGATGACCAGCCCTTCCGCGAGGCGCTGGAAGGCATGGAAGCCTCCTGGAAGGCGCAGGACAGCCAGGAAGAGGAACAGCGCGGCAAGGTGCTCGATGGGGTGCGCTTTGCCGAGCAGCGCCAGGCCCAGGCCGACCAGATCGCCTGGGACCTGAGCCAGCGCGCCGACCTGGAGGACGTGCCGGCCGTGGTGCAGGACTTCCTGTTCGGCCCCTGGGCACTGGTGATGGCCAACGCCCGCATGAACGACACGCGCGGCCAGATCGACCCGGGCGGCCACGGCGGCGTGGTCAGCAACCTGCTGTGGAGCGTCAAGCGCGAGATCACGCTACGCCAGCCATCCAAACTGATCGAGATGATCCCAGGCCTGCTCGAGCAGTTGCGCGGCGGTCTGGCCGAACTGGGCCAGGACCCGGCCGAAACCGAGCCTTTCTTCAAAGCCCTGGAAACGCTGCACCGGCCGGTGCTCAAGCTGCGTGCCAGGCACCGCCGCGACACCCTCGACTCGGCCGCCATGCCACTGCCCGAGCTCGACGCCGACCCGGCCCTGCAGCCGGCACCGCGCCAGCAACCCAAGCCGGTCCAGCAGTTCTGGATGGGCCGCAAGGAGCTGGACGCCGCTGGCTTCGAGGACACCTTGCCCAGCGACCACGCGGAGCTGATCGACCTGCGCGAGCGCGCCGCCGTCGCACCGGAAGGCGTTGAGAAGCCGCAGCAGCCTGTCAACGCCGAACAGGTCGTGGCCGCCCTGCACGAGGGCTGCTGGGTCGACTTGAGCTCCAAGGGCCAGTGGCTGCGCGCCCAGCTGATCTGGGCCAGCAGCCGCGGCACGCTCTTCATGTTCATCAGCCGCGGCGGCCAGCCGCACTCCATGACCAAGCGCAGCTGCGAGAAGCTGGTGCGCGAGCGCCTGCTGCGCCTGGTCGATACCCATGGCGTGGTCGCACATGCCCTGCAAACCCTGGCCGACGACATGCCGCGCCAGCCGCTGGCGGCCTGAACCTAAAAGCGCGGCAGGTCGGGATGAGCGATCTGGCCGCCGCGCACAAGCATCTTTCCGTATTCCGCGCAGCGGTTGAGCGTCGGAATCACCTTGCCCGGGTTGAGCAGGGCCTGCGGGTCGAAGGCAGCTTTGACGGCCAGCATCTGCGCGCGCTCACCGGCGCTGAACTGCACGCACATGGAGTTGAGCTTTTCCACCCCCACGCCGTGCTCGCCGGTGACGGTGCCGCCCATGGCGACGCTGGTCTCCAGGATGTCGGCGCCGAACAGCTCGCAGCGGCGCAGCTGGTCGGCGTCGTTGGCATCGAACAGGATCAGCGGGTGCAGATTGCCGTCGCCGGCATGGAAGACGTTGGCGCAGGCCAGGCCGTACTTCTTCTCCATTTGCTGGATCGCTAGCAGGATGTCGGCCAGGCGCTTGCGCGGGATGGTCGAGTCCATGCACATGTAGTCGGGGCTGATGCGGCCCGACGCCGGAAAGGCGTTCTTGCGACCGCTCCAGAAGCGCAGGCGCTCGGCCTCGTCGCGGCTCACCGCGATGGCGGTGGCGCCGGCTTGCAGCAACACGGCCTCCATGCGACCGATCTCTTCGGCCACCTCTTCGGGCGTGCCGTCGCTTTCGCACAGCAGGATGGCCTGCGCCGTCAGGTCATAGCCGGCGTGAACGAAGTCTTCCACCGCCGCCGTCATCGGCTTGTCCATCATCTCCAGGCCGGCCGGGATGATGCCGGCAGCGATCACTGCAGCCACCGCGTCGCCGGCCTTGCGCACGTCGTCGAAGCTGGCCATGATGCAGCGCGCCAGCTGGGGCTTGGGCACCAGCTTGACCGTCACCTCGGTGGTCACTGCCAGCATGCCTTCGCTGCCGATGACCACGCTGAGCAGGTCGTAGCCCGGCGTGTCCAGCGCCTCGCTGCCGAACTCCACAGGCTCGCCCTCCACGGTGAAGCCGCGCACCCGTAGAACGTTGTGCAGCGTCAACCCATACTTCAAGCAGTGCACGCCGCCGGAGTTCTCGGCCACGTTGCCGCCGATGGTGCAGGCGATCTGGCTGGACGGGTCGGGCGCGTAGTACAGGCCGTGCGGCGCGGCTGCTTCGCTGATTGCCAGGTTACGCACGCCGCATTGCACGCGGGCGGTGCGGCTGAGAGGATCGACTTTCAGGATGCGGTTGAACTTGGCCAGCGACAACGTGACGCCCAGCGCATGCGGCATGGCGCCGCCCGACAGACCGGTGCCGGCGCCGCGCGCCACCATCGGCACCTGCAGGGCGTGGCAGACCTGCAGCACGGCCTGAACCTGCGCCTCGCTCTCGGGCAGCGCCACCACCAGGGGCCGCTGGCGATAAGCGGTCAGGCCATCGCATTCATAAGGCGTGGTGGCCTCCTGCGTCCACAGCAGGGACGAAGCCGGCAGCACGGCCTGCAGCGCCCTCACCACCTGGGCCTGGCGCTCAGCACGCGCGAGCAAAGCGGGTTCGGCGGGGAGGTTCATGCCAGGACTGTACGGCGCAAGGTCGCGACCGGGTTGAGCGTTTTGGTGGGGTAGCGTGAAAATCACCATTTCCCAAATCGGACGCCGGGCATGCTGCGCTGCGGGCTTGAAGGCATCCCAGCGGGTCGGCCGCGCAACCCCCCTTTGACCGACATTCGCAAGCAAATATACATCTTTAGCACTCAACTTGACCGGCGAATGCCCGGAGTGAATGGACTTCGCGCCTTGCCGCGAGCGGGAAACTCCATGATAATCATGGGTTTCCCTGAGAACCAACATGAAACGCACCTACCAACCCTCCAAAGTGCGCCGCGCACGCACCCACGGCTTCCTGGTCCGCATGAAGACCCGTGGCGGCCGCGCTGTCATCAACGCACGCCGCGCCAAGGGCCGCAAGCGCCTGGCCGTCTGAGCCTGGCGGCTGGCCGGCTTTCGCGGCGCACCCAGTGCAGCGGCTGAAGACCCGGGCGCAGTTCCAGGCTGTCATGGCTGGAAGCACTGTCGCCCGCACCGCGCACTTCGCGTTGCACCGCACGCAGCTCGATGCGCCCGCCGCCCTGCCTGTCGAAAGCACCACAGGGCCTGGGTCGGCACGACCGCAGGCCCTGTTTGCTGTGCATGAAGCCTGGATGGGCGCCCTGGTGCCCAAGCGCTGGGCCCGCCGGGCCGTCACGCGCAACGCCATCAAACGCCAGATCTACAACGTGAGCCAGGACTTCGAGCCTCAGCTGCCGGCAGCCGCCCATGTGGTGCGCTTGCGCGCCGGATTCGACCGCAAGCAGTTCATCAGCGCCACCTCCGACCTGCTCAAGCAGGCGGTGCGCGCGGAACTGCAGCAGCTTTTCGCTGCCGGCCGCGGCAAGGCGGGCGCATGATGCGCACGCTGCTCATTGGCCTGGTCCGTGGCTACCAGCTCTTGTTTTCGGCCTGGCTGGGCGCTTCCTGCCGTTTCACGCCCACCTGCTCGGCCTATTCCATCCAGGCATTGCAGCGGCATGGCGCGGCTGCGGGCAGCTACCTGACACTGGCGCGCCTGGCGCGCTGCCAGCCCTGGTGCAGCGGCGGGCACGACGACGTGCCCCTTGAAAAGCCGCGCCTGTTCACCGATCTGCTCTCACCTTTCACACAAAAGAAGTCTTCATGAATGACATTCGCCGCACCATCCTGTGGGTGATCTTCGGTTTTTCCATGGTGATGCTGTGGGACCAATGGCAGGTCCACAACGGCAACAAGGCCACGTTCTTCCCCAGCAGCAAACCGGCGGCCACCGCTTCGGTCCCGGCCGCGGCTTCCTCCAGCGTGCCGACCGGCGCCGCTTCGGCCGTGCCGCAAGCCACAGCCGTCCCTGGCGCGGCGGCACCCGCCACGGGCGCCGTGCCGACCGGCCCGGTCACCCTGCCGCATGAGCGCATCACGGTCACCACCGACCTGCTGCGCCTGACCTTCGATACCGAAGGCGGCGCGCTGGTGCGCAGCGAGTTCCTCAAGCAGCTGGCCGATGACAAGAGTTCGACCTTCGTGCTGCTGGACCAGAGCAACACCCGTGTCTACATGGCGCAGACCGGCCTGGTCGGCGGCGACTTTCCTAACCACAAGACGGTCATGAGTGTCAGCGGCGAGCGCGAGCTTAAGGACGGCGCCAACGAGCTGGTGGTGAAGTTCGAGTCGCCCGACAAGAACGGCGTCAAGCTGGTCAAAACCTACACCCTCAAGCGCGGCGCATACGACGTAGCCGTGAAGCACGAAGTGGTGAACACCGGCACGGCGCCGGTCTCGCCGCAGCTGTACCTTCAGCTGGTGCGCGACGGCAACAAGCTGCCGGGCGAATCCTCGTTCTATTCCACCTTCACAGGTCCGGCGGTCTACACCGAGGCCAAGAAGTTCCACAAGGTCGAGTTCAGCGACATCGAGAAGGGAAAGGCCGAGATCGACAAGGAATCGACCAATGGCTACATCGCCATGGTGCAGCACTACTTTGCCAGCGCCTGGATCCTGCCCGACGGGATCAAGCGTGAGCTGTTCGTGCGCAAGGTGGACTCCAACCTGTACGCCGTGGGCATGATCGCCGCTGTGGAAGCCATCGCGCCCGGCGCCACCAAAGCGGTGGACGCCAAGTTCTTCGCCGGCCCCCAGCAAGAGAAACTGCTCGAGCAGATCGCCCCTGGCCTGGACCTGGTCAAGGACTACGGCTGGCTGACCATCCTGGCCAAGCCCCTGTACTGGCTGATGGACAAGCTGCACGGATTCATCGGCAACTGGGGCTGGTCCATCATGGCCCTGGTGCTGATCATCAAGATCGCTTTCTACTGGCTGCAAGCCAAGGGCTACGAGAGCATGGCCAAGATGAAGGCCATCAATCCCAAGGTCATGGCGATGCGCGAGCGCTACAAGGACAGCCCGCAGCAGATGCAGCAGGAGATGATGAAGATCTACCGCGAGGAGAAGGTCAACCCCATGGGCGGTTGCCTGCCGATCGCGGTGCAGATTCCGGTGTTCATTGCGCTGTACTGGGTGCTGCTGTCCAGCGTGGAGATGCGTGGCGCACCCTGGATCGGCTGGATCCACGACCTGTCGGCACCGGACCCGTACTTCCTGTTGCCCATCCTGATGACCATGACGACGCTGCTGCAGACCGCATTGAACCCGGCCCCGCCGGACCCGATGCAGGCCAAGTTGATGTGGTTCATGCCGTTGGCCTTCTCGGTCATGTTCTTCTTTTTCCCGTCCGGCCTGGTGCTGTACTGGATCACCAACAACATCCTGTCGATCGCCCAGCAATGGATCATCAACACCAGGATGGGCGTGCCGCCGCAGTTCAATCTGCCGAAGTTCAAGTAACAGACACAACAAGGGCCGCGAAAGTGGCCCTTGTCCCTTGAGGATGCTTGCGCGACACAACCAGCCGATTGCAGCGATCGCCACGGCGCCCGGCCGCGGCGCGGTCGGCATCGTGCGGGTGTCAGGACGGTCTGTCCAACCGGTCATCGCAGCCGTCTGCGGCCGCGCTCTCAAGCCGCGCGAAGCCACTTATCTGCCCTTTCTGGCCGCTGACGGTGGGGCGATCGATCAGGGCCTGGCCATCCACTTCCCGGCACCGCATTCCTATACCGGCGAGGATGTTCTCGAACTGCAGGCCCACGGCGGACCAGTGGTGCTGCAGCTGCTGCTGGCGCGTTGCCTGGAGGCGGGCGCAGCCAGCGGTTTGCAGGTTGCAGAGCCGGGCGAGTTCACCCAGCGCGCGTTTCTCAACGACAAGATCGACCTGACGCAGGCGGAGGCGATCGCCGACCTGATCGACGCCAGCACCGAAGCCGCGGCACGCAGCGCCAGCCGCTCGCTGGCCGGCGAGTTTTCGCGCGAAATCCACGCACTGCGCGACGCGCTGGTCCATCTGCGCATGCTGGTCGAAGCCACGCTGGACTTTCCAGAAGAAGAGATCGACTTCCTGCAAAAGGCCGATGCGCACGGGCAGCTGGAGCGCCTGCAAGCCACGCTCGCGCGCGTGATGCAGCGCACCCGGCAAGGTGCGTTGCTGCGCGAAGGCATCACGGTGGTGATCGCGGGCCAGCCCAATGCAGGCAAGAGCTCACTGCTCAATGCCTTGGCTGGGGCGGAACTGGCGATCGTGACCCCCGTGGCCGGCACCACCCGCGACGTGGTCAGCCAGACCATCCAGATCGAGGGCGTCCCGCTGCACGTGATCGACACGGCAGGCCTGCGCGAGAGCGACGACTTGGTGGAAAAGATCGGCATTGAGCGCGCCTGGGACCGCATCGTCGGCGCCGACGCCGTGGTGTTCATGCATGACCTGACGCGCCTGGGCGACGCGGCTTACTTTGAAGGTGATGCGGCCATCGCCCGGACCCTGGCAGCCAGACTGCCGCACGGCGTGCCCACCATCGACGTCTGGAACAAGCTCGACACGCTGCAAGCCGTTGCGCCAGTGGCTGATGGCATCGAACTGTCGGCAAAAACCGGTGCAGGTCTGCAGGTTTTGCGCCACAAGCTGCTCGAAGTCGCGGGCTGGCAGGCCGCGCCCGAGGGCATCTACCTTGCCCGCGAACGCCATGTCCAGGCACTGCTACAGGTTTACGACCATCTGCAGCTAGCTGGCATACACATCTCCCAGCGGGCGCAATCCCTGGACCTCCTGGCCGAGGAACTGCGACTGGCGCAGAATGCGCTCAACGCCATCACCGGTGAGTTCAGCGCAGACGACTTGCTGGGCGTGATTTTCTCGAGTTTCTGTATCGGGAAATAAGCTTCCGCTGACAACTCAAGCCGCCGGGGTATCAGCTGTAAACAGAAGTTAAAAGCGCTTGTGCGTCTCGCCTGGAACTCTTACTGTCGAGCGGACTATGAACGCTCCTCTGCGCACCCCCATCAAGTTCGACGTGCAAGGCCTGATCCAGGCCGTGGCCCACAACCACAGCAATGACAGCTTTTCGCCGTCCATGACGCCGATGCAGTGGGACTTGCTGGCCAGCTACATGCAGCCCTTTGCGCTGATGCAAAGCCAGGTTCTGATCGAACAGGGTGCAGCCGACCGCACCTTGTACTTGGTGGAGAGCGGCTCGCTCACCGTTCACTACGAGGATGACAAAGGCCGTGTCCGCCTGGCCCTCGTGGGGCCGGGTTCTGCCGTAGGCGAAGGCGCATTTTTCACGCGCTTGCCGCGCAACGCAACTGTGCAGGCTGCGGGGCCTTGCAAGATCTGGAGCCTCACCCCCATCCGCTTCACCGAACTGAGCAATCGCCATCCGACTGTCGCGCTCGAACTCGCGATGGCCCTGGGTTCACTGGTGTCGCGGCGCTTGGTCAACAAGCCCAAGCGCGTAGCGGTCACCTGATCGCTACAAAGCGGGACGCGCAAGACCCGCATGGCAGCAGCCACTTGCAACATTTTGTTGCGGACCCTTTCTTTGTTTCCCTTTGATTTCTCGCGTGAAGTGTGCGCAAAACGTCACGGCAAGTTCAGCATTGCCGCACTACACTGAAACGCCAAGGGGACGCGACAGAAAACGACACCGATAGCCGCCACTAAGTGCTCCATCCAGAAAGCTCCGCCATGTCCCTTTTCAGCTGGTTGACGAAAAAAAAGAAAGCGAGAAATGCTTCCGCGCCAGAGAGCTCCGGTCTGTCGCGCATGGACGCCACACGACCGGTGTCCTCCAAACGCGGCGCCAAGGATGCTCACCCCGCCAACAACGCGCAGCCCGCCAATCGCAAGAACGAGCGCATGGCGCGCCGCGAGTTGCTCTACACCGTGGTGCGCGAGGCAATGATGCGATCGGGCGTGCTGTCGGCCAGCTACAAATTCAAGGTCCTGTCGCTGGATGCTCGGGGCCGCCAATTCCTGGTGATGGTCGATCTTTCGCGTGAACACAGCGGCGAAGCATCTCGCCTGGCCGAGATCGAGGCCTTGATCGCGCAAGCCGCCAAGTCCCGCTACGACATCCTGGTCACCTCGGTCTACTGGCGCATGAACGAGCATGTCGCCGTGGGCGTGCCGGGAGCCCGGCCGCGCCCCACTTCGTCGCAGCCCATACCGCTGGACTCGCACAACGACTCACAACCGGCGGTGCTCGATTCCGCGCCCAGCCCCTTATCCCCGGCGCAGCCCCGTTCTCCCTATGAGCCCATCGACGCCGATGAAGTGGCGGCCTTCAAGCAGGCTCTCGCTGCAGGTATTGCCCGGCCCGCAGCCGCCGCCAAGAAGGCAGCCAGCCGCAAACCGTCGGCCGAAGAACACCAGTCCGCAGCCGGCGCGTCCGCCCGCGCCTTCGATGGCTCCGGCAAGCACGGCCCGCAAAGCTATACGCTGCTGACCGGCTTCGAAGACACGGAAATGCCGGACGCGGAAACCCGTCAGCCGGCTCTGAGCGGCACCCAGTACGGCGACCTGCACTAACCCCTGCAGGCGAGGACCTCAGGCAGCCGCTGCCAGCGCCTTGCGTGCCACCGGCACGGCCATGCCCACGCTGACGCGGTTCCAGGCATTGATCTGGGCCACTGCCACCGTCAGCTCGACGACCTCCTTGTCACTGAAGTGCGGACGCAGCGCGTCAAAGTGGTCCTGCGGCGGGTGCGCGCTGCCCAACAAGGTTAGGCTTTCGGCCCATTGCAAGGCCGCGCGCTCGCGGTCGCTGTAAAAGCCGGCCTCGCGCCAGGCGGCCACGCTGTTCAGGCGCTGCAGGTCCGGGTCGGTCGACAGGAATTCACGCGCATGCATGTCCAGGCAGAAGGCGCAGCCGTTGATCTGCGAGACGCGGATGTCAACCAGGTGGCGCAGCGGCTTTTCCAGCATGGAGGCGGCCAGGGTGGTGCTGACGCCGAGCATGGCATTCATGGCTTCGGGCGCAACACGGAAATGGGACAGGCGGGCTTGGCTCAAGGTGTTCTCCTGATGAGGTGGATGTGAATGGATGCACATCCACAAGACGCGCCGGCTTAGGGCTTTGTGACAGGCCCGGCGTCAAAAAGCGCCTGCGCACGGGCCAGCTTGTCCGGGTTACGCTGGGCCTGGATGGCGACGATGCGCTCCCCGTCGGTCTGGAAGCTCTGGACCGACTCCAGCCGGCCGTCGATGAAGCGAAGCAACCCCGGCGCGCCATTGACCTCGGCGACCACCAGGCGGATGGCGCCGCCGTGGCGCCGCGCCACGGCGAAATAGAGTTGGGCCAGGCGCTGCGCGCCGCGCAGCACCTTGGTGAAAGCGTTGACCTTGCCGCCGCCGTCGCTGACCAGTTCGACGTCCTCGCGCAGCAGGTTGCGGATGCGTTCAAAGTCGCCACTGCCAGAGGCATCGGCAAAGGCCCGCAACAGGCGCAGATGGGCCTCGCGACTGACGGTGAAGCGCGGGCGCTGGGCCTGCAGGCGTTCGCTGGCACGGTGCACCAGCTGGCGGCAGGCGGCTTCGCTCTTGCCCAGGGTGGCGGCCACATCCGCGTAGTCGGCATCGAAGACCTGGCGCAGCAGAAAGGCGGCGCGTTCTTCCGGCGCCAGCTGCTCCAGCACGGTGAGAAAGGCGACCGAGACGTCATCGACCAGTTCCAGCTGCTGCTCGGGCGTTTCGGGCAAGGCCTGCACCAACGGCTCGGGCAGCCAGAAGCCGCTGTAGTGCTCGCGCTCGGCCCGCACGGCGCGCAGCCGGTCGATGGCCAGCCGGGTGACGATGGTGACCAGCCAGGCCTGTGCACTGCGCAGATTGCCGGTGTCGGACTCGTTCCAGCGCAGCCAGGCGTCCTGGAGCACGTCCTCGGCTTCGGCCGGGGATCCCAGCATGCGATAGGCAATGGCCAACAAGCGTTTACGCTGGCCCTGGAAGACGGCAGTTCGGTTGTCCATGCCAGCAAGACGCAGCGGCGTGCCGGTTTGTGACAGCTTCAGGCGGACTTGCGGATTTTCTCGACCAGGGCGGTGGTCGAAAAGCCGTCGACAAAGGGAATGGCCAGCGCACTGCCGCCCCAACTTTGGACCAGCGCAGTTTCCGGCAGTCTGGCCATGTCGTAGTCACCGCCCTTGACCAGGATGTCGGGCCGCAGGGTAGCTATCAGCTCTTGCGGCGTGTCTTCGTCGAACCAGGTGACCAGGCTGGCCGACTCCAGTGCGGCGATCAGGGTGGCGCGGTCCTGCTCGTTGTTCAGCGGCCGCTCCGGGCCCTTGCCCAGGCGTCTTGCCGACGCGTCGGTATTGAGCGCCACCACCAGACTAGCACCCAGGGCGCGGGCCTGTGCCAGGTAGGTGGCATGGCCGCGGTGCAGCACGTCGAACACGCCGTTGGTGAAGACCAGGGGACGGGGCAAAGCAGCCACGCGGGCCGCCGCCTCATTGCGCGAAACGATCTTGCCGAGAAATGCTGGGGACGTCACGCCGCGCCGGGCGCGGCGACGGCCGGGCCAGTGGCCAGGGTGGCGGCCACTTCCTTGCGGAAGCGGTTGAGCTCCTGCACGCTCTTGAAGCTGCGGTCCATCAGCAGGCTCATGTTGTGCAGGATGCGCTCGACCACTTTGGTCTCCCAGACCGCATCGAAGTTGATCTGCTTGTCCAGCCAGTGCTCCAGCCACTCCGGGTTGGGCAGGCGGCTCTGGATGGTGTCTCGCGGGAAAAGAGCCTTGTTGACGTGCAGGTTGGTCGGGTGCAGGGCTTGGGCCGTGCGGCGCGCGCTGGCCATCAGCACGCCGACCTTGCTGAAGGCGGCCCTGGCCTCGTTACCGAAGTTGTTGATTGCGCGCTTCATGTAGCGCAAGTAGGCGCCGCCATGGCGGGCTTCGTCCTGGCTCAGCGTGGTGTAGATGTGCTTGATGACCGGCTCGGTATGCCACTCGCTGGCGCGGCGGTACCAGTGGTTCAGGCGGATCTCGCCGCAAAAATGCAACATCAGCGTCTCCAGCGCCGGCGCCGGCTCGAACTCGAAGCGCACCTCGTGCAGCTCTTTCTCGGTGGGGGCCAGCTCGGGGCGGAAGCGCTTGAGGTATTCCATCAGGACCAGGGAGTGCTTCTGCTCCTCGAAGAACCAGATCGACATGAAAGCCGAGAAGTCGCTGTCGTCCTTGTTGTCACGCAGGAACATCTCGGTGGCCGGCAGGGCCGACCACTCGGTGATGGCGTTCATCTTGATGGTCTGGGCCTGCTCGTCCGACAACTTGGCGGGGTCGAAGGAGGCCCAAGGAATGTCCTTGTCCATGTCCCAGCGGACAGACTCCAGTTGCTTGAACAGTTCAGGGTAGAGCATGGCGTTCCTTCTTGACTGCTTGGATTTTAAGCGGGTCCGTGTGTAAAACCCTTGACGGCAAACATCGCCAGCCTTGGCAGGAGTAGGCTTGCACCCTAGCGCCCAGGAGACCCATGTCCATCCGCTTTTGCCTTGCCCTGTTGACAGCCTTGTGCGGCCCCTCAGCCTGGGCACAGGCCCCGGCCGCCTGCCCGACCCTGCTGCAACACGCTTTCCCCCGCCTCCAGGACGAAAAACCCCAAGCCCTGTGCCAGTACAACGGCAAGGTGCTGCTGGTGGTGAACACGGCCAGCTATTGTGGCTTCACCCCGCAATACCAGGGCCTGGAGGCGCTGTACGGCCGCTACCGCGAGCGCGGTCTGGTCGTGCTGGGTTTTCCGTCCAATGACTTCGCCCAGGAAAAGGCCAGCAACCAGGAGATCGCGGACTTCTGCGACAACACCTTTGGCGTGAAATTTCCGATGTTCGGCAAGAGCAGCGTGCGCGGCAAGGACGCCAACCCGCTCTACCGCCAGTTGGCTGCGCAGGCCGGGCGCCAGCCGCTATGGAACTTCCACAAATACCTGGTGGGCCGCAATGGGCAGGTGATCGCCGACTACACCAGCATGACCGCGCCTGACGATAAGGCGCTGCTGGCTGACATCGAAAGGCAACTGGCGGCCGGCCCAGGCCAAGCCGCCTCACCACGCCGTTAGGCCATTGGTCCTCAGGTGCTGGAAAGCGAGCGCCGCCTTCACAAAAATTTACCTCGTCCGTGGCATCTCAACGGGAACCTGGCGCTCAGCGCGCGACTCTATCCGGGGCGAGGGCAGGCACACGAACACGGTTATTGCTGCGAAGCCTTCCGGGCATTTGTCCCGGATGCAATCCTGGAGCGACTCTTCTCCTCCTCCCTCCCTCCCTCCTTCGCTCGGGGCGCTTCGCGGCATTTTTATTCCAGGCACGGCAACGCCCTCCCGCCAGGCGGGACCCACGAAAAAGATGGAAGCTTGCCGGCACCGGCCCTTGCGGCCGCGCCAGTCCAATCAGGACGGCTTGGTGTCGATGAAGCTCTGGCGCTGCATCAGCTTTTCCTGGAGCTTGGCCAGGTTAGGATAGCTGGTCCGCCACTCGATGTGGGCGAAGCGGAAGTCCAGGTAACCCAGAGCGCAGCCGACGGCGATGTCGGCCAGGCTCAGGTAGATGCCGGCGCAAAAGGGCTTGTCGCCCAGGCCCTGGCTCATGGCCTTGAGGCTGCCCTCCACCTTGACGATCTGGCGATCGATCCAGGCCTGGCTGCGCTGGGCCTTGGTGCGGCCGGCCCAATTAGCCTCCAGCCGGGCGAGGATGGCAGCGTCCAGGACGCCATCGGCCAGGGCCTCCCAGGTCTTGACCTCGGCACGCTCGCGGCCCATCGCCGGGATCAGCTTGCCCACCGGCGACAAGGTGTCCAGGTACTCGACGATCACCCGCGAGTCGAACAATGCCTCGCCGCCTTCCATCACCAGGCAAGGCACCTTGCCCAGCGGGTTGGATTGGGCAATGGTGGTTTCAGCCGCCCACACGTCTTCCGTCACGAACTGGTAGTCCAGTTTCTTTTCGGCCATGACGATGCGCACCTTGCGTACGTAAGGGCTGGTCGTGGCGCCTATCAGTTTCATGGGGGCTCTCTGCAAGGTCGTTTCTGTTCGGGGGAAAACCGATTCTAGGGGGAAGTGCCCAGGCTGCTGTCGCACCGGTGCGACAGCCAGCAGCGAGATCCGGTCGCAAGGGCGCCGCCTACAATTGGAGGCATGACGCTTTCCACCATTTCGGCGCTGTCGCCACTGGACGGCCGCTATGCCGGCCGCCTCGCGCCGCTGCGCCCGTTGATGAGCGAGCAGGGCTACATGCACAAGCGCGTGCAGGTCGAAGTCTGCTGGTTCATCGCCCTGTCCGACGCCGGTTTCTCGGAGTTCAAGCCCCTCACGCCGGGAGCACGCACTTACTTGCTGGGCCTGGTCAAGAATTTTTCCGAGGTCGACGCCCTGGCGATCAAGGAGATCGAGAAAACCACCAACCACGATGTCAAGGCGGTGGAGTACTGGATCAAGTCCAAGTTCGAGGCCCGGCCGGAACTGAAGAACGCCGGCGAGTTCGTGCATTTCGCCTGCACCAGCGAGGACATCAACAACACCAGCCACGCGCTGCAACTCAAGGGCGCGCGCGACCAGGTGATGCTGCCGGCGCTGGACGCCGTCATCGTCAAGCTGCGGCAGATGGCGCACGCCCATGCGGCCGTGCCCATGCTCAGCCGCACCCATGGCCAGACCGCCAGCCCCACCACCGTGGGCAAGGAGATCGCCAACGTCGTGGTGCGGCTGGCCGCGGCGCGCGAGAAGATCGCCGGCGTTGCGTTGCTGGGCAAGATGAACGGCGCTGTGGGCAACTACAACGCCCACCTGGCGGCCTGGCCGGATTTCGACTGGGAGGCCTTCAGCCGCAAGGTCATCGAGACGCCCGAGCCCCTGGGCCTGGGACTGACGTTCCAGCCCTACAGCATCCAGATCGAGCCCCATGACTACATGGCCGAACTGTTCGACGCCGTGGCCCGGGCCAACACCATCCTTATCGACTGGTCGCGGGACATCTGGGGCTACATCAGCCTGGGTTACTTCAAGCAGCGCCTGCGCGAGGGGGAGATCGGCTCGTCGACCATGCCGCACAAGGTCAACCCGATCGACTTCGAGAACGCCGAAGGCAACCTGGGCCTGGCCAATGCACTGCTGCGGCATCTGTCCGAAAAGCTGCCGATTTCGCGCTGGCAGCGGGATCTGACCGATTCCACCGTGCTACGCAACATGGGCGTGGCCCTGGGCTACGCCGCCCTGGCCTACCACTCGATGGGCATCGGCCTGGGCAAGCTGGAACTTAACGAGGAAGCCCTGGCCGCCGACCTCGATGCGTCCTGGGAAGTGCTGGCCGAGCCGATCCAGACCGTCATGCGCCGCTTCGGCGTGCAGGGCGCCTACGAGAAGCTCAAGGAAGTCACGCGCGGCAAGGTTGTGCGGGCGCAAGACCTGCACGCCCTGATCCGCTCGCTGGAGATTCCGCAGCCCGAGAAAGACCGGCTGCTGGCGATGACGCCAGCCAGCTATGTTGGCAAGGCGACCGAACTGGCACAACGGGCCTGAAGTCCAGATTTCGCAGGCAAATCGGCCTCTACCCCCCGTGAAACGGGCTTGAGTCGCTTCCAAAACAATAGCATTCATGGCACTCAAATCCACCATCTTCAAGGCCAGCCTGGCCGTGGCCGACATCGACCACGGCTACTACGCCGACCACGCGCTGACCCTGGCACGCCATCCCAGCGAGACCGATGAGCGCATGATGATCCGGCTGGTGGCGCTGGCGCTGAACGCCCACATGCTGCAGACGGTGTGCGCGGGCGACGGCACACTGGCCTTCGGCGCAGGCCTGTCCAACCCGGACGACCCGGACCTGTCGCTGCGCGATTTCACCGGCCAGGCACGCTTGTGGGTCGAAGTGGGCCAGCCCGAGGACAAGCCGCTGGCCAAGGCCTGCGGCAAGGCCGACCAGGTCCATGTGTACTGCTTCCACCATGCCGCCGAGGTTTGGTGGCGCGGCATCGAGAACAAGCTGACGCGCCTGTCCAGCCTCAGCGTGTTCCGCGTGCCCACCGAGGCCTCGCAGGCGCTGGCCGCGCTGGCCCAGCGCAGCATGCAACTGCAGGCCACCATCCAGGAAGGCGTGCTGATGCTGGGCGACGGCACGCGCAGCATCGACGTCGAGCCGGTGCGCTGGAAATGAGCGCCTGAGACGCCTTCAGCCAGGCATCGGCAGCCCACACTGCCAGCAGGCCTCGAAGCCGCCCTCCACCGTTTCGCCACAGGCGCAGAGCCAGCGGCGCTGCGGCGCGTGGGTCAGCTCGTGCAGCAGGGCGCGTGCCGGCGCCTCCTGAGCGTCATGCACCAGCCAGACCTCGGGCAGGCACTGGTCGGGCGGTAGTTCGCCGGCCGCGGCACCCAGGAAATAGCGCTGCACCGAGGCGTCGATCCCGGCATGCCGCAGGGCGTCGACCCAGAACGCCGCGATCGCGATGTTGGGGGCCTGGGCCAGACGCTGCATGGGCGGCTCAGGCCGCCGGCTGACCGGCCTCGCCTTCGACGGCGCGCTCTGAATAACGGTTGAAGCGCCAGGCGTCGCCCTGTAGGGTGATGCGGCGCCAGGTCTGGCGCTTTTGCGCGGGGCTCATCTCCGGCCAGTACTGCACTTCCTCGAAAGTGCGCCCGCAGCCCTTGCAGTCGGCGTCACCCTGGCTCGTGGAGCAGATGGCGATGCAGGGGGTGTCGGGGGTGGTGTCGTACCAAGTCTTCCAGGCGGCATAGGCCTTGGGCGGAAAGCCGCGCTCCTGCGCCTCGTCCTCGTGGTAATAGATCATCAGCGCGTAGACCTCGGCCAGCGCCCGCAACTCAGGGGCCAGGGTGATGCCGTCGGGCGAGGGGGTTTTCTCGCGCCAGAAGTTGATCGCGGCCTCGATGTCAGTGATGTGGATGCCGGCCATGGTGTGGAAAGACTGGGGGGAGGCGATGATAAGCGTTCCCACCTACACACAGGCCCCTGCGGGTATGGTCTAATCCGGGCACGAAGGGGAGTAGCTCCCGCTTGCTGCAGCACAGGGAGGTGTCCGGAATATTGGGCATCGCTGCAGCCGGTATCAGCAAGTCGTCATTACGAAGTATTACTTCCGGCTTGTTGGGCACATATCTGCATGACTCCATGCCGAGCAAGACCTTCGATTGGAACCTGATCCAGGTTCGGTCGAAGTGCGCTTGTGATTCACGGCAATCACAGCTCCATTGACTGCGCACGGATCCGGTTGTTGATCGATACAACTCGGAGTGTCTTGTCATGGAGTTTCTTTCCACCGCCTGGTGGTCGGCATTGCTGGCCATCGTCCTCATCGACCTCGTGCTCGCCGGCGACAACGCCATCGTGATCGCGCTGGCCGCCCGCAGCCTTCCCAAAGAACATCAGAAAAAAGCCATCGTCTGGGGCACCGTCGGTGCCATCGTCGTGCGCTCGGCGATGACCGTGGGCGTCGTCTGGCTGCTCAAGATTCCCGGCCTGATGCTGGTCGGGGGCATCGCCCTGCTATGGATCGCCTACAAGCTGATCGCCAACAAGCCCGATGACGGGGATGCGCACGGACCGGTAGCGACCACCTTCTGGGGCGCCATGAAAACCATCGTTATTGCCGACGCCATCATGGGCGTCGACAACGTGCTGGGCGTGGCTGGCGCAGCACATGGCTCTTTCGACCTGGTGGTCATCGGCCTGTTGATCAGCATTCCGATCGTGGTGTTCGGCAGCACCCTGGTTCTCAAGCTGGTCGAGCGCTATCCCTCGATCATGTACATCGGCGCCGGTGTGCTCGCATTCACCGCCGGCAAGATGATCGTCAACGAAAAGCTCCTGGCCTCCGTCTTCAAGGGCCCGGACGTCACCCACCAGCTGGCCTACTGGGCAGTTTGCATTGCAGCCATCGCCGCCGTCCTGGCCGCCGGCTGGCTAAGCAACCGCCGCACGCTCGACCAACAGACCGGCCAGGCCGCCTGATCCATTCCCGTTCGTTTTCTCCCGTCCCCCAACTTGTACAAAAGGAGTTCATCATGGAAAAAATCATCGTGTACCTGGACGACCCCGCCTATGCCCAGCAACAGCTCGCGCCCATGAAGACCAGCGCGGCGCCGGCCCAAGCCGGGCAAGCGACCCACTGGGTGCTTGTGGCCTGCGCTCCGCGCATGACGCACCGCATCAGCAAATGGGTGAGCCACAGTGCGCGCGAGAACTGGCGCGCCAAGTGGGCTGAAAAGCTGTTCGGGCAGGTGGTTCCTGCGCTGCAGGCCAACGGCGACACGGTCACCACCCTGCTGGCCAAAGGCCCGCTGCCCGAACTGACGCGCAAGCTCACCACCGAGCACGCAACGGCGCGCGTGCTGGACGCGCGCCGACCCAAGTTCGGCCAGGACCTGCAGCCGGTTTCCGCCGACCAGCCGGCGCCGACCGAGGGTCGCTGGACCGTGCCTGGCGCGGTGGTTGGCATGGGCGCCGTGCTGGTGCTGGCAGCCGAGTAAGGGCTGCGCGCTTCATGGCCGGGTGCTATGCTCTCCGGCCATGAAGCTTCTCGCCCAATGGCTGCTCAGCGCCGCCGCTCTGCTGCTGGTGGCCTACATCTACAGCGGCGTCGAGGTCACGAGTTTTGGCTCGGCGATGATCGCGGCCCTGATCATCGGACTGCTCAACATGGTGCTCCGGCCGGTGCTGGTGGTGCTCACACTACCGGTCACCGTGCTGACACTGGGCCTGTTCCTGTTCATCATCAACGCCCTGATGTTCTGGGCCGCCGCCTCAGTATTGGACGGATTCCACGTACGCGGATTCGGCGCCGCGCTGCTGGGCTCGCTGATCTATTCGCTCATCGGCCTGGTCATCGATTCAGCGCTCGAGCGCCTGTTCTCGAAGAAGTGACGCGACCTGGCGGGCCCGGGTGTCGATGATCGACGCCTCGATGTGGTCGCCCGCCGTCCCGCCCTTGCGCATCAGTTCCTGTGCCGCCTTGAAGCGGTCCATGGCGGCCGGGTAGTCCAGGTGCGCGACCTGCGACTCGGCATCGGCGCGAACGGCGCGCAAGGTCTGCCCCTGCGCGCTGTAAGCCGTCCCCAGCATCTGCCACGCAGTGGCGTCGCGCGGTTGCAAGGCCACCCAAGTCTGCAGGCGCTGCGATGCGTCGGAAGGACGGCCCAGGCGGATCCAGGCTTGTGACAGGAACAAGACCTCGGGCCGCCCCTGCGAGGCGGGGTCTATGAGTTGGACTGTGCGCGCCGGCTCACCCACCGCCAGCGCGATTTCCGCAGCCAGCAAGTTCGCCAGGCGCGCCGCCTTGGGGTCAGCCGCGACCAGCGGCGTCAAGCGCTCCAGGTAGCGCGCAGCAGCAGCGTTGTCTCGCAGCCTGGCACTGGCCAACGCTGCCGCATAAAGCGCTGCCGCCTGGCGCGCCCCGGCCAGACCGGCGATGAGGGTGTCCGCGTCGCGCAGCTGGGCGCGCAGGGCGTCCACGCCGGGATTGGTCATCACGCGCGAGCGTGCCGCCATCAGCGCATGCTCCATGCCGGGACCGGCCAACGGCGGCCGGGCCGCAAGCTGCTGGCGCGACTGCATGTCGGCAATGCGCTCGGTCGTCATGGGATGGGTACGCAGGTAGGGGAAGTTGCCGTTGTCGTTCAGGCGTGCCGCCTGTTGCAGCTTGTCGAACATGGTGACGAAGCCTTGCGGCTCGAAGCCGGCCTGGGTCATCACGCCGTAGCCGACGCGGTCGGCTTCCCGCTCCATGTCGCGCGAGAAATTGAGTTGGTTCTGCATCGCCAGCGCCTGGCTGCCCGCCATCACCGCATTGGCTGCATCGGTGCTCTTGCTCGCCGCCAGCGCGCCCAGGATCATGGCGGCGATGACCAGTGGCGCCTGGCGCTTCTCCTGGCTCATCAGGCGTGAGATGTGGCGCTGCGTGACGTGGCTCAGTTCATGGGCCAGCACCGAGGCCAGCTCGTCGCGGCTGGTGGTGACACTGATCAGCCCCAGGTGCACACCCATCCAGCCGCCAGGCAGAGCGAAAGCGTTGATGCTACGGTCCTTGCCCAGCAGCACCTGCCAGGCGAAGCGTTCGTCCAGTTCGGCCGTCAGCTCGCCGCGCGCGCGCGCGGCAGCCAGCAAAGGTTGCCAGATGCCTTGCACGTACTCGACCAGCACCGCATCGTCGATGTAGTCTGGGTCGCGGTACAGCTCACGGGCGATCCGCTCGCCCAGCTTGCGTTCGGCCCCGCTGCTCATTTCGCTGGTGTCGCCCAGGGTGGGCAGCTGTGCGGCAGCCGGCAGCGCGGCCAACAGAATGCCGATTGCTACCGAAACAATAGCAAATGAGGACCGACGCCCGGGGGCTCGCGGCTGTTCTGTTGGAGAAAGCAGGTTCAAAACGAATCCAGGGGCATGAAAGCCACCACAGCGGCGGAGCCGGGGTCGATGAAGGCGGTCCAGAACGATTTCCGACCGGTCATCGGCAAGTAGACCGTGCTGTCGGCCTGCCGGCCGGCGCGCCCCAGGACGGCATCGATCGCTGCGGCGCGCTCGGGAAAGCGCACCTTGAGCGCCTGGACCGGCTTGGCGGCGGCCAGAACCTGCGCCTTGCCCGCCGCATAGTCTTGCCAGAGATCCGGACGGGCGCTCAGCGAGATCCCCTGCAACGCCACCAGGGTGGCGTCCGCCTCCTCTTTCGCATCCTTGAACGGACGCAGCGCCAAGGGGGTCGGCCCCAGCAAGGGCATGGCCTCGATGCCGGCAGGCACCTTGTCCATCAAGTCGGAGGGCACGTCCACCGCGTGCACGACACGAAAGCGGTTGAACTCGAAGACCAGGTGAACCGGACGCGCGGCAAAGACCGTGGTCATTCCATAGCCCAGTGCGGCGAGCTGGATCAGGCCCACCACGGCGAGGTCCCGCCGCAACTCCTTGCGCGGCTTCTTGCGATTGAAGACGAACAGCGTGATCAAGGGGCCCAGGATCACATCGACGGTGATGAGGATTAGAAAGAGTTCGCTACCGCCTGAAATTTCGCGGTAAGGGTAGGGATACCAGATTCCGAACACCAGTGCGGCGGCCAGCGCGGCGATGCCCAGGCTGATTCCGAGGTGGATGCTGGCGGCTTTGACGCGGTCTTTCCAATGGAGCATGGTCGTATGATGGCTTTACCAGTTGAACGTTCCGAAGCTGGTTTTTTACACCAAGTCCGAATCATGAGCCCTCTCACGCACTTCGACGCCCAAGGCCAGGCCCATATGGTGGACGTGGCGGGCAAAGCCAGCACGCACCGGATCGCCATCGCGTCGGGGCGCATCGAAATGCAGCCCCAGACCCAGGCCCTGATCCAGAGCGGCACGGCCAGGAAGGGCGACGTGCTTGGCATCGCCCGCATCGCCGGCATCCAGGCCGCCAAAAAAACCAGCGACCTCATCCCGCTGTGCCACCCGCTGGCACTGACGCGGGTGGCGGTCGAGTTTGATTTCCCCAGTGCTGGCACTCCCGGCTTGGGCGCTGTCAGCTGCACGGCCACGGTGGAAACCGTGGGGCCCACGGGCGTCGAGATGGAGGCACTGGCAGCCGTGCAGGTCGCGTTGCTGACGGTCTATGACATGTGCAAGGCGGTGGACCGCGGCATGACCATCAACGCCGTGCGCGTGCTGGAAAAGCACGGCGGCAGGTCGGGCAGCTTCGTCAACACCTGAGCCCCGGCCGCTCAAGGCATGGGCGCTGGGGCTGCCACACCCGTGTTCCTGGCGATCCATTGCGCGTATTCCACGGGATACGCCGCACGGAACCGCGCAGCGTGCGCAAGCAGGTCGTCATGGCGTCCCAGCACCAGCGCGCTGTCCAACAGCTTTTCGACGATTCGCGGTTCCGGCGAAAAAAGCAGCAAGGCGCTGGCGCTGTCAAAGGTCCACTGCGCATTGGCCGGCGTCAATGCGGTGGTGCCGATCTCGGCGAACCTGACCTGGTCACGAAACAGCCAGGAGCCCCGGATCTTGTCCAGGGTGCCGTCCCTGTACGCGGCACGCCGGGATTGTTCAGGCAGATAGACTTGGCTGACGCGTTGGTAGTCCCAGACCACGTGGCCGATCACGCCGACGATTCCCGCAGCCAGCACGGGCTGCAAGCGTGCTGTGACGGCACCCGCGGAGTCCCGGCAACGGCCCCACAGGATGCCCAGGCACAGGCCAAAGGCCATCTGGAAGGGTCCGTACCACAGCGGGTACTCCAGCATGCTGTGCAGCCCGATCACCGCCAGAGCCGCCCAGGCAGCCTGCCGCAGCGTGTCGGTTTCGCGCCAGGGCGCGGCCTTCAGCACCATCCATGCGAAGAGACCGCACAACAGCAGGGTCGCAGGAATACCGAGCTCCACCGCGAGATGCAGCGGCAGGTTGTGGGCGTTGTCGAGGATGTCGCAGAACCGCTCACCCGGATACAGCGTGGCGTAGTGCGCCTGGTCCAGCGCCCCCCATCCCCAGCCTGTCCAGGGCTTGAGAGCGATCAGGTCCACAACGTTGTCCCAGAGCACGGTGCGGCTGCTGCAGCTGTCGGCCGCGGCAATGCGGCCCCAGACGTTGGGCGCAGTCACTCCGGTTGCGGCCGCCAGGGCCATGGGCAAAAGCACGGCGGCCGCAGCATAGGCCAGCCCTGCGGCCAGGCACAGGACAAGCCGGTGCCGGCGGCCGGCACCGCCCCAACAGGCGGCCAGCACGGCCAGCATGACCAGTTCAAACAATCCCGTGCGCGAAGCCGACATGGAATTGCCCGCTGCCAGGACGCACATGGCCAGGACCGCGCCCGCGGGCTTGGGCCGGCTGCCCGGCCAGAAGAGCAGCGCCGCCATTGCGAGCGCGGTCAGAGAAGCGAACTGGTTGCGTTGGCGCAGGTTGGCGAACGCCTGGCCCACGGAGGAAGCATTGACCAGCGGATCCAGGAAATGGGCAAGCCCGAAATACTGGCAGGCGGCAATGGCGCAGCTAAGCAGGGCCGCGGCGGCCCAGGCCCCAAACACATATCGCACCTCATCACGTTGCAGGGATGCCGCGGATTTGGCGCAGAGCAGGGTGACCAGGCAGGCTGCAGCCGCAGCCAGGGCATCTGGCGCCGCATTCGCGCTCACGACAATGCAGGCGGCCAGTGCGGCCAGTCCTGTCGCGACGCCGGCATGGAGGCCGGCAGGCCGGCTTGCCGCCCACAACAAGGTGGCCAGCAGGGCGCTGAGAATCCAGGGCCAGAACGCCGGAGAAGGGCCTGGAGCGACAGGGTTGAGCCAGGGGATGGCCACGCACAGGAAGACGACCACAGCATAGACCCGCTCTTGACGGCGCCCCCGCTCCAGGCCGGCGCTAGCCATTGCTTTCATGGGCCGTCGGTCAGGATGCTCTCAAGCTCCTGCGGTTGGCGCCGCCATACATCCCAGGCCTGGTCGACGCAGATCTTGAATTCGCGCTTGAAGCGCTCTTCGCTGAAGGTCTCGGCCCAGGTCCGGCAGGCGTGCGGATCAAAGATGACCCCGGCAGCCTCGAACGCCTCAACGGCCTCGACGATGCAGGCCGTTGTCTGCTCGGGAAACAACAGGCCGGTGGGGCGGTCGGCGGCATGCAGGTCGCGCACCGTCTCGGTTGCGCCGCCCTTGCCGTAGGCGATCACGGGCGTGCCGCATGCCTGCGCTTCCAGCGGCGAGATGCCGAAGTCTTCCAGCGCCGCAAAAAGAAAGGCGCGGGCGGATCCCAGATGCTGGCGCACCACCTCGTCGGACTGCCAGCCCATCAGGGTGACGTTGGCGGGGCAGCGTAGCTTGAGCGCTTGCGCCTCAGGGCCATCGCCGATCACCACGAGCTTGCGCTGCGGCATGGCGGCAAAGGCCTCCACGAGCAGGTCGATGCGTTTGTAGGAGACCAGACGCGACACCGTGACGTAGAAGTCCTCTTTGTGCGGCTGCAGAGCGAACAGGCTGGTGCGCACCGGGGGATAGAGCACCCGGGAGCGGCGGCGATAGGTGCGCCAGACCCGCTGCTGGATGTAGCGTGAATTGGCCAGGAACAGGTCGACGTTGTTGGCGGTCTGGCGGTCCCAGGCGCGCAGCCGGTGGAACATGTAGTGCGCCATCAGGCCCTTGACACCCTTGTCCAGACCGTAGTCACGCAGGTACTGGTGGTTCAGGTCCCATGCATAGCGCATCGGCGACTGGACATAGCTCACGTGGAGCTGGTCACCTCTGGTGATCACGCCCTTGGCAAAGGCATGGGAATTGGAAACGATGATGTCGAACGCATCGAGATCGTGGCGCTCGACGGCCAGGCCGGTCAGCGGCAGGTAGTTCCAGAACTTCTTCTGTACAAACGGTGCCCGCTGCAGAAACGTGGTCTGGATGGGCCCCCCGCCAAGCCGCGCCCGGTGCTCTTCCGACAGGAAATCAATTGTGGCGTGGAGTTGCGCCTGGGGCAGGCTCTCCAGCATCAGCCGGGTCACGTCTTCGGAGCCGCCCCAATCGGTCAGCCATTCGTGAACAAGGGCTGTCCGCGCTTGTGAAATCACCGATGTTCCCTTGCCTGATGTTGATGCTCCGGCCGTTGCCGAGCCTTCGGTGGCTGATTTTAGGTGATGAGGCGAGCCGCCCCCGGCTGCGGTGCGCCCGGTCGGGGAACACTGCGCGGCAGGAACATCAACCGCAAGACCAGACCTGCGCGCCGCCACTCGTGGTGCACAAGCCGGTCCAGCACGACCAGGAACAAACTCACCCAGACAACAGGGACGAGCCGGGGGGAAAACTTCCTGGTGAACCGCAAACGGTTCACCACCCCGTAGTACTCCGACAGCAGCGACTTGTGCCGAATCCCTCCTACTGAGCCGGTGCTGGCCCCTTCCTTGTGTCGCAAACGGCTATGCAGCGCCACTGCGGGCCGGAAGCCGCAAGCCCGCCCTCGCTCCGCCCAGTCCACTTCTTCGTAGTAAAGAAAATAGTCTTCGTCCATCAGCCCGACCGCCTGCAGGTACCCGCGGGTGGCAAGCATTGAGGCGCCTACCGGGTAGTCGATGTCGAAGAACACATTCTGGTCGGCTGGCACGCCAGTGGGTACCTGCTTGAGATGGCTGCCTGTGGCCACGACCCGGCGCAAGAGCCCGCCCACGGCCTGTATCTGGTGCGGATCGTCCCACTCGAGAAGAACCGAACCACACAATCCGATATCGCTTGCGCTCGTTGTGGCGGCCAGCAAATGCTTCAACGCCGCCGGCTCCAGCCAGACATCGTTGTTCAACAACCAGAAGCAATCAGGATCGAGCCGTTCACGTCCCCAGGAGATGCACCGGTTGATGGCGCCTGCATAGCCATAGTTGCGGGGCAAGCGCATGACGTACACGCCCCGGAAGATGGACGCGGCGCCTGGATCGCTTTCGATGGCCAGGACGCTTCCTGCTCCTTCAAAGTCCAGCTGCGTTTCCGGGGCGCCCGACAGGGCCTGGCGGGCCCATTCGCACAGATGGTCATAGGACTCGTCGCTGGAACCGTTGTCACAAAGCAGCAGATGGAAGGGCGGCCCGCTCATTGCGCGCAGGCTCTGTGCGCAAATCAGCGTATCGCGCCAACCATTCCAGTTGACCACTGCGGCAAGAACCAGTTGTTCGTCCATCAAGTACCTTGGTCGCAGGCCGACAGTTCATTTCCCATTTGCGGAGAGCGAAGACAGCGTAGAAATCCATCGAGCGAGGCTGCTGGCGCAACGTGCACGCACCAAGTCATGAAGCATCATCGGCGCATCCACATGCCGACGAAGAAGGCATGACAGCGCAATTGCGGCATTCACGCCGCGTGCCGGCAGCCATGCAACTGCGATAGCCAGGGGGTGATGGGGTTCGTCGCGACCTGCAAGCAGGGACCGATACTCGCCTGGGCCATAGGCACCAAGTGCCCTGTAGTGCAACAGCAGCTTGAGGCTCGTCGCAGGATACCGCTGCGTGACACCAGCTCTTGAGGTGGTGGAGAATTGATCGAAAGACCAGATGAGGCGTGGCCATTTCGCGGCCCATATCTCGAACGCCCGCGCCGTCCACATTGCATTGGCGTAGCGAATTTTGATCAACGGACGGGCAATCAGCTTGGCACGCCCGATGGAAGGCGACTGGAAGATGACCCCGACGTGGATGAACATGGATCCGAAATAGGGCGCCCGTTCACGAGCGAGCCAGCGGTCGCGCTGAATGACAACGGCACCGAAGAAGCTGAGATAGTTGGTCGTGACGGCGAAAAGATTCGCTTGCTCTTCTGCCGCGAATTCTTGGTCAGCACCCACATTCAGTTGCCGCTCCTTCAAGCATTTTGAAAGGTCCTTGCTTCTGACCTCGGCGTTTACAACAACCAGCGCCGGACCATCAGCCAAAGACTTGAGTACTGTGGCTATAGCATCGTCTGCAAGGATGTCGTCATCGCTCATCAGCCAGCAATATTGGCCTCTTGCATACGTCACCGCCTTGTCGACATCGCGGTCAAAACCAGAATTCTCTTTCTCTCTGTGATAGACAAGGCTTGGGTATTGCGAACGGTATGCAGCGACTACATCAGCCGTACCATCCGTTGACGCACCGTCAACCACCACCAACTCCACCTCCGACGTCAGCTGGGGCAAGATTGAGTCAAGAGTTTGTCCAATGAACCCGGCACGATTGAACGTTGCAATGCACATTGACAGCTTCATCACTTGCTCTCTCTTCGTTATTGCGTCGGCTTGCTGAATTCGAGCATGACGACGCCTTCACCAGGCAGTTCGCCAATTGATGAATATCTCTGGTACTCATTTGCAACCATCAAGGGCTCTCGCCAGGACGGATAGCGCGCCCCAAGCAACCGCTTCATTGTGGCGTTTCTGAAAAATAGGCCGCACCGCTTCTCGCCATAAATCGCGGTATAGGCCGGAACGCCGACCTTTCTGAAGATGCGCGCACTCAGAAGATCTTGGTCGTAATAACGCTGCCAGAAGGTATAGCCGTCTTCACCTGGTTGCAAGACGCCGTACTGGTCGTGGCTGATAAATTGCTCCAGGCCAACAGCCATGCACGGCAAAGTCAACAGCAAGCGTCCACCGGGACGAAGCGCGGCCCACATGCTTTCAATGGCTTTGGTGTCGTCTGGGATGTGCTCCAGCACCGAGATGCACGTGACCAGGTCAAATGAACCTGCCGGCTCAGGCAGATCTTCGAGCACCCCATTGAAGAAGCTGCAGCGCGCGTCCAAGCCAAGTGCGCTCGCAAGAGCTCTTGTCTGATCGAGGTCGCTCGCGTCCGGGTTGATGAACACCGCTGTTGCGTCCGGACCGTCCTGCAGATGGAAGACAGGGGCAAAGCGCGGCGATGAAATATCTAGGTACCGCTTGAAGGGCAGGCTCCCGACACGCTTGCCAACCGCGTCAAACTCGAAGTAGCGGGTCGAATCCATCGGAAAAAGAATGAAGCCCGCGCAAATATTCCATGGCAGGCGCCCCAGAAGCATTAACCTCAAACCAGTGCGCATGATGCGCAAATGCAGGCCGATTCCGGGCGCGCCCCTGATGCTGGCAACCGCAAGACTGAGCGGCGACAGAAGGACGGCGCTCAGGAGCGTTCTCAGCCGGTCAAGGGGGCGGGCATCGAGTTGCAGCGGGACTTCAATAAATTGTTTTCGCATGTTGGGTGGCGCCGATTCTAGTTTTGCGAGACGGGCTTGGCTTTTCATCGAGATCCTAGAGCCGGCCGTCGGCCTTGGCGACCGACAGCAGTGCGCGGCGCAAGCGACGCGATGACAGCGCCAACGCGGCCCAGCATCCAAGCACCAGTGCGACAGCCAGCCCCAGACTGCTCACGGCTGACCATGTGTGATGGTGCGCCCACCAGGATCCCACAGCTGCGGCTGCCGTTGCCACCAGGACGGCAATACCAACATCCCTGAAAAGCCAACGGGCACCGAGCCCAGGCAAAAGCCTGTTGTGCGTCACCGCGGACCCGATCAGCACGTAAAGCAGATGAAGGACGAGCCATGCTCCTGCCGCACCTCTGGCGCCCCACAGGAGCGCCGCCCCAATGGTCAGCGGCAGCGAAACCCCAAGCACGCCAATCCCGATCGCCAGTGCCAGCCTTGTGGCTCCGCAAGCAAGTTTCAATGCGTACGGCATGTACATGATTCCATGCAAGCCGGACCCAAGACACAAGAGGAAGGCGAGCGGAGCCACAGCCGCCGCGACGGCGGCATCCCCGGTCCAGACCAGGAGAATGTCCCTGGAGAAAAAGGCGGCAACGGCGGCCACCGGAAACAGAAAACTGGCAAGTGCCAGTGAGCTGGTGCGGTAGGCTTGCTCGAGTTCGCCGCGTTGCGCAGCGGAGGCCGATGCACAAAGCCGGGGATAGACCACCTGGAATACGGGGGTTACCAGCGCGTACAGGACGCCCGCCATCAGCGTTGCCATCACGTAGTAGCCAAATTGATCGAGCGCGAGAATACGGCTCAGAACGACCTTGTCCAGTTGCATCACCAGCGCGCCGACAATGCCCAATCCAGCAGTTGCCGCACTTTGCCGGTAGAAATCCCGCACTTTGCCTGCCTCGGGCAATTGGGCGGGGCCCAAGCCGGCCTTCGCCAGGTGGCGGCACCAAAGGCACTGAACCCATGCGGTCAACGACAGCCATGCGAACATGACACGCAGATCTGGCGCTCCATAGGCAAGCAGCGCAACGGCACCGCCCGCGGATAACGCGGTCATGACCAGATTGACCATGCCCAGCACCGCCATTTTTTTCAAGCCGATCAGCACGCTCTGGTACAACGCAACAGGCCAGCGAGAGCCAATGGCCACGCCAGCAAGCACCAGTGATTGCGTCACATAGGCGGGGTCAAGACTGACGGGCTTGAGCCAACGGTTGGCCAGGACAGAGGCGAGCCCTGCCACCGCAACCGCCAGAATGACTGCAATCAGTGCGTTCAGGCGGGCAAGGCCATGAACCAGATCTGCCGTCGGTCCGGAAGAGCCATCGGTGCGCTGGGCAACCACCCGGGTGATGGAAATTCCCATCCCCCCGTCAAGGACAAGCAGGCTGGCCTGAAGCACCAACACAAAGCCAAAAACGCCATAGGCCTCGCTGCCGAGATACCGCAAGTACAGCGGGGTCGCCAGAATTGCGGCAATCACCGCGGCCGCTGAACTGGCCGTGCCTGCAAGCACATCGCTACTGAGTTTTTTCAACACCCTGTGGTGCGCATGCAGCACGTCAGGCTGGCTGCGCTGCGTCAATTCACCGGCTTCTGGCTTGAGCGCCCCGGCTGCGAGTGCCATGGAGGCCCCGGCAAGGCATTGCTTCGCGCTGTCCATCCATGAGAAAGGCTTGTCGCAGACCAATGCGCCTGGACGCGGGCTCTGGGCGTGATTCCGGATCAATTGCTCAAGCTCAGACTGGCAATCCCTTTGGAAGAATACGACGCCCTCCCCGCCCAGTTCCATCAAAGCTGGTAGATCGCTTGCAATGACAGGGCAGCCTCGGGCGCGTGCCTCGACCAGCGGAAGCCCGAATCCTTCTGCCAGAGACGGCAGAAGGAGGGCGCGGCTGCGCGAGTAGGCAACCCCTATTTCCTCGTCGGATGCATCGAGCAGAAGCAGCAGCCGCTTCCCCTGTTCCGGGTGGCGCCGGATCTCCGCGACAAGTTGCGTGCAATCCGGGTGCGCCCTGCCGGCCACCAGCAAGCGCACATCCAGGCCGGCGGCCCACAAGCTCTCGAAGGCTCGCAAAAGCAGCCGGTGATTCTTGCGGGGCTCAATCGTCCCTATGGAGGCAAACCAGGGCGAGGACGCGGCGGCGAAATCAAGCACTTGACTGCGTACGCCACCCGTCGTACTTGCCGGCACATCGCTGCCAAGGCGGAAATGGCGAACCTGTGGCGGCGGGATTTTTTGCTCGGCGCAATAGGCCAGGTAGTCCTCCTCGGTGGACCGGGAGATGCAAAGCACAGCATCGCAGTTACCAGTCATTCTGCGCAGCCAGGGCTCGAAGACACGCGTGAAAAGTGGTGCGCAAAATTGCGGTTGCCGCAGCGGAATCAGGTCGTAGAGAACAAGCACGACCCGCGCGCCTTGCGCGCGCGCACGCGCCGCTGCCAGCCAGACCTTGTAGTTCCAGGACTCGTCTGCCAACACCAGCCAATCGCCCTGTCCAAAAGAGATCTGCGGTTCCCTGGAACTCAACGCGTCGAACGTCAGACGGTTTGCGAATGCCCACGCCGCTTTGAGCAGCGACGCTGGCGCAAGTGCCTGGGCGACCCGCCTTGCGCTGCCGCCGGTAAGACGCCGATACAGCGAAGAAATGCCCTCACCCCCTGCACCGCCTTTTGCGTCTGGCCTGACAAAGAGCGCCTCCCGGAATCCGGTTGAATTGAAACTCACAGGGACGCACTGCACGCCGCCTTGCTCGTGAAGAGTCTGCCAGGAATCGAGCAGCCGCCTCACAGTGCGCGTGATCCCGACATTGCCCACTTGCGTACGGGTGTAGGTCACATCGACCAGAAGTCGCTGCACTCCGGTCATATGTCCCGGTTCCAGGGAAGACCCGACCGACCTCGAATCCGGGCGCAGTCCATCAGCTTGTTTCCTGATAGAACCTCATCCACCGTACCAATGACAACCGGATTCAACGCCCGCCAGAACTTGTAGATAACCAGCCCATCGTCCAGAACGTAAACCTTCATGTCGGAGTGTGGGTAGTGCCTCAAGGCCCCGCCGTTGACGCGAGTCGTTGTGGTGCTTGCCGGCGGCAAGAACCTGGGGCAGGTCTGTTCGACTTTCTCGAATGCGGCTTCGACCTTCGCTGAAAGAGGGAGCAACTGCTGGAGCGCGCCGTCGACTGGGTAGCGCAAGGGGCAAATCCAGAACCCGGCCTCCCTCCCTTTCTCTGCCGTTGGCTGAGTTTTCCCGCGGATGGCTGCCAACCCCTGCGATGGCAGCAGTTGGCACGCTTGTGCGGCCAATGACAGCCTGTGCGGCGCCAACAACACGTCCAGCGCCTCACGCACTGCCGGCGCGGGCCCGCCATCCGCACCCGACTGCCCTTGAATCGATGGCACCACCAGCTGGATAGGGCCCTTGGAGACCGCCAGAAAGCCCTGCCCCCATTGCGCATCGCGGACCGCTGCGCCGACACTGCTGAGATTGATCCACCGCGAGGAATCGGGGAAGGCCGGGGCGATCAGTGAGTAGGAAATGCTCGAAATCGTCACATATGTGGTTGCTTGAGGTGCCTGCGAGGGAGCTGGCCGGTCAATCTGGAAATAAGGCGCATCCTTCCAGTGCAACCATGCCCATGCGTCCCACGGTGAACTCGTTGCCACCACGAACAGCTGAGCGACAAGGAGACCGCCCGCCAGGAAAAGGCGAAACGCCTTGGTCAGCGGCAGCAGATAGACAAGCCCTATGGTCAACGGGCCCACGCAAAGCAGCATGGGGAGGAAATAGCGCCCATTTCCAGATGTCCACAGCCAGATTGCAGTCGCTGGAAAAAGCAGGGCAAGCAATGCGACCGCAGGTCGCGCGCTACCGACAAGCCGTCTTTGGAATACAAGCGCGGCAAGCGCCAGCAATAGCATCGCCGCAAATCGCAGGTCAGGCGCCGCGATCTCGACATAGACGTTGGCGTCTGGGGCCGCCATTGCAAAAAAGCGCAGCAGCGCCTCCACCCATGTATCCGGAATGAAGCGAATCATCGCACCCACCCACTCCACTGCCGCAAAGGCTCCATCCAGGGATCAAAGAAGGGATAGAAGGGATTGCCATAGTGCGTCCAGAGCATCCATCCCCAGTAGCCATAGACGATTGCGAACCCCGTGATTGCGACCCCACCTCCCAGCACCATAGCCCACAGCCGCGCACGAACGCTGCCCGCCGGCCACATCCAGACAATGGGGAGAAGGACTGCGATAGGCGCATTGCTCAGCTTGCATGCGGTGGAGACTCCCGCGAGAAAGCCGGAAAGAGCCACGACTTTCAGCCAACCGGCGTCCTGGCGGCTTTCGGATGCCAGGGGCGCAATCGCCAAGGCAATCGCCCATACCAGTGGAATGGCAGCCAGCAGATCGTTTCCGGTGGTGTCGAACATCGACAGCACAATGCCATTGGCCATTGCCAGCGCCACTGCAATCGCGCGCATCCCAAGATCGAACCAAGTGTGACCAGGGATGCAAGCACGCGCCAGAATCCATAGCGCCGGCACGACAGTGAGGTGCAAGTGCATCAACACCACGCCAGCGACCACCCCGCTCGCGCCGAGCGAGGCAAGCTTGTACACGGGCCAGTAAAGGTAGGGGAACTGATAGGACTGGTACGAAGCGGCCAGATAGTCCCTGTCAAATCGGGGTTGGTCGGCTGTCCATCCCAGGTAAATGTGGTGGTTCAGCGCATCCCAGCTCAGGCCGATGTGCCCCAGCGAGACAGCGATGGCTGCCAGCGCCAATCCGCAGGCAATGACAATGAAAAGCTGCTCCCATCGCGTCGCCCATGCCGGGGCGCGCCCGGGGGCTTCAGTTGCCCCGCTTGCCATCAATTGAACGCCAGCAAAGCTGGACTGCCCCGGCAAACAGCGCGCCCGCAATCGATTGCATGCCCACGATCATGAGTGTGACCGCGGGGATCACGGTGCGCATGCCCTCCACAGGATCGAGTGCACCAAAGCCCGAGGAACCCCAAACATACGCTTTGGCCACGGACCATGCCAGCCCAAGAAGGAATAACGCCCCACCGGACAACAAACCCATCTCGACATTGCGCAGCGGTCGGGTCCTTGCCATCCACGCAGGCTCCGGGACGATTCCCGATATCACCCCCAGCCACTTTGTCAGCACGGCGAGTTGCACCAGTTGCACGCCGATCACGGTTGCGCCAGCCATGTAAAGCATCGTGTGCACCCGCGCCCCCACGGAGAAGCTCAATCCCGTCCATGGTTGCAGCGAGACAAAACCGCCCACGCCGCCAGCCAATAAGGCAAGGCCGGGATAGAGAAAAAGCCAGCGGGGGCAAAACAGCAGCAGAAAGCGAAGATGCCGCCAGCCATCGCGCCAGGTTCGCAAGTGTGGCGGGCGGTCGCGGCCGTCGGGCCTCAGGACCGTAGGGACTTCATCGATCCTGCACCCCGCCATGGCGGCTTTTGCAATCATTTCAGAAGCGAACTCCATGCCGCCGCTGACCAGGCCCAAGCGACGGACCGCATCGCGAGAGAAGCCGCGCAGGCCGCAATGGAAGTCCCCAATGGGAGTTCGGAAAAAGAGCCGCCCGACAAAACTCAGGACCGGATTACCCAGGTAGCGGTGCAGAAAAGGCATCGCGCCGGGCTCGATGCCGCCCTGGAAACGGTTGCCCATGACGATGTCGGCACCAGCGCGCAGGCGCTCAACGAAGGCATCGAGGCGGGAGAAGTCGTAGCTGCAGTCCGCGTCACCCATGATGACGAAGCGCCCTTGCGCGCTTTCAATGCCTGCCAGCAGTGCGGAACCATAGCCGCGGACAGGGACGTGGACGACCCGGGCGCCGCCAGCCGTAGCGATTTGCGGGGAGTTGTCGGTGGAGCCGTTGTCGGCGATCAGGACTTCTGCATGGAGCCCCGACCTGCGGAAATAGCTTTGTGCCGCCTCGATGCAAGCTCCGATCGTCCGCGCCTCGTTCAGACAAGGCATCAGCACCGTCAATTCATAGGGTGAAGAAGGCATGGAGGTGGCAACGGCGCTCGATCCGGGATCTCAAACAAAACGAGCGGCCGAAGCCGCTCGCTCTAAGCATGGCGAATGCTATCAGCCGCGGCAGGAGCCAGGCAGGTACTTCGCCAGGATGGGGTTGGCAGAGCCAGGGCCGCACTTCCAACCACCAACCACGGTGCCCGGGCTATAGGCGGTGATGGCGGATTGGTCGGCAAGCGTCGGAACCAGATCGATGGTCTTGGCGTCGATGTTGGAGTCGCTGAAATTACGCGCGGTCACGGTGATCTTGCCGACAGTGTCGGTGGCGATCGAGGCCACGTACTTGGAGGTGGCACCGGTCGACTCGCAACCCCAGTCATTGGCGTCCACGGTCGTGCGCGAACCGGTCTGGTAGACCTCGGAAATCGTCGTGCGACAGGCGGAAGCGGCCAGAACCACCTCAGACAGCTTGGCGCGCTTGGTGTAGTCCTGGTAAGCAGGCAGGGCCACGGCGGCCAAAATACCGATGATCGCGACCACGATCATCAATTCGATCAGGGTGAAACCCTGTTGCAGTTGACGCTTCATTTGAAACCTCCGGGTGTGTGAATTGATAGAGAAGCCATCCAGTTGAGCAATTGCTATGCCAAACAAGCCTTTAATCCTAAAGGATTAAATTTGAAGCGCTGCCGCCTGCCGTTTTGACACGGCATGCTCCTGCGCCTGTTTTACGGGACATTTTTGTCGCCTTACTTGATGCAGACTGACCGAACCTGCTTCAGGTCGGTCATGCCCATCATGATTTTCTCCATGCCGTCCATCTTCAAGGTCCGCATACCACCCTCGACCGCCGCCGCAAAAATCTCCGCCACGCGGGCGCGCTCCTGGATCAGTTTCTTGACAGAGTCGTCGGCGATCAGCAGTTCGTGCAGGCCAATCCGGCCCTTGTAGCCCGTCTTGTTGCACTTCTCGCAGCCCACTGTGCGGTAGAACTTCAGCTTGTCGTCCTGCCCATAGGCCTTGACCCAGCTTTCGTAGAGCATCTGGGCTTCGCCGCCTGGGTCGGCCTTCCAGGCCGCCGAATGGCGCAGTTCCTCGGCGTATTCAGCCAGGAAGGTCTTGATTTCATCGGGCGCGGGCGCGTAGGACTCCTTGCAGTCGCACAGCTTCTTGGCCAGGCGCTGGGCCAGGATGCCCAACAAGGCGTCGGCGAAGTTGAACGGGTCCATCCCCATGTCCAGCAAACGGGTGATGGATTCGGGCGCCGAGTTCGTGTGCAGGGTCGAGAACACCAGGTGGCCTGTCAGCGAGGCCTCCACACCCATGGACACGGTCTCCTTGTCGCGCGATTCACCCACCATGATGATGTCCGGGTCGGCACGCAGAAATGCGCGCATCACCAGCGCGAAATCGATCCCGGCCTTCTTGTTGATCTGGACCTGGCGCAAACCCTTCTGGGTGATTTCAACCGGATCCTCTGCTGTCCAGATCTTGGTGTCCGGTGTGTTGAGGAATTTCAGGATCGAGTGCAAGGTGGTCGTCTTGCCCGAGCCCGTCGGGCCGCAGACATAGAACAGGCCATAGGGCTTGCTCACGGTTCTTTCCACGCGCTCCCCGTTGTGGGGAGTCAGGCCCAGCTTTTCCAGCGGGATCGGCTCGCCTGCCGCAAGAATGCGCATGACGACGTCTTCGACACCGCCAGAGGAAGGGATCGTGGCCACCCGCAACTCGATGTCCAGCGGACCGAACTTCTTGAACTTGATCTTGCCGTCCTGGGGCTTGCGCTTCTCCGAGATGTCCAGATCACACATGATCTTCAGGCGCGTCACCATGGCCTGACGGAAATGCGACGGGACCTCGATATAAGGCTGCAAGCTGCCGTCGATACGAAAGCGGATGCCCGTCTTGGCCTTGCCGGGCAAGGGCTCGATGTGGATGTCCGACACTTTCTGGGTGTAGGCGTCGACGATGACCTTGTTGACGAACTTCACGAGTTCGTTGTCGGCAGCGGCCGATTCGAGAGACCCCTCCTCTGCGCCGTCGTCATCTGCGGGCGACAGATCCGCCAGCAGATCGTCAATGGAGCCGCTTTCCGCCTCGATCCCATACACCTGGCCTAGCGTCTCGAGGAATTCGGTCTGGGTGGTGACCCGGTACGCAAACTTGCTGAAACGCGAAAAGATCTGCGGCACCATGCGTGCGCCCCGCACCGCCTCGGGATCAAGGCACATGATCACCAGGCCATCGGGCGAGTCTTCCAGGGGAGTCCATCCCTGCTCTTCGACGAAGTCGCGCTTGAGCGCGCCATGCAGCATCTCGGAACGGATGCGCCCCTTGTTGAAGGGCTCGTAGGGCACACCAAAAAACTTGGCCAGGGACGGCCCGATCTGCGCCGGCCGGAGACGGAAATCGGCCATCAGCACGTGTTCCACCGACAGGGCCTCTTCGCGCGCCTTCAGGATCGCCTGCTGCAACTCATCGGAGGTGAGAACCCCGTCCGCGATCAAGCCGTCGTACTTGGTGGACTTTCGCCGGTTGCTCTCGTCGACCTTCTGCATCCTCTGGCGAATCGCCGTCGCCAGCGTCTTGCACAGTTGCGATGCCCCCTCGACCTCGAGATCACCGAAGGCCTGGTCGCTCTTGTTGTTGATGACCTGCAATACCCCGTACACCGACTCACCATCGAGGATGGGAACCACCAGCATCTGCTTGGTGCGGTAGCCGGAGCGCTTGTCGACTTCCTTGAGAAAGCTCAGCGTCGGATAGATGCGCTTGAGCGCCTCGTCGTCATAAACGTCGGCGATGTTCAGCATCTGCTTGCTGAACGCCGCATAGCCAGCAATGCTCTGGGCGCTGATTGGAAGCTTCAGGTCGCGGCTGGTGTTCAGTCCGGTCTTGACCTTGGAAACAATGGCGCTGCCGTCTTCATTGATTGCATACAGTGTCAGGCGATCTGCATTGAACAGCTTGCAGATGTCCTGGCTGGCTTCCAGCATCAGCTGGTCGATGTTTTCGGTCTCGTGGATGCGGGTCGAGACCTGCTGAAGCTGGCGATAGAACAACGCCTCGAACGAGACACCGCGCTTTTCCGGCGGAAGCATCTGGGAGTTGAAAAATGCCTGCTCCGAATCCCGCTCTGGCTTGAGCACGGCGTTCATAGGTCGAATTCCTGGCCGGCGCGTAGCCAGCGGATGTCATGCACGACATTGGGCCCGAAAGGCTGGGTCTGGTCGAACTTCTGGATCTCGGTCATGATCAACTCGGTCTCCGCCGGCTTGGTGTGGGTGATGTAGATCGGGAATGACTTGCCCTTGTCAATGCAGTCCAGCTCGTCCGCCAAGGCATTGGGAGACAGATGCAAGCTGCGCCGGGCCAGATCCTTTTCACGGTTGCTGAAGGCCGTTTCGATCACGAGGGCCGCAACATTCATCTGGTTGAGGCGCCGCCAGAAAGCAGGGTTGCGCTCGGTGTCTCCAGTGAACACCCAGCAGCCCTTGCCGGCTGTCACCGCGTAGCCGACTGCGGGCACCGTATGCACGGCCGGCAGGACTTCGATGCGCTTGCCCGTGATCTCCAGAACCTGCCCGACCTCGATTTCATGAAAGCTGATGAAGGGCGCGTCCGGCGTCGGAATCCGGCTGAAATCGGGCCAGATCACGTTGTTGAAGATGTGCGTCTTGAGCGCTGCAATCGTTCCGGGCAGCGCATGGATCCGGACGGGCTTGGTGAGCTGGGACGCAATGGAGTCGATCATCAGGGGCAGGGCTGCCACATGGTCCAGGTGCGAATGGGTCAGCAAGACGTTCTCAATGCCCCGCATCTCTTCCAGAGTGAGATCGCCAACGCCGGTGCCAGCGTCCACAAGCATGTCCTGGTCCAACAGGAAGGACGTGGTCCGACAGTCCTTCGCTATCGCTCCAGAACAGCCCAGAACACGCACCTTCATCACGATCCTTACTTGGTTTCGAAGTTGGTTGCCCCGTCCCACTCGGGGTCAAAAGGCAGCAATCTCATTGAGGCTACACGTTCGGAATACAACTCGTAAAGGTATTTTTTCGCATTCATCCGCTGTAGATTGAGCATCAGCAAATCGCATTGGTCCCAATCCTGCGACCGGTAGGCTTTGAGAAAGCCGGCCCAGATTTTCAATTCGTCGGCATGGTCCTTGTCCAGGCGATCGGCAGGCGCCGCCGGCCAGAAGATTCCCACGGCCTGCTCCTTGCCCTTGACCCTGACTTTGTCGAGCTCCTGCCATGCGAACTCGGGTGCCAGCTTGCGGGTGCTTTCGCTGACAACAATGTCCACGCCATAGACCTTGGACAGGCCTTCCAGCCGCGAACCCAGGTTGACCGAATCACCGATGACCGTGTAGCTGCGGCGGATGTCCGAGCCCATATCGCCCACGCACATCGTGCCGGTGTTCAGACCGATGCCGATACCGATCTCAAGAATGCCCTTGGCGCGGTGCTCCTCGTTGATCTTGCGCACCGCGTTGGCCATTTCCATGGCCGTCTTGACCGAAAGGTAGGCGTGGCCCGATGTTTCCACTGGCGCGCCCCAGAAAGCCATCACGCAATCGCCCATGTACTTGTCAATGGTGCCGCGATTGGCGCGGATCAAATTGGTCAGCCTGCTGAAAACGGAATTGAGAAGCTCCTGCAGCTGCGTCGGCTCCATCTTCTCGGACATCTTGGTGAAGCCACGCATGTCGCAGAACATGACGGTGAGCTCCTTGTTCGCCGCCTTCATGCTGTAACTGTCCGGATCCTTCACCATCTCATCGACCAGTTCGGGCGGCACATAGGTTCCGAACAGGTTGGCGAGTTCACGTTTGGAGCGGCTTTCGACGAAATAGCCGTAACTCATGTTCAGCGCAAACGCGGTCAACGCCATCACCAGCGCGGCGGCCAACGGCAAGACCAGGCCCGCCCCGAGATATAGCCAAAAATTCAGACCGAGCAGCCCAAGCAGGACCAGGGCGCTGGCCGCCACCGCCCTGGGAGCGGACAACAGCGGCAACGAGAATGCCAGCGTCAGGCCGGCCAGGACCAGCACGACCACCTCGAAACCCATTGCATAGTCGGGTTTGACGAAGACCTTGCCGTCGAGCAAGCCGGAAATGACATTGGCATGGGTTTCCACGCCGGCATAGGTTTTGCCCACGGGCGTCACGCGCAGGTCGAGCAAGCCGGGAGCAGTTGTCCCGACAAGCACGATCTTGTCCTTCAGACTACCTTCGGGCAAGCGCTTGGCCAGCACATCGGCAGCGGAAACATACTTGAACGACCCCCCGCCGACGCCCCCCGGACCGCGGAACGGCACCAGAGTTGCCACGCGATCGTCCACCGGGACAGCCAGCGTCTTTTGCCCTTGTCGGAGCACCACGCTCTCGAGCCCCTGGTAGCTTCTCGAAAGAAACCTGTCCCTTGGAAAGCCGGGCTCGACGCCGGGCAGGCCCACCAGCATCCGGAACATCGCCAAAGACAGTGACTCGTAGTACTGCCCTTTGTATTCCGCCAGCAAGGGCACCGATCGCACCACCCCGTCGCCATCGACGATGGGATTGAAGAACCCCGCCATGGGCGCGGCCTTGGCCAGCTGTTCGATGTTGGCGCCATACCCGTTCCAGCTCGTGAATTTGATGGGCCGGCCTTGCAGGTGTTCCTTGTGCATCACCGGCGCAGGCAGGACGCCAGAGGCCCGGCCGTCACGGTCGCTTGTGAAGTAGTAGCCCAGCACCACGGGACGCTGCCCGATGGCCTTGGCGAAACCCGCGTCGTAGTCCAGCGAGGCCTGGATCTGGTTGAGCTTGTCGGCAAAACCAGGCTGGTCTTTCAGTTCGGCTTGCGCCAGTTGGCGAAGGCGCTTCAGGCCGGAACTCTCGTCGGCCTCTGCAAACACGACGTCGAAACCCAGCAAGGCGATTTTGTGCCGATCGAACAGTGTGTCGGACAACTCGGCCAGCCGGTTGCGGCCCCAAGGCCAGCGGCCCACTTCAGCCAGGCTTTGCTCATCGATATCGACGATGACGATGCGCTCATCCAGTGTGCCCGGCATGGTGGCGCGCAGGCGCGCGTCATAAATGATGTCGTCCAGCCGCTGCAACACGCCGATATGCAACACGCCACTGGCATGCAGCAGCGCAAAAGCCAACGGGATCAGCGTGACCGCAATCCGGGACCAATGTTTGGAGAGCACACCCATAGGCCCGGCACCTCGCTATCGTGTTGTCGGCAAAAGCCGAACGGCCCAATCAGGCCTGGACGAACTGCATCTGTGTCCCGGCCAGTTCAAGCAGATCACCGTTCTTGAGCGTGACCGGCTCAGCACCGATAGGAGTTCCGTTGAGTGTCGGCTTGTTGCCACCCTCGACGTGTGCGACAACAAAACCATGCGGCCGCCTGGTGATGGCGGCCACTGCGACGCCGGGCTTGCCGATGGTGGTCACAACCTTGACGAGCGGCACCTCGCGCCCGGCAGCGGCCCCGGACAGGACCTTGATGGCAGCGGCGATGCTGGAATCGCCCACTACAGGAGCTTCCGCCGCTGCTGCAGGCGTTGCCGCGGCTGGAACGACCGAACCCGCCTTGATGATCATCGTCTTCTCGAAGCCGGCGTTCACGGCTTCGTTGACGTATTTGATCTTGTACTTGCCGATCTCGACCGTGTCGCTGTTTTGCAGCAACTGCTTCTTGACGGCCTTGCCATTGACGTATGTGCCATTGGTGCTGTTGAGGTCTTCCAGATAAACCTCGTTGCCCATCATCTGCAGAACGGCATGCTCCCCGCTCACCGCCAGGTTGTCGATCACGATGTCGTTGTACGGCCGGCGCCCCAGGGTCGTCCGGTCCTTGCTCAGCTGCACTTCCTTGATGACGACACCGTCGATCGACACGATCATTTTCGGCATGGTCGGCTCCTGTCTAAAACTTGTTCTGGGGCATGAATACCAAAGACTATTTTCCCAGCAATCTGGAAATCAAGCCGCGTTTTGTCGATCCGCTGCTGGCAAGCGCCAGCAGAACGGAGATGTTGTCCCGACCGCCATTTGCATTGGCTGCGTCAATGAGCTGCACCACTTTTTCTTCCAGGGTGGCTCCGGTTTCGAGAATTCTGGCGATGCCACCATCGTCCACCATGTCCGACAGTCCATCGGAACACATCAGGTAGATGTCGCCCGGCTCGACCTTGTGCTCGTTGACCTCCAGCAGCACCGCGTCCTCCACGCCCAGGGCGCGGGTGACCAGGTTCTTGTTGGTGGAAGTGGCGGCTTGCTCAGGGGTGATCAGGCCAGCATCCATCTGCTCCTGCAGCAAGGAGTGGTCCTTGGTGATCTGGACAAAATCCCCGCCCCGCATCCGGTAGCACCGCGAGTCGCCGATGTGGCCCAGCATCAACCGCTCGTCCTGGAAGACGCCCAGCACCAGCGTCGTTCCCATTCCGCTGTACTGGGGGTTGGAATTGGCGGCGTTGAAAATCGAGCGGTTGGCATTGTCCACGCAGATTTCCATGGCGCGGCGTACCTCCCTGGCATTGGCATGCCGTCCTGCCTGGGACAGCCAGCGGCCCAATTCGGACTTGATGAAAGTCGTCGCCATGCCACTGGCAATCTCGCCCGCGTTGTAGCCACCCATGCCGTCGGCCAGCACCCCGAGCCGGGTCAACTCTTCAAACGTGACGGAATCCTCGTTGTTCTCGCGCGCGAGACCCGGATCGGTGCGTAAACAGAACTCGTAATTCATTGATTGTCCGGGGGTTACGCTTCGTTGCCGGCTTTGCCATCACCGGCGAGCGACGAGTCAGGCATCGGGGGCCTGCTGGTCACTGAGGTTTTCGCAAATGCGTCAATGTCGCTCGCCGCCAATTTCTGGGTCGCATCATAGCTGGGTGCAGCTGAGGGCGAAACATCTGCCCCAACCACGGTGGCCTCGAAAGCTGCCGCCGGCGTGGCGGCGAACGCAACTGTCTTCTGCGCATCGACGCCAGTCCCTGCAGGTGCGGCCGTCACCGGCGCCCGGGCGGCGCCGGACAATTCGGCAATGGCCGCGCGCAGGTCGGCCGCGAACTGGTCGCCATCCTGGTAGCGCGCCTCGGACTTCTTGGCCAGCGACAGCGCCACCACGCCGGCAAGGTGCGCAGGAATATCCTTGCGGATGATCCGGATGTCGGGCGCCTCCTCGTTGGCGATCTTGTACATCAGCTCCGCCATCGAATCGCCGCGGAAGGGCAGAACGCCGGACAGCATCTGGAACAGCATCACGCCCAGCGAATACAGGTCCGATCTGCCATCGACCTTCTTCCCGGCAATCTGCTCGGGCGACATGAAGCTGGGCGTGCCAAGCACCAGACCGGTCTTGGTCTTGCTGGAGTCGGTGATGCGCGCGATGCCGAAGTCCGTCACCTTGACCGTGTCACTGGCGTCCTCGTACATGATGTTGGCGGGCTTGATATCGCGGTGCACCACGTTCTGCCGATGGGCATAAGCAAGCGCCTCGGCCACCCGGGCCACGATGGACAGCACCCTGGGCGCCGGCAGCAGTTGACCATCCTTGCAGAAGTCCGCCAGGTCCTTTCCCTTGAGGAACTCCATGGCAATGTACGCAAGGTCGTGTTCCTCGCCTGCATCGAAGATCGTGACGATGTTCTGGTGCTGCAGCCGGCCAGCCGTTTCCGCCTCGCGGAAGAAGCGCTCCCGGGCGTCGCTCAGTTCGTCGCCCTCGAACTCCTGGCTCAGGGCCAAGGTCTTGATGGCCACCACGCGCCCGATCTTGGGATCCTTGCCCAGATAGACCACGCCCATGGCGCCTTTGCCCAGTTCTTTTTCGACCTGGTAACGGCCCAGCATGGGTTTCTCGACAGCTCCGCCGTCCAGGAGCATGGTGCCGCCGGGGTGGGCGCCGCCCCCGCCCAGGATCACGGTTTCCGACAGGTTCTTGGCCCGGTTCAGCTTGGACTGCAGGTCCTTGAAGCCCTTGTTCCAGGCGGCCATATGCTCGTACACCGCCTGGGCCTTGTTGAACTGGCGCTTGCGCTCGAAGTCCAGGGCCAGGTTGTAGAGGTTCTCCATCACGGCGTCGCTCATGGGCACGCGGCGAAAACGGTCGAACGCCATGTCCAGTTGCCCCTGGCCTTGCAGGGCCAGGCCCATCATCCGGTTGGTCTCCGCAGATTCGTCATCCGACTTGAGCTTGCCAGCCTCGGCGACCAGGAATCGCTTGGTGGTCAACGCCAGATGGCCGATCACCAGCAAGGCCGCGGGGAACACCAGCTTGAGCCACAACGCCGCACTGGACAAAAGGACGAACTCGCTGCCCACCAGGAGCACGAACAGGCCTGCCGTGAGGGCCGCGCCCATGCCGGCGCTCAGACGCGGCAACAGGGCCACCAGATAGCCGGCCACCAGCAGGAATACTCCGAGCGCGGCCCATACGCCCCATCCCGGCTGGACGATGAAATGCTCACCCAGAATGCTGGAGGTGATGTGGGCCAGCATCTCGGCGGGTGACAGGCCGGCATAGCCGGGGGTGGGAAAGGTCGTGCCCACGCCCGCCGCGGTCGCGCCGATCAGGACGATCTTGTCCGCATACTTGCTGGCCGGGATCTTGCCGCTGAGCACGTCGTAGAAGGAGTCGATCGCGAATGCCGGCTTGCCATCGCGCGCCCGGTAGAACTGCGGCAGCATGCGTGCCATGTCGTCGGTCTTGACGCGCAGCTTGCCGATCTGGACCGACTCACCCGGATGGAGCTTGATGTCGCCGGGCCCCAGGTTCAGGCTGCGTGCGGCAGCAAGCAGGGCCATGGACGGGACGGCCTTGCCGTAGTAATTGACCAGCAGTGGATCGTCGCGCACAGCGCCATCGACGTCGTTGAGCTGGTTGAGGTGGCCGACACCGGCCGCAGCGCTGCCCAGAATCGGAATTGGGTACTGGCCGCGGACCGCAGGGAATGAGAAGCCGTTGCTCTCGTCGACAACACTCTTGGCCATGAAGCCCGGCAACGGACTGTCGGCCTTGCCCTGCGGCTCGCCCAGCAGGAAAACCGAGGGGATCAGCACGTTGCCAGCCTTGGTGATGCTGGCGGCGAGCTTGGCGTCGGTGTCCAGTGTCTCTTCGGCCTCGGTAATCACCTTGCCAAGCTGCTCGCCGATCCCACCCTGCCCGGCCTCCGCCGATGGACCCAGGGCCTCCTTGATCTTGCGGATGAACACTAGGCCACGGTCCGCCTGTGGCTCGAAAAAGAAGGCCGTGTTGACCACGGTCTTGGCCTTGGCAGCCGCCAGCTGGTCGATGAGCTGGGCATGGACATCGCGCGGCCAGGGCCAGCGACCGATATTGGCGATGCTCTGGTCATCGATGGCGATGATGGCAATGCGGTCTGAGGGCTGGCGCGAGCTCTGGGTGCTGGCGTAATCGTAGAAACGGCGCTCCAAAGTGCCGATCAAGTCGGTGGCCTGGTGCAGGATTACCACGCCGGCCACGACCAGCACGCCCACGAACCAGTCCGTGCGCCAAAACTGGCTGCGCTTTGCCGACGACGATGTGCTCACTTCCCCACCCCTTGTCCAGATGGCCGATCTAAAATACTGTGATTTTTCACAGCATTCCGCGCCCGCTACGCCACGAGAAGGGTGCAGACTCCTGGCTGGACGTTAACAGAGCCCCAACGGACGGACAAGGGACTTTGTCACCGCATTAGTACGTTCTGTTGCAAACGCGCACGGCCAGCAAAAGCCGGCCGCGTCGCGTCTGAAACCGGCCTCAGCCAGCGTGAGAGGCTGTCTTGGCCCGTCCTTGCAGGAACTTGCCCAGCCCGACCACAAGGGCCGCACCGGCAGCAGCGCCAGCATAGTGCAGCCAGGGGTTGGCGGCCACGACGTCCCTGAGCATGGCGTCGCCAAGCATGGTTTCCCCGCCCACCCAGCCGATCAGCGCAGCGCCCAGCACGATGATGATGGGGAAGCGCTCCATGAGCTTGATCATCAGCGTGCTGCCGAAGATCACCAGCGGGATGCTCACTGCCAGGCCGATGATCAACAAGGTGGTGCTGCCCTTGGCAGCCGCGGCGACGGCGATGACGTTGTCCAGGCTCATGACCAGGTCCGCGATGAGGATGGTGCGGACGGCCGCCATCAGGGAACCGTTCTCCTTGGCGCCCCCCTCTTCTTCGCCCTCGTCACCAAGCAACTGGACACCGATCCACAGCAGCAGCAGCCCGCCGACGATCTGCAGGTAAGGCAGAGCCAGCAGTTGGACCGCCACAATGGTCAGCGCAATGCGCATGACGACGGCGGCGCCGGAGCCCCAGAGAACGGCCTTGCGCTGCTGGTGCGGCGGCAGTGAGCGGGCGGCCAGCGCGATCACGACCGCGTTGTCACCCGACAGGATGATGTTGATCCAGATGATCTTGACCAGACCGATCCAGAAGTCTGTGCTTTGCAGCAATTCCATGCGCCATCTCCATTGTTATATGTTGTGCTTGCCCATCGCCATGGGGTGCGTGCGCATCCTCGGCTGGTTCAGGACAAAAGCTCTTGACTGGCGTCAAGTTTGGAAAAATTCGGCCCGGGTGGAAACCCGCCATGGGCCACATGAAAGAGGCGCCGCGAACCCAGGTCCGGAGCGCCTCCGTTTCCCCGTCGCAGTGTAGCCGTGCGGCCCGCGGGGAGCGTTCGTAATTCTGCTTACAGCTTGGCCTTGAGCAGCTTGGCCAGCTCGGAGAAGTTGCGTGTCACGGTGAAGCCGCTTTCTTCCATGATGGCCAGCTTGGCTTCGGCCGTATCGGCACCGCCGGAAATCAGCGCGCCGGCATGGCCCATGCGCTTGCCCGGAGGGGCGGTCACGCCGGCGATGAAGCCGACCACGGGCTTTTTCATGTTGGCCTTGCACCAGCGGGCGGCGTCCGCCTCGTCCGGGCCGCCGATCTCGCCGATCATGATGACGGCATCGGTTTCCGGATCGTCGTTGAAGGCCTGCATCACGTCGATGTGCTTGAGGCCATTGATGGGATCGCCGCCGATGCCCACGGCGCTGGACTGGCCCAGGCCGATCTCGGTCAGCTGCGCCACCGCTTCGTAGGTCAGCGTGCCGGAGCGGCTGACGACGCCGATGCGGCCCTTGCGGTGGATGTGGCCGGGCATGATGCCGATCTTGATTTCTTCGGGCGTGATCAGGCCGGGGCAGTTGGGGCCCAGCAGCAGGGTCTTCTTGCCGCCGGCGGCCTCCTTGGCCTTCATCCGGTTGCGCACTTCCAGCATGTCGCGCACCGGGATGCCTTCGGTGATGCAGATGGCCATGTCCAGGTCGGCCTCGACGGCCTCCCAGATGGCGGCAGCGGCGCCGGCCGGCGGCACGTAGATCACCGAGACGGTGGCGCCGGTCTGCTTGGCGGCATCCTTGACCGAGCCGAAGATCGGGATGTTGAAGATCGACTCGCCGGCCTTCTTCGGGTTGACGCCTGCGACGAAGCAGTTCTTGCCGTTGGCATATTCCTGGCACTTTTCGGTGTGGAACTGACCGGTCTTGCCGGTGATGCCTTGGGTGATGACTTTGGTGTCTTTGTTGATGTAGATCGACATGACTGTTCCTTACTTCGCGACGGCCGCAACCACTTTTTGGGCTGCTTCGGCCATGGTGTCGGCGCTGATGATGGGCAGACCGGACTCGGCCAGCAGCTTCTTGCCTTCGACTTCGTTGGTGCCCTTCATGCGCACCACCAGCGGCACTTGCAGGTTCACCGCCTTGCAGGCTGCGATCACGCCGGTGGCGATGGTGTCGCATTTCATGATGCCGCCGAAGATGTTGACGAGGATGGCTTCCACGTTCTTGTTCTTGAGCATGATCTTGAAGGCCTCGGTCACCTTCTCGGGAGTGGCGCCGCCGCCCACATCCAGGAAGTTGGCCGGCTCGCCGCCGAACAGCTTGATGGTGTCCATGGTGGCCATGGCCAGGCCGGCGCCGTTGACCAGGCAGCCGATGTTGCCGTCCAGCGAGATGTAGGCCAGGTCGAACTTGGAAGCCTCCACTTCGGCCGCGTCCTCCTCGTCCAGGTCGCGCAGGGCCACGATCTCGGGGTGGCGGAACAGCGCGTTGCTGTCGAAGTTGAACTTCGCGTCCAGCGCCATGACCTTGCCCTTGCCGTCGCGGTTGAGCGGGTTGATCTCGACCAGCGAGGCGTCCGTCTCCATGTAGCAGGCGTACAGCTTCTTGAGGATATCCACAGTCTGCGCGGTGGAGTCGGCCGGCATGCCGATGCCGTCGGCGATCTGCTTGGCTTGCGCGTCCGTCAGGCCGTCCTTGGGGTCGGCCAACACGGTGATGATCTTCTCGGGCGTGGAGTGCGCCACTTCCTCGATGTCCATGCCGCCTTCGCTGGAGGCGATGAACGCGACCTTCTGCGTGGCGCGGTCGGTCACGGCCGAAATGTAGTATTCCTTGTTGATGTCGGCGCCGTCCTCGATGTACAGACGGCGCACTTTCTGGCCTTCCGGGCCGGTCTGGTGGGTCTTGAGCTGCATGCCCAGGATCTCGCCAGCCAGGCGCTTGACATCGTCGATGGACTTGGCGACCTTGACGCCGCCACCCTTGCCGCGGCCGCCGGCGTGGATCTGGGCCTTGACCACCCAGACCGGCCCGCCGAGCTTTTGCGCGGCTTCCACCGCCTCTTGAACCGTGAAGGCCGGGATGCCGCGCGGCACCGGGACGCCAAACTTGGCAAGGATTTCCTTGCCCTGGTACTCGTGAATCTTCATGAGGTGTCTCTCGAGGAACTGGGGTTGTGCCCGACGACGGGCGTGGGGCGTCTTGCAGCACACCTGCAAGGTGCAGCCTCCAACTGTATCATGCTGCAATGCACCAAAACGCAGCTTGGCTTACAGTGCCAGGAAGCAGTTTTTCAGGAACAAAAGATGGCCAGAATCTTCATTGACGGCGAAGCCGGCACCACCGGTCTGCAAATCCGCGAGCGGCTGGAAAAAATGCCGCAGGTCGAACTCGTGAGCATCGCGCCGGAACTGCGCAAGGACGCCGCCGCCAAACGCGAACTGATGGCCAGCGTGGACCTGGTGATCCTGTGCCTGCACGACGACGCCGCACGCGAATCGGTGGCCATGATCGATGACATCGAGAAGACCACGGGACGCGCGCCCCGCATCATCGACGCGTCCACCGCGCACCGCACAGCGCAGGGTTGGGTCTTCGGTTTTCCGGAGCTCGCGCCGGGCCAGCGTGACGCTGTGGCCAGAGCGAAAAAGGTGAGCAACCCGGGCTGCTATTCGACCGGCGCGATCGCGCTGCTGCGTCCGCTGGTGGACGCTGGCATCTTGCCCAAGGACCATCCCGTCGTGCTGCCGGCGACCAGCGGCTATTCGGGCGGCGGCCGCAGCATGATCGAGGCCCATGAACAGGGCAATGCGCCGGGCTTCGAGATCTATGGCCTGGGCCTCAAGCACAAGCACCTGCCGGAGATCATCAAGTACACCGGCCTGACGCGCAGGCCCATCTTCATCCCCTCGGTCGGCAACTACCGCCAGGGCATGCTGGTGGAGCTCGGCCTGCATCTTGACACCCTGCCCGGCACACCGTCGGTGGCCGACCTGCAGGCGGCCCTGCATAAACATTATTCCGATAGCGAATGGGTCACGGTGGAAGCACCGACCCCCGATGGCAAGCTCGACGCCCTGGCCTTGAACGACACCAACAAGATGGAATTGCGGGTCTACGGCAGCGACGAATACCGCCAAGCCATCCTGGTGGCGCGGCTGGACAACCTGGGCAAGGGTGCCAGCGGCGCCGCAGTGCAAAACCTGAAGTTGATGCTGGGCCTGTGATTTGCTCCTGATTCAGGAGCAAAGAGTCCAGTTTTGACGCGGGCTAGCGCCAAATTTTGCTCCTAATCAGCAGCGCCGGAGCCCTTGAGCACCCTGCCGATCACCTCACCGCCAAAGCCGCGCGCAGCCAGAAAGCGCGCCTGCTTGCCGCGCTCGGCCGCATCACGCGGCAAGACCTCGAACTTGCGCTGCCAGACCGCGCGCGCCCGTTCCAGCTCCGTGCCCTTGAGCCGCTCCATGGCCTGCGCCACCAGTTCGCCGTCCAGCCCCTTGCCCTGCAGTTCCTGGCGGATGCGGCCGGCGCCGAGCTTGGCAGCGCGCCGGTTCAACACCGATTCGACGACCCGCTCCTCGCTGATGAAGCCCTTGGCCTGCAGCTCGTCGAGCACGGCGCGCAGCTGGTCGGGCTCCTGCTCATGCGGGGCCAGCTTGCGCTCGAGCTCGGCGCGCGAATGCTCACGGCCGCTGAGCAGGCGCAGGGCCCGCCCCTTGAGCGACAGCTGGCCCAGCAATGCCATGGCTGCGTGCTCAGGCCTCGGCTTCGACGTCGGCCGGCAGCAGCGGGATGTTCAGCGACTCGCGCACCTTGTTCTCGATCTCGCGTGCCAGCACGGGGTTCTCGCGCAGGAACTCGCGGGCGTTGTCGCGGCCCTGGCCGATCTTCTCGCCGTTGTAGGCATACCAGGCGCCGGATTTTTCCAGGATGCGCGCGGTGACGCCCATGTCGATGATCTCGCCATGGCGGCTGATGCCCTCACCGAACAGGATGTCGAACTCCGCCGTCTTGAAGGGCGGCGCCACCTTGTTCTTGACCACCTTGACCTTGGTCTCGTTGCCGATGGCCTCCTCGCCCTTCTTGATGGTGCCGGTACGGCGGATGTCCAGGCGCACCGAGGCGTAGAACTTCAGCGCGTTGCCGCCGGTCGTGGTCTCGGGGCTGCCGAACATCACGCCGATCTTCATGCGGATCTGGTTGATGAAGATCACCATGCAGTTGGTCTTCTTGATGGTGGCGGTCAGCTTGCGCAGGGCCTGGCTCATCAAACGGGCCTGCAGGCCGGGCAGGGAGTCGCCCATCTCACCCTCAATTTCGGCCTTGGGCGTGAGCGCGGCGACCGAGTCGATGACGATCAGGTCGACCGCGCCGGAACGCACTAGGCTGTCGCAGATTTCCAGGGCCTGCTCGCCGGTGTCGGGCTGGCTGATCAGCAGGTCCGACAGGTTCACGCCCAGCTTCTGCGCGTACTGCACGTCCAACGCGTGCTCTGCATCGATGAAGGCGCACTGGCCGGCCTGGCGCTGCATCTCGGCGATGACCTGCAGCGTGAGCGTGGTCTTGCCCGAGGACTCCGGGCCGTAGATTTCGATCACCCGACCGCGCGGCAGGCCGCCCACGCCCAGGGCGATGTCCAGGCCCAGCGAGCCGGTGGACACCACCTGGATGTCCTCCAGCTTTTCGCCCTCACCCAGCCGCATGATCGTGCCCTTGCCGAACTGCTTGTCGATCTGGGCCAGCGCGGCCTGCAAGGCCTTGCTCTTCTCGCTGTCGGCGGCGATACGGGTTCCTTTGACTTGGGCATCCATAGAAATTCTCCTTGTGAATCAGTGGGTTAGCTCATTTCATCCAGCTGTCTTCATGCACAGGCTGGATGCTTGACCAGTACTTTAACGCAGCCGCTTGCCGGAAGTAAACGCGTTTTTTGGTCAGTTTGCCTTACTATTAAGGCATGCAGACTCCGATCGAAGAAGGCTGGCGCCAGACCCATCTGGGCCGCCTGCTAGGCCACGCGACCCGCCGCTTCGACGAACGCGTGCTCTACCTGATGGCCCACAACATCGACGTGCCCCTGGCCCTGTCCAACCTGGCGGCGCGGGCCCAGATCGGCGCCGCCCACATCCATGTCACGCGCCACCTGGCGCTGGCGGGCTCGCGCCTGACCGAGCTGGCGCAAAACGCCGGCATGAGCAAGCAGGCCATGGGCGACCTGGTCAACCAGTGCGAGGCCTGGGGCGTGGTGGTGCGCGAGAGCGACCCGCAGGACGCCCGCGCCCGCAAGGTCCGCTTCACGCCCGCCGGCCTGGCCTGGCTGCAGGCCTTCAAGGACGCGGTGGCACAGGCCGAGGCGGAGTTCCGCGCCGAGGTCGGGACCGAGGTCGCGGCGGTGGTGATGATCGGCCTGGAGGCCTACGCCGGCCCCACGGCCTAGAATTTAGGCAGCACCGTTGGGAGCGGGCGTATACAACAGGAGACAGCCATGCGGATTCTCATCGCCGAAGACGACCAGGTGCTGGCAGACGGCCTGCTACGGACATTGCGCGCCTCGGGCGCCGCCGTCGACCATGTGGGCAGCGGCACCGAGGCCGATGCGGCCCTGATGACCAACAACGAGTTCGACCTGCTGATCCTCGACCTGGGCCTGCCCAAGATGCATGGCCTGGAGGTGCTGCGCAAGCTGCGCAGCCGGGGCTCTTCCATGCCGGTGCTGATCCTCACCGCGGCCGACAGCGTGGAAGAACGCGTCAAGGGCCTGGACTACGGCGCCGACGACTACATGGCCAAGCCCTTCAGCCTGCAGGAGCTGGAGGCCCGCGTGCGGGCGCTGACGCGGCGCGGCATGGGCGGCACCAGCAACACCATCAAGCACGGCCCGCTGGTCTACGACCAGGCCGGCCGCGTGGCGACCATTGACGGCCGAATGGTCGAACTGTCGGCGCGCGAACTGGGCCTGCTGGAGGTACTGCTGCAGCGCGCCGGTCGCCTGGTCAGCAAGGACCAGCTGGTCGAGCGCCTGTGCGAGTGGGGCGAAGAGGTCAGCAACAACGCCATCGAGGTTTACATCCACCGCCTGCGCAAGAAGATCGAGAAAGGCCCGATCCGCATCGCCACCGTGCGCGGCCTGGGCTACTGCCTGGAGAAGATCCCGGGATGACCGGCCGCGCATGAAAATCTTCCAGCGTGAGCAACGCTCGCTGTTCGGCGAGATCCTGGACTGGATGCTCACGCCATTGCTGCTGCTGTGGCCGGTCAGCCTGGCGCTGACCTGGCTGGTGGCGCAAAGCATCGCCGGCCGTCCCTTCGACCGCGCGCTGGAGTACAACGTCCAGGCCCTGTCGCAGCTGATCACCATCCAGCAGCAGCGCGTGGTGTTCAACTTGCCGCAGCCGGCGCGCGAGATGCTGCGCGCCGACGATTCGGACCACGTCTACTACCAGGTGCTGGGCGCCCGCGGCGAGCTCCTGAGCGGCGAGCGCGACTTCCCGGTGCCGCCCGAGGATGACAAGCTGCAGCCGGGCGAGGTGCGCCTGCGTGACGACGAGATGCGCGGGCTGGACGTGCGCGTGGCCTACACCTGGGTGCGGCTGGACCTGCCGGGCGCGCAACCGGCCCTGGTGCAGGTGGCCGAGACGCGCGAGAAGCGCTCGGTCCTGGCCACCGAAATCATCAAGGGCGTGATGCTGCCGCAGTTCGTCATCCTGCCGCTGGCCGTGCTGCTGGTCTGGCTGGCCCTGGTGCGCGGCATCAAGCCGCTGTCGCAGCTGGAAGAGCGCATCCGCCAGCGCAAGCCCGACGATCTGAGCCCGCTGGACGACAAGGCCGTGCCGCTGGAAGTGGCGCCCCTGGTGTCGTCGGTGAACGACCTGCTGACCCGCCTGAAGGACTCAATCGCCACGCAAAAGCGCTTCCTGGCCGACGCCGCCCACCAGCTCAAGACGCCGCTGGCGGGCCTGCGCATGCAGGCCGATCTGGCCCAGCGCGAGGGCTCCAGCGCCGAGGAACTCAAGCAGTCGCTCAAGCAGATCGGCCGCTCCAGCATGCGCGCCACCCACACGGTCAATCAGCTGCTGGCACTGGCGCGGGCCGAGAGCAGCGGCAGGGCCCTGGCGCGCCAGCCTTGCGACCTGGTTCGGCTGACCATGGAGGCGGTGCAAGACTCACTGCCGCGCAGCATGTCCCTGCACGTCGACCTGGGCTACGAAGGCGCGGCGCCGGGCACGGCCGGCGTCGCCGTCGCTGGCAATCCCACCCTGCTCAAGGAAATGATCCGCAACCTGCTGGACAACGCCATCAGCTACACGCCGTCGAGCGCCGAACATCCGGGCGTGATCACGGCCCGGGTGCTGGCCGATCCCTTCGGCCATGTGTTGGTGCTGCAGGTGGAGGACTCGGGCCCGGGCATCCCCGAAAACGAGCGCGAGCTGGTGTTCCAGCCCTTCTACCGCACCCTGGGCACCAATGTCGACGGCTCGGGCCTGGGCCTGCCCATCGTCCTGGAGATCGCCCGCCAGCACGACGCCGGCATCTCGCTGGAAGATGCCCGGCCGGGCGAGACGCCGCCGGGCACGCGGGTCAGCGTGCGCTTTGTGCTGGACGCATCGGCTCAGGCCGGCTTGTAGACATTGATCTGCAGGCGCTCGCGCTCGATGGCGCGCGCCACTGCAGGCAGCTGCGCGACCTTCTGCGCATGGGCCCACAGGGCCAGAAAGCCCGCCGGATCGATGCCGGCAAAGCCGCCCCAGCGCAGCAGGGTCAGCGCATAGGCGTCCAGCGGGCCGAAGCTCTCGCCGCCCAGGAAGGCCTGGCCCTTGGCCGCCGCCGCCTGGGCCATGGCCTCGATCTCGGTCAGCATGGGGCCGTACAGCGAGACCGCATGGGCCTTGATCTCGGCCTGGCCCTGCTCGGTCGGCGCAAACTTGAAGGGCATGAACACATGGGTGAAGGTGGGATGCACCGTGTTGTTCATCCAGGCCAGGGTTTCCAGGACCTTGGCCTTGGCCAGCGGATCGCGCGGCAGCAAGCCCTTTTCGGGGAAACGATCGCTTAGATAATTGACGATGGCCAGGATCTGGGTGATGACCGTGTCGCCATCGACCAGCACCGGCACCTGGCCACGCGGGTTGATGGCCCTGTACTCAGGCGACAGGTTCTCCTGCTTGTGCAGCTTGACCAGCACCGGCTCGAAAGGCTCGCCGATGGTCTCGAGCAGGGTGTGGGGCACGAAAGAGCAGGCGCCCGGGGCGAAGTACAGCTTCATGGTCGATGTCTCCTGTGCTTGTTCAGCGGCAGGGCCGCAGCGCAGCCCCGTTGAGCAGGGGCCGCAGTTCGTCCAGGCGCGGCCGCAGGCTCTCGTCCAGCGCCGGCAGCAAGAGCCGCTGGCCGCGCACCTCGGCCCGCTCCTGCGCCACGCGGGCGGTGCGCACGCCGCGCTCGTTCAGGCGCTCCAGTTGCCCGCTGGCGGCCGCCTGGCTGGCAAAGCTGCCCAGCGACAGGCCCAGTTCCATGGTGGGGTTGGACAGGGGCTCGAAGGACACGCCGATCTGGCGCAGCTCGGCCTTCTTCTTGTTGACGCTGTCCGCCGTCTGGTACTTGCCCATGTAGATGATCCAGCGCGCCGGCTCGACCACCGGCTCCAGCGTCCAGGTGCCGGCCGGCCAGGCCTGCAGCGCAGGGCGAACGGCCTCGGCCACGTTGTCGGCCAGCGGGCCGGCCTGCAGGCATTCGGGCGGGCGCGCGGCCGGCGCCGTGGTTTCGATGCGCCGGGCCTCTTCGGCGCCGACGATGCTCAGCGCCTCGGGCCGGATCTGCTGGCCCATGCGCTGGGGTTCGGCCTGCTGCACCGGGCCCAGCCCCCACTGCAGCAGCAGACCCTGCGTCCAGGCGAAGAAGGCGCCGTTGGCCAGGAGCAGGAGCAAAACAATGATGCGAAGCATGGGGGCGGCGATCAGGCGGGGCGGACGCTCACTTCGGAGCTGGTGACGGCTTGCATGCCCTGTGCAGTATGCACCAGCAGGGCGCCGCTCTCGCTGGCGCCGTGGGCCGTTCCGGCCTGGCCGTCGCTGAGCGTGACGGCCCGGTCGCGCAAGGCGTCTCGGGCGTTGAAACGGGCCTGGAAGGGGGCGAAGCCCAGGCTTTCAAAGGCCTGCACGGCCTGCATCAGGGGCGCGGCGATGCGCTCCAGGGCCTGGCCGGCGTCCAGCGCCGGCAGCAGCTCCTGCAGCCAGGCCGGGGCGGTGGACAGGCCCTGGGCGGCGCGCGGCGCGATGTTCAGCCCCATGCCGATGACGGCATAGCGGCCGGCCTCGCCCTGGCCGAAGCTGGCCGTCTCGATCAGGATGCCGCCGAGCTTGCGGTCCTGCAGCCACAGGTCATTGGGCCATTTGAGCTGGACGCGCGGGTGCAGGCTTTCGGCCAAGCTCACGCCCACGGCCAGCGACAGGCCCGACCAGTCCGCCGGCGCCAGCGGCAGGCCCAGGGAAAAGGTCAGGGAGTCGCCCGGCGCGCTGTGCCACTGGCGGCCCAGCCGCCCGCGGCCGGCGCTTTGCCGCTCGCCCACCAGCAGCACCGGCTCGAGCCGGCCGGCGCGGGCCCGACGCATCAGCTCGGTGTTGGTCGAATCGACCTCAGGCAGGATTTCGACGGTGAAATCCGGCAACAAGGGCGCAACGCCCTCCCAGACAGCCTCCGCCGGCCAGATCACGTCAGCGCTTGCCCCGCTTGGGCGCCAGCAGGGTGCCGCGGCAGTTCTTGCTGCCGCACCAGCAGGGGTATTCGGCCTTGAGCTTCTTGGTGTATTTCTCGTCGATGATCAGGCCGTAGTCGTAATTGAGCTCTTCGCCGGCCTTGATGTTGCGCAGGGCCTTGATGAAAATGCGGCCTTCTTCCTCGTCGGGCTCGCAGTTGGGATCGCAGGAGTGGTTGATCCAGCGCGAGGAGTTGCCGCCGACCTTGGCGTCGATCACGTGCTTGTCGTCCACGTGGAAGTAGAAAGTGTGGTTCGGATCCTTGGGATCGTGCGGATGGCGGCGCTGGGCTTCCTTCCAGGTGATGACCTCGCCCACGTATTCAATCAAGGTCTCGCCCTGGGCGATGGGCTGCAGGGCGAAGACCCCCTTGCCGTGGACCCCCGACTTGCGGGTCTGGATTCTGCGGTAGGGGTCGCCGCCGGGTTTTTTGGCCATTCGCGAAACTCTGTTAAGTTGAATATGCACACGTACGTGCGCGTGCGCGCATGCGCGGGAAGCGTGGATTGTAGAAACAAAAGGACGGGACGCCGAAAGGCGCCGCGTTTTGAGCTGTGACATCAAAGACTCTGGTAATTGCCGAAAAGCCCTCGGTGGCGCAGGACATCGTGCGCGCCCTCACGCCCGTGGCGGGCAAGTTCGAGAAGCACGACGAGTTCTTCGAGAGCGAGAAATACATCGTCACCAGCGCCGTCGGCCACCTGGTGGAGATCCAGGCGCCCGAGGAGTTCGACGTCAAGCGCGGCAAGTGGAGCTTCGCCCACCTGCCCGTGATCCCGCCGTACTTCGACTTGAAGCCGGTGGACAAGACCAAGACGCGGCTCAACGCGGTGGTCAAGCAGGCCAAGCGCAAGGACGTGGGCGACCTGATCAATGCCTGCGACGCGGGCCGCGAGGGCGAGCTGATCTTCCGTCTGATCGAGCAGTACGCCGGCAGCGAGAAGGCCGGCAAGCACGTGCCGCTGGGCAAGCCGGTCAAGCGCCTGTGGCTGCAGTCGATGACGCCGCAGGCCATCCGCGACGGCTTCGACAGCCTGCGCAGCGACAAGCAGATGATGGGCCTGGCCGACGCGGCGCGCTCGCGCTCCGAGGCCGACTGGCTGGTGGGCATCAACGGCACGCGCGCCATGACGGCCTTCAACTCGCGCGACGGCGGCTTCTTCCTGACCACCGTCGGCCGGGTCCAGACCCCGACCCTGGCGGTGGTGGTCGAGCGCGAGGAACAGATCCGCAAGTTCATCAGCCGCGACTACTGGGAAGTCCACGCCACCTTCCTGGCCGAGGCCGGCGAGTACCAAGCCAAGTGGATCGACACCAAGTGGAAGAAGAATCCGGACGATGCCGAGCTCAAGGCCGACCGCGTCTGGACCCAGAAGGAGGCCCAGGCCGTCGCCGACGCGGTGCGCGGCAAGGCCGCCAGCGTCACCGAGGAGTCCAAGCCGACCACCCAGGCCTCGCCAGCGCTGTTCGACCTGACCTCCCTGCAGCGCGAGGCCAACGGCCGCTTCGGCTATTCGGCCAAGACCACGCTGTCGCTGGCCCAGTCGCTGTACGAGCGCCACAAGGCCTTGACCTACCCGCGAACCGACTCGCGCGCCCTGCCCGAGGACTACCTGCCGGTGGTCAAGGACACCATGCAGATGCTGGCCGACAGCGGCATGAAGCACCTGGCACCCTACGCGAAACAGGCGATTGACGGCGCCTACGTCAAGCCCAGCAAGCGCATCTTCGACAACGCCAAGGTCTCGGACCACTTCGCCATCATCCCCACGCTGCAAGCGCCCAGCGGCCTGTCGGACGCCGAGCAGAAGCTCTACGACCTGGTCGTCAAGCGCTTCCTGTCGGTGTTCTTCCCCAGCGCCGAATCCATGGTGACCACCCGCATCAGCCAGTCGGTTGGCCACAGCTTCAAGACCGAGGGCAAGGTGCTGGTCAAGCCCGGCTGGCTGGCGATCTGGGGCAAGGAGGCCGAGCAGGAGGGCGACGAGAACGCCAAGACCCTGGTGGCCGTCAAGCCCGGCGAGATGGTGCGCGCCGAGGTGGTCGAGCCCAAGGGCCTGAAGACCCGGCCGCCCGCGCGCTACTCCGAAGCCACCCTGCTGGGCGCCATGGAAGGCGCCGGCAAGCTGGTGGAAGACGACGAGCTGCGCGAAGCCATGCAGGAAAAAGGCCTGGGCACGCCAGCGACCCGCGCCGCCACCATCGAAGGCCTGATCAACGAGAAGTACATGCTGCGCGACGGCCGCGAGCTCATCCCCACGGCCAAGGCCTTCCAGCTCATGACGCTGCTGCGCGGCCTGGGCGTGGAAGAACTGTCGCGCCCCGAACTGACCGGCGACTGGGAGTACAAGCTGGCCCAGATGGAGCACGGCAAGCTCTCGCGCGACGCCTTCATGCTGGAGATCGCCGAGATGACCCGGCGCATCGTGATGAAGGCCAAGGAGTACGACCGCGACACCGTGCCGGGCGACTACGCCACCCTGGTCACGCCGTGTCCCAACTGCGGCGGCGTCGTCAAGGAAAACTACCGTCGCTACACCTGCATGGGCAAGAGCGCCGACGGCGCCGACGCCTGCGGCTTCTCCTTCACCAAGATTCCGGCCGGCCGCGCCTTCGAGCTGCACGAGGTCGAGCAGTTCCTGCGCGACAAGAAGGTCGGCCCGCTCGAGGGCTTCCGCTCCAAGGCCGGCTGGCCCTTCACCGCCGAGATCGCCCTGAAGTTCAGCGAGGAAGACAAGAACTGGAAGCTGGAGTTCGACTTCGGCAACGAGGCCGACCCTGCCGAGACCGGCGAAATTGTGGACTTCAGCGCCCAGCAGTCGCTGGGCCCCTGCCCCAAGTGCAAGGCGCGGATCTTCGAGTTCGGCAAGAACTATCTGTGCGAGAAATCGGTGCCCACAGCCGACCAGGCCACGCCCAGCTGCGACTTCAAGACCGGCCAGATCATCCTGCAGCAGCCGGTGGTGCGCGAGCAGATGGAAAAACTGCTGGCCAACGGCAAGACTGACCTGCTGGACAAGTTCGTCTCCATGCGCACGCGCCGGCCCTTCAAGGCCTTCCTGGCCTGGGACGCGGAAGCGGGCAAGGTGAACTTCGAGTTCGAGCCGCGCACCAGCAAGTTCCCGCCGCGCAAAACGGCCGCCGGCAAGGCCGTCCCCGCCAAGGCAGCGGCCAAGAAAGCCCCGGCCGCCAAGAAGGTCGCAGCGGCCAAAAAGGCAGCGGCACCGAAAAAGCCGCGCGCCCCGGGCGCGGGCCTCAAACCCAGCGCCGAACTGGCAGCGGTGATCGGACCGGACAACGTGGCCCGCCCCCAGGTGGTCAAGAAGCTGTGGGACTACATCAAGGCCAACGGCCTGCAGGACGCCAAGGACAAGCGCAGCATCAATGCCGATGCCAAGCTTTTGCCGGTGTTCGGCAAGGACCAGGTCACGATGTTCGAGCTGGCCGGCATCGTCGGCAAGCATCTGTCGGCTCCGTAAACGCTACTCTTTCGATAGCAAATCAGGCCCAGCAGCCGGGGGCTGCAGGCTAATTTGCTTGTAGAAGAAGCTGGCGGAGCAGAACCTCATGCGCTGTTGAAGCCGCGCAGGGAGATCAAGCCGGCTGGTGCTGCAGGCGCTCCAGCTGCGCTTCCAGGGTGGCGATGTCGATCAGCAGCTGAATCGGTTCGGGCGGCGTCATGGGTTCGGTGATGCCGACCGTGGAGCGCCCCAGATTGCCCAGCGGGATGCGGTCCAGCAGATGGCCCAGCGGCAACAGCAGCAAGCGCAGCAGCTGGCCCGCGGCTTCCGGCCAGTCGCGGGTTTCGCGCGCCAGCCCCAGCATGCGGCGGTGGCTGTCCAGGTGCAGGCTGGGGCTGTGCTGGCCCACCACATGGGCGGCCATCAGCCAGGTCCAACGCGCATCCGCGTCCTGCGCTGCAGAGCGCGCATCGGCGAATCCTTGCAACAGCCGCGCGTAAATGGCGCGTCGTTCTTGCGGAGTGATCGAGTGCATACAAAGTTGGTAACACTCGGTCGCAACAAGGTCAAGGCAGGCTTGTTCAGTGGCAAACAAAGCGACGTAACTGGTGCTCTGGTGCATCATCCGCCCATGCCCAGCCCAGCCACCCTCGAAGCCTTCATCGCCCGCGTGGAGAGCAACGCCCACGTCGAGGCCATCGAAGAGTTCTACACCGAGCAGGCCTCGATGCAGGAGAACAACGCGCAGCCGCGCGTGGGCCGCGACACGCTGATGGCCCACGAGGCGAAGGCCCTGGCGCGCGCGGCCTCGGTGCAGTCCAGCTGCGTGCGGCCGGCCCTCCTTAACGGCGACCATGTGGTGCTGCGCTGGGTCTTCGTCTTCACCGGCCACGACGGCAGCACCCGCCGCATCGAGGAGCTGGCCTGGCAGCGCTGGGAAGGCGAGCGCATCGCCCAGGAACAGTTCTTCTACGACCCGGCCCAGTTCAGCCCGCGGCCGGCCTGAAGCCAGAGGCGACGGCAAGGTGCAAGCGCTGCTGGAGCTGATGGCCGATGCAAGCTGACGCCGCCTCCGCCCTGGCCTGGCTCAAATCCCACGCCAGCACCGCCACGCTGGCCGGGATGACCCGCTATGCCATCCCGCAGGAGCATGCGCTGGGCGTGAGCATGGCGGACATGAAGCGCCTGGCCAGGGAGCTGGGCCGCGACCACGCCCTGGCCGCGGCGCTCTGGGACAGCGGCATCTACGAGGCGCGCATGCTCGCCTGCATGGTGGACGAGCCGGCCCTGGTGACGGCCGCGCAGATGGAGCGCTGGTGCAAGGACTTTGACAATTGGGCCATCGTCGACACGGTCTGCTTCAACCTGTTCGACCGCGTGGCGCCGCGCTGGGACAAGCCGGCCGTCTGGGCCGCGAAGAAAGGTGAATTCCACAAGCGCGCCGCCTTCGCCCTGCTGTGGGCGCTGGCGCTGCACGACAAGCAGGCGAGCGATGCGCAATTCCTGGCGGCGCTGCCGCTGCTCGAGGCCGCCGCCACCGACGAACGCAACTTCGTCAAGAAGGCGGTGGCGATGGCGCTGGCTGCGGTGGGCCGGCGCAACGCACAGCTGGCCAAGGCGTCTGTGGCGCTTGCAAGGCGGCTGGCAGCATCGGACGATGCGACGGCGCGCTGGATCGGCAAGGACGCGCTCAAGACACTGGGCCGCGCCAGCCCTTGACGCGCGCCTGCCGCTGGTGAACTGCTGGTGCGCAGCGGCGGGCCCTCAGGGCTTGCACTGGGCGTCGGTGAACGTGATGTCTCCCTGCTTCTTCTCGTCCCTCTGGTCCTGGGATTCTTGCGTCAGCAGGGCCAGGAAGGTCTGTACGTTGTTCAGGTCCTGGGTGACCGCATTGGGCTGCTGCCGCACCACCTCCACCGGGTCCGCCGGATCCATTGGGTCCAGGCTGACGGCCGGCGGCGAAGGGGTGGCCGGTCCCGAGACCGACGGAGGCGGGCCCGACACCGACGGAGGCGGAGGCGACACCGACGGCGGTGGTGGCGCATCGGGGATCGGCGCCGGCGCTCCGGGCGGCGGGGCCGTCACCACCACCACCGGCGGCGGCGATGCCCCGGGCGGTGGTGGCGCCACCGGCGGGGGCGCGTCATTGACCCGCAGCCCCGCAAGCGCGGGAATCTGATTGAACTGGCCGCTGACCGCGCCGGTCGACTGGATCACGTTGAAGGTATCCCCAGGCACCGGCACATAGGGTGGTGGCGGTGCCGGCTCTGTCATCGGCATCTGCAGAGACAGCGGCGGCAAAGGCGGTGGCGGTGGCGACACCAGCCGTTCGGTCAGGGTGGCGAGCAGTTGGCCACCCAGCACCGTCGTGCCCCTGACGATGAGGCGGTCGTAGGGCTCGTTAGGTCCGTCACGGGGACCGGCGATCTCCATCGACAGCGTGCCGCTGGAGGTCTGGATGAAATTTCCTTCGATGGTCAGCGCACCGATGCGCACGTCGATCGGCTGCGGAACAGTTGGCGTCGATGCGATGCCCGGCGACACCGTGCCCGAGTTGGTCAGGTTGGCGTAGACCGTGCCGGAACCCTGGATGGTGCCGAGGTTGGTGAGATTGCCCGGAGAGGGCCCCCCGCTTGCATCGGATGTGTAGCCGACATGCAGGGCCCCACTGACGGTCAGCCGGCCTTCGTTGCTGCTCAGGCTGGGTGTGTAGAGCTCGCCTGTGCGCACATCCACCAGACCCAGGTTCCGGGTGAGATTGACGTTGTAGGCATAGCTGCCGCTGCCCTCGCTGTTGCCGATGTTGAGCGTGCCGCGGTTCTCCACGCCGCCTGAAGGCGTGATGGAGCTCCGGTCGGTCACGGTGATCACACCGCCGTCAGCCTCGTTGACCAGCACGATGGTGCCGCCGATGCTGCCGCCACTGGACACGGCCAGCTGGCTGTTGTTGCCCCACTTCGCGCCATCGAGCAAGAGCGCATTGAAGACCTGGACCGTACCCCCCGTCGCCGACAGGGTGAACACCCCGCCCGCACCCGTGCCGGGCGTCAGGCTCATGGGGGGATCACATGCATCGCAGGATTCGCCCAGCACGCCAGGCAGGCCGCCAGAGGCGAAGAGCAAGCCACCCAGGGCCAGGTTGCCGGCCGTGGCCTTGACCGAGATGTTGCCGCTGTCGCCGCCACTGCTGTCGGCCGAGCTCGCCGAGCGCTTCTCGCCGCCGTCGCCACCATTGGCAATGACGACCAGGTCGGTCAACGACTGATTGCCGACCGTCCCCTTGATGCTGACATCGCCGCCGTTGCCGCCGCGACGCCGCAAGCTGCTGTCCCCGGGGTTCACGGTGGCACCCAGACCACCGTCGCCGCCGCGGGTGGCAATCGTCCCCAGGGAACCGGCCGCGAGGCTGCCGAACTGCAGGCTGACCACACCGCCGGCGCCGCCATTGCCGCCGGCGCCGGTATCGCTGCTGCCGCCGACGCCGCCCAGCGCGGTGATGGGGAAGGCAGCCGAACCGGCGCTGTGGTTGGTAGAGAGCAAGCCGGAGGTGACGACCGTCACATTGCCGGCCTTGCCGCCACGGCCGCCGGCCCACGCAGCACCGTCGTCATAGCCGCTGCCGCCGCTGCCGCCGAAAGTGAAGATGGCACCCGGCCGGATGGCCCCACCGCCGGTGGAATTGATGCTGACATTCCCGCCGTCGCCACCGGCGCCGCCGGCGCTCTCATAGCCTCCGTAACCGCTGTAGCCACTGGTGTTGATGGTCCCGGTGGTGATCGCGCCGGAAGCCGAGGTGACGGTCACATGGCCGCCGTTGGTGCCGATGCTTTCAGAGCTGACGCCCCAGCCGTAGGTGTCGATGTTGCCAACGTTGATGGTGCCGGCCCCGTGGGCTTTCAGGGTGACCGAACCGCTGTGGACCCCGTAGTACCCCGTGCTGATGTTCGTGATGTTCGTGATGTTCGCGCTGCCCAGGATGCTGCCATTGCCTGGGGTGGACCCCACGATGCCCGCCTTGACCGTGATGTCGCCATCGTACGAATGCACGTTGGAAGTGCCCAGGTTGATGTTGCCGCCGGCGCTGATGCTGATGCTGTCGCCAGCCGCAATGCCAGCCACCGGTTCGAGCAGGAAAGGGTTTGACAGACTGCCGATGGACAGGCCGCTCACATTGCGGAAATCCAGAAGACTGGCCACCGAAGCGGCCAGCTTGCCAACCTTGTTGTCCTTGGCCATGGTCACCGCACCTGCCGCGGAAGCCAAGATCAGCTCCGACACCTGGACGATGCCGTTGCTCTGCGTGATGCCATCGGGACCCTTCGCATACAGCAGCAGCTTCCCGCCGGCCGCCGCCCTGCTGGCATTCGCCCAGCCTTTCACATCGGCATTGAGGACGATGCCGTTGCTGGCCTCCAGCGCCAGCGCATTGCCCGATGTCCAGTTCACCGCGTCACTCACAGTGATGCTGCCGCCGGGGGGGCCACCGCTGGTATCCGTCGCGACGACGCGTGTGTGGCCCAAGCCAAGTTGCCGCTCCAGGTCGGACACCATCAGCACGGCGCTGGCCGGGCCACCGCTGAAGTCGTAGCCCACAGCGGGCGGCACCGTCGACGGACCCGCCACCCTGATCTCGATGTCGCTCGGGTCCAGCAGCAAGGTGCCCACAGTGCCATGCGGCGCGCGTAGGTCGGCGAGACCGGTGAATTCGAGGAACTGCTTGCCGGAGACTTCGGCAAAGCCGCCGTTGCCGCCCTGCTCGCCGCCACGCGCCGAGATCTGGCCGCGCATGCGCGTGCCCTCGTCGGACCAGACGATCACCCGGCCACCATCACCCTGCACACCGGCATCGGCACGGATGCTGACACCCTCGCCAACAAAGCTGTGGCTGGCGTTGGGCACGCCGGCATTGGCGCCCTGGTAGTCACCGCCCACACGCACCTGGCCGCCGCCCTGGCTGCCGGAGGCATCGACCACGGCGCTGCCGAACAGCGCCACCCGGCCGCCCAGCAAGTCGACGCTGCCGCCGCGCGTGCCGGCAGTGGCCGTGATGCGGCCATCGACCAGGGTGTCGCCAACCGCCTTGAGCACCACCTTGCCGCCCTCCGCAACGGCGCTGGCCGCTTGCACCAGGCCGCTGTGCTGCAGCTGGCCGGCGAACATGCCAACCGAATCGCCTTGCAGCTTGCCCAGGTTGACGGCACGGTCGGCCGGCGCCTGCACTTCCAGCTGGATGCCTTCCAGGCCGCGGCCGGTGATGCTCACCTTCTGGCCGGCGGCCAGGATGGTGTCACCGCCAATGGCTTGCACCACCGCCGCTGCACCGATCTCCAGCTGGGGCGCGATCAACACGATGTCGCCGCCGCGGGCCACCACCTGGCCTTGCACGCTCAGCGCGCCGGCGGCGCTGCCGTCGCCAAAGCGCAGGCGCCCGGCCAGGGCATCGGCATCGCTCATGCGCAGGGTGGAGGCGGTGAAGCCTGCGGTGTCGACCACCGCGCCAGCGCCCACCGCAATGCCCGAAGGATTGACCAGCACCAACTTGCCATTGGAGCTGAGGGTGCCAAAGATGGCGCTGGGGTTGGTGCCCACCACCCGGTTGATCGAGGTGCTGGCCGCCGAGGGCTGGTTGAACTGCGTGGCGCTGCCCGCGGGCACCGAGAAGGACTGCCAGTTGATCGCCGAGTGGTTGCTGCCGGCGCCGTTTTGCGTCGTGACCACCAGACGGTTGCCCTGCTGGCTCAGGCTGGCCGCACCGTGGATGGCTTGCGCGCCTGTGGGTTGGGCCAGCGCGGCAGTGCTGCCGAAGCACGCGGCAACCGCAACCGCCAACACCAGCGGCTGGAAGCCGGCAACTGCGGGGCTTGCTGCGACGCGCGCAGTGAAGGACAACTCGGTGGACATGGCGAAGGCCCCTGTAACAACTGGCAACTGGGCCGATTTTCCTGCGGTTTGGCCGCGAACGCCATCCCTGAGTCTGTGAAAAAGGACCCAGCCCCCCGGTGTTTGGGGTCACCGGCCCTCCGGCGCCTCAGTTGCTATCAAAAGCGCAGCGCACCACGTCCATTCCACGGGAGCTGGCGGCCTGTTGACCGCCCATCACCTCAGGTCCGGCACTGCACCTCGTTGACGATGACGGCTTCGCCGCTGCCGCCGCGCCCCTTGTCCTTGAAGAAGGCCTGGTCGTCGAGCGCGCGCTGGAACAGGTCCTGGAAGACCAGCACCTGGTTGAGCGGCTCGCGCACTTCTTCTGCGCTCGCCTGCGGCGGGGGCGGCGCGGGTGATGCCGGGGAGGCGGGGGGCGTTGGGCTCGGTGCGGGCGGCGGCGGGCTGGCCGGTGGAGGCGCGGGCGGGGTCGGCTCCGGTGGCGGCGCGGGCGGGGTCGGCGGCGTGGGAGCCGCAGGCGGGGGCGCAGGCGGCGTCGGGCTGGCCGGCGGGGCAGGGGGCGTCGGACCGGGCGCAGGCGCTGATGGCGCCGGCGCCTGCGCGGTCACGATCACGCCGGGCGGGTCGGAGGCAACGGCAAGCGTATAGCCCGTGGGCGCGGAAAGGCCGCCGCTGGCGGAGCCGCCGGTGGCGCTGCGCGTCAAAGGCGTGAAGGAGTCGCCGGCGACGTAGGTGGCGCCCGTCAGCGGTGTGAAATTCAGCACTGTGTTCGGGTCGGTGGTCAGATTGCCGGTGAAGACGATCTTGTCGTAGTTGGCCGTGCTGGCGAGCTCCAGCTCAATGGTGCCGGCCGAGGTGTTGAGGCTGCCGATCAGGTTGAGGGTGCCGACCGCACCGCTGCCGCCCGGACGGATGGTGCCGGTGTTGGTCAGCGTGCCGCCCGCCGAGAGGTCCAGCGTGCCCGTGCCTTCGATCACGCCCGCGTTGGCGAAAGTGGCGGGCGCGGTGACCGCCGCCTTGACCGTCGCGCCGGTGGACAGGTTGATCAATCCGGAGCTGCCGGTCAGCACGTCGGTGCCAAATGCCAGCGTGCCGCTCATGGCGTAGATCTTGCCATCCGTGTGGTTGGCAAAGCTCAGGTCATAGCCGCTGACCAGGCTGGTGCCCGAGCCAGCGGTCTTCTTGAAGTGGCCGTGGTTCTGCACCGAGGTGCCGTTGCTCAGGGCGGTCAGGCCGTTGTCGATCTGGAACTGTACGACCCCGCTGTTGTCCAGAGTGGCGCCGTTGCCATCGAGCTCCAGCGCGCCATTGCCCGAGACGATCAGGTTGCCGGTGTTGCTGAAGGTCTTGGCAATGCGCAGCTTGCCGTCGCTGACCTCGGTCTCCGCCGCACTCACGTCGACATTGAGGATGGCCACACCCGTGCCCGTCTTCTTGAGCTTGCCGCCGGCGCCCGTCAGCAAGGTGGTGCTGCCGCCATAAAGACCTGCGCTGGCGCTGCCGCCGATGTCCAGGATGATGTCGCTGGCCGACTCGAGCTTGAGCACGCCGGTGCCGGCAGATACGCCGGTTTGCAGCGTTAGAGCGCCGCTGCCGGACTTGAGCGAGGCGCCGCTGCCGCTGACACCCCCAGTGGAGGCCAGGGTCAGGGTGCCGGTGCTGGCCACGTCGACGCTGCCGGCGCTGTTGACCGAGCCGCTGATCGTGGTGGCGCCAGTGCTGCGCAGCACCAGATTTCCCGACCCGCTGTTGGAGGCGCCGTTGATGGTGGACAGCACGTTTCCACTGTGGTTCAGTGTCATGCCCCCAGTGGCGCTTGCGGTGAAGCTATTGCTGGCACCGACTTTGATGGCCTGGGTCTGGGACAGGGCGCCGCCGCTGGTCAGCACCACCGAATAGGTGCCGGCATCGATGCCAGCGATGCCATCGACCGTGCTCACCGCCAGGGCATTGGCGCTGCTGACATCGAACAGGCCGCCGTAGCTGCGGCCGCTGAGCTGGGTGATCTGGTTGCCGGCGTTGTTCAAGGTCACCGTGTTCGCGTCGGCGTTCAGCTTGGTGACGGTGAGGCTCGCGGTCTGGCTGATCCCAGGACCCGCATTCTTGTTGATCAGGCTCAGCGACGGTGCGTTGACGAGGTTCACCGCTCCGCCGTTATTGCCGATGCTGATGCCGCCGTTGTAGGTGCTGCCGCCGATCACAAGAGTGCTGGCGGTGATCAGGTTCAGCTCGCTGTTGCTGAGGTTCAGCGCGATGGCCTCGCTGGTGCCGCCCAGCGTGATGGACCGGCTGGTGTTGAACGGCGTGATCATCGTGCGGCCGGTGCCGGCGTTGACGCCCGACAGAATCTCCATCCGGTCGCCCCTCAGCTTGATCTCCCCGCCGCCGCTGGTGATGGACGTGCCGCCGATGTAGACGTCGCGAGCGGACACCGGCGCGGGCGCGGGGACGCCGCTCCCGGTGAGGGTGATGGTGTTGGCCGCGCCCGTCGCGGCCACTGTCCCGGCTTCCAGCAGCAAGGCACCGTTGCCGCTGGCGCTGTTGGCATCCAGCGTGCCGGTGATGACGATGTTGCCGGCCGACGTGATCGTCGGTGCGCCCGGTGGAGGCGGGGCGGTGACGGTCATCTGCACGCCGATGACGTTGGTCGCGGTGGTGGAGGACTGCGCGGTCCCCGTCGCGGTCACGCCCAGCAGGGCCGAAATGTCGGCGCCATTGGTGATGAGCAGCCCGGTGCCGGACGAGCCACCGACGCTGGCGTTGCCGGTGATCGTCACGGAGCCGGCCGGCGCAGCAACCTTACCGGCGATGCGCGCGCCGGTGCCATCGGCGGTGGAAGGGTTGTTCAGCGTTCCCGACAGCGTCACATTGCCGCCCGAACTGGAGACGGTCGATGTCGCATCCTGCCGCAAGCCCACGCTGGTGGCCGAGGCACTGTTCCCGACACGCCCGGTGATGCTGATGTTGCCGGCAGTCGTTACATTGGCCAGCGGCTTGAGCAGCACGCCGCGGGAAATCTGCGCGACGCCGCTGGTCCAGCCCGAATCGCCGGCCAGGGTGATGGCGCCCGTGGTCGAGCTGATGGTGGAGTTCTGTACCAGCAGGCCGGACGCTTCCGAACCCGCGCTGGCGCCGCCGCTGGTGAGGTTGCCCGTGATGCCGATCGCGCCGCTGCCCGAGCCCACGGTTGACTGGCCAGTCTGGTTGACGATCTCGACCGAGTGGTTGTTGTTGGCGCCGCTGGCCGTGATGTTGATGGCACCGCCGCCCGAACTCACCGTGCCCTGCAGCAGCTTGACGCTCTGCACGGACCCGGCGCCATTGATGGAGATCGGGCCGGTGGTGCTTTCCACCCGGCCGGAATAGACCAGCACGCTGCGCCGGTCCATGCTGGGATGGTTGCCGGTGATGTTGATGGCGCCGGCGCCGGCGCTGACCAGGCCATTGATCTCCACGGCCTCGGTCGGCGTGCTGGCGGTGGCCACGCCGGAGATCGCGATCGAGCCGCCGTTGGACTGCAGGGTGGAGCCGCTCTTGAGCAGGATGGAGCCGCCCGTGGAAGACGGCGCGCCCGCGTCGAGCGCGTAACCGGAAGTGAAGTCCAGGTGCAGGGCGCCGCTGGTCGAGCCGATGGTGACGTTGCTGTCCACCTGGATGTTCTCGTGCGCCACCAGACGCAGCGTGGCGGCCCCGCCGGCGCTCTTGCTGATGTTCTCGGCGACGCGGATGCGCGGCTCGTTGGCCCCCGCAATCGTGGTGCCCCCCGAGGTCTGGACGGTGACGTTGGTACCGGCGTTCAGCGCGGTCTGGATGGTCGCGGGCGACAGGTAGGAGGCGCCGCCGGCGTTGGCGCCCGTGTAGGTGTTGGGCGCGGGCGTGGGCGCCGCAGCCGGGCCACCAGTGCCGATCACGATCTCCTGCGGGTCCAGCAGCCACTGGCCGCCCAGCCATCCGGCCGCGCGGGCGTTGGCCTGCGGCGCGACCGTCACGTCCAGGTACTGCTTGCCCGAGGTCTCGACCTGGCCGCCGTTGCCGGAATCGACGCCGCCACGGGCGCTGATGGCCGCCTGGCTGCGCGTGGCGCCATCGGACCACAGCACGACCGTGCCGCCATCGCCGCTCGCCGTGGCATCGGCGCTGATGCTGGAGCCCGCTTCAGCCGTGGTCTGCTGCGCATTGGCCACGCGCCCGTCCTTGCCCTGCCAGCCACCACCCACCAACACCTCACCGCCGCCATTGGCGCCGCTGGCATCGATCACCGCACCGCTGCGCAGCATGACCTTGTTGGCCGTGGCATGGACTTGGCCGCCTGTCGTTCCCTTGCTGGCCGTGATGCGGCCGGCGATATCGGCCGCATCCTGGGCCTTGAGCACAACCTTTCCGCCCTCGGCACTGACCGCGTTAGCGCTGGCCAGGCCGGAGTGCTTCAAGGTCCCGGCAAAGATGCCCACGGCATCGCCCGAGAGCGTGCCCAGGTTCACGGCGCTGTCGCCAGGCGCCTGCACTTCCAGCTGGATGCCTTCCAGGCCGCGGCCGGTGATGTGGACCTTTTGGCCGGCCGCCAGCACGGTGGCGCCGTTGGGGCTTTGCAGCAAGGCGCTGGCCGTGGTCTCGATGCTCGGGGCGACCAGCACCACGTCGCCGCTGCGCGCCAGAACCTGGCCGGCCACATTCAATGCACCGCCGCCGCCTTCAAAGCGCAGGCGGCCTGCCAGGGCATCGGCATCGTTCATGCGCAGGGTCGATGCCGTGAAGCCCGCGGTATCGACCACCGCGCCGGCGCCCACGGCAATGCCCGAGGGGTTGACCAGCACCAGGCGCCCGTTGGAGCTGAGGGTGCCAAAAATGGCGCTGGGGTTGGACCCCAGCACCCGGTTGATCGAGGTGCTGGCCGCCGATGGCTGGTTGAACTGGGTGGCGCTGCCCGCGGGCACCGAGAAGGACTGCCAGTTGATCGCCGAGTGGTTCGTTCCCGCGCCGTTTTGCGTCGTGACCACCAGACGGTTGCCCTGCTGGCTCAGGCTGGCCGCGCCGTGGATGGCTTGCGCGCCTGTGGGTTGGGCCATGGCAGGCATGGCGGCAAAAGCGGCCGCCACAGCCAGCGCCGCACCAGCCGGGCGAAAGCCCGCGACGGCGGGGCTGTTGGCGGGCAGGCGAAGAGATTTTTTGTGCGTCATGCTGCGGGACTGGAGGTTCGCGGCAGCTTGCAGGAACGCCAGACCGGCCACGGAAATGCATTGAAAGTAGCACAGGGCCGCGGCGCCTCGCAATCCTCGCAGTGCGTCTTCAGGCGCCCAGGTGCGCAATAAGCCCGGAAATGCCCCAGCCCCGTGTCACTGGGGCGTCATCTTGTCCAGAACGGACTGCGCCAGGCACAGGTCGGCCCAGGCCCTGGCCTTGTCTGGCAGGTTGCGCAGCAGGTAGGCCGGGTGGTAGCTCACCACCACCGGCACGCCGTTGTACTGGTGGACTCGCCCGCGCAGCTTGCCGATCGGCTCGGTCGTCTGCAGCAGCGACTGCACGGCAAAGCGGCCCAGGGCCAGGATGATTTTCGGCTGCAGCAACTCCACCTGGCGGCGCAGGAAGGGCTCGCATTGCGCCACCTCCTGTGGCTCGGGGTTGCGGTTGCCGGGCGGGCGGCACTTGAGCACGTTGGTGATGTAGACCTTGTTGTGGCGGTCCAGCGCCAGCGCGCGCAGCATGTTGTCCAGCAGCTTGCCGGCCTGGCCGACAAAGGGCTCGCCCTGCAGGTCCTCGTTCTCGCCCGGCGCCTCACCGACGATCAGCCAGTCGGCCTGCTGGTCGCCTACGCCAAAGACCGTGTTGCGCCGGCCCTGGCACAGGCCGCAGGCGCGGCAACCGGCAACGGCCTCGGTCAGCGCCTCCCAGCCCATGGCCTCGATGCCGGCCGGCCGGTCGCCCTGGACCGCGGGCGCCCTGGCCACGGGCTGGGCTGGCATTTGAGGGACGAATGGGGCCGATTCCCGGATGGGACGGACCTGGTCAGCTATCTTTTCAGGAGCGGCCCGGGTTTGCGGCGCGGCCTGGACAGCCTCCGGCGGCTGCCAGATCTTCAGACCCATCTCTTCCAGCATCGCCAGCCGGCGCGCATCAAGCTGCAGGCTCATAGCTTGAGGCTCATGACCACCGCGTCCTCGCGCCGGCCCTGGGCTGCGGGGTAGTAGTTCTTGCGCTCACCCACCCGGCGGTAGCCGTGACGCTCGTAGATCTGCTGGGCGCGCTGGTTGCCGGCGCGCACCTCCAGCCACAGCCACTGCGCGCCCTGGCCGCGCGCCCACACCGCCAGTGCATCGAGCATGACGCGGCCCCAGCCCTGGCCGTGGTGCGCGGGCGCCACCGTGATGTTGAGAAGGTGGACCTCGTCCACGCCCTGCATGGCCACGAAGTAGCCCAGCACGGTGTCGGCCGCATGCAGCACCTGGGCCTGGTAGCCGGCGCGCAGCGAATCAGTGAAGTTGCCGCGTGTCCAGGGGTGCTCGTAGGCGAGCTGCTCGATCGCCAGCACCGCTTCCAGCCGGCTTTCAGACAGCGGCTCGAACTGCGCTTCGATGGAGGTGTGGAGGACGGCGCTCATGGGGGACCGGCGGCAAGGGCGCGCGCATCGGCGCGTTCCTGGGTGGTTTGCGCCACTTTATCGCGGATGTACAGGGGCAGGGCGCCGGCGGCATCCACAGCCCGGCCCGCGGCCAGCAGCGCCGGCGCCAGCGCCAGAAGGGCGGCGGCCGTGGGCAGGGCCTCGATCCGGTCGGCGGCGGCCGGCAGCCGGTCGCCGTAAGCCTTGAAGGCATTGCCGGCCAGGACCCAGCCTGGCGGGACCTCCAGCGCCTCGGGCCGGCCCAGGCGGAACTCGCCCTGCTGGCGCCAGACGCCGTCGCCGAAGGCATAGGCCGCCGAATAGACCTCGTCCATGCGTGCGTCCAGCAAGGCCACGACCTGGGTGGCGCCCTGCTGGATGCGGGCCTGCTCGGCCAGCGCCATCAGCGTGTCCACCGGCAGCACGGGCACATTCGCGCCGAAGGCCAGGCCCTGGGCCACCGAGCAGGCCGTGCGCAGGCCGGTGAACGAGCCCGGCCCGCGGCCAAAGACGATGGCGTCCAGCGCCTGCAGCCGCAGGCCGGCGCGGCGCAACAGGTCCTGCACGGCAGGGATCAGCGTGGCAGACGCCTGGGCCCCGCCGGGGCCGCTGTGTTCCAGCCGCTCCAGGCGGCCGCCGGCCTCCCAGCCCACGGCGATGGACAGGGCCTCGGTGCTGGTATCGAAGGCAAGGAGTTTCAAAGGTGGCAATCCGGCAAGCCCTGATTATCGAGGCTGATAATTGCCCCATGCTCCTGCCCTCCCGCCTGGCCCTGTGGCTGGCCCTGCTGTCCACCGGTTCCACGCTTGCGCAGGGCCTGCCTGCCGAAGCCGAAGCGGCGCTGGCGCGCGCCAGACTGCCGGCCAGCGCCATCACCGTGCTGGTGGTGGATGCCGACGGCAAGGCCGCGCCTCGGCTTGCCCACCGCACCGGCGTGCCGGTCAATCCGGCCTCGGTGGCCAAGCTGGCCACCACCATCGCCGCGCTCGACCTGCTGGGCCCGGCCTTCGCCTGGTCCACCCCGGTCTATGTGGATGGACCGGTGCAAGGCGGCACGCTGCAGGGCAACCTCTACATCCGCGGCCAGGGCGACCCCAAGCTGGTGGTTGAGCGCCTGTGGCTGCTGCTGCGCCGGGTGCAGGGCCTGGGCATCCGCGCCATCGCCGGCGACATCGTCCTGGACCACAGCGCCTTCGAGACCGTGGCGCAGGACCCGGGAGCCTTCGACGGCGAGCCGCTGCGGCCCTACAACGCCGCGCCCGACGCCCTGCTGCTCAATTTCAAGTCCATCGTCATGACCTTCAGCCCCGACCGCAACGGCCAGGCGGCGGTCCATGTGGAGCCGCCGCTGGCCGGGGTGCAGCTGCCCGCCAGCGTGGCCACCGCGGCCGGCGACTGCGGCGACTGGCGCGCCGCCCTCAAGGCCGACTTCAGCGACCCGCTGCGCATCCGCCTGGCCGGCGCCTACCCGCAGTCCTGCGGCGAGCGCAGCTGGCCCGTGGCCTACGCCGACCCGCGCGGCTATGCGGCCCGCGCCGTGGCTGGCCTGTGGCTGGACATGGGCGGCAAGCTGGCCGGCCAGGTGCGCGACGGCCGGGTGCCGGCCCAGCTCAAGCCAGCCTTCGAAGTGCAGTCACCCACGCTCACGGAGGTCGTGCGCGACATCAACAAGTTCAGCAACAACGTGATGGCCCAGCAGCTGTTCCTCACGCTCAGCCTGCAGCGCAAGGGCAGCGGCACGCTGGAAGGCTCGCGCGAGCTGCTGCGCCAGTGGTGGCGCGAGCGCCTGGACGCCGAACCGCCGGTGTTCGACAACGGCTCGGGCCTGTCGCGCGAGGAGCGCATCACGGCGGCGCAACTGGCGCGCCTGCTGCAGTACGCCTGGGCCTCGCCGCTGATGCCCGAGCTGGTGTCTTCGCTGCCGATCTCGGGCACCGACGGCACGCTGCGCCGCACCCGCGGCACCGTGGCGGGCCGGGCCCACCTGAAGACCGGCAGCCTGCGCGACGTCTCGGGCGTGGCCGGCTATGTGGACGGCGCCAGCGGCCGGCGCTATGTGCTGGTGGCCATCGCCAACCATGCCAATGCCAGCGGCCTGCGGCCGGTGATCGAAGCCATGATCGACTGGACGGCACGCGACCAATGACAGCATTGAGCAACTGGCCCGAGTGGATCGGCTATCTCGCCGCCATGCTGACCACCGCCAGCTTCGTGCCGCAGGCCTGGCTGACTTTTCGCAGCCGCGACGTCAGCGGCATCTCGCTGGGCATGTACTCGGTCTTCACCGTCGGTGTCGCGCTGTGGCTGGTCTATGGCCTGCTGCTGTCGGCCTGGCCCATCGTCGCGGCCAATGCCGTCACCCTGGCGCTGGCCCTGGCCATCCTGGGCATGAAGCTGCGCTACCGCTGAGCTTGCGCTGGGTCGCCAAGGCGACCCAGCGCGGGAAAACCCCTGGGCGCGCGACCCCCGCTCCAGCGCCGCATCGCTACGATGATTTCTCCAAAAAAGAACGTTCGTTCTATTCCAAAGGAGACAAGCATGCGCAGACAGACCCGGCCTCTCACAGTGGTGGCGGCAGCAGCCTTGTTGGCGGCCTGCGGCGGCGGTGGCGGCGACGAGATCGCCCGCGGCGTGCTGCTGGAGGCGCCCCAGGCCCTGACCACCATGACCGCGGCCCAGCTCGATGCGAGCACCGCGTCCACTGGCCTGCAGGCGCTCACGGGCAAGGCCAAATGCGACGTGCGCGTGAGCGCGCTCAATTACCAGACCATCGGCGTCCATGGCGAGAGGACCAATGCCTCGGGCGTGCTGCTGCTGCCGGTGGGCGCCTGCGCCGCCACCGCGGCGCCGCTGCTCGCCTATGCCAAAGGCACGGACGTCCAGAAGCCCCGCACCCTGGCCAATCCGGCCGACAGCGAGACCTTCCTGCTGGCGGCCATGTACGCGGCCCAGGGCTATGCGGTGGTGGCCTCCGACTACCTGGGCTTCGCCAGGTCCAGCTATGCCTACCACCCCTACCTGCATGCCGACTCCGAGGCCAGCGTGGTGATCGACTCGCTGCGCGCCGCCCGCAGCGCGGCCGCCATCCAGAGCGCTCCGCTGTCGGGCAAGGTGATGGTCACCGGCTATTCGCAGGGCGGCCACGCGTCGGCGGCCGCGCACCGCGCCATCGAGCGCGACAACGCCGGGGAGTTCAATCTGGTGGCCGGTGCCCACCTGGCCGGGCCCTACAACCTGTCAGGCTCGTTCAAGCTCCCCGCGGCCATCGCCGGCTACCAGTTCTTCGTGCCCTACATCGTCACCTCGTACCAGAAGATCTACGGCGGCATCTACGCCAGCGTGGCCCAGGCCTTCAAGGCGCCTTATGCCGCCGGCATCGAGAACCTGCTGCCCAGCCCCACGCTCAATTACACGACCCTGGTCACTTCAGGCGCCCTGCCCGGTGGCACGCCCGACCAGGCGCGCGACGCGCTGTTCCAGGCGGCTTTCATCGCCGACAGCCAGACCAACCCGAACAACGCCCTGTACCAGGCTGCGCAGAAGAACGACCTGCTGGCCTGGAACCCGAAGGCGCGCACCCTGCTGTGCGGCGGCGCGGGCGATCCGACGGTGCCGCCGGCAGTGCACATGAACGTGGCCCAGGCGGGCTTTGCCAGCCGCGGCCTGGGCAATGTCAGCTCGGTCGATGTCGACACTATGATCCGCGCCACCTACGGCATCAACGGCCAGGCGCCCACCGACCCCAGCAGCGCAGCCTTCGCCACCTACTACGGCGCCTACCACGGCAGCTATGAGCCGCCCTTCTGCCACGCCGCCGCCCGCGCCGTCTTCGACGCGGCGAAGTGATCCCTGCGGCACAGCCGCCCTAAACGGACAAGGGCCCCTCGGGGCCCTTGTTTTGTCTGGAACGTAGTGGTTCCGTAGCGGATTACCAGCGCTTGCGCACCTGCTGGAATGCGTAGTCGCCAAACAAGCGCGCGCCAACCGGGCTCAGATAGAGGGCGTCGGCAAACAGATAGCGGCCAGGGTCAATGCCGGGCAGCAAGGTGTTGTTGTTGCACAGCGCGGAGTTGACCTGGCCGTTGCCGATGCCGATGCCCGGGCCGGGGTCGGCCGAGATGCAGGCGATGGAGCCCACATTGTCCAGGCTGTACGAGCCGGGCGAGGAGGTCACCAGGTTCAGGTACAGCGCGGCGTCCACGTACAGCACGTTGGCGCCGAGGTCGACGATGGAGATCAGCATCTGGTCATTGAAGCGCTGGCTGCCGTGGTCCAGCGCCGAGCCCTGGCCCGTCTGCGCAGCCAGGGGCGAGCGGCTCAGGTTGTAGGTGCCGGCCACGACGACGTGCTTGGCGCCGGCCTGCACCAGGCGGCGCACCTGCGCGCCCAGGTCGCGGCCGGCCTGGCCGACATTGGCCAGCATCTGGTCGCTGGACTGGGCACCGGACCTGACCAGCATGAACTCGGTGACGATGTCGGCGATGCCGGCGCCGACGATGATCATGTCGTCCGCGCCGATGGTCTGGCTGGCCAGAAAGGTGTCGACCTGTTCCTTGACCGTCGGCGTGCTGCTCTTGCCGGCGGCATCGGGCTTGGCGCTCACGCGGGCATTGCCCACTGCGTACGACAAGCCGCCTGCGGAAGCGGGCCGCAGTGGACGGGCATAGGCCGAGGCCAGGTACTCCGACCAGACGTTGACCGTGCCGTCATTGATGGAGTAGCGGCTGCCGGACTGGCCGACGTCGCTGAAGCCGTCGCCAAAACCGATGATGCGTGTCGGGGTCAGCTGCGACACCACGTCGTCGCCGCCGCCGCCGCAGGACGCCAGCAGCGCCGACGAAGCGCACATCGCCAGCACGAGGGCGCGGCGCAACCGGTTGAAAGCCATGAAGATCTCCAGAATTAGCTTGCAGGTAGTTTAACGAGGGGCTGGCCGCGGCCAGGCTCAGCCGGCCGCAGCCCGCTGCAGGCGGTCGCGCACGCCTTCCCACTCGGGCGTGTCCGGCGGCGTCTCCACCCAGATCAGCCGCATGCTCTGGACATCGAAGTCGCGCAGCACGGCGAACAGCTGGCGGGCAGTTTCCGCCGCGTCGTCGGGCATGCGCCGGCGCACGATGGCGGGCGAGCGCGACTGCAGGATGGCGCGCGAATAGGTGGCGATGCCGGCCGCCTCGGCGCCCAGCAGGTCCAGCGCGGTCTGCAACGCCTTCGCGTCCATCAGCCGCACTTTGGCGTTGGGCGCGTAGTGCGACTCCAGCGTGCCCGAGGCGCGCGGCGCCTGGCCAGCGAGCTCGCCCGGCGCGCGCAGGCGCTGGCCGCAGGCGGCCTCGACCTGGTCGCGCGTGAGCACGCCGGGGCGCAGCAGCACCGGCACACCGCGCGTGCAGTCGACGATGGTCGACTCGATCCCCACTTCGCAGGCGCCGCCATCGATCACCGGCAGCTCCGGGCCGAACTCGGACTGCACGTGGGCAGCGGTGGTGGGGCTGACCCGGCCGAAGCGGTTGGCGCTGGGCGCGGCCAGGCCGCGCACCGGCGGCTGGGCCGCGGCGCAGGCGCGCAGCAGGGCCTGGGCGACCGGATGGGAGGGGCAACGCAGGCCGACCGAGGCCTGGCCGCCGGCGGCGGCCGCCGCCATGCCATCCCGCCGCGGCAGGATGAGCGTGAGCGGGCCGGGCCAGAAGGCCTGCATCAGGCGGCCAGCGAAATCGGGCACATCGGATGCAAACAGCGATGCCGCCGCGGCTTCGTGCACATGGACGATCAGCGGATGGTCGCTGGGCCGGCCCTTGGCGGCAAAGATCTTCGCCACCGCCGTGTCGCTGGCGGCGTCCGCCCCCAGGCCATAGACCGTCTCGGTCGGGAAAGCCACCAGACCGCCCTCGGTCAGCAGGCGCACGGCCTCGTCGATGGCGGCGGGAGACCGGCCGTCCAACACCATCAGAAAGGCTCGATGCCCAGCAGGGCGCAGGCTTGCAGCGCCGTGGCGCGCACGGCCTCGATGCTGGCACCGGTGATGTTCAGGTGGCCCATCTTGCGGCCCCTGGGGGCGCGCAGCTTGCCATACAGGTGCAGGTGGGTGCCGGGCAGGGCCAGCACCTGGTCCCAGGGCGGTGTCACCTCCACATCACCATGGCGCAACCACAGATCGCCCAGCAGATTGAGCATGATGGCCGGGCTGTGCTGGCGCGGCTGCACCAGGGGCAGGCCTGCCAGGGTGCGCACCTGCAGGTCGAACTGCGACACATCGCTGCCGTCCATGCTCCAGTGGCCGCTGTTGTGCGGCCGGGGCGCCATTTCGTTGACCACCAGCGCGCCGTCGGCCAGGACAAAGAATTCCACGCACAGCACGCCCACATAGTCCAGGCCTTGCGCTATGGATTTAGTAGCGTCTATCGCCTGTTTGGCGCGCTCTGGCGGCAGATTTCCCTCGAACACCTCGGTGACGGCAAGGATGCCGTCACGGTGCTGGTTCAGCTGCGCCGGCAGATGCACCATGGCGCCGTCAGCGCCCCGCGCCACCAGCACCGAGCATTCGGCCGCCAGCGGCAGCATTTTTTCCAGCACGCAGGCCACCTGGCCGGTGGCCTCCCAGGCCCGGGCCAGCTCCTCGCGCGTCTTGACGCGCTGCTGGCCCTTGCCGTCGTAGCCCAGCCGGCTGGTCTTGAGGATGCCGGGCAGCAGGTCCGGCGGCACATCGGCCAGCTGCTGCGCCGACTCGATCAGCGCATAGGGCGCGCAGGCCACGCCGCAGCGGCCGAAGTGGGCCTTTTCCTGGGCCCGGTCCTGGGCGATGGCCACGGCATCCGCGCCGGGGGCGACCGGGCGGCGCTGGGCCAGGGCGGCCAGGGCCGGCGCCGGCACGTTCTCGAACTCGGTGGTGATGGCGGCAGCCACCTGGGCCAGTTGGTCCAGGCCCTGCGGGTCGAGGTAGGCGGTGCGGATGTGGTGGTGGCTGACGCGGCCGGCGGGACTGGCCTCGTCCGGGTCCAGCACCGCCGTGAAGTAGCCCATTTGCTGGGCGGCGTGGACGAACATGCGGCCCAGCTGGCCGCCGCCCATGACGCCCAAAGTGGCGCCCGGTGGAATGGCGGTCAGGCTCATGCTGTGGGCGGCAGGGTCATGTTGCGGGCGGTTTCGGTCTGCTTGGCGCGGAAGGCCTCCAGCCGGGCCCGCAGCTCGGGGTTTTCATTGGCCAGCAGGGCGACGGCAAACAGGGCCGCATTGGCTGCGCCGGCCGTGCCGATGGCGAAGGTGGCGACCGGAATGCCCTTGGGCATCTGCACGATGCTGTGCAGCGAATCCACGCCCTGCAGGTGGCGGCTGGCCACTGGCACGCCCAGCACCGGCACCGTGGTCTTGGCCGCCAGCATGCCCGGCAGATGGGCCGCGCCGCCGGCGCCGGCGATGATGGCCTTGAGGCCCCGGCCGGCCGCCGCCTGGGCATAGGCGAACATTTCGTCGGGCATGCGGTGCGCCGAGACGACCTTGGCCTCGTGGGGGATGCCGAATTCCTGGAGAATGTCCACCGCATGCTGCATGGTGTCCCAGTCACTGCTGGACCCCATCACAACGCCAACCTGTATCGCGCTCATTGCCGCTCCCAAAGGTTGAATTTTAAGGTTTCACGCGAAAGCTTTCCCGAATGATGGACGTCACCCTAGAGAACTTCGAAACCGAGGTCATCGCCGCCTCGCAGACCGTGCCCGTGCTGGTCGACTTCTGGGCGCCCTGGTGCGGGCCCTGCAAGGTGATCGGCCCGCTGCTGGAAAAGCTCGAGACCGAGTATGGCGGCCGCTTCAAGCTGGTGAAGATCGACTCCGACCAGGAGCAGCAGTTGGCCGCCGCCTTCGGCGTGCGCAGCATTCCCACCTGCATCCTGCTGGTCAACGGCCAGCCGGTGGACGGCTTCATGGGTGCCCAGCCCGAGGGCAAGCTCAAGGAATTCCTGGACAAACACCTGCCGCCGGCCGCCGAGCCGCAGGAAGAAGAAGCCATTAAGGAAGAGCCCGCTCCGCTGGACGCCGCCGGCCAGCTGCAGCAGCTGCAGGACAAGCTCGCTGCCAGCCCCGACGACGACGACGCGCGCTTCGATTACGTCAAGGCCCTGTTGCTGTCCGGCCAGGACGATGCCGCCAAGGTGGCTTTCGCCCCGGTGATCGCCAAGGCCGTCGGCGTGCGCCGGCTGGACTCGCTGCAGCGCCTGATGAATGCTATGGATTTCGCAGCAGAGCAGGCAGATTTGACGGGGTCCACAGCCAAATTCGATGCCCAGATCGGGGCCAACAAGCGGGATTTCGTGGCGCGCTTCGCCAAGGCCCAGTTGCTGGCGGCGCAGCAGCGCTGGACCGAGGCCATGGACGAATTGCTGGAAATCCTGATGCGCGACAAGGCCTGGGACGAGGACCTGGCGCGCAAGACCTACATCGCCATCCTGGACATCATGGAGCCGCCCAAGCCCAAGGTGGCGGAAGGCCAGATTCCGCCGGACGATCCGACGGTGGCCAGCTACCGTCGCCGCCTGTCCAGCGTGATTCTGAGCTGAGTTAGCGCGTCAGCAGCGTCACCCGCTCGGCCGGCGCGCTGATCCGCAGCTCCACCAGCTCGCCGCCGCGGCGCAGCTTGGGAAAGCTCACAGCCTGCACCGCCACAACGCCCGGGCCGACGGCCGGCACGGCAGCCTTGGGGCCGGGGCTGTCCGGGCCAAGGACCAGCTCCTTGCTGCCATCGCACTGGGACAACAGGGCCGGCGCCGACAGCCTGGCCTGCTTGACCGAGGCCAGAGCAGCCTTGTCGGCCGAGGCGATGGCCTTGCCATCCTGGCCCAGCAACTCCACGCCCTGCATTCGCGGCGCCCAGCCGGTATCGCCCAGGCGGCCGGCCAGGATGCAGCTGCCTTCACTGGCGCTCTGCGCGAAGGCGGGGACGGAAGCGGCCAGCGCGAGCGCGCAGGCCAGGGCGGTGTGGATGCGGTTCATGAACGAGCTCCTGGGGATGGAGCGCCCAGCATAGGCCGATGCGCGGCGGCGTGGGGTCCACGCGCCGCGCAAAACGCAACCATGTGTTTGCCGCGGGCCCTGGCCTCAGGCCGTCAGGCGTTGCAGGGCTTCGCGGTACTTGGCCGCGGTCTTGTCGATGACTTCCTGCGGCAGGCGCGGCGACGGCGGCGTCTTGTCCCAGGGCTTGCCGTTGATGCGCACCTGCTCGAGCCAGTCGCGCACGAACTGCTTGTCGTAGCTGGGCGGATTGGCGCCCTGGGCAAAAGCCTCGTCATAGCCTTCTACCGGCCAGTAGCGCGAGGAGTCGGGTGTCAGCACCTCGTCCATCAGCACCAGACGGCCAGCGGGATCGAGGCCGAATTCGAACTTGGTATCGGCAATGATCATGCCCTTGGTCAGGGCAATGGCCGCCGCTTCCTTGTAGATGGCGATGCTGATGTCGCGGATCTGGGCGGCCAGCTCAGGGCCGACGATCTTGACCACCTGCTCGTAGCTGATGTTCTCATCGTGCTCGCCCATCTCGGCCTTGGCCGCCGGCGTGAAGATGGGTTCGGGCAGCTTGCTGGCGTTTTGCAGTCCCGGCGGCAGTGGCACGCCGCAGACCGACTGCGAGTCCTGGTACTCCTTCCAGCCGCTGCCGGCCAGGTAGCCGCGCACCACGGCTTCGACCGGGATGGGCTTGAGGCGCTGGACCAGCATGGAGCGGCCCACCACCTGCGGCGCTTCGGCCGCACTGACCACGCTCTCGGGCAGCTCGCCGGTCAGGTGGTTGGGACACAGGTGGCCCAGCTTGCCGAACCAGAACAGCGCCATCTGCGTGAGCAGCTCGCCCTTGCCGGGGATGGGCTCGCCCATGATGACGTCGAAGGCCGACAGCCTGTCGCTGGCCACCATCAGGATGCGGTCCGTGCCGACGGCGTAGTTGTCGCGCACCTTGCCCCGCGCCAGCAGCGGCAGCGAGGTCAGCGCCGAGGTGTGCAGGGCGGTGCTCAATGGACGACCTGCGCCAGTTCGCCCTTGGCGTACCTGGCGGCGACGACCTGCAGGCTGTCGCCCTTGATCTTGCCAGCCTGGCCTTCGCAGCCGAACTCGATGTAGCGCTGCTTGCAGACCTGCTTGGCGGCCTCGCGCGCGGGCTTGAGCCATTCGCGGGCATCGAACTTGTCGGGGTTCTCGGCCAGGAACTTGCGCACCGCGCCGGTCATGGCCAGGCGGATGTCGGTGTCGATGTTGATCTTGCGCACGCCGTGCTTGATGGCTTCCTGGATTTCGGCCACCGGTACGCCGTAGGTTTCCTTCATCTTGCCGCCGTACTGGTTGATCAGGGCCAGCAGCTCCTGCGGCACGGAGGACGAACCATGCATCACCAGGTGGGTGTTGGGGATGCGCTTGTGGATTTCCTTGACGCGGCTGATGGCCAGGATGTCGCCGGTGGGCGGGCGGCTGAACTTGTAGGCGCCGTGGCTGGTGCCGATCGCGATGGCCAGGGCGTCCAGCTGGGTGGCCTTGACGAACTGGGCGGCCTCTTCGGGGTCGGTCAGCATCTGGCTGTGGTCCAGCTTGCCCTCGGCGCCGACGCCGTCTTCCTCACCGGCTTCGCCGGTTTCCAGGTTGCCCAGGCAGCCCAGTTCGCCTTCGACGGTGACGCCGACCTTGTGCGCCATGTCCACCACTTCGCGCGTGACGCGCACGTTGTAGGCGAAGTCGGCCGGGGTCTTGGCGTCTTCGCGCAGCGACCCGTCCATCATCACCGAGCCGAAGCCCAGGTTGATCGCGCCCTGGCAGACCTGGGGCGTGCTGCCGTGGTCCTGGTGCATGACCAGCGGGATCTCGGGGTAGGCCTCGACGGCCGCCTGGATCAGGTGCTTGATGAAGGGCTCGCCGGCGTATTTGCGGGCGCCGGCGCTGGCCTGCAGGATGACCGGCGCGCCGGTTTCCCGGGCCGCTTCCATCACGGCCTGGACCTGCTCGAGGTTGTTGACGTTGAAGGCCGGGATGCCATAGCCGTTGACGGCGGCATGGTCCAGCAGCTGGCGCATGGAAACGAGGGGCATGGCAGTGGTCCGAGGAGATGAAAAAGCCGGGGCGCGGCCGCAGGCAGGCACGCGGTAACTCCCCCGATTTTACCTGCCCGTGCCAGGCTGCTGTGGGCTCACGTGGCGCGGACGATCTTGAGCATGTTGGTGCCGCCCGGGGCGCCCATGGGTTCACCGCAGGTGATGGCGTAGATATCGCCGCTGCCGACGATGCCGCGGCGCTTGAGGTGGGCCTCGGCGTCGGCCAGGGCGGTGTCGCGCTCGACGCTCTGGTCCATCAGCAGCGGCCGCACATTGCGGTACAGGGCCATGCGGCGCTGGGTCGACAGCTTGGGCGTGAGCGCATAGATCGGGATGTGGATGCGGTGACGGCTCATCCACAGGGCGGTGGAGCCCGAATCGGTCAGCGCCACGATGGCCTTGCAGCCCAGGTGGTGGGCGGTGAACAGGGCGCCCATGGCGATCGACTGGTCGATGCGCGAGAAGGCCATGTCGGTGAAGTCGGCGTCGAGCTTCACGTCCTCGGCCTTTTCCGCCTCCGAGCAGATGTTGGCCATCTCGATGATGGTCTCCAGCGGGTACTTGCCGGCGGCGGTTTCGGCCGATGTCATGACCGCATCCGTGCCATCGAGCACGGCGTTGGCGACGTCGCTGACCTCGGCGCGCGTGGGCACCGGGTTGGTGATCATCGACTCCATCATGTGGGTGGCGGTGATGACCACCTTGTCCAGCGCGCGGGCCATGCGGATCATGCGCTTTTGCAGGGCAGGCACGGCGGCGTTGCCGACCTCGATGGCCAGGTCGCCGCGCGCCACCATGATGCCGTCGCTGGCCCTGCAGATGGCCTCCAGGTTGGGGATGGCCTCGGCCCGCTCGATCTTGGCGATCAGGCCGGGCTTGTGGCGGTACTCGGCGCCGGCCACGTTGCACAGCTGGCGCGCCATCTCCATGTCGCTGGCATTCTGCGGAAAGCTCACCGCCACGTAGTCGGCCTGGAAGCTCATCGCGGTGCGGATGTCCTCCATGTCCTTGGCCGTCAGGGCCGGCGCCGTCAGGCCGCCGCCCTGCTTGTTGATGCCCTTGTTGTTGGACAGCACGCCGCCGATCTTGACGGTGGTGTGGACCTCCTCGCCCAGGACCTTGTCCACGGTCATGACGATCAATCCGTCGTTGAGCAGCAAGGTGTCGCCGGCCTTGACGTCGCGCGGCAGCTCCTTGTAGTCCAGCCCCACGCCCTGCAGGTCGCCCGGTTCGGTGCGCGACGCGTCGAGCACGAACTTCATGCCCGTCTCGAGCATGACCTTGCCTTCGGCGAACTTGCCGACGCGGATCTTCGGGCCCTGCAGGTCAGCCATGATGGCCACCTCGCGGCCGGCGCGCTGGGCGGCGGCGCGCACCAGGGCGGCACGGTCGATGTGGTCCTGCGCCGTGCCATGGCTGAAGTTCAGCCGCACACAGTTGACGCCGGCGCGGATCATCTGTTCCAGCAGAGCAGGGTCGCTGGAAGCAGGTCCGAGGGTGGCAACGATCTTGGTGCCGCGAGTGGCCATTGGCTTGTCTCCGTTTTATGTAATTAAGTTTCGGATTCTGGCCCAGATCGGGTTACATGTCAGGTACGAAAGCGGGTGCTCAGCCTTTGGCGCGTTGCTGCAAGATCTCGAAGGCCGGCAGGGTTTTACCTTCCAGCACCTCGAGAAAGGCGCCGCCGCCGGTGGAGATATAGCCCACCTGCTGCTCGATGCCGTACTTGGCGATGGCCGCCAGGGTGTCGCCGCCACCGGCGATGCTGAAGGCACTGGATGCGGCGATGGCGCGGGCGATGGTCTGCGTACCGTTGGCGAAGGCGTCGAATTCGAACACGCCGACCGGGCCGTTCCAGACGATGGTGCCGGCGGCCATGAGCTGCTCGGCCAGCCTGGCTGCGGTCTCCGGGCCGATGTCCAGGATCAGATCGTCGTCCTCCACCTCGGTGGCGCGCTTGACCGTGGCCTTGGCATCGGCCTTGAATTCCTTGGCAGTGACCACGTCGGTGGGGATGGGCACCTCGGCGCCGCGCGCCTTCATGGCCTCGATCACGGCCCTGGCCTGGCCCACCAGGTCGGGCTCGGCCAGGCTCTTGCCGATCTTCAGGCCGGCCGCCAGCATGAAGGTGTTGGCGATGCCGCCGCCGACGATCAGCTGGTCGACGTTTCGGGCCAGCGCTTCCAGGATGGTGAGCTTGGTCGAGACCTTGGAGCCGGCGACGATGGCCGCCAGCGGCCGCTTCGGGTTGGCCAGGGCCTTGCTGATGGCGTCGATCTCGGCCGCCAGCAGCGGGCCGGCGCAGGCCACCGGCGCGAACTGGGCAATGCCGTAGGTCGAGGCTTCGGCGCGGTGCGCCGTGCCGAAGGCGTCGTGCACGAAGATGTCGCACAGCGCCGCCATCTTCTTTGCCAGCACGGGATCGTTTTTCTTCTCGCCCTTGTTGACGCGGCAGTTCTCCAGCAGCACCACGGCGCCGCTCTGGACCTGCACGCCGTTGACCCAGTTGGAGATGACGGGCACGTCGCGGCCCAGCAGCTCGGACAGGCGGCGCGCCACCGGCGCCAGCGAATCGGCGGGTTTGAACTCGCCCTCGGTGGGGCGGCCCAGGTGCGAGGTGACCATCACCGCAGCGCCGGCATCCAGCGCCAGGCGGATGCAGGGGATGGAGGCGCGCACCCGCGTGTCCTCGGTGATGTTGCCGGCGTCGTCCTGCGGCACGTTGAGGTCGGCACGGATGAAGACGCGTTGGCCGGCGGCCTTGCCTTGGGCACAGAGATCGGAGAAGCGCAGGACGTTCATGGCGGGTTCCGGGTTGCGGGGAAGAAGAACTCGCGATTTTACGGAGGGCTACCAGCCCAGCCCCAGGTGCAGCGGCAGATAGACCGCCATGCCCAGGATCAGGGTCAGCAGCACGCTCCTGCGCCAGAAGTAGACGGCCACGCCCGCCAGGCCGGCGAACAGGCGCGCGTCCTGCCAGGTCGACACCAGATGGCCGTTGGCCATCACCACTTCGGGAATGACCACGCCGGCCAGCGCCGCGACCGGCGCGTACTGCAGGGCGCGGTGCGCCCAGTCCGGCAGCGACCAGGGCTTGTCCAGGATGAAGAAGAAGCAGCGCGTGAGCACGGTCATGCAGGCCAGGCCCAGGATCACGGCCAGGGTCCAGCCATCGGTCACGCGGGTCATTGCTCAACCTCCGGACGCGCCGGCATCTTCTGCTCCAACCAATAGCAGGCCGCCACCGCCACCAGGATGGAGGCCACGACATTGAGCTTGAGCGGCAGGGCATAGGTGGCGACTGCGGCGGCACCGGCGATCGCGGCCGACAGCGCGCGCAGCGGCGTGTTGGCCAGCGAGCACAGGATGCCCACCAGGCACAGCACGCCGGCAAAACCCAGGCCCCAGGAGGTGGGGATGAGGTTGGCCAGCGCGATACCCACCACGCTCAACCCCATCCAGGCGCACCAGGTGACGAAGTAGTTGCCCGCCAGATAGGCCTCCTGCTGCGCCTGGCCGGCGGCATCGGCGGGGGGTTGCGGGAAGCGCTTGGTGAACAGGGCGTAGCTCAGGTCGGCCGTGAGGTAGCCGTTGGCCAGGCGGCGCCAGCGCGGCATGTGCATCAGGTAGGGCCGCAGGTGCAGGCTGAAGACCACGAAGCGCAGATTGACGCAAAAGCCCGTGGCCACGATCACCCACAACGGCGCGCCGGCGACGATCAGCGGGATGGCCGCGAGTTGCGCGCTGCCGGCATAGACCAGGAAGGTCATGGCCAGCGCTTCCACCGTGCTCATGCCGGCCTTGACCATGGCCACGCCCGTCATCAGGCCCCAGGCGGCGATGCCCGGCGCCAGAGATGCCATGTCGCGCGCGCCGCTGCGGAACTCGGGATGGCCGTGGACGCTGCGCAGGAAAAACATCAGGCTGCGGCCGGTGCGTCGAAGGCCATGCCCGGCGCCAGCGTGAAGCCGCGCAGGAAATCGGCCACCGGCAGGCGCTTGCCGCCGGCGCGCTGCAACTCGGTCAGGCGCAGCACGCCGTCACCGCAGGCGACCCGCACACCAGCCCCATCCACTGACAAAATCTGCCCGCAGCTACCGTCCGCTGGACCTGAGATGCTATCGATTTCAGAGCGCCACAGCTTCAGGACGTCGGCGCCCAGGCGGCCGGTGGCGCCGGGAAAAGGGTCGAAGGCGCGGATGCGGCGCTCGATCAGCGCCGCCGGCAGCGACCAGTCGACCGCGGCCTCGGCCTTCTCGATCTTGTGGGCATAGTTGACGCCCTCGGCCGGCTGGGGCACGGGGTGAAAGCCGCCGCAGGCCGCCAGCTCCAGCGCCTCCACGACCAGGCGGCCGCCCAGCACAGCCAGCCTGTCGTGCAGCGTGGCCGTGGTGTCCTTGGCCGCGATGGCCATGCGCTCGACCAGCAGCATGTCGCCGGTGTCCAGGCCGGCGTCCATCTGCATGATGGTGATGCCGGTCTGGCTGTCGCCGGCCTCGATGGCGCGGTGGATGGGCGCGGCGCCGCGCCAGCGCGGCAGCAGCGAGGCGTGGATGTTCAGGCAGCCAAGCCGTGGGGCCCGCAGCGTCCACTGCGGCAGGATCAGGCCGTAGGCGGCGACCACCATCACATCGGCCCGGGCCGCTTCGATGGCGGCCTGCGCCGCGGCCGCGTCCTGCGGGTACTTGCCGTCCAGGCGCAGGCTGCGCGGCTGTGCCACCGCGATGCCATGCGCCAGCGCGAACTGCTTGACCGGCGAGGCCTGCAATTGCATGCCGCGGCCGGCCGGTCGGTCAGGCTGGCTCAGGACCAGGGGAATGTCGAAGCCTGCGGCGTGCAGGTGCTGGAGGGCGGTGCCGGCGAATTCCGGCGTGCCCGCGAAGATGACGCGCATCGTGGTGGAGCCCTAGCGTCGCTCGCGCACGCTGAACAACTCCATGGTGGGATGGGCGCGCTGCACCACACCCTGCGGGTCGAGGTAGACGTGGTAGAGCATCTCAGCACCGACGCTGTCGTACCAGCGCCAGGTCAGGACCGGGCCGTTCCAGCTTCCCACGCGGTCCACCGTGGCTGGCGGGCCGAACTCGCGCTCGACGTCGGCGAGTGTCCACTTGCCGACCTCGATGCGGTGGAAATTGGCTTCCGTCAGCACCTGGCGCGAGCCCAGCGCCTTGCCCGAGGCGTCGAAATCGACCATCCAGGTGGCGCGGCCAAAGGGCTGCAGCGAGTACTGCAGGCGCTCGCCATTGGCCAGCGGCACGGCGCGGGTCGGCGTGCCCAGCCGGGCGATCACGGCCTCGCGCGGGGTGCCCGGCGGCACCTCGAAACGGTGGACAAAGCCGCCGGCACAGCCGGCCAACAGCACGGCCAGGCAAAGGGCAAACAGCTTGCGCATGGTGCGGTCCTTCCGGAAAAAAGGCTCAGGCCTTGGCCGTGTCGCGGCGGGCCTTGAGCATCTTGGTCTTGATGCGGTTGCGCTTGAGCGGCGACAGGTATTCGACAAAGACCTTGCCCAGCAGGTGGTCCATCTCGTGCTGGATGCACACCGCCAGCAAGCCTTCGGCCTCGAGGGTGCGCGAGCGCCCTTCGCCGTCGAGCGCCGTGACCTTGATGGCCGAAGCGCGCTCGACGCCGTCGTAGATTCCGGGCACCGACAGGCAGCCCTCGTCGTTGATCTGGGTCTCAGGACTGGCCCAGGTGATTTCCGGGTTGACCAGCACCAGGGGCTGGTTGTGCTCCTCGGACACGTCGATCACGACCACCCGCTCATGGACGTCGACCTGGGTCGCCGCCAGGCCGATGCCCTGGGCGTCGTACATGGTCGCCAGCATGTCGGCAACGAGGGTCTGGATGCGGGCATCGACGGCCTGCACGGGCCGGGCAACTGTATGCAGCCTGGGATCGGGGTAACAAAGAATAGGAAGGACAGCCATATCGAGGTCTCAGTGTCGGTATTTTCGCCACTTTTGCCTTTCCCGGCAGGAGCGCGAAGCTATAAACGTTGCCCAATCAAGGGCTTGGGGCCAAAATTGCCAGTAAATTGTCAAGACTTCCATGGGCCGCGGCCCGGCTGGAAGCACCTACAAGGGGAACATCCATCATGGCGCAATCCAAGGCAGCTTCAGGCCCGCATCCGCAGCCGCTGACGGCGTGGGCGGTCCTGGCGGCCGTGGCCGGCAGCCTGCTGGCGCTGCCGGCCCAGGCGCAGAATTATCCGATCACGCCGGACCAGCGGGCAACAGCCACCCAGGTCGCCCAGGCCGGCGTGCCCCTGAGCGAGCTGGCGCCCAATGCGCCGGACAACTACACGGTCAAGTCGGGCGACACCCTGTGGGCCATCGCCGGCGTCTTTCTCAGGACGCCGTGGCGCTGGCCCGAGCTGTGGGGCATGAACCTGCAGGAAGTGCGCAACCCGCACCGCATCTACCCCGGCCAGCAGCTGTCGCTGGAGAAAAAGGACGGCCGCGCCACCCTGCGCGTGCGCTCGGCCTCCGGCGCGCTGGACACTCCGCCGACCGACACGGTGCGGGTCTCGCCGCGCAACCGCATCCAGGTGCTCAGCGACGTGTCCCTGCCGACCCTGCAACCGCACCTGATCGAGCCTTTCCTGGCCGAGCCGGTGATCGTCGACGAGCTCACCCTGCAACTGGCACCGCGCATCGTCGGCATGAACGACAGCCGCGTGCTGATCAGCCGGGGCGACCGGGCCTATGCACGCGGCCTGGCCGAGACCCCGCTGCTCAAGACCGGGGGCCCCCGCGACGAGGAATACCGCGTCTTCCGCGATGCCCGGCCGCTGTTTGACCCGGTCACCAAGGCCGTGCTCGGTTACGAAGCCCAGTACCTGGGCAAGGCGGTGCTGGTGCGCAGCGAGACCGCCCAGCCGGTCCTGATGCCCAATGGCGACACGCAGAACATGCCTGTGCCCGCCACCATCGACATCGTCTCGGTGCGCGAGGAGATCCGCGTCGGCGACCGCCTGCTGCCAGAGCCGCCGCGCCAGCTCCATAGCTATGTGCCGCGCGCGCCCGCCCAGCGGGTGGAAGGCGGCACCATCGTGTCCATGTACGGCAGCGCCGTGGCCTTCGCCGGCCAGAGCCAGGTGGTCACGATCAACAAGGGCACGGCCGACGGCATCGAGAGCGGCCATGTGCTGGCGATCCTGCGCGAAGGCGCGCAGATCCGCGACCGCACCCAGCCGGGCGAGCGCCCCCAGGTGCTCAAGATGCCCGACGAGCGCAGCGGCCTGCTGATGGTCTTCCGGCCGTTCGAGCGGCTGTCGTACGCGCTGGTGCTCGAAGTCACCGACGAAGTCAAAGCCGGCGACCGGGTCGTCAACCCGCGCTGAGGCGCCAGGCAAGGCGCTTGCCCTGCCATGGAGCGCCAGGAACTCGCTGCCTGGCTGCGGCTGGCGCTCTCACCCGGTGTCGGCAACGGCGCCGCGCGCCGGCTGCTCGCCGCCTTTGGCCTGCCGCAGCACATCTTTGAACAGGACACGCCGGCGCTGCGGGCCATCGTCAGCCCTGCGCAGGCCCTGGCCGTGCAGACGGCGCCGGACGAACTCGACGCCCAGGTGGACGTCGCCCTGCAATGGCTGGCGCAGGCGCCGCCCAATGGCCGGCGCCGCATCCTGACCCTGGCCGACAGCGTCTATCCCGCAGGCCTGCTGCAGACCGAAGACCCACCGCTGATGCTCTACCTGATGGGGGATGAGCGCGACAACTGGCCCGCCGCCATCGCCGTGGTCGGCAGCCGCAACCCGACGGCGCAGGGCGCCCTGAACGCTCGGAATTTCGCCCGCAGCTTTGCCCAGACCGGCCTGACGGTGGTGTCGGGCCTGGCCCTGGGCGTGGACGGCGCGGCCCATGAAGGGGCGCTGGAGGGCGCCGCACCGGGCCAGCTGGCAACCATCGCGGTGGTCGGCACCGGGCTGGACCGGGTCTACCCGCGCCAGCACCTGGACCTGGCCCACCGCATCGCCCAGCGCGGCCTGCTGGTCAGCGAATACCCGCTGGGCACCCATCCCCTGGCCGCCAACTTCCCGCGCCGCAACCGCATCATCGCCGCCCTGAGCCAGGGCACCCTGGTGGTCGAGGCTGCGCTGAAGTCCGGCTCGCTCATCACCGCGCGGATGGCTGCGGAACAGGGCCGCGAGGTGTTTGCCATCCCCGGCTCCATCCATTCCACGCAGTCGCGCGGCTGCCATGAGCTGCTCAAGCAGGGCGCCAAGCTGGTCGAGACAGCGCAGGACGTGCTCGACGAACTGGGTGCCGGCGCGCTGGCCCAGGCAGCGCCATTGGACGGCCAAGCATCCGTGGCGCCATTCGAAGGGGCTCTGCTGGAGGCCCTTGGCCATGACCCGGTCGGGCTGGACGCCCTGGTGGCGCGCACCGGCATCGCGCCGGCCAGCCTGCAGGCCCAGCTGCTCGCGCTGGAGCTGGAAGGCCGGCTGGCGCGCTTGGCCGGCGGCCTGTTCCAGCGCCTGGACGCCGGCTGAAACCAGCGCCGACGCGGCGGCGCAACAGGCCGCCATCTGGCACTTCCAGCCGACGGGTTCTGGGCTATATTGGGGCCATGTTTGAAGTGCTGGTGTACGTTTACGAAAACTACTGGCGAGGCGATGCGTGCCCCGAACTGCAGCAACTGGGCCGCAAACTCAGCGCCCACGGCTTCGAAGCAGAGGAAATCAGCGCGGCCCTGGTCTGGCTCGACGGCCTGAACCTCGCGGCGCAAAACACCGAGCCCGGCCTGCCCGAAGCGGATGAGGCCCCGGCCCCCCTGCAATCGCCAGGCAGCATGCGAATCTATTCGATCGCTGAGCAGGACCACTTGGGCCCGCAATGCCTGGGCTTCATTTCCTTTCTTGAATCCTCGGGCGTGCTGCCGGCGGCGATGCGCGAGATCGTCGTCGACCGTGCCATGGCCGCGCCCGGCGGGCCGGTGCCACTGGACGACCTGAAGATCATCGTCCTGATGGTGTACTGGAGTTTTGGCGCCGAGCCCGATGCGCTGGTGCTCGACGAACTCTGCGACGACACCGAGGACCGCATCGCGCACTGAAGGCGCCAAGGGCACACGCTCCAAGCAAAAAGGGCCGCGACAGCGGCCCTTTTTGCTTGGAGTTCAGCTCACGCTGAGCAGGCGCTCGGGATTGGCGTCGAGCTTGGCCAGCGCGTCGCGCGTGGCGCGCACGGTGAGCGCTTCTTCTTCGGTGGGAAGCAACAGGCCGGCCTGCAGGTAGGAGGCCAGGCGCCGCGCCTGCACCAGGAAGCTCTTGCCGTCGCTGGTGGCGAACAGGTGCAACTGCTTGCGGTCGCTGCGCCACACGTACTGCACATGGCTGGTCTTGCCGTTGTGGTCGATGGTGAACCAGTTGCCCAGCTGCAGCTCCTGGGCCCAGGCCAGCATGGCGTCGCTGGGCTTGGAACCGCCGTCGGCCACCACTTCGATCGACGAGGCGTCGATACCCAGCATCAGCTCGATGCTGTCGGCATCGAGCGGCAGGTCGGTGGCCGGGTCGTCGGCGACGAAGTCTTCCAGGTGGGCCAGCCGCTTGGCCATCTGCTCGATGTGGGCCTGCGGGATCGCCTCGGTCTTGGACAGGAAGGCATCGGCCAGTGTGTCGCCGATGATCTTGATATGGGTTTCCTGCGCCGCGCCCTGCACACCCATCAGGGTCATGCCCTGGCGCAGGCGCTGCAGCAGCTTGGGCAGGTCCTGGATCACCCGCGCCCGGTCATTGCGGTTGGGCTTGGCGCTGGCGGCCCAGACCAGGTCGGCCGCCGACTTCTTCAAGGCGATGGTTTCCTCGTGCTGGGGGCCGTTCTTGACCGCCGCCACGGCCAGCACCTCGGCCCAGACCTTGAACAGGAACTCGCGGATCTCCTCGCGCACCGGCATGTTGTTGAGCATGCTGCGCATCTCGATCGTGTACTGGATGGTCATCGTCTCCTTCTGCTCGACCTGCTGGGCCACGCTGACCAGCCGCTGCGTGGCACCCTTCTCGGTGAGGAAACGGGAGAGGAACTTCTGGAACTCGTCGTAGACCAGCTGGAACACGCGCCGGCCGGTTTCCGGATACTGCTCGATCACCTGGACCACGCGCTTGATCTCGTTTTCGAGCGCGCTGCCGCCGATGGAGCTGGCGTCGAAACCCATCACGCAGGATCCCATGCGGTCGATCAGCTGGCGCGCCGGATGCTGCAGCGTGCCGAAGAACTCGGGCTCGGCAATGGCCACCCGCAGCACGGGCATCTGCAGCCGCGCGAACCAGACCCGCACCGCCGGCGGGATGCGCTCCTCGGCCAGGATGCTCTGGAACATCAGAGCCACGATTTCGATCGTCGCCTTCTCGGTCGAAGTTGCGGCCTTTTTCTTGAGTTCGCCGCTGCGCTGGCGCAAGTCGATTGCGACCTTCTCCACGGCCGCATCGTCATAGACGATGACTTCGCTGACCGTCGACGATCCTTCGCGCGGCTGGCCATGGATCTGCGTCTGCACCTGGGTGTGGTGAGAGATGGCCTCGGCCAGCGCAGGCGAGGGCCGCGTCACATGCTCGGGGTCGAAACCGGCCACCCGCTCGGTCAGCAGCCGCTTGAGCTGGCCGATCACGCCAGTGGCCCGCATGCGCGCCCTGGCCAGCGGGGTGCTGGAAGTCATCAAGCGGGTTTCGTCGGCCACGCCGCCCGCGCCCGCATGGCCATGGTGCGCGCCACCCATGTCGCCTCGGACGGAGTGGCCGCCTTGCGCGCCATACCCCGGGCCGCGGCCACTGGCAGCGCCACCTGGGCCACCGTAGCCGCTGGCCCGGCCGCCCGCACCGCCGCCATTGCCCTGGCCGGCATGGCCGCCACCTTGGGCGCCGCCAGGTCCGCCGAAGCCTGTGGCCCTGCCACCGCCACCGGCACCACGGCCACCGCCTTGGCCGCCTGGGCCTGCGGAACCGCCGCCCAGACCGCTGTAACCGCCCTGACCGCCATAGCCGGCCGGGCCGCCACCACCCTGGCCGCCATAAGCGCCATAGGCGCCGGCATCGCCGCCATAGCCGTCACCGCCGTAGCCGCTGCCACCCTGGCCATAGGCGCCGCCGTGGTCGCTGCCGCCAAACCCGCTTGGGCCACTGGCGCCGCCCAGCCCGCTCTCGCCGCCGGCCTGGGTGCCCTCGCCGGGTGGTGGCTGCTTGCCGCCAGCGCCAGGCTTGCGGGCCGCGGCCGCAGCACCGCGCTTGACGCGGCTGGCCAGGTCGATGTCGGGCATCACGCCCTGCTGGATCAGGAATTCATTGGTCTGCTTGTAGGCCTCGAGCAGCCGCGCCACCACGTGCTGCTGGATCACATCCTGCACCAGGGCCCAGCTCTGGCGCGGCAGGCCCACCACGCCCCATTGCTCGACCAGCAGTTGTGCAACGGCTTCGGGCCGCAACACGTCCTCGCTCGCCTGCTCCTCGCCGCCTTCGAGTTCCTGCAGGCGCAGGCGCAGGTCGTTGAGCTCCCAGGTGGCCTTTTCGGCGATGGCCATGGCCAACCGCGACGACAGGATCTTCTTTTCGACGACGTCGTCGCCGATCAGCTCCAGGCTGGCCGCATCCAGGCGCACGCGCGCCGTGACCGTGGGTGGGATGACGGCATTGCGCCAGGCCTTGTGCGTGCCAGCCACCCAGGCGCCGCGCACACGCTCGAAATCGAGCATGGCATCGCGCCGGTCCTGCATCTCGCGGGTGCTGCCGGCGGCATCGACCAGCTCGATCAGGCGCAGGCGGACGGCGTCCGACAGCGCGGGCAACACGCCTTCGGCGTAACCAACGAACCGCTCACGCGCCTGGCGCGCCAAGGGCACGGAAGCGTGGGGACGTTGCGTTGCCACCTTGTCCTCAGACGGTGGCGCCGGCGTTGGGGTCGTTCGGATCCTCTTGCTTCTTGCCCGAGGCCTTCACCAGGTCTTCGCGCTTGACGCCCAGCCACATGGCGATGGCGGCGGCCACGAAGACGGAGGAATAGATGCCAAAGCAGATGCCGATGGTCAGGGCCATCGCAAAATAATGCAGCGTGGGGCCGCCGAAGAACAGCATGGACAGCACCATGATCTGGGTCGCACCGTGGGTGATGATGGTCCGGCTGATCGTCGAGGTGATGGCGTTGTCGATGATCTCCACCGTGTTCATCTTGCGGTAGCGGCGGAAATTCTCGCGGATCCGGTCGAAGATCACCACCGACTCGTTGACTGAGTAGCCCAGCACGGCCAGCACCGCCGCCAGCACCGCCAGTGAGAACTCCCACTGGAAGAAGGCGAAGAAGCCCAGGATGATGATGACGTCGTGCAGGTTGGCGATGATCGCCGCCACGGCGAACTTCCACTCGAAGCGGAATGCCAAGTAGATCATGATGCCCACCACCACCATGGCCAGCGCCTTCAGGCCGTCGGTGGCAAGCTCCTCGCCCACCTGCGGGCCGACGAACTCGGTGCGGCGCAGTGCGACATCGGGCTGGGTGGCCTTGAGCGCCGCCAGAACCTTATCGCTCTGTTGCGCCGAACTCACACCCTTTTGCGCCGGCAGCCGGATGATGACGTCGCGCGAGGTACCGAAGTTCTGCACCTGCACGTCGGCAAAACCCAGGCCGGCCACCGTGGTACGGACACGCTCCACGTCCGCCGGTTGGGAATAGCTCACTTCCATCACCGTGCCGCCGGTGAACTCCACCGACAGGTGCAGGCCGCGCTGGAACAGGAAGAAAACGGCTGCCGCGAAGGTCAGGAAGGAAATCACGTTGAACACCAACGCGTTCTTCATGAACGGGATGTCGCGACGGATCTTGAAGAATTCCATTCTTGTTCTCCTCACTCAGTCTTGGTGATGGCGCTGCCCGTTTCGGGGCGCCAGACTGTGCCGATCGACACGGCCTTGAGCTTCTTTTGCCGACCATACCAGAGGTTGACCAGGCCACGCGAAAAGAACACGGCGGAGAACATGGAGGTCAGGATGCCGATGCAATGGACCACGGCAAAACCGCGCACCGGCCCGGAGCCGAAGGCCAGCAAGGCGATGCCGGCGATCAGCGTGGTGATGTTCGAGTCCAGGATGGTGGCCCAGGCGCGGTCATAACCGGCATGGATGGCTGCCTGCGGCGAGGCACCGTTGCGCAATTCCTCGCGCACCCGCTCGTTGATCAGCACGTTCGAGTCGATGGCCATGCCCAGCGCCAGGGCCATGGCCGCCATGCCCGGCAAGGTCAGGGTGGCCTGCAGCATCGACAGCACCGCCACCAGCAGCAGCAGGTTGACGGCCAGGGCGATACCGGAGAACACGCCGAACAGCATGTAGTACAGGCCCATGAAGACGCAGATCACCGCGAAGCCCGCGGCCACGCTGTAAAAGCCCTTCTGGATGTTCTCGGCGCCCAGGCTGGGGCCAATGGTGCGCTCCTCGACGATCTCCATCGGCGCGGCCAGCGAGCCGGCGCGCAGCAACAGGGCCAGGTCGCTGGCTTCGCTGACCGTCATCGAGCCGGAGATCTGGAAGCGGTTGCCCAGTTCGCCCTGGATCACGGGCGCGGTCAGGACCTCGCCCTTGCCCTTTTCGAACAGCAGGATGGCCATGCGCTTTTTCAGGTTCTCGCGGCTGACGTCGCGCATGATGCGGCCGCCCTTGGCGTCCACGGTCAGATCGACCTTGGGCTGCTGGTTCTGCGAATCGAAGCCGGGCTGGGCATCGGTCAGGCTGTCGCCGGTGAGGATGACCTGCTTCTTGAGGATGACGGCCCGGCCGTCGCGCTCGAGGTAGCGCTCGGCGCCAAAGGGCACGGGGCCGGTGCCCAGTTCGGCCGATCGCGCTTCCGAGCTTTCGTCGACCAGGCGCATTTCCAGGGTCGCGGTGCGGCCCAGGATGTCCTTGGCCTTGGCCGTGTCCTGCACCCCGGGCAGCTGCACCACGATGCGGTCCAGGCCCTGCTGCTGGATCACCGGCTCGGCCACGCCCAGCTCGTTGATCCGGTTGTGCAGGGTGACCATGTTCTGCTTGAGCGCCTGCTCCTGGATGCGGCGCGCCGCTTCCGGCTTGATCGTCGCCGTCAGCTTGTAGTCCGTGCCCTCGGCCACCTCTGCGGCCTGCAGGTCCGGGAACTGGTCGGCCAGCACCTTCTTGGCCGCTTCCAGCGTCTGGCTGTCGCGGAACCGCACTTCGATGGCCTGGCCATTGCGGGCGATGCCGCCGTGGCGGACATTGCCTTCGCGCAGCAGGCTGCGCAGGTCGCCGGCCAGCGATTCGGCCTTCTTGGTCAGCGCCGCCTGCATGTCCACCTGCAGCATGAAGTGGACACCGCCGCGCAAGTCCAGGCCCAGGTACATGGGGGCGGCCCGCAATGCCGACAGCCACTTGGGCGAACCCGACAACAGGTTCAGCGCCACCACATAGCCGGGATCGGCCGGATCGGGCGTCAGCGCCTTCTGGATCGCATCCTTGGCCTTGAGCTGGGTGTCGCTGCTGTCCAGGCGCACCTTGACAGAGTTGGCGTCCAGCGTGATCGCCTCGGGCTTGACCGCCGCGGCGGCCAGCGCCTGTTCGACGCGCGCCTGCGTGATGGCGTCGACCTTGATGGTGGACTTGGCCGAGGAGACCTGCACCGCCGGCGCTTCACCAAAGAAATTGGGCAGGGTGTAGATCGCCCCCACCAGCAGCGCGATGACGATGATCGCGTACTTCCAGACCGGGTATCGGTTCATAGCAACAAGCTGAAAACACGGGTGCGCGGCACCCCTGTCTTTGGATTATTTGACGGTGCCCTTGGGCAGGACCTGGACGACGGCGCTGCGCTGCAGCTGGACTTCCACGCCGTTGGCGACTTCCACGCTGACGTAGCTGTCGCCCAGCTTGGTGACCCGGCCGATCAGGCCACCCGAGGTCGCCACTTCATCGCCCTTGGCCAGCGCCTCGATCATGCTGCGGTGTTCCTTCTGGCGCTTCATCTGCGGCCGGATCATCACGAAATACAGCACCACAAACATCAGGACCAGCGGCAGCATGCTCATCAGAGACGACTGCATGTCGCCGCCCGCGGCGGCAGCGGGTGCGGTTTGGGCAAAAGCGGAAGAAATGAACACGTTGTCTCCAGAACAGAACAGGGATGCGCCGGCGGCGGACAGCATGAAGCATGCCTGTCGCCGGCCGAAGAAACGGATTGTATGCCGGGGCCCTCGCGCCGCCCGCTGTAACCCCGCGCTGCAAAAGGGTGCAGCGCGGGCCCGGACAAGCGCCCTCACGCGGCCTGGCGTTGCTGCGCGGGCGCGTCCCACTGCGCCAACAGGACGTCCCAGCGTTGGCTGGCGGCAGCCAGGTTGCGCTCCTTGACGTGGCCGAAGCCCTTGATCTGCTCGGGCAGGCGGGCGATCTCCAGGGCCAGTGCGTGCTTGCCGGCGTCCAGCGATGTGAGCACATGCTCAATGCTTTGCCGGTAGCGGGCGATCAGGGCCCGCTCGCTGCGCCGCTCTTCGGTCCGGCCAAACAGGTCGAAGGCCGTGCCGCGCAGGCCCTTGAGCCTGGCCAGCACGCGAAAAGCCACCGACATGGTTGGGCCGAACTTCTTTTTCTGCAGTTCGCCCTTCTCGTTGCGCCTGGCGGTCATGGGCGGCGCAAGGTGAAAGTTGATCTTGTAGTCACCCTCAAACATGGCGGCAATGCGCTCCTGGAAACCGGTCTCGGTATGCAGGCGCGCCACCTCGTACTCGTCCTTGTAGGCCATCAGCTTGAACAGGTAACGCGCCACCGACTCGGCCAGCGCGGTCTTGCCCAGGGGCTGCTCGGCCAACCGGACCTTCTCGACGAAGTCCCGGTAGCTGCGCGCATAAGCGGCATCCTGGTAGGCCGAGAGGAACTCGACGCGACGGGCCACCAGGGTGTCCAGGGTCTCGCGCTTCTTGAACTCCACCACCTGGGCCGGGGCCAGGTGCTGCTCCACCGAGGCCCAGTCGTGGGCGGCGCGCCGGCCCCACTCGAAGGCCGCCTTGTTGTTGTCCACCGCCACCGCGTTGAGCTCGATGGCCCGCATCAGCGACTCCAGGCCCAGCGGGATCCAGCCCTTTTGCCAGGCGTAGCCCAGCATCATCGGGTTGGTGTAGATGCTGTCGCCCATCAGCCTGGTGGCAGCCGCATCGGCATTGAAGGCGCCTATGCCTTGCGGGCCGACCGCGTCGGCGATCGCCGCCACACAGGCATCGGCCGGATTGGCCCAGTTGGCGTTCGTGACGAAGGCGGCGGTGGGCGTGCTGTGCGAATTGAGCGCCACGTGGGTGCGGCCCTCGCGCATGCGCAGCACCGTCTCCTTGCCGGCGGTGACGATGGGGTCACAGCCGATGATCAGGTCGGCACCGGCCATGCTCACCCGGGTGGTGCGGATGTCCTCGGCGCGCTCGCCGACCAGCACATGGCTCCAGGTGGCGCCGCCCTTTTGCGCCAGGCCGGCCGCGTCCTGGGTGACGATGCCCTTGCCCTCGATGTGGCCGGCCATGCCCAGTAGCTGGCCAATGGTGATGACGCCGGTGCCGCCAACGCCGGCCACCACGATGCCGTAGGCGCCAGCTATGGCCGGCAGCTGCGGCTCGGGCAGCGCGCCCAGCGAGAAGGGCGAGACCGCCTTGTCCTTGGCCTTCTTTTTCAGCTGCCCACCCTCGACGGTGACGAAGCTGGGGCAAAAACCCTTGAGGCAGCTGGTGTCCTTGTTGCAGCTGCTCTGGTTGATGGTGCGCTTGCGGCCGAACTCGGTCTCCAGCGGCTCCACCGACAGGCAGTTGCTCCGCACGCTGCAGTCGCCGCAGCCTTCGCAGACCAGGTCGTTGATGACCACCCGCACGGCCGGGTCGACCATGGCGCCGCGCTTGCGGCGACGGCGCTTCTCTGTGGCGCAGGTCTGGTCATAAATGATGGCCGTGGTTCCAGGGATCTCGCGGAACTCGCGCTGCACGCGGTCCAGTTCGTCACGGTGTTTGACTTCAATGCCCGGCGGCAGCTTGGCCACCGTGTATTTCTCCGGCTCGTCGGTCACCACCACCAGCCTGGCCACGCCCTCGGCCACCAGGCTGTGGGCGATCTGGACCACCGAATGGCCCTCGGGCCGCTCACCCACCTGCTGGCCGCCGGTCATGGCGACGGCGTCGTTGTACAGCAGCTTGTAGGTGATGTTGACGCCGGCGGCGATGGACTGGCGGATCGCCAGCGAGCCGCTGTGGAAGTAGGTGCCATCGCCCAGGTTGGCGAAGACATGCTTCTCTTTGCTGAAAGGCTGCTGGCCGACCCAGGGCACGCCCTCGCCGCCCATCTGGGTGAAGCCCACGGTGGCGCGGTCCATCCAGGTGGCCATGAAGTGGCAGCCGATGCCGGCCATGGCGCGCGAGCCCTCGGGCACCACCGTCGAGGTGTTGTGCGGGCAGCCCGAGCAGAACCATGGCTGGCGCTCGCCCTTGACTTCCAGCACCTGCATGGAGCGCTCCTTGGCCTCCAGGATGGCCAGCTGGGCGTCGATGCGCGCGGCCATGGCGCCGTCCAGGCCGAGCTTTTTCAGGCGATGGGCGATGGCGCGGGCGATCAGGGCTGGCGACAGGTCGGCGTTGGCGCGCAGCAGGGTGTGGGCCGTGGGATTGGGCATGGACCATTCGCCGCCGGAGAAGTCGCCCTCGACCTCGTTGAACTTGCCGATCACGTTGGGCCGCACATCGGGCCGCCAGTTGTACAGCTCTTCCTTCACCTGGTATTCGATGACCTGGCGCTTTTCTTCCACCACCAGGATCTCGCGCAGGCCGGTGGCAAATTCGCGCGTGCCCTGGGCTTCCAGCGGCCAGACCACGCCCACCTTGTGCAGGCGGATGCCCAGCTGGCGGCAGCTGGCATCGTCCAGGCCCAGGTCCAGCAAGGCCTGGCGGGTGTCGTTGTAGGCCTTGCCGCTGGCGATCAGGCCGAAGCGGTCGTTCGGGCCTTCGATCACGTTGTAGTTCAGGCGATTGGCGCGGATGTAGGCCAGGGCGGCGTACCACTTGTAGTCGAACAGGCGGGCTTCCTGTTCCAGCGCGGTGTCGGGCCAGCGGATGTGCAGGCCACCGGGCGGCATCTGGAAATCCGTCGGGATCTTGATGTCGATGCGCTCGGGATCGATCATGGCCGTGGCGCTGGACTCGACGATCTCCTGGATGGTCTTCATGCTGGCCCAGACGCCGGAGAAGCGGCTCATGGCGAAGGCATGGATGCCCAGGTCGAGGATTTCCTGCACCGTGGCCGGGAAGAACACCGGCAGGCCGCAGGCCTTGAAGATGTGGTCGCTCTGGTGGGCAGCGGTGGAACTCTTGGCCACGTGGTCGTCGCCGGCCACGGCGATGACGCCGCCCCAGGGCGTGGTGCCCGCCATGTTGGCGTGCTTGAAGACGTCGGAGCAGCGGTCCACGCCCGGGCCCTTGCCGTACCAGATGCCGAACACACCATCGAACTTGTGCGTCTCCTGGGGCGTGAAGCCCAGCTGCTGCGTGCCCCACAGCGCCGTGGCGGCCAGCTCCTCGTTGACGCCGGGCTGGAAGACGATGTTCTGCGCCTTCAGGTACTTGCTGGCCTTCCACAGCGCCTGGTCATAGCCGCCCAGCGGCGAGCCGCGGTAGCCGCTGATGAAGCCGGCCGTGTTCTTGCCCTGCTGCGCATCGCGCAGGCGCTGCAGCATGGGCAGCTTGACCAGCGCCTGCACCCCGCTCATGAAGGCCCGCCCGTAGTCCAGTGAGTACTTGTCATCCAGCGTGACGGTCTCCAGGGCCTTGCGGATGTGGTCGGGTAGCGGTGCGTTCATGGGTGGTCTTGTCTCCAAAGACTGCCTGGGAAATGCCGGCCTGATGGCCTGGCGCGATGGCTTGCCCGGCTAGGGCGCCTCCTCTAAGGGAATGCAAAGTGTATGCCCGTACCGCAGATAAGTCTTTGCTTTCCATGCCCGAATTCGCCTAGGATGAGAAAGGATCTTTCTCAAAACAGGCATTCATGGAAACACTCGACAAGTTTGATCTTTTGATCCTGAACGAGCTGCAGGCCGACGCCCGCCTGACCAACGCCGAGCTGGCGCAGCGCGTAGGCCTGTCGGCCGCGCCCTGCTGGCGCCGCGTGCGGGCGCTGGAGGAGGCCGGTTTCATCAAGGGCTACCACGCCGAGATCGACCGCCACAAGATCGGCCTGGGCGTGCTGGCCTTCGTGCGCCTGGACGCCAACCGCAACACCGGCGAACTGACGCGCGAGATGGAAGAGGCCATCCGCCAGATCCCCGAGATCGTGGCCTGCCACTACATCAGCGGCGCCGGCACCTTCGAGCTGCAGGTCGTGTCACGCGACCTCGACAGCTTCTCGCAGTTCGCCCGCAAGGTGCTGATCAACCTGCCCAATGTGAAGGACCTGCACACCAGCTTCTCGCTGGGCGAGGTCAAGGCCAGCAGCGCTCTGCCGCTGGCGCACCTGGGTGCGCCAGCGCCTGCTCAGTCGCGCACGCAGCGCACCGTCAGCGGCAGCAAGGGGTAGTGCAGCCTGGCCTCGCGCCCGCTGGCACCCAGGCCGAACTCGGCGCGCATGCGCGGGCTGCTGTAGACCTGCTGCTGCGGTGTCAGGCCGCCGGCATCGCGCAGCAGCAGGTCACGGCCCTGCGGCCCGCCATCGAGCACCGCCGTGTCATCGACAAAACGCACGACAAACGCCATGCCGTGCTCGCAGGTGTAGCGCGGCCGCGTCTCCTGCGCAGGCCAGCCGGCGCAGCCCGCCACCAGCAGGGCCAACGCGGCGGCGGGGACCAGGGTCTTCAGCGCGGCCATAGCACCCACAGCTGCAAGGACTGCTTGAGGCGGCCGGCCAGCTCGCCCGCCTGCGGGCCCCAACCGACGAAGTAATCGGCCCGCACCGCGCCGGTGATGGCGCTGCCCGTGTCCTGTGCCAGCACCAGCCGCTGCAGGCCCAGCACCGGTCCCGGCGAGGCCAGCCAGACCGGCGTGCCGTAAGGGATGCTGTCCTTGTCGACCGCGATCGAGCGGCCCGGCGTGAGCGCCACACCTTGCGCGCCGCGCGGGCCGAAGCCGGCATCCAGCTCGCTCAAGGGCTCTTCGCGGAAGAACACGGTGCGCGGGTTGCTCCACAGCATCTCGTTGACGCGCTGCGGGTTCTGCTGGGCCCAGGCCTTGATGCCCTGCCAGGAGGCGTCGCGCAGAGCCCCCTGCTGCAGCAGCCAGCCGCCCACGCTGCGGTAGGGATGGTCGTTGCTGCCGGCAAAGGCCAGCCGCACCGTGCGCACGCTGCCGTCGGCTTCGCTGATGCGCATGCGCCCGGAGCCCTGGATCTGCAGCGCCAGCGCATCCAGCGGATCGGCCATCCAGGCGATCTCACGGCCGCGCAATGCAGCACGCGCTTCGGGCAGGGTGTCGATCTCCTGGCGGCTGTACCAGGGCTTCTTCTGGCCATAGCCAGCCGGCAGTCCGTACAGCGGCACGCCGTTGCTGGCGCTCTGCCGGCGGCTGGCGTCGAGCAAGGGCTCGTAGTAGGCGGTGAGCAGGCCATCGGCCGAGCCCTGCAGCGGCTCGACGCGGTAGGGTTGCAAGGCCTGAAGCATCCAGGCGCGCTGTTCGGCGGCTGTGGCGATGGACAGCTGGCGCACCTGCGGGCACAGCGCCGCAAAGGCCGGGCCGGGCCGCTCGCAGCTCTTGAGCCAGGCATTCCAGGCCTCGTGCAGGGCGTCGTCGTTGAAGCCTGGCAAGGCGCTCCAGGCGACCGGCTGCCAGCGGCTCTTTCCCTGGGTGATGGCGGATGGCAGCGGCACGGTGGATGGCGCTGCAGGTGCTGCCACCGGCGGTGCGGGGGCGGGCGCTTCGTCCAGCCGCACGCTGCTGCAGCCGGCAAGCATTCCTACAATGGCCGCCAACACCGGGAAATAGTTCATGCTGCTGATTCTGCTTGAAGCCTTGCTCGCGCTGGTGCTGCTCGTGCTCATCGTCTGGTGGACGATGTTCTCGGGCCGCAACAAGGGAGAGCTGGCCGCCGCGCCGCCGCCCGAGAGCCCCGATTCAGAGGGAAAATAGCCTCCAGACCCCGGCAAATGGACCTGTAACGCTACAGATTTCGTAGCAAATTGGCCAGCTCAACGGCCGATTTGACATCCATCTTGTCGAACACGCGGGCCCGGTGGACCTCCACCGTGCGCACGCTGATGTCCAACTGGTCGGCGATCAGCTTGTTGGGCAGGCCGCCCACCACCAGCTGCATCACGTCGCGTTCGCGGTCGGTCAGTTCGCCCAGGCGCGACTGCAGGCGCTGGCGCTGCTGCACCCCTGCCAGCACCTGCGCCGAGCACGCCAGCGCCTGCTCGATGCGGTCGACCAGGGCGTTGTCGGAAAACGGCTTCTCGCAGAAGTCGAAGGCGCCGCGCTTGACCAGGTCCACCGCCGTCGGCACGTCGGCATGGCCGGTCAGAAAGATCACCGGCATCACCTCGACCAGGCCGCGCGCGGCCAGCTTGTCGAACAGCGCCAGCCCGCTGACGCCGGGCATGCGCACGTCCAGCAGCAGGCAGCAGGGCTGGGACGGCGTGAAGCCGCGCCCGAGCATGGCCTCGAATTCGTCGCCGCCGGCGAAGCTCTCGCTGGGCAGGTGGCGCGAGCGCAGCAGCCAGGCCAGGGCCTCGCGCACGCTGGCGTCATCGTCGACGATGAACACGGTGGCGTTGAAGGCAGGTTGCATCAGGCGGTGGGGGAGGAAAGGGCGCTGGACGGGGTGCTGGCGGCATGGACCGGCAGCGTGAATCTGAAAATCGTACCCTGCGGCGTGTTGGGCTCGAAGCCGAGAAACCCTCCATGCTGCTCCACCACCGTGCGGCACAGCGACAGGCCCAGGCCCATGCCCTCGGCCTTGGTGGTGAAAAAAGGCGTGAACAGCTGCTGCTGCACCTCCGGCGCAATACCGGGCCCGCGGTCAGCCACCGAGAACTCCAGCCAGTCCTTGCCGCCGCTGCCCGGCCCCGGCGCGCGCCGCACCTGGATCACCAGCGAGGGCGTGCGCACATGGGCCTGGTCCATGGCCTGCATGGCGTTGCGCGCGAGATTGAGCAACACCTGTTCGACCATGGTGCGGTCGCACAGCACCGGCGGCAGGCCGTCTTGCACGCGGGTGTTGACCCCCACGCCAAGCTTGCGCGCCTGCAGGCCCACCAGCGGCATGATGGCGTCGATCAGCGCCTGCGGGGTGACAGGCTCGCGCTCCTGGTCGCGGCGACGCACGAAGTCGTGCACGCTCTTGATCACCTTGCCGGCGCGCTCGGCCTGTTCGACGATGCGCTGCATGGCCAGGCCGATGCCCGAGTCGGCCGCCGCGTCGGCGCGCAGCAAGTTGATGGAGCCGGTGGCATAGCTGGAGATCGCAGCCAGCGGCTGGTTCAGCTCATGGCTCAAGAGCGAGGCCATCTCGCCCACCGTGGCCAGGCGCGCCGTGGCCTGCAGCCGCTCCTGGCTGGCGCGCGAGATCTCCTCCACGCGGCGCTGCTCGCTCATGTCGAGGAAGGCGCTCATCCAGCCGGTCTGCATGCCCTGCGCGTTGATCAGCGGCGCCTCGATGATCAGCACCGGGAAGCGCGAGCCGTCCTTGCGCATGAAGATCGATTCGAAGCCCTCGCGCGGCGGCGCATGCTCGCCGGCCAGGCGCACGGCCTGGCGCTTCTGGTACTCGCCGGCCAGTTCGGGCGGCCAATAGGGCGCGGGCGTGGCATGGCCCATCAGCTCTTCGGGCGTGAAGCCCACCATCTCGCAAAAGGCCGGATTGACGTAGGTGATGCGGCCCTCCAGGTCGCGCGCGCGCAGGCCGGTCACCAGCGAATCCTCCATCGCCTTGCGAAAGGCCAGGGCCTCGGCCAGGTCGTGCTCGACCCGCTGGCGCAGCCGCATGTCCTTGCCCAGCATGGCCAGCACCGACACCAGCGCGATCGACATCAGCGTGACCAGGGCCGTCAGCACGTTGGGAAACAGGTCGGGCGCGGCACGCCAGCTGTCCATGCGCAGCACCATGGTGTTGCCAGGCAGGTCCAGCAGCTGCTGCGAGGTGAAGATGCGGCTGCCGCGCCGCGCCGCGCCATGCATGGCCAGCCGCGTGCCGTCGGCCTCGGTGAGCGAGACCTCCTGGCTGCGCGTGAGCTGCGGGCCCACCAGGTCCGCCAGGATCTCGGCCAGCGAATAGGTGGCGACGGCGTAGCCCTGCAGCTGACCGGCCGTCACCAGCGGCAGGCACAGCTCCATCACCTCCAGGCCCAGGCCGTCGCTTTGCGGCAGGAAGTAGCTGGCCGAATAGCCCGAGCCGCTGATGCGCCGCGCGTTGGCGCAGGCCAGAGCCACGTCGGCCTGCGCATTGGTGCGGCCCAGGCGGGCGAACACCGGCGTGCGAAACGGCGTGTCGGCAGCGGCCAGCGTCGCCAGCTGCGGGTCGCGCCATTCCAGCCGGATCCACTCGCGGTGTTCGCGCAGCAGACGCTGCGCCTCGGCCGACCAGCTGGCCGGCGTGGGCGTGCCCGCCTGCAGGGCCTGCAGAGTCTGGACGTTGCGCGTCAGGGCCGAGCGGATGTCGCCCAGGGCGTCGCCGGTGTCGCGCTCGAGCTTGCTTTGCACCTGGCTGGCCTCGTAGCGGCCGGCCAGCCAGACCAGGGTGACCAGCAGTGAGGCGACCAGCGCCAGCAGCAAGGTCCACAGGGACCAGCGCAAGGGTGTGGAAGAAAGGCGCCGCTGGGCCGGGGTGCCAGGGGCGCTGGGGGTTGTGCGCATGGGATGGCACTGTAGCGGGCTGCCCGTCCACCCGCCGAACCGCGCGCCAAGCCCGCCGCCACGGGACGGCGTTTGCTATCGAAAAAAGAGCGCGCTTCGTCCTGCGGCCGGGGGCCAGGGGCCGATCTCCCCTAAACCAGGGGCTCAGGCAAAGAAGTTGACCGCCGGCGTGCCGGTCAGCGTCACCGGCACCGTGTCGCTGGACGACCAATTCGCCGCATCCAGTGCCAAGGCCCTGAACGCTGCGATGTCCGCAGCGCTGCGGCTGCCGGTGTAAACCGCGTCGTCCAGGGCGAACGTCTGCAGCGTGATGCCGGCGGGCGCATCGCCGGCCGCCGCGCCGCCGGCGTTGATGCCGCCCAGGAAGCTGACGACAGTGACCGCGCCGGCAGCGCCGGTTGCCAGGCCGGCAATGCTGCCCTGGAAGGCCAAAAGGGTCTCGCCCGAAGCGCTCAGCCCGCCGCCCTTGCCCAGCGTGCTGCCATGCGATGCGATGGGGTTGGAGGTGCCCGCCACGTCGGGCTGGATGGTGATGACAGTACCGGCGGCATAAGCCTGGTCGGCGGTCCAGATGTAGGCCGATTCGCCGCTGGCGGGGATGCCCGTTGCCGTCACGTGGTCGCGGTCGGTGAAGCCAATCTGCGTGCCGGCCGTCAGGGCCTTGGTGACCATGAAGGCAAAGGCGTCGGTGCTGTCCGTATTGATGCCCAGGAAGACCAGGTCGCCGGCGGTCAGCACGGTGGTGGCCGGCTGCACGGTCAGGCTGGCGTAGCCCAGTTGCAGCTGGTTGCCGGTCACGGTCGCCGGCGTGGCGGCGCCCAGGTCGGTCCAATTGGACGCAGTGTTGAGCGCGGCGCGCAGTTCATCGGCTGTGCCGGTCAGCGTGCCCGTGTACTTCGCATTGACGAAAGGCAGATTCACCGCGTTGCCGCCCAGCGTCAGGCCGGCTGGCACGAAGGAGGTCTTGTCCAGGTCGGCGCCGCTGGCCGCCAGGCCGCCGTTGGGCGCGCCCATGCCCAGGGCGGCCAGGAAGCTGCCGGGCGCGGCGACGGTGCCGGTGATGGCGAACATCTGCTCGCCGGTCTTGCCCAGGCCGCCGCCGCTGCCAGTGAGCGTGCCGGTGCTGGCCAGCGGCTTGCCCAGGTCGGGCTGGATCGTCACCAGCGTGCCGGCGGACAGCGTGCTGGCGGCCGTCCACAACAGGTCGCCCTCTCCGCTGTTGAAGGCGCTGCCGGTCCACTCCTTGTCGGTGAAGCGCACGGCCGTGCCGGCCGTCACGCTCTTGAGCAGGACGAAGCTGAAGGCGTCCGTGCCGGCGTCGGTGTTGTAGCCGGCGAAGGCGATGTCGCCCGCCGCGAGCGCGGTGGCGCCCGACGCGGTGCCAAAGTCGATGGCGGCTGCGCCGGCCAGGCCGGCGAAGGCATTGCCTGCCGCGTCGACCACAGCGCCGGAGGCGATTTCCAGCGTGTACGACTGGCCGGCGGCCAGCAGGGCCGAGCCATTGAAGCTGACGGTGTTGTAGTCCCAGGACAGGCGCGCATCGTTGGCCGCCAGCGTGGCCAACGTGGTCACGCCGGACTTGAGCAGCCAGTTGCCGCTGCCCGCATGCACGGCTTCATTGAAAGTGAGCACCACGGTCCCGGCGGCGGCGACGCCGGTGGCGTTGTCGGCCGGCGTGCTGCGCACCAGCAGCGGCGCAGCGGTGTCGGCGGCGGCCGTGCCACCGAGCTGCACCCAGTTGCCGTTGAAATGCTGCAGGCCCGGCGCCAGGTCCTTGGACACCTGCGTCTGGTTGGACCAGACGGTGTCGCCGTTGTCCTGCAGCAACTGCACCCAGCTGCCGTCGCCCAGGTTGTCGGGCACCTCGACGATGGTCTCGAAAGAGCCGCCGGTGCCGGCCAGCAGCGCGTCCAGGTTGGCGCTGCGCTGCACCAGGTGCAGGGCCTGGCCCTGGGCATCGCTACTGCCGTCCCAGGTGTAGAGACGGAAGTCGTTGGCGACGTCGGCACTGGCAGCGCCGGTCGGGCCGGCCACGATCAGGTACTGGCCCGCCCCATTCTTGTCGATGCTGCGGATGCCACGGCCGCCCAGGTCCAGCTCGATGGCCGTACCGAAAACCGGTGCGGCGGTGCCGGCAAGCACGGCATCGATGTTGCTCACCGGCACGATCAGCGCCTTGTGCAGCGCCGCGCCGCCGGTGGCCGGTGCGCGCAACGCCAGCCACAGGGCGCTGTTGCCGGGTGCAAACGTCATCCCTTCGATACTGAGTCCGGCGTCGCGCTCCGGCGCACCCGCTGCGGCGCTGGCCTGGAAGCCGAAATAGTCCACGCCCTTGGCGTGCGTGTTGCCGTGGTCCCAGGCCACCAGGTCGGTCTCCAGCGCCAGGTACTTCCCGGTGAAGGCCAGCGTGGTGGCCGCGCCATTGCCCGAGACGGTGGCGGAGAAGATCGCTTCGCGGCTGTTCTGGTCGGCGCCGCTCTTGTTGTTGCCATGCGAGCCCACGAAGTACAGGGTGTCGCCGATGCGTGCCGACGCTTCCAGGTCGGTTTCGCCACCGGTCCCCAGGTAGGCAGCGTACGAGATTTCCTTGATCGCCGCTCCGCCGTCGCGCGAGTACACGCGCAGCACGCTGGCTTCGTCGTCAGCCACCAGCATGGTGTTGCCGCCCAGCGCCAAGGCGGTGGAGGCATCGGACGAACCGCCGGTGCTGCCCGCATTGGGCAGAAAGTCCAGCGGCGCCGTGCCATGCGTTTCGACGGGGCTGCCGCCACCGCCGCCGCCTGCCGCTGCCGGACCCTGGTCGGTGGCCTTCATGGACGAGGCCAGGGTGGCGGGGTCGGCGGTGACGTTCTGGATGGCGCTGCGCGCCGATTGCGCCGTCACCGGCTGCGTGGTGGTTTGCGTGAAGTACAGCGCCGCCTCGACGCGGTTGGCGAAAGCCTGCTGGTCGGTGTTGCCCGGCGTGTTGGCCATCAAGGGCGCCAGCATGGCGTTGACGAAAGCGCCGGCGTCGCCGCCCTTGCCCGCCAGCAGCGCCGACCAGTATTGCAGGCCGGCCGCCTCGGGCTCGCGGTTGAATGCCCCGCGGTAGATCGCGGCGATCAGGTCCTGGCCCTGCGCGCCGCCAAAGCGCGCCTGCGCTTCGGTGCTGGCCAGCATGGCGTTGACCAGGCCGTCCAGCCCCATTCCGGCGTTGAGCTTTTCGCTCCAGAAAGCCAGGCCCTGCTTGTCGGCGGCCCGGCCCAGAAGGGCCACGTACAGGGCGGAAATGCGGGCGGCGGTGAAGGACGGGGATGCGGGGTCGAAGCTTGTGGTCATGGGCTGTGCGGGCAGATAAACCGCCCATCATCTGCAGCTTCCGTGACAACTTGATAACAACGCGGGCGTGGCCGCGCCGGCCTAGCCCAGGCTTTTCTTCAGCCAGTCGGCAAAGGCCGCGCACTCCCAGCGGTCCATGGCGCCGGTGCGCCAGCACAGGTAGTGGGCATGCGGGCTGGGCACGTTGCGCGGCGAGATCCGCTCGAGCGAGCCGTTGTCCAGCCAGGGCTGGCCCAGCTTCAGGCGCACCAGGGCGATGCCCAGACCCTGGGCCGCGGCGTCGCACATCAGGCCGATGTCGTTGAAGGACGAGCCTTCACCCGGCTCTCCGGCGTCCACGCCATGGGCCAGGAACCAGGTGCGCCAGGGCTCCAGCGGGCTCTTGATCAGCTTGGCCGCCTGCAATTCCTCGATGCTGTCGAAGGGCCCGTTCTCGCGCAGGTAGGCCGGCGAGGCCAGCGGCGTGACCTCGTCGGTCATCAGGCACAGGTGCTCCATGTCGGCGTAGCGGCCCGTGCCAAAGCGCACCACCAGGTCGGCGTCCTCGGCCACCACGTCCAGCAGGGGGATGGAGACCTGCAGCATCAGGTCGATCTCGGGATAGGCCTCGATGAAGCCGCGCAGCCGCGGCATCAGCACCGAGCGCGAGAAGGTCGGCGTCACCGCCACCCGCAGCTTGCGTTTGGTGCCGACGCCATCGCGCCCCGGAAAGCGCTCCAGGCTGGCCAGGCCCTCGCGCACATGGGCCAGGTACTCGCTGCCCTCGGTGGTCAGGGAAAAGTCGGCGCGGCCGAACAGCTTGGTGCCGATGATCTGCTCGAGCTGGCGGACACGGTGGCTCACCGCGCTGGGCGTCACATGCAACTCGTCGGCCGCCAGCGTGACCGAGCGCAGCCGGGCCAGCGTCTCGAAAGTGAGCAGGCACTGGATCGGCGGAATCCTCGCCGTCATGATGCCGACGTCTTTCAGTGGGCCACCGCGGATCCGGCTTTGCCGGGCCGCTGGTGGCGCCCCCCTTGGGGGGAGGCGCCGTAGGCGCTTCGGGGGGTCATTTGAATATGACGGTTTTATGGCCATTGAGCAGCACCCGGTGCTCGCTGTGCCACTTGACGGCGCGGGCCAGCACCTGGCTCTCGGTGTCGCGGCCCATGGCCGTCAGGCCTTCCACCGTCTTGCTGTGGTCGGCGCGGGCCACGTCCTGCTCGATGATGGGGCCTTCGTCCAGGTCGGCCGTCACGTAGTGGGCGGTGGCGCCGATCAGCTTGACGCCGCGGTCGTGCGCCTGGTAGTAAGGCTTGGCGCCCTTGAAGCTGGGCAGAAAGCTGTGGTGGATGTTGATGGCCTTGCCCGAGAGCTTGCGGCACAGGTCGTCCGACAGCACCTGCATGTAGCGCGCCAGCACCACCAGCTCGGCGCCCTCGGCCTGGATGATCTCGAACTGCTTGGCCTCGGCCTGGGCCTTGGTCGCCGCCGTCACCGGGATGTGGTGGAAGGGCACGTTGTAGCTGGCCGCCAGCTGGTAGAACTCGCGGTGGTTGGAGATGATGGCCGTGATCTGCACCGGCAGCAGGCCGCTCTTCCAGCGGAACAGCAGGTCATTCAGGCAGTGGCCTTCCTTGCTGACCAGGATGACGGTGCGCATGGGCTGGTCGGTGGCGTGCAGTTGCCAGACCATCTGCAAGGGCTCGGCAAAGAACTGCAGCTGCGCCTTGAGATCCTCGAACGTCAGCTGGCCGCAGGCGAACTGCACCCGCATGAAGAACAGACCGGTGCCGTGGTCGTTGTACTGGGCGGCTTCTTCGATGTTGCCGCCGCGTTCCAGCAGGAAACCCGACACGGCATGCACGATGCCGGGCCGGTCGGGACAGGACAGGGTCAGGATGTAGGCGTTGGTCATAGCCCTCGAATTGTCGCAGGCGGCGTTGTTGACTGCCGCGGCGGGTTTCCCGGCGGTGCCAGAATAGGCTTTTGCGCCTTTGCATAGCAGGAGCCCCGCCATGGCCTTCAACGACTTCAACATGGACAACCAGTGGTTGCCCTTCACCCCCAACCGCGGCTTCAAGAAGGACCCGCGCGTCTTCGTCGGCGCCGACGGCATGGAGTTCACCACGCACGACGGCCGCAAGGTCATCGACGGCATCTCCAGCCTGTGGTGCGTGGGCGCCGGCCACCGCCGCGCGACGATCAACGAGGCGATCAAGAAGCAGCTGGACACGCTGGATTACGCCACCGCCTTCCAGGTCAGCAACGACAAGGCCTTCAAGGCCGCCGAGATGATCGCCGCGATGGCGCCCGGCGACCTCAACAAGGTGCTGTTCTGCAACTCCGGCTCGGAAGCGGCCGACACCTCGATGAAGGTGGCCCTGGCCTACCACCGCGCCCGCGGCGAGGGCCACCGCAACATCTTCATCGGCCGCGAGAAGGGTTACCACGGCGTGGGCTTCGGCGGCATGAGCGTGGGCGGCATCCCGGCCAACCGCAAGGTGTTCGGCACCTCGCTGCTGCCGCGCGTGGACCACATGCGCTTCATCCACGACCCGGCCAACGCCTACATCCACAACCAGGAACCGGAGTCCAAGGAGGACTACCTCAGCGAGCTGGAAACCCGCATCCTGCCGCTGCACGACCCGTCCAATGTGGCGGCCATCATCGTCGAGCCGGTGGCCGGTAGCGCCGGCTGGTACCTGCCGCCCAAGGGCTATCTGAAGCGCCTGCGCGAGATCTGCGACAAGCACGGCATCCTGCTGATCTTCGACGAGGTCATCACCGGCTTTGGCCGCATGGGCACGAACTTCGGCGCCGACTACTACGGCGTGGTGCCCGACATGCTCAACTTCGCCAAGGCCGTGACCAACGGCGTGATTCCGCTGGGCGGCGTGATCTGCCGCGACAAGCTGTACGACGCCATGATGAAGACCGACGCGCCCGAGCACGTCATCGAGTTCTTCCACGGCTACACCTACTCAGGCCACCCGGTGTCCTGCGCCGCGGCGATTGCCACCCTGGACCTGTTCAAGCAGGAGAACCTGTTCCAGCGCGCCGGCGAAATGGGCAAGGTGCTGGGCGACGCCTTCCATTCCACCTTCAAGGGCCTGCCCAACGTGATCGGCATCCGCAGCCTGGGCCTGGCCGCGGCGGTGGAACTCGCCCCCATTGCCGGCACGCCGGGCAAGCGCGCCTACGACATCTTCATCGACTGCTTCCACAAGGGCGCGCTGGTGCGCCCGGCCGGCGATGTGCTGGTGATCGCGCCGCCCTACATCGTCGAGAAGTCGCACATCGACACACTGGTCAACACGCTGGCGGACTCGATCAAGAAGCACGCCTGAACCGCAGGCGCCGGCGACCTCACTTCGCCGGCGCCATCTGGCGGCGCAGCTCCTCGCAATAGTCCTTCTGGGGCGGCTGCGCCGGCCAGCGTTGCGCGCGCACGCGCAGCGTGGCGCTCAGGTGCTGGGGCACGCCCAGGGCTGGCTCCACATGGCCTGCGCCGGCCAGCAGCACCACGGTCTTGCCGGGCACGGCGGCCTGCGCCAGCACCTGGGCCATGGTGCGGTCGCGGGCCAGCTGGATGCGCGTCATCGGCAGGATCTGGGTTTCGGGCAGCAGGCCGCAGTGGCCGCTGCGAATCTCCGTCTGCTGGGCCTGCAGCGCGGCAGGCGAGAGTAAGCGGTCCAGTGTGGCGTCGCCCATGGCGGTGCGCATGCTGCTGCGTGGCAGATTGGCGCCCAGCACCGGCACGCCGGCGCGCACCGCCGCCAGCACCGCCGGCCCATAGGCAGCCCAGGGCCAGGCCTTGTCGTTCCATTGCAGCGCGGCCTGCACCGCAGCCGGGGTGGCATCGCGCGCCAGGCCCGCGGTGGACCGGCCTTGCTCGGCCATCTCCAGCGCCAGCGCCGCCAGCGCGCCCTGGTCGGCCAGCGCCTGGACGGCCTGGCGATGCTGCTCCTGGTGCGAAGGCGCGTCATGCTGCTCGCCCAGCAGCAACACATCGACCGGCTCGGTCGCTGGCTGGATGGCGCAGGCGGCGAGCAGCAGCGACAGCAGGATGACAGCGGCGGCGCGGTGCATGCGGGGATACTAGCGGCTCGCGCCCGCGCGATGCCCGTCCCTTTCGCATGACCTTTCACTTCGCCGCACGCACGGCCCTCACGCTGGCGCTGGCCCTGGCCGCCGCGCTGTTGTGCGTCTGGCTCCAGACACCGCTGCCCTGGATGATTGGTCCGCTGGTCGCCACCGCTCTGGCCTCGGTGCTGGGTGCGCCCACGCAAAGCTGGGGCCCGCTGCGCAATGCCGGCCAATGGACCATCGGTACCGCGCTGGGCCTGTACTTCACGCCGCAGGTGACGGCCCTGGTGGGCACGCTGTGGTGGGCGATCGCCCTGGCCGTCGCCTGGGCGCTGGGCCTGGGCTGGCTGTCCGGCCGCTGGCTGCAGCGCAGCCTGGAAGGGCGCATGCCGGGCACCGACCAGGAGCGCCGTGCCACCAGCTACTTCGCCGGCGCCATCGGCGGCGCTTCCGAGATGACCTTGCTGGCCGAGCGCGTGGGCGGCCGCACCGACCTGGTTGCCGCGGCCCACAGCCTGCGCCTGCTGATCGTCACCTTGCTGATCCCCTTTGCCTTCACCTACAGCGGCCTGCACGGCCTGGACGCCACCCTGCCCGGCCCGCGCCAGGTGCAGTGGCCCGGCCTGGCCCTGCTGGCCCTGGCCACGGGCGCAGGCGCTTGGCTGATGGACAAGACCGGCCGCGCCAATCCCTGGTTCATGGGCGCCCTGCTGGTGGCCATGGGCTTGACGATGACGGGCACCGAGCTGTCGGCCGTGCCGCAGTGGCTGACCAATGCGGCGCAGCTGGTGATCGGTGTCAGCCTGGGTGTGCGCTTTCGCGCCGAGTTCGTCCACACGGCGCCGCGCTGGCTGGCATCGGTGGCGGTGGGGACGGTGGTGATGATCGCGCTGTGCGCGGGCTTCGCGAGCCTGCTGGCGTGGCTTACGGGCCTGCATCCGGCCACGCTGATCCTGGGCACCTCACCCGGCGGGATCGCCGAGATGGCCATCACCGCCAAGGTGCTGCAACTGGGGGTGCCGGTGGTCACCGCTTTCCAGGTCTGCCGCCTGGTGGCCGTGCTGGTGCTGGTCGAGCCGCTCTACCGCAGGTTCTACTTACGACAGCCATGAGCGGCGACGGGCCGCCCCTAGCCGCGGAGGCCCCCTCGGGGGGCAGACAACTACACGTAGTGAGTTGGCGTGGGGGCCATTCAGTGCATCACGAGCGGGTTTTGCGCCAGTTCGGCGTAGCCGCCCAATGTTTCTTCGACTTCTTCCTGCGTGGGTGTGTTGGCCTGCCAGGCGGTGATCTGGCGCTGGAAGGCCTCGGCCCAGGTGCCGTCGAGATAGACCTCCTTGTTGGAGCGCTTGTCGACGATCTCGAAGCCATGCCGGGCCAGGCGAGGTGCCGGTTCGCCGTCCACAGGTTCATTGGCCTGCATGTGCACGACGACAAACGAGTCGGAGTCATAGAGCATTTGCATTGTGTACATCCTTCTGCTGCTACAGATAGCAACGTTCGAACCGGTTTCAAGGTGGACCGGTTCGCCATTCCGGACCTCGTATGGAACCCACAGTAGGCCAAAGGATGTCTAAAACCTGTCGGTGGCCGACCACTGCAGGTCCAGCCAATCGCCATTGGCTTGCGTCAGACGCAGGCGCACGGGCACGTAGTCCATGGCGGGAGCCAGCCACAGTTCCACCGTCTGGTCGAACTCCTTGCGCGGGTTGCGCAGCAGCTTGACGGCAGCCAGTGGGCCGCCGGGCAATTGCAGCTCTTCGCTCTCCTGCACGGTGAAGAGCCAGAGCTCCGCATCGCGCGTGCCGGCGGTCTGGATTTCGATGGTGGTGGCGACGGGGTACTTCGCCGGTTCGCCGGCCAGCATGGCGCCCAGTTGCAGCATCACGCTCAGGCGGTCCTGCGCGCCGGCCAGCAGGGGCGCTTCGGGCCGGTTGCTGCTAAAGACGATGCGGCCCCTGTCGCGCTCGAAATGCGCGGCCTCCTCGCTGCGCGCCTTGTCCGAAAAGCGCAGCGGCGCCAGGCCGCTGGCATCGATGCGGCCGGTGCTGCGCTGCACGCGGGTGGGCAGCAGCAAGGTGCTGATCTCCAGCCGGCTGTCGTACTGGCTGCCGTCGTGGCGCCAAACCAGCAGTGCCTTGCCCTGCCACAGGCCGCCGCGCGCCTGGGCCGTGACGGCGTAGCGCAGCTGCACCGAGCCAGGCACGGCAAAGACGCTGGCTGGCGCCGTGCGCTCGCGCAGTGGCGCAGCGCCCGCTGCCGGCGCTGCGGCTTCGGGCGGTGGCAGGGCGTCGGCCGCCACCGGCACCGGCGTTGCCGGCGCTTCCTGCGGCGTGGCTGCTGCCGGCGGGGAGGCTCCTGACGCTATTGATTTTGTAGCTGCCAGCGCCCGTTTGACGGGGGCTACGGGCCGCTTTTCCTCTGGTACGGCGATGGAGGGCGGTGCCGGAGCCTCGATGCTGCGGGTGACCAGGCGCAGCACCGGGGCATCGGCGGGCCGCAAGGCGTCGGGCACGGCGCGCAGGACCAGCAGGTGCGCGGCGGTGACTGCCGCGGTCAGCGCCGCGAACGGACGCCACCGCAGCCCGGAGTTCATCCCGCGTGGCCCAGATCGCTGGAGAGCTGGGACGCCGCCGCGCGCAACGGCGCATCGACCGCGCCGCCCCATGCCGCATCGAAAATGCCATTGGGGCCCAGGGCCACCATGCCCAGCACCATGTGGCCATCGGAGTCGAACACCGGCGCGCAAAAGCCCACGATGCCCGGCAGCAACACGTCGACCACGCGGGCCGCGCCACGCTGGCGCACCTCGTCGAACACCGCACGGGCCTGGGCCAGCGACAAGGGCACATCGCTGCGGCCCTGCTTCTGGGCGCGGGCGATCTCGTCCTTGAGCATGGAGGCGATGGCTTCGCGCGAGGCATGGGCCGCAAAGCAGCGCCCGGTGGCGGATGACAGCAGCGGCATGACGTCGCCCAGGCGCAGGTTCACCGTCACCGCCTGCGGCGACTCTTCCCAGTGCACGATGGTCGGGCCGTGGTTGCCCCAGACCGCCAGGGCCAGGGTATGGCCTATGTCCTGCCTCAGGGCGGCGATGCGCGCGCGCGCCAGCCGCATCGCGTCCAGCCGCGACAGCGAGGCCAGGCCCAGCTTGAGCGCGGCCGGCCCCAGGTCGTAGCGCGTGCCCTCGTCCTGCGCGACCAGTTCCAGCCGCTGGAAGCTGACCAGGTAGCGGTGCGCCTTGGCCGCGCTCATGCCGGCGGCGGCGGCCAGGTCACGCAGCATCAGCGGCCCCGGCGCCTTGGCCAGCACATCGAGCAGGCCGAAGCCGACTTCCACCGACTGGATGCCGGCGCGTTCTTTCGTCATGGGAGGGGACTTCCGCTAGAATTACGATTAGGTAAATTCATTTCACAATGCGTAATGGTCCGGCGGACTGTAGCGCAAGCCCTGATCCGAGGCAATTCCCATGAAGCTTGCGACGTACAAGGATGGTTCGCGCGATGGCCAGCTGGTCGTGGTCTCGCGTGACCTGAGCACGGCCCATTATGCGACCGGCATTGCGGGCAAATTGCAGCAGGCGCTGGACGACTGGGGCTTCATTTCGCCGCAGCTGCAGGACCTGTACGAGGCCTTGAACCGCGCTGGCGACGGCGCCTCGTCCCCGTCCAGGGCGCGCCACGCCTTTCCCTTCGATCCGGCCCAGTGCATGGCACCGCTGCCGCGCGCCTACCAGTGGGTCGACGGCTCGGCCTACATCAACCATGTGGAGCTGGTGCGCGCGGCGCGCAGCAGCGAGGTGCCCCAGACTTTCTACGAAGACCCGCTGATGTACCAGGGCGGCAGCGACGACTTCATCGGCCCCTGCGACGACGTGGTCGTGCCCAGCGAGGCCTTCGGCATCGACTTCGAGGCCGAGATCGCCGTCATCACCGGCGACGTCGCCATGGGCACGTCGCCCGAGCAGGCGCTGGACGGCATCCGCCTGGTGCTGCTGGCCAACGACGTGTCCTTGCGCAACCTGATCCCGGCCGAACTGGCCAAGGGCTTCGGCTTCTTCCAGAGCAAGCCGGCCACGGCCTTCAGCCCTGTGGCCGTCACGCCCGACGAACTGGGCGATGCATGGGAGGGCGGGCGCCTGGCCAACACCTTGCAAAGCAGCTGGAACGGCCGCAAGGTCGGCATGTGCGAGGCCGGCCCGGAGATGACCTTCCACTTCGGCCAGCTGATCGCCCACGTCTGCAAGACGCGCAACGTGCGCGCCGGCAGCATCGTCGGCTCCGGCACGGTGAGCAACAAGGGCGTGACCGGCGCCAACGGCAAGACCGACTGGCCCAAGGGCTACAGCTGCATCGCCGAGAAGCGCGCCATCGAGACCATCCAGGACGGCAAGCCCAGTACGGAGTTCATGCAATTCGGCGACACCATCCGCATCGAGATGAAGGGCAAGGACGGCCAGAGCATCTTCGGCGCCATCGACCAGACCATCGTGCCGCTCAAGGCCTGAGCAGCGCCCTCCATCGCTGGCAGGCAAGGCCTGTCTGGGCCACCATCATGCGAAAACCGGGCGGCCTGATCGGCAGCACCCAGAACGGCATGGTCTACACGCTCTGAGCGGTTGCGGCCAACGCTAGAGCCCGTTGAAAGAGCCAAGGGTTTGGGCTGGGTCATACCCCCTTTTCGGGGGATGTAGCGCTGGCGCATCGGGCCTAGCATGGGCAGACCAACTGTCCAGTAGGAGCGCGCCATGGCATCGCCCACCACCCTGTATGAGTTCTATACCGGCATCGGCGCCGCACTCCCCTCCGTCGCCGCCCGCGCGCAGGTCTTCCAGAACCTGGGGCTGGGCACCGCGTCCGGCTACACCGGCACGGCGGCGCAGAACAACGCCCTGCTGGCGGCCCTGACCCAGAAATCCGAGACCCCGCCGCCACCTCCGGCGCCTCCCGTGCCTGCCCCGGCGCCGGCCGCGCCGGCCCCCGCACCCTCGCCCGTGGCGCCGGACGGCAGCGGCCTGGTCTTGAACGGCTCGGCCGACGCGCTGGCGGTGATCGAGCAGTACCGCGACGTGCTGCAAAGCGTGACCATTGCCGATGTCAAGTCCGCCTTTGGCCCGGAGACCATCGGCGCTCTCCTCAACATGGGCGGCGTGACGTCCTCGGACATCTCCGCCACCCAGGCTTGGCTCAATGGCTTCTCGTCTTCGGCCACCATGTACGACGTGCTCAAGCAGGTCCTCACCAACAGCGGGGGCGGCGACGCAGGCACGCCCGCTCCTGCGCCCAGTCCGGCGCCCGCGCCGGCCGGCTACACCGGCTCGGTGCCCACGCCGGCCTCCTGGGGCGGGCAGGCCGGAAGCGGCGGCAACAGCGTGAGCGTCAGTTCGCCGGTTTATGCACTGGACGATGGTGGCAGCTGGAGCCTGCCAGGCAGCGGCCCCAGCTTGGCGGACACCGCCCGCTTCCTCGCCGGCCAGGGCCTGGGCGCGTTGTACGACGGCGCCAGCGAGGCGCTCAGCGACCACATCGTCGAAAACGTGGTGCGGCCGCAGATGCCCACCCCTCTGTTCAACACGCTCATGGCCGGTTACGACGCCATCCAGAGCGGCCTGAGCATCAAGGGCATGGTCACGCGGCTGTCCGACCGCGTCTTCCACGCCATCGACAACATCACCGTGGAAGGCGGCAACGCCGACCTGGCCGAACTGGACGACGCAGTCAACGATTTCCGGGACGAGGCCAACGACCTGGCCCTCAGCCGCATCGGCACCACCGGCGAATTCCTCAGCAACGCCATGGGCCGGGTGCGCCTGTTCATGGAGTGGCGCGGCGGCCAGTCCGCGCAATCGGACGACGGCCATGGCCTGCCGCTGGCGCAATCGGGTTCGGTGGCGTTGAAGATGCAGAGCGCCGACGTCGCCTTCACGGCCGCCGTCGGCGCACGCGTCTCGGTGTTCGCTGCGTCAGGCGGCGACCAGCTGACCGGCGGCAGCGGCAGTGACTCCCTGGTCGGCCGGGCCGGCAACGACACGCTCAACGGCGGCGCGGGTAACGACATGCTGGCCGGGGGAGGTGGGCACAACACGCTGGACGGCGGCACCGGCCGCGACACGGCGCTCTTCGAGCATGCGCTCAGCGCCTGGACAGTGCAGAGCAGCGGCTCAGGCTGGACCGTGACGTCCAGGTCCGACGCCTCCAACACCACCACCCTGGCCGGCATCGAGCGCATCGCTTTCACTGGCGGCGGCATCGCCCTGGACACCGACGGCAACGGCGGCATGGCCTACCGGCTCTACCAGGCGGCCTTCAACCGCACGCCCGACCAGGGCGGCCTGGGCTACCAGATGACCGCGCTGGACAACGGCCTGGACATCGCCCAGGTGGCGGCCAACTTCATCGCCAGCCCGGAATTCCAGACCACCTACGGCAACCTGGACAACGCGCGCTTCGTCACCCAGCTGTACCAGAACGTGCTGCACCGCGCGCCCGACGAGGGCGGCCTGGCTTTCCACACCGGCAACCTGGCCAGCGGCGCCAACACCCGGGCCAACGTGCTGGTGGGTTTCTCTGAATCGCCGGAAAACCAGGCGGCCCTGATCGGCAGCATCCAGAACGGCATGGTCTACACGCTCTGAACGGTACGGCCAGAGCATCGCAGCGCTCCAGGTCTAGGGCTTTCGTCCCATGGCATGCCGGCCCGCGGCTGTCCAGCATAGCGACATGCCATCCAACATCCAGATCGTCCGTTCTCCCGATTTCCTGCGGGTGCGCTCCGATGGCCGCGCCGACCTCGAGGCGGGCAAGAAACTGCTGGCCGGAATCGCCGAGGCTGCGCTGCGGCTGGACGACTACTGCCTGATGGTGGACATGCGCGACACCAGCGGCCAGCTCTCGCCGGACGACCAGCTCGAGCTGGCCGGCTCGCTGCTGCGCTACGGTGGGACCTTCCTGCACAAGACGGCCATCCTGTGCCCGCGTGAGCGTTTCGACCATGCGCGCTTTTTCAGCATGCTGGCGGGCAACCACGGGTTCCGGCGGATCCGGGCGTTCTTCGACTACGAGGTCGCCATGGAGTGGCTTCTGGACCCCACCATCGACTGAGCTGCTACAGCCGCAGCCAGGGCGTGCCGCGCTCCTCGGCCTGGGCCTGGCGCAAGGTGCCCAGGAAGCTGTCGCACCACCAGTGCACGTCGTAGCGGCGGCAATTCTCCAGCATGGTCTGGTGGCGCGCGCGGCGCTCTTCCAGCGGCATCACCAGGGCCAGATGGATGGCCGCGGCCGTGGCCTCGGCGTCGTAGGGATTGACCAGCAGCGCGTCCTTCAGCTGTTCGGCGGCGCCGGCAAAACGCGACAGCACCAGCACGCCGGGGTCCAGCGGGTCCTGCGCCACCACGAACTCCTTGGCCACCAGGTTCATGCCATCGCGCAGCGGCGTCACCAGGGCCACAGCGCTGGCGCGGTACAGGCCGGGCAGTCGGGCGCGCGCCACCGTGCGGTGCATGTAGCGCACCGGCATCCAGTCGAGCTCGCCGAAGTTGCCGTTGATCGAGCCGCACAGGCTTTCCAGCTCGTGCAGGATGTCGCTGTAGGCGCTGACGTCCTCGCGGCTGGGCGAGGCGATCTGGATCAGCGTGGCGCTGTTGCGCGTCTCCGGGTAGGCCGTGAGCAGCTGGCGGAAGGCCCGCATGCGCTGCGGCAGGCCTTTCGAATAGTCCAGCCGGTCCACCCCCACCAGCAGCTTGCGGCGCGAGTATTCTTTCTTCATGCGCTCGTGCATCTCGCGGCCTTCCGGGGCGTCGGCCAGGGCGGTGAACTCCTCGACATCGATGCCGATCGGGTAAGCCCCTGCATGCAGCGTGCGGTTGAAGACGCGCCAGCGGCCCTCGCCCAGGTCCTGCGCGCCGGCCTCGGCCTCGATGTAGCGGCAAAAGTGCTCGTGGTCGGCGCTGCTCTGGAAACCCACCAGGTCGTACGAGCACAGGCCGCGCACCAGCCAGTCATGGCCGGGGATGGCCGCCAGGATCAGTGGCGGCGGCAACGGGATGTGCAGAAAAAAGCCGATGCGGTTGGTGCAGCCCAGCGCGCGCAGCTCCGCCGCCAGCGGGATCAGGTGGTAGTCGTGGATCCACAGCACGTCATCGGGCTGCAGCAGGGGTAGCAGCTTGCGCGCGAACAGCTGGTTGACGCGCCGGTAGCCGGCGATGTAGCCGGCATCGAAGTCCGCCAGGTCCAGGCGGTAATGGAAGACCGGCCACAGCACGCCGTTGGAGTAGCCCAGGTAGAAGGCGTCGTGGTCCTCGCGGCACAGATCCACCGTCACCAGCTTGACCGGCCCAGCCTGGTGGCTGTGGACCTCGCCCTCGCCGGGCAGGCCGCCGTCGGCCGCCTCGACCACCTTGCCGCTCCAGCCGAACCACAGGCCGCCGGTGTTGCTCAACACCTCGGCCAGCGCCACGGCCAGGCCGCCGGCCGCGGTCTTGCGCGGGTCGGCAACGCGGTTGGAAACAACGACGAGCCGTGACATCAGATCACCGAATCCCAGGGGGCCGACAGACGCACAGCGGCGTTGATCAGGCCGACCATGGAATAGGTCTGCGGGAAGTTGCCCCACATCTCGCCGGTGACCGGGTGCGTGTCCTCGGACAGCAGGCCCAGCGGATTGCGGCTCTTGAGCATCACCTCGAAGATCTCGCGCGCCTGGGCCTTGCGGCCAATGCGCGCGAGAGCGTCGATGCGCCAGAAGGTGCAGATGTTGAAGGCCGTCTCGGGCTTGCCGAAGTCGTCCGGCGCCTCGTAGCGCCGCATGTAGGGGCCGTCGCACAGCGATTTTTCCAGCGCGTCGATGGTGGCGATGAAGCGCGCGTCGTTGGGGTCGATGAAGCCGACCTCCGCCATCAGCAGCACACTGGCGTCCAGGTCGCGCCCGCCGAAGCTCTCGGCAAAGGCCTGGCGCTCGTCGCTCCAGGCTTCACGCAGGATGCGCTCGCGGATCATGTCGGCGCGCTCGCGCCAGTAGCGGATGCGCTCGGGCAGCTGCAGGGATGCCGCCACCTTGGCCAGGCGGTCGCAGGCGGCCCAGCTCATGAGAGCCGACGAGGTGTGGATGCGCGCGCGCGTGCGCAGCTCCCACATGCCGGCGTCGGGCTGGTCGTAGACCCGGAAGGCCTGCTCGCCCACTGCCTCGAAGTGGACGAACTCGGCGCGGCCGGCGCGGCGAAACAGCCGCTGGTCGTGGAAGGCCTGCGCGGCGCCCAGGATGATGTTGCCGTAGACGTCGTGCTGGAAATGCTCCTGCGCCTGGTTGCCCACCCGCACCGGGCCCTGGCCGCGGTAACCGGGCAGGTGGCCCAGGATGGCCTCGGGCAGCTGCTCCTCCTGGCCGATGCCGTACAGCGGCTGGATATGGCCGCCGCCGGAGCGCACCACCACGTTGTTGAGCCAGCGCAGGTAGTCCTCCATGGTGCCGACCTCGGAAATGCTGTTGAGGGCCCGCACCACGAAGAAGGCGTCGCGCAGCCAGCAGTAGCGGTAGTCCCAGTTGCGCCCGCTGCCCGGCGCTTCCGGGATGCTGGTGGTCATGGCCGCGACGATGGCGCCGGTGTCCTCGAACAGCGAGAGCTTGAGCGTGATGGCGGCGCGGATCACCGCCTCCTGCCATTCCAGCGGCAGCGCCAGGGCGCGGGTCCAGGCCTTCCAGTAGCTGGCCGTGTCCTGCTCGAAGGCGCGCGCCGTCTCGCCGATGCCGCCCATCAGGGTCTCGTCCGGCCCCAGGATGAAGTCCATCGCCCGGTCGATGACGAACCAGGTCTGGGCTAGCAGGTAGTTCAGCGGCGCGTCGGTGGTCACGCGCAGCACGTCGCGCCCGCCCACGTAGCGGATGTGGTGGCTGCCCTGCGTCACGTCGGGCACGATGCGGCCCCAGTCGAAGCGCGGCTGCAGCAGCACCCGCATGCGCGGCGTGCCGGACAGCACGCGCAGGCGCCGCACCAGGGTCAGGGGACGGAACATGCGGTCGCGGCTGGAAAAGCGCGGCGCGAAGTCCGTGATCTCGATGCCCTGGCCGCGGCTGTCCCACAGCCGGGTGCGCAAGATGGCGGTGTTGGGCTCGTAGGCCTGCTCGCTGCGCGCAAAGTCCTCCAGCTCGAAGGCCCACAGGCTGCCGTTGGCGCTGGGGTCGAGCAAGGTGTTGAAGACCGGGTCGCCGTCAAAGCGCGGCAGGCAGCACCAGACGATGCGGGCCCGCTCGTCGATCAGCGCGCTGTAGGCGCAGTTACCGATCAGGCCCAGGTTCAGGGAGGGCGCCGCCGGCGCAGCTTGTGTCATGCGATGGCCTTTCCGCCGCGCAGGACGACGGCGTTTTCCAGTTCCAGGCGCATGGCCTCAGGGCTGGCCAGGCGCTGCCAGGCGGTGGTTGAGCCCTCACCCACCTTCACGCCCAGGCCGCCCAGGCGCTGCACGGTGGCGAAGCCGACCTCGTCGGTGATGTCATCGCCGACAAACAGCGGCGTGCGGCCGGCAAACGGGGCCTCGCGCAAAAAGGCCTCGATCGCCTTGTCCTTGCTGGCGCCGGCGGGCTTGGCCTCGGCCACCATCTTGCCGCGCAGCAGGGTCAGGCCAGGGGTCTGCTCCACCGCGGCCTGCATGGCGTCCAGGCAAAGCCCTTCCAGTTCCGGCGCCTGCCGGTAGTGCAGGGCGATCGAGCCGCGCTTGGTCTCGACCCGCAGCGCCGGATGGCGCGCCGCCAGCGCCCGCGCCACCACTTCCACCTCCTGCATGTCCACGATGGGCAGGTGCACGGTCTGGCCATCGGCGCCGCGCCGCTCGGCCCCGTGCACGCCTGCCGCCGGCAGCACAAGCGGCGCCAGGAAGCTGTCGATCTGGCTGATGGGGCGGCCGCTGACCACCGCCACCGCGCCGTCCAGATAGCTGTGCAAGGCCTGCAAGGTCGCGCGCAAGCGCGCGGGCACGACCACGGCCTCAGGCTGCGGCGCGATGTCCACCAGGGTGCCGTCGAAATCCAGGAACAGGGCACAGGAGGGGCAGAGCAGGTCCGTGAGAGTCATGGACACTGACCGTAGCAAGGACTGCCGGCCGACGCCAGACGCGAGGCCCGCGTGATGCGGTAGGACGCCGCCTACAGCCCGATGGGCAAAAGCAGACTCAGCTTTGGTACAGGGCGGCCAGTGAGGCGAAGCCCTTGATCTCAATCGGGTTGCCGAAGGGGTCGCAGAAGAACATGGTCCATTGCTCGCCCGGCTCGCCCGGGTAGCGGACCTGCGGTTCCAGCACGAAGGCGGTGCCGGCGTCCTTCAGGCGCTGCGCCATCGCCTGCCAGGTTGGCAGTTCCAGTACCAGGCCGAAGTGCGGCATGGGCACCAGGTGCTCGCCGACGTGGCCGGTGCGCTCGGTCTTGAAGGGCTGGCCAAGGTGCAGGGACAGCTGGTGGCCGAAAAAGTCGAAGTCGACCCAGGTGGCGGTGCTGCGGCCCTCGGTGCACCCCAGGACGCCGCCATAGAAGCGGCGCGCCTCGTCAAGATCTGTGACGTTGAAGGCTAAATGAAACAGGCTGTTGTTCATGGGGGAAGCTTAACGCGGACGATCCAAGGTGCGCTTGCCCAATGGATGAGCCTGCCCAAGAATGGGGCCAGGAGGCTTTTCATGACCCTGCATTCCAGAATTTCCGGTTTGGCCCTTGCCCTGACTGCGACCTGCGCAGCCCTGCTGCCGGCCACCGCCGGCGCGCAGCAGGACGCGCTCAAGCGGATCGCCCAGCGCAGCCAGATCAACATCGGCTACTCCGAAGGCTCGCCGCCGTTTTCCTTCAAGGACGACAAGGGCCGGCCGGCCGGCTACAGCATCGATTACTGCATGATGATCGTCGAGCACCTGCGCCAGGAGGTGGGCAAGGACAAGCTGCGGCTGAACATGGTGCCGGTGTCGACCGACCAGCTGCCCCGGCTGGTGGGCACCGGTGCGGTCGACCTGATGTGCGCCGGCGTCTCCGACACGCCCGAGCGCCGCACCACCATGGGCTTCTCGCAACCCATCTTCATCTCCGACGTCAAGCTGCTGGTGCGCGCCAAGGACGGCTACAAGTCGGCCGCCGATCTCAAGGACAAGCATGTGGCCGTGCTGGGCCGCACCACCACCGAGCCGGCGCTCAAGGCCTACACCCAGCGCACCGGCGTGGCGCTGCAGCCCTCGCGCGTGGTCACGGTCGATGCGGCGCTCAGCCAGCTGCGCCTGGGCAATGCCGAAGCCTGGGCGCGCGACGAGATCCTGCTGCTGGGCGTGCTGGCGCGCCAGGCCGACAAGCAGAACTTCGTCCTGCTGCCCGACAGCTTGGCCAGCGAGACCATCGCCATCGCCCTGCCGCGCGACGCCGGCCTGCAGCGGGTGGTCGACCAGGCCATGGCCCTGGCCGTGCGCTCGGGCCGGGCCGATGCGCTGTACGAGACCTGGTTCGTCAAGCCCAGCCGCGCGGCGCCGCAGGGCCTGAACCTGCCCAAGTCGGTGGCACTGAAGGCGGAGTTCGACCGCCTGCGCTAGGGTCTGTTGGGCCTAAACTGGCGCGATGGATTACAGCCGCTACCAGACCCTTGCCATCAGCCGCCGCGGGCCCAACGACGCGGTGCTGGACATCCAGATGAAGGCCTTGAACGGCAAACTGCCGACGGCCGGCCACGTGGGGCACCGCGAGCTGGCCGCCATCTGGCGCGATGTGGGCGAGGACGAGACGGTGCGCTGCGCCGTGCTGCGCGGCGAGGGCCTGGGCTTTTCCGGCGGTGGCGACCTGGCCTTGGTGCAGGACATGGCCGACGACTTCGAGGTGCGCAGCCGGGTCTGGAAGGAAGCGCGCGACCTGGTCTACAACATCATCAACTGCGACAAGCCCATCGTCAGCGCCTTGCACGGACCGGCCGTGGGCGCCGGCCTGGTGGCGGGCCTGCTGGCCGACATCTCGATCGCCAGCAAGAGCGCCAAGATCGTCGACGGCCACACCCGGCTGGGCGTGGCGGCGGGCGACCACGCGGCCATCGTCTGGCCCCTGCTGTGCGGCATGGCCAAGGCCAAATACCACCTGCTGCTGTGCGAGCCGGTCAGCGGCCTGGAGGCCGAGCGCATCGGCCTGGTGTCGCTGGCGGTGGAAGAAGGCGAGCTGCTGGCCAAGGCCTACGAGGTGGCCGACGCTCTGGCCCTGGGCTCGCAAAGCGCGATCCGCTGGACCAAGTACGCGCTGAACAACTGGCTGCGCCAGGCGGGCCCGTCCTTCGACACCTCGCTGGCGCTGGAATTCATGGGCTTTGCCGGGCCCGATGTGAAGGAAGGCGTCGCCTCCTTGCGCGAGCGCCGCGCGCCCAAGTTCTGAGCGTTCAGACCAGGGCGGGCGCGCCCAACAGCAACCAGGCGCCGGCCGCGGCGATCGCCGCGCCACCGGCACGCAGGGCCAGCGCACCGCGCGGCGCCGCTTGCAACAGGCCGATGGCCACACCCATGGCGTGCAGCGCGAAGGTCGCGACGAGGAAGCCCGCACCATAGGCCAGCGGATCGACATTGGCCGGCAGTTCGGCGCCGTGGGCGAAGCCGTGCAGCACGCCAAAGACTGCGACCAGGCCCAGGGCCACCGCAGCCGGCGCGCGCCAGGCGCTGAGGAGGGCCAGGCCCAGCACGATCACCGAAGCGGCAATGCCCGGCTCAATGGCCGGCAGACTGACGCCGGCCATGCCCAGTGCGGCACCGGCCGCCATCAGCAGCGCAAAGGCCAGAGGCAGGGCCCAGGCTCTGGGCCGGCCCTGGGTGGCGGCCCAGATGCCCACGGCCAGCATGGCCAAAAGGTGGTCCAGGCCGGCGAAAGGGTGCTGCACGCCGGTCATGAAGCCACCGATCCCGGGTCCATCGTGGCCCGGATGGGCGTAGGCCGCCGCAGCCAGGCACAGCAGCAGCGCGCCGGCCGGCAGCTTGCGCAGGATGGAAAGAGAACGGGAAGCTTGGGTCATGGCATCTCCAGGGTTTGCCAACGATTATCGCCAAGCCGTGGCGCCATCGCCATACGCCGGATGGCGGCGGTCCGGTGGCGCTTGGCCGATAATCCAGACCATGCAAGCCCTGCGCAACGCCTCCTTCCTCGCTCGCCTCGTGCTGGCCTGGTTCGCGTTGTCTATCGGCGTGGCGCTGGCTTCACCCCTGGTCCAGCCCCAGTCCATGGAGCTGATCTGCTCGGGCGCCGGCGCCATGAAGCTGCTGCTCAAGGACGCCGACGGCGGCCAGTCCCAGCCCAGCCCCACGCTGGACTGCCCGCTGTGCGCGTCGGTGGCGCCCGCGCCAGTGGCCGCGGCCATGCCAGCGGCGCAGCCGCTGGGCCTGGCGCTGCAATCCCTCCCTGCCGCCCACATCGCGGCGCGCACCGCGGTCCCGCCACCGGGCCGCGGCCCACCCCTGTTTGCTATCACTTAAATAGCGCCTGAAGTCCGTTTCACGGGGCTTCAGGCTGTTTTTGTAGCAAGCAGGAGCTCTCTTGGTCCGCACCCGCCTCGCCCTGGCCCTGGCCATGGCGTTCCCCTTTTCCGGCCTGGCGCAGGACGCGCCGGCCCGCGCCCTGGGCGTGGTCACCGTCACCGGCGGCCAGCCCACCTCGCTGCCCACGCAGATCCCCACCACCATGGAGGGCATCACGCGCGAGCAGATCGAGCAGACCATCAATGCCAACGACAGCGAGGACGCGCTCAAGTACCTGCCCAGCCTGCTGGTGCGCAAGCGCTACACCGGCGACTACAACCACGCCGTCCTGTCCAGCCGCGCCTCGGGCACAGGCAACAGCGCGCGATCAGCCGTCTATGCCGACGGCATCCTCTTGTCCAACTTCCTGGGCAACGGCGTCGGCGGCCTGGGCTTTCCGCCGCGCTGGGGCATGGTCACGCCCGAGGAAATCGAGCGGGTCGATGTGATGTACGGCCCCTTCTCCGCCGCCTACCCGGGCAACTCGGTCGGCGCGGTGGTCGACTACGTGACGCGCATGCCCACCCAGTTCGAGGCCCATGGCAAGGTCGGCTATGTTTCACAGCCCTTCGCGCTGTACAACACCGACGCCACGTACCGCAGCCGGCAGGCCAGCGCCTCGGTGGGCAACCGCGCCGGCAGCGAAGGCCAGTGGGCCTGGTTCCTCAACTTCAACCACAGCGACAGCCAGAGCCAGCCGCTGACTTTCGCCACCCGGCTGGTCAGCACGGGCACGCCAGGGACGGCCGGCACGCCGGTCACCGGCGCCGTGGCGGAGCGCAACACGGCCAATGCGCCCATCTGGGTGCTGGGCACGGGCACGCAGTACCACACGCAGCAGGACCACATCAAGGCCAAGCTGGCCTACGACCTCTCGCCGGTCGTGCGCGCGGCCTACACCTTCGGCCTGTGGCAAAACGAGTCGCAAGGCCGGCCGGTCTCCTACCTGCGCAATGCCGCAGGCCAGAGCGTGAGCAGCGGCACGATCAACATCGATGGCCGCTCCTATGCCGCCTTGACGGGCGGCGACTTCGCGCTGACCGACGAACGTCTCACGCACTTCATGCACGGCCTGTCGGTCAAGAGCCACGGCAAGGGCGTGTTCGACTGGGAGGTGGCGGCCAGCCTGTACGGCTACGGCAAGGACGAGAAGCGCCAGAACGGCCTGGCCAACAGCTTGCCGGCGGCGGCCAGCGGCGGCGCCGGGACCATCGCCGACGGCCAGGGCACGGGCTGGAACAACCTGGCGCTCAAGGGCATCTGGCGGCCCCAGGGCCCGCAGGGCGCGCACGCAGTGGACTTCGGCTGGCAGCGTGACAGCTACAAGCTGGCCTATCTCACGTCCAACATCCCCGGCGACTACCTCAGCGACGGCGCCGGCCCTGTGGCCAGCGACGTCGGCGGCCGCGCCCTGCTGCAAAGCCTGTATGCGCAGGACGCCTGGGCCTTCGCGCCGCGCTGGAAGGCGGTGCTGGGCGGCCGCGCCGAATGGTGGACGGCCAGCGATGGCCACACCCGTATCCCCGGCGCGGGCGTGAACACCCAGTGGGGCGAGCGCGAGGAATTTTTCGTCTCGCCCAAGGCGGCGCTGTCCTGGCAGTGGTTGCCCGACACGGTGCTCAAGGCCTCGGCCGGGCGGGCCGTGCGCATGCCCACCGTGAGCGAACTGTACGGCGGCACCTCGACCACCAACGCCCAGTACATCAACGATCCGGACTTGCAGCCGGAAAAGTCCTGGACCGGCGAACTGAGCGCCGAGAAAGACCTGGGCAAGGGCCTGCTGCGCCTGACCTTCTTTGCCGAGGACACGCGTGATGCGCTGTACGCCCAAACCACGTTCGATGCCGCAGCCAACCGCAACGTCAGCCGGGTGCAGAACGTCGGGCGTATCGCAACGCAGGGCCTGGAACTGGCCTACAACGGCAGCGGCATCTGGCTGGCCGGACTCGATCTGAGCGGCAGCCTGACCTATGCCGACTCGGTGATCAAGGAGAACGCCGGCTTTGTCAGCGTGCCGGGCGACACCATCGGCAAGCGCCAGCCCAACATCCCCAAGTGGCGCGCGTCCGCCCTGGCCAGCTACCGCTGGGACGCGCAATGGACGACCAGCCTGGGCGCGCGCTACAGCGGCCAGCAGTACCGCACGCTGGACAACAGCGACGTCAACGGCTTCACCTACATGGGCGTCAGCAAGTACTTCAGCATGGACCTGCGCGCTCGCTACCAGGTCAACCGCCATGTCAGCGCCGCCTTCGGCATCGACAACCTGAACAACGCCACCTACTGGAATTTCCACCCCTACCCCCAGCGCAGCTACACGGCCGAACTGAAGGTCGATCTTTGAAAGGCACAAAAATGCAGCAACTGACTATCAAATTGAGAGCAATCCAGGTCCTGTTGACGGGAGCTGCGGCCCTGTTTGGCAATGCACAGGCGCACGTGGTGCTGGACTACCAGGTGGCGCCGGCCGGCAGCAGCTACAAGGCCAGCTTCAAGGTCGGCCACGGCTGCGGCGCCTCGGCCACCCGCCAGTTCACGGTGGAGATCCCGGCCGGCGTGCGCGGCGCGCGCCCCATGCCCAAGCCGGGCTGGACGCTGGAGCTGCAGCGCGAGAAGCTGGCCCAGCCCTATCTGAGCCATGGGCGCGAAGTGGCCGAGGACGTGGTGCGCATCACCTGGACGGCCAGAACCGCGGACTACGCTTTGGCCAGCGCCCACTACGACGAGTTCGTGCTCGTCGCCACGGTGCCGCAGCAGCCCGGCCCGCTGTACTGGCCGGTGCGCCAGGTCTGCGAGCAAGGCCGGATCGACTGGGTCGAGCAGCCACAGCCGGGCCAGAAGCTCTCGGACCTGAAGTCCCCTGCCGCCCTGCTGGAGATTCTTCCCGGCACTGGCGCCGGCGCCCACCAGCACTGACACTCTCACCATCGAAAGCAAGGCCCACACCATGACCCTCCTGCACAAACTGAGCAAGCTCGCCGCAGCCTCCCTCTTGCTGGCGTCCACCGCCTGGGCCCAGGCCCCTGCCGTCAAGGTCGAGGGCGCCTGGGCCCGCGCCAGCGTCCAGGGCCAGAAGGGCACGGGCGCCTTCATGAAACTCACCGCCGCCGAACCCATGGTGCTGCTGGGCGTGTCCTCGCCAGCGGCCGGCGTGAGCGAGGTGCACGAGATGAAGATGGACGGCGACGTGATGCGCATGCGCGCCGTGGCGCAGCTGGAGCTGCCGGCCGGCCAGGCCGTGGAGCTCAAGCCCGGCGGCTACCACGTGATGCTGATGGACCTGAAGGCGCCCCTGGCCAAGGACGCCAGCGTGCCGCTAACCCTGCGCCTGCGCAACGCCAGGGGCGTGGAAAGCAGACTCGATCTGGTGCTGCCTGTTGCGGCAAGTGCACCGGCGGGGCCGCACAAGCACTGAATGGCATGGCGCCGCGCGCTCCTTGGGGTAAGCTGTCAGCAGCGAGTCAACACGGAGGCGCGGCCATGAGCGACAACGAGAATTTCGGCTTCGGCAAGTTCGTTCCCGGGTTCGACTTCCTGCAGAACATCGCCAAAGGCGCGTCGCAGACCCTGCCGCAGATGCCCAACCTGTCCCACTGGGTCGCGCCCACCCTCAACGTCGAGGAGCTGGACAAGCGCATCGAGGAGCTCAAGGCCGTGCACTTCTGGCTGGACCAGAACGGCAAGGCCCTGGGCGCCACCATCCAGGCGCTGGAGGTCCAGAAGATGACCCTGGCCACGCTCAAGGGCATGAACTTCAGCATGGCCGACGTGGCCAATGCGCTCAAGCTCAAGGCCGGTGAGAAGCCCGCTGCCAAGGCTTCTACCAAGACTGCTGCCGGCGACGGCCAGGCCGGGTCCGTGGTCGACCCGCTGCAGTGGTGGGGCGCACTGACCCAGCAGTTCCAGGAGATCGCCGCCGGCGCGCTCAAGGACGTGGCCGGCAAGACCCCCGTCGACACCGCCAAACACGTGGCCACCGGCGTTGCCAAGGAGGCCGTCAAGGCCCCGAAGCGGGGCGTCGCAGTCGCGGCCCGCAAGACGCCGGCCAAGAAGGCAGCACGCAAGCCATGAAGCTGTTTCCCTTCGGCCATGCCACCCATCCGCAATGGCCGATGGCGGCCGCTCTGGTGCTGGCCCAGCTGCGCGCGCAGATGGCCCTGCCCGATTACGCCTCCAGCCCCACGCTGGGACTGCTGTACATCACCGACCACTACGCGCCCCAGGCCCAGGACATCCTGGAGCACCTGGGCGCCGAGCTGCCCGAGATCACCGACTGGTCCGGCACGGTGGGCGTGGGCATCGCGTCGAGCAACGTCGAGTACTTCGATGAGCCGGCCCTGGCGGTGATGCTGTGCGCCCTGCCGGGCCACCAGTACCGCGTGTTCTCCGGCGTGGCGCCGCTGGGCGTGGGCGAGGGCATGGGCTTCGAGCCCCACACGGCCCTGGTCCATGCGGATGCGGCGACGCCCGAACTGGCCGACCTGATCGGCGAGATGGCGGGCCGCACCGCCACCGGCTACCTGTTCGGCGGCCTGGCCTCCGGGCGCAGCGATGCGGTGCAGTTCGCCATCGGCGGCAACGGCAACATCCGCGGCCAGGGCGCGGCCAGCGGCGTGTTCCGCGGCGGCCTGTCGGGCGTGGCCTTCGGCGAGGAAGTGGCCCTGGTCTCGCGCGTGACCCAGGGCTGCCAGCCCATCGCGCCGCAACGCATCGTCAGCGCCGCCGAGGGCAACGTCATCACCGGGCTGGACGGCCAGCCGGCGCTGGACGTGTTGCTGGCCGACCTGAAGATCTCGCTGGACCAGCCGCAGGAGGCGATGGCGGCGCTGCGCGCCACCCTGGTGGGACTGACCGACGCCGCCAGCGATGCCGTCGGCCGCACCGGCAGCTTCGGCGCCGACGTGGTGGTGCGCCACATCATCGGCCTGGACCCGGCGCGCCGCGGGGTGGCGATCGCCGACAAGGTGGAGCCGGGCATGCGCATGGCTTTCTGCCGGCGCGACGCCCAGGCCGCCCGCGCCGACCTGGTGCGCATCTGCGCCGAGATCCGCGAGGAGCTCGAGCCCGAAGAACTGCCGCTGCCGGTGGCCGTGGCCCTGGCCGCACCCGAAGCGCAGGCCGCGCCCAACGTCGCGCGGCGCATCGCCGGCGCCATCTACGTTAGCTGCGCAGGCCGCGGCGGCCCGCACTTCGGCGGCCCCAGCGCGGAGCTGCAGATCGTGCGCCGGGCCCTGGGCGACGTGCCGCTGGTGGGCTTTTTTGCCGGCGGCGAGATCGCCCGCGACCACCTGTACGGCTACACTGGCGTCCTCACTGTGTTCCGGTAGCCCGCATGACACGCGCGTCTTCAAAACGTGTGCCAGGGATCTGGCATGGCTTGCTCTGGTCCCTGCAACGCGGCGGCCAGGGTGGCGGCATCTCCCGCACCCGCCTGCTGTGGCGCACCCTGACGGCCAACCTGGCGCATGGCAAGGCCATGCGCCACTGGATGGGCGTGGTCTTCGAGATGCAGTCGCGCCAGATCATCAGTGACATGTCCGGCGAATACCTGCGTGCCGTGCGCCCCTACGTGCACCGCCACACCCGCGTGACCGACCGCGTGGTGCAGCTGATCGACCATGCCGACTGGCTGGAAACCGCTCTCAAGCACGGCGCCTTCGAGACCCTGACCGCCGGCCGGCCGCTGGTGCTGGCCGAGTTGCCGGCACCGCGCGGCTTCGAGTACATGCGCCTGCAACTGCGCCGCGCCTCGCCGCAAAGCCCCGAAGGCGAGCTGGTGCTTTCTCTGACCCTGCAGCGCACGGCCAATGTGCAGCAAAAGGCCCAGGCAGTGGATGCGGCGGTCATGGGCTTTTCGCGTTTTCGCATCGACGGCGTGGGCTGCCTGGTGATCGGCGGCGTGCGCGGCCAGCGCAACCCGGTGGCGCGTTTCTCGCCGCAGGAGCTGAGCCAGGCCCTGGCCGGCTGGAAGCCCTCGGTGCTGATGGTGCGCGTGGCCCAGGAGCTGGCGCGCTACTGGGGCCTGCGCCTGGTCGGCCTGGACCCGGCCTCGCACCAGCTGCAGGACTGGACCTACCAGATCCGCAAGCGCTACCGCGACGCGGGCCTGCGCATCTACGCCAGCTACGACGCGCTATGGGAGCACTTCGACGCCAAGAAGGGGCCGCCCGGCTGGATGATCCTGCCACTGGACTCGGACGAGAAGCTGGAGGCGACGGCCCTGTCACCGGAAAAGCGCGCGCGCCAGACCCGCCGCGCCGACTACTGGATCCGCACCCGCAACGCGCTGCGCCTGCAGTTTCGCGATCTGCTGCTGCGGCCCGATCGCGAGGCACGCCTGTCGCACCTGACCGAGAGCATGGCGCTCGAGAGCGGCAGCCCCGACGACGATGTCGAGGACAGCGGTTTCGGCGAGAGCGACGACGACATGATCCCCGCGCGCGTGCTCCAGACCGGGCCGGGCAACCTGGTGTAGCGCCCTAGCCGTGCGGCTGGCGCGCCAGGTGGACCTGGTGCAGGGTGATCTTGCGCACCTCGGCCTGGCTGGTCTCGATGTGGGCGCGCAACAGCATCGCGGCCTGGTCGCCGCGCTTGCGCTGGATGGCCTTGAGGATCTTGGCGTGTTCGTCGTAGGTGGCGTCGATGCGGGCCTGCTTGGTGAAGTCCAGCCGGCGGATGATGCGGATGCGGTCGGTGACGTCGCGGTGCACGCGGGCCATTTCGGCATTGCCGGCCGCTGCCACCAGCGCGCAATGGAAAGCCTCGTCCCACAGCGCCACCTGCATGGTGTCGCTGCTGCGCTCGGCCGGCGGCACCAGCCAGATGGCGATGAGCTGGTCCAGCAGCTCGCGGTCGACGCGCTCGCCGTCCGTGCACAGGCGCTGGGCCGCGGTGGTCTCCAGCACCATGCGCAGGTCGTAGAGCTGCTCGAACTGGTCGAAGTCAAAGGGCAGGACGCGCCACCCGCTGCGAAACAGCACCTCGACATAGCCCTCCTGCTGCAGCCGCGTCAAGGCCTGGCGTACCGGGGTGCGCGACACACCCAGGCGATCGCCCAGCTCGTTCTCGGTGAAGCGGTCGCCGGGCACCAGCTTGAACTCGGCGATGTCGCGCTTGAGCTGTTCGTAGACCTCGCTCGCGCGTGATCGGTGGATAGGCGCGGCAAGCGCCTTGACAGTGCGGCTGGCGGTGTGCACCGGCAAACTCTATCAGCCTTGCGCTGCCGGCAGGGCCGCCAGCGCAGGGATGAGCTGGGCGCTGGTGGCGGTCCAGCCGACGATCGCGCCCTGGGCCCGCAGCATCTCCACCGCCGCCTGCTTGAACTGCGGGAAATAGCTTTCGGTGCAGTCTTCCAGCAGCAGGCAGTCGTAGCCGCGGTCGTTGGCCTCGCGCATGCTGGTCTGCACGCAGACCTCGGTGGTCACGCCCATGAAGACCAGGTGCGTGATGCCGGCCTGCTGCAGCAGCTGGTGCAGCGGCGTGGCGTAGAAGGCGCCCTTGCCCGGCTTGTCCAGCACGATCTCGCCGGGCACGGGCGCCAGTGCAGGGATGATCTGGTTGCCCGGCTCGCCCGTGACCAGGATGCGGCCCATGGGGCCGGCATCGCCGATGCGCAGGCTGGGATTGCCGCGGTTGCGCTTGGCCGGCGGGCAGTCCGACAGGTCGGCCGCATGGGCCTCGCGCGTGTGCACCACCAGGCCGCCGGCCGCGCGCCAGGCCGCCAGCACCGCCTGGCAGGCCGGCACGATGGCGGCCAGCAGGTTGACGTCGTTGCCCAGGGTCTCGCCAAAGCCACCGGGCTCGATGAAGTCGCGCTGCATGTCGATGATGACCAGGGCGCTCTTGCGCAGTTCGAAGGGGTAGTCGAAGGGGATGGCGGCGATCTGCATGTGGAGTCTTCTAGTGGTGGCCGCCGCCCATGTGAGCGCCCAATACATGGCGCTCGGCGCTGGCGGCAGGGGTTTCAAAGACGGCGCGGCCCTCGCTCATCACCACGATGCGGTCGGCCAACGCCATCAGCTCGTCCAGGTCTTCGCTGATCAGCAGCACCGCGCCACCGGCCGCGGCCACGCCGCGCAGCCGGCTGTGGATCTCCTTGACGGCGGCGAAGTCCAGGCCGAACACCGGATTGGCGGCGATCAGCACATTGATCTCGCCGTGCAGCTCGCGCGCCAGCACGGCGCGCTGCACGTTGCCGCCTGACAGGCTGCGGATGGGCGCGTCCTCGCCGCGGGTCTTGACGCCGTAGTCGGTGATCCAGCCGCGCGCCCGGCTGCGCCAGTGGCCAAAGCGCAGGCGCCCGCCCGCGCACAGCGGCGGCAGGTCGAAATCGCGCAGTGCCATGTTCTCGGCCACGGAGAGGTCGCCGACGCAGGCGTTGCGCAGCGGCTCTTCCGGCAGGCTGCGCAGCTTGAGGCGGTGGTTCTCCTCGCGCCGCGCCGCATAGGGCTGGCCCATCACGGTCACAGCACCGCTGGTGCGCGGCCGCTGGCCGACCAGGGCCTCGACCAGCTCACGCTGGCCGTTGCCCGAGACGCCGGCGATGCCCAGGATCTCGCCGGGCCGCACCTGCAGGCTCAGCTCACGCACGGCCAGGGTGCCGCGGTCGCCCATCACCGAGAGCTGGCGGATGTCGAGCGAGGGTTCCTGGAGGGCAGCGTTTGCTCCTGTTTCAATAGCATCAACCGCAGATTTTTCGGCTGCTGGAGCCGCTTTCTCTTCTGCAGCCTGGCCTGGACCGGCCTGCGCGGCCGCGCCCACCATGGCATGGGCCAGGCGGGCCGGGTCGGTGTCGGGCACGGCCGTGTGGTGCACGGCCTGGCCGCGGCGCAGCACCGTCACGCTGTCGGCATAGGCCATCACCTCGCGGAACTTGTGGGTGATGATCAGCACGGTGCAATGGCCGGCGCGGGCGAAGTCGCGCACATGGCCCAGCACCTCGTCGGCCTCCTGCGGCGTCAGCACCGAGGTCGGTTCGTCCAGGATCAGCAGGCGCGGCTTGAGGTACAGCTGCTTGAGCAGTTCCAGCTTCTGCTTCTCGCCGGCCGCCATGTCCAGCGGCCGCGCATCCAGGTCCAGGCGAAAGGGCGTGGACTGCAGAAAGGCCTCGAGGTCGGCGCGCTGCGCCTTCCAGTCGATCAGCGCCGGGGTCTTGCCGCCGGCCAGCAGCAGGTTCTCGGCCACCGTCATACCCGGCGCCAGGGTGAAGTGCTGGTAGACCATGCCGATGCCCAGCGTGCGTGCCACCACAGGGTTGTCCACGTGCTGCTCGCGGCCGTCGGTGACGATGCTGCCCTCCTCGGGCCGGTGAAAACCCGCCAGGCACTTGACCAGGGTGCTCTTGCCGGCGCCGTTCTCGCCCAGCAGCGCATGGACGGTGCCGGGCGCGACCTTCATCGTCACGTGGTCCAGCGCGGTGAAGCTGCCGAAGCGCTTGGTCAGGCCATAGGTTTCCAGCGCCATGGCGCCGGTGGGCGCCGGCATGGGATCGACGCGCATATCAGTTGGCTCCTGTCATTGAAACGCCTCGAGCAGTGCGCGCGAGCTGGCATGGGCGCCGAACACGCCGCCCTGCATGGTGATCATCTTGAGCGCCGCCAGGTGGTTGCCCTGGTCGGTGGCGGCCGTGCAGTCCGACAGCAGCAGGCATTCGAAGCCGCGGTCGTTGGCCTCGCGCATGGTGGTGTGCACGCACACGTCGGTCGTGATGCCAGCCAGGATGAGGTTCTCGATGCCGCGGGTGCGCAGGATCAGCTCCAGGTCGGTGGCGCAGAACGAGCCCTTGCCCGGTTTGTCGATCACCACCTCGCCGGGCAGCGGCGCCAGCTCGGGGATGATCTGCCAGCCCGGCTCGCCGCGCACCAGCACCCTGCCCATGGGCCCCATGTCGCCTATTCCGACAAGTTCGGCGCCGATCTGGCGCGACCGCCAGCGCTTGTTGGCCGGCAGGTCCGACAGGTCGGGGCGATGGCCTTCGCGGGTGTGGATGATGTGCCAGCCGCCTTCGCGCACGGCAGCCATCAGCTTTTTCAGCGGCTCGATGGGCGCGCGGGTCAGCGCGATGTCGTAGCCCATCTTGTCGACGTAGCCGCCGGGGCCGCAGAAGTCGGTCTGCATGTCGATCACCACCAGGGCGGTGTTGGCCGGCCGCAGGTCGCCGTTGTACGGCCAGGCGTAGGGGTTGGCTTGGACGAAGCGTTCCATGCTCAGGCCTCCTTGTAGCTGCGCGTGGGCGCGTCGAATCCGCAGGACGTGCCATCGGTCACTTCGACCGCCCAGGGCAGCTTGTAGGTGCCGGCCGCCATGTCCAGCATGTAGGTGTAGGGACAGTCCTGCGCGCCACCCTTCACAGCCACGTAGCCGCGGTGGTAGAGCTGGTAGATGTTGTTCTCCACGCCCCAGCCGGTGCGCGCTTCGCGCACCAGGTCGGGCCGAACTTCGCAGGTGATGATCTCGTCGGGCCGCCCGCCGCCCTCGACCAGTACCGTGCCGTCGAAGTTGCAGACCATGCCTTCGCCCATGGAGTCGAAAGTGCCGTCGCTGCCGCACATGCAGACATTGGCCGTGACCGCCAGGTTCTGAAAGGCGTTGGCCTGGTTGGTGATCTTCCAGGCGTGGCGGATGGGTGCTGTGTAGCCTGCCGTGCGCAGGATGACCTCGGCGCCCTTGTAAGCGGCTTCGCGCGCCATCTCGGGGAACATGCCGTCGTGGCAGATGATGAGCGCCAGCTTGCTGCCGTTGGGGCCGTCGCACACAGGCACGCCCAGGTTGCCGGGCTCCCAGGGCTCAACTGGCACCCAGGGATGGAGCTTGCGGTAGTACAGCTGGACCGCGCCCTGGTCGTCGATGATCAGGCCGCTGTTGTAGGGGTTGCCGCCGGGGTTGGCCTCCATGATGGAAAAGCAGCCCCAGATCCTGTGCTCGATGCAAGCCTGCTTGAACGAGGCCACTTCCGGACCGTCCAGGCTGACCATCAGCTCGGGCGCCGTGCTCATGGACAGGCCGTGCAGCGCGTACTCCGGGAAGACCACCAGGTCCATGCCCGACTGGTTGCGCCGCGCCTTGCCCACCAGGTCACAGATGCGCTGGGCCTGTGCCGCCAGTTGCGCCGGTGTGTCGACCACGGGCAGTTGCAGCTGCACCAGGCCGATGCCCACGCCGTGCTTGGATTTGTTCAGGCCGCCGAGTCCGGTCATGGGCTTCTCCTTCAGCGGGTGGACGAGAGCTCGCCCGGACTGCCAGCGATCACCACGCCGGGCTTGCAGGTGATCACCAGGATCAGCAGGGTGAGCACATAGGGCACGACATTGAACAGGTGGTAGCCCCAGCCGATGCCGGCCGACTGCAGGGCTGGACCGACCGCACCGGCGCCGCCGAACAGCAGGGCCGCGCCGACGCAGCGCAGCGGGCTCCAGCGCGCGAAGATCACCAGCGCCACCGCGATCAGACCCTGGCCGCTGGAGATGCCCTCGTTCCAGCTGCCCGGATAGAACAGGGTCAGGCAGGCGCCGCCCAGGCCGGCGACCATGCCGCCAGCGGCCGTCGCGGCGATGCGGATGCCCGAGACCGAGTAGCCCAGCGCCCGCGTGGCGTTGGCCGAGTCGCCCGCCATGCGCACCAGCAGGCCGGCGCGGGTGTTGGCGAAGAACCACCACATGGCCACGGCCAGGGCCACGCCGATGGGCACCAGGGCGTTGATCTGCAGGGCCGAGCGCACGGCGGCCGAATCGCTCCAGTTGCCCAGGGCGATGGAGGGCAGCTGTGGCGCCTGCGGCTGGATCAGCGGCTTGCCCAGGTAGAAGGCCAGGCCCATGCCCAGCAGCATCAGGGCGATGCCGGTGGCGATGTCGTTGACGCGGGGCAGCGAGCACAACACACCGTGCAGCGCCGCCAGCGCCGCGCCGGTGGCCGCTGCCACCAGCACGCCGACCCAGGCCGAGCCGCTCAGATACGAGGCGCCGAAGGCCGCCATCGCCGAGAACACCAGCACGCCCTCCAGGCCCAGGTTGATGCGGCCGGACTTCTCGGTCAGGCATTCACCCAGGCTGACGAAGAGAAAGGGCGCGCCCACGCGCAGGGCGCCGCCGCCGATACCGGCAAGGAATGCGATCCACTGGTCAGCAGTCATGCGATCTTGTCTCCCATGGCGGTTTGCGCGGGGCTGGGGCCCGCGGTTTTGACCAGTCGGGCCCAGACGGCCTTCCAGTCGACGTCGCGCAGCGCCTCGCTGGCCAGGATCAGGACGAAGGCGATGCCCTGCAGCAGCAACACCGAGGCATCGGGCAGGCCCAGGCGGCGCTGCAGCAAGCTGCCGGCCGCGCCGAAGCCGCCGAACAGGATGGCCACCGGGATCACGGCCAGCGGATGCTGGCGGGCGATGAAGGCCACCAGGATGCCGGCATAGCCGTAGCCGGCGATGAGCGAGGCGTTGGCGCTGGTGTGCACCGCCGCCACTTCCACGGCGCCGGCCAGGCCGGCGGCCGCGCCACCCAGGGCGCAGGCCAGCAGGATCAGGCGGGAGGCGGGCAGGCCCACCAGCTGCGCCGTACGCGGGTTGCCGCCAACCACGCGCACCGAGAAGCCCGAAGGCGTCAGGCGCAGCCACAGGGCGGACGCGATGCAGGCGATGACGCCGATGACAAGGCCCCAGTGCACGTCGGAGCCGCCGATGCCGCCGATGCGCATGCCCTCGGCCAGAGCGAAGGTCGAGGGCTTGTTCAGGCTGGAGGGGTCGCGCAGCGGCCCTTCCACCATGTGCTTGAACAGGCCGATGGCGACATAGGCCAGTAGCAGGCTGGAGATGGTCTCGTTGATGCCGCGGTACTGGCGCAGCCAGCCGGCCAGGGCGACCCACAGCGCGCCGGCGATGGCGCCGGCGATGCAGACGATCACCGTGCCGGCCATGTTCTGCGGCAGGGCCACGGCCTGGGCCAGCCAGGCGCAGGCCAGGCCGCCCAGCACCAGGGCGCCCTCACCGCCGATCACCGTCAGCCCGGCGCGCGCCGGAATGGCCACGCACAGGGCGGTGAGCATCAGCGGCGCGGCCCGCTGCAGCGTGTTCTGCCAGGAGAACCAGTCGCCGAAGGCGCCCTTGAACAGCAGCAGCCAGACCTGCACCGGGTCGGCCCCGGAAAAACTCATGAACAGCCCGAACAGCAGCAGCGCCGCCGCGATGGCTGCAACCGGCAGCAGGATGTTGGCAAGCGTGGAACGCATTGTTAGCTTCCGGGATGTGAGCGCCGCTGGGCCGCCCCAAGGCGCGAAGGCCCCCTCGGGGGGCAGCGACGACACGTAGTGCGGAGCGTGGGGGTCATTCAGATCGAACCGTTGACGCCTTCGACCAGGTAGTTCATCTTTTCCAGATCCAGGTCGGTCTGCTTGAAGCTCTTGCCGCTGGCAATGACTTCCTTGCCCTTGTTGTCCTTGAGCGGGCCCTTGAAGATGTCGAACTTGCCGGCGATCATCTGCGCCTTGATGCCGTCGGCCTGCTTCTTGGCGGCGTCGGTCACGGCCGGGCCGTAGGCCGACATCTTGACGAAGCCTTCCTTGAGGCCGCCGCGCACGAAGTTCGGATGCGGCTTGCCGGCGCGGGCTGCGTCGATGAAGGTGGTGTAGGCGGTCAGCCAGTTCCACTCGGCGCCGGTCAGGTAGGCCTGGGGTGCCAGCTTGGCCTGGCTGGCGTGGTAGCCGCAGACCATCTTGCCGCGCTTGGCGGCGGTCTCGACGATGACCTTGGGGCCGTCCACGTGCATGGTGAAGACGTCCACGCCCTGGTCGGCCATGCTGTTGGTGGCCTCGGCTTCCTTGACCGGCATCGACCAGTCACCGGTGAAGATCACGCTGGTGGTGATGCCCGGCTTGACCGAGCGCGCGCCCATGGTGAAGGCGTTGATGTTGCGCAGCACCTGCGGGATGGGCTTGGCGGCGATGAAGCCGATCTTGCCGCTCTTGCTCATGTGGCCGGCAATGACGCCGTTGAGGTACTGGCACTCGTCGATGTAGCCGAAGAAGCTGGCCGTGTTCTTGGGGTGCTTGCCCTCGGTCCACATGCCACCGCAATGGGCGAAGCGCGCGTCGGGGTACTTGGCGGCCACGGCCAGCATGTGGGGGTCGAAGTAGCCGAAGGAGGTGGGGAAGACCAGGGAGGCGCCGTCCTGCGCGATCATGCCGGTCATGGTCTTTTGCACGGCCGCGGTCTCGGGCACGTTCTCTTCTTCCACCACCTTGACGCCCGGCATCTTCTTGAGCGCGGCAGCCGCTTCGGCCTGGGCCTGGTTGTAGCCGTAGTCGTCGCGCGGGCCGACGTAGATCACGCCCACGGTGATGGGCTTTTGCGCGAAGGCGAAGGGCACGGTCCCGGCGGCACCGAGCGCGGCCAGGGTCTTGAGGGAATCGCGGCGGTTGAGACTGTTCATGGGAGCTCTCCGGGGGTTGTGGTCGGGGGTGGGGAAGAAAGGCGTGGTGCTCACTCGGCGCGCGCGTCGGTGGCCTTGGCGATCGCGGCCCAGCGCTGCGAGTCGGCGCGCACCATGTCGGCGAAGGGCTTGGCGCTCTGGTAGCGGATCTCGGCGCCGCGCTGCCACATCTGGGCGCGGGTGCGCGAATCGGCGCTGACGGTCTGGATGTCGGCCTCGATCTTGCGCACGATGGCCGGCGCGGTGCCGGCCGGCACGAACAGGCCGTACCACTGGTCGGAGGCAAAGCCCGGGTAGCCCATGGCGGCGATGGTGGGCACGCCCGGCAGGCGCGTGGTCTCCTGCGCGCCGGTGACGGCCAGCACGCGCAGCTTGCCGCCCTCGATCAGAGGCAGGGCCGAGACGATGATGTCCATCATGACGTCGGTGCGCCCGGCGATCAGGTCGGGCAGGGCCTGGGCGCTGCCGCGGTAAGGCACATGGGCCATGCGCAGGCCGGCCTTGGACAGGAACCACTCCATGGTCAGGTGCGGCAGCGAGCCGCTGCCATTGGAGGCATAACTGAGCTTGCCGGGATGGGCCTTGGCGTGGGCCACCAGTTCGGCGAAGCTCTTGAACGGCGAGTTGGCCGGCACGACCACGACCAGGGGCGAGGTGGCGAAGCCGGCCACGGGCAGCAGGTCGACCAGCGGCTTGTAGCCCAGCTTGGGATAGATGTGGGGCGCGATGCTCACGCCCGCCGGAATGCCCATCACCAGGGTGTAGCCGTCGGGCGCGCTCTTGGCGCCGAACTCGGTGCCGATGGTCGAGCCCGCGCCCGCGCGGTTGTCGAACACCACGCTCTGGCCCCACAGCTGGGACAGGGCCGTGCCGATGGCGCGGGCCGCGTAGTCGGTGGCGCCGCCGGCCGGGAAGGGGATGACCAGCTTGGCGGCGTGCGCGGGCCAGTTCTCGGCGGCGCGGGCAGCGAACGGCAAGGCGCCGCTCGCGGTGGCGGCAAGCGACTGCAGCAGCAGGCGGCGGGTGCGATCGGGTGTGTGCATGGCGTGGTCCTCAGCCCAGCAGGCTGACGTGGGCGGCGACGACGCGCCAGCCCTGCGGTGTGCGCAACCAGGTCTGACTCTGGCGGCCGGTCTTGGCGCTGCCGGCGCGCTGGAACTCGCAGTTGGCGGTGGCGAAGTCACGGCCGTACGTTGTGATGACCGTCTTGAGCAGAGTGCGCTCCAGCCCGGCCGAGGGCCGGCCGGCGCGGAAGGCCTGGATCTCGTCGTAGCCGTAGAGGTTTTCGGTGGCGCCGTAACGCAGGGTGTGCGGACTGTCCCAGAACAGCTCGTCGAGCACGGCCACGTCGTTGCCGGTCAGCGCCTTCTCATAGCGCTGGAACTGCGCCGTCATTTCGGCCAGCACCTCGGGCAGGTTGATCTCCATCACAGCTTTGCTTCCTTCAAGTGGGCCAGGCCGGCGTGCTGCAGCACCGCGGCGGCACGCAGGCACAGGTCTTCGCGCCAGGGCGCGGCAATCAGTTGCACGCCCAAAGGCATGCCCTTCGTTCCTTCGGGCCACATCGGGGCGACGGCCACCGGGCAGCCGGCAAAGGAGATGGGCTGGGTCATCAAACCCATGGCCGCGCGCGCCGGGAACTGCTGGCCGCCCAGCTCCAGCCATTCGGTGCCGATCTCGGTGGCCGGCACCGGCGTGGCCGGGGCGATCAGCAGGTCCCACTGCCCGAACAGGGCATTGACCTTGTCGCGGTAGGCACGGCGAAAGCGCTGGGCCTGCACATACCAGGCCCCGGGCTGCAACGCGCCGGCAATGAAGCGGTCGACCGACAGCGGCTCGAAGTCGGCGGCGCGCTTGCGCAGGTCGGCCAGGTGCAGCGTGCCGCCCTCGGCCGCGCTGATGATGAAAGCGGCGGCACGGGCCAGCGCCGCATCGGGCCAGTGCACGCTGGCACTGGCGCCCAGGGCGCGGGCGGCGGCCTGGGCCACGGAGCGCGCCGGCGCGGTGGCGTTGTCCTCGAACCAGCCGTCGAGCACGCCGATGCGCAGACCTTCGACGCCCCGGCCCAACGTGGGCATGACAGGCTGCACGTACTGCGCGTGGCAGCCCGGGTCCAGCGGGTCGGGCGACTGCAGCGCGTCGTAGGCCAGGGCCAGGCCCTGGGCCGAACCGGCAAAAGGCCCGAGGTGGTCGATGTTGTGAACGAAGGGGTAGCTGCCGCGCCGCGACAGCCGGCCGAAGGTGGGCTTGAGGCCCCAGACGCCGCACAAGGAGGCGGGCACGCGGATCGAGCCGTTGGTGTCCGAGCCCAGGGTGATGGGCACCTGGCCGGCCGCCAGCGCCGCGCCCGAGCCGCCCGAGGAGCCGCCGGCGATGCACGCCAGGTCGTGCGGGTTGTGGCAGGGACCGTAGTGCGTGTTCTCGGTGGTGAAGCCGTAGGCGTACTCGTCCATGTTGAGCGAGCCCACCAGCACCGCGCCGGCCGCTTGCATGCGCTGGACCAGGAAGGCGTCCTCGCGCGCTGGCGGGTTCTCGCCGTTGATTTTCGAGCCGGCCAGGGTGACCTCGCCGGCGATGTCGAACAGGTTCTTCACCGCATAGGGCACGCCGGCCAGCGGCGGCAAGGTCTCTCCGCGGGCGCGCCGCGCGTCGATGGCGCTGGCCTCGCTGCGGGCGCGCTCATAGCACTTGCCGGTGAAGGCATTGACGCGACCATCCGTTGCCTCGATGCGCTCGATGCAGGCCTCAAGTGCCTCCAGCGCCGACAGCTCGCCGCTGGCGATGGCATGGGCCAGAAGAGCCGGATCTGCTATTGTTTTCATAGCTGATCAGGCCCTTTGCTCGGGGGCTGGAAAGGGTTTTGGCACATAAACCTGGGCGGGCTCATCGGCCTCGCCCAGACCCGCCTCGTTCTCCAGCTGGGCCGCCATGGCGGCGCTGCGCGCGAAGTGCGCTGCCACGCGCAAGGCCTGCGCGTCGTCCAGCGGCAGGGCCAGCGCGACTGCCGCCGCCTTCACATAGGCCAGGACCTGGGTCTCGTTCATCAGCGCCTCACTTCGCGCTGGAAGATTTCCAGGCTTTTCTTCTTGGTGGTGATGAAGCTGGCCTCGGACAGCGTGTCCACCGTGCGCGGCCGGGCGTCGCCATAAGGCAGGATCTCGGCGACCCGGGTGGGCCGCTTGGTCAGCAGCAGCACCTGGTCGGCCAGGTAGACCGCCTCTTCCAGGTCATGCGAGACCAGCAGCATGGTGGTGCCGGTCTGCATGAACACCTCTTGCAGCTTCTCGCGGATGAACAGCGTCATCTCGAAGTCCAGCGCCGAGAAGGGCTCGTCCAGGAACAGCACCTCGGGCTTGGGCGCCAGCGCCCGCATGATGGAGGCGGTCTGCTGCTGGCCGCCCGACAGCTCGTAGGGGAAGCGGTTGAGGTCGAACTTGACGTCGAAGGACGCCACCAGTTCGGCCATGCGCCGGTCGACCTCGGCCTTGGACTTGCCCTCGAGCTTGAGCGGGTAGGCGATGTTGTCGATGGTGCGCATCCAGGGGAACATCGCTTCGCGGTAGTTCTGGAAGACGTAGCCGATCTTGGTGTCCTTGAGCGACTTGCCGTCGAACAGGATCTCGCCGCTGTCGATGGGGATGAGCCCGGCGATCATGTTGATCAGCGTGCTCTTGCCGCAGCCGTTGGGGCCAAAGACCGAGACGATCTTGTGCTTGGGGATGTCGAGGTCGAAGTTCTCGTACAGCGGCCAGCCGGCGAAGTACTTGGTCAGGCCACGGATCGTGATGTGGGTGCCGGCCGGGCCGGGCACGAATTCCGGCACCGGGACGTCGGCGAAGACCGGGCCATTGAGGACTGCATTCATCTTCCGCTCCAATGCACGATCTTGCGTTCGGCAACGAGAAACAAAATATTCAGGGCATAGCCCAGGGCGCCTGCGGCCAGGATGGAGGCGTACATGTCCTTGACGTTCATCACCTGCTGCGAGTTGATGATGCGGTTGCCCAGTCCGCTGTCGGCGCCGATGAACATCTCGGCGACGATGACGATGACCAGGGCCATGGACACGGCCGAACGCAGGCCGACGAAGCTGGGCTGCAGGCTCTCCCAGATCAGCACGTCCTTGAAGACCTGCCAGCGCGTGGCGCCCATGACCTTGGCCGCCATCACCCGCTGCTTGCGCGCGTTGATGACGCCGTAGGCGCTGTTGAACACCACGATGAGGAAGGCGCCGAAAGCGGCGATCGCCACCTTGTTGATGTCCGACACGCCGAAGATCATCAGGAACAGCGGGATCAGGGCCGACGAGGGCGTGGAGCGGAAGAAGTCGATCAGGAACTCCACGCTGCGGTAGGCCTTCTCGTTGCTGCCCAGCAGCACGCCCAGGGGCATGCCGACGGCGGCGGCGATCAGGAAGGCCTGGACCGTGCGCCAGACCGTGACCATGAAATCCTTGAGCAGGGGACCGCCGGCCAGGCCGCTGACCAGGGTGCCCAGCGCGTCCAGCGGCGGCGGCAGCAAGATGGCCTTGATGAAGCCGCCACGCACAGCCAGGTCCCAGATGATGAAGAGCACGACCGGGCCGATGAAGGGCAGGATCTTGTCGTAGGCGGGCGCGCGCGGCGCCACGGTGGCATTGGCCGCCGGCGGCGTCCATGGTTTGGGCGCCGCCACCGCTGGGGCGGCGGCTGCCGTGACGGGGGTGGAGGCGTCCATGGCGTTCAGCCCTTGTAGAGCATCGAATCCACCATCAGGCGCGAGGTGAAGATGCCTTTTTCGGAGAACAGGTCGAAGAACTTCTGGAAGTGGGCGACGTCGGCGGGCTTGAACTCGTCGTACATCATGTAGGCGGCCAGCGGCACCTCGCTGGTGAGCGCGCCCTCGATGGCGGTATAGCCCTTGAGGTACTGGCGCGCCTCGGCGGACTTGGTGCGCACGTAGCTCACGCCCTTGCCGTAAGCGGTGATGAACTTCTTGGCTTCGGCCGGATGGGCCTTGATGAAGGCCGAGGTCAGGGAAGCGGAGCCGCCGAACCAGGGCGCCATCGCGTCGCCCAGCACGTATTTGGAGATGACGCCGGCCTCCAGTACCTTGGTCGTGCCGTTGAGGCGGCCGATGGTGCCGGTGGGCTCCAGCGTGTAGCAGCCATCGAGCTGGCCGGCGGCCAGGGCGGCGACGTGCTGGCCGATCGGCAGCTCCACCACGGTGGCGCCGGTGGCGCCGCCGCGCTCGAGCACGGTCTTGGCCAGGGTCACGTTCTGGATGCCGGGTCCGGAGCCCACGCGCTTGCCCTTGAGGTCGGCCATGACCTTGGCCGTGCTGTTGGCCGGCACGATGACCTCGTCGAGCACGTTCTTCACGTTGCTGGGGTTGGAGCAGAAGATCTTGAAGCTGCCAGGCTGGGCGATCTCGCCGATGGCGATGTTGGCCGAACCCGTGCCGTTGGCGCTGCCGTCGCAGCGGTCGGACAGCATGCCCTCCATGATCTGCTGGGCGCCCGCGAACTTGAGGGCCTCGACGTTCAGACCGGCTTCCTTGAAGTAGCCCAGTTCGACCGCGGCGTAGAACGGCAGGCCGGCGGCGATCGGCCAGTAACCGATACGGATCTTGGGACCGGCCTGGGCCCGCACGGCGGGGGCGCCCAACAGGCCCAGTGCGGTGACGGCGGCGCCGCCTTGCAGCAATTTGCGGCGGGACGGGGTCTTGAAGGTGTCGGTCATGGGGTGCTCCTGCGAAAGGGAAAGAAACAGAGATGGGACAGCGGTGGCTCAGGTCTTCTGGAGTGAGGCGATATAGGCCCGCCACCCGGCGAAATGCGAAATGTCCTGTGCGCCGGCAGTGGCCTGCGCTTCGCAAACAAAGCCCTGCACGCTGCCGCCACCCTCCAGCGCCAGCGTGGCAATGCCCAGCGGCGCCGCGATCAAGGCGACAAACGAGCCGTAGTGCTGCAGCGGCATCTCCCAGATCTCCAGCGCGATGCGCGCACCGGTGCCGGGCGCCACACGCAGCAGGCCGGGCTTGGGCGGGGTGGTGCCTGGCAGGGCAAAGAACTTGTAGTCGGGCGCCGTCTGCTGCGTGCCCACCAGGGTGGCGCCGCGCTCGGTGAGCTGGCCATTGAGCGGCATTCCCGACAGATGGGCGCCGACCACGGCGACGCGCACGCTGGGCTCGGTCCGCAGACCCGGGATAGGCTGGGGCGCGGGCAGCGGCGCGCCGGTGGCGCCCTGGGTCAGACCGGTGGCATGGTGGTAGCGCTGGCCCAGCTCAGCCAGTTGCCAGTCGCTGCCGGCCGGGGCGACCAGGGTGATGCCAAAGGGCAGGCCGTCGGGCCGCATGCTGCTGGGCACCGACAGCGCGGCGTAGTCCAGCAGGTTGACGAAGTTGGTGTAGACGCCCAGGTTGCGATTGAGCGCCACCGGGTCGGCCTGCATCTGGGCGATGCTGTAGTGGGTGGGCGCCGTGGGCACCAGCAGCACGTCGATGCTGTCCCACATGGCGGCGGCGCGCTGGCCCAGTGCGCGCAAGCGCGTCTGCGCCTCGAACAGCTCGGCGGCGGTGTACTGCCAGCCGCTGGCGATGATGCTGCGCACCGGCTCGACCACTTCGTTTTCGTGGCCGTCGAAGAAACCGCGGATGGCGACGTAGCGCTCGGCCACCAGAGCGCTGTCATAGAGCAGGGCCGCGGCCTCGGCCAGCGGGGCGTAATTGACCGGCACCGGCGTGCCGCCCAGGGCGCGCAGGCGCGTGACCGCATCCCGGAAGCCCGCCTCGGCCAGGGCATCACCGAAAAACTGCAGTTGCGAAGGCACACCAAAACGAAAGGCCGCCGGGAAGGCGCGGTCGGCCATCTGCAGCTTGCGCGAATAGGGGTCGGCGTCGTCGAAGCCAGCCGCCACCTCCAGCACCTGGGCCGCCAGGGCCACGGTGCGCGCGAAGATGGAGACGCAGTCCACGCTCTGGGCCGCCGGCAGCACGCCGCTGGTGCTGATCAGACCCTTGCTGGGCTTGAAGCCGACGATGTTGTTCAAGCCGGCCGGCACCCGGCCCGAGCCGGCCGTGTCCGTGCCCAGGGCGAAGTCCACCTCGCCGGCCGCGACCACGTAGGCCGAGCCGGAGCTGGAGCCGCCCGAGACATAGGCCGGGTTGAAGGCGTTGGGCACGGCGCCATAAGGCGAGCGCGTGCCGTTCAGGCCGCAGGCAAACTGGTCGAGATTGGTCTTGCCATGCAGGCTCGCACCGGCGCCGAGCAGCTTGCGCACCACGGTGGCGTGCGCCTGGGGCTCGTAGGCAAAGGCCGGGCAACCCGCCGTGGTCGGCAGGCCGGCAACGTCGATGTTGTCCTTGGCGGCAAAGCTCAGGCCGTCCAGCGGACCGGAGGCGCTCTCACGCAGCGGAGCCGGCGCACGCGCAATCCAGGCCGCCAAGGCCTGCCCCAGCACGGGGGCGGCGGCAGCGGAAGAGACGACGTCGGCGGAAACTGCGGCTTGCACCATCTTTGAGCATCCAAACTTGTATCCAAGTTGCAATGCAAAGGGCGTGCCAGCGCCGCCAGGCGCCCGGGCCTTGGGTGCGTCAGTCCATTTGCGCCGCGTGCCCCAGGCGCACGGTTGTCACGCCCGCGCGGAGCTGCCGCAGCGACGGCATCACCAGCACGCAGTCGTCATAGGGCGTGAGGACCGGCTCGCCGCAGTTCATCGCGATGGCCGTGCCGGCGCGCGCGATGACCTCGCCTCCGCTGAAGCAGCCCAGGAAGCGGAAGTCCATGCCGCGCGCCACCACCTGGTGCGTGACAACGACGGGCGCGGCGGCGGGTGCGGCGGGCTGCAGCCATCCCTGCGGCACGCCATCCACGGCGCAGCTTCCCGCCGCCACCAGAAAGCGGGCCAGCGTGTCGCGCGCCACCACGGCGGCGCCGGGCGCCAGGTGCTGCCCGGCCTCCAGCAGCAGGGCGATGCGCCCGCCGCCCGCCGGGCCGCCCTCGTAGTCGCGCATGCGCGTCCCGTCCGCATGGCCCCGGTCAATGACGATGCGGCCGGCGCTGCGCAGACCGTGAGCGAATGCGATGTTGCGCGGCAGGGTGCCGGTGATGAGCAGGGGCGCGCAAGGCTCATGCATGGAATGCAGGTCCAGCAGGTGGGTGCAGCGGTCCACGAAAGGCCGCAGCGCGCGGGCGCGCGCAAGCTCCACCGATGTGCCGCCACCGTCCAGCCGGTCCGGGCTCCAGACGCGGTTCATGTCCTCGTCCACGAAGCGGGAGGCGTCGGGCACCTGCGCGTCGAAGCGGCTGAAGGCCTCGGTATTGCAGAAGGCCACGGTGACGCGGCCCGATACCGGGCGCCAACCGCTGGCCAGCAGTTCGCCGGCGGCGATGGCGCCGGAGATTTCGTTGCCGTGCACCAGGGCCGTCACCAGCACCTGCGGACCGGGGCTGCCGCCGGCACGCTCGTGCACGAAGGGCGTGTCCGCCGAACCCGCGGCCCAGGCCGAGAGGTCGGGCGGCGTCACTGCGACGACCCCGTGGCCACGGCCTGGGTGACCACGCTGCGCACGCGCTGCGTCTCGGTCTTGATGAAGGCACTGAGCTGTTGGGGCGTGCCGCCCTCGTTGCTGACGCCGGCCTTTTGCAGCTTCTGCCACACGGCCTGGTCGCGCAGCACCTCGTTGAGTTCCTTGTTCAGGCGAGCTGTCGTGGCGGCGGGCAGCCCGGCCGGCCCGAACAGGCCGAACCAGACATTCATGTCATAGCCCTTGAGCCGGGCGTTCTCGGCCAGCGCGGGAATCTGCGGCGCGGCCCGCGAGCGCGTCGGCGTGGTGACGCCCAGGGCCACCATCTTGCCGGCCTCGATGTGCGGCAGGGCGGAGGACAGCACGAACATGCCGAACTCGATGTTGCCACCCAGTACGTCCTGCACCATCTGGGGCGCGCCGCGGTAGGGCACGTGGCGCAGGCTCGTACCGGCCTTGAGGTTGATCAGCTCGCCCGAGACGTGCAGCGGCGTGCCGACGCCGGAGGAGGCAAAGTTGAGTCTGTTGGGTTCGCGCCTGGCCTTGGCCAGGGCCTCTTCCATGGTCTTGACGCCGACCTGCGGACCAGCGACGAACACCATGGGCGTGCTGCCGATCATGCCGATGTGGCTGAGGTCGGTTTCGCCGTTGTACTTGACGGCAGTGTTGTACAGGCGCGCGATCGAGATCTCGCTGCCCGATCCGAGCAGCAGGGTGAAGCCGTCGCGCGCGGCGTTGACCGCTTTCTGCGCGGCGATGGTGCCGCCGGCACCGGCGTTGTTCTCGACGACCACCGGCGTGCCCAGGCGCCTGGCCAGAGGTTCGGCCACGATGCGCGCCACCAGGTCGACGCTGCCGCCAGCGGGATAGCCCACCAGGAGGGTGATGGGCTTGCCCATGGGCCAGGCCTGGGCCAGGACCGGCAGGGGCAGGACAGCCGCGAGGGCGGCGGCCAGGAGAAGTCGGCGAAGGGATGGTGAAATGGTCGGCATCGAAGGGCTCCTGTTGAGGTGCGCCCAGTCTGTCCAAGGCCGCGCGCCGCGGCATGCGCATCACGCATGCACCCATGCGAGCCGTTCAGCCGCCTGCGCTCATGCGCCAGATCCCGTCCACCAGTGCGGTGCGCGCCTGACGCGGGCGGAACAGGCGGATCTCGAAGCGGATGCTGAACTCCTGCGCCCGCACGGCCACCAGCTTGCCGGCCGCCAGGTCGTTGGCCACCAGCGCGCGCGGCAGCCAAGCCAGGCCGGCGCCCTCCAGGGCCTGCTCGTGCAGGGACTCGGCAAAGTCCGATTCGGTCACCGGGTACAGGTGCAAGTCAGCGCGCATGCGCGTCAGGCCGTCCTGGAGGATCTGCGCCAGCGCCAATGTGGGCGAATAGACCAGGGTATGCACCGGCTTGCCGGCCGTGCCCGGCAGGTCGTGCGCCGGCTTGCCGTTGTTGCGGGGCGCGCTGACCGGCACCAGTTCGTCGGTGGCAAAGGCCATGCCTTCGAACAGCTGGTCGTCCAGCAGAAGCGGCAAGCGGGGGTGGCTGAATGCCAGCAGGAAATCGGCGCCGCCCTGCTCCAGCAGGGTGGCGCCTTCATGGATGGAGCCCGTGACAATGCGCAGACGCAGACCCTTGGTCTCGCGCCGTACTTTGGTCATCCAGGCCGGGACCGTGGTGCGCGACAGCGTGCGGCCGGTGGCCAGCGTCACCCAGTCCATGGTCTGGCTGGTCTGGCGGATGCGGGCGCGCGTGTCGCTCAGGTTGCCCACGGTGCGCCGAGCCACCGGCAGCAACTCCTCACCGGCAGGCGTCAATGCGAGCGGGATGCCTGCGCGGTTGACCAGCTCGGCGCCGGCCCACATTTCCAGCGCGCGGATGCGTCGGGAAAACTGAGGCTGCGTCACATGCCGGGCCAGTGCCGCCTTGGAGAAGCTGCGTTCGCGCGCGAGCACGACGAAATCTTCCAGCCACTTGTGGTCCATGTCCGCAGTATGCAGTCCGGGCGACGCTTCAGCCGGCCTGACCGGACTGCAGGGACCGCGCCTCTTCCAGGAAGGCCAGCACAGCGTGGTACGACTGCGCGTTGCCCGCCGCGTTGGCCGCAGCCGTGCCGCCGGCATCGAGCAACAGGCCCGACATGGCGTGTGGCTTGCTGATCAGGGTGGCGGGCAGCCAGGGATAGTGCACGTGGTGGCCCGCGCCTTCGCAGACATGGTGCAGCGTGGGCAAGCCCTGCGCCTGGCGGCTCCGCACCACCATTTCCGAGTAAGCGGTGCTGGGCCAGAAGCCATCGTCTGAAGCGCTCACCAGCATGGCCGGACCGGGGAAGCGTTCCACCGGGATGCGCGCGCGCTCGAACGCCTGCGCATCGCGCGTGGCGCTCAGGAAGGCGTGGGTCTGGCGGTACGGAGGCTGCGTGGCGTAGGCCGCATCCCAGTCGGCATGGGCGTTGTCCTGCCACAGGTGGGGCAGCGGCTGGCCACCCCGCGTCCAGACCTGGGCATCGCGCCCGGTCCCCGGTGCGCCGGCGCTCACCACGCCGTGCGTGGCAGCCGATGGCACGTAGGCCACGACGGCGCTGACCAGCTGCGGATACTCGGATGCCACCAGCAGCGCGGTCTCGCCACCGCGGCTGATGCCCGACAGCGCGACGAAGCCGTCGCGCGGGACCAGGGTCCGGCGGGCCCACTGCAAGGCGCGCTCAAAATATTCCAGCGGCATGTCATTGAGGTAACGCGGCCGGCCCTCGTAATTGAAGATGGCCAGCGCCAGGCACTGGTAGCCGCGCGAGGCGAACAAGGCCGCCCGCGGCGCATTGACGCCGCCCGAGGAGCCGTTCATGTAGATCACCAGCGGATGCGGCCCCGGCCCGGCCGGTGTGAACAGCTCGCCCGACACCGTCATGCCATCGACCTCTTCGCGCACGCAGCGGTGGGTCACACCCTCGCCGGCAAACTCCATGATGAAGCCGGCCTCCACACTGGCGCCACCGCTCGCGGCATGCAACCGCACGGCCAGCGCCTCGGTGCGGTCGGGCGGGAAGACGAGCTTTTGCGGCTCGGTGCAGACCATGGACCAGACCACGCCCATGGCCGAGGGCCGCTCGTAGGAACCCGCCACCGGAGCATCTCTTCGCAGGTCGAGGCAGCCGTCGTGGCCAGCCACAAAGCTGGACTCCGACCGCCAGTGGGCGCCGCACATGTCCATGCCGGCCGTCACGGTGACGAAGGCGTAGGGCGCGAAGCCCTCGAGCTGGATGCTGCGCTCGACGTCGATCAGCGCGCGGTGCGGCGTGATCGACAGCGTCGGCTTGTCCGCCGCCACGCTCAGCCCTTGAGCTCGGTCTTGGGAATCGCGTTGGACTGGATCACCTGCTGCCACAGCGCAGACTCCTGCACCACCACCTTCTCGAGATCGGCCGAGGAGGTGAACTCCACGGTCACGCCCTGGTCGGCAAACTGCTGCACCAGTGATGGGTCCTGCGCGCCCAGGCGCACGGCGTTCTCCAGCGTGGCCACCACGTCCGCCGGCATCTTGGCCGGGCCGGAGATCATCATGCGGGTGTAGAGCTCGAAGCCGGGCAAGCCCGCCTCCTTCATGGTCGGCACGTTGGGCAGGCTGGACAGGCGCTTGTCGGCGGTGACGGCCAGGGCCTTGTACTTGCCGGCCTGCAGGCCGCCCAGCGCGGAGGTGGGGAAGTCGAATGTGCTCTGCACCGTGCCGGCCATCAGGTCGATCAGGGCCGGGCCGCTGCCCTTGTAGGGAACGTCGGTGAATTTGGTGCCGGTCTTGGACTGGAAGTGCAGCAGCGCCAGGTGGTTGATGACGCCGTGGCCGGCATGGGCGCAGGTGATGTCGCCGGGCTTCTTCTTGGCCAGGGCGATGAACTCCTGCACGTTGTTCACGCCCAGGTCGTTGTGCACGATCAGCAGCATGGGCGAGCGGCCCATGGAGCCCAGGTACTTGAAGTCGGCCTGCGAGTACGGCAGGTTGTTGTAAAGCAGCGGGTTGAGGATCATGCCGTTGGTGCCGGCGAAGGTCAGGGTGTAGCCGTCCGGCTCCGCGCGGGCACCCGCCACCGTGGCGATGATGGTCTGGCCGCCCGGGCGGTTCTCGACCAGCACGTTCTGGCCCAGGGTCTTGCTCATGCGTTGCGCCAGACCGCGCGCGGCGATATCGGTCAGGCCACCAGCGGCAAAACCCACGAGCAGCTTGATGGGCCGGCTGGGAAAGGGGTCCTTGGCGAAGGCAAATCCGGCACTGGAGGCAGCAAGCGGCAGGGCGACGGTTTGCAGGAAGAAGCGGCGGGTCGAGCGCATGGCAAAAATCTCCTTGGATTCAAGCAAGGAAAAACAGACTGCAATTTGCGCGCCATGCGCGCGCCCACCTCAGCGCCGGGTCAGCAAGGCCTGGCGCAGCAGGCGTGCGGCGCGGTCACGGATGTGGCCGGGCAGGCTGCGCGGCGGTGGCGGGGTGCGCGCCTTGGCAGCGCTGCAGGCGGCCAGAAAGTCCATCAGCAGGGGCATGTCGTCCAGCGTGTTGCCACCGGCTTTCAAGAACTCAGGGTGCCACTGGGTGGCGGCGATGTAGCCCTTGCTGCGGCCACCACCACGCCGCCGGATCGCCTCGGGAATGTGGTCGGGCACGCTCCAGGCTTCCACATCAAACTCCGGCGCCAAGCCCTTGACCGCCTGATGGTGGATGCTGTTGACGCGGGCGCGCTGCACGCCGGGGTAGAGCCCGCCCAGGCGCGAGCCTTGGACAATGTCGATTTCGTGGAAGTTCTGGTCGTAGGTTTCGGCATCGCGATGCTGCAGCGTCTCGGGGTGGTCGTGCTGGGTGGCGATGTCCTGGTAGAGCGTGCCGCCGAAGGCCACGTTGATCAGCTGCAGGCCACGGCAGACGCCGAAGATGGGCTTCCCCTCCTGCGCGAAGGCCTCCACCAGGGCCAGGTCATAGAGGTCGCGGATGCGGTCGCCGATCCAGGCGTCCCGCAAGGGCTCCTCGCCGTAGCTGCCGGGCCAGACATCGGCGCCGCCATGCATGACCACGCCATCGAGCCAGCCGGCGTAGTGCGAGAGCTTGACGTCGCCGCGCGCCGTCTCGCCCGTGGGGCAGGGCACCATCACCACCATCGCGCCGGCCGACATCAGCCAGTGGGCGATGGACTGCTCGACGTACTGCAAGGTCTTGTTGGTGAACAGCGAGCGCGACGGATCGGCGTGCGAGAAGCAGGCCGACAGTCCGATCTTCAGGCGATGTGCGGGCATGCGAACCATTGTTCGCCTGCCATGCGGCCTGCGCTGTCGGACAGCACCGCATTCCGGGTCACTGGAGCCTTCGGGGGCGGGGCCGGCGCATGCGGGGAAGTCGAATACCATTGCGGCGGCGCAACTCCCGTCCGGTCCGCAATTCCCGGTGACGGTGACCTCGCACGCGACTTTCCTGGTTCATATCTTGCTTGAACGGCCCTACCATGCACTTGAAGCTCAAAACTCTGGCTCTCCTGCTAACCCTCGCCCCCTGCGCGCATGCGCTGGAAGACGACAAGGCAAAGCATTTGGGTGTGTCCTTCGCCCTGGGCATCGCCGGTGAGCAAATCGCAGCGCGGATTGCGCCCGACGTGAACTCGGTCGCTCTGGGAACAGGGATGGCCCTGGTGCCAGGCATTCTCAAGGAACTCTACGATGCGAACCACAAGAGCACAAAGCATCCGGACGGCTTCTCGGGCAAGGACCTGGCGGCGGACCTTGTTGGTGCGTTTGCCGGCGCCTTGCTCTCCGGGATGGTGAGCCAGCGCGTGACTCTTTTCGTGGGCAAGGACCGCGCGGGCGAGCCAAAGGTGGCCGTCACGTATTCCATGCCGCTGAACTGAAGCCCGGCGCAGCGGTGGCCGCTTCGACAGCCACGGCGTCTCTCCAACGCTGCGCCGCTAGTGCAGACTAAGCATCGGCCAGCCGGCATCGCGGCCGATAGCGGCCAATTGGGGGTCGGGGTCGACCATCACCGGATGCTTGACTGCCCGCAACAAGGGCAGGTCGTTGATCGAATCGCTGTAAGCCGTGCTGTTGAATTGCAGCAGCGCCTGGCCGCGCGCCGCCAGCCAGGCGTGCAGGCGGGCGACCTTGCCCTCGCGCATGTTGAGCGTGCCTTCGGTGCGGCCGCTAAAGCCCGCGCCGCTGCGCTCGGCCTCGGTCGCCAGCAGGTGTTCGATGCCAAAGTGCGCAGCGGTGAGCTCGGTGATGAATCGGTTGGTGGCCGTGGTCATCAGAACCAGGTCGCCGGCCTCCAGGTGTTCTTGCACCAGGTCCCGCGCGCCCTGCGGAATGCGCGGCACGATCCAGCGGTCCAGGAACTCGCGCCGCACAGGCTCCCACTGGTCTAGCGTCAGCCCTGCGAGCGTGCCGACATAGAAGTCGGCGAACTCCTGCAGGCCCACGGTGCCGGCCTTGTAGCGCGTCGCCATGTCGGCGTTGCGCGCCGCAAATTCCTGCTTGTCCAGCAGGCCGCGCTCCATCAGGTAGTCGCACCACAGCACATCGCTGTCGCCCGACAGCAAGGTGTGGTCCAGATCGAAGAGCGTGAGTCTCATGCCGCTCTGAGATGCCAGGCCTTGGGCCGGGTGAAGGTCTCGATGCCGTCCACCGACAGGGTCAGACCGACGCCCGAGTCGCCGACGCCGCTCCAGGGCAGGCGCGGGCTGACGCGGTCGCAGCAATTCCAGTAGACACTGCCGGCCTTGACTTGGGCCAGCAGGGCACGGGCGCGTTGCCCGTCCGGCGTGTAGACGCCGGCCGTCAGGCCGTAGCGCGTGTCGTTCATCAACTGCACCGCTTGCGCGTCGCCGCTGACCTTCTGGATGCCGATGAGAGGGCCAAAGCTTTCTTCCTTCATCAGTTCCATGCCATGGTTCACGTTGGAGAACACCGTGGCCTGGTACCAGTTGCCCGGGCCAGGGCCGCGCTGGCCGCCGACCAACAGGGTTGCGCCCTTGGCCCTGGCATCGGCCACCTGGGCATCGAGCACATCGAGTTGGGGCCCGCGGGTAATGGCGCCGATGTAGGTGGAGTCGCTCATCGGGTCGCCGGCCTGCAAGCCCTTGACCGCCTCGACGAAGGCCGCGACGAAGGCGTCGTGGATTTTCTCGTGCACATAGATGCGTTCCACCGAGCAGCAGCTCTGGCCGGTGTTGTACATGGCGCCGTCGGCCAGCGACTCGGCCGCCGCCTTGGGGTCGGCATCCTCGCAGACATAGCTGGGGTCCTTGCCGCCCAGCTCCAGCTGCAGCTTGATGAAGCGTCCGCCCACGGCCTGGGCGATCTTGCGGCCGGTGGCGACCGAGCCGGTGAAGAAGACGCCATCGATGTCTTGCGCCAGCAGGGCGCTGCCGACCTCGCCAGTGCCGACCAGGCAAGCCATCACGTCCTGCGGCACGCCGGCCTCGTGCAACAGGCGGGCGATGGCCAGGCCGGTCATGGCGGCGTACTCGGAAGGCTTGTAGAGCACGGCGTTGCCGGTCAGCAGGGCCGGCAGGATGACGTTGCAGCCGACGAACCAGGGGTAGTTCCAGGCCGAGATGTTGGCCACCACGCCCAGCGGCGTACGCTGGATCTGCTCGGTCATGCCGCCTTCGTCGAAGACGGTTTCGGTGGCCGTCGCAGCCTGGGCCTGTTGCAGGAAGAAGTCGATGCGTCCCAGCAGGCCGTTGAGCTCGTTGCGCGACATCTTGATGGGTTTGCCAGTCTCGCGCGTCATGGTCGTGGCCAGCGACTCCAGTTCGCGCACCACGCCTTCGCGGAATTTGGCGATGCAGGCCATGCGCTGCGCGATCGGCATGGAAGCCCAGGCCGGCTGGGCGGCGCGCGCCTTGGCGGCCTTGTCGGCCACGCTGGCGGCGGTGTCAGCCGGCAGGTCGGTGATCTTGGCGCCGGTGGCGGGGTTGTGGACGGCGAGTGTGGTCATGCGCAGCGTGCCGCTTGCGCGGCTTCCAGAAAATCTTGCAACAAGGGGGAATCATCGACCACGCCCAGCTCGGCGCGGTGGAACTCGGGATGCCATTGCACGGCGCTGACCCAGGCGCCGCCGGTGTGGCGGATGGCCTCGACCACACCGTCGTCGGGCGACAGCGCCTCCACCGCAAAGCCGGGCGCCAGGTCCTTGATGCCCTGGTGGTGGACGCTGTTGATCTTGTGCCGGCCGGCGCCGCCCAGCAGGCCGGCCAGCCGGGTGCCGGGCAGGATGTCGACCTGGTGGAAGTTCAGGTCATAGGCATCAGCGTCGCGGTGCACGCGTGCCCCGGGCTTTTGCGTGCTGATGTCCTGGTAGAGCGTGCCGCCGTGGGCCACGTTGATCAGCTGCAGGCCGCGGCAGATGCCGAACACCGGCTTGCCCGCTGCGCTGAAGGCACGCACCAGGGCAATCTCGTAGGCGTCGCGCACCCGGTCACCGGCCCACTCGGGGCGCAGCGGCTGCTCACCGTAACTGCCGGGCCAGACATCGGCCCCGCCGTGCAGAACCAGGCCGTCGAGCGCCCGCACGTAGTCGGCCACCGTGATGTCGCCGCGCGCCGTCTCGCCGCTGGGCGAAGGCACCATGAAGGCCAGGGCGCCCTGCGACATCACCCAGTGCGCAGTGGACTGCTCGATGAACTGCAGGGTCTTGCTGGGCGCGGCCTTGCGTCCCGGGTCGGGATGGAAGAAGCAGGCGCTGATGCCGATCTTCAGGCGGTCCATGGTCATGCCGCCGCTGGGCCGCCCCAAGGCGGGCATACGCCCGCTCGGGGGGCAGCGCAGTACACGAAGTGATCAAGCGTGGGGGTCAACATTTTTACATTGCCGCCTCGAACAGGCGCTGGAAGTCCGCCGCCGTCACCGGCCGCGGATTGGTCTGGTGGCAGATGTCGGCCACGGCAATCTCCACCAGGCGCGCCATGTGCTCGGGCTTGACGCCGTGCGCCTTCAGGCCACCGGCGATGCCCACCTGGGCCTTGAGCTCGCGCAGCCAGGGCACAAAGGCCTTGCCGCCGCCGGCCACGCCGCAGACATGGGCCAGCTCGTCGAACTTGGCCGGCACGGCCTCGTAATTCCATGCCAGCACCGCATCGATCATCAGCGCGTTGGCCAGGCCGTGGTGCAGGTCGCAGACAGCGCCCAGGGCATGGGCGCAGGAATGCACCGCGCCCAGGTCTTTCTGGAAGGCGATGGCGCCCATCATCGAGGCCATCATCATGTCGCCGCGCGCCTGCAGGTTGCCGGGCTCCTTGACCGCGGTCAGCAGGGCGCGCGCCGCGATGCGCGTGCCTTCCAGCGCGATGCCGTCACACAGCGGGTGGTAGGCCGGCGACAGGTAGCTCTCGATGTTGTGGGTCAGCGCGTCCATGCCTGTGGCGGCCGTCACGTGCGGCGGCAGACCCTGGGTCAGCTCCGGGTCGGCAAAGACCACCTTGGCCAGCACCTTGGCGCTGAAGATGATGCGCTTGAGGTGGCTGTCGTCCTCGCTGATCACCGAGGAGCGGCCGACCTCGGAGCCCGTGCCCGAGGTGGTGGGCAGGGCGACGAAATAGGGCAACTCCTTGGCGATGGGCCGCACCTGGGGATGGTCCCAGGCGTATTCGATGATGTGGCCTTCATGGGTGGCGGTGATGCCCACCACCTTGGCCACGTCCAGCGCGGCGCCGCCGCCAAAGCCGATCACGCAGTCGGCGTTGTGCGCCTTGAACGCCTCCGAGCCAGCCATGGCCTGGCTGGCCGTCGGGTTGCCGAAGACGCCGCCGAAAACCGCCACATCCAGGCCTTGCAGGTGGGTCTTGAACTCGGCCAGCACCGGCAGCGCGGCCAGCGCCTTGTCGGTGACGATCAGCGGGCGCTTGAAGCCCTGCTGGAGCAGGTGCGGACCGACCTTCTTGCGGGCGCCGGGCCCGAACTGGATGGCGGTGGGAAAGGCAAAGCTGTTGATGCTCATCGTGGGCTCAATTCAAGGTACATGTGGTTCTTGGCGAAAGCCTGGCCGTCCACCTTGATGGCGCGCGGCTCGATGCCGAAGGAGCGAAAGCCCGCGCTTTCGTACAGGTGGGTGGCGCTGGCATTGCCGGCGGTGACGGTGAGCACCAGCAGCTCCAGGCCCTCTGTCCGTGCTTCACGGACCAGGGCATCGACCAGGGCGCGGCCCACCCCCAGGCCGGCGTGTTCGGGCGCGACATACATGGCCACCAGGCTGGCCTTGTGGCGGTTCTTGATGCGGGTTTCGCGCTCCAGGCCGATGGCGCCGCACAGCACGCCGGCCTGGAAGGCGCCCCACATGCTGATGGTGGCCGAGGCCAGGCGCTTCTCGGTCTCGGCCAGTGGCAGGCTGAGGTTTTCCTCGTGGCTGGAGGTGAACGCCTCGGGGTGCTCACGCAAGGCGCGCAGCCGCAATGGCCGGTAAGCCGGGGCATCGCTGGCGGCAAGGCGGCGCACTTGCATGTCGGCCTCAGATGATCTCGAAATAGCGCTTCAACTCCCAGTCGGTCACGCCGTCCAGCCACTGGCGCCACTCCCAGTCGCGGGTGGCGGCAAAGTGGTCGACGAAGGTGTCGCCCAGCCAGTCGCGGGCGATCGCCGACTTCTCGAAGATGCGGGTGGTTTCGATCAGTGTGCGCGGCGCGCGCGGAATTTTTTCAGCGCCGGCGTTGGTGCCGGTGATGGGCGCGCCCAGCTTCAGGCCCTTCTCGACCCCGTGCAGGCCGGCCGCGATCACGGCGGCCATGGCCAGGTAGGGATTCACGTCCGCGCCGGGGCAGCGGGTTTCCAGCCGCGTCGCCTTCGGGCTGCCGGCAATGACGCGAAAGCTCGCCGTGCGGTTGTCCATGCCCCAGGTCGGCTTGACCGGCGCCCAGAAGCCGTCAACCAGGCGCTTGTAGCTGTTGATGGTCGGCCAGATCATCGGCCCGAACTCCATCATGCAGGCCACCTGCCCGGCGACGTAGCTCTCGAAAAGCTTGCTCATCTTGCGCGGGCTCTTCGCGTCGTAGAAGAGATTGGTCTTGCCGTCCGACAGGCTCTGGTGGATGTGGCCGCTGCAGCCGGGCAGCTGCTGGTTGGGCTTGGCCATGAAGCTGGGCATGATGCCAAAGCGCGCGCCGATCTCCTTGGCGCCGGTCTTGAACAGGATGGCGCGGTCGGCCTGTGCCAGAGCTTCGGAAAAGGCTATGGCCACTTCGTAGACGCCGGGACCGGTCTCGGTGTGCAGGCCTTCGATCGGCACGTCGAAGGCCTGCATCTCGTCCATCAGCGCATTGAAGAAGCCCTGGTTCTGGTTCATGCGCAGCAGCGAATAGCCGAACATGCCTGGCGTGAGCTGTTCCGGGCCCACGCCCTTCTTGGCGGCCCAGCTCTGCGGCGTCTCCAGGAAATTGAACCACTCGAACTCCATCCCCGTCATCGGCATGAAGCCCATCTTCTCGGCGCGTTTGAGAACGCGCTTGAGGGTTTGGCGCGGGCACACCGCATGCGGCGTGCCGTCCGCGTTGACGAACTCACCCAGGAAGAAATCGACGCCCTTGTCCCAGGGCACCTTGCGGTGCGTGGACAGGTCCAGCCGCGCCAGAGCATCGGGAAAGCCATGCTGCCAGCCCGTCACCTGAGTGTTGTCGTAGCAGGTGTCCGTCATGTCCCAGCCCAGCACCACGTCGCAGAAGCCGAAGCCGCCATCGACCGCGCCCTCGAACTTGCCCTTGTGCAGGTACTTGCCGCGCAGGACGCCGTCGATGTCGCTGACCGCCACCTTGACCTTGTTGGCGCCGGACTTGCGCACGGCAGCGAGCGCTGGATGGACTTTGGGGGCCATGGTCTTCCTCAGGTTGGTGGGCTCAGATCGCGGGCTCGCCCGAGGCGATACCCATGTCTTCCAGTGCGAGGGCAACAGCGTGGACTGCCTGCTCCATTTCGTCGCTGCCGATCGCGCCGATACAGCCTACGCGAAAAGTTTCGACCTGTGTGAGCTTGCCCGGGTAGAGCAGGAAGCCGCGCGCGCGGGCGGCGGCGTAGAAGGCCTTGAAGTCGTAGCGCGCATCGCCCGGGGCATGGAAGGTGACGATGATGGGCGCCTGCACCGACGGGTCCAGGAAGGGCATGAAGCCCAGCCGGGCCATGCCGTGGACCAGCGTCTGGTAGTTGCGGGTGTAACGCGCCAGCCGCGCCGGCTGGCCGCCCTCTTCCTCGAACTGGGCAATGGCTTCGGCCAGCGCCACCACCACGTGGGTGGGCGGCGTGAAGCGCCACTGGCCGGTCTTTTCCATGTAGACGTACTGGTCGTGCAGGTCCATGGCCAGCGACTGGCTGCGGCCGGCGCAGCCGTCCAGGATGGCCTTGCGCAGAAAGACAAATCCCATGCCGGGCACGCCTTCCAGGCACTTGCCGCTGGCGGCGACCAGGGCGTCGAAGCGAACCGCGCGCGCATCGATGGGCAGGGCCGCGAAGGAACTCATGGCGTCGACGATCAGTCCCTTGCCGTGCTGCTCGCAGACATCGGCCACCGCCTGCAGGGGGTTGTGCACGCCGGCGCCGGTCTCGCAATGGATCAGCACCACGTGGCTGATGCTGGCGTCGGCCTTCAGTGCCGCTTCGAGTGCCGCCGCATCGACGGGGGCTGCCTCGTCGAAGTCCAGCACCGTGCAGCGGCGGCCCATCAGCGTTGTCAGGCGCGCGGCCCGCTTGCAGTAGGCGCCGTTGTCCAGCACCAACACATGGCCGTCGCGCGGCACGACAGTGGCCACCGCCGCTTCCACGCTGAACGTGCCGCTGCCCTGCAGCGGAACCACCACGTGGCTGTCCTCGCCGTGGATGATCTTGAGCAGACTCTGGCGCACGCGCGCCGTGACGGCGTTGAAGTCCGCGTCCCACGATCCCCAATCGCGCAGCATGGCGAGCTTGGTACGCAGCGTGGTGGTCAGCGGGCCGGGCGTCAGGAGGATCTTGTCTCTGTCCATGTTGTTCTCTGTCAGTCGGGGTTCAACGGGTCGTGGTGCGCCAGGCCTGGGTCCGCTTGTCCACCCATTTGCCCAGCAACATGAAGAGCACGGTGGCGACCGAGGAGATGCCCAGGATCAGCACCGCCATGGCGGCGGCCGGTCCCAGCTCGCCGGCCTCGTCCATGTTCAGGATGGCGATCGAGGCGACCTTGGTTTCCGGCGAATACAGGAACACCACGGCCGAGATCGTTGTCATGGCGTTGATGAAAAAGTAGCGGGCGATGTCCACCAGGGCCGGCGTGCAGATCGGCAGGGTGACGCGCCAGAAGGTCTTGAAAAACGGCACCTTGAGCGAGGCCGACACCGCTTCGAACTCCGGGTCCAGCGCCTTGAGCGCGGTGATGGCGGTCAGGTGGCCCGTCGTGTAGAAGTGAACGATGGTGCACAGCGTGAGCAGGGTGAGCGTGTGGTACAGGCCGTTGAGCGGGTTGTCCGGCAGGTTGAAAAAGAAGATGTAGCCCAGGCCCAGGACCAGGCCGGGAACCGCCATCGGCAGCATGGCCATCAGCCGCACGAAGGCGCGCAGCGGCGCCATGCCGCGGGTCTTTTCGAGCAGGTAGGCGCTGCCAAAGACCAGGGCGGTACCGAACACCGCCGTGCCGGCCGCCATCTTGATGCTGTTGATGAAGCCCTCGCCCACTTCGTTTTCCACCAGGCCGTACACATAGTGCTTGAAGCTGGGCGTGAGGTTGTACGGCCAGAAGCTGGCAAAGGACGCGAAGATGGCCATGCCCAGCATCGCCAGCATCAACAGCGCGATGAGCACGCAGTAAGCCGTCATCGCGGCGTCGAAGCCGCGCGAGGGGCTGGGCCGGTAGGGCACGGCGCGCGCGCCGAGCATGGCGGTCTGCTTGCGCTGGATCAGGAAGTCAATGCCGAAGGTGAACACGGCCGGCGCCAGCAGCAAGATGGCGACAACCGCGCCCTTGGAGAAGTCCTGCTGGCCGATGACCAGCTTGAAGACATCGGTGGCCAGCATGTTGAAGTTGCCGCCCACCACCTTGGGGATGCCGAAGTCGGTGACGACCAGGGTGAAGGTCACCAGCGCCGCCGAAATCAGGCCGTACTTGGCGCCGGGCAGGGTGATGGTGAAGAACTTGCGCGCCGCCGTCGTGCCCATGGCGTCGGCCGCTTCGTAGAGGCGGGCATCGGCCAGCGTCAGCGCCGTCACCAGGATCATCAGCGTGTGCGGGAACAGCGCGAAGCATTCGGCGATGACGATGCCCTGCGCGCCGTAGATGCCGTCCAGACCCAGGGCCGGCATCCAGCTCTTGAGCGCGCCCTGGTTGCCGAACCAGTAGATCAGCGAGATGGCCGACAGCAGCGAAGGCGCCAGCAGCGGGATCAGGGTGATGCCACGGAACAACCCCTTGAACCGCATGCAGGAGCGCGTGATCGCGTAGGCGAAGGTGAATGTCAGCGGCACCACGATGGCCGTGACCATGGCCGCCACCCAGACGCTGTTCCACAGACTTTGCAGCAGGTCCGGCGTGCGGGCATAGGCGATGAAATTGGCCAGGCCGACGGGCTCGCCGTTCTTGCCCTGGAACGACTGGCTCAGGATGGCGAACAGCGGAAAGGCCAGGAAGGCGATGAGCACCAGGCCCACCACCGCCAGCGCGGCATAGGCGAGACGGTCGCTCCAGTGCGCCTTCTGGCGGATCTCGGAGCCGGGTTGCGACAGGACGGTCATGAACCTGCTCAGAACACCTTGACGCGCTCTTCGAGCAGGCGCAGGCGCAGGGGCGAGCCCACCTGCAGCGAGTGCTCGGCCAGGTAGTTGAGCGACAGATAGACCATCAGCCCCTGGGGCGCGACCGTCGGCGTGCTCACATGGACGTGGCAGTAAGAGCCGAGGAAGTCGATCTTGTCGATGCTGGCGTCGAACACGTGCGGATCACCCTCGGCGATCGGCCGCGCCAGCACGTCTTCCGGTCGCAGGTAGACGCGCACGGAGCGGTTCTCGCCGGAGCCGCCGAAGCGAAAGCCCCCCGCATGCAGGGTGCCGTCCCTGACCTCGCCCTGGATGACGTTGGCCTTGCCGACGAAATCGGCGACAAAGGGCGAGGCCGGTTCGCGGTAGACCTCGGTGGGCGTGCCCACCTGCTCGATCACGCCGTGGTTCATGACGACGATGCGGTCGGCCACCGACAGCGCCTCCTCCTGATCGTGCGTGACCATGATGGTGGTCACGCCCAGTTGCTGCTGCAGCGCGCGGATCTCGCCGCGCAGGCGCACGCGCTCCAGCGCATCCAGCGCCGACAGCGGCTCGTCCAGCAGCAGCAGCCCGGGCCTGGTCGCCAGCGCGCGCGCCAGGGCGATGCGCTGTTGCTGGCCGCCCGAGAGCTGGCCCGGGTATTTGGGCTCGCTGCCCGGCAGGCCGACCAGCTTGACCAGCTCGGTCACGCGCTGCCTGACCTGCGCCTTGGGCGTCTTGCGGTTGACCAGGCCGTAGGCCACGTTGTCAGCCACGCTCAGGTTGGGGAACAGCGCGTAGCTCTGGAACACGATGCCGTAGTCGCGCTGGGCGGGCGGCAGGGTGGAGATGTCCTTGCCGTCCTGGAAGATGTCGCCGCGCGTCTGCACCTCCAGGCCCGCGATGATGCGCAGCAGCGTCGTCTTGCCGCAGCCCGAGGGGCCGAGAAAGCAGACGAACTCGCCCTTGCGGATCTGCAGGTTGATGTTTTTCAGCGCCGTGAAGCTGCCGAATTCCTTTGCGATGCCGCGCAGGTCGAGATACAGGTCGTGGGTCATGCAGGCAACCGGCAAAGGCCGCGGGCGCACAGCGCCGCGGCCGGCTCAGGACGGGTCAGCGCTTTTCCGATTTGGAGTTGTAGCGCTTGGTCCACTCGTCGAGGATGCGCTCGCGGTTGTCGGCGGCCCACTTGAAGTCCATCTTCACCAGGCGGGCCTCGTAGTCCTTGGGCACGTTGGCCAGCGGCGGCGCCAGGCCGGGCTGGGCGGTGATGGCGAAGTTCTTGCCGTACAGCATCATCGCGTCCTTGCTCGATGCCCAGTCGGCCAGCTTCTTGGCGGCCTCCAGCTTCTTCGTGCCCTTGTGGATGGCGAAGGCTTCCAGGTCCCAGCCCAGGCCTTCCTTGGGGAACACCAGGTCGATGGGCGCGCCCTTGGCCTTGTTGGCGTTGCCGCGGTACTCGAAGGAGATGCCGACCACGAACTCACCGGAGGCCGCCATGTTGCAGGGCTTGGAGCCCGAATGCGTGTACTGGGCGATGTTCTCGTGCAGGCCGTCCATGTACTTCCAGCCGCCGCCCTTGCCCTTGTCGTCGCCGAACAGCGAGAGCCAGGCGGTGACATCGAAGTAGCCGGTGCCGCTGGAAGCCGGGTTGGGCATGACGACCTGGCCCTTGTAGACCGGCTTGGTCAGGTCTTTCCAGGTTTCCGGCTTGGGGATGTTCTTCTTCTGGGCTTCGACCGTGTTGAAGCAGATCGTGGCGCCCCAGACGTCCATGCCGAACCAGGCCGGCGGCGTCTTCTTGTCCTTGTACTGGCTCATGATGCCGTCGAGGTTGAGCGGCGCGTAGGGAATGAGCATGCCCTGGCTGTCGAGCAGCGCCAGGCTGGAAGCGGCCACACCCATCACCGCGTCGGCCTGCGGATTGGCCTTCTCGGCCAGCAGCTTGGCGGTGATGACGCCGGTGGAGTCGCGCACCCACTTGATCTCGATGTCCGGGTTGGACTTGTTGAAGCCCTCCTGGTAGGCCTTGAGCTGGTCGGTCTCCAGCGCCGTGTAGACCAGCAGCTGGGTCTTCTGGGCGAAGGCCGCGCCGGCGCATACGGCGGCGATGGCGAAGGCAAGGGATTTGAGTGCAAGAGACGGACGCATTCGGTAACTCCTCTTCAGAACAAAAAAGATGTCGATGCCGGGAACAGGAAATGACGGCGCGATGGCACTGGTCTGTTGCGACCTCCCTCGCCTCACGCGTCTGACTTCATTTAAATCCGCACGCAAATTGTTGTCAATTGTTTTTTGCAGATTGTTGACAATCTGGCGAATGCTGCTTTAATTCGGGGCATGAATGCGGTGCCCCATCCCACCATTGCGCTGTTGCAGACCAGTTCGCTCACCACCGTGGTGCAGCAGGAAATCGAGCGCGCCATCCTGCAGGGCGAATACGCGCCGGGCAGCAAGCTGATCGAGGCCACGCTGGCGGAAAAAATGGGTGTGTCGCGCGGCCCGGTGCGCGAGGCCTTCCGCATGCTGGAGGAAGCCGGCCTGGTGCGCAACGAGAAGAACCGGGGTGTCTTCGTGCGCGACATTCCGATCGATGAGGCAGTGGAGATCTTCGACCTGCGCGCGGCCATGGACGAACTGGTGGGCCGCAAGCTGGCGCGCGACAGCACGCCCGCACAGAAAAAGGAACTCAAGGCCCTGGTCGACGCCATGGAAAAGGCCGTCAAGGCCACGGACGCCTACAACTACCACCTGCTGAACCTGAAGTTCCACGACCGGCTGGTGGAGATGGCCGGCAACAGCAAGCTCACCGCCATCTACCGCAAGCTGATCAAGGAGCTGTCGCTGTTTCGCCGCCTGAACCTGGCCGACGGCTGGCTGCTGCCGATCTCGGCCAGCGAGCACCGCCAGATCCTCAAGGCCATCGCCTCGGGCGATGCCGACGCCGCCGGGCGCGCCATGTTCGACCATGTGATGGACAGCAAGGACCGCACGATCGAAAACGACCTGCGCCGCCAGTCGCGCGCCAAAGACGACGCCGCTAGCGGCGCAAAACCCGGAAAGACCCACCGTGCTGAACGTCAATAACCGCAGCTACAAGCTGCCCGCCGCACCCACCGTCGTCGTCTGCGTCGACGGCTGCGAGCCCGACTACCTGGCCCAGGCCGTGGCCACCGGCCACATGCCCTGGCTCAAGCGCACCCTGGCCAAGGGCGCGGGCCTGACCGCCGACTGCGTGGTGCCCAGCTTCACCAACCCGAACAATCTGTCCATCGTCACCGGCGCACCGCCCAGCGTGCACGGCATCTGCGGCAACTACCTGTTCGACATGGAAAGCGGCACCGAGGTCATGATGAACGACCCGAAATGGCTGCGCGCGCCCACCCTGCTGGCGGCACTGGCCGACGCCGGCAAGTCGGTGGCCGTGGTCACCGCCAAGGACAAGCTGCGCAAGCTGCTGGGCCACAAGATGAAGGGCATCTGCTTTTCCTCCGAGAAGGCCGACCAGGTGACGCTGGAAGAAAACGGCATCGCCGATGTGCTGGGCCTGGTGGGCAAGCCCGTGCCCAGCGTGTACAGCGCCGATCTGTCGGAGTTCGTCTTTGCCGCCGGCGTCAAGCTGATGCAAACGCGCCGCCCCGACGTGATGTACCTGTCGACCACCGACTACGTGCAGCACAAGCACGCGCCCGGCACGCCCGGCGCCAACGCGTTCTACACCATGATGGACGGCTATCTGGCCCAGCTCGACGAGATGGGCTGCGTGATCGTGCTCACCGCCGACCATGGCATGAACGCCAAGGTGGCGCTGGACGGCACACCCGACGTGATCTACCTGCAGGACTGGTGCGACAAGGCGCTGGGCACGGGCGTCGCGCGCGTTATCCTGCCCATCACCGACCCCTATGTGGTTCACCATGGCGCGCTCGGCTCCTTCGCGACCATCTACCTGCCGGCAGGCAGCGACGTGGCCGGCCTGGTCACCCGCCTGCAGGAGCGCAACGGCATGGAGGTCGTGCTCACCCGCGAGCAGGCTGCTGCGAAATTCGAGCTGCCGGCCGACCGCATCGGCGACATCGTCTGCGTCTCCGAGCGCTTCACCGTCATCGGCACCTCGGCCAGCAAACACGACCTGTCGGGCCTGGACGCGCCGCTGCGCTCGCACGGCGGCATGAGCGAGCAGCGCGTGCCCCTGATCGTCAACCGGCCGCTGCCCGGCCTGGACGGCGAGCGGCGGCTGCGCAACTTCGACGCTTTCGACCTGGCGCTCAACTACGCGCAGTAACCCACGCACAAGCCATGAGTGACATCTCCAGCTACATCCGCGACAAGGGCCTGGACGCCATGCGCATCGCCGGCCGCAAGGTCGGGGCCGGCCGTGAACGCGCGATCGAGGTCGGCAACCCCTACACCGGCCAGGCCATCGGCAGCGTGCCCAAGGCCACGCTGGAGGAGGTGCGCGAGGCCTTCGCCATCGCCCATGCCTGCCAGCCCAAGCTGACGCGCTACGAGCGCGCCGCCATCCTCAACAAGGCCGCCGCCATCATCCGCGACCGCCTCCATGAAGTGGCCGCCCTGATCACCGCCGAAGCCGGCCTGTGCATCAAGGACGCCATCTACGAGGCCGGCCGCGTGTCCGACGTGCTGCTGTTCGGCGCCACCGAGGCGCTCAGGGACGACGGCCAGATCTTCAGCTGCGACCTGACGCCGCACGGCAAGAAGCGCCGCGTCTACACCCAGCGCTCGCCCCTGCTGGGCGTGATCACCGCCATCACACCCTTCAACCACCCGATGAACCAGGTGGCGCACAAGGTCGTGCCGTCCATCGCCACCAACAACCGCATGGTGCTCAAGCCCTCGGAGAAGGTGCCGTTCTCGGCCATCCTGTTCGCCGACATCCTGTACGAGGCAGGCCTGCCGCCCGAGATGCTCAGCGTGGTGACGGGTGACCCACGCGAGATCGCCGACGAGCTGATCACCAACCCGATGGTCGATCTGGTGACCTTCACCGGCGGCGTCGCCATCGGAAAGTACATCGCCGCCAAAGCCGGCTACCGCCGCGTGGTGCTGGAGCTGGGCGGCAATGACCCCATCATCGTGATGGAGGACGCCGACATCGACGAAGCGTCGACACTGGCGGTGCAGGGCTCGTACAAGAACTCCGGCCAGCGCTGCACGGCCGTCAAGCGCATGCTGGTGCACGAGGCCGTCGCTGGCCGCTTCACCGAGCAGGTGGTGGAGAAAACCCGGGCCTGGAAGTTCGGCGACCCCATGGACAAGGCCAACGAGATGGGCACGGTGATCGACGAGGCGGCGGCCCGTTCCTTCGAGGAGCGCGTGCAGGAGGCCGTGGGCCAGGGCGCCCGCCTGCTGGTGGGCAACCAGCGCAGCGGCGCGCTGTACGCGCCCACGGTGATCGACAACGTCATGCCGGAGATGACGGTGGCGCGGGAAGAGACCTTCGGCCCGGTCTCGCCCATCATCCGCTTCAAGACCATTGACGAGGCCATCGCCATCTCCAACGGCACGGCCTACGGCCTGTCCAGCTCGGTGTGCACCAACCGCCTGGACTACATCACCCGCTTCATCAATGAGCTGCATGTGGGCAGCGTCAATGTGCGCGAGGTGCCGGGCTACAGGCTGGAGCTCACGCCCTTCGGTGGCATCAAGGACTCGGGCCTGGGCTACAAGGAAGGGGTGCAGGAAGCGATGAAAAGCTTCACCAATCTCAAGACCTATTCGCTGCCCTGGGTCTGAACTTCAAGAGGTCGCCATGGCGCTGAGCCTTCCTGATATCGAGCAACTGTTCCTCACCCGGGGCGGCGAACAGTACGACGGCGAGCCCGTCACACAGCTCGCGCATGCACTGCAGTCGGCCATGCTTGCCGAGAACGAGGACGCTGAGGACGAGCTGGTGACAGCCGCCTTGCTGCACGACCTGGGCCACATGCTGCACGACTTCGGCGCCAACCCCACCCTGCAGGGCGTGGACGACCTGCACCAGTACCGGGCCCTGCCCTTTCTGCGTGGCCTGTTCGGCGCCGCCGTCACCGACCCCATCCGCCTGCATGTGGACGCCAAGCGCTATCTGTGCGCCACCCATCCGGGCTACTACGACGCCCTGTCGACCGACTCCAAGCGCTCGCTGGTGCTGCAAGGCGGCATCTTCAGCGAAGACCAGGCACAGACCTTCATCGGCCAGCCCGGGGCCATCCAGGCCGTGCGCGTGCGCATCTGGGACGACCTGGCCAAGGAGGGCGGCCTGACAACGCCGCCGCTGTCGCACTACCTGGCACGCGCCCGCCGCTGCGCCCTGGCGCAATGACGGGCGCCGGCGCCTGCCCGCCAGCTGCGCAAGGCCGATGGGCCTGACCTGGACCCTGGTCGCGGCCGTGCTGTTCGGCGCGCTGCTGCACGCCAGCTGGAACGCGCTGGTCAAGTCCAGCCCCGACAAGGCGCTGGACACGGCCGTCATCCACCTGGTGGGCTCGCTGCTGGCGATTCCGCTGGTGCTGCTCACCGGCTGGCCGCCGGCGGCGGCCTGGCCTTACATCCTCGCCTCGGTGGTCATCCACATCGGCTACTACATCGCGCTGACCGGCGCCTACAAGCACGGCGACCTGGGCCTGACCTATCCGCTGATGCGTGGCACCGCGCCCTTGCTCGTGGCACTGTCGTCCAGCCTGATGCTGGGCGAGCGCCTGAGCCCATTGGCCTGGGCCGGCGTGCTGGCCGTGAGCTGCGGCGTGCTGGCCTTGGGCCTGTCGCGCCACGCCATGGAACGGCCGCGTGCCGTGGGCTTTGCACTGAGCAATGCCGTGATCATCGCGGTCTACACCGTGGTCGACGCGCTGGGCTCACGCGCCTCCTACACGGGCGGCGGCAATGCGCTGCAGTACGTCGCAGCCCTGTTCGTGCTGGACGGCTGGCCCTTTGCCCTCATCGTCTTCATGCGCCGCGGCGGCGCGGTGGCATGGCCCTATGCGCGCGCCCGCCTGCCGGTGGCGGCCGGGGCGGCGGTCGCATCCTTCGGCTCCTACGGCATCGCCCTGTGGGCCATGAGCCGCGCGCCGGTCGCCACCGTGGCGGCCCTGCGCGAGACCTCGGTGCTGTTCGCAGCCCTGCTGGGCAGCTGGTTTTTGAAAGAAGCCTTCACCGTGCGCCGGGCCATGGGCACGGGCGTGATCGTGCTGGGCGTGATGGCCTTGAGAATGGGATGACACCATGACACTTCCGACCCATGCTGACATCGTCATCGTCGGCGGCGGCATTGCCGGCTGCTCGGTGGCCTACCACCTGGCCAAGCTGGGCCGCACCGACGTGCTGCTGCTGGAGCAGGGCAAGCTGACCAGCGGCACGACCTGGCACGCGGCCGGCCTGGTCGGCCAGATGCGCCCCAACCGGACCATGACCCAGATGAGCAAGTACGGCATCGAGCTGTACGCCACGCTGGAGGCCGAGACCGGCCTGGCCACCGGCTGGAAGCAGTGCGGCAGCGTCAACGTGGCGCGCACGCCCGAGCGCATGAAGGTGCTGCGCAAGCAGCTGGCCATGGCGCGCAGCTTCGGCGTGGAATGCCATGAGATTTCACCGGGCGAGGCAGGCGAGAAATGGCCGGTGATGCGCACCGACGACCTGCAGGGCGCGCTCTGGCTGCCGGGCGACGGCAAGGCCAATCCCGCCGACCTGTGCATGTCCCTGGCCAAGGGCGCGCGCAACCGCGGCGTGAAAATCGCCGAGGGCATCGAGGTCAGCGGCGTGCTGACCGAGAAGGGCCGCGCTGCGGGCGTGCGCACCGCCCAGGGCGAGGTGCGCTGCAATGTCATCGTCAACTGCGCCGGCCAGTGGGCCCGGCAGTTCGGCAAGCTGGCCGGCGTCAACGTGCCGCTGTACTCGGCCGAGCATTTCTACATCGTCACCGGCCAGATCCCCGGCGTGCATCCCATGCTACCGGTGATGCGTGACCCGGACGGCTACATCTACTACAAGGAAGAAGTCGGCGGCCTGGTGATGGGCGGCTTCGAGCCCCAGGCCAAGCCCTGGAAGATGGACCCCATCCCCAGCACGTTCCAGTTCGAGCTGCTGGGCGAGGACTGGGACCAGTTCGAGCCGCTGATGACGGCCGCCCTGCACCGCACGCCCTGCCTGGAGACAGCCGAGGTCAAGATGCTGCTCAATGGGCCCGAGAGCTTCACACCCGACGGCAACTTCATCCTGGGTGAGGCGCCGGAACTGCGCAACTATTTCGTCTGCGCCGGCTTCAATTCGGCCGGCATCGCCAACAGCGGCGGCGCCGGCCGCCTGATGGCCGAATGGATCACCGGTGGCGAGCCGTCGACCGATCTGTGGGACGTGGACGTGCGCCGCTTCGGCAGTTTCACAGGCAACCGCCGGGCACTGGCCGAGCGCACAGGCGAGACCCTGGGCCTGCACTATGCGATGCGCTGGCCGCGCCAGGAGCTGCAGACGGCGCGGCCGCTGCGCACCTCGCCGCTGTACGACCTGCTGGCCGCCAAGCGCGCGGAGTTCGGCAGCAAGAACGGCTGGGAACGCGCCAATTACTTCAAACCCGCCGGCGCCGCGCGCCCCGAAGACAGCCTGGACACACCCGGCTGGTTGCCCTGGATGCAGGCCGAGCAGAAGGCCACGCGCGAAGCCGTGGCCCTGTACGACCAGAGCTCGTTTTCCAAGCTGCTGCTGCAAGGCCGCGACGCCCTGTCCTTGCTGCAGCGGCTGTGCGCCAACCAGATGGACGTGCCGGTGGACAAGATGGTCTACACCGCCATGCTCAACGCGCGCGGCGGCTTTGAAAGCGACCTGACCGTGATCCGCCAGGCGGCGGACCGCTTCCTCATCATCACCGGTTCTGCCCAGGCCACGCGCGACCACGACTGGATCAGCCGCCACATCGGCGAAGCCGAGCACGCCGTGCTGACCGATGTGTCGGCGATGACCTGTGTGTTGTCTGTGATGGGCCCCAAGGCCCGCGAACTGCTGACACGGGTCAGCCCCGACGACCTGTCACCCGAGGCCTTGAAGTTTTCCTGGACCCGCGAGATCGACCTGGGCTTCGCCCGGGTGCGTGCCGCCCGCATGAGCTATGTCGGCGGCCCCGGCTTCGAGCTCTATGTGCCGGTGGAGATGGCGCGCCATGTCTACCTGGCGCTGCATGAGGCCGGGCAGGACCTGGGCCTGCGCGACGCTGGCTACTACGCGCTGGACGCACTGCGAATCGAGCAGGCGCGGCGCGCCTGGGGGGCCGAGCTCGGCCCCGATGAAACGCCCTGGGAGGCCGGCCTGGCTTTCAGCGTCAAGCTGGACAAGCCGCAGGACTTCACCGGCAAACAGGCGTTGCTGGCCGCGCAGGGCCAGCCCCTGCGCAAGAAGCTGGTGAGCCTGGTGTTGGAGGACGTAGGGGCCTGGCCCTGGGGCGGCGAGACCATCTTGCTGGACGGCCGCAATGCCGGCGACATCAGCTCCTGCGGCTTCAGTCCGCTGGCCGGTGCCTGCGTGGCGCTGGGCTATGTGCGCGGCGCCGCCGCCAACCAGGTGCACCGGGGCACGCCGGCGCAGCTGGAGCTGTGGGGGGAGCGGGTCGCCGCACGCCTGTACGACCAGTGGCCGCCGCGCAGCTGATGTGCCGCGCCGTTCAGCCGGCGCGGTCGGCCTGGGGCGGGACGCGGACCGCATCGGTTCCGGCATCCTCGCCATGGCTGCCAGACGCCTGGTGCCCCTCACCTAGCGCAGCCAACTGGCGTTCCAGCATCTTGCGCTGCAGCGGGCGGCCCAGCTCCTTGGTGAAGTAGGCCACCTCGAATTCCTGCCGCGGCGCCGCGCTGGGTGACGCGGCGGTGTTGCGGCTTTTGTCTTTCACAGATTTCATGCGTCAAGCCTAGCAAGCAAGCGCTAACGTTCTGTAGGACAAAACCGAGGCCGGGTTGCAGCTTTCGGCTACAGACCGCGACGTGCTCAGCGCTCGCTCAGGGTCATCAGGATGTCGGCGTACCAGGCGCAGTTCAGGCCCAGGGCCTCATCGAGCTGCAGGTCGCGCGAACCCACGTCCAGCCGGGCCGAGTGCACGCCCAGCAACAGCCAGGGCAGGCCTCCCTGCGCCGTGCCCTGGGGGGCGCGCATCACGACCGGCGCGCCGCTGGTGCCGCGGTGGGTCCGGGCATCGGTGAGGAAATAGCCCTTGCCCTGGAAGCGCAGGCCGAAGGAGGAAGCAACCACCGCGTGGCGCACCACGGGCATGTGGTGCAGGGTGTCGTGAAAGCCCAGCGGAAAACCCACCACCAGCAGCGAGGCGCCGACCTCCACCGGCGCCACGCCGTCGTGCAGGTGCTGCGGCGTGAACGCGCTGTAGACCGCGCTGCGGGGCAGGGCCGTGCGCTGGATCTCCAGCATGGCCACGTCGATCTCGCCGGCCTTGTCCTCGCCCTGGCGCCAAAGGCTCTTGCCGTCGCGGTACAGCGGCATGGAAAAGCCGGTCGAGCGCGCCATGTTGGCCGCGTCGATGTGCAGTTCGATCTCGATGCGGTCAGGGAAATGCTTGCTCGGCTCGTCCAGCATGACGTGCCGGCTGGTCACCAGGAACAGCCGCTCGCCGCGCTGGAAAAAGAAGCCGCTGGCATTGGTCAGCAGCCTGTCGCCCAGAAAGGTGCAGACGCGCGCAGCCGTCAAGAGCAAGGGTTCGGTTGGAGCGGTCGGGGCCGGGGCCGCAACCGGTGCGGCAATCGAAGCGGGCGCGGGTGGCGGCGCCTGCAGGGTGGGGGCGCCTGTGTGCATGCCCCATTGTGCCCGCCCGGTCGGCGGCTTCGGCGCCTAGTTCCGGGTTCGCGGCAAAATGGGCGCATGAAGATCGAAAAAGACACCGTCGTCACCCTGCAATACAAGGTCGCCGAGGCCAGCGGCAAGCTCATCGAAGCCAGCAAGGACCCCATGGTCTACCTGCACGGCGGCTATGAGAACACCTTGCCCAAGATCGAGGCGGCCCTGGACGGCCAGGAGGCGGGCTTCCAGGTCACGCTCCAGTTGCAGCCCGAGGACGCCTTCGGCCAGCGCGACGAGGCCCTGGTGCGCACCATTCCCAAGAGCGAGTTCCCGCCCGGCGTCAAGGTCGGCGGCCAGCTCGAGGGCCGCACCGATGCCGGCGATCCCCACGTCTTTCACGTCATGAAGATCAAGGGAGCGACCGTGCACCTGGACGGCAACCACCCGCTGGCCGGCCGCGAGCTTCGCTTCACGCTGAAGGTGACGGGCGTGCGCGCGGCCAGCGCCGAAGAGATCGCCCACAAGCACGTGCACGGCGAGCACGGCCACCACCACTGAGGCGAAGGCCGGGCGCCGGGCGCGGCCTCAGATCTTGCCGTTCACGCCTTCGACCAGGAAGTCGATGCGGTCCAGGAAGGGGTCGTACAGACCGTAGCTCTTGTCGACCACGACCTTGCCGGTGTTGCTCTTGATCGGGCCGACAAAGATCGGCTTGCCGGCCTTGAGCTCGGCGATGGCAGCCGTGGCGGCATTGCGCGCCTTGTCGCTGGCGCCGGCGCCAAAGGGCGTGCTGGCCACCATGTCCTTGTCGTAGCCGCCGAAAAAGGTGTTGGGCAGTTTCTCGCCCTTGGCGATCTGGCCGGCAAAGGACTTGTAGACCGTCTCCCACTTGTTCTCGGCGCCGGTGATGAAGCCCTTGGGTGCCAGTTTGGCCTGGTTGGCGTTGTGGCCCACGGTCTTGATGCCCTTGCGCTCGGCCGTCTCGATGATGACCTTGGGGCTGTCGACGTGGCAGGCGATGACATCGCAACCGGCGTTGATCAGCGAATTCGTCGCTTCGGCCTCGCGCACCGACATCGACCATTCACCGGTGATGATCAGCTGCACTGTGGCCTGCGGGTTGACCTTGCGCACGCCCAGGGTGAAGGCGTTGATGTTGCGCAGCACGATGGGGATGGGCTTGGCGGCGACGTAGCCGATCTTGTTGCTGGTGGTGGACAGGCCCGCGGCGATGCCGTTGACGTAGTGGGCCTGGTCCAGGAAGCAGAAGTAGCCGCCCAGGTTCATGGGGTGCTTGTCGGCCGACCACAGCGAGGTGGGGTGGCGGAATTCGACCTTGGGGTACTTCTTGGCCGACTCGATCATGAAGGGATCGAAGTAGCCGAAGGAGGTGCCGAACACCAGGGAGGCGCCATCGGACTGCACCATGGCCTCCAGCGTCTTGCGCACGGCCGTGGTCTCGGGCACGTTCTCTTCCTCCACCACCTTCACATTGGGCAGCTGGCGCAGCGCCGCGGCGCCGACGGCATGCGCCTGGTTCCAGCCGAAGTCGTCGCGCGGGCCGACATAGATGATGCCGACGGTCACGGGTTTGCCCTGGGCCAGTGAGGCCAGGGGCAGGCCAGCCGCGGCAAGGCCGGCCGCGCCCAGTGCGCTATGGCCAAGGAACTGGCGGCGGTCGATGGAGAAGTTCTTCATTGCGGGCTCCGTTGCGTTGTGGTGAAAGAAAGGATCAGCCGGCGGCACGCCGCCTGGCGGCGGCCGGCACGCGCACCTTCAGCGGCACGCCGGCAGTGGTGCTGGCAACCGCGCCGGCATAGCGCGACAGCACACTGGCCAGGTCGCCATCGCCCGCCGCCACCTGGGGCAGCAGGGCACGGCGTTCGATGTTGTCCATGTGCTCCGCCATCAAGCTGGCGGCGCGCACTGCATCGCGGCTGCGCAGCGCCTCGATCAGCGCGTGGTGCTCGGTGCAGGCGCAATCGGCTTGGTGCGGCCGGCCATAGACGGCCAGCACCAGGGAGCAGCGCGTCACCACCTCCGACAGGTAGCGTTGCAGCAGCGGGTTGCCGGTCAGCTGGGCGATGGTGGTGTGGAACTCACCGGCCAGGCGGGCCGAGACCGGCACCCGGCCTTCACGCGCGGCCAACTCCTCCTCGCGCACATGGCCTTCCAGCACGGCGCCCATGGCAGGCTGCCAGCGCTCGATCACCAGGGCCACGGCCTGCGCCTCCAGGCCGCGCCGCACCTCGAACACGGCACGGGCTTCTTCCAGGCTGGGCTGGGCCACCGTGGCCGTGCGCTTGTTGCCCGTGTCCACCAGGCCCTGCGCCGCCAGCCGCCCCAGGACGGCGCGCACCAGGGTGCGGCTGACGCCGAACTGGCTGCACAGCTGGTCCTCCGGCAGCCGGGTGCCGGGCACCAGCGCCTGCTCGAGGATGGCGCGGTGCATGGCCTTGAAAGCGAGCTCGGCTTTCTGGGCGGGCGTGGACGGTGTGCGCGGCGGCATGGGTGCGTGGGTCTGTGTTGACGTATACCTGTGGCCGCACATCTCGCAAGGGACGTGCCAGCGGTTTTCGGCCGTTCTTGCACCAAATCCATGCATTTCCAGGAGGAAGCGCAGGAAAAACTGGGCACATAGTTTGCGTAGTTCCTGTGCCAATCACGTATACAAGAATTGCGAACAAGGACTTCCCATGCCCCAGACCACCGTCACCCTGCTGCTCAATCAGCAGCAACTCGAACTGATGGACAGGGCCATCGCACAGGGCGCGGCGGCCGACCGCATCGCCATGGTGCGGCGCGCCCTGGCCGAGCGGGAGCTGCCGGCGCCGCCGCGCCCGGCCGCACCCGCGCCCGAGCTGCAAGGCCTGGCCACGCAGCGCGCGCTGCTGGCCGAGCACGTCATCGAACCAGGCACAGGCAAGGCACTGGAAGTCCTCAAAGGCCAGCTGCTGCGCATCGAGCAGGTCGAGGGCGGCCAGTGCGCCGACTTCAACTGCTTCAACATGCACGACTACAAGGAGGCCATGCACACCGGCCGCACCCGCACCGTGCATGGCCTGCTGCCCACCACCGGCCACTTCCTGTGGTCGGCGCCGCCGCGCGAGCGCGCCATGATGTACATCCTGGAGGACACGGCGCGCTGCAACGACGTGCTGTTCCCGCGCTGCAGCGCCTACCTGTACGAGTCGAGCTACGGCATGCCGGTGCACACCAACTGCCACGACATCCAGGCCGAAGCCCAGCGCGAGTACGGCCTCACACCCGACGACGTGCACGACTCCTTCAATCTCTTCATGTCCACCGAGGTGCGTGAAGGGCGCGGCCAGATCACGCGCCAGACCACGGTGGCAGGCGACCATGTCGACCTGCTGGCCCTGATGGACGTGCTGGCCGTGCCCAATGTCTGCGGCGCCGACGTCATGCGCACCAGCAACTTCTCTCTCAAGCCGCTGAAGGCCCAGATCTGGAGCGCCAGCGAGCGCGACCTGGCCAGCGTGCCGCCCCTGGCCAGCTACAGCAACCAGCGCACGCCTGCGGATTTCCGCCAGCCCAACATCCGCACCGAGCGCGCGTTGCGCCGCGACCCCGGCTACCAGGCCAGCTTCACCAATGTGCCTTTGCGCATCAGCCCGCTGGAGCTGGCGCTGAGCGAGCAAGAGCACGCCAGCCTGCTGGCCGCCGGCCTGCAGCGCTATTACGGCGAGGACCTGGGCGCGGCCCTGCGCGACGTTCTCTTCAGCTGGTGGGAGACGCGCTACCTCCTTTAGCCGCTTGAAAGCACGGCGGCCAGGCCTTATCTTCGGGAGAGAAAGGCCTTCCATGTCCAACAGCCCCGTGCTCTCCGTCCAGCCCCTCGGCTTCCCCTGGGAAACCGCCGACCCCTTCCTGTTTTGCGCCTACCACGACGACGCCTACCCGCAGGGCAACGGCGCCATGGGCCCGGCCGCGCCGCTGGACGGCCGCGCCATCGGCCAGGACTTCAGCCGCAAGGACGGCTGGAGCATGTACCACGGCGACAGCGTGCCGGGCTTCCCCGCCCACCCGCACCGCGGCTTCGAGACCGTCACCGTGGTGCGCAAGGGCCTGATCGACCACTCCGATTCGCTGGGCGCCAGGGCGCGCTTCGGCCAGGGCGATGCGCAGTGGCTCACCGCCGGCCAGGGCGTGGTCCATGCCGAGATGTTTCCTCTGCTCGACGACAACGCGCCCAATCCGCTGGAGCTGTTTCAGATCTGGCTGAACCTGCCCAAGGCCAACAAGATGGCCCAGCCGCACTTCACCATGTTCTGGGGTCAGGACATCCCGCGCCTGGTGGCCACCGACAGCGCCGGCCGCAAGACCGTGGTGTCGACCGTGGCCGGCCAGCTCGCAGGTGCAGGCGCGCCGCTGCCGCCGCCACCCGACTCCTGGGCTGCACGGCCCGAAGCCGACGTCGCCATCTGGACCCTGCGCATGGAGCCGGGCGCGCAATGGACCCTGCCGGCCGCAGCCGGCGAAGGCACGCAGCGCACGCTGTACTTCTTCAAGGGCGCGACTGCGACCGTTGGCGGCCAGCAGCTCATGGGCCCCGTGGCCATCGCGCTGCGCGCTGATGTGGCGGTCGATCTGGTCAACGGCGCCGAGGTCGCTGAGTTTCTTCTGTTGCAGGGCAAGCCCATCGCCGAGCCCGTCGTGCAGTACGGCCCCTTTGTGATGAACACGCAGGCCGAGATCGCGCAGACCATGCAGGACTACCGCCGCACCCAGTTCGGCGGCTGGCCCTGGCAGGACAGCGCCCCGGTGCATGGCGCGGATGCAGCCCGCTTTGCCGAACACCCGGGCGGCAAGCGCGAGGCCCCGGCCTCCACCTGAGAGGCCAGGCCGCGCGCCGTCTCAGGCTGGGGTGTCGGGCGCAGGCTTGGGCGTGACCGGCCGCGGATGGCGGCGCAGCTTGCCCACCATGCGGCCGATGAACTGCTCCAGGTCGTCCAGGTAGGTGAAGATCACGGGGATCACCAGCAGCGACAGCACCGTTGAAGTGATCAGGCCGCCGATCACCGCGATCGACATCGGTGAGCGAAAGCTCGGGTCGGCCGTGCCGAAGCCAATGGCGATGGGCAGCATGCCCGCACCCATGGCGATGGTGGTCATGATGATGGGACGGGCCCGCTTGTGGCAGGCGTCGAGCAGCGCGTCGAAGCGGCTCATGCCCAGGTAGCGGCGCGCGACGATGGCGTACTCGACCAGCAGGATGGAGTTCTTGGTGGCAATGCCCATCAGCATGATCAGGCCGATCAGGGACGGCATGGAAAAGCTCTTCTGCGCGATCAGCAGGCCGACGAAGGCGCCGCCCAGCGACAGCGGCAAGGCCGCCAGAATCGTCACCGGGTGCAGGAAGTCCTTGAACAGCAGCACCAGCACGATGTAGATGCACAGCACGCCGGTGAGCATCGCCAGGCCGAAGCTGGCAAACAGCTCGCCCATGACCTCGGCGTCGCCGACCTCGCGCACGAACACGCCGGCCGGCAGGTTCTTCACCGCCGGCAGCTGCTGCACCATCTGCGTCACGTCGCCCAGCGGCAGGCCCGACAGCTCGATCTCGAAGTTCACGTTGCGTGAGCGGTCGTAGCGGTCGATCACCGCCGGCCCGCCGGTGATCTCCAGCGTGGCGACCTGGCCCAGCATCACCGGCCCGTGGGTGCCCGGCACCGACAGCCGCTCCAGCACCGACAGGTCCTTGCGGGCGTCTTCCTGCAGCTTGACCACGATGGGCACCTGGCGTTGCGAGAGGTTCAGCTTGGGCAGGGCGATGTCGTAGTCGCCTGCGGTGGCGATGCGCAGGGTCTCGCCGATGGCGGAACTGGTCACGCCCTGGTCGGCGGCCTTGGCGAAGTCCGGCCGCACCGCGATCTCCGGCCGGATCAGGCTGGCGGTGGAGGCCACGCTGCCCAGGCCGGGGATGGTGCGCAGGTCCTTCTCGACGGCCATGGCCGCGGCCTGCAGGGCCTGCGGGTCCTCGCCGCTGAGCACCAGGATGTACTTCTCGCCCGAGCCGCCCAGGCCGACCTTGCTGCGCACGCCGGGCAGGGGTTCGAGCGCCGCGCGGATCTGGTTCTCGATGCCCTGCTTGCGCGGCCGGTCGCCACGCTCGGCCAGCAAGATGGTCAGAGTGGCCTTGCGCGCCTCGGCCGCGCCGGAGGAGGCGAAGGGGTCGGTGCCGGCGCTGCCGCCGCCGATGGTGGTGTAGACGCTCTTGATGTGGTCGACCTTGACGATCAGCTGGCGCGCCTGTTCGGCCAGGGCCTGGGTCTGCGCCAGGGTCGAGCCGGGCGGCAGCTCCAGGTAGACCTGGGTCTGCGAGTTGTCGTCGGGCGGGATGAAACCGGTGGGCAGCAGCGGGATCAGGGCCACCGAGCCGAAGAAGAACAGGGTGGACAGGACCATGGTCTTGACCCTGTGCTTCATGCTCCAGTTGACGCAGACCATGTAGATCTTCATCCAGCGCGGGTCTTCGCCCTCGCCGCCGACAATGGGCTTGAGCATGTAGGCCGCCATCATGGGCGTGAGCACGCGCGCCACCACCAGCGAGGCAAACACCGCCAGCGAAGCGGTCCAGCCGAACTGCTTGAAGAACTTGCCGGCCACGCCGCTCATGAAGGCCGTCGGAAGGAAAACCGCGATCAGGGTGAACGTGGTCGCGATCACCGCCAGGCCGATCTCGTCGGCCGCCTCCATCGCCGCCTCGTAAGGGCTCTTGCCCATGCGCAGGTGGCGCACGATGTTCTCCACCTCGACGATGGCATCGTCCACCAGGATGCCCACCACCAGGGACAGGGCCAGCAGCGTGATGACGTTGATGGAAAAACCCAGCAGGTACATGCCGATGAAGGCCGGGATCACCGACATGGGCAGGGCGATGGCCGAGACGAAGGTGGCGCGCCAGTCGCGCAGGAACAGCCAGACCACCAGCACCGCCAGGACGGCGCCCTCGTACAGCAGGTGCAGCGAGCCCTCGTACTCCTCTTGCACCGGCGTGACGAAGTCGAAGGCCTGGGTCAGCTCGATGTCGGGATGCTGGAGCTTGAGCTCGGCCAGCGCCGCATGCACGGCCGCGCCCACGGTCACCTCGCTCTCGCCCTTGCTGCGTGCCACCTCGAAGCCCACCACCGTCTTGCCATTGAGCAGGGCGGCGGCGCGCCGTTCGGCCGTGGTGTCGCTGACGGTGGCAACCTCCGACAGCTTGACGCGGCGGCCGTTGCTCAGCGCCACGTCCAGCGCGCCGATCTCCTGCGCCGTCTTGACGGTGGCCAGGGTGCGCACCGGCTGCTCGCTGCCGCCCAGGTCGGTGCGGCCGCCCGCGCTTTCGCTTTGCACCTGGCGCAGCTGGCGCGAGATGTCGGCGGCCGTCGCGCCCAGGGCCTGCAGCTTGTTGGGATCCAGCGCCACGCGGATCTCGCGGCTGACGCCGCCGACGCGGGTGACGGCGCCGACGCCGCGCACCGCCAGCAGCTTGCGCGAGATGTCGTTGTCGACAAACCAGGACAGGGCCTCTTCGTCCATGCGGGCCGAGTAGATGGTGAAGGCCAGCACCGGCTGGGCCGCCAGGTCCATCTTGGTGACGATGGGCTCACGCACGTCGCCGGGCAGGTCGCTGCGCACGCGGGCCACGGCCGAACGCACGTCGTCCACCGCTTCCTGCACGGGCTTTTCCAGCCGGAATTCCGCCGTGATGGTGACCACCCCGTCCTGCACCTTGGTGTAGATGTGCTTGAGGCCCTGGGTGGTGGCGATGGCGTCCTCGATCTTGCGGGCGACGTCGTTTTCCAGCTGGCCGGGCGCCGCGCCGGGCAGGCTGGCCGTCACGCTCACCGTGGGCAGGTCGATGTCGGGAAAGTTCTGCACCTTCATCGCGTTGAACGAAAGCATGCCGCCGAACGTCAGCAGCACGAACAGCATCACCGCGGGAATCGGGTTCTTGATCGACCAGGAGGAAACATTCATCATCTTGAATGCTCCTTATTTGCTAGCGGCCGAAGCAGGCTTTGCGGGGGCTGCAGCTTGTTTTTGCTCTTCAACCACGCGCACCAGGTCACCGTCGTTGAGAAAGCCCCCGCCCGAGGCCACCAGGCGCGCGTCGGCCGCCAGGCCGCCGCTGATCTCGACCCGGTCGCCGGCCAGCCGGCCGGTCTGCACCTTGACCTGGCTGACGCGGCTGTCGGGGTTGATGCGGTAGACGTAGCTGAAGCCGTCGCGCACCACCAGGGCGGCCTGCGGCACCGTCAGGGCCGGGGCCGCGCCCAGATCGAACTCGCCGCGCGCGAACATGCCGGCGCGGGCACTGCCCGAGGCCGGGCCCGGCAGCGCCGTCAGGTCCACATAGACCAGGGCGGCGCGGGTCTGCGCATCCACCGTCGGGGCGATGGTGCGCACGCGCCCGGCCAGGCGCGCGCCGCTGGCGGCAGTGACCTCAGCCAGGGTGCCCACGGTCAGGCGGCCCAGTTCGGCGGAGGTGACTTCGGCGCGCCATTCCAGGCGGCCCTGGCGAATCAGGCGGAACAGCTCCGTGCCGTTGCCCACCACCGCGCCCACGGTGGCCATGCGCGCCGAGATGATGCCGGCATCGGGCGCCAGCACCTGGGTCTGGTTCAGCCGCACGCTCTGCGCCTGGTAGACCGCCCGCGCCGCCTCCAGCCGGGCCTGCGCCGTCTTCTCGGCCGTCAGGTACTGGTTGACCAGGGTGGCGCTGAGCGCGCCGCTGGCCTGCACGCTGCGGGCCCGCTCCGCATTGCCGTGGGCCTCGGCGGCGCTGGCCTCGGCCTCGGCCAGGCTGGCGCGCGCCTGCGCTGCCTCGGCGCGCAGCGTGTCGGTGGCGAACACCGCCAGCACCTGGCCCTTTTTGACGCGGTCGCCGACATTGACCCGCACTTCGGTCAGGCGCAGCGCCACGCCCTCGGCGCCGACGCTGGCTTCCTGCCAGGCGGCGATGTTGCCGTTGGCCGCCAGCTTGATGGCCAGGCTCTGGCGCAGCGGCAGCGCAGCGGTCACGGTCAGCGCCGGCTTGGCCACGGGCTTCTTGTCGTCGGCCGCGCGCGAGCCGCTGCTGAGGATGGCGGCGGCGCCGGCCAGCAGGACCAGGACGGCGATGGCGGCGGCGGATTTGCGTTGTTGGAATTGCATGGCTTGTTCTTGTCTTGTGAAACGTTCAGCGCTGCGCGGTGGCAGCGCCTTCTTCCGGACGGCTCCAGCCGCCGCCCACCGCGCGGTACAGCGCCACCCAGGCGGCGATACGCTCGCGCTGCAGTGCGACCAGGGCGGTTTCGGAGGCCAGCGCAGTGCGCCGCGTGTCCTCCAGCTCCACCAGGCTGGCCAGGCCGTTGCGGTAGCGCACCTCGGTGGCGTTGAACGCCGTGCGGTAGCCCTCGGCCGCCACCCGGGTGTCCTGGTCGCGCCCGCGCGCGCTGTCCAGGTTGACCAGGGCCTGCTCGACCTCGCGCACCGCCTGGCGCACGTTGGCCGCATACAAGGTCGCGGCCTCCTCGTAGCGCACCTGGGCGGCGTCCACGTTGGCGGCGCGGCGGCCGCCGTCGAACAGCGGCAGGGTCATCGCCAGCGGCCCGATCGACCAGGTGTTGAGGTCGGTGTCCACCCCGCCCACGCGGATGCGGCCGGCGCCGACGGTGCCCGACAGCTGCAGGCGCGGGTAGCGGTCGGCACGGGCCGCACCAACCTCTGCGCTGGCGGCCGCCACCTCGCGCTCGGCGCGGTAGACATCGGGCCGCTGCGCCAGCACCTGCGCCGGCAGGGATGCTACGGAAAGCATAGCGTCCTGGGCAACGATCATGGGGGCTGCGACCACTTTTTGCCGCAAAAGCGGCTCGGCCATGCCGGTCAGCGCCACCAGGGCCTTGAGTTCGACGTCGCACAGGGCGCGCTGCTGCTTGGCCCGTGCCGCACCCTCGGCGGCGCTGCCGCGGGCCAGCGCCGCGTCGGCCGGCGCGGTGAAGCCGGCGCCGGCGCTGATGCCGGTCAGGCGCGCCGTCTCGGCCCGCGAGGCCGCGTCGTTGAGCGCCACCGCCAGCTGCTGGCCGCAGGTGCGCAGCGCCACATAGCTGTTGACCGTCTCGGCCGCCACCGACACCCGGGCTTCGTGCCATCCGGCCTGGTCGCCCTCGAAGCGGGCCTGGGCGGCGTCGACGGCGGCGCGGTTGGCGCCGAACAGGTCGATCTCCCAGCCGGCCTGCAGGCCGACCTGGGCGGTGCTGGCGGCCTGCGCCAGGCCCAGTTGGGTGTTGCTACGGTTGGCCGAAGCCGTGCCGTCCAGCGACGGCAACAGGGCGGCGCCGGCGGCGACGCGGCTGGCGCGGGCCTGCTCGATGCGCGAGCGCGCCGAGGCCACGCTGGGGCTGAGCGCCTGGGCCGCGTCGACCAGCTCGGCCAGCAGCGGGTCGCCGACCTGGCGCCACCATTGGCTCAGGTCGGCGATGGTGCCATTGTGGGGCAGCGGCGCGTACCACTGCGGCGGCGTGGGTGCGGCGACGGAGGCCGGCGGCCGTGGCAGGGCGCAGCCGGCCAGCCAGAGCGCGGCGCTCGCTGCTGCGAGGATGTGGAGTTTCTTCATTGGGTCTTTCCCCTTGGTCGGGTGCGCTGCGCCGCCCCTGTGCCCGGACCTTGGTACGGCCAAGGCTGTGGGTGCGGCGCGCCGCGCAAGCCTACCATCGCGCGGCGGCCAAAGTGGGGCCGGGTTACTGACGGAAACCGGCAAAAAGCTGTGGTGCAGGCCTCAGGCAAAAACCGCAGCCCACAGGGCCAGCACGGCATCGCGCTCGGCCTGCAGCGCAGGCAGCGCGACCTGGGTCGGCTCCTCGTTCAGGCGCGCCTTGTGCTGCACCCGCCGCAGCTCGCGGTAGGCATGGGCTGCGGCCTGGCCGACACCGGCGGGCAGCAGGCCGGCGCCTTCCGCGCGCTGCAGCAAGGCGATGTTGCCCAGGTTGGGTACCAGCTCGGGATGGGCCAGGGACTGCGACAGCACCAGGAACTGCACGGCGAACTCGGCGTCCACCATCGCGCCGGGGCTGTGCTTGACGTCGAACATGCCAGCCTTGACCGGGTGCGCGCTGCGCACCTTCTCGCGCATGGCGATGATTTCGCCGCGCAGGGCCTGGACATCGCGCGGCGCGCTGATGACGGCCTGGCGCACGGCGTCAAAACTCTGGCGCAGCGCCTCTTCGCCCAGCACGAAGCGGGCCCGCGTCATGGCCTGGTGTTCCCAGGTCCAGGCCGTGTTGCTGCCGCGGTTTTGCTGGTAGTTGGCGTAGGACTGGAAGCTGGTGATCAGCAGGCCCGAGCTGCCGTTGGGACGCAGCGCGGTGTCGATCTCGAACAGGTCACCCTCGGCGGTCTTGGTGGTCAGCCAGTTGATCAGCTTGCGCACAAAGGCGGCATAGGCCTCGGGCGCCCGCTCGTCCTCGTCCTCGTAGACAAAGACGATGTCCAGGTCGCTGCCGTAGCCCAGCTCCTTGCCGCCGAGCTTGCCGTAGCCAATGATGGCGAAACTGGGCGCCTCGCGGTGCCGGTTCTTCAGCCGGTCCCAGCACCAGCGGGCGGTCACGCGCAGCACGGCGTCGGCCAGGGCGCTCAGGTCGTCGGCCACCTGTTCCACCGTGATGCGGGCCTCGACGTCGCGCGCCAGGGTGCGGAACATCTCGGCGTGGTGGGCCCGGCGCAGCAGGTTCAGCAGGGCCTCGTCGTCGTCCTCACCGGTGCGGCGCAGCGCGTTGCGGCGCTGCTCGAGCTCGCGCTCGAAGTCGGCGGCCACGAAGCGCTCGGACAGCAGGGCGTCGCCGGCCAGCTCGTCGATCACACCCGGGTGCTGCAGCAGGTAGCGCGCCGGCCAGCGCGCCGCGCCCAGCAGGCGCAGCAGGCGCTCGTGCACGCCAGGGCGCTCCAGCAGCAGCGCCAGGTAGCTCTCGCGCCGCAGCAGCGGCTCGATCCAGTCGGCCATGCGCAGCGCGGCCTCCTCGCTGACCCGGCCCTCGCGCAGCCACTGGCCGGTGCGCGCCACCAGACGCGTCAGCCGGTTGCGGGCGTCTTCACGCAGGGCCAGCACACGCGGGTTGCGCTGCCACTGGTCGACGCGCTCGCGCAGCTTGTCGGGCAGGTCCTCCAGCAGCGCCTCCAGGTCGGGCGCCGGGGCGCGGCCACCCTTGGTGCAGCTCTTGCATTCACCGGCGCCGGCGCCGCCCAGCAGGGTGTCGAACTCCTGCGCGACGAACTCGCGATGGCTGTCGAGCTCGTGCAGGAAGGCGCAGCACTCCGCATAGCCCATGGTGCGGGCGATCCAGGTCAGGTCGCTGTCGTCGTCGCTGCTGCAGCACATGGGCAGCACATGGGTCTGCTGGTCGTCCAGGTACTGGATGCGGTGCTCGACCCGGCGCAGGAATTCATAGGCCCGCGCCAGCGTGTCGGCCGTGGCCTGCGGCATCAGGCCGGCGGCGGCCACCCGCTGCAAGGCCTGCAGGGTCGGGCGCGTACGCAGCTCGGGGAACTGGCCGCCGCGCACCACCTGCAGCAGCTGCACGGTGAACTCGATCTCGCGGATGCCGCCGCGCGAGAGCTTCACGTCGTTGGCCCGCTCGGGCCGGCCGGCGCTGCGCTTGGCGGCGTGCTCGCGGATCTGCCGGTGCAGCACGCGCAGCGCGTCGAACACGTTGTAGTCCAGGTAGCGGCGGAACACGAAGGGCAGGACTGCGCCGCGCAACGCGGTGGCCGAGCCTTCGCGCGGCAAGAACACCGAACCTTCGCCGGGCGGGGACGCCGAACCCGCACTGGGCGCGGGGGCCGAGCCGTTCTCGATGCACGAGCGCGGCGCGACCACCCGGCTCTTGAGCCAGGCAAAGCGCTCCCACTCGCGGCCCTGCACCTGGAAATAGTCTTCCAGCGCATCCAGCGACACCGCCGGCGGGCCGGAGTTGCCATTGGGCCGCAGCGCCAGGTCGACCCGGAAGACGAAGCCGTGCTCGGTGGTCTCGCCGACCAGGCCGTAGATGGCCTTGACGGCCTTGGCAAAGTATTCGTGGTTGGAGATGCGGCCGCGGCCCTCGGCGCCGGCGGTCTCGCCGTCATGGTCGTAGACGTAGATCAGGTCGATGTCGCTGGACACGTTGAGCTCGCGCGCGCCGAGCTTGCCCATGCCGATGATCCACAGCTGCGCGCGCTGGCCCTGGGGTCCGAGCGGGGCGCCATGCTGCGCATCCAGGTCCTGCATGGCCTGCACACAGGCATGGTCCAGCGCGAATTCCGCCAGCGTGGTGACGGCGCTGGTGACCACGGCCAGCGGCGCCTGTTCATCGCAGTCCAGTCGCACCAGCCGCTCGAGCACCAGCTGGCGCAGCACGCGCAGGGCCGTGCCCAGGTCGTCGCCGCGCGTGCGCAACGCCGCGTAACAGGCCGCCAGCGCCGCAGCGTCGGGCGCACCGGGCGGCAGCAGGGACAACTCCGCGGCATAGCGGCGGCGCAGGCGCTGCACGAAGCGCGATTGTCCCGACAGCGCAGCCGCGTCGAATGCGTGTTTGTCCGACACCGGCAAGGCTTGGGGCGTCGAACCGGCGCCACCACCGGGGGTCATAATTCCTGCCACATCGAAGTTTTCATGAACGAGTCGCCACCGCCGCCCTCAAGTCTGCTCAAGACCTGCGCCGCCCTTGCAAAGTGGTTGTTGTGGCTTCTTGTGGCCTGCTGGCTGGTCCTGGCGCTGGCCTGGGGGGCGCTCCATGGCTGGATTGTGCCGCGAATCGGCGAGCTGCGCCCCGACCTGGAAATCGAGGCCTCACGGGTGCTGGGGGTGCCGGTGCGCATCGGCTCCGTCACGGCCCGCAGCGAGGGCCCCATCCCCTCGTTCGAGCTGCGCGACGTGGTGCTGCTGGACCCGCAGGGCCGTGAAGCCCTGCGGCTGGCGCGGGTGGTTGCGGCCCTGACGCCGCGCTCGCTGTGGAACCTGGGCTTCGCCCAGCTCTATATCGAGAAGCCCGAGCTGGACGTGCGGCGCAGCCGCGACGGCAAGATCTTCATCGCCGGCCTGGCCTTGTCCAGCGGCAGCAGCGGCGACGACGGCCGCGCGGCCGACTGGTTCTTCCGCCAGACCGAGGTGGTGGTGCGCGGCGGCACGCTGCGCTGGACCGACGAGTCGCGCGCGGCGCCGCCACTGGCGCTGGCAGACCTCGACTTCACCATGCGCAACAGCACCCGCCGCCATGCGCTGCGGCTCGATGCCACACCGCCGGCGCAATGGGGCGAGCGCTTCAGCCTGCGCGCGCTGTTCCGCCAGCCCCTGCTGTCGACCCACCACGGCCGCTGGCGCGAATGGGACGGCCAGCTGCACGCGGACTTTGCGCGCATCGACGTGTCGCAGCTGCGCCGCTATGCGGACCTGGGCGTCAATGTGGCCAGCGGCCGCGGCGCGCTGCGCGCCTGGGCCGACGTCAGCAAGGGCGAGGTCACCGGCGGCGTGGCCGACATGGTGCTGGCCGATGTGAATGCCACCCTGGGCGCCGGGCTGGCGCCGCTGGCACTGGACAACCTGTCGGGCCGGCTGGGCGGCAAGCGGCTGGCCGGCGGCTTTGATTTCGAGACGCGCGACCTGCAGTTCCGCAGCCATGAAGGCCAGCGCTGGCCCGGCGGCAACGTGGCCGTCACCTGGACCGAGGCCCAGGGCCAGCAGGCCGCACGTGGCCAGCTGCGCGCCGACAGGCTGGACCTGGCAGCGCTCAGCCAGGTCGCCAGCCGCCTGCCCCTGGGCAGCACCACCCACGCCGCGCTGGCCGCGCATGCGCCGGCCGGCCTGGTCGAAACCGTGCAGGCCAAATGGCAGGGGCCGCTGGCCGCGCCCCTGCGCTATGAGGCGCGCGGCCGCGTCTCGCGGCTGGAGATCGCGTCGCGGCCCGGCCTGGCGCATGGCGACAAGCCGGCAGCCGGCGTGCCCGGCATCCGCGGCGCGGCGCTGGACTTCGACTTCAGCGACAGCGGCGGCAAGGCCAAGCTCGCGCTGCAGGACGGCGCGCTGGACTTTCCCGGTGTCTTCGAGGAACCGGTCCTGCCCTTCCAGCAGCTGGCAGCCAACCTGCAGTGGCAGCGCAAGGGCGAGCAGCTTGAGGTCTCGGTCTCGGGCCTGAAGTTCAGCAACGCCGACACCCAGGGCGAAGGCCAGGTCAGCTGGCGCACCGGCGATGCCGGCGCACGCTTTCCCGGCGTGCTGGACCTGCAGGCCAGCCTCAGCCGCGCCGACGGCGCCCGGGTCTGGCGCTACCTGCCGCTGGGCGTGCACAAGCCGGCGCGTGACTATGTCCAGGCTTCGGTCCAGCAGGGCTCGGTGACCGAGGCGCGCTTTCGCGTCAAGGGCCGGTTGCACGATTTTCCCTTCGCCAACGGCCAGCCGGGCGAGTTCAAGGTCACGGCCAAGGTGCAGAACGTCCTGTTCGCCTATGTGCCGCCGCACGGCGCTGCCGGCACGCCGCAGTGGCCGGCCTTGAGCCAGTTGGCGGGCGAGCTGGTGTTCGAGCGCGGCGGCATGCAGGTCAAGGGCGCGACCGGCCGCTTTGCCGGCAGCGCGGGGCTGCAGGTCAAGGCCGACGCGCAGATTCCGCAGTTCCACGGCGCCGTAGTCAACGTGAACGGCAATGTGCGCGGGCCGCTGGCCGAATCGCTGGCCTTCGTCAACGCCTCGCCGCTGGCGGCCATGACCAGCCGCGCACTGGCCAAAACCAGCGCCAGCGGCAATGCCGAGGTCGTTCTGAAACTGGCGCTGCCGCTGGCGACCCTGGAGCGCTCGCGCGTGCAGGGCAGCGTGACTCTGGCCGGCAATGACATGCAGCTCTCGCCCGACAGCCCCATGCTGTCGCGCGCCCGCGGCGTCGTGGGCTTCAGCGAGCAGGGCTTCAGCCTGGCCGGCACGCAGGCGCGCGCGCTCGGCGGCGACGTGCGCATCGAGGGCGGCGGGCGCAGCGTGCCGGCCGGCTCGACCGAGCCCAGCGTCCAGGTGCGCGTGCAGGGCGCGTTCACCGCCGAAGGCCTGCGCCAGGCAACCGAGCTCGGCTCGCTCGCCCGCCTGGGCAGCAGCACCAGCGGCGGCGCCGCCTACAACGCCACGCTGGCAGTGCGGCGCGGCGTGATGGAGGTGATGGTCAACAGCACGCTGCAGGGGCTGGCGCTGAATCTGCCGCCGCCGCTGGCCAAGCCGGCCGACGCGGCGCTGCCGTTGCGCTACGAGAACGCCCTGGTGCGCGAGTCGCTCGCCGGCAGTGCAGCCCGGCTGCAGGACCAGGTGGCTCTGGACCTGGGCCGGGTGGCATCGCTGGCCTACATCCGCGATGTGTCCGGCGCCGAGCCGCGCGTGCTGCGCGGCGGCATCGCGGTGGGCCTGGCGCCGGGCGAGTCGGCCCCGCTGCCCGAGCAGGGCGTGCAAGCCAACGTCAACCTGGCCAAGGTGGACATCGATGCCTGGGAGGCCGCGCTGGCGGGCGTCGGCGTCGACGTGGCGCAGGGCCGCAGTGCCGTGCCGCGCGCCAGCCTGCCGACCTCGCAAAGCTATCTGCCGACGGTGATGGCGCTGCGCGCCAGCGAGCTGACCGTGGAAGGGCGCACCCTGCACAACGTGGTGGTCGGCGGCTCGCGCGAAGGCCTGGTCTGGCGCGCCAACGTTGATGCGCGCGAGCTCAATGGCTATGTCGAATACCAGCAAAGCGCCGGCGCGGGCAACGGCCGCGTCTATGCCCGGCTGGCGCGGCTGGCGATCGCCGCCAGCACCGCCAGCGAGGTCGAGACCCTGCTGGACCAGCAACCCGAAAGCATCCCGGCGCTGGACATCGTGGTCGACGACTTCGAGCTCAAGGGCCGCAAGTTCGGCCGGCTGGACATCAACGCGGTCAACCGCGGCGCCGGCGCGGTGGCGCGCGAAGGCGGCGTGCGCGAGTGGCGCCTGAACAAGCTGGGCCTGACCATGCCCGAGGGCAGCTTCACCGCCACCGGCAACTGGGCGGCGCTGGAGCCGCAGGCCGGCCCGGTGCGCGGCACGCGCGCGGCCGCCGAGCGCCGCCGCACCGTCATGAACTTCAAGCTGGACATCGCGGACTCCGGCCAGCTGCTGGCGCGCTTCGGCATGAAGGACATCGTGCGCCGCGGCAAGGGCAGGATGGAAGGGCAGATCGCCTGGACAGGCTCGCCCCTGGGCCTGGACTATCCCTCGCTGACCGGCGCCTTCAACGTCAACGTGGAGGCCGGCCAGTTCCTCAAGGCCGATCCCGGCATCGCCAAGCTGCTGGGCGTGCTCAGCCTGCAGTCACTGCCGCGCCGCCTGACGCTGGACTTCCGTGACGTCTTCAGCCAGGGCTTTGCCTTCGACTTCCTGCGCGGCGATATCACCATTCAACAGGGCGTGGCCGCCACCAACAACCTGCAGATGAAAGGCGTCAACGCCGCCGTGCTGATGGAAGGGCGGGCCGACATCGCCAAGGAAACCCAGGACATCAGCGTGGTGGTGGTGCCGGAGATCGATGCCGGCACGGCGGCCCTGGTGGCCGGCGCCATCAATCCCCTGATCGGCATCGGCACCTTCGTGGCCCAGATGGTGCTCAAACGTCCCCTGATCGCGGCGGCCACCCAGCAGTTCCACATCGACGGCACTTGGGCCGACCCGCGCATCACCAAGGTCGACCGCAAGGCGGCCCTGCCCGCCGCCGCCGAGGCCCCGCCCTCGGGCAAGGTCCAGGGGTCCAACTGATGCAGGCCGCCGCCCTGCAGATGGTGTCGGGCACAAACGTGCAGGCCAATCTGGCCACGGCACGCCAGCTGCTGGAGCAGGCTGCCGCCGCCGGCTGCGAGCTGGCCGTGCTGCCGGAATATTTCTGCCTGATGGGCCACAAGGACGGCGACAAGCTGGCCGTGCGCGAGGCCTTCGGCGACGGCCAGGTCCAGCGCTTCCTGGCGAGCGCGGCGCGTGAGCTGGGGCTGTGGGTGGTCGGCGGAACGCTGCCCATGGCCACGGGCGACGACGCCCATGTGCGCAACACTTCCCTGGCCTATGCGCCGACGGGCGAGTGCGTGGCGCGCTACGACAAGATTCACCTGTTCAAGTTCGACAACGGACGTGAGTGCTACGACGAGTCGCGCGTGATCGAATGCGGCGCCGCGCCTGTGGCCTTCGAGCTGCCATCGCGCGACGGCCGCGTCTGGCGCGTCGGCATGTCGGTCTGCTACGACCTGCGCTTTCCCGAGCTGTACCGCACCCTGGCGGCCGATGTGGTGCTGGTGCCCAGCGCCTTCACCCACGTGACGGGACAGGCGCACTGGGAGCTGCTGCTGCGCGCCCGCGCGGTGGAGAACCTGGCCTGGGTGCTGGCGCCGGCCCAGGGCGGCCTGCACGAGAACGGGCGGCGCACCTGGGGCCATTCCATGGTGGTCGATCCCTGGGGCCTGGTGAGCGCCCAGCGCGAGGCCGAGGGCGCCGGCGTGGTGGATGCCAGCCTGGACGGCCAGCGCCTGGACCAGCTGCGCCTGCAACTGCCCGCGCTCACGCACCGCGTGCTCTAGGCGCCAGCCTCGCTACTGTTTTCATAGCATCTAACGCTCATTGGGCGGGGGCTACAGGCCGATTTCTTTCGAAATTGCGGCTGCGCTACAGTCGGCCGATGCCTGCCGCAGCCCCTTCGTCCCCGCACATGGCCGTCTTGCAGCGTGCCGCTGCCAGCCTGGAGCGCGCCGGCCAGGCCCTGCGCCGCGCCGACTTCGACGCCATGCATGACGGCCTGCAGCAGGGCCTGGCCGACCTGGCGGCCTTGGCCCATGCCGGCCAGCTGCCGCGCCTGCCGGCGGCGCCGGCCGTCGCCTGGGACGGCGCGCGCATGGAGCGCTGGGTCTGGCAGTTGCTGGCACAGCTGAAACAGGCCGGCTGCCGCGCCTTTCCCTTCGCCGGCACCTTGCTGGGACTGGAACGCGATGGCCGACTGCTACCCCAGGACAAGGACGCGGACCTGGGCGTCTGGCTGGAAGACTTCACGCTGGCCTGCCGCGTGCTGCAGGCCCTGGGCCTGCGGCCGGTGGACAACGCGCCGCCGTTCGACAACATGGCCAGCCTGCTCGATCCGGCCAGCGGCCTGTCGGTCGACCTGTTCGGCATCCGGCGCGACCCGCTGGCGTGCCGGCTGGAAGGCGGTGTCTGGCTCTATGGCAGGCCGCCACACCACCAGCGCATCACCCACTATCCCTGGCTGGAGCTGGCGCCGCGCGCAGGCCCGGCCGGCGAGGTCTGGTGGCCCGAGCCGGCCGACGGCCTGCTCGCCGCGCTGTACGGCGACTGGCGCCAGCCGCAGCCCGAATGGGATTCGCTGGTGTCCTGCCTGGCGGTGCAAGACACCAATCTGCAATGGCGTTGCTGGGCGCTCAAGAGCCTGAGCGAGCGCTGGTTGTCCGGCGACCTGGGTCGCACGCGGCGATTGCTCGACCAGATCGAGCGGCGCGCCGGAGCGGACGCGCAACTGCGCAGCTACCGCGCCGCACTGGATGCGGCACTGGCGATGGCGGCCGGGCCATGAACGCGCCGCCGCGCGACCAGGTCTCGGTGCTGGTGCCGGCCGCGGGCGCCGGCGACCGCCTGGGGCGCGGGCCCAAGGCCTTGCTGATGCTGGACGGCCGCACAGTGCTCGAGTGGGTGGCCGACAAGGCGCTCCTGCTCGGTGAGGAAGTCATTCTTGCCTGCGTGCCGCAGGCACCCACGCTGGCCGGCTGCCTGCAGATTGCTGGCGGGCCCAGCCGGCAGGACAGCGTGTTGCGGCTGGCACGGGCCTCCAGCCGGCCCTGGGTGCTGGTCTGGGATGCGGCGCGGCCCTTCGGCTCGGTGGCACTGGCCCGCGCCGTGCTGGCGCAGGCGCAAGGCAGCGGCGCCGCCGGTGCCTGGCTGGACGCGCCGGCGCCGGGCGCGGCAGCGGGCTTTCAGACGCCGCTGGCCTTCCAGCGCACGCTGCTGCTCGAGGTGCTGGCGCGGGCTGAGCGTGAAGACTGGCAAGCGGCATCAACGATGGAACTGGTGCAGCGCGCCGGTCACCGGCCGCTGGCCGTGCCGGGCGAGACCAGCAACATCAAGCTGACCATGGCGCAGGACTGGGAACTGGCTGCGCGGCTGCTTCACTTGCTGGCGCCGGACCCAGCAGCCAGTAGGTGTGCATCTGGCCACGGCCCTTGATGTCCAGCACGCCGCGGGCCTGGAAGCGGAAGTTCTCATGGGCCTGCGCATGGACTTGCGCGCTCACCTGGATGGACCCCGGCTCACCGGTGGCCTCCATGCGGCTGGCCACATTCACCGTGTCGCCCCAGACGTCGTAGAGAAAGCGCTTGAAGCCGATGACCCCTGCCACGGCGGGGCCCACGTGGATGCCGATGCGCAGGGCCAGCTGGGTGCCGTTGGCGCTGTTGTAGCGGTCCATCGCCACCAGCAGATCCAGTGCCAGACGGCACAAGGCATCGAGCTGCTGGTACGAGACCACCATGTAGGCATCGCCTATGGTCTTGATCTTCTCCAGGCCGTGGCGCTCGACCAGCGCGTCGAAGGACGAGAAGATCTGGTTGAGCATCACCAGCACGGCATCGGGCGGCAGGCCGCGCGAGAGGCTGGTGAAGCCGGCGATGTCGGCAAACAGCACGCCCATGTTCTCGTGCTTGACGGCCACGACCCGGCCTGAGCGCTTGAGCTCGTCGGCAATGGCCGGCGGCAGCACGTTGGACAGCACGCCGTCGGCGCGCGCGCGCTCGGCCTGCGCGCGCTGCGTTTCCAGGTGCAGCTCCCGGTTGCGCGAGTAGGTGAAGCGGTCCAGCACGATGCACAGGACGACAACGCAAAACGGATTGACCAGGGCCATGACCAGCGCGATGGTGTCGCCGCCGCGGTTCCAGGCCGCCAGAGCCAGCACCGCCAGGCTGAGCACGTACATGGGCCGGCGCACTGGCCGCGGGGTGCACATCACGACCGCCACGAAGGTGCAGCCCGCCGCATACAACGACAGGTCGGGGCGCAGGGTCCAGCCCGGCGCCAGGCCGATCCAGGTGGTCAACACCATCATCAGGGCGCACAGCAGGTTCAGCGGCCATTCGCGGCCGCGCAGCTGCGGCGCCAGCCGGTCGGCCGCGACCACGGCCAGCGCCACGCATTCCGTGGCCAGCTGCCAGCCCAGCAACCAGGCCTGGGCGGGCGGCGGCGCGAAGGAGCCGCTGTGGATCCAGGGCGCGTGGATGGCTAGGGCGGCCGGCGGCAGCAGCACGGCCACGACCTTGCAGTAACGCACACCCTGCGCCCAGCTCTTGGCCGCCAGCCACGGCCGGAATGATGGATCGTCCATGGACCCTCCCTGGCGGCGGCGCGGGGCCACCGCAGGGCGAACCATACGCAGGCAGCGCGCAGGCGTCAACGCCCAAGAAAAACGCGCCCGAAGGCGCGTTGTCATGGAGCCAGGCGGGCGGCTTACTTGGCCGTCACGACCCGCACCATCTCCAGGCACTTGTTGGAGTAGCCCCATTCGTTGTCGTACCAGGACACGAGCTTGACGAAGGTGCCGTCCAGCGCGATGCTGGCGTCGGCATCGAAGATCGAGGTGCGGGCGTCGCCGCGGAAATCGGTGGCGACCACCTTGTCTTCGGTGTAACCCAGCACGCCCTTGAGCGCGCCTTCACTCTGCGCCTTCATCTCCGCGCAGATCTCCTTCATCGTCGCTTCCTTGACCAGCTCGCAGGTCAGGTCGACCACGGACACGTCCGAGGTCGGCACGCGAAAGCTCATGCCGGTGAGCTTCTTGTTCAGCTCGGGAATGACCACGCCCACAGCCTTGGCCGCGCCGGTGGACGAGGGGATGATGTTTTCCAGGATGCCGCGGCCGCCGCGCCAGTCCTTGTTGCTGGGGCCGTCCACCGTCTTCTGGGTGGCCGTGGCAGCGTGCACCGTGGTCATCAGGCCGCGCTTGATGCCCCATTTGTCGTTGAGCACCTTGGCCAGCGGCGCCAGGCAATTGGTGGTGCACGAGGCGTTGGAGACGATGGCCTCGCCCTTGTAGGTCTTGTCGTTGACGCCAAAGACGAACATCGGCGTGTCGTCCTTGCTAGGGGCCGAGATGATGACCTTCCTGGCGCCGGCGGCCAGGTGCTTGCCCGCGCCGTCCTTGTCCAGGAACAGGCCGGTGGACTCGATCACCACTTCGGCGCCGACCTCGTTCCACTTGAGGTTGGCGGGATCACGCTCCTGCGTCAGGCGGATCTTCTTGCCGTTGACCACCAGGGTGTTGCCCTCGACCGAGACCGTGCCTTTGAAGCGGCCGTGCACGCTGTCGTACTGCAGCATGTAGGCCAGGTAGTCGGGTTCGAGCAGGTCATTGATGCCGACAATTTCGATGTCGGAAAAATTCGCCACGGCGCTGCGCAGCACGTTGCGGCCGATGCGGCCAAAACCGTTGATGCTTACCTTGATCGTCATGAGTGGTTGCTCCAGGATGATGAAAACTTATTTGGCGAGGACGGCACGCACGGTGTCGGCGACGTTTTCCGGCGTGAAGCCGAAGTGTTTGAACAGCACGGGCGCCGGGGCCGATTCGCCATAGGTGTCGATGCCGACGACGGCGGCGCAGCCGTACTTCCACCAGCCATCGCTCACGCCCATTTCCACCGCGATGCGCGGGATGCCGGCGGGTAGCACGCTGGTCTTGTAGGCCGCGCTCTGGCGGTCGAAGGCCGTGGTGCTGGGCATGGAGACCACGCGCACGGCGATCTTGCGCGCGGCCAGCAGTTCCTGCGCCTTCAGAGCCAGCTGCACTTCGGAGCCGGTGGCGATGATCACCGCCTGCGGCTTCTTCTTCAGGCCCACCTCGTCGGGTTCGGCCAGCACATAGGCGCCCTTGCTGATGTCTTCCAGGCCGGTCTTGGGCGCGTAGGGCAGGTTCTGGCGCGACAGCAGCAGGGCCGTCGGCCGCTGGCTGTTTTGCAGGGCCACGGCCCAGGCCACGACGGTTTCGGCCGTGTCGCAGGGACGCCAGACGTCCAGGTTGGGGATCAGGCGCAGGCTGGCGGCGTGCTCGATCGACTGGTGGGTGGGGCCGTCCTCGCCCAGGCCGATGGAGTCGTGGGTGAAGACGTGGATGACGCGCTGCTTCATCAGCGCCGCCATGCGGATGGCATTGCGGCTGTAGTCGCTGAAGGTCAGGAAGGTGCCACCGTAGGGGATGTAGCCACCGTGCAGGGCCACGCCGTTCATCACCGCCGCCATGCCGAACTCGCGCACGCCGTAGTTGATGTGGCGGCCGATCTTGCCTTCGTCCGTCTTCTGGACCTCGCCGGCCAGGTCGAAACGCAGGGCCGGCGTGCTCTTGGTGTTGGTCAGGTTGGAGCCGGTCAGGTCGGCGCTGCCGCCCAGCAGCTCGGGCAAGGCTGCGGTAAAGGCTTCCAGTGCCAGCTGCGAGGCCTTGCGCGAGGCCACGGTCTCGGCCTTGGCATGGGCACCGACGGCGGCATCGACCGCGGTCTGGGCGAAGTTCTTCGGCAGCTCGCCCTTCATTCGGCGCACAAATTCGGCGGCCAGCGCCGGATGGGCGGCCTTGTAGGCGGCGAAGCGCTTGTCCCATGCGGCTTCGCTGGCCTGGCCCCTGGCCTTGGCATCCCAGTCGGCGTAGACCTCCTTGGGCACGCTGAAGGGCTCGTGCGGCCAGCCCAGAGCCTCGCGCGTGAGCTTGATCTCGTCGGCGCCCAGCGGCTCGCCGTGGGCCTTGGCGGTGTTGGCGCGGTTCGGGCTGCCCTTGCCAATGTGGGTCTTGGCGACGATCAGGGTGGGCTTGTCGGCGCTGTTCTTCGCGTCGGCAATGGCGCGGTCCAGCGCCTTGACGTCGTGGCCGTCGACCGGGCCGATGACGTTCCAGCCATAGGCCTTGAAGCGCGCCGGCGTGTCGTCGACGAACCAGGGGGCGACCTGGCCGTCGATGGAGATGCCGTTGTCGTCGTACACCGCCACCAGCTTGCTCAGCTTCCAGGCGCCGGCCAGGGCGCAGGCCTCATGGCTGATGCCCTCCATCAGGCAGCCATCGCCCAGGAAGACGTAGGTGCGGTGGTCGACCACCGTGTGGCCGCTCTGGTTGAATTCGGCCGCCAGCAGCTTCTCGGCCAGCGCCATGCCTACCGCATTGGTGATGCCCTGGCCCAGCGGGCCGGTGGTGGTCTCGACGCCCGGCGTGACGCCCACTTCGGGGTGGCCGGCCGTCTTGCTGTGCAGCTGGCGGAAGTTGCGCAGCTCGCCGATCGGCAGGTCGTAGCCGGTCAGGTGCAGCAGGGCGTATACCAGCATGGAGCCATGGCCGTTGGACAGCACGAAGCGGTCGCGGTCGAACCAGTGCGGATTGACCGGGTTGTGCTTGAGGTGGCTGCCCCAGAGCGCGACGGCGATGTCGGCCATGCCCATGGGGGCGCCGGGATGCCCGGAGTTGGCTTGCTGGACAGCGTCCATGGAGAGCGCGCGAATGGCGTTCGCCATCTGTTGTTGGTTGGCCATGGGAAAGGAGCTCCGGGGGAAGGTCAGGGGAATCCCGTATTTTACCGGTCGCTCCCCGGACCGCCCGGCGCGGCGGGAATGGCCTGCGCCTTCGTCTAAAGTGGCGCCATGCAAATGCTTGATATGACCCCCTGCTGCGCCGGCGCCGGGCGCGCCGGCGCATGAGCGGCGCCCAGGCCATGGTCCTGGCCGCCGGCCGCGGCGAACGCATGCGGCCCCTGACCGACACCTGCCCCAAACCCCTGCTGCAAGTGCAGGGCAAGCCGCTGCTGCAATACCACCTGGAGGCGCTGGCCCGCGCGGGCTTTTCCGACGTGGTCGTCAACACCGCCTGGCTGGGCGAGCAGATTGAGAACCGTTTTGCCCTCTACCCCCCGGCAGATGGACCTGAGCCGCTATCAAATTCGCAGCAACCGCGGATTCATTACTCGCGCGAGGGCCGTGACTTCGGTGGCGCGCTGGAGACCGCCGGCGGCATTGCCCGCGCCCTGCCGCTGCTGGACGAGGTGTTCTGGCTGGCCGGCGGCGATGTCTACGTGCCCGGCTTCGCCTTCAGCCGCGCAGCACTGGAGCGCTTTGCCGCCAGCGGCAAGCTGGCCCACCTGCTCCTGGTGGCCAACCCGCTACACAACCCCAAGGGCGACTTCGGCCTGCGCGCTGACGGCCTGGCCCTGAACACCGCCGACACCCGCTACACCTATTCCACCCTGGGCCTGTACCGCAAGACCCTGTTCGCCGGCTTGCCGGGGGGCAACCCCGACGGCATCAAAGCCCCGCTGGCCCCCTTGCTGCGTGCGGCGATGGACAATGGCCAGGTCACAGCCGAGGTTTACAGCGGTGCCTGGACCGACGTCGGCACGCCCGAGCGGCTGGCCCAACTGAACGCAGCCCCGTCGCGGGCGGAGATTTGACAATGAGCAAGCACAACGCCATCTACGCACAGCGCCGGGCCAGCATGGCGGCACAACTCGGTCCCAACGGCATCGCCATCATCCCCACGGCGCCCGAGCGCCAACGCAACCGCGATAGCGACTTCCTGTTCCGGCATGACAGCTACTTCTACTACCTGACCGGTTTCACCGAGCCCAATGCCTGGCTGGTGGTCACGGGCGACGGCAACAGCACGCTGTTTTGCCAGCCCAAGGACCTCGAGCGCGAGATCTGGGACGGCTACCGGCTGGGCCCCGACGCCGCCCCGGCCGCGCTGGGCGTGCAGGCAGCGCATCCGGTGACGGAACTGGACAGCCGCCTGCCACAGCTGCTGGAGAACCGCGACGCCGCCTGGTACCCCTTTGCCATCCACGAGGGCCTGGAGGCGCGTGTCGGCGGCTGGCTCAACAAGGTGCGCGCCCGCGTGCGCTATGGCGCGCTGTGCCCGGAACAGCAACGCGACCTGTGCGGCATCGTCGATGAGATGCGCCTGGTCAAGGACGCGCATGAACAGGACACGATGCGGCGCGCCGCGCAGATCAGCGCACGCGCCCACATCCGCGCCATGCAGCTGTCGGCGCGCATGTTGCGCGACGGCAAGGACGTGCGCGAATACCACCTGGACGCCGAGCTGCTGCACGAGTTCCGCCTGGGCGGCTCGCAATACCCGGCCTATGGCTCCATCGTCGCGGCAGGCGCCAACGCCTGCGTGCTGCACTACCGCGCCGATGCCGCGCCCGTGCGCGACGGCGACATCGTGCTGATCGACGCCGGCTGCGAGCTCGACGGCTATGCCAGCGACATCACCCGCAGCTTCCCGGCAAATGGCAGGTTCACGGGTCCGCAGCGCGCGCTGTACGACCTGGTGCTGGCCTCGCAGGAGGCGGCCGTGGCGGCCACCAAGGCCGGCGCCCGTTTCACCGACCCGCACGAGGCGACGGTCAAGGTGCTGGCCCAGGGCATGCTGGACCTGGGCCTGCTGGACCGCAACAAGGTCGGCGGCGTCCAGGACGTGATCGACACGCGCGCCTATTTCCAGTTCTACATGCACCGCACCGGCCACTGGCTGGGGATGGACGTGCACGACTGCGGCAGCTACATCGAGCCGTCCCAGGTGGGGGAGGTCAGCGAGCGCAAGGACCCGCTGTCCAACGAGCTGATCAAGAACCGCCCCAGCCGCATCCTGCAGCCGGGCATGGTGCTGACGATCGAGCCGGGCATCTACGTGCGGCCGGCCGATGGCGTGCCCGAGCAGTTCCACAACATCGGCATCCGCATCGAGGACGATGCCATCGTCACGCCCAACGGTTGCGAGCTGATCTCGCGCGGTGTGCCGGTCGATGGCGGCGAGATCGAGGCCCTGATGCGCGCCTGAGGGCGCACGGTCGACCAAATTGGGCGGATTACCGCCCAAAAATGTCACTTTTTGTGAGGTTTGCACCGTTTTACAAGGTATTGGTGCGTGGCATAGGATTTGCCTGATATCGACCCTTCGAGGGGAAGTCGATGACAAGCAAGCGCCTTCAGCAGGCCGGATTCACGCAGATCGAATTGATGATCACGGTGGCCATCGCTGCCATCCTGGGCTCGATCGCGGTGTCGAGCATGCGCGATTACACCCGGCGGGCGCGGATTTCCGAGGTCGTGTTGGCCACCAACACCTGCAAGGGCGTCGTGACGGAGAACTACCTTTTGCGGGACGAGGCGCCGGACGCCGGCACCTGGGGTTGCGAGGCGGCAACCGGTGCCACCGCGTATGCGGGCGCAGTCCAGACATCCTCCGACGGCGTCATCCGCGTGGCCATCACCAACATGGACGGCCTGGTCAACGGCCAGCATGTCTACCTGGTGCCCATGCTCAGCGACGAGACCTCGCCGATGGTCACCCCGGACCATCTGGGCCGCAGCGTCGGCGTCTGGCTCTGCGGTTCCGACTGGAAGCCGGTTCGCAACGCCCTGCCCGCCAATTGCCGCGCGGACACCACCAGCTATTCGTCGCAGACATTCAACTGAGCGCAGCGCTGGGCTATCAATCGAATAGGCAGTCGCAATTGGCAAAAACTATCAGTTCTCACTAGCATCCAGGCATCGGCTCACAGCCTGCCTGTCTAGGAGTTCACCATGGCCCAGATCGCCCGCGCCAACCTGCCCACGCTGAAGAAAACCGGCAGCTACTACCTGCTGCACATCGCGGTCGCCTCGATCGTGGCCTATGCGGTAACCGGCAACCTCATGGTGTCGCTGACCTTGAGCCTGCTCGAGCCCACCGTCCAGGCCTTTGCCTTCTTTGCCCACGAGAAAGTCTGGCAACGGCTGGGCGGCGTCAAGCCTGCCGCCGCCGCATCCTGAGACCGTCATCCTTCGTCCAGGTCACAAGCCCTAGGACTTTTTCAACCCGGGTCCGCGCGAAGGACGTCCCGCACGCGGGTCTACAATCGCACTCCCTTACAGAAGCTGACGGTGCCTTCGAACCGCCGCTTTCGCTGTGTGTTCAGGAGACGCCACAACATGCCCCCCATCACCAAGGTGAACTCGGAAGAAAAACGTGCCGAGCTGCGCCAGGCCGCACTCGAGTACCACGAGTTTCCGACCCCCGGCAAAATTGCCATCCACGCCACCAAGCAGCTGATCAACCAGCATGACCTGGCACTGGCCTACTCGCCCGGCGTTGCTGCGCCCTGCGAGGAGATTGCCAAGGACCCCAACAACGCCTTCAAGTACACCGCCCGGGGCAACCTGGTGGGCGTCATCACCAATGGCACGGCCGTGCTGGGCCTGGGCGACATCGGCCCGCTGGCCGCCAAGCCGGTGATGGAAGGCAAGGGCGTGCTGTTCAAGAAGTTCGCCGGCATCGATGTCTTCGACATCGAGATCAACGAGAAGCACGACCTGGACAAGCTGGTGGACATCATTGCCGCCCTCGAGCCCACCTTCGGCGGAATCAACCTCGAAGACATCAAGGCGCCCGACTGCTTCTACGTGGAACGCAAGCTGCGCGAGCGCATGAAGATCCCTGTCTTCCATGACGACCAGCACGGCACGGCCATCGTGGTCGGCGCGGCCATCCTCAACGGCCTGAAGGTCGTGGGCAAGGACATCAAGAGCGTCAAGCTGGTCACCTCCGGCGCTGGCGCCGCGGCACTGGCCTGCCTGGGCCTGCTGGTCAAGCTGGGCATGCCGCGCGAGAACATCTGGGTCACCGACCTGGCCGGTGTGGTCTACGAAGGCCGCACCGAGCTGATGGACGAGGACAAGGCGCAGTTCGCGCAGAAGACCTCCGCCCGCAAGCTGGCCGAGGTGATGGAAGGCGCCGACGTCTTCCTGGGCCTGTCGGCCGGCGGCGTGCTCAAGGCCGACATGGTCAAGACCATGGCCGCCAGTCCCCTGATCCTGGCGCTGGCCAATCCCAATGCCGAGATCGAGCCCGACGAGGCCAAGGCCGTGCGGCCCGATTGCGTGATCGCCACTGGCCGCACCGACTATCCCAACCAGGTCAACAACGTCCTGTGCTTCCCCTACATCTTCCGCGGCGCGCTTGACTCCGGCGCCACCACCATCACGGTGGAGATGGAGATCGCCGCGGTGCATGCGATTTCCGAACTGGCCCAGGCCGAGCAAAGTGAGGTGGTGGCCGCGGCCTACGCCGGCGAGCAGCTGGCTTTCGGCCCCGAGTACCTGATTCCCAAGCCCTTCGATCCGCGGCTGATGATCAAGATCGCCCCGGCGGTTGCGCAGGCAGCGGCCGACAGCGGTGTGGCGCTGCGCCCGATCAAGGACATGGACGCCTACCGCGACAGGCTGCAAAGCTTCGTCTACGCCTCGGGCACGACCATGAAGCCGATCTTTGCCGCCGCCAAGATCGCTCAGAAAAAGCGCGTCGCCTACTGCGAAGGCGAGGAAGAGCGCGTGCTGCGCGCCGCCCAGATCGTGGTCGACGAAGGCATCGCGCGGCCCACGCTGATCGGCCGGCCGGCCATCATCGCCCAGCGCATCGAGAAATTCGGCCTGCGCCTGCGCAGTGACATGGACTACGACGTCGTCAACGTCGAACAGGACCTGCGCTACCGCGACTTCTGGCAGACCTACCACCGCATGACCGAGCGCCAAGGCGTCACGGCGCAGATGGCCAAGATCGAGATGCGCCGGCGCCTGTCGCTGATCGGCGCCATGCTGCTGCACAAGGACGAAGTCGACGGCATGATCGTCGGCACCTGGGGCAACACGGCGATGCACCTGCATTACATCGACCAGGTCATCGGGCGGCGCGAAGGCGTCAACACCTACGCCTGCATGAACGGGCTGGTGCTACCCAATCGCCAGGTCTTCCTGGTCGATACCCACGTCAACTACGACCCCACGGCCCCCCAGTTGGCCGAGATCACGGTGATGGCGGCCGAGGAGATGATGCGCTTTGGCTTCAAGCCCAAGGTCGCCCTGCTGTCGCATTCCAACTTCGGCAGCAGCAACCACCCCAGCGCGCTGAAGATGCGCCAGACCCTGGAGCTGCTGCGCATCCAGGCGCCCTGGCTGGAAGTCGACGGCGAGATGCACGGGGATGTGGCGCTGGACGGCGCGGCCCGCAACCTCATCATGCCGCACAGCACCCTGGCCGGCGACGCCAACCTGCTGGTTATGCCCAACATCGACGCCGCCAATATCTCCTACAACCTGCTCAAGACGGCGGCCGGCGGCAACATCGCCATCGGCCCTGTCCTGTTGGGAGCGGCCAAGCCGGTGCATATCCTCACCGCAAGCACCACAGTGCGTCGCATCGTCAATATGACAGCCTTGACGGTTGCCGATGCCAATGCGGCAAGATAAGGCTACACCAGACAGCTGGCACTAACTTATCTGCTTGTCAACTGGGCCGTAAAGGCCTTCGCGGCTGCCCAAAAATTGGGCAGCCGCTTGCGTTTTGGGGCGGGATAAGTCACACTAGCGCTCTTGATTTTCCGGGTTTACCCGTGGATCCCCAGGGTCCAAGGAGTCCGGAAATGGCGTCCAAGGTCACCTAGAAGGTCCGTTCTTTCATGGCGCGTTTCGCGGCTGTCAAGTTTGCGCTTACTAGCTTCTTGTTGGCAGCGGCAGTCACCGGCTCCGGCTTGGTGCAAGCCAAGTCTCCGGTGGACCGCCCTGCAGGGAGCACATCAGCCGCCGTCAAGGTGTCTGAGTTGCCGCCGCAGGGCCGGGACACCTACGAACTGATCCGCCAGGGCGGGCCTTTTGCTTATGACAAGGACGGCACGGTGTTCGGCAACCGGGAGCATTTGCTTCCGTTCGAGAAGCGCGGCTATTACCGCGAGTACACCGTGAAGACGCCTGGATCGCGCGACCGGGGAGCCCGGCGCATCGTGTGCGGTGGACCCTCGAGAGCGCCGGACGCCTGTTATTACACCGCTGACCATTACGCAAGTTTTCGCAAGATCGTGGAGTAGCCAATGAAGCGGGATCTGTTTTTGACCATGGAAAGAGACACGGGGATGGATATGCCACTTCGTAAGGAAGTTAACGAGACGCCGCTCAAGGGCGTACGCAGCAATATCGTGCAATCGATCCGCGCCTTCCGGGTGCAGGATCTGCAAGATAGCGCCAGTGCGCTCGCTCATCATTTCCTGTATGCCAACCTGGCCAATGCCCAGAGCAAGCAGGACGTGCTGGACCTGCTGGCCCAGCAATTCATGCTGCCGGCGCATTTCGGCAAGAATTTCGACGCGTTGTACGACTGCATGACTGACCCTGTGCATAAATCGGGCCCGCAGCCCGGCTTCATCGTCGTGCTCGAGCAAATTCCTGCCAACGCCAAGTTCGACAAGGAAGCGCGCGAACAGCTGCTGGACATCTTCCGCGACACGGCCGATTACTGGGCCGACCGGAAAATTCCATTCAGGTGCTTCTATTCTTTTCTGTAGCCCGTTCTGCGCAAAACAGCCAAGCAGAACGGGCGAATGAGGCACCTGGTACCGAAGCCACCCCTGGCATCGTCGCCGCTCCCGTCGAACCCGGCGAAAAAATGCCCACCGACAAGCTGGTGGACGTCTCGCCCCTGGCGCTGCGCATGAGCAGCCCGTTCAACGCAGGCTACTGGCTCGCCGCCGCCTGAAAGACCGTTGACCGCCCAGAAAACCCGCCGCGCTCCGGCGGGTTTTTTCATGGGCGCGGTGTCATGGGGCGGGGGGTAGCGCCTTGACCAGGGCGATGTACTCGTCCACCGGCACTTCCTCGGCGCGCCGCTGGATGTCGAAGTTGCCGGCAAAGCCCTTGTTCTCCAGCCATTTGCCCAGCGTGTGGCGCAGGATCTTGCGGCGCTGGCTGAAGGCGACCTGGACCAGCTCGGAGAGGAGCTTGGCGTCCACCACCGGCGGGTCGGCCAGCGGCACCATGCGCACCACGGCGCTGTCCACCCGCGGTGGCGGCTCGAAGGACTCCGGCGGCACGAACAGCACGTTTTCCATCACATAGCGCCATTGCAGCATCACCGACAGCCGGCTGTAGTCGGCCGTCGCGGGCCGCGCCACCATGCGGTCGATCACTTCCTTTTGCAGCATGAAGTGCTGGTCTTCGATGCTGTCGACCGCCTCCAGCAGGTGAAACAGGATAGGCGTGGAGATGTTGTAGGGCAGGTTGCCGACGACCCGCGTCTTGGCAACACCCTGGGTGCGCGCCACCGCGGCAAAGTCCACCTTGAGGACGTCCGACTCGATCACCTCCAGCTGGCCGTGGCCGCGCAGGCGGGCGGCCAGGTCGCGGTCCAACTCGATCACGGTCAGCCGTCCCAGGCGTTCGACCAGAGGCTGGGTCAGGGCCGCCAGGCCCGGGCCAATCTCCACCATGGCCTGGCCCGGCCGCGGATCGATCTCGTGCACGATGGCCTCGATGATGGCCTGGTCGGCCAGGAAATGCTGGCCGAACCGCTTGCGTGCAATGTGCTTCATGCGCAGTCGAGCGAGGCCATTTACTGGGGTGGCTCACGGTATTCGACGTAAGCGCGGCCGCGCACGTCCTGCGCCCACTGGGCATAGGCCTCGTCGAGCTTCTTCTCGCGCACCAGATTGCGTGCGATCTCGCGCTGCTCGCGCTGGCTGAGCGAGGACTGGCGCCGCTCCAGCAGCTGGATCAGGTGGACACCGAAGCGCGAGACGATGGGATCGGCGATCTTGCCCGGCGCCAGGCTGTCCACCGTGGCCTCGAACTCGGGCACGAACATGCCGGGATTGCTCCAGCCCAGGTCGCCGCCATTGCGCCCACTGGCGTCCTGCGAGAACTCGCGCGCCAGCGCCGCGAAGTCGGCCTGGCCGGCTTCAATGCGCTTCTTGAAGTCGGCCAGGCGCTCCCGCGCAGCGGTCTCGCTCAGCTGGGCGTTGGGCCGCAGCAGGATGTGGCGCGCGTGGGATTGGGTGACATGGATGCCGGGCAGGCCGCCCTGGCGCTTTTCCACCACCTTGATGACGTGAAAGCCTGCGCCGGAACGCACGACTTCGCTGATGCCGCCTTCGCGCAGGGTCTTGGTAGCCTCGACGAACAGCGGCGGGTAGCGGTCGGCCGTGCGCAGGCCGACCACGCCGCCGCTGCGGTCCGCTCCCTGCGCGTCCGACAGCTCGCGCGCCAACTTGGCGAAGTCTTCGCCGGCACGCGCCCGCTCCTGCGCCCGCTGGGCCTTGGCCCGCAGCGTCGCCAGCTGGGCTTCGCCGGTGTTCTCCGGCACCGCCACCAGGATGTGGGCCAGGTTCAGCTCCAGCGACGACAGGTCGGTCGAGCCCTGCTGCTCACGGATGTAAAGATCAATGTCCTGGTCGGTCACCTTGACGCGCGAATCGAGTTCCCGGTCGCGCAGGCGCTGGAGAAGGATCTGATTGCGCAGATCGTCGCGAAATGCCGCCACGGGAATGCCGTCAGCGGTCAGGCGCCGGCGCAGCTCGGTCACGCTGACCTGATTCTGGCGCGCCACGTTCTGCTCGGCCGCGTCGACCATGCCTTCGTCCGCCTTGATGCCATTGCTCACCGCCAGCTGCAGCTGGGCTTTTTCGCTGATCAGTCGCTCCAGCACCTGGCGCGCCAGTTCCGGCCGCGCCGGCAGAGGCGAGCCCTGCTGGGTCAGCTGCTGTTCGAAGCGCACCAGGCGGGCCCGCAACTCGTTGTTGGTGATCGGCTCGGAATTGACCACCACCACGATGTAGTCCGCCGCACGCGGCGTGTTGTCGGCAGGGCGTGCGGCCGGACGGTTCACGCCCAGCTGGGGCGTCGGCCGCAGGCCCTGGGCCGCCGCCGGCACGCTGGACACGGCAGCCGCCGCGCAGGCCAGCCAGAGGGCAAGGGCATGTCGATCGTTGGATTTCATGGTGCGGCTATTCGTAATTGCTGAAGCGGCTGGGGACGGTGACCTGCTCACGCAGGAACTGGTAACGGGGGACATTGTCCTTCAGGCTCTTCAGGGCGTTGGAGCCCACGCGGGTGAAGCCGATCAGCTCCAGCTGGAACAGGACACGCTTGTTCGCCGTCGTGGTGCTGCTCTGCAGGCGCTCGAAAACGACGCGGCCCAACCAGCAGCCGGCATCGTACTCCAGGCCCACCACCGCATCGACCACCCGGCTGTCCTGCAGGCTGTAATTGAGCCGGCCGACGCTGTACCAGCGCCCTTCGCCTTCGCCCTGGCCAGGGCCCAGGTTCTGGCCCTTGTCTCCCCACAGGTCGTTGAGCGGCCATTGCCAGCCCAGGTCGACCTGCTCGCTGGTGCCGCGCTGCAGCCGGTAGGCCGCGCTCACCACCCGGTAGTTGCCGGGGCTGTAGCGGCCGCCCAGGCTGGAGCGGATCGAGCGGCCGTCCTTGGGGTTGTACTGCACGGTGGCGTCGGTGCTCCAGCGCGGCACCCAGTTGACCGAGGCGCCGAACAGCAGGTCCGACAGCCGCTCGCTGACCGGCGTGCCGCCCGGCAGGGTGACCAGCTGGTCCTTGAAGCGCAGCCGCTGGGCGATGCCAAAGCGCGCCGCCTCGGCGCCCGTGTCGGGATCGAGCAGGCGGGTGGTGGCGCCGACGGTCAGCAGGTTGTTGTCCGAGATCCGGTCGTTGCCGCCGAAGGCGTTCTCGGTGTAGATGGTCGCGAAATTGAAGTCGTTGGACGCCGAGTCGTAGTTGGGCAGCTGGCTCTGATCGCGGAACGGCGTGTAGACGTAGAAGGCGCGCGGCTCCAGCGTCTGGCGAAAGCTGCGGCCAAAGTAGGCGGCGTCGCGCTCGAACACCAGGCCGCTGTCCAGGCTGAAGGTCGGCACGGTGCGCTGGGCCGCCAGGCCGCCATTGGCCAGCGGCGCGGCGAAGTTGTATTGCGTGGTGTGCAGCTGCAGCTTGGGCGTGACGAAGCCGCCCGGCGCCAGCCAGGGCCGGCTGACCTGGGCCAGCAGGTAGGTGCGCTTGCCATTGGGCTGGCCGGTCAGGTGCGGATCCGACTCGAACTGCGTGTAGTCGGTCTCGACCGAGGCATCCAGGCCGGCGGCGAAATCGTTGCGCACGTAGCGGCCCACCACCTGCGGCAACCGGTCATAAGGCGGCACGATGGGCGCGCTGACGTCCTGCAGGGTCTGCCATTTCAGGGCCCGCGCCTGCAGCGTGAAATTGCCCTGGCCCCAGGACAGCGCCCCATCGTTGGCCAGCAGACGCTGGGTCAGGGATGGCGTGCTGCGGGAGAAATCGCGCCAGTAGTCGTCGTCGCTGACCCGGTTGAGGTTCAGGTTCAGGCCCAGCGCGCTGGCACCCGGCACCGGCGTGCGCAACGCGCCGTCATGCTTGAGCGCATAGGCCCAGCGGTCGCGGTCGCGCAGCGAGTCGTTGGGCATGAAGTTGGCCCGGGCCAGGCCCGTGTAATCGCGCTCCAGGTAGCGGAACTCGCCGCCCAGGTCGATGCCGCGTTTGCTCATCAAGGCCGGGTAGAAGGTCGCGTCGCGATTGGGCGCGATGTTCCAGTAGTACGGCAACATCACCTCGACACCGTTGAGGTTGTCGATGCCCACGGTGGGCGGCAGCAGCCCGGACTTGCGCTTGTCACTGAGCGGGAAACTCAGCTCCGGCAGCGGCGGCAGGATGGGCACACCCAGGAATTTGAGCGAGGCGTCGGTGGCCTGGCCGACTTCTTCCTCGTTGTCGATGTGCAGGCTGCCGGCGCGCAGGATCCAGTCGGGCATCCAGCTGGGGCCCGGATGGCGCCGGCAGGTGGTGTAGGTGGCGTTGCGGATGATGGCCCGCTTCTCGTCGATGAAGTCGATGCGGTCGGCGCCGCCATAGGCACCGTTCTTCAGGAAGTGGTACTGCGGCTGGTCGAAAAAGCCCTCGAAAGCGTCGAGCTTGAGCTCCAGCTGCGGCCCTTCGAAGACGTCGCCGGCCTTGTTGATGCGCACATTGCCCTGCGCCTTGGCCAGGTCGTCGGGCTGCTGGTATTCCAGGCGGTCGGCCCGGATCACGGTGTCGCCGCGGCGCATGACGGCGTCGCCCTCGACCACCGTCTCCAGCTCGGTGCGGCCGGAAATGCGCTGGCCACTGACGAAGGTGGGAAGCGAGCCGCGCACATCGCCCGGGATGTCCTCGCGCAGCATGGGGCTGGACTTGAGCTGCGGCCCCGGTTCCTGCTGCGCGCGCACGGCAGCCGGCTGCAACATGGCACAAGCGACCAGGGCCACCGGGGTCAGGGCAAAGCGGGCACGGGACGACCGGGCTGTCAAGGCATGCATCGAGGAATTGGGGAGCGCCGGCGGCGCCGGGAGGGCCGCCGTCCAATGCGTTTGTAGAATGGATTATCCATGAGCGCCCCCCAGCTTCCCCCTCTCGCATCCCCCAGTGCCGGCGCCGCCGTCACCTGGGACCATCCCCAACGCGAAACAGCCTTCCGGCGCTGGCTGGACAGCGTCGCCGGCGCGCACGGCCTGCAGGCCGCCAGCCTGCGCATCGCCTCGGCCGACGCCAGTTTCCGCCGCTACCTGCGCATCGATGCCGCACAAGGCAGCCGCATCATCATGGACGCGCCGCCCGACAAGGAGAACTGCCGGCCCTTCGTCCAGGTTGCCGGCCTGATGGCCAATGCCGGCCTGCAGGTGCCGCGCGTGCTGGCCTGGGACGAAGCCGGGGGCTTCATGCTGCTGGACGACCTGGGGACGCAGACCATGATCGAGGTCGTGGACCGCGAGAACCCCGCGGCCAACCAGGGCCTGTACATGCGTGCTGTCGACGCCCTGATCTCCTGGCAGCTGGCCTCCAGGCCCGGGGTGCTGCCGTCCTATGACCAGGCCCTGCTGGAGCGCGAACTGGCCCTGTTCCCGGACTGGTACCTGGGCCAGCACCGCGGCATCACGCTGGAAGGCAAGGCCCGCGCCACGCTGGACAGCGCCTTCGAACTGATCGTGCAGCGCAACCTGGCCGTGCCATCGGTCTATGTGCACCGCGACTTCATGCCGCGCAATCTGATGATGCCAACGGATGTGTCCGAGCCCCGCTTGGGCGTGTTGGATTTCCAGGACGCGGTCTACGGCCCCATCACCTACGACATCGCCAGCCTGATGCGCGATGCCTTCCTCAGCTGGGATGAGGAATTCGTTCTCGACATCACGGTGCGCTACTGGCAAAAGGCGCTCAAGGCCGGCCTGCCGGTCAACAGCGACTTCGGCGAGTTCTGGCGCGGCGTCGAGTGGATGGGCCTGCAGCGCCACCTCAAGGTCGCCGGCATCTTTGCCCGCCTCAGCCTGCGCGATGGCAAGCCCAAGTACCTGGCCGACACGCCGCGCTTCATGGCCTACATCCGCGCCACCCTCAACCGCTACCGCGAGCTGGGCCCCCTGCTCAAGGTGCTGGACGAGGCCGAGGGCGTGGCTGTGGCCAGCGGCTATGCCTTTGGCCGCGTTTGATGTCAAATTCGGCCCAAAACCCGCGTCCAATGGGCCTGTACAGCTATCAATTTGATAGCCTCCGGGACTGAGCACCATGCCCCGTTTTCACTGCCCGGCAGCCCTGCAGACCGGTGCCACGCTCGACCTGCCCGCCGGCGCGGCGCGCCATGTCCAGGTGCTGCGCATGCAACCCGGCCAGGCGCTGACGCTGTTCAACGGCGAAGGCGGGCAGTGGGAGGCCGTCATCACCCAGATGGGCCGCAGCAACGTGGCCGTGCAGATCGGCGCCCACCAGGCCATCGAGCGCGAGGCGCCGCGCGCCATCCATCTGGCGCTGGGCATGCCGGCCAACGAGCGCATGGACTGGCTGGTCGAAAAGGCCACTGAGCTGGGCGTGGCCTCCATCCAGCCCCTGTTGGCCGAGCGCAGCGTGCTGCGCCTGGCCGGCGAGCGCGCCGCCAAGAAGCAGGCCCATTGGCAGGGCGTCGCCATCGCCGCCTGCGAGCAGTGCGGCCGCAACCGCGTGCCCGCCATCCATGCCCCCACGGACCTGGCCGCCTGGTGCGCCAGCGCGCCGCAGGCCACGCGGCTGGTGCTGTCCCTGCAGACGCAGTCGCGCACGCTGGCCGATGCGGCCTCTGGCACGGGGCCCGTGCTGGTGCTGTCCGGCCCCGAAGGCGGGCTGAGCCCCCAGGAGGAGCAGGCCGCGCAGCGGCACGGCTTCGCACCCGTCACGCTCGGTGCGCGCGTGCTGCGCGCCGAAACCGCGCCGCTGGCCGTTCTGGCCGCGCTCACCCTGGGCGCCGCATGAACCGCAACCTCTGGCTGCTGGCAATCTGCCAGGGCCTGTTCCTGACCAACAACGTCACATTCATCGCCATCAACGGCCTGGTCGGGCTGGCGCTGGCGCCGCTGGGCTGGATGGCGACGCTGCCGGTGATGGGCTATGTGCTGGGCGGCGCGCTGGCCACCGGCCCGGTGGCCCGGGTCCAGCAACGCTTCGGCCGCAAGGCCTCGTTCCTGTCGGGTCTGGCCGTGGCCGTGCTGGCCGCCTTGCTGTGCGCCTGGGCCGCCTGGAGCCGCGACTTCTGGCTGCTGTGCTTTGCCACCCTGGTGGCCGGCTATTACAACGCCAACGCCGGCCTGTACCGCTTTGCCGCCGCCGAACTGACCGCGCCGGCGACGCGCGAGAAGGCCGTGTCGCTGGTGATGGCCGGTGGCCTGCTGGGCGCCGTGCTCGGGCCCAACCTGGCGGCCCGCACGCGCGACCTGACGGCCGCGCCCTTCGCCGGCGCCTATGCCGCGCTGGCCGGCGTCGCCCTGCTGGCCATGCTGCTGATGGCCTTCATCCGGTTCGCGCCTGCGCCGGCGCAAAGCGCGTCCCAGGGCGGGCGGCCGCTGGCGCAGATCATGCGCCAGCCAGTCTTCATCGTCGCCGCGGCGTCGGGCGCCCTGGGCTTCGGCGTGATGAACCTGCTGATGGCGGCGACACCGCTGGCCATGCAGCAGTGCGGCCTGCCGTTTGCCGACGCCGCCTTCGTGCTGGAGTGGCATGTGCTGGGCATGTTCGCGCCGGGCTTTTTCACCGGCCACCTGATCAAGCGCTTCGGCCCACTGCCGGTGATGGGCGTGGGCGTGGCCCTGAACTTCGCCTGCATCCTGGTGGCCCTGTCAGGTGTGCAGCTGCAGCAGTTCACCCTGGCGCTGCTGCTGCTGGGCGTGGGCTGGAACTTCCTGTTCACCGGCAGCACGACGCTGTCGCTGTCGACCTACCGGCCGGAGGAACGCGACCGCGCGCAGGGCGCGCTGAACTTCTTCGTGATGGCCACGCTGGCCGTAAGCTCGCTGGCCTCGGGCGTGCTGGTCACGACCCAGGGCTGGACCTTGCTCAATTACGGCTCGCTGCTGCCGGTGGCGCTGACCGGCGCCGGCCTGCTCTGGCTCTGGCGCAAGCTCAGAAGCGCGCGTCCAGCCACGCCCTGAGGCAGTCGAACACCGGCTCGGGGTCGGCCTCGTTGAAGATCTCGTGGAAGAGGTCATCGAAGCAGCGCGCTGTCAGCAACTCACTGGGCGCGGCGGCGGCGAAGTCGCGGCTGCCTTGCGGGTTGACCAGGCCATCGCTGCCGGCATACATCAACAGGGTCGGCACCGTCCACTTGGGTGCTCGCTGGACCACCATCGGCCCGCCATCGGCAATGAAGCGCGCCAAGGCGCCGGAGATCCGGTCGTGCACGCGCGGATCGTCCTTGTAGGCCTGCACCACCGCCGGGTCGTGCGAAATGAGATTGGGGTCCAGGCCATTGCCCACCGTCAGGTTGGGGGCGATGCGCGGCAGGATGGCCAGCAGCAGTTTTTGCAGCCGGTTCAGGCCCGGGTTGAGCACCGGCGAGGACAGCACCAGGGCGTCGATCGGGCGCCGCCGCAGCGCGACGAAGCAGCTGGCCACCAGGCCCCCCATGCTGTGGCCCAGCAGGATCAGCGGCAGGCCATCGGGCATGCGGTGGCGCACGCTGTCCACCACGTCGGTCAGGTCCTCGATCAGCCGGCCGCGGGCGGGCAGCGCGCCGCGCTTGCCGCCGGATTCGCCATGGCCATACTGGTCATAGCCGCGCACGGCAAAACCCCAGCTGGTCAGGCGTCGGGCGACCAACTCGTAGCGGCCAGCGTGTTCGCCCAGGCCGTGCACCACCAGCACCACCCCCCGCACCGGCAAGTCCTCGGGGACCGACCAGTCCTGGACAGCCAGGTTGTCGCCATCGCTGGCCGTGAAAGTGGAGAGGGTTGAGCTGCTGACCGTCATTGCCGTAATCTTGAGCCGAGGTGGGACGGCCTTGCAATCCATCGCGGATCAGCGGCGCTCCGGCGCCGACCAGCGCAACAAATTGCTGCGCTTATATGCAAAAAGTTACATCTTGCTCAGGGCATGCGGGCAATGACTTCGGCCACCGCAGCGGTCAGCTTCTTCGCATAGGGCACGTGCAGGAACTCATTGGGGCCGTGGGCATTGCTCTTGGGGCCCAGAACGCCGCAGACCATCATCTGCGCCTTGGGAAAGCCGGCGCTGAGCATGTTCATCAGCGGGATGGTGCCGCCCTGGCCTATGTAGCCGCAGGGCGCGCCGAAATGCGCCTGCGACGACGCATGCAGGGCCTGCTCGAACCAGGGCGCCGTTACCGGCGCGTTCCAGCCGGTGGCGCCGCCATTGCTCTCGAAGGTCACCTTGGCCTGGTAGGGCGCGTTGTCTTCCAGCAGGGCCTTGAGCTCCTGCACCGCCTGGCCGGCGTCGACCAGGGGCGGCAGGCGCAGCGACAGTTTGAAGGCGGTGTAGGGCCGCAGCACGTTGCCCGCGTCCTGCAGCGCCGGGAAGCCCTCGGCGCCGGTCACCGACAGGGTCGGCGTCCAGGTGCGGTTGAGGAGAGCCTGGGTCGGATCGGTGGTGGTGGGCAGGGCGAAGCTGGTCGAGCCGCCGCAGTCGTAGTGGGCCCAGGGGAAGCGCTTGTAGACCTCGTCGCCCAGGATCGCGGCCGTGGCCGCGGCCTGGGCCGCGCGCTCGGCCGGGATCTCGCAGTGAAAGCTTTGCGGCAGCAGCGTGCCGGTCTTGCTGTCTTCCAGCCGGTCCAGCACCTGGCGCATGATGCGAAAGCTCGAGGGCACCAGGCCCGAGGCGTCGCCCGAATGCACGCCCTCGGTGAGGATCTGGACCTTGAGCGTGCCGCTGGCCATGCCGCGCAGCGAGGTGGTCAGCCACAGCTGGTCGTAGTTGCCGGCGCCCGAATCCAGGCAGATGACCAGGCCGACCTCGCCCAGGCGGCTGCGCAGCGCGTCCACATACGGCAGCAGGTCGTAGGAGCCCGACTCCTCGCAGGTCTCGACCAGGCCGACGATGCGCGGGTGCGCCAGCTTCTGCGCCTTCAGGGCCTGGACGGCGGCGATGCTGGCATAGACTGCATAACCGTCGTCGGCGCCGCCGCGGCCGTACAGCTTGCCGTCCTCGTACTTGGGCGTCCACGGGCCCAGGTCGTTGCGCCAGCCGTTGAACTCCGGCTGCTTGTCCAGATGGCCGTACATCAGCACGGTCTCGGTGCTGCCAGCCCGGGTGGCAGGAATCTCGAAGAACAGCACCGGCGTGCGGCCTTCCAGACGCACGATCTCCAGCTTCAGGCCCTCGACCTTTTGCGCCTCGACCCAGGCCGCGGCATTGCGCATCACGGTGTCGATGTGGCCGTGCTGGGCCCAGTCCTTGTCGAAGCCCGGCGACTTGGCCGGGATGGCGATGTAGTCGGTCAGCTGTTTGACGATGTCGCGGTCCCATTGCTCGGTGGCGTGGGACAGGGCGGCGGCGGCGTCGAGCATGCCGGCAGGCAGTTCTTTGTGCAGGGGGGCGTTCATGGGGTTCTCTTTTCTGTCAGCAAAAACGTGCAGCCACTGTACGCCGGCGCTGCGGGCCGCGCTAGAGTGCGTGTAATAGCGGGAGCACAACGATGAGCCACACTCAACGCATCCGGGTCGGGATCGGCGGCTGGACCTTCGAGCCCTGGCGCGACAACTTCTATCCTGCCGGCCTGCCGCACAGCAAGGAGCTGCACCATGCCAGCCGGCAGCTGACCAGCATCGAGGTCAACGGCACCTACTACAGCAGCTTCGGGCCGTCGACCTTCGCCAAGTGGCGCGACGAGACGCCCGATGGCTTCGTGTTCTCGCTCAAGGCCAACCGCTTTGCCACCAACCGCCGCGTGCTGGCGGCCGCCGGCGAATCCATCCTGCGCTTCACCGACAGCGGCATCGCCGAACTGGGTGACAAGCTCGGGCCCATCGTCTGGCAGTTCATGCCGACCAAGCAGTTCGAGCCGCAGGACTTCGAGGCCTTCCTGGCCCTGCTGCCCAAGGAGGTGGAGGGCCGGCCGCTGCGCCACGCGCTGGACGTGCGCCACGAGAGCTTCGCCACACCGGCCTTCCTGGCGCTGGCGCGCCGCTACGGCTGCGTGCCGGTGCACACCGACTCGCCCAAGTTCCCGGCCATCGCCGATGCCAGCGCCGATTTCGCCTACCTGCGCCTGATGCGCAGCGAGCCCCACATCCCCACCGGCTACCCACCTGAGGCGATCGAGGCCTGGGCGCAGGGCGCGCGGGCCTGGGCCGGCGGCAGCCGGCCGCGCGAGGTCTTCATCTATTTCATCAACGGCGCCAAGGAAAGGGCGCCGGCCGCTGCGATGGCGCTGCTGCGGCGCCTGGCCTAGCCGCGCGCGGCGCGGCCGGCCACGGCGCGCCGCAGGGCATCGACCACCGCGGCGGCGCGGATCGGCTTGCTCAGGTAGTCGTCCATGCCGGCTGCCAGGCAGACCTCGCGGTCGCCCTCCATGGCATTGGCGGTCATGGCGATGATCCAGGGCCGCTGGCCCACCGGGGAGAGCGCCACCAGGCGGCGGCTGGCCTCCAGCCCGTCCATCACTGGCATCTGCACGTCCATCAGCACCACGTCAAAGGGTGCCTCGGCCTGCGCCGCGGCCACCGCGTCCAGCGCCTGCTGGCCATCGGCCACCACCTGCAGCTCGTAGCCCAGGCCGCTGAGGATCAGCGCCGCCACCCGCTGGTTGACAGGGTTGTCTTCGGCCAGCAAGAGCCGCAGCGGGGTCTCCGGCGCCACCCGTGGCCGCGCCGGCAACAGCGCTGCCGCAGTGGTGACCGACGCGGTCGGCCGCTCGAACAGGTTGGTGAGGGCCTCGAACAGCACCTGCGGCTTGGTTGGCTTGCTCAGCGTGCGGGCCAGGCCCAGGCCCGCGAACTGCGTGCCGCCGTCGCCCAGGGAGGTCAGGGCCAGCACTGGCAGCTGGGCCGGGTCGAAGCGCTTGCGCAGTTCGGCCGCCAGCATGTAGCCGTCCATGCCGGGCATCTGCACATCGATGATGGCGCAGTCGAAAACCTCGCCGCCGTCCAGCCAGTCCAGGGCTTCGCGCCCCGATGCGGCGGCGCGCGCCTGCATGCCCCAGCGGCTGGTCTGCAGGCCCAGGATCTGGCGGTTGGTGGCGTTGTCGTCGACCAGCAGCACGCGCCGCCCGGCCAGGCTGGCGGCCTGCCGGCCCTGGAAGGCAATGGGACCGGAGGGAACGGCCTGCAAAGGAATCTCGAACTGGAAGTCCGAGCCCTGGCCGGCCTGCGAGTCCACCCAGATGCGCCCGCCCATCAGCTCGACCAGCCGGCGGCAGATCGCCAGGCCCAGGCCGGTGCCGCCGAACTGGCGCGTGGTCGAGGTGTCGACCTGGCTGAAGACCTGGAACAGGCGATGCAGCCGGTCGTCCGGAATGCCGATGCCGGTGTCACGCACCGAGCAGGACAACAGGGGGGTGCCGTCGGCCGCCTCACGGCGTGCCAGCGTCACCACCACCTCGCCCTGCGCGGTGAATTTGACGGCATTGTTGACCAGATTGGTCAGCACCTGGCGTAGGCGCGTCATGTCGCCGTAGACATTGCGCGGCACACCGTCCTCGATCCAGTACAGCAGTTCCAGGCCCTTGGCCGTGGCCGCGCCGCTGGTGATGTCCAGCGCGCTTTCCACGCACTCGGCCAGATTCACCGGCACGCGCTCGAGCTCGAGGTGGCCCGACTCGATCTTGGAAAAATCCAGAATGTCGTTGATCAGCACCAGCAGGGCGTCGCCGCTGGTGCGGATGGTTTCGGCGAATTCGTGCTGGGCCGGGGTCAGCGGCGTGTCCAGCAGCAGTTCGCTCATGCCGATGACCGCGTTCATCGGCGTGCGGATCTCATGGCTCATGTTGGCCAGGAACTCGGCCTTGGCGCGGTTGCCGGCCTCGGCGGCGTCGCGCGCCGCGATCAGGGCCGCCTCGGTCTCCTTGCGCGCCGTGATGTCGCGGGCAATGCCCAGCAGGCCGATGCACTGGCCGGCGTCGTCGCGCATCGCTACCTTGACCAGCTCGAAGTACTCCGTCTCGCCGGTCACCTGGTTGACCAGTTCGTCCTCATAGACCATCGGCCGCGCCGAGGCCATCGCGTCCTGGTCGGAACGGCTGTAGTGCGCGCCGTCCGGCCCACCGAACAATTGGGCCGCGGTCTTGCCCACCACCTGGCTGGCATCGGTGAAACCGTGCTGGCGCAGGTGCGCCGGATTGGACAGCCGGTAGACACCCTCGGTGTCCTTGAGCCAGATGCGGTCCGGGATGTTGTTGATCAGCGCGCTGAGTTGGGCCTGCTTCTGCGACAGCGCCTCCTGGGCCAGCATGTAGTCGGTCATGTCGGTGAAGGTGCGCACCACCCCGCCATCGGGCAGGGGCAGGGTCTTGACCTCCAGCGTCCGCCCACCGTAGCCCTTGCGCAGGTAAGTCTCCGGGCCAAGCACCGGCGGCATGTCGGCGCTGACAGCCACATAGCCCCTGGCAATGGCATCGGCAAAGCTGAAGTTCTCGCCGAAGTCACCGCGCTCGATCTGGAAGTGGACCAGCTCTTCCAGGGAGGGCCCTGTGGCCAGCAGTTCTTCCGGCAGGCCCAGCAGCTGCTGGTGCCTGCGGTTGGACATGACGGTGCGGCCGTGGCGGTCGATGCTCACGATGCCCTGGCTCATGCTGTCCAGTGTGATCTGCAGGATGCGGCTCTTTTCAGTGAGCGCCTCCTGGGTCTGCGCATAGTCGCTCACGTCGGTGAAGGTGCGCACCACGCCGCCCTCGGGCAGTGGCTGGGTCTTGACCTCCAGCGTGCGGCCGTCGCGGGTCCTGCGCAGATAGGTCTGCGGTCCCTGGATGGGTGGGGTCTGGCCCCCCTGCGCCACGTAGCCGCGCGCCACCGCATCCACCTGGTCGAAATTGGGGCCCAGGTCGCCGCGCTCGACCTGGAAGCGCACCAGCTCCTCCATGGTCGGCTGGCTGGCCATCAGCGCGGCCGGCAGGTCCAACAGCTCCTGGACCCGGCGGTTGGAGCTGATGCAGCGGCCGCTGGCGTCGATGGTGGCGATGCCCTGGCTCATGCTGTCCATGGTGATCTGCAGCGTGCGGCTTTTCTCGGCCAGCTGGCGCTGGGCCTCATAGTAGGCGGTGACGTCCGAATACGTGCGCACCAGGCCGCCATCGGGCAGGGCCAGGGTGGCGATCTCCAGCACCAGGCCGGCGCGGGTGCGGCGCAGGTAGCTGCCGCCGGTGTCGAAGTGGCCGGGGTCCCTGGGGTCGCGGAAGATCCGCGGCATCACGTCCACGCCGGGCAGCTCGCTGTTCTCGCTGAAGTCGCCGCGCGCCTCCTGGAAGGCGATCACGTCGCGCATCAGCGGCCGCTGCGCCAGCAGCGCCTCGGGCAGTTCCAGCACCTCCAGGAAACGGCGGTTGTACAGCACCACCTTGCCCTCGGCGTCCATGCGCACGATGCCGCGGCCGGCGTTGTCCAGCGTCAGCTGCAGCGCCTCGGTGCGTTCGCGCAGCAGCTCGCCGGCCGCCAGCGCGGCCTGCTCGGCGTGCACCCGGGCCGTTACATCCTCGATCGTGCCCTCGTGGTAAAGAACCCGTCCTTCGCTGTCGCGCACCAGGTGGGCGTTCTCGCTGATCCAGAACGGCTCACCGTTGTCGCGGCGGCGTAACTCGGAGACGAAGTCGCGCACCACGCCCTGGGCTTCGAGCAGCGCCCGGAACTGCGCCCGCCGCCCGGGCTGGGCATACCAACCACCGGCGTGCGCCTTGGGCAGGCTCAGCATCTGCTCCTCGGACTCGTAGCCAAACAGCTGCACCATGGCACGGTTGGCACGCAACTGCACGCCGTTGGCGTCGGTGCGGTAGGCACCGATCGGCAGCAATTCGAAGAGCGTGGAGAAGTCGTGCTGGGCCATGGGCATGCCATCGTAGTACAGCCGTGCTCTGGCACACCCGGCCGGCCCCGCCGCCTCGCCCCTGGCCCAAGACAAATCAGCCTCTAGCCCCCGTAAAACCTTCCTGAGTAGCTATGATATTTATAGCGCAGTAGGAGCCGGACGACAGCGTGTCGCGGAGTCGGCGGGCAGGGCCGGGGCTGGCGCGGCTGTCCAATCGCTGCATCAAGAAAGTGGAGATCCAGGCCATGGCCTATGTGTTTGAGACAGTGCCCGCGCAACGCGACCAGATTGAGCTGGCCGACCCGCGCGAGGTCACCTGGTGGAGCAAGCGCTTCGGCTGTAACCCGGAGCAATTGCGCAAGGCGGTCGCCAAGGTCGGCACCAGCGCCGCCCGCGTCGAGCAACTGCTCGATGGCAGCGACGTCGTGATGGTCTGAGCGGCGCGGCCGCAACACCCATGCTGGACATGCAGCTGCCCTGGTGGGAATTCGTGCTGCGCGCGGCCGTGGTCTACCTGTTCCTGCTGGTCCTGGTGCGGCTTTCGGGCAAACGCACCATCGGCCAGTTCACCCCCTTCGACCTGATCGTGGTGGTGCTGCTGAGCGAATCGGTGTCCAACGCGCTGGGCGGCGGCGACGACTCTGTGATCGGCGGCCTCATTTCCGCCAGCACCCTGATCGTGCTGAACCTGGGCCTGGCCTGGCTGACCTCGCGCAGCAAAAGCGCCGAACAGGCCGTGGAAGGCAGCGCAGTCCTGCTCGGACGCGATGGCAAGGTCTTCGACACGGTGCTGGAGCGCGAGCGTGTCAGCAGGGACGATTTCGATGAAGCCCTGCGCGAACACGACTGCACGCTACAGGACATGGGCCGCGCCTTCCTGGAGACGGACGGCCAGATCAGCATCCTCAAGCGCCGCTCTCAACCGGCGCCCAACGCCAGCTAGCGCTTCATCCAGCCCAGGCCGTCCGAGGTGCCGTTGGCCACGGCGCCGCGCGCCGGCCGGTACTCGCAGCCCACCCAGCCCTGCCAATCGCACTGCGCCGCCACCTCATCGATCACGTCGAACAGGTAAGCGAAGTTCAGCTCGCCCAGGTCGGGCTCGTGGCGCAGGGGCACGCCGGCGATCTGGAAGTGGCCGACCCGCCCTGTGGGCAGGTACTGGCGGATCTTCATGGCGATGTCGCCCTCGACCACCTGGCAGTGGTACAGGTCCATCTGCACCTTGACGTTGGCCGCGGCGATCTCGTCGATCAGCTCGTGTGCATGGTCCTGGCGGTTCAGGAAGAAGCCCGGGATGTCGCGCGTGTTGATCGGCTCGATCAACACATCGACACCCTGGGCAGCGGCTTGAGCGGCGGCCCAGCGCAGGTTGGCCACATAGGTGGGGCGCACGCTGGCGCGCTCGATGCCGGCGGGCACCAGACCGGCCATCACATGGATGCGCGGGCACGCCAGCGCCTTGGCATAGACCAGGGCCTTGGCGATGCCTTCGCGGAACTCTTCTTCACGCCCCGGCAGGCAGGCCAGGCCGCGCTCGCCGCCGTCCCAGTTGCCGGGCGGCGCGTTGAACAGCACCTGCTGCAGGCCGTTGGCCTGCAACCGCGCCGCCAGTTGGGCCGGCTCATAGGCGTAGGGAAAGAGGTATTCGACGGCCTGGAAGCCGTCGCGGGCGGCGGCCTGGAAGCGGTCCAGGAAATCCAGCTCGGGGTAAAGCATGGACAGGTTGGCGGCAAAACGGGGCATGGCTTGTGTCCTTACCAGCGCGCGCCAAAAGCGCGACGCAGTTCTTCGATGTGGGGTTCGTCCAGCGGCGCGATGGCCGTGGCCAGCAGCGCCAGGCGGGCGGTTTCTTCCAGTTCTTCCAGCACGGCCATCGCACTGGTCGGGCCATCGTGCCAGACGTTGGGGCCCAGCCGGTCCAGCATCACGGCGCGGATCGGCCTGCCGCTGTCGCCGTAGTGGGTGATGGCCTGCACCACGGCCAGCACCGCCTCCTGGGCACCCGGGCGCGCGTAGGCGATGCGCGGCACATGGCCGACCTTCATCACGAAGTAGGGCGTCAGCGGCGCCAGCAACTCGCCGACACCGGGCCGCAGGCTCAGGGCCACGCAGTGCGTGCTGTGGGTGTGGATAACGCAGCGCGTGGCGGGATCGAAGCGGCCCGCCGCGCCATAGATGGCCGTGTGCAGGGCGATGGTCTTGCTGGCGCGTTCGCCACTGAGCTGTTGCCCGCTGGCGTCCAGACGGGCCAGTTTGGCGGGGTCCAGGAAACCCAGGCAGGCGTCGGTTGGGGTGATCAGGAAGCCATCGTCCAGGCGCACGCTGATGTTGCCTGCGGTCGCATGCACATAGCCGCGGTCGAACAGGCTCTTGCCGACGCGGCAGATCTCTTCGCGGGCCTGGGTTTCGGTCATTGCAGCAATGTAAATGCTTTGGAGAAGAAGTCGTCGGTACCGAAGTTGCCGGACTTCAGGGCGATGTGCAGGCCGGGACTGGCCGCGTGGCACCAGGGCACGCCGGGGTCGATCTGCGGGCCGATCTGCATCTGCGTGATGCCCAGGGCCTGCACGCAGGCGCCCGAGGTTTCGCCGCCGGCCACCACCAGTTGCCCGACGCCATGGGCGACCAGGCCGTTGGCCACCGCTGCCAGCGTGCGCTCCACCGCATCGCCCGCAGCCTGCACGCCGCTGCGCGCCTGCACGGCCTGCACGGTGGCGGCATCGGCCGTCGAATACACCAGCACCGGGCCCTGCGCCAGCAACGGCCGGGCCCAGGCCAGGGCTTCGCCCACCACGTCGGCGCCGTCGGCCACGCGCAGCGCGTCGATCGCCAATGCTGCCCCACCAGCGGCGATGAAGGCCGCCACCTGGCGCTGCGTGGCCTGCGAGCAGCTGCCGCTGACGATGGCCCGCGTGCCCGTCGCCGCCGGCAGGGCGCTGGCCTGCGAGGAAGGCGCCAGGCCAAAGTTGACCGGCAGGCCGATGGCCACGCCCGAGCCAGCCGTCACCAAGGGCATGCCCTTGAGCGCGGGACCCAGGCGCAGCAGGTCGTCGTTGGACACGGCGTCGACGATGGCGATGCCCACACCCTCGGCGCGTAGCGCCTCAATGCGTTGCGCAATCGCCGCCGGCCCCGCAGCCACGGCCTTGTGGTCGATCAGGCCGACCTTGCGGCTGCACTGCGCCTGCAGCACCTTCACCAGGTTGGCGTCGGTCATCGGCGTCAGCGGGTGGCTGCGCATGCCCGAATCGCTGAGCAGCTGGTCGCCGACAAAGAGGTGTCCCTTGAAGACCGTGCGCGCGTTGTCCGGGAAGGCCGGCGTCGCAATCGTGAAGTCCGTGCCCAGCGCGTCCATCAAGGCCTCGGCCACCGGCCCGATGTTGCCCGCGGCCGTGCTGTCGAAAGTGGAACAGTACTTGAAGTAGATCTGCTGCGCGCCCTGGGCCTGCAGCCAGCGCAGCGCCTGCAGCGACTGGGCCACCGCCTCGGCTGCAGGCACGGTGCGCGACTTGAGCGCCACCACCACCGCATCCACATCGGCTAGCAAGGGTGCATCGGGCACACCGATGGCCTGCAGCACGCGCATGCCGCTGCGCACCAGGTTGTTGGCCAGGTCCGTGGCGCCGGTGAAGTCGTCGGCGATGCAGCCGAGAAAGATCTTCCCGTTCATTGCACCGGCAGCTTCACGGCATCGGGGTTCTCGCGCACGTAGTCGCGGATCACCGCTTCGAAGTCGGCGTCGGATTGCAGGCCCAGGCCCCTGGCCCGCTCCCAGGACAGGTTGCCCGGCCAGCTGCTGACCAGTTTTTCGATGGCGGGATCAGGCGTCCAGTCCAGCAGGGCGGCCGCCTCGCGGCCGCCGATTTTTTGCAGCGCCTGCGCCATGGCGCCCACCGTGGTGCGAAAGGACGGCAGGTTGATGGCCGTGGGCGGGCCCCATTGCGCGTCGCTGGCCTGGGCCGCGCGCACGAAACCGGCGATGGTGTTGCCCGGCGAGGCCAGTGCCACCGGCGTGTCCGCCGCCACCGGCACCTGGGCACGGATACCGGCCAGGGGCTCGCGCACCATGCCGCTGAAAAAGCCCGAGGCCGCGCCGTTGGGCTTGCCGGGCCGCACGCTCACCGTCATCGGCCGCACGCTGCGGCCGGCGATGAATCCCTTGCGGCTGTAGTCGGCCACCAGTTGCTCGCAGATGAATTTCTGCACGCCGTAGCTGCCCTGCGGCGTCGGCAAGGTGTCGTCGGTGATGGGCTCGGGCAGAGGCCGGCCGGGCTGCTTGCCGAACACCGCCAGCGAGCTGGCAAAGACAAAGACCGGCTGCGTGCCCAGGGCGCGCGCGCCGTCCAGCAGCTTGTGGGTGGTTTCCAGGTTGCTGCGCATGCCCAGGTCGAAGTCGGCCTCGCATTCGCCGCTGACGGCGGCCGCCAGGTGGAACACCAGGTCGGTGCCCACGGCGGGGATGGTCTTGTCGGCGATCAGCGCCAGCAGGTCGCCGGTGACGGAATGCACGCGCGGGTCGGCGCGCAGGTCGTCCGGCGGCGCGACACGGTCGGCCAGGGTGATGCGCGTGATCACCCGCTCGGGGGCGCCGCGCAACGACAGACTGCCCAGAGCGAGCAGGGTGCGGGCCAGGCGCGCGCCCAGGAAGCCGCAGCCGCCGGTGATGAGGATGTTCATGGGGTTCCTTTTACTGCGGGCAGGGCTATGCCCGGGAAGATCTTGATGACGGCGCTGTCGTCTTCGCGCGCGAAGCCGGCGCTGCTGGCCTGCATGAACATCTGGTGCGCGGTGGACGACAGCGGCAGCGGGAATTTGCTGGAGCGCGCCAGGTCCAGCACCAGGCCCAGGTCCTTGACGAAGATGTCGACCGCAGACAGCGGCGTGTAGTCGCCGGCCAGCACATGGGCCATGCGGTTCTCGAACATCCAGCTGTTGCCGGCGCTGTGGGTGATCACCTCGTACAGGGCGGCGGCGTCGACGCCTTCGCGCAGGCCCAGGGCCATGGCCTCGGCAGCCGCGGCGATGTGCACGCCGGCCAGCAGCTGGTTGATGATCTTGACCTTGCTGGCGGCGCCGGCCGCGTCGCCCAGGCGGTAGACCTTGGCCGCCATCGCGTCGAGCATGGCGCCGCAACGCGCATAGGCCTCGGGCCGGCCCGAGGTCATCATGGTCATCTCGCCGCTGGCGGCGCGCGCGGCGCCGCCCGAGATCGGCGCATCCAGGTACAGCAGGCCGAGGTCTGCCAGGCGCTTTTCCAGCGCGGCCGACCAGTTGGGGTCAACAGTGGAGCACATGACGAAGACGCTGCCAGGGCGCATGGCAGCGGCGCAGCCGTTGGGGCCGAACAGCACCTCTTCGGTCTGCTGCGCATTGACCACCACCGAGATGACCACGGCGCATTGCGCGGCCAGCGCAGCCGGCGAAGCGGCGGCCGTGCCGCCCTCCTGGGAGAAGGCCTGCGCCACCTCGGCGCGCACGTCAAACACCTGTACGCCAAAGCCGGCGCGGCGCAGCGAGCGCGCCATGCCGCCACCCATGGCGCCCAGGCCGATCACCCCCACAGCATCGGGCATGGTTTGTCCTTGTTCTTGTCCTGAATTCATCTGGTCATCATACAACTTTGGAAGCTTCTGTCGGCCCACAAACAGCCCCTTCAGAGGCGCGGCGCCACCAGCGGGCGGGCCAGGCGCGCGCCCTCCTGGCTCCAGAAACCGGGGTCGGCGTTCTCGATGCGTTTGATGGCGTTGTCCATGTGGCGCGCCGCCGCCTTGCGGGCACGCGCCACGTCGCCGGCCTCGATGGCCAGCACCACGGCATGGTGTTCGCTGCGCACCTGCTGCGCGAAGTCCGCGCGGCGCGCCTCGTTGGCGCGGGTCACGCCGATGGCGCCGCGCACGAACTGCGCCAGGTAGTCCAGCGTGCCCAGCATGAAGGGGTTGTGGGCGGCGTCGGCGATGGCGCGGTGAAAGCGCAGGTCCTCCTCGACGCCGTCGCCGCCGGCCTGCACCGCCTTGTCCAGCGCCTGCACCGCCTGCTGCAGGCGCTTGACGTCGGCGGCATTGCGCCGCTGCGCCGCCAGCCCCGCCACCTCGGCCTCGAGTGCGCGCCGCACCTCGGCCATCTGCACCACGGCCTCGCGCGATTCGGTATGGCGGTGGTCGAAGTTCAGCGGCGCATAGGGCGCCTTGGCGTTGACGAAGACACCGCTGCCCTGGCGCGAGTCGACCAGGCCCAGCGACTTCAGGCGCGACACCGCCTCGCGCACCACGGTGCGGCTGACCTGGAACTGCTCGACCAGCCGCGCCTCGGTCGGCAGCTTCTCGCCGCCGCCCAGCCGGCCGGCGCTGATCTCGGCCGCCAGCTGCTGCGCCACCTGGTCGGACAGGCGGGCGCCGCTGGTGACGGGACGAAAGCGTGTTGTCATACAAAAAACAGCATGGAGCGGCGAGGATACCCGCGCGCGGACCCGCCGCGTCTCAGGCCCAACCCGCCGTGCGCAGCGCCAGGCCGGCCAACGCGCACAGCGCGATGACAGGGATCACGCCCAGCTTGTTGCGCAGCAGGGCTGCCGCCGCCGCCCCTGCCAGCAGCAAGGCCGCGAAGTCGATTTGCAAGCCAAACAGGCCTGGAGCCCCCGTCTTTTGCGCGATATGCGCTATGAAAAACAGAGCAAGACTGGCGATCACGCCGACCACGGCGGCAGTGATGGCGGTCAGCGGCGCAGTAAAGCGCAGCTGGCCATGCGTGGCTTCCACCAGCGGGCCGCCGGCCAGGATGAACAGGAAGGAAGGCAGGAAGGTGAACCAGGTCGCCACGCTGGCCGCCAGCGCCGCGCCCAGGAACAGCATGTCCGGCCCCAGCACCTGGCGCGTCCAGCCGCCGACGAAACCGACAAAGGCCACCACCATGATCAGCGGGCCGGGCGTGGTCTCGCCCAGCGCCAGGCCGTCGATCATCTGCGCGCCGGTCAGCCACTGGAAGTGCTCCACCGCGCCCTGGTAGACATAGGGCAGGACCGCATAGGCGCCGCCGAAGGTCAGCAAGGCCGCCTTGGTGAAGAACCACCCCATTTGCGTCAGCGTGCCGTCCCAGCCCTGGGCTGCAATCAGCAAGGCCATGGGCGCCAGCCACAGGAACGCGCCCACCGTCAGCACCGCGGCCAGCCGAGCCTTGCGGAAAACGGCGTGAGGCGGCGTCGGCGTGGTGTCGTCGATCAGCGCCGGCCCCCAGCTGCGCTGCGCTGGACCGTGGCCGGCGTTCGCGCCGAACTGCGCCGGCAGCCACTTGCCGCCCAGCGCACCGGCCACCGCCGCGGCCGCCACGACCCACGGAAAAGCGATCTTCAAGAAGGCGATGGACACAAAGCTGCCAATGGCGATGGCCCACAGCAGCGGCCCCTGCGATGGCCGCCGCAGCGTGCGGCTGCCGATGCGCCAGACCGCGTGCAGCACGATGGCGGCGACCGCCGGCTTGATGCCGTAGAACAGCCCCGCCACCCAGCTGACCTGGCCGTAGCGCAGGTAGACCCAGCTCAGCGCGATCAGGATGAACAGCGAGGGCAGGACGAAGAGCACACCGGCGGCGATGCCGCCGCGGGTCTTGTGCATCAGCCAGCCGATGTAGGTGGCCAGCTGCTGGGCCTCGGGGCCGGGCAGCAGCATGCAGTAGTTCAGCGCGTGCAGGAAGCGGCGCTCGGAGATCCAGCGTTTCTGCTCGACCAGCTCCCTGTGCATGATGGCGATCTGGCCGGCCGGCCCGCCAAAGCTGATGAAGCCCAGCTTCAGCCAGAACTTCAGGGCCTGGCCAAACGGGACCGCGCTCATGCCGCCTGCTCCTTGACCGACCAGGTGTGCGTCTCGCCTTGCGCGCTGCGGCACCAGGCATGGAGCGCGTCGTACACCGGCATGGCCGCGGCCAGCATGGCATGGTCATCGGCATGCTGGCGGGACAGTCCCAGCGACACGGCCAGCAGCCCGGCGGCCTGCGGCACCATGGCAAGCCGGTTGGTATCGGCCGCCCGCACGATGGCGGCCAGCGTGTCCAGCGCCGCATCGTGCAGCTCGAAGGCCTGCAGCAAGGCATCGAAGCTGCAGCGCTCCCATGCATGCGAAATCGGCGCGCCCTCGATGTCATAGGCCACGGCGCCCAGGCGGGCGGCCTCCTCGAACACCCGGTCGGCGGGCACGTAGAAAAACTCCGCCCGCGGATCGATGAAGCGGCGCACCAGCCAGGGACAGGCAATGCGGTCGATCTTGGGCCGCTCGCGCGTGATCCAGCGAGAGGGCCGCTCGCCCGTCACACCCAGGTCGGGCCGCTTGCGCAGCAGGGACGGCTTGGCACTGCGCCAGGACGCGATGTCGGCCGGCGCATCGACGCCGTCCTCGCCGCCCTCGATGCCACCGGCCAGGAAACGCGCAGGCCAGCCGGCAGCGCGCAAGTCCCGTGCGGCCTGCTGGCCGACCTCGTGGCCATAGGCGCAGTACACGACCACCTCGCGTGGCGCGTGCGAGGCGGCATAGGCAGCAAGCTCTTGGGGCGGGCAGTGCTGCGCGCCGGGCAGCAGCCTGTCGCTGGCGACAAAGCGCTCGGGACGGCGCACATCGAGCAGCAGCGGCGCGTCGGGCCGTCCCAAGAGGACGACCAGTTCGGCGGGGGATATGGAATGCGATGCGGTGTCCACGGAAAACTCCAAGGTGAGTTGCCAGCGCTTGGACGGGACACCGTCTATCTCGAAAGACCGGGAGGCTGAAGTCCCGTTGCACAAATCTTAGCACCGGCCAGGCATTGCAAGTCCTGGTGAGCGGCCTATAGTGAAAGAGCGCAGGCAACCCTGCCGGCGACCGGAGGTGCAGCATGCGTTCCCCCAAGCACTGGCAGGATGGCGTCAACGCGGCGCTCGGTCTGTGGCTCATGCTCTCGCCCTGGGCGCTGGGCTTCCAGGGCATGTCGATGGCCATGTCCAACGCGATCGTCATGGGCCTGGCCCTGGTCGCCGTAGCGCTGGGCGCCATGCTGCTGCCGCAGGCCTGGGAAGAGTGGAGCGAAGGCGCGCTGGGCCTGTGGCTGATGGCCTCGCCCTGGCTGCTGGGCTTCGGCTGGCAGCGCGACGCCATGCTCAGCACGTCGCTGACCGGCCTGCTGGTGCTGGTGCTGGCCCTGTGGACGCTGGCCAGCGACCCGGACTACAACGCCTGGCTGGGCAAGCGCCTCAGCCGCGTTCGAACTTGAAGACGGCGGTGCCGGCCCGCGCGTTGGGCAGAAAGCGCACCTCGCGGCCGTCCTGCAGGCCGAAGGCGTCCAGCACGTTCAGGCGGTTCTTGGTCGCCAGCACCTCGAAGTCCTTGTAGGTGCCCACGCGGATGTTGGGCGTGTCGTACCACTGGTAAGGCAGGCGCCGCGTCACCGGCATGCGGCCGCGCGCGATGGCCAGCCGGTTCGGCCAGTGGGCAAAGTTGGGGAACGAGACGATGCCCACGCGGCCGACGCGCGCCGTCTCCACCAGCATGGTCTCGGCGTTGCGCAGGTGCTGCAAGGTGTCGATCTGCAGCACCACGTCGAAGGAGCTGTCGTCGAACATCGCCAGCCCCTCTTCCAGATTGAGCTGGATCACGTCGACGCCGCGCTTGACGCAGGCCAGCACGTTGGCGTCGTCCAGCTCGATGCCGTAGCCCGAGCAGCCGCGCTCGCGCTGCAGAAAGTCGAGCATCGCGCCGTCGCCGCAACCCAGGTCGAGCACGCGCGAGCCGGCCGGCACCAGGGCGGCGATGCGCTCCATCGTGGCGCGGTCGCTCATACGCGCTCCTGTGCAATGCGTTCGAAGTAGGAGCGCACCACGCCCAGGTAGCGCGCGTCCTCCAGCAGGAAGGCGTCGTGGCCGTGCGGTGCGTCGATCTCGGCGTAGCTGACGCTGCGCCGGTTGTCCAGTAGCGCCTTGACGATCTCGCGGCTGCGCCGCGGCGAGAAGCGCCAGTCGGTCGTGAAGCTCACCAGCAGGAACTGGGCGCTGGCGCGGGCCAGGGCCTTGGTCAGGTTGCCGGCATAGGCCAGGGCCGGGTCGAAGTAGTCGAGCGCGCGGGTGATCAACAGGTAGGTGTTGGCGTCGAAGTACTCGCTGAACTTGTCGCCCTGGTAGCGCAGGTAGCTCTCGATCTGGAACTCGATGTCCTGGGTGCTGTACTTCAGCTCGATGCCTTCCCTTAGCTGCCGCCCGAACTTCTCGTTCATCACGTCGTCGCTCAGGTAGGTGATGTGGCCGATCATGCGGGCGATGCGCAGGCCGCGCTTGGGCACGGCGCCGTGCTCGTAGAAGTGGCCGCCGTGAAAGTCGGGGTCGGTGACGATGGCGCGGCGTGCCACCTCGTTGAAGGCGATGTTCTCGGCATTCAGATTGGGCGCGCTGGCCACCACCACCGCGTGGCGCACGCGCTGCGGGTATTGCAGCGTCCACGACAGGGCTTGCATGCCGCCCAGGCTGCCGCCCATGACGGCGGCCAGGGTATCGATGCCCAACGCATCGAGCAGCCTGGCCTGGGCCGCGACCCAGTCTTCCACCGTGACCACCGGGAAGTCAGCGCCGTAGACCTTGCCGCTGTCCGGGTTGACGTGCATGGGCCCGGTGGAGCCGAAGCACGAACCCAGGTTGTTGACGCCGATGACGAAGAAGCGGTCGGTGTCCACCGGCTTGCCCGGACCGATCATGGTGTCCCACCAGCCCTCGGACTTGTCCTGCCCGGCATAGACGCCCGCCACGTGGTGCGAGGCGTTGAGCGCGTGGCAGATCAGCACGGCGTTGCTCTTGTCGGCGTTGAGCGTGCCGTAGGTCTCGTAGGCCAGCGTGTAGCCACGGATCGATGCACCGCTGCGCAGTGCGAGCGGCGCTTCGAAGGCCATCGATTGCGGTGTGACGATCATGCTGGACCCAAAAACAAAACCCGGCGTCGCTAAAGAGGCGAGGCCGGGTGCTTGGGCGATCGGTCTTTAGCTGAATTTATTGAGCGCCCGCAAGCTGGGGCAAATCGGCGCTGGCAGTCAGTATAGCCAATCAACCCGCGCCCAACAGGGCCGCCAGGCCCAGGCCCAGGAAGATCACGGCCGACAGCTTGTGGACCAGCGCGATCGGCACGCGCCGGGTGATGCGCTCGCCAAACCAGACCACCGGCGCATTGGCCAGCAGCATGCCCAGGGTGGTGCCCATCACCACCAGGGCCCAGGCGTCGTAGCGCGCCGCCAGCATCACGGTGGCCACCTGGGTCTTGTCGCCCATTTCGGCGATGAAAAACGCGATCAAGGTGGTGCCGAAGACGCCAAAACGCGGCGGCTTGTCCATGCCGTCGTCATCCAGCTTGTCGGGCACCAGCATCCACAGGGCCATGGCGATGAACGAGCCGCCCAGCACCCAGCGCAGCGCCTGCGGCCCCAGCAGGGTGATGACCCAGGCGCCGGCGGCGCCGGCCAGGGCATGGTTGGCCAGCGTGGCCGCCAGGATGCCCAGCACGATGGGCCAGGGCTTCTTGAACCGAGCCGCCAGGACCAGGGACAGCAGCTGGGTTTTGTCGCCCATTTCGGCGAGGGCGACGAGGCCGGTGGAGACGAGGAAGGCTTCCATGGATATAAAAGGGGTCTCCAGGCCGGCGCGGCGCGCACGGACTGCACGGCTTCCTCCCTTTGACGTCCCATTCTAAAGACCGGCTTTGCGCGCAGGGTTCTAGCGCACTTAATGCTTAGTTGCCTGCGTCCTGGCCCTACAGGGCAAGGCCGGCCCGACCCCATCTGGTGACCTGAAGCCAACATCCGGGCAGCTGTTGGCTTATTTTTTTACCCTTCCCCTAAAGTTTTCGACCATAATCCGTTTGTGCCCCGTCCAATCGGGGCACAGTTTTGCGGTGAATGGTCAGTTTCGCGTCTATCGAATGAAGTTTCTAGTTTGTGATTGCGTGCCCGGCTCCATCGCGTCTTGCGTTGTTTTTTAGGAGTCCTTCATGGGCAACAAACTTTACGTGGGCAACCTGCCCTACTCTTACCGCGATAGCGACATGGAACAGGCGTTCAGCCAATACGGCACCGTCTCCAGCGCCAAGGTCATGATGGAACGTGACACCGGCCGCTCCAAGGGTTTCGGCTTTGTCGAAATGGGCAGCGATGCCGAAGCACAAGCAGCCATCGAAGGCATGAACGGCCAGCAAATCGGCGGCCGTGGCCTGGTTGTCAATGAAGCCCGTCCGATGGAGCCCCGCGCTCCCCGTAGCGGCGGCTTCGGCGGCGGCGGTGGTGGCGGCGGCTACGGTGGTGGTGGCGGCGGCGGCGGTTACGGCGGTGGTGGCGGTGGCCGCTCCGGCGGTGGCGGCGGCTACGGCGGCGGTGGCGGTGGCCGCGGCGGCTACTAAGCCAATCCCGCAGAAATGCAGAAAAAGGGCCTACGGGCCCTTTTTTCATGCCCGTTTTCTAGGGTTTTTGCGAAGCCCGATTGCCCCCCAGCGCTTGCCCATCCCCCGGATATCTGCGCAATAATCATTGCGCGTGGACAGCTGTACCCACGCAGGATTGCGGTGATCAGGTCACTTTCGCGTCGTCAGTTGCATGCGTTTTCGGGACTCCATCGCTCAAGTCAACCGTGTTTATCTAGGAGTCCCTTCACATGGGCAACAAACTGTATGTGGGCAACCTGCCCTACTCGGTGCGCGACAGCGACCTCGAGCAGGCCTTCGGCCAATTCGGCGGCGTGACCAGCGCCAAGGTCATGATGGAACGTGACACCGGCCGCTCCAAAGGCTTCGGCTTTGTCGAGATGGCCAGCGATGCCGAGGCGCAAGCCGCGATCACCGGCATGAACGGCCAGCCCCTGGGCGGCCGCAGCGTCGTCGTCAATGAAGCCCGTCCCATGGAAGCCCGCCCGCCGCGCAGCGGTGGTGGCGGCGGCTACGGCGGCGGCGGTGGTGGTTACGGCGGCGGTGGTGGCGGCGGATATGGGGGCGGCGGGGGCGGCTACGGCGGCGGCGGTGGTGGTGGTGACCGCCGCGGTGGTGGCGGCGGCTACGGCGGCGGTGGCCGCGGCGGCGGTGGTGGTGGCGGCGACGGTGGTTTCCGCAGCCCCTACGGCTCGGGCCCGCGCGGCGGCGGCGACCGCAACGGTGGCGGCGGTGGCCGCGGCGGCTACTGACAAGCCCCAGGCACACAGCAAAAAGGCTCCTTCGGGAGCCTTTTTGGTTTGTAGCCCCCGTGCAACGGCCCTGGGGCGCTATCAAAAGAGTAGCTAAATCAGCTGCCGTCCTGGCGGTGCTTGCGCGGCCGGCCGGCCAGGGCCCGGTCGAACAGGGCATTGGGCAGCAGGCGCAGGAGCTTGGCCACCACACCCATCTGCCAGGGGATGACACGGTAGCTCGCGCCCGCGGTGACGGCCTGGAAGGCGCGCTCGCTGAAATCCTCCGGCCGCATCAGAAAGGGCATGGAGTAGCGGTTTTGCTGCGTCAGCGGCGTGTCGATGTAGCCCGGACAGAGGGTCACCACCTTGACGCCGCTGCTGCGCAGCTCGCCGCGCAGGCTTTCGCAGTAGCTGATCACCGCCGCCTTGCTGGCGCAGTAGGCGCCGTGACCGGGCAGGCCGCGGATGCCGGCCACGCTGCCAATTCCCACCAGCGCGCCGGAGCCGCGCCCCACCATGGCGTCGATGAAGGGATGGAAGGTGGCGGCCAGGCCCACGTTGTTGGTGGCGAAGCTGCGGGCAATGACATCGATGTCGCCACGCACGGCCGTGTCCACGCCGATGCTGATGCCGGCGTTGGCGATCACCACGTCAGGCACGCCCTGCGCCGACAGGCAAGCCTGGCCAGCGGCAACCACGCTGTCGGTGTCGGCCACATCGGCGCGGTAGACCGCATAACAGTCCGCCGGCAGCTGCTGGCGGCGCGCCCAGTCTTCGATCTCGTTGGTGCGCCGCGCCGCCAGCGCCAGCCGCCAGCCGGCCTGGTGGTAGCGCCAGGCCAGGGCCTGGCCGATGCCGCTGGAAGCGCCCGTGATGAAAACCAGTTTGTCCATTGCCGGCCTCAGGGGGCGCTACGCGGCATCAGGGTGCCGCGCACCCGGCCGCGCAGGTCCATCACGCGGTCCAGGTTGTCGTAGTCCAGGTTGTCGGCCGTGAACTGGTCGTCGCCACGGATCAGGGTGACGGGCTTGTGCGAGCGGACCCGCTCGGCCTGCATGAAGGCGTGCAGGAACTCGCCGCGGAACTCCAGCTTCGGCCGCAGCACGCCGTCCGGGCCTTTGAGCGCCTCGCGGGTCACCACGGCATCGCCGATCAGCTGCACTTCGGAACCGTCGGCATTGCTCAGGCCACGCTTGGCGGTGGCGACTGTCAGCTCGCCAGCCTCGTTGTAGGCGCGGATGCGCGGCTGGTCGATCTCCAGCGTGTCGGTGTCGGGGTAGTGGCGGGCCTCGGTGCCCACCACCTCGCTCTTGAGGCGGCCGCTGGGCTCGAAGGTCTTGACCGAGAAGCGGCGCATGAAATAGTCGGGGTCGTGGGTTTCGGCCCGCTGCGCTTCGGGCGGCAGCAACGAAGGCGTGCTGCGCGCCAGCCAATAGGTCCCCAGCGCCATCAGCCCCATCAGGATCAGCGGCAGGTAGATGGTCAGGTGGTCCCAGCCGCGGCGCAGCCGCGCCCAGCCACTGTCCCAGGCGCTCACGCTCATGCGTACCCTTCCAGCAGGCCAGCGTAGCGGCCGCTGGCCACCAGCAGCAGGTCGCAGAACTCGCGCGCCGCGCCGGCGCCGCCGGCGGCCTGGGTGACAAAGCGGGCGACGGCCTTGACTTCGGCGTGGGCATTGGCGGGCGCGGCGGCAAAGGCGCAGCGCCGCAGCACCGGCAGGTCGGGCCAGTCGTCGCCGATGGCGGCGGCCTGCTTCCAGTCCAGGCCCAGCGCCTCCAGGGTCTGCTGCGCCGCCGGCGCCTTGTCCTCGGTGCCGTAGTGCACGTGCGTCACGCCCAGCGCCGCCAGCCGGCCGCGCAGCGGCTTGGAGTCGCGGCCGGTGATCACCACCGGCGTGATGCCCGCCTTTTGCAGCAGCTTCAGGCCCAGGCCGTCCAGGATGTTGAAGCGCTTGAGCGTCTCGCCCAGGTCCGACATGTACAGGCCGCCGTCGGTCAGCACGCCATCCACATCGAAGAAGGCGACCTGGACGTCCTGCGCCGCCAGCAGCAGTTCGGGCGGAAAGTTCAGCGCCGGCATCCTCAGATCACCTTGGCGCGCATGAGGTCGTTGCTGTTGACCGCGCCGCAAAGCTTGCCGTCGGCGTCAGTCACCAAGAGTCGGGTGATCCCGTGCAACTCCATGAGCTCGGCGGCCTCAACCGCCAGCACGTCCGCCCGGATGGTGCGCGGACCAGGGTGCATGACCTGGTCCGCCGTGCACTGGCGCAAGTCGACGCCGCGCTCGATCAGCCGGCGCAAATCCCCGTCGGTGAAGATGCCCACAAGGCGGCCCTGCGCGTCGACCACGCCGGCGGCGCCAAACCCCTGCACGCTCATCGCGCGCATCAGCTCGACGAACGACGCGGCAAGCTCCACCCGAGGCACGGCATCGCCCGAGCGCATCACGTCGCTCAGGTGCGTCAGCAGCTTGCGGCCCAGCGCGCCGCCGGGATGCGAGCGGGCGAAGTCCTCGGTGCGAAAGCCTCTCGCATCGAGCAGGGCAACAGCCAGCGCATCGCCCAGCGCCAGTTGGGCGGTGGTGCTCGCCGTCGGCGCCAGATTCAGCGGGCAGGCTTCCTTCTCGACGCCGCTGTCCAGGACGATGTCGGCATGCCGCGCCAGCGTCGACTGCGGGTTGCCGGTCATGGCCACCAGGGGCACGCCCTGGCGCTTGAGCACCGGCAGGATGACCGTGATCTCCTCGCTCTCGCCGCCATTGGAGATGGCCAGCACCAGGTCGATCGGCTGGATCATGCCCAGGTCGCCGTGGCTGGCTTCGGCCGGATGCACGAACATCGCCGGCGTGCCGGTGGAGGCCAGGGTGGCAGCGATCTTGCGGCCGATGTGGCCGCTCTTGCCCATGCCCATCACGACCACGCGGCCGCGCACATTGAGCATGAGGCGCGTCGCGTCGGCGAAGGCCTGGCCCGTGCGGGCCTTGAGGCCCAGCACGGCGGCCGCCTCGATGTCGAAGGTTTCCTGGGCCAGTCGCAGCGCCTGCGCTGCGTCGAAAGCCTGTCCAGGGGGGGTCGAAGCGGTCATGGCGGGATTCTATCGAGGGACACCCGGCCTGCGGATAGCATAGTGGCATGACCACGCTCGAGCTCGCACTGATCTACCTGCTGGCCGCGGTCATCGGCGTGGTGGTCTGCCGCTCGCTCAAGCTGCCGCCCATGCTGGGTTATCTGGTGGTGGGGGTGGCGATCGGTCCCAACGCCCTGGCACTGGGCGACTCCGACAGCGTGCGCCACCTGGGCGAGTTCGGCGTGGTCTTCCTCATGTTCGTGATCGGGCTGGAATTCAATCTGTCCAAGCTGCGCGCCATGCGTGCCCACGTGTTCGGCCTGGGGCTGTTCCAGGTGGTGCTCACCATCCTGATCGGCACCGTGGGCACGCTGTTCCTGGCGGCGCTGGCGCCCACGCTCTGGAACATGGGATGGCAGACCGCGCTGGCGCTGTCGGGCGCGCTGGCCATGAGCAGCACGGCCATCGTGGTCAAGCTGATGGCCGAGCGGCTGGAACTCGAGAGCGAGCATGGCAAGCGGGTGATGGGCGTGCTGCTGTTCCAGGATCTGGCCGTCGTGCCGCTGCTGGTGCTCATTCCCGCGCTGGGCAGCAAACCCGAGACCTTGTTCATGGCGCTGGGCGTGGCCGCGCTCAAGGCCACGGTGCTGATCACCGTGCTGCTGGTGGGCGGCCAGCGCGTGATGCGCTGGTGGCTGACCATCGTGGCGCGGCGCAAGAGCGAAGAGCTGTTCGTGCTGAACCTGCTGCTGATCACGCTGGGCCTGGCCTGGCTGACCGAGCTGGCCGGCCTGTCGCTGGCGCTGGGCGCCTTCATCGCCGGCATGCTGATCTCCGAGACCGAGTTCAAGCACCAGGTGGAGACCGACATCCGGCCCTTCCACGACGTGCTGCTGGGGCTGTTCTTCATCACCATGGGCATGCTGCTGGACTGGCGCCTGGTGTTCGCCCACTGGGGCCTGGTGCTGATGATGGTGACGGTGCCGGTGCTGTTCAAGCTGGCCCTGGTGACGGTGCTGGCGCGCGGCCTGGGCGCCTCGATGGGCGTCTCGCTGCGCACCGGCCTGTACCTGGCGCAGGCCGGGGAGTTCGGTTTCGTGCTGCTGACGCTGGCGCAGCTGAGCGGCCTGGTGCCGCCGCACCTGCTCAACCCCATCCTGGCCAGCATGGTGATCTCGATGCTGGCCACGCCCTTCATCATCATGTACAGCAACCGCATCGTGCTCAAGCTGGTGGCCAGCGAGTGGCTGCAGCAGTCGCTGCAGATGACGACCATCGCCCGCAAGTCGATCAACGCCAACAAGCACGTCATCATCTGCGGCTACGGCCGCAGCGGCCAGAACCTGGCCCGCCTGCTCGAGCGCGAAGGCATCCCCTACATGGCGCTGGACCTGGACCCCGACCGTGTGCGCCAGGCCGCGGCGGCCGGCGACTCGGTGGTCTTCGGCGACGCCGCCCGCCTGCAGGCCCTGATGGCCGCCGGCCTGGCGCGCGCCAGCGCTGTGGTGATCACCTACCTGGACGTGGCCGGCGCGATCAAGGTCCTGGGCCACACCCGGGCGCACGCGCCCCAGGTGCCGGTGATCGTGCGCACGCAGGACGACCACGACCTGGAAAAACTGCAGGGCGCGGGCGCCACCGAGGTCGTGCCCGAGGCCCTGGAAGGCTCGCTGATGCTGGCCAGCCACGCGCTGGCCCTGGTGGGCGTGCCCATGCGCCGGGTGATCCGCATCGTGCAGGACCAGCGCGACGCCCGCTACAACCTGCTGCGCGGCTACTTCCACGGCGCGGACGACGACACGGTGGACGACCAGCACACCGAGCGCCTGGCCACCCTGACCCTGCCCCTGGGCGCCAAGGCAGTGGGCAAAGCCCTGGGACATTTCGCGCTGCATGCGCTAGGCGTGCGGGTGGTCAGCCTGCGCCGCGCCAGCGGCAAAACCGCGCCGGTCAGCGGCGACGCGCTGCTGCAGGACGGCGACACCCTGGTGTTGTCCGGCCGGCCCGAGACACTGGCCGTGGCAGAGGATAAACTGCTGCGCGGGTGAGTCCTACAAAAGGTTTCAATTGCCAGCCTGGACTGCAGCGTACCAGAGCCCCTCCCGCCTTGTGGATAAGGCCTTGATAAATTAGAATCCGGGGTTTGCTGCAATGAACAATATCCACAGAGGCAACAGCCGAGAATGAGCGAGGGGCAACACAAGAGCCTGACGGCCGCAGCGGCCCTCGGCGCGGGCGACAGCCTGTGGCAGGCCTGCATGGACCAACTGGCCCAGGAGCTGCCCGAGCAGCAGTTCAACACCTGGATCAAGCCGCTGGCGGCCACCGTCTCAGAAGACCTCAGCAGGGTCACCCTGCACGTGGCCAACCGCTTCAAGCTCGACTGGGTGCGTGCCCAGTACGCCGGCCGCATTGCCGGCCTGCTGGAAAAGCTCTACGGCCAGCCGGTACAGCTTGAGTTGGCGCTTGCTCAGCGCGAACCTGGCGCCAGGACTTACTCCACGCCTTCTTCCGCAGAGATGCGCCCGGCCCCCGAGCCGGCCGATATCGCCGAAGAGGCGGCCGCCAACGGCTTCAAGAACCGCCTGAACACGGCCCTGACCTTCGACACCCTGGTCGAGGGCACGGCCAACCGCATGGCGCGCGCCGCCGCCATGCATGTCTCGGGCATGCCCGGCCAGCTGTACAACCCGCTGTTCATCTACGGCGGCGTCGGCCTGGGCAAAACCCACTTGATGCACGCTGTAGGCAATAAGTTGTTGGCCGACAAGCCCGGCAGCAAAGTTCTCTACATCCATGCCGAGCAGTTTGTTTCGGATGTGGTTAAGGCCTACCAGCGCAAGACTTTCGACGAGTTCAAGGAGCGCTACCACTCGCTGGACCTGCTGCTCATCGATGACGTCCAGTTCTTCGCCAACAAGGACAGGACGCAGGAAGAGTTTTTCAACGCTTTCGAGGCCTTGCTGGCCAAAAAGTCGCACATCGTGATGACGTCGGACACCTACCCCAAGGGCCTGGCCGACATCCACGAGCGCCTGGTCTCGCGCTTCGATTCCGGCCTGACGGTGGCCAT
>NZ_CAKZHQ010000023.1 GCF_936925435.1 uncultured Ramlibacter sp. | reverse complement strand
TCTCGGTGGTGCGCGAGTTCTGCGGTCACGGCATCGGCCGCAACTTCCACGAGGAGCCGCAGGTGCTGCACTACGGCAAGCCCGGCACCCTGGACGAGCTCAAGCCCGGCATGACCTTCACCATCGAGCCCATGATCAACGCCGGGCGCAAGGAAGTGAAGGAGTTCGGCAACGACGGCTGGACCATCGTCACCAAGGACCATTCGCTGTCGGCCCAGTGGGAGCACACCATCCTGGTGACCGAGACCGGCTACGAGGTGCTGACCCTGTCGGCCGGCAGCCCGCCGCCGCCGGCCTTCGTCGGCGCCGCCCAGGCAGCGCAGCCCGCCGTCCCCGCCTGAGCCGGATGGCCGTGGGCGCGTCCGACCTGGCGGCACTGCGCGAGGAATACCGCGCCGGCAAAGCCGCTCTGCTGGCCTCGCTGCACTCGGGCGGCCCCTCCACCCGCGGCATCCGCAGCCTGTTGCAACGCCTGGCCCGCCAGGCCGACGCCACGCTGCGCACCCTGTGGACCCAGGCCTGCCTGCCGGCCGGCTTCGCCCTGGTGGCGGTGGGCGGTTACGGCCGCGGCGAGTTGTTTCCGCACTCCGACGTCGACGTGCTGCTGCTGCTGCCCGACGGCACGGTGGCCGACGCCGACGCCGAGCTCAAGCGCCGGCTCGAGACCTTCATCGGCGCCTGCTGGGACACCGGCCTGGAGATCGGATCGAGCGTGCGCACCGTGGCCGAGTGCGTGACCCAGGCGCAAAGCGACGTGACGGTGCAGACCTCGCTGCTGGAGTCGCGCCTGCTGGCGGGCAACGTCAAGCTCTACGCCCAGTTCCTCAAGGGGTTTCGCGCCACCGTCGATCCCAAGGCCTTCTTCGTGGCCAAGACGCTGGAGATGCGCCAGCGCCACAACAAGTTCGAGAACACGCCCTACGCGCTGGAACCCAACTGCAAGGAGTCGCCCGGCGGCCTGCGCGACCTGCAGGTGATTTTGTGGGTGGCGAAAGCGGCCGGCCTGGGCGCGAGCTGGGACGAACTGGCCCGCAAGGGCCTGGCCACGCCCTTCGAGGCGCGCCAGATCAAGCGCAACGAGGCCCTGCTGGACCTGATCCGCGCCCGATTGCACCTGATCGCCGGCCGGCGCGAGGACCGTCTGGTGTTCGATCTGCAGACCGCGGTGGCCGAGACCTTCGGCTACCAGACCGAGACCGGCCCGAACGGCCGCATCGTCTCGCGCGCCAGCGAGGCGCTGATGAAGCGCTACTACTGGGCGGCCAAGGCGGTCAGCCAGTTGAACCAGATCCTGCTGCTCAACATCGAGGAGCGGCTGGACCCCGGCACCCAGGCGCCCCAGCCGATCAACGAGCGCTTTGCCAACAAGGCCGGGATGATCGAGGTGGCCAGCGACGACCTCTACCTGAAAAACCCGCACGCCATCCTGGAGACCTTCCTGGTCTACCAGACCACGGTGGGCGTCAAGGGCCTGTCGGCGCGCACCCTGCGGGCGCTGTACAACGCCCGCCAGGTGATGAATGGCAAGTTCCGCAAGGACCCGGTCAACCACGCGACCTTCAAGGCCATCCTGCAATCGCCCCAGGGCATCACCCATGCCATCCGGCTGATGAACCAGACCTCGGTGCTGGGCCGCTACCTGTGGGTGTTCCGCAAGATCGTCGGCCAGATGCAGCACGACCTGTTCCACGTCTACACCGTGGACCAGCACATCCTGATGGTGCTGCGCAATGTGCGGCGCTTCTTCATGGCCGAACACGCCCATGAATACCCGTTCTGCTCGCAGCTGGCCGCCGGCTGGGACAAGCCCTGGATCCTGTACGTGGCAGCCCTGTTCCACGACATCGCCAAAGGCCGCGGCGGCGACCATTCCGAGCTAGGCGCGCGCGAGGTGCGGCAGTTCTGCCGCCAGCACGCCATCGATACCGAAGACTGCGCCCTGATCGAGTTCCTGGTGCGCGAGCACCTGACCATGAGCCATGGAGCGCAAAAGCAGGACCTGAGCGACCCCGCGGTGATCGCCGCCTTTGCCCAACGTGTCGGCAACGAGCGCTACCTGACGGCGCTGTACCTGCTGACGGTGGCCGACATCCGCGGTACCAGCCCCAAGGTCTGGAACGCCTGGAAGGGCAAGCTGCTGGAAGACCTGTACCGCTACACCCTGCGCACCCTTGGCGGGCGCGCGCCCGACCCGGACGCCGAGGTCGAGGCCCACAAGCGCGAGGCCCTGGTGCAGCTGGCCCTGTTCGCCCTGCCGCACGAGGCCCACAAGAAGCTGTGGGCCACGCTGGACGTGAGCTACTTCATGCGCCACGACGCCGGTGAGATCGCCTGGCACACCCGCCACATTTCACGCCATGTGGGCGTCACCCCGGGCCTGGTGCGGGTGCGCATGTCGCCGGTGGGCGAAGGCCTGCAGGTGCTGGTCTACACACCCGACCAGACCGACCTGTTCGCCCGCATCTGCGGCTATTTCGACCAGGGCAGCTTCAGCATCCTGGACGCCAAGGTCCACACCACCAACAACGGCTATGCGCTGGACACCTTCCAGGTCATCAGCCCCATGCTGCCCGAGCACAAGCGCGAGCTGGTCAGCATGGTCGAGTCGGAGCTGGAGAGCACGCTGCACAAGGCCGGCCCCCTGCCGCCGCCCAGCCGCGGCCGGGTCTCGCGCCGGGTCAAGAGCTTTCCGGTCGCGCCGCGCGTGCACCTGGCGCCCGACGAGAAGGCCCAGCGCTGGCTGCTGTCGATCTCGGCCAGCGACCGCGCCGGCCTGCTCTACTCGGTGGCCCGGGTGCTGGCCCGCCACCACATCAACCTGCAGCTGGCCAAGGTCTCGACCCTGGGCGAGCGGGTCGAAGACAGCTTCCTGATCGATGGCCCCGAGCTGCAGCACAACAAGGCGCAGATCGCCATCGAGACCGAGCTGCTGGAGGCGCTGGCGGCCTAGGCTTGCTAGCCGATCAGCGTGCAGCGCGCGTAGCGGTGCAGCTTGCCCTTGAAGGCCTCGCCGTCGGGCAAGGCGATGACGGCGGTCTTGCTGTGGGCATAACCGAGCACACCCATCTTGCGGTTGAAGCTTTGCTGGTTGCCTCGGTCCGGGTCGACGATCAGCACCTCCACGTCCAGGCTGGAATGGCGGTCGATGAACTGCGACAAGGCCTCGGGCTGGCCGCGGTCGTAGAGCACGTCGCTGCCGATGATCAGGTCGAACAGCCCCAACTGCGGGTTGGCACGGTTCCAGTTGGCGTCCTGGTACTTCATCACCGGCAGCTGGTTCAGGCGCAGGTTCTCGGCCAGGAAGCCCGCCGCCAGCGGATGGCAGTCGCTGGCCGTGATGTCGCCGCCGCGGCGGTGCACCACCAGGCTGGCCAGGCCCAGGCCGCAGCCCAGCTCCAGGATGCGTTTGCCGGCCAGGGCATAGCTGACCATCACGCCGGCCAGCACCTGGCCGGAGGGCCAGAGCAGGCCGAACAGCGGCCAGGAGGCCGGCGGGATGCCGGCCTCTTCGGCCTGGCCTTCGGGGTCGTGGTATTGCTGGCGGTCCAGCAGGGAGCGCAGCTTGAGGTCGGCCCCGCTGCCACTGATGGTCTCGAGCTTGACCTTGTAGCCCAGGTCAACGGGCGTGCTGGGCGCGTGCGGCATGCGGAAAAACTTCCTGCGTGCGACACGCTTGTGGGGAGCAGCGGCCGGTGCGACCGCCGGACCAGTGTACGCCTGCGTCCTTGGCCTGCTCCCGACAGCAGGCAGCGGCCCCGGCTGACAGGCCCGGGTTGGCGCCGCTGGCGCAATGCGCCCATGGCACGCCACAAATCCATCAATCCGGCCTGGCTGCTGCAGCGGCTGCGGTGCATGCACCTGCACCCGGTGCGCTCCAGCGGCGTGCGGCGCCTGGGCTATGACCCGGCATCGCGCATGGCCGCCGTGCTCTACCCGGCCACCGATGTGGTCTACGGCTATCCCAATCTGAGCGACGAGGAATTGCAAGGCCTGCTGGAAGTGCTGCAGCACCTGGACGACCACTCACTGGGCCACTACGTCAGCACCGTGATCAAGGCTCGCCACGAGCACGAGCACCTGCGCTGGGACAGTGAGAACGGCTAGGCCAACTGCGGCAGGACCTGGCGCCAGAACGCCAGCAGCAGCTGCGCCGCCGGCGCCCGGCCCAGGGCCTGGACGGTGCGCAGGCCGCCCTCGCGCAGAACCGCCTGGGCCGGCCCGCCCTCGGTCGCTGCCGCGGCGGCCCGCGCCAGCTGGTGGGCGCAGGCCACGATGTCGTCCTCGGGCGCCCACAAGCCATTGGCCGGGGAAGCGCTGTCGCTGCCGCCGGCCACGCCGTTGAAACCCGCCACCAGGCAGCCGCAGGCCATGGCCTCCAGGGCCGTCAGGCTGTGCGCCTCCAGGCGCGCCAGCGACAGGAAGACCGCCGACTCGCCCATGGTCTGCGCCACCTTGGTCTCGTGGGCGTTGTCGATCAGCAGCCAGGGCCAGTCACGGAACTGCGGGTACAGCGCCAGGAACAGGTCGCGCACAGCGCCGGCCTCGACCTGACGCTTGCGCGGCACACAGGCGATCTGCAGCGCCTTGTCTGTGCGCAGGGCGAAGCGCTGCGTGTCGATGTAGAACGGCGTGTAGCCGCGCGCCAGCTGCGGCATGCGCAACTCGAAGAAGCGCAGCACCGTCTGGCTGACGCACAGCACGTGGCTCACGCCGTAGTCGGCATAGGACAGGTGCCGACCCAGGCCGCGCCAGACGTAATTGGGGTTCTGGCAGAACACCAGCTTGGGCTGGCGTGAACCGCCATAGCGCTCCAGCAGGGCGTTGTGGTTTTCCGGGAAGACCAGCACGTCGTCCGGCCGCAAGCTGTCCAGCCTGACCAGGGGCAGGTCGCCGCTGTCGAACCAGCCGGGCCGCACGCCGTCCTCGGTCGCCACCACGGCGGCCTGGCCGTGGGCGTTGAGCAGCGCCACATGCTGGAAGGCGACCTTGATGCCGCCGGAGATCTCGGCAGCCGGCCAGCTCAGGTAGGCGATGCGCGGCATGCAAAGGCGAAGTCAGTCGTCGGCGTCGGCGTCCAGGCCCGGGAACAGCACCTCGGTGAAGCCGAACTGCGTGAAGTCGCGCACCCGCATCGGGTAGAGCTTGCCGATCAGGTGGTCGCATTCGTGCTGCACCACGCGGGCATGAAAGCCATCGACCGTGCGGTCGATGGGGTCGCCGTAAGGGTCGAAGCCGGTGTAGCGGATCTTCGCCCAGCGCGGCACCAGGCCGCGCAGGCCGGGCACCGACAGGCAGCCTTCCCAGCCGTCTTCCTCGGCATCGCCGATGGGAGTGATGACCGGGTTGAGCAGCACGGTGCGCGGCACCAGGGGCGCGTCGGGATAGCGCGGATTGGGTGCATCGGTGCCGAAAATCACCAGTTGCAGGTCGACGCCGATCTGCGGCGCGGCCAGGCCGGCGCCGTTGACGGCGTGCATGGTGTCGAACATGTCGGCCACCAGCAGGTGGATGGCATCGGTGTCGAATTCGGTGATGGGCTGGGCCAGGCGCAGCAGGCGCGGGTCGCCCATTTTCAGGATGTCGCGGACGGTCATGGAGCAAGCATACCCGGGCGCCGTGGCTTGCCCCAACCCCCCTCTTCCCTCCAGACGGATGAGACGGTACAACCGGAACCCATGCGTGAAATCTTCGCCGGCCTGACCATCTTCTTCATGTGGCTGCTGCACTGGCTGCCATTGCCACTGCAGGCGGCCATCGGCAACGTCCTGGGAACGCTGCTGTACGCGCTGGCCGGACGGCGCCGCCGCATCGTTCACACCAATTTACGCCTGTGTTTTCCAGAACTCGGCGCGCGCGAGCGCGGCCAGCTGGCCCGGCGCCACGTGCGGCTGGTGATGCGCTGCTTCCTGGAGCACGGCCTGCTGTGGTGGGCCTCCGAGGCGCGGCTGCGGCGCCTGATCCGCTGCGAAGGCTTCGACAATCTGCAGCGCGAGCTCGACGCCGGCCAGGCCGTGGTGATGCTGGCGCCGCATTTCATCGGCCTGGACCAGGGCGGCGCCGGCTTTTCCATGCACTTCCAGGGCAGCGCCATGTATGCGCACCAGAAGATCCGGCTGCTGGACGCGCTGGTGCTGCGTGGCCGCCAGCGCTTCAACGCACCCCTGCTGCTAGCGCGCCAGGACGGCCTGCGCGCTGCCGTCAAGGCCATCCGCAAGGGCCTGCCCTTCTACTACCTGCCCGACATGGACTATGGCGCCGAGACCGCCGTCTTCGTGCCTTTCTTCGGCGTGCCGGCCGCCACCACCACCGGCCTGTCGCGGCTGGTCCAGCTGGCCCATGCCAAGGTCATCCCCCTGGTGACCGAGGTCCTGCCCTGGGGCCGCGGCTACGTGGTGCGCATGGAGCCAGCCTGGACCGACTTCCCGACGCCGGACGTGGAGGCCGACACCCGGCGCATGAACGCCTGGCTGGAGAGCCGCATCCGGCCCATGCCGCAGCAGTACTACTGGGTGCACCGGCGCTTCAAGACGCGGCCGCCCGGCGAGCCGCGCATCTACTGACGCCCGCGCCCCGGCACAATGGCCGCCATGCCCGAACAGCCCATCGCCCCCGAAGCCGCAGCCCTGCCCGCCCCGGCGCGCTGGCTGCTGCTGGCCCTGGCTTGGCTGTGCCTGGGCCTGGCCATCCTGGGTGTCTTCCTGCCGCTGCTGCCCACCGTGCCTTTCCTGCTGCTGGCGGCCTGGGCCGCGGCGCGCAGTTCGCCGCGGCTGTCGGCGTGGCTGGAAGGCCATCCGCGCTTCGGTCCCCATCTGCGCGACTGGCGCCGGGCCGGTGTGGTGCGCCGGCGCAGCAAATGGCAGGCCACGGCCGTGATGGCCACCAGTGCCGTGCTGGTCCTGCTGCTGGTGCAAAAGACCTGGGCGGCCGCAACGGCGATCGCCTGCATGGCGACGGTGCTGTGCTGGCTGTGGCTGCGGCCGGAACAACCGCCGCAGGAATCAGCTGGCCAATAGGCTCAGCAGCCCGGCTTCGTCCAGCACGGGAACGCCCAAGGCCACAGCCTTGTCCAGCTTGCTGCCGGCCTCGGCGCCGGCCACCACGTAGTCGGTTTTCTTGCTCACTGAGCCCGCCACCTTGGCGCCCAAAGCCTCCAGCTTTTCCTTGGCCTCTTCGCGGCTCAGCGTGGGCAGGGTGCCGGTGAGCACGACGGTCTTGCCGGCCAGCGGCTGCGGCGCGCGGGCGGCGGGCTCGCCCTCCTCCCAGTGCACGCCGCAGGCGCGCAGTTGCTCGACCACCTCGCGGTTGTGCGGCTGCTGGAAGAAGGTGTGGATGCTTTCGGCGACGATGGGGCCGACGTCCGGCACTTCCAGCAACTGCTCCACACCGGCATCCATGATGGCGTCGAGCTTGCCGAAGTGGCGCGCCAGGTCCTTGGCCGTGGCCTCGCCCACATGGCGCACGCCCAGGCCGTAGAGAAAGCGCGGCAGCGTGGTCTGCTTGGAGGACTCCAGCGCCGCCAGCACGTTCTGCGCGGACTTCTCAGCCATGCGGTCCAGCGCGGCCAGCGCGCTCAGGCCCATGCGGTACAGGTCGGGCAGGACCTTGATGGCATTGCCTTCGACCAGCTGGTCGACCAGTTTTTCGCCCAGGCCCTCGATGTCCAGTGCCCGGCGCTGGGCGTAGTGCAGGATGGCCTGCTTGCGCTGGGCGCCGCAGAACAGGCCGCCGCTGCAGCGGTGGTTGACCTCGCCCTTTTCGCGCACCACGGCGCTGCCGCACACCGGACAGGCACGCGGCATGCGGAAATTGGGCACATAGGCTGGCCGCGCCGCGGCCACAACCCCGACGACCTCGGGGATGACGTCGCCGGCGCGGCGCACGACCACCGTGTCGCCGATGCGCGCGCCCTTGCGGCGCAGCTCGAACAGGTTGTGCAAGGTGGCGTTGGACACCGTGGTGCCGCCGACGAAGACCGGGTCCAGGCGCGCCACCGGCGTGAGCTTGCCGGTGCGGCCCACCTGCACGTCGATGCCCAGCACGCGGGTCAGCTGCTCCTGCGCCGGGTACTTGTGGGCCACGGCCCAGCGTGGCTCGCGGGTGACGAAGCCCAGCTGGCGCTGCAGAGCGAAGCTGTTGACCTTGTAGACCACGCCGTCGATGTCGAAGGGCAGGTCGTCGCGCTCCTTGCCCACGGCCTGGTGAAACGCTATCAATTCAGGAGCACCCTTGGCAATCTGCGTGCGGGCTGAGACCGGAAAACCCCAGGAACGCAGGGTCAGAAGTGCCTCGTAGTGGCTGTGGAAGTCGGGGCCGCCCTGGTCAGCCGGCGAGACCTCGCCCCAGCCGTAGGCAAAAAAGCTCAGGGGCCGTTGGCGGGCGATGGCCGGGTCCAGCTGGCGCACCGCACCGGCGGCAGCGTTGCGCGGGTTGACGAAGGTCTTCTCATTCTTGGCGCCGGCGTCGATCTTGGCGCGCTGGATCTCGTTGAGCTTGTCGAAGTCGGCCCGCCCCATGTAGACCTCGCCGCGCACTTCCAGCACGGGCGGCGCGTCCTTGGGCAGGCGCAGCGGGATCTGGCCGATGGTGCGGATGTTTTGTGTGACGTCCTCGCCGATCTCGCCATCGCCGCGGGTGGCGGCCTGGACCAGCACGCCGTTCTCGTAGCGCAGGTTGATCGCCAGGCCGTCGAACTTGAGTTCGGCCACGTACTCCACCGGCGGCGCATCCTCCGCCAGGCCCAGTTCCTTGCGCACCCGGGCGTCAAAGGCCTGGGCGCCGCTGGCCTCGATGTCGGTCTCGGTGCGGATCGACAGCATGGGCACCTGGTGGCGCACCTTGGCAAAGCCGTCCAGGGTCTGGCCGCCGACCCGCTGCGTCGGCGAGTCGGGCGTCAGCAGTTCCGGCTGCACGGCCTCCAGGGCCTGCAGTTCCTGGAACAGCTTGTCGTACTCGGCGTCCGGCAGCTCCGGCGCGTCCAGCACGTAGTAGCGGTGGGCGTGGTGGTGCAGCAGCGCGCGCAGCGCATCGACACGCTCCTGGACCTTGGGCGTCACGGCCATGCGGCGCCGCCTTCGCTCAGGAGAACAGGCGGCGCGCCTGGGCCGAACCGGCCGCCAGGTCGCGCGCGTCCAGCGTGTCGTACAGGGTTTCCAGGTCGGCGCCGATGGCGTCCAGGGCCTCGGCCTTGATGACCTGGCCGTTGTCATCGCTGATGACGCCGTCCATGGAGGCGGCCAGGCCGATGGCGCAGTCGCGCATGCGCACAAAGGGCTGCTCGCTGCGCTGCACCTGGGGCACGTCCACGCTCAGGGTCAGCTCGCGGATGGCCGACTGGGCGGGGTCGTCGGCCAGCGCGGCCTGGGTGTCGAAGGACAGGCCCAGCACCGGTGGCTGGCCGTTCTGGCCGGCCGGCAGCACCATGCGCCCGGGGATGGCGCCGGCCACGAAGCCCAGGCGGGCGGCGTTCTGCTGCACGTAGCCGGGGCTCCAGGCGGCATTGCGCGCGCGCAGGGTGAAGCTCAGCTGCGCGTCGTGGGCGCCGGCAAACTGGTCGAGCTCGCGGGCCCGCGCCACCTCGTCGCGCATCTCCGGGAATTCCGGCGTGCCGTTGAGGGTGTCGGCGAAGTCCTGCACCTTGACCACGAACTCCGAGTACTCGATCTCGTTGAGCGCGCCGGTGCGGTTGGCCAGCTGCACACCGGCATGGAAGGCGCTGTAGCGCTGGCCGGCATGCGGCATCTCCCACTGCCCGCTGGTTTCGTTCAAGCCCTCGATGGCAAAGGGCTTGCTGCCGACCCGGCGGGTGGTGGGCATGGCGGCCAGGGCGGCATCGCCCGAGACGGTGGCGTCCAGCGCGATCGGCGCCAGCACGTCGATCAGCGCGTCCAGGCCCAGCTTTTTCTCGGGCGCCGGCAGCGGCGTCTCGGTGACGTCGAAAACCGGCTCACTGCGTTCGGCCGCGCCCTGCACGGGCTCGGTCGGCGCGATGGGGGTCTCGGGCTGGCGCGGCTTGTTGCGGCGCGAGGTCCAGGTTTGCCAGGCCACCAGGACGGCCAGGATCAGGCCGCCGATGACGGCCAGGCCCACAGTGAAACTGCTCATCGGAAACTGGTTCATGCGTTTGCGGTCAGAGGGCTTCGGCCATGGTGATGGCGGATTCCATGTCCACCGCCACGATGCGCGAGACGCCCTGCTCCTGCATGGTCACGCCGATGAGCTGCTCGGCCATCTCCATCGCGATCTTGTTGTGGCTGATGAACAGGAACTGGGTTTCGCGGCTCATGGCGGTGACCAGCTTGGCATAGCGCTCGGTGTTGGCGTCGTCCAGCGGCGCGTCCACTTCGTCCAACAGGCAGAAAGGCGCGGGGTTGAGCTGGAAGATGGCAAACACCAGGGCGATGGCGGTCAGTGCCTTCTCGCCACCGGACAGCAGGTGGATGGTCTGGTTCTTCTTGCCCGGCGGCTGGGCCATGACCTGGACGCCGGAGTCCAGGATCTCGTCGCCCGTCATCATCAGCTTGGCGTTGCCGCCGCCGAACAGCTCGGGGAACATGCGGCCGAAGTGGCCGTTGACGATGTTGAAGGTGCCGGCCAGCAGCTCGCGGGTCTCGCCATCGATCTTCTTGATGGCGTCTTCCAGTGTGGTCATGGCCTCGTTCAGGTCGGCCGACTGCGAGTCCAGGAACTGCTTGCGCTCGCGCGAGGTGGTCAGTTCTTCCAGGGCCGCCAGGTTGACCGCGCCCAGGGCGGCGATCTCGCGGTGCAGGCGGTCGATCTCACCCTGCATGCCATTGAGCCGCACATTGCCTTGCTCAATGGACTTGGCCACGGCCTCCAGGTCGGCCTGGGCGTCGGCCAGCAGCTGGCTGTACTGCTCGAAGCCCAGGCGCGCGGCCTGTTCCTTGAGCTGGAAATCGGTGATGCGCTGGCGCAGCGGGTCAAGCTCGCGCTCAAGTGTGAGTCGCCTTTCGTCACTTGCCCGCAGCTTGGCGGTCAGGTCGTCGTACTCGCTGCGCTTGGCACCCAGCGACTGCTCGCGCTCGAGCTTGAGGGCCAGGGCGCTTTGCAAGCCCGCCTGGGCCGCAGCGTCGGTCAGGCGCGAGAGCTCTTCGCGGGCGCGCTCTTCTTCCACCGCGATGGTCGAGGCCTGCTGCGTCGCCGTCTCGATCGCACGCTGCAGCTCGCCGCGGCGCGCCTCCAGCGAGCGCTGGGAGAACTGCGCCTCTTGCGCCTGGCGCTCCAGGCTGCGCTGCTGCTCGCGCGACTCGGCCAGCTTGCGCTCGGCGTCGATGACACGCTCGTCCAGCTGGGCATGGCGCTCCTGGCTGTCGGCCAGCTGCATGTCCAGTTCTTCAAAACGGGCCTCGGCCGTCACACGGCGCTCCTGCAGCTCTTCCAGCAGGGCATCGACCTCGGCCAGGTCACCGGCGATCTGTTCGCTGCGGGCCCGGGTCTGCTCGGCCAGCTGGGTCAGTCTCAGGGTTTCGACCTGCAGCTCGTGGGCCCTGCTTTGCGTCTCGCCGGCGTCGCGGCGCACCGCCACCAGGCGCTGGGAGGCATCGCTGTAGGCGGCCTCGGCGCGCACCAGGGCCGAGCGGGCCTCCTCGGCGATCAGGACCTGGGCGCGCAACTGCTTGTCCAGGCTCTCGATCTCCTGCTGGCGCGCCAGCAGGCCGGCCTGCTCGCTGTCCTGCGCATAGAAGCTGACACTGTGGGCGCTGACGGCATGGCCGCTTTGCACATAGACCACCTCGCCGGGCTGCAGCTTGTCGCGCGCGGCCAGGGCTTGCTCGAAGCTGTCCGCGGTGAAGCAGCCGTGGAGCCAGTCGCCCAGCAAGGCCTTCTGGCCGGCGTCGTTCAGGCGCAGCAGGTCGGCCAGCCGCGGCAGCGCTGCATTGCCTTCGGGCAGGCCGGCCTGGGGCGGGCTGTAGAAGGCCAGCTTGGCCGGCGGCGCGTCGCTGCCGAAAGAACGCACCATCTCCAGGCGCGAGACTTCCAGCGCGCCAAGCCGCTCTCTGAGCGCGGCTTCAAGTGCGTTCTCCCAGCCCTGCTCGATGTGGATGCGGCTCCACAGGCCTTGCAGGCCCTCCAGGCCATGCTTGGCCAGCCAGGGCGTGAGCTTGCCGTCGGTGCGGACCTTCTCCTGCAGGGCCTTGAGCGCCTCCATGCGGGCCGACAGGTCGGCCTGCTTGTGGCTTTCGCTGTTGCTGGCCTGCTGGCGGTTGCGCCTGTCCTCATCGAGCTGCGGCACCTGGTCCTGCAACTCGTGCAGGCGGGCGTCGGCGGTCTCGGCCGCTTCCTGGGCCGCGGCCAGCTGCTGCTGCAGGTTTGTCAGGCGCACCTCGTCGGGCGCGGCCAGGGCGTTGCGGTCGGCCGCCAGGCGTTCGCGGCGCTGGTTCAGCTGGCGCGACTGTTCCTCGATGTTGCGCTGGTCGGCCGCCAACACCTGGATCTGCTGCTGCACCTGGGTCACGCTGGCGCGCTGCTCGGTGGCCTTGGCCTGGGCCTGGCGCAGGCCATCTTCCAGGTCGGGCAGCTGCTGGGCCTGTTCTTCCACCTGGGCCGCCAGCAAGATTGCCTTTTCTTCGGCGTCCACGCCCTGGGCGGCCAGGGTCTCGGTCTCGGCCAGGGCCTCGTCCTTGCGCATGGCCCATTGGCCGGTCTGTTCCTTGAGCTGCAGCAGGCGCTGCTCGACGCGCTGGCGGCCTTCGACCACGAAGCGGATTTCCGCTTCTAACCGTCCCACTTCGGCGCTGGCCTCGTAGAGCTGGCCCTGGGCCTGGTTGACATGGTCGCCGGCGGCATAGTGGGCCTGGCGGATGGTTTCCAGCTCGCTCTCGATGCGGCGCAGGTCGGCGGTGCGCGACTCCAGGTCGTTGATGGCCTTCTCGGAATCGGCACGGACCTTGGCCTGGTCGGCCTCGCCCTCGCTGCGCTTCAAGAACCACTGCTGGTGTTGCTTGAGCGTGACGTCGGACTGCAGGGCGTTGTACTTTTGCGCGACCTCGGCCTGCTTTTCCAGTTTTTCCAGGTTGGCATTGAGCTCGCGCAGGATGTCCTCGACCCGGGTCAGGTTCTCGCGCGTGTCGGACAGGCGGTTTTCGGTCTCGCGGCGGCGCTCCTTGTACTTGGAGACGCCGGCGGCTTCTTCCAGAAACAGGCGCAGCTCTTCCGGCTTGGACTCGATGATGCGGCTGATCGTGCCCTGGCCGATGATGGCGTAGGCACGCGGGCCCAGGCCGGTTCCCAGGAACACGTCCTGCACGTCACGCCGGCGCACCGGCTGGTTGTTGATGTAGTAGCTGCTGGTGCCGTCGCGCGTGAGCACGCGCTTGACGGCGATTTCGGCAAACTGCGCCCACTGGCCGCCGGCGCGGTGGTCGGCGTTGTCGAAGATCAGCTCGACCGAGGAGCGCGAGGCCGGCTTGCGGCTGGTCGTGCCGTTGAAGATCACGTCCTGCATCGACTCGCCGCGCAGCTCGCTGGCGCGCGACTCGCCCAGCACCCAGCGCACCGCGTCCATGATGTTGGACTTGCCGCAGCCGTTGGGTCCCACCACGCCCACCAGCTGGCCGGGCAACAGGAAGTTGGTCGGTTCGGCGAAGGATTTAAACCCGGAAAGCTTGATGGAATTGAGACGCACGGCCTGGGTCCGATGGCTGACTGGAAAGGGAACGCCGGCAGGAGCCGGCGACAGTGGGACGCATGATACCGTGCGCGCAATCGCTCCCGGGACCAGTCCGGGACGCTGGCCAGGCCACGGGGCGCGTGGCCTGTTGCCGATGCCGGCGTGAATGAATTCACGCAAACCGCCGCGGGCCCACCAAGCGGTGAAACCAGTCGGCACATGGGGCTTTGGCGACGCGTTGTCACAAATAGTAACGACAACCTGTAGGCTGCGGCCCTTCTTCTTTCGGTGCCGCAATGAACCCCGTCGTCGTTTCCAGCTACCAGCCCGCCTTTGTCGCCCTGTCCTTCCTGATCGCCATGATCGGCTCCTTCGTGGCCTTGACGGCCGCGACCCGCATCCGCCACCGCAACGGCAGGCTGAGCCTGAGCAACACCCTGGCGGCCGGCCTGGCGCTGGGCGGCATCGGCGTCTGGGCCATGCATTTCATCGGCATGCTGGCGCTCAAGCTGGACGTGGCCAGCAGCTACTCGGTGCTTGAGACCGCGGTCTCCCTGGTCGCCGCCGTCGGTGCCGCCTCGCTGGCACTGGGCTTCGTGGCCAAGGCCCCCGACAAGCTGCCGCGCCTGCTGGGCGCGGGCTTTCTGCTGGGCATGGGCGTGGTCTTCATGCACTACCTGGGCATGTTCGGCATGAAGTTCGGCGGCTTCATCCGCTGGGACCTGGCCGTCGTCGGCCTGTCGGCGCTGATCGCCGTCGTGGCCGCCACCGCCGCCCTGTGGCTGGCATTGAACACCCCGACCCTGGCGCGGCGCGTGCTGGCTGCTGCCGTCATGGCGGTGGCCGTCTGTGCCATGCACTACACCGGCATGGCGGCGGCGGAATTCGTCTGCACCACGGCCAACCGCACGGCCGTGCCCCAGGGCGCCGGCTACATCAGCTCGATCACCCTGCCGACCATGGTGACCATCGCGGCGCTGGCGATGGCCCTGCTGATCTCGATGGACCAGTTGTTCCAGCGCGCCGCCGTCGGCAGCGTGAAGCCCTCCCCAGGCGCACGCCGCTAGCCGGGACACCTGGGGCTTGCGGGGATAATCGCGCCCCATGAATCCCTTGTTGTCCCGCCTGCAGCCCTACCCCTTCGAGCGGCTGCGGCAACTTTTCGCGGGCGTCACGCCCAACCCGGCGCTGCGCCCCATCAGCCTGGGCATCGGCGAGCCCAGGCACCCGACGCCGCCCTTCGTCAAACAGGCCCTGGCCGGGGCGCTCGATGATCCGACCAGCGACCTGACCGCCTATCCGCCCACGGCCGGCACGCCGGCCTTGCGCAAGTCCTTCACCGGCTGGCTCAAGACCCGCTACGACCTGGAACTGGACTTCCAGACCCAGGTGCTGCCGGTCAACGGCTCGCGCGAGGCCTTGTTTGCCTTCGCCCAGACCGTGATCGACCCGGGCCCCAAGCCGGTCGTCGTGTGTCCGAATCCCTTCTACCAAATCTACGAGGGCGCGGCCCTGCTGGCCGGCGCGGAGCCTTACTACGCGCCCAGCGACCCGGCGCGCAACTTCGCGGTGGACTGGGACAGCGTGCCCGAAGCGGTCTGGGCGCGCACGCAACTGCTGTTCGTCTGCTCGCCGGGCAACCCCACCGGCGCCGTGATGCCGCTGTCCGAGTGGGAAAAGCTGTTTGCCCTGAGCGACCGCCATGGCTTCGTCATCGCCTCGGACGAGTGCTACAGCGAGATCTACTTCCGCGACGAGCCGCCGCTGGGCGGTCTGGAGGCCGCGGCCAGGCTGGGACGCAAGGATTTCAGGAATCTGGTGGCCTTCACCAGCCTGTCCAAGCGCAGCAATGTGCCGGGCATGCGCAGCGGCTTCGTTGCCGGCGACGCCGCCATCCTGCAGCAGTTCCTGCTCTACCGCACCTACCACGGCAGCGCCATGAGCCCGGTGGTCCAGGCCGCCAGCATCGCGGCCTGGAACGACGAAGAGCACGTGGTGGCCAACCGCGCCATGTACAGGCAGAAATTTGCCGAGGTCACGCCCATCCTGGCCCAGGCGCTGGATGTGCAGTTGCCGGATGCCAGCTTCTATTTGTGGGCCGGCATCCCGGGTGGCGACGACACCGCCTTCGCCCGCGAACTGCTGGCTCAATACAATGTCACCGTGTTGCCGGGCAGCTACCTCGCGCGCGAGGTGAACGGGAAGAACCCCGGCGCCGGCCGCATCCGCATGGCCCTGGTGGCCGAGACCGCGGAATGCGCCGAAGCCGCGCAACGCATCGTGCAATTCGTCCAATCATCCAGAAGCAAGCAATGACCCAACAGCTCCAGCAAATCATCGACGCCGCGTGGGAGAACCGCGCCAGCCTGTCCCCCCAGTCGGCCCCGAAGGAAGTGGCCGAAGCCGTTGAGCACGTCATCGGCGAGTTGAACAAGGGCCGGCTGCGCGTGGCCACGCGCGAGGGCGTGGGCCAGTGGACGACGCACCAGTGGATCAAGAAGGCCGTGCTGCTGTCGTTCCGCCTGAAGGACAACGAGGTCGTCAAGGCCGGCGATCTGGGCTTCTACGACAAGGTCCAGACCAAGTTCGCCCACCTCTCGGCCGAGGAAATGGCCGCCACCGGCGTGCGCGTGGTGCCGCCGGCCGTGGCCCGCCGCGGCAGCTTCATCGCCAAGGGCGCCATCCTGATGCCCAGCTACGTCAACATCGGCGCCTTCGTCGATTCCGGCACCATGGTCGACACCTGGGCCACCGTCGGCTCCTGCGCCCAGATCGGCAAGAACGTCCACCTGTCGGGCGGCGTCGGCATCGGCGGCGTGCTCGAGCCGCTGCAGGCCAACCCCACCATCATCGAGGACAACTGCTTCGTCGGTGCCCGCTCCGAAGTGGTCGAGGGCGTGATCGTCGAGGAGAACTCGGTGATCTCCATGGGCGTGTTCATCAGCCAGAGCACCAAGATCTACAACCGCATGACCGGCGAGATCAGCTACGGCCGCGTGCCGGCCGGCTCGGTGGTGGTCAGCGGCTCCATGCCCTCCAAGGACGGCAGCCACAGCCTGTACTGCGCCGTGATCGTCAAGCAGGTGACGGCCGCCACGCGCGAGAAGACGAGCATCAACGAGCTCCTGCGGGATTAAATGGCCCCCACGCTCGTCACTGCGTGTACTCGCTGCCCCCCGAGGGGGCCGCAGTCGCCTAGGGGCGGCCCGTCGGCGACCAATCCAAACTACAACGAGGGCCTGCTATGAGCACGATGGAGCGCATCCTGCGCCTGATGAGCGAGAAGAAGGCTTCCGACGTCTTCCTGTCGGCGCATTCGCCGGCGCTGATCAAGATCAATGGCCAGTGCCTGCCGATCAACAACCAGCTGCTGCCGCCTGAAGCCACGCGCAACCTGCTGGCCGAGGTCCTGCCTTACCAGCGGATGGAGGAACTGGAGACCACCGGCGAGCTGAACATGGCTTACGCCATCGAGGGCGTGGGCAACTTCCGCTTCAGCGCCATGCGCCAGCGCGGCACCTACGCGGCGGTCATACGCTACATCACCTCCGAGATCCCGCCGCTGGCCTCGCTGTCGGTGCCGCTGATCCTGGGCGACCTGATCATGGAAAAGCGCGGCCTGCTGCTGATGGTGGGCGCCACCGGCGCCGGCAAGAGCACGACGCTGGCCTCGATGATGGACTACCGCAACGAGAAGGTCTCGGGCCATATCCTGACCATCGAGGACCCGGTCGAATTCCTGTTCACCAACAAGAAGTCGGTGGTCAACCAGCGCGAGGTCGGCACCGACACCATGACCATGCAGGCGGCGCTCAAGAATGCGCTGCGCCAGGCGCCCGACGTCATCCTGGTGGGCGAGATCCGCGACCGCGAGACCATGTCGGCCGCCATCGCCTACGCCCAGTCCGGCCACCTGTGCCTGGCCACCATGCACGCCAACAACAGCTACCAGGCCCTCAACCGCGTGCTGTCCTTCTACCCGGTGGAAGTGCGCCCCACCATGCTGGGCGACCTGGCGGCCGCGCTGCGCGCCGTGGTCTCGCAGCGCCTGCTGCGCACGGTGCACGGCAGCCGCGCGCCGGCGGTGGAGGTGATGCTCAACACCAAGCTGATCTCCGAGCTGATCGAGCGGGGCGACTTCTCCGGCGTCAAGGAAGCCATGGAAAAGTCCATGGCCGAGGGCTCGCAGACCTTCGAGCAGGACATTGCCCGCCTGATCATCGACGGCGTGGTCGACAAGAAGGAGGGCATGTCCTATGCCGACTCGCCGACCAACCTCCAATGGCGCCTGCAGAACGACTTCGCCGGCAAGGACGCCGTCCGGCCGGAAGAAGGCGCGAGCGAGGAAGACCTTGCCGACGAGCCGTCGTTCACCGAGATCACGCTGGATATCAAACACTAGAAATGGCGTCTTGACCTTGAAAGCGCTTCACCTCACCGAGCAGCTGGTTTCGCGCCGCTCGCTCACGCCGCAGGACGACCAGTGCCAGGACATCCTGGCGGCGCGGCTGGCGCCGCTGGGCTTTGCCTGCGAGACCCTGGCCTTCGGCCCGGACAGCCTGCGCGTCACCAATTTATGGGCGAAACGGCCTGCAGCCCCCGGCAATACTGCCTCAGACGCTATCAAAACGATAGTTTTCGCCGGCCATACCGACGTCGTGCCAACCGGCCCGCTGGAGCTGTGGCACAGCGACCCGTTCACGCCCACCCACAAGGACGGCAAGCTGTACGGGCGCGGGGCGGCCGACATGAAGACCTCGATCGCCGCTTTCGTGGTGGCGGTGGAGGAGTTCCTGGCCACCACCCCGAACCCGGCCATCTCGATCGCGCTGCTGATCACCAGCGATGAGGAAGGCCCCAGCGTGGATGGCACGGTCAAGGTCTGCGAGGTCTTGCGCGAGCGCGGCGAGACGCTGGATTACTGCATCGTCGGCGAGCCGACCTCGGTCGAGCGCCTGGGCGACATGATCAAGAACGGCCGGCGCGGCAGCATGAGCGGCAAGCTCACCGTCAAGGGCGTGCAAGGCCATATCGCCTACCCGCAGCTGGCCAGAAACCCCATCCACATGGCCATGCCGGCCCTGGCCGAACTGGCCACCCTGGAGTGGGACTGGGGCAACGACTTCTTCCAGCCCACCAGCTGGCAGCTGAGCAACGTGCACGCCGGCACCGGCGCCACCAACGTCATCCCCGGCTCCCTGGTGGCGGATTTCAACTTCCGCTTTTCCACCGAGTCCACGCCCGAAGGCCTGCAAAAGCTGGTCCACGACGTGCTGGACCGCCATGGCCTGGACTACGAGCTGCAATGGACCGTGGGCGGCCTGCCCTTTCTGACCCAGCCGGGCGAGTTGGTCGGCGCGGTGCAGCAGGCCATCCTGGCTGAAACCGGCGTCACGACCGAGCTGTCCACCAGCGGCGGCACCAGCGACGCCCGCTTCATCTCGCGCATCTGCCCGCAGGTGATCGAGTTCGGCCCGATCAACGCCAGCATCCACCAGATCGACGAGCACGTGCTGGTCGCCGACATCGAGCCGCTGAAGAACATCTACCGGCGCACGCTCGACAACCTCAACGCCCAGGCCAGTGCATGACTGTCATCGAACTGATCGAGGCCGCGGCGGCGCGCCTGACCCAGGCCGGCGTGGCCTTTGGCCATGGCACGGCCAACGCCTTCGACGAAGCCGCCTGGCTGGTGCTGTGGCGCCTGGACTTGCCGATCGATGACCTGGACGGCGCCGCCGCCATGGCCGTCTCGCCGCAACAGCACGACAGCGTGCGGGAATTGATCGAGGAACGCATCGCCAGCCGCAAGCCCGCCGCCTACCTGACCCGCGAGGCCTGGCTGCAAGGCCTGCCCTTCTACATCGACGAGCGCGCCATCGTGCCGCGCAGCTTCATCGCCGAACTGGTGGCCGACGGCAGCATCGACTACTGGCTGGGCGAGCACACCCAGCGCGTGCTGGACCTGTGCACCGGCAACGGCAGCCTGGCCGTGCTGGCCGCCCTGACCTATCCGGACGTCCGGGTCGATGGCGCCGACATCTCCACCGAAGCGCTGGAAGTGGCCCGCATCAATGTCGACCGCCATGGCGTGCAAGAACGCGTGCGCCTGCTGGAATCTGACGGCTTGCAGGCCGTGCAAGGCCCTTACGACTTGATCCTGTGCAACCCGCCCTACGTCTGCAGCCTGAGCATGGCCGCCCTGCCCCAGGAATACCAGGCCGAGCCCGCCCTGGCCCTGGCCGGCGGCGCCGACGGCATGGACTTCATCCGCGGCCTGCTGCGCGATGCCCCGGCCCAGATGAGCGAACAGGCCGTTCTGGTGCTGGAAATCGGCAATGAGCGCGAGCACTTCGAGGCGGCTTTCCCGCGGCTGGAAGCGGTCTGGCTGGAAACCAGCGCCGGCGGCGACCAGGTGCTGTTGCTCACCCGCGAGGCCCTGGCAGCCCTTTGAGGCGGCCGGCCGGGCCCGCCCGGCGATAATCGGAGGTTCCCCCGCCTCCGGACCCCCTGCCATGAGCACCACCGCGCCCACCGCCCCCCTGACCTATGAGCAGGCCGGCGTCAATTACGACCTGATCGACCCGCTCAAGGTGGCTGCGCAGCGCGCCGCCGCCGCCACCGGCGCCCACCTAGCCCACCACAGCCTGTCCGAGGTGGCAGCCTCGCGCGGCGAGTCGGCTTATGTGGTGGACATCGGTTCCATGTACCTGGCCTCCATCGTCGAATGCCTGGGCACCAAGACCCTGGTGGCCGACGACATGGCCAAGCTCACGGGCAAGAGCTATTACGACGGCATCGCCCAGGACACCATCGCCATGGCCGTCAACGACCTGATCACCGTGGGCGCCACGCCCCTGGTGGTGCAGGCCTACTGGGCGGCCGGCGGCTCCGACTGGTTTGCCGACGCCCAGCGTTCCCAGGCCCTGGTGGCCGGCTGGAAAAAGGCCTGCGACGTCTGCAAGGTCGCCTGGGGCGGCGGCGAGACCCCGGCCCTGGCCGGCGTGGTGGCCGAGGGCCGGGTCGACCTGGCGGCATCGTGCACCGGCATCGTCAACCCCAAGAGCCGCCTGACCCTGGGCGAGAAGCTGGGCCCAGGCGACGCCATCGTGCTGCTGGCCTCCAGCGGCATCCACGCCAACGGCCTGTCGCTGGCGCGCAAGCTGGCCGAGCGCCTGCCCCAGGGCCTGCTGACCGACATCGGCAACGGCCAGAGCTATGGCGAGGCCCTGCTGGCGCCCACCGCCCTGTATTCGCCGGTGACCGAGGCCCTGGCCGCCGCCGGCATCGTGCCGCACTACAGCGCCAACGTCACCGGCCACGGCTGGCGCAAGCTGATGCGCCTGCCGCGCGCCCTGACCTACCGCATCGATGCCCTGCCGGCCAAGACGGCTGTGCTGGAATTCATGCAGCGCGAATGCGGCCTGGACGACCACGAGGCTTACGGCACGCTCAACATGGGCGCAGGCTTCGCCTTGTACCTGGCAGCCCAGGACGCTGAGCGCGCCGTGGAAATCGCCAAGAGCCTGGGCGTGGACGCCCTGGTCGCCGGCCATGTCGAAGAAGGCCCGCGCCGCGTCGTCATCACGCCCCTGGGCGTGGAATACGGTGGCGACGAGTTGCAACTGCGCTGAACATCCCCGGCGGCGGCCGCTCCAGGCCACCGCCCTTTCCCGAGAATCCCCTGTTTTGATCACCCTCAAGAATGTCGTCCTGCGCCGCAGCGCCAAAGTGCTGCTGGACAAGGTCAACCTGACCATCAACCCCGGCGAGAAGGTCGGCCTGGTCGGCCGCAACGGCGCCGGCAAGTCCACCCTGTTCGCCCTGTTCAACGGCGGCCTGCATGAAGACGCGGGCGATTTTTACCTGCCCTCGCAATGGCGTATGGGCCAGGTGGCGCAGAACATGCCCGAGACCGAGGAGTCGGCCACCGACTTCGTGCTGGGCGGCGACGTCGTCCTGATGGAGCTGCGCCAGAAGCTGACCGAGGCCGAAGCCTCGGAAGACGGCATGGCCATCGCCCACGCCTACACCGACCTGGCCGACGCCGGCGAGCACGATGCCGTGCCGCGCGCCCAGGCCCTGATCCAGGGCCTGGGCTTCAAGACCAGCGAGCTGGACAAGCCGGTCAACAGTTTCTCCGGCGGCTGGCGCATGCGCCTGCAGTTGGCCCGCGCCCTGATGTGCCCCAGCGACCTGCTGCTGCTGGACGAACCGACCAACCACCTGGACCTGGACGCCCTGGTCTGGCTGGAAGCCTGGCTCAAGCGCTATGCCGGCACCATGATCGTCATCAGCCACGACCGCGAGTTCCTGGACGCGGTGACCAACGTGACGGTGCACATCGCCGCCCAGCAGCTCACCCGCTACGGAAGCAACTACAGCGGCTTCGAAACCCTGCGCGCCCAGCAGCTGGAGCTGCAGTCCTCGTCGTTCGCCAAGCAGCAGGACAAGATCGCCCACCTGCAGAAGTTCATCGACCGCTTCAAGGCCAAGGCCAGCAAGGCCAAGCAGGCGCAAAGCCGGGTCAAGGCGCTCGAGCGCATGGAAAAGATCGCGCCGGTGCTGGCCGACGCCGACTTCACCTTCGAGTTCAAGGAGCCGGCCAACCTGCCCAATCCCATGCTGGCCATCACCGACGGCGAGTTCGGCTACACGGTCGAGGGCGAGACCAAGACCATCGTGCGCGGCGTCAACAAGTCGGTTCTGGCTGGCCAGCGCATCGGCATCCTGGGCGCCAACGGCCAGGGCAAGTCCACCCTGGTCAAGACCATCGCCGGCGACGTCCCACAGCTGTCGGGCACCATCACCCAGGGCAAGGGCCTGTCGATCGGCTACTTCGCCCAGCAGGAGCTGGACGTGCTGCACCCGCAGGACAACCCGCTGGAGCACATGACCCGGCTGGCCCGTGATGTGGGCCCGCAGGCGCGCGAGCAGGAGCTGCGCAACTTCCTGGGCACCTTCAACTTCGCCGGCGACATGGTCAAGCAGGCCGTGGGCACCATGAGCGGCGGCGAGAAGGCACGCCTGGTGCTGGCCATGATGGTCTGGCAGCGCCCCAACCTGCTGCTGCTGGACGAGCCCACCAACCACCTGGACCTGGCCACCCGCGAGGCCCTGTCGATGGCCCTGAACGAGTTCGAGGGCACGGTGATGCTGGTCAGCCACGACCGGGCCCTGCTGCGCGCGGTCTGCGACGAGTTCTGGATGGTCGGCCGCGGCGTGGTCTCGCCGTTCGACGGCGACCTGGACGACTACCAGCGCTACCTGCTGGACGAGTCCAAGCGGCTGCGCGAGGAAGCCCGTGTTGAAGCCGCGTCCGCTCCTGTTTCGATAGCTGCTCAGGTCCATCCGGCGGGGGGTACGGGCAGTTCTTCCTCTCAACGCAAGCAGGATGCGCAGCAGCGCCAGCAGCAGGCGGGCCTGGCCAAGCCGCTCAAGAAGGAGCTGGAACAGGCCGACAAGCGCATGGCCCAACTGCAGGCCGACAAGGCGGCCCTGGAGGCGCGGATGGCAGGCGCCCTGGCACCGGCCGAACTGGCCGACACCGGCCGCCGGCTCAAGGCCGCCAACGACGAACTGCAGACCCTGGAAGAGCGCTGGCTGGCACTGTCGGGCCAGATCGAGGCGATCGAAACAGGCGCTTGAGCCCTCTTGCAAGCGGGCCTGGCCGGCCGCAAGTGCGGGGGATGGCTACCGCAACCGAGCTCGCCGCCGGCAACCCCGCCTTGCAGGAACGCATCCGCGCCAGCCGGCGCCTGCTGAACCGCCGCGCCATGGTGGCGGCCGCCGCCAGCGCCGTGCCCGTGCCCGGCCTGGACTGGGCGGTTGACGCCGCCCTGCTGTCGCGCCTGGTGCCCGAGATCAACGCCCAGTTCGGCCTGACGCCCCAGCAACTGGACCTGCTGCCCGCCCACAAGCGCGAGAAGGTGCAAAAGGCGGTGAGCGTGGTCGGCTCCATGCTGATCGGCAAGCTCATCACCCGTGACCTGATCCTGCACATGCTGCGCTCCCTGGGCGTGCGCATGACGGCCAAGCAGGCGGCCCGCTTCGTGCCCTTCGCCGGCCAGGCCGTGGCCGCCATGATGGGTTATGCCGCCGTGCGCTACCTGGGCGAACTGCACATCCGCGACTGCGTGGACGTGGTCCGCCAGGCCAGGCTGCAGCTACCCGCGCCGCCGCTCTAGAGCCGGCCCTGGAAGCCCCTGGCGGGCACGGGCTCGAGCGACAGCGCCAGATCCTTCTGGCGTGCCGTCTCGATCTTGCGGGCGGTCAGTTCGGCCGTGTAGCGCAGCTTGTTGAGGTCGCGCTCGGTGATCTGCGGATTGACGCCGAAGCTGAAACAGCACAGCGTTCCGTAGACCTGGCCCGTGCCCAGCACGATGGGCGTGCTCAGGTGGGTGCCGATGGGAAAGGGCGTGGCCAGCGATGGGTCGGCCGCCTGCAGCGGCGCGGCGTCGGCGATCAGCTGGGGCAGCCGGCCGTCGACGACACGCTGGCACCAGGATTCTTCCAGCGGATCGCCACCGCCGGCGGCGATCACTTCCTTGCCGGGCGTCTGCTCCACATAACGGAAGACCCTCTTGCCGTCGGTGAACTCCGAAACGAAGACCACGTCCATCTTCATTTTTTCGCGCAGCAGGCGCAGCACCGCAGGCACCGAATCATCGATCAGGGTGTCGGCCTCGTCGGCCGTTGCCACCAGCAGTTCCGCCACCTTCACTTCCACGTCATCGGGATCGAAGCCCGGGTCATGCCAGTTCATCGTTTGAAAACTCCATGCATTGACAGCTTGCGTCGTTGCTGCAACTTTAGCCGCGCCGGCACGGCCTGTCGTGTCGAAATGTTGGCAATTTCCCCGCCATTTGAGCCATCTCCTGCGGCCGCCAAACAATTCGACTATCATCTAATTATGGAAGAACCAGCAGTCATCAAGGCCTTGGCCGCTCTCGCGCACCCGATCCGCCTGCAGATTTTCCGCGCCCTGGTGGTGGTTGGACAGGACGGCCTGACCCCCTCCAGGATGGCCGAAGGCCTGTCCATGGCGGCAGCCACCCTGTCGTTTCATCTCAAAGAACTCCTCAATGCGCAGCTTGTGACGCAGGAGCGGCTTGGACGCAACCTCGTCTACAGGGCCGCATACGACCAGATGAACGGGGTTCTTGGCTACCTGACAGCGCATTGCTGCCAAGGCCAGGAGTGCCTCGCCCCCGCCGCGCAAGCGGCCTGCATCCAAGGAGATTGACCATGACTCGCTTCCATGATCCGCAACGGCCAGCCGGCGCCTGGAGCCTTGCTCCCGGCCAATCCACCTGCCTGTGTCCGGGTCAATGCGGCCACTTGCGCCTGCGGGGCGGGGGCCTCTGGCTCAATGGAAGGCAGTTGGACCGTGGTGAAGACGTGCGCGTGTGGTCGCACGAGCGGGTGCAATTGAGAAACTTCGCCAGATCGGCAACGGGATTTTTCAGCTGGGACTACTGCGCGCAGCAGCCAGGTGCCCGCGCCAGGGCGCGCAGCCTCCTCACAAGATGGATCGAGTGGCTCGCCGCACCCCTGCAGGCCAAAGTCCAGCCCTGAGGATGGCCCAAAAAAAGGCCCTGGCGCATTCGCGCCAAGGCCTTGATTTTTCACCAAATTCATTTGGTAGGACGTACTGGATTCGAACCAGTGACCAACGGATTAAAAGAGCGCTTACAACCGATATAAGTTATTGATTTGAAAAGACTTTTAGAACATACAGTTCTTTTTACGCTCGCGAACTACAGCAGGGTCGGAACTATCGTTAGGTCGCAGCACTGGTGTCCGCAGAAAGCGTGCTCGTTATCCCCTCACAGCCGCCTCTTTCGTCTCATCGGTTTGGGAAGCTTGATTGACCAGAAAAAAACGCGCTGCAAGCAGCGCGTTTTAGATCTGGCCGCGAGGCCGTGAGTTACTTCTTCTTCGACGGCACGTACTGCGTGAGCGCCGAACCAGCTGCGCTCTTCGCTGACTGGCTGCTTTTCGGATCGGCCAGCACCTTTGCGGCATTGGTGGCCACGCGGGCCGAGGTCTGTTCGTTCGAAGGCTTTTTACCTGACATGATAAGATTTCCTTAACAACAAAAGCAAAAGTTGGGGCGGGTTCCGCCCCTTCGCGTTATCGCCACTCCGGCCCGTATCCAGTTCGTCCCGGCAAAGTTCGTGACTGGTGCGGGCCTTGTTCATTGGGGGCGGGCACCGGCGGCAATGGCAACCCGTCCGCTGAATCATGTTGTCATGGTTGCCCTCCGCCGCCTTGGGCGGCTTCGTCGAGCCGGTAGTTTTCGATGAGGAACTTGGTGATCTTCAGGGCGTAGGCCCACTGTGCGGCAGTCATGTTGTCCGGCAGGAACACTGCGCCGTCAGGCATTCCATGCAGGGGCACCGGAATCTTGACGAAGCCCTGCATCTTGTCGGGAATGCCCTCGTCGTCGTCCTCCTCCTCGGGCTCTTCCACCACGTTGCCGACGCCCTGCGCTGCCTTCTTGGCTTTTTTCTTGGTGCCGTTGGAACTGACGACTTTGGGCGCCTTCACGTGCGGCCCGAGCGTGAGGTTCGCGTCTTTCGCAGCCAAAATGAAAAACGCCATCGCCTTGGTCACGGTAGAACCGCTGACGCCGTAGTCTCTGAACTTCTGCTCCACCTGAGAGCCGGTCGCCTTAGCCAAGTCGATGCTGTTGTCGCGAGTGAATCCGTAACTATCGATCAGCACCTGCTTGAACAAGACGGGGAACTGGGCATCATTGGCATCAACGAGTCCTTCCAGTTTTGGCGTTGGAACATCAGCGGCATCGGTCAGGCCAAGCCAGCGCAGGCTCGGCATCAGCGCCGACTGACTTGAACCAGAAAGCTTCGAAAGAACGCTTTTGTCGATCCGCGACGGAATACCGGTTTCCCTGAGGCTCTTCACAAAGGTGAGGAAGGTCGCGTACGTCACGTACGGCGGGGATTCCTTCTTGTCGACTTCAGTTGCCATGATCCACTCCTCGGTTGTCGAGTAATTGGTCACACTCTAACACAGAGATTTTCTGGGTTGCAAGCACATGACACAGAAAATCGCACAGAGACCTAAAAATCAGTCTTTCGCGATTCTGCGCCATTTCTCGATTTTCAGCCAGTTAGCCGAGCCGGAGGCGGGCAAGAGCTACAGCGCAGCACGCTCCAAGAGCTGGGATGCTTGCAAGCCCAAGGCAGCCGCAAGGCGCATGAGGGTGAGAACAGCTACGTTATTGTCGCCACGCTCTACGCGGCCAACATAACTTCGGTCCACGCCAGCGAGGAGCGCCAGCGCCTCCTGTGACACGCCCTGCTCCATGCGCACCTCTCTGATTGCTGCCCCGAGCGCTAAAAGCGCGGGATCTTGACGCTGTCGAGTTAGGTTTGGCACCAGCGCAGTGTCGAGGCCACGTGCGCCATAATCCACGGACCATGTACCGCAGGAGTTGATATGAAACTGGAGCAGGCCACCGACAAAGACATCCTCGATGTAGTTGAAGCTGCGGAAATCGTGGGTTGCTGCGAGCGCACGATGAAGCAGTTGCTCAGGGACGGCGTGCTACCCGGCATAAAACTCGGGAAAGGCTGGCGCGTTCCGAGGGCCGAGTTAGTCCGCGAACTCAGCTTGATCGCCGTGACAGGGTTGAACCTCAAACGGCAAGCGCTGAATCGGGCTCACGCCGCTCTTAACCGGCCACCCAGCATCGTCAAAGCCCGTAGGCGACCCCGGTCGCCAGAGGGCGGATCGCCACGTTAGCTACGACGCGCGACGTTAGGTCGCGACACAGAAAAAAAGAAGCCTGCTACATTTTTTGTAGCAGGCTTTCGTTATTGGTAGCGGTATTGGTGGTAGGACGTACTGGATTCGAACCAGTGACCAACGGATTAAAAGTCCGCTGCTCTACCAACTGAGCTAACGTCCCACACTTTCTTCACCACCTTGAAGCGGCAAAGCCAACGATTATAGCGTTGCTTGCGAGGGCTTCCGGCTGGCCAGCTGGTCCAGCACCCAGCCGGCTGCGCACTGGCCAAAGGTGGCGGTGACGCTGACCACCGAGCCGTAGCCGTGGCAGTTGAGCGAGCCGTCGCCGTCGATGGCGCAGGAAGGGTCGGGCGGGGCCACGGCTTCGCGGCTGAAGACGCAGGCCACACCGATGGCCTTGCCTTCGCGCGGCGCGCCATGGTGCTTGCGCAGTCGGTAGCGCAGCTGGGCCAGCAACGGGTCGTGTGTGGTGTGGGCCAGGTCGTCGATGTCAACCTTGTGGGCCAGCCGCTTGCCGCCGGCGGCGCCGATGCTGATGAACAACTTCTTGTGCTGGCGCGCCCAGGCGGCCATCGCGGTCTTGGCCTGGACCTGGTCGCAGGCGTCAATCACCGCATCCACGCCGGGCGGCAGCAGCTGCGGCCAGTTGGCCGGCTCGACAAACTCCTCGATGCAATGGACCACGCAGGCGCTGTGGATGTGCGCGATGCGCTCGCGCATGGCCTGCACCTTGGCCTGGCCGACGGTGCTGTCCAGGGCGTGGATCTGGCGGTTGATGTTGGATTCGGCCACGTGGTCCAGGTCGATCAGGGTCAGCTCGCCGACGCCGCTGCGGGCCAGGGCCTCCACCGCCCAGGAACCGACGCCGCCAATGCCGACCACCGCCACATGGGCCTTGCGGATGGCCGCGGCGCCGTCCATTCCATAGAGCCGCTCGAGCCCCCCGAAGCGCCGCTGCAGGTCCTGCTGGGGGTCCAGCACCGTGGCCAGGGTGTCCACGTGCTTAGCGCAGCCGCGCCAGCCGCTCCTTGGCCGCCACAGCGGCCTCGGACTGCGGATAGGCCTTGACCAGGTCGTCCAGCGTCTTGCGCGCGCCGGCGTTGTCCTTGAGCTCGATCTGGCAATTGGCGATGGACAGCACGGCCTCGGGCGCGCGTCCATGGTCGGGCGCCTGCGCCAGCAGGGCACGGAAGTTGGTGATGGCGCCACGGTAGTCGCGGTTGGCGTACTGCGCGTTGCCCAGCCAGAACAGGGCCGTGGGCTTGAAGCCGCTTTGCGGATAGCGCTTGAGGAAGTCGGCAAAGGCCGCCTGCGCCGCCGGGAACTCACCCTTGCGAAAGACCGCCAGCGCGGCATCGAAGTCGCGCTGCTCGGCCGGCTCGGCGGTGAACTCGCGGCCGTCCATGCTCACCTTGGACGGCTCGAACTTGCGCATGCGCTCTTCCACGGCCAGGGCCATGTCCTTCTGGCGCCGTTGGGACTCGGCCAGCTCACGCGTGAGCTGTTCGTCCTGGCCGCGCATGCGTGCCAGCTCGGTGCGCAAGGCCTCGATCTGGGTCTGCAGGTCCAGCAGGCTGCGCCGCAGCTGGGCGTTCTCCTCGCCGGACTTGCTCAGTTCCTCGGTCACCTGCAGGCGCTGCGCTTCCACCCGCTGGCGCACCTCGAGGATGGCGCGGCGCGCCTCGTCGTCCTCGAAGAGCGCGGCGTGCGCGGGCGCGGCGGCCAATGCAAGGAACGAGGCGATGGTCAGTACGTGGGCTACCGCGGATCCGGCTTTGCCGGGCCGCTGGTGGCGCCCCCTTGAGGGGGAGGCGGCCACAGGCCGCTTCGGGGGTGTATTCATTATCTGTAAGCGATCTCGGCTCGGCGGTTTTTCGCCCAGGCAGCTTCGTCGCTACCGGCATCGACGGGCTTTTCCTTGCCGAAGCTCACGGCCTCGATCTGGCTGTCGGCCACGCCCAGCAGCTTCAAAGCGCTGCGCACGGCTTCGGAACGGCGCTGGCCCAGGGCCAGGTTGTACTCGCGGCCGCCGCGCTCGTCGGTGTTGCCTTCGACCGTGATCTTGCGCTTGGCATCCGCCTTGAGAAAGCGCGCGTGGCCTTCGATCAGCGGCTGGAATTCGGCCTTGATGGCGTTGCTGTCGTAGTCGAAATAAATGACGCGGGCGACGCCGGCCGGGCCGGGTTGCAGGTCGCGCGCCGGGTCGACCGCCACCGGCGTGACACCGCTTTGCGTGGCGCCACCCGTGCCCGCGCCGGTGCCCACGCTGGAGCCGCTCTTGTCCTCCACCGGCACGTCGTCGAGCTTGACGTTGGAACCGCAGCCTGCGAGCGCGGCCGCCAGGGCCAGGCCGAAAAGAAAACGCTTGATCATGCAAAAACTCCTGAAGGTGAGATGTTATTTCTGGAAAGGACCCCAGTCGGGTTCGCGCAGGTCGCCGCCCTGACCAGCCAGGCGCGCTTTGATCTTGCCGTCCAGCGTGGTGGTCATCAGGGCTTCGCGACCGCTCTGGCGCGTGGCATAGACGATCAGCCGGCCGTTGGGCGCGAAGCTGGGGCTTTCATCCGCCGTGGTGTCCGTGATGGAGTTCACTGTACCGCTTCCAAGCTCCATGACCTGCAGCTTGAAGGCGCCACCGATACGGGAAATGTAGGCCAGCCACCGTCCGTCCGGGCTCAGCGCGGGGGAGATGTTGTAACCCCCGGTAAAGGTGACGCGCTCGGGGTTTCCACCGGTGGAAGCCATGCGGTAGATCTGCGGCGCGCCGCCACGGTCGCTGACGAAATAGATGGAACGGCCATCGGGCGAGTACACCGGTTCGGTGTCGATGCCCGACGACTGCGTCAGGCGGCGCGGCTCGCCGCCATTGGCATCGATGGTGTACAGCTGCGAGCCGCCCTCGCGGCTGAGCGTGACGGCCAGCGTGCGGCCATCGGGCGCCCAGGCCGGCGCGCTGTTGGAGCCGCGAAAATTGGCCACCAGGCGGCGCTGGCCGCCGGCCACGCTGTGCACGTAAACCACGGGCTTGCGCGACTCAAAGGACACATAGGCCAGCTGCGAGCCGTTGGCCGACCAGGCCGGTGAGATGATGGGTTCGGGACTGGCCAGCGCGGACTGCGCGTTCTCGCCGTCGGCATCGGCCACCCACAGGTTGTAGCGCGTGCCGGCCTTGGTCACATAGGCGATGCGGGTCGAGAAGATGCCCTTTTCGCCGGTGAGCTTCTCGTAGATGAAGTCGGCGATGCGGTGCGCCGCCAGCCGCAGGTCACCGGCGGCCACGGCATAGCTCTGGCCGCCCAGGTCCTGGCCGCGCACCACGTCCCACAGGCGCAAACGCACGTCGTAGCGGCCGTCGGCCAGGCGCGTCACGCTGCCGGTGGCCAGCGAGTCGGCGCCCTTTTGCCGCCAGGGCGTCAGGTCGGGCCGGCTGGTCTCGTCCAGCACGGCACCGGCGGGATCGATGGCGCGGAACTGGCCACTGCGCTCCAGGTCGGCCTGGATGATGGCGCTGATCTTCTGCGGTGCGCCCTCCTCGCCGCGAAAGCGCGCGACCGCGATGGGCAGCTGGGTCAGGCCGACGCCGCTGACTTCCACGCGGAACTGGGCCAGGGCAGGCAGTGCCGCCGCCCCCAACAGGCCCACCAGTTCGCGCCGTCGCCAAAGTGCAGATATCTTCATGTGCGTTTGTCTCTCCGTTAGCGGTTCAGTTCAATGGCCCGGACATCCTTGGCGGCGCCGGCCTGGGCCAGGCCCACATCGGCGCGCGTGATGCCGGTGCGCATGCGTTGCAGCACGCGCTCGCGGTTGACCGATTCATGGTCGCGGCTGGCCTCGCTGTGCCACAGGTGGAACACCTCGGTGCCGAAGAAGCCATTCTTGCGCATGCTGCCGTGGTTGTGCAGCCTGAGCACCAGGTCGGCGTCCTCATGGCCCCAGCCGCTGAAGCTTTCGTCGAAGCCGTTGACGGCCTCGAAGTCACCATACCAGAGGCCGAAGTTGCAGCTGCGAATGCCCTTCCAATGGAAGCGCCGCCCCGTGCGCAATGGCGCGCCCGGCCAGCGTAGCAGTTGCGACAACTTGTTGGCGTCGCCGGCCAGCCGCAGGCGCAACCAGTCAGCCGCCTGCAAGCCTGGCAGATCGACAGCACCGGCACAGGCCTGCGCGCTCAGCCGCTCGCTCAGCAGCACACGGCTGCCGTTGACGAACATGCCCGCCTGGGCCAGCAGCGCGTGCTGGCGAGCGAACTGCGCATTGGGCACGCAGTCGCCGTCCAGGAACACCAGGTAGTCGGCCCCGGCGGCCCTGGCCTGCAAGGCGCCCAGATTGCGCGAGCGCGCCGCGGTGAAACCGACATCGGGATGCCAGACATGGCGCACCGGGCAGGCAAAGCGCGGCAGTCCGTTGCGCAGCGCCAGGATCTGGTCGGGGCGCGAACCGTCGTCGGCCACCACCACCAGATCGCCGGCGCCGCACTGCGAAGCCAGGCCGCGCAGCACGGCCAGCAATGCGTCGCTGCGGTTGTAGGTCAGGACGACGAAGGCCGTCCTCATGGGCGCGGAGGCTCCACCGCCTGGCGCTGCATCAGCCACAGCTTGATGTAGCGGTAGTAGGTGCCCTCGGCATTGGAGACCGCCAGCATGAAGCCCCAGCGGCCGTCCAGGAAGCCCAGGCGCAGCACGTAGGTGCGAAAGAACGCCCACAGGCCGTGCGTGATGGCCTTGGACAGGGAGCCGCTGCGGCCGCGCTCGCGCATGTCGCGGGCGCTGGCCGAGGAATAGCGGTCGACCTTCTCCAGCACTGACTCCATGCTACGGAAGCTGTAGTGCACGATGGGTTCGGCCAGCGACCCGGTGGCGCCCTGCACTTCCAGGTGGGCATGCAGGTAATGCTCGGTGAAGCGGGCCTTGCCGCGCCGCGCCAGCCGCCAGGTGAAGTCAGGCCGCCATCCGCCGTGCTGCATGAAGCGGCCGACGTAGAGAGAGACCCGGGGTACGCGGTAGCCGTCGACGCCGGGTTGGACGATGGCAGCGCGAATCTCGGCCGCCAGGGCCGGCGTGATGCGCTCGTCGGCGTCCAGCGAGAAGAACCAGTCGCCCGTGGCCATGTCGATGCCGCGGTTGTTTTGCGGGCCATAGCCCGGCCAGTCGGTGGTGACCACCGTCGCCCCTTCGGCGCGCGCCAGGTCTGCCGTGGCGTCGGTGCTGCCGGAGTCCAGCACGATGACTTCGTCCGCAAAACGCGCCGAGCGTACGCAGTCGGCGATGTTCAGGGCCTCGTTCTTGGCGACGATGATGATGCTCAGTCTTGTCATGGCGCTTGCGTGGCGCGGAATCGCCGCGTTGCCACGGCATAATCCGACCTCCGGTCAATCGACCCATTATTGCACCCGATTCATGGACAAAACGCCTTCGGTGATCGTTGCAGGAGGCGCCGGCTATATCGGCTCCCACATGGTCCGCATGCTGGGAGACAGCGGCTACCGGCCCATCGTCGTCGACAACCTCACCACCGGCCATGCAGATGCCGTCGGCGGGGCCACGCTGGAGGTCGGCGACATCGGCGACCGCGACTTCATGGCCCGGGTGCTGCGCGAACACCGGCCGCAATGCGTGATGCACTTCGCCGCCTCCAGCCTGGTGGGCGAGTCCATCGTCAAGCCAGCGCTCTACTGGCACAACAATCTTGTCAAGACGCTCTCGCTGCTGGACACGATGCTGGAACACGAAGTGCGCCAGTTCATCTTCTCGTCCACCGCAGCTGTCTTCGGCGATCCGCTGCGCGTGCCGATGGACGAGAGCCATCCGCGCAAGCCGATCAACCCCTACGGCAACAGCAAGGCGGCAGTGGAAAACGCGCTGCATGACTACGGTCGTGCCTATGGCCTGCGTTCAATGGTGCTGCGCTACTTCAACGCCGCCGGCGCCCATCCGGATGGCAGCATCGGCGAGCGCCACGATCCAGAGACGCATCTGATCCCGCTGGTGCTGCAGGTGGCCTCCGGCCGGCGCCCCCACATTGCGCGCTTCGGCTCGAAGCATGCGACGCCGGACGGCTCCTGCCTGCGCGACTACGTCCATGTGAACGACCTGTGCTCGGCCCATCTGCTGGCCCTGCGCAAGCTCGAAGCCGGCGCCGCCAGTGCCGCCTACAACCTGGGCAACGGCGCCGGCCACTCGGTCAATGAGGTGATCGACGCCGTGCGCCGCGTCACCGGACACCCGGTGCCGGTGCGCGACGACCCGGCGCGCGAAGGCGATCCGCCAGCCCTGGTTGCCGATGCCACGCTGGCCCGCGCCGAACTGGGCTGGCAGCCGCGCTACGCCGACCTCGACACCATCGTGGCCCACGCCTGGCAATGGGAACAACGCCTGCACAGCACCACGGGACGCCCAGCCGGCACGCCATGATGCGCGTGGACATGACGGCCGTGCGCTGGCTGCTGCCCTACTTCGCCGGCTCGCGCATCTACTGGCTGGCAGCCATCCTGTGCACCGTCGTCTCTTCGGCGCTGGAGCCGCTGGTGCCGGCCCTGATGAAGCCGCTGCTGGACCGCGGCTTCCAGCCCGGCGGCATCGAGCTGTGGCTGGTGCCGGTCAGCCTGCTGCTGCTGTTCGGCGTGCGCGGCCTGGCCGGCTTCGCCGCTGACTTCGCCCTGGCCCGGATCTCGCAGGACGGCCTGCTGGCACTGCGCAAGGCCATGTTCGCCCGGGTGCTGGACGCGCAGCTGTCGCTGTTCAGCCGCGAGAACGCCACCTCGCTGTCCAACACCGTGGTCTTCGAGGTGCAAAACGGCGTCACCCTGCTGGTCAATTCGGTGATCGCCCTGCTCAAGGACGGCCTGACGGTGACGGCTCTGCTGGTCTACCTGCTGTACCTGAACTGGCAGCTGACCCTGATCGCCTTCCTGATCGTGCCGGGCACGGGCTTGATCATGAACACCATGTCCAAGCGCCTGTACCGGCTGGCGCGCACCACCCAGACCGCCACCAACGACCTGGCCTACGTGGTGGAAGAAAACGTGCTGGCCACGCGCGTGGTGCGCCTGCACGGGGCCCAGGCCACCCAGGCTGGCCGCTTCGACGCCCTGGGCGCGGTGCTGCGCCGGCTGGCGCTCAAATCCGCCGTCGCCTCGGCGGCGATCTCGCCGCTGACCCACCTGCTGTCGGCCGCTGCCCTGTCGGTGGTCATCACCATTGCGCTGTACCAGAGCCGCGGCGGCATCACCGTGGGCACCTTCGCGGCCTTCATCACCGCCATGCTGATGCTGATCGCGCCGCTCAAGCGCCTGTCCGAAGCAACCAGTCCCATCGCCCGCGGCCTGGCCGGCGTGCAGCGCGCCATCGACCTGATCGAGCACGCGCCGCCCGAAAGCGGCGGCAGCCATGCGCCGGGCCGCTCCCGTGGCCACATCGAGCTGCGCGGCGTCGGCCTGCGCTACCGCGAGGACGCCTCGCCGGCGCTAGCCGGCATCAACCTGGACATCGCGCCGGGCCAGATCGTGGCCCTGGTCGGCCCGTCCGGCTCGGGCAAGACCACCCTGGTCAACCTGCTGCCGCGCTTCGTGCTGCCTGATGCAGGCCAGGTCCTGCTCGACGGCCATGACGTGGCGCAGTGGGATCTGAACGCCCTGCGCGCGCAGTTCGCCCTGGTCAGCCAGGACGTGGTGATGTTCAACGGCAGCCTGGCCGACAACATCGCCATGGGCGAAGCGGTCGATGCCGCGCGACTGGCGCGCTGCGTGGACGGCGCCAACCTTCGCGAACTGGTCGATTCCCTGCCGCTGGGCCTGCAGACCGTCACCGGCCACAACGCCACCGAGCTGTCGGGCGGCCAGCGCCAGCGCCTGGCGATCGCCCGCGCGCTGTACAAGGACGCGCCGGTGCTGCTCCTGGACGAGGCCACCTCGGCGCTGGACGCGGCCTCGGAGCGCCTGGTGCAGGACGCACTGCAGCACCTGATGGCCGGCCGCACCACGCTGATCATCGCCCATCGCCTGTCCACCGTGGAGCACGCCGACCGGGTGGTGGTGCTGGAGCAGGGCCGCATCGCCGAAAGCGGCAGCCACGCGCAGCTGCTGGCCCAGGGCGGCCTCTATGCGCGCCTGCATTCGCTGCAACTGGGTGGCGCATGAGCCTTGCCCAGACCCTGGGCACGACGCGGCCGGCGCCGCTGCTGCCGCTGGCCCGGCCGCTGGACATGGCCCTGGGCCTGGCGCTGGCGGCCCTGGGCCTGTTCCTGCCTTTCTCCACCGCTGGCGTGTCGCTGTCGCTGGCCGCCCTGGCCCTGCTGGCCCTGGCCGCCGCACCGGCTGTCTGGCGCAGCGCGCCCTGGCGTGAGCCGACCATGGCGATGGGCCTGCTGCTGCTGGCCTACATCGCGGGCCACACCCTGTGGAGCAGCGGCTTCGCGCCGCCGGCCTGGCGCCTGGTCAACCGCTACCACGAGCTGCTGATGGCGCCCATCCTGTTCGCCCTGTTCCGGCTGGCGTCCAACCAGCGGGCCTTTCTGTGGGGTCTGAGCTTGAGCGTGATCGGCTATGCCGCCGTGCACTGGCTGGCCCTGCTGTGGCCGGAGCTGGCGACGCAACTTCAGCCGCGCCGCATCTCGGCCGGCTTCATTCTGGCGGTCAGCGCCTTCCTGCTGCTGGAACTGGCGCGCGGCAACGCCCGACCCTGGGCCTGGCGCGCGGCAGCGGCCTTCCTGGCGGTCACGGTGCTGTTCGCCATCGATGGGCGCACCGGCCACCTGGTGCTTTTGCTGCTGGCGGCCTGCGCCGCCTGGTTGCACAGCCCACGGCGCTGGCGCTGGGCCGCCATCGTCGTCGTGCCCGCCCTGTTGCTGCTGGTCGCGCTCGGCTCCAAGGCGGTGCAGCAGCGCGTCAACGAAACCCTGGCCGGCTCCTATGTGCTCCAGGACGGCAGCCTGTCGTCCACCGGCATCCGCATCGAGCTGCTGCGCAACGGGCTGGACCTTGCGCAGCGCTACGGCCTGGCGGGCGCGGGCTTCACCCGCTACGCCGAGTTGCACGAGCAGTCCGTGCGGGAGCGCCATGCGGCCGACCCGGCGCACACCCCGTCGGCGGACGGCGCCTGGGTGCGCACCGTCAATCCGCACAACGAGTACCTGATGCAGCTGGTGGGCGGCGGCGCCGTCGCGCTGCTGCTGTTCCTGGCCTGGCTGGTCCTGCCCATGCTGCGCAAGGCACAGTCCGGCCAGGTTCATGCGGCGCTGGTCGGCGCCAGCCTGGCCTTTGCCGCTGGCTGCCTGTTCAACTCCTTGCTGATGGACTTCACCGAAGGCCATTTCTACAGCGTCGTCCTGGCCTGGTTGCTGGCCCAGACCGGGACCACAGCACGCGACCAGACCGGCCCGTGAAGCGCATCCTGGTCATCGCCACCCGCCAGATCGGCGACGTGCTGCTGACCACGCCACTGGTGCGCGCGGCGCGCCAGCGCTGGCCGCAAGCCCACATCGAGGTGCTGGGCTTTGCCGGCACCCTGGGCATGCTGCGCGGCAACCCGGACATCGACAAGCTCATCGAATCCCCTGCGCGCCTGCGCTGGGACAGCTTGCGCGCCCTGCTGCGGCAGCTGTGGCGCCGCTACGACCTGGCCCTGGTGACCCAGCCGGGCGACCGCGCCCACATCCTGGGCTGGGTGGCGGCACGCCAGCGCAGCGGCATCGTGCCGGCCGGCGGTAGCAGCAACTGGTGGAAGGCCTTGTTGCTGGACCACGCCGTGCACAGCGCCGGCGACCGCGGCGGCGTCCATGCGGTCGCCGAGAAGCTGGAGCTGCTGGCACCCTGGCGGACGGCCGGCCCAGGCGCGCACGCCCAAGTGGTGCCGCCCGCCGCCGCACCCTTGCCCGCCGACCTGCTGGCGCAGTTGCTGCCCGGTGCGGTGGTGCTGCATGTTCCGTCCATGTGGGACTACAAGCAGTGGCCGCTCGGCCACTACCGCGAGCTGGCCGCCGGCCTTCTGGCGCAAGGCCGGCAGGTGCTGCTGACCGGCAGCGCCAGCGCCCGCGACAAGGCCTGCATCGCCCCCTTGCTGGACCTGGCGGCAGCACCGCAATTGCTGGACCTGTCGGGCCGGCTGGACTTCAGCCAGCTGACAGCGCTGCTGGGCCGGGCGGCGCTGTACATCGGGCCGGACACCTCGGTCTCGCACCTGGCGGCCGCCGCCGGGCTGCCTGTCATTGCCATCTTTGGCCCGACCAACCCGCAGCGCTGGGCGCCCTGGCCGGCCGGACCCGCCGCGCAGGCCCTGTTCGAGCGCTCGGCGCTGCAGCAGGTGCGCGGCAACGTCACGCTGCTGCAAGGCGGCATCTCCTGCGTGCCCTGCAGCCTGGCCGGCTGCGAAGACCACCTGCACAGCCGCAGCGACTGCCTGCTGGCCATCACGCCGCAGCGCGTGCTCGAGCGCGCGCTGCAACTCCTCGCCGCGCCCGCATCACTCTGATTTTAATAGCACCCCAGGAAGAACTGCCGCGGGGTACAGGCCGATATGGCCTTAAAGCAGGACGATGTCGTACTGCTCCTGGCCCATGGCATTCTCACTTTGCAGCGAGATTGGCTTGCCGATGAAGTCCGACAGGCCGGCCAGGTGCTGGCTTTCTTCGTCCAGGAACAGCTCCACCACCTTGGGCGAGGCGACGATGCGGTACTCGCGCGGGTTGAACTGCCTGGCCTCGCGCAGGATCTCGCGCAGGATGTCGTAGCAGACGCTGCGCGCGGTCTTGAGGATGCCCTTGCCCTCGCAGGCCGGGCAGGGCTCGCACAGCATGTGGGCCAGCGATTCGCGGGTGCGCTTGCGCGTCATCTCGACCAGGCCCAGCTGCGAGAAGCCGCCGGCCATGGTCTTGACCCGGTCTCGCCCCAGCTGCTTGCGGAACTCGCTGAGCACGGCGTCGCGGTGGTCCTCACGGGCCATGTCGATGAAGTCGACGATGACGATGCCGCCCAGGTTGCGCAGGCGCAGCTGGCGGGCGATGGCGTGGGCCGCCTCCAGGTTGGTCTTGAAGATGGTGTCGTCGAAGTTGCGCGCGCCCACGTAGCCGCCGGTGTTGACGTCGACGGTGGTCAGGGCCTCGGTCTGGTCGACGATCAGGTAGCCGCCGGACTTGAGCTGCACGCGCCGGCCCAGGGCCAGCGCGATCTCCTCGTCGATGGAATACAGGTCGAAGATGGGCCGCTCGCCCTTGTACAGTGCCAGCCGCTCGGCTGCCGCAGGCATGAACTCATGGGCAAAGGCCTGCAGCGCGCTGAACTGCTCGTTCGAGTCGATGCGGATGGTCTGGGTCTCTTCGCTGACCAGGTCGCGCAGCACGCGCTGCAGCAGGCTCAGGTCCTGGTGCAGCAGCGAGGTCGGCGGCAGGCGCAGCGCCGCGTCCTTGATGCGCGCCCAGGTCTTGCGCAGGTAGGCGATGTCCTCGGCCAGTTCGCTGTCCGAAGCATCTTCCCCGTTCGTGCGCAGGATGAAGCCGCCGCCCTGCGCGCCCACCAGGGTCTGCAGGCGCGCGCGCAGTGCGTCGCGCTGGTCGGTGGGGATCTTCTGCGAGACGCCGATGTGGTCGTCCTGCGGCAGGAAGACCAGCAGGCGGCCGGCCACGCTGATCTGGGTGGACAGGCGCGCGCCCTTGGTGCCGATGGGGTCCTTGATGACCTGCACCATCAGCGGCTGGCCCTCGAAGACCTGCTTTTCGATCGGCACCTGCGGCTGGGTGTTGCGCACGAAGCCCGGCGGCTCGCCCTCGGGCTGGCGGTGCCAGACGTCGGCCACGTGCAGGAAGGCGGCGCGCTCCAGCCCGATGTCGATGAAGGCCGACTGCATGCCCGGCAGCACCCTTGCGACCTTGCCCAGATAGACGTTGCCCACCAGGCCACGCTCCAGGGTGCGCTCGACGTGCAGTTCCTGCACCGCGCCGCTTTCGACGACCGCCACCCGAGTCTCCTGGGGCGACCAGTTGATCAGGATGTCCTGCTGCATGTTGTTTTGGATCTTTTAGAGCTTGAAGCCGATGGCGCGCAGCAACTGCGCTGTCTCATGCATCGGCAGTCCCATGATGCCAGAGTAGCTGCCACTGATGTGGCTGATGAAGGCCGCCGCCCTGCCCTGCACCGCATAGGCGCCGGCCTTGCCCGTGGGCTCGCCGCCGGCCACGTAGGCCTTGATCTGCGCCGGCGTCATGGCGGCAAAGCTCACGCGCGATTCGCTCAAGGCCTCCAGGCGCTTGCGGCCCTTTTGTACGGCCACGGCGGTGAGCACGCGGTGGGTGGCACCCGAGAGCTCGCGCAGCATGCGCGCCGCATCGGCCGCATCCTCGGGCTTGCCGTAGATCGTTTTGCCCAGGGCCACGGTGGTGTCGGAGCACAGGATGGGCGCAGCCGGCAGGCCGCGCGCCTTCAAACGCGCCAGCGCTGCGTCCAGCTTCAGGCCGGTGACGCGCCGCACGTAAGGGGCCGGCGCCTCGCCCGACAGCACGGCCTCGATGCTCTCGGTGTCTTCGCCCGGCTCGGGCAGCAACAGCTCGTGGCGCACGCCCAGCTGTTCCAGCAGCTGGCGGCGGCGCGGACTCTGGGAGGCCAGGTAGATAAAGTCACTCACGTCAATCTATTCGCGGTGGTAAGGATGGTTGGCATTGACCGACCAGGCGCGGTACAGCTGCTCGACCAGCAGCACGCGCACCATGGCGTGCGGCAGGGTCAGGTCGGACAGGCGGATGCGCTCGTGGGCGGCCTGGCGGAAGGCCGGGTCCAGGCCGTCGGGGCCGCCGATCACCAGGGCGACGTTGTCGGCCTCGAGCTGCCAGGACTTGAGTTTGGCCGCCAGCGCCAGGGTGGTCAGCGTGGTGCCGCGCTCGTCCAGCGCGACGATGCGGCAGCCCTTGGGGATGGCCGCCTCGATGCGCTCGCGCTCGGCGGCGTACAGGGTTTCCAGGGTCTTGGAGCCGCGCGGCTCGGTCTTGACCGCCTTGAGTTCGACCTTGATCTCGGGCGGGAATCGCTTGGCGTAGTCGTCCCAGGCGGTCTGGGCCCAGTCGGGCACGCGCTGGCCGACTGCGACCACATAGAGCTTCACTTCCTGGGAGCGCTCTTCTTGGCCGCAGCCTTCTTGGCCGGCGCGCCGCGGGCGGACGTGCTCCTGGCCGGCGCGCTTTTCACCGGCGCGCTGCGTGCAGGCGCCTTCTTGGCCGCCGGCTTGCCGGCCACCACCTTGGTGATGCTGCGCTTGGCGGGCACGCTCTTGCCGGCCGCGCCCCTGGCCACCGTCTTCTTGGCGGCCGGTTTGCGCGCCGGCTTGCCCTTGGCTTCGCGGGCCTCCTGCTCGGCGGCCTTGATCGCCGTCTTGGCGGCGCTGGCACGGCGGATCGAGGGACCCAGGTCGGGCTTGGCCTTGCCCTTCTTGGCCGGCGCGGGCTCTTCTTCAGCCTGGGCCATCGTCGGCTTGGTGGTGCCGAACTTCAGGCGCACAGGCTTGTCGCCCCAGATCTCTTCCAGGTGGTAGTAGGTGCGGATGGCCGGCTGCATGACGTGGACCACGGCAGCGCCGCAGTCGACGATGATCCACTCGCCGTTTTCCTCGCCCTCGGTGCGCGGCTTGGGAAAGCCCGCTTCACGCACCGCATCGCGCACGCTGGCCGCCAGCGCCTTGGTCTGGCGGTTGGACGTGCCCGAGGCCACGATGACCCGCTCGAACAATGGGGACAGATGCTCTGTGTTGAAAACCGAGATGTCCTGCGCTTTCACATCCTCCAGGCCATCGACGATGGCGCGCTGCAGGCGCTGGGTGTCTTTTTTGGCGGCGGTTTCTTGGGTCATCAGGCGGATCGGTAAAGGGAATGTTGGGCAATATAGCCTGCTACGGCCTCGGGAACCAGCTTGGAAATGGATTGGCCCGAGGCCACCCGCTGGCGGATTTCGGTGGCGCTGACAGGCATCGGGGCAAGCTCGACAGGGGCAAGCCGCGCCGCGCCCAGGCGGGAGGCGTCAAAAAAGCCCTCTGCCCGCACGGGACGGGCCCGAGCAGCTACAGATATTGTAGCAAGCCGCTTGATCTCATCGCTTTCGCGCCAGCCTTGCAGGGCTTCGGCCTGGTCGGCGCCGATCACCAGCAGCAGTTCGGCGCCCGGATGTTGGGCCTGCAGTTCGCGCAGGGTGTCCACTGTGTAGGTGGGGCCGGTGCGCTGCAATTCGCGACCATCGACCACGGCGTGCGGCACATCGGCGAAGGCCATGCGCGCCATTTCCAGCCGGTGGGCGGCCGGCGACAGGTCGCGCGCCTTGTGCCAGGCCTGGCCGGTGGGGAAGATGCGCAGTTCATCCAGGCCCAGCTGTTGCACCGCGGCCCGGGCCAGGGCCACATGGGCCACATGGGGCGGGTCAAAAGAGCCGCCGAACATGCCCAGCCGCTTTGGCCGCACCGCGGCCGTCAAACCCACTCCCTGCGCACGAGGTACTGGCTGGCCAGTTCCGCCTCGGGCGAACCCGGCGCTTCCTCACGCCGGTAGGACCAATTGGCCTGCGGTGGCATGGACATCAGGATGGATTCGGTGCGGCCACCCGACTGCAGGCCGAAATGCGTGCCGCGGTCCCAGACCAGGTTGAACTCCACATAGCGGCCGCGCCGGTGCAGCTGGAAATCGCGCTCGCGCTCGCTATAGGGCGTGTCCTTGCGCCGCGCCAGGATGGGCAGATAGGCGCCCAGAAAGGCGTCGCCCACCGAACGCAGCATGGCAAAGCCTTGCTCTTCGCCCAGCTCGGAAAAGTCGTCGAAGAAGATGCCGCCGATGCCGCGCGGCTCATTGCGGTGCTTGAGGAAGAAATACTCGTCGCACCAGGTCTTGAAGCGCGGGTATTTGTCGTCGCCAAAAGGCGCGAGGGCCGCCTTGCAGCTGGCATGGAAGTGGACTGCGTCCTCCTCGAAGCCGTAGTACGGCGTCAAGTCCATGCCCCCGCCAAACCAGAAAGCAGGCACTCCGCTAGCCGCAGTCGCCGACAGCATGCGCACGTTCATATGGACCGTGGGCGCATAGGGGTTGCGCGGGTGGAAGACCAGGGACACGCCCAGGGCCTCGAACGGCGCGCCGGCCAGTTCGGGCCGGTGCTGTGTGGCCGAAGGCGGCAGGCGCGGCCCGGTCACGTGCGAGAAGCCGCAGCCGGCCCGCTCGAAGACGGCGCCGTCCTCCAGGATCATGGTGATGCCATTGCCCTGAAGCGACTCGCCCGGTGCCTTGCTCCAGGGGTCGGCGCGAAAAGCCTGGCCATCGACCTCGGTGCAGGCCGCTGTGATGCGTGCCTGCAGGTCCAGCAGATAGGCGCGTACGGTGTCGGTCTGGCGCATGGTCGGCTAGCCACGCAGGGCGCGAAAGCCGATGTCGCGGCGGTATTGCGCGCCGTCGAAGTGGATGGCCTGGGCGACCTCGTAGGCGCGCTGCTGGGCCGCCTTGACGCTGTCGGCGAGCGCCGTCACGCACAGCACCCGGCCGCCGGCGGTCACGGTGGCGCCGTCCCTGGGCAGCGTTCCGGCGTGGAAGACCACGGCATCGTCCGTGTCCTTGGCCAAGCCGGTGATCAGGTCACCCTTGCGCGGGTTCAGCGGGTAGCCGGCGGCGGCCATCACCACGCCCAGCGCGGTGCGGCGGTCCCAGTCCAGCTCCACCTTGTCCAGGCCGCCCGAGGTGGCGGCCATCATCACGTCGAACAGGTCGGATTTGAGGCGCAGCATGATGGGCTGGGTCTCCGGATCGCCCATGCGGCAGTTGAACTCCAGGGTCTTGACCTGGCCCTGCGGGTCGATCATCAGGCCGGCGTAGAGGAAGCCGGTGAAGGGGATGCCGTCCTTTTCCATGCCCTTGATGGTAGGCAGGATGATCTCGCGCATGGCGCGGTTGTGGACCTCGGGCGTGACCACAGGCGCCGGCGAATACGCGCCCATGCCGCCGGTATTGGGCCCCTGGTCGTCATCGAGCAGGCGCTTGTGGTCCTGGCTGGTGGCCAGGGCGGTGACGTTCTTGCCGTCGCACAGCACGATGAAGCTGGCTTCCTCGCCCTGCAAAAACTCCTCGATCACCACCCGCGCGCCGCCCTCGTTGTGGGTGACGCCCAGCTTGTTGTCCAGGAGCATGAAGTCGATGGCCTCGTGCGCCTCGGCCGCCGTCATGGCCACGACCACGCCCTTGCCGGCCGCCAGGCCGTCGGCCTTGATGACGATGGGCGCGCCCTGGGCGTCCACATAGGCATGGGCCTGCGCCGGGTCAGAGAAAGTCTGGTACTGCGCGGTCGGGATGCCGTGGCGCTGCATGAATGCCTTGGAAAAGGCCTTGGAGCTTTCCAGCTGCGCCGCCTTCTGCGTGGGGCCGAAGACGCGCAGGCCGTGGGCACGGAACTCATCGACCACGCCAGCGGCCAGCGGACCCTCGGGGCCGACCACGGTCAAGGCGATCTTTTCATCCAGCGCCCACTGGCGCAGGGCCGCGATGTCGGTGATGGGGATGTTTTCCAGCCGTGCATCCAGGGCCGTGCCGCCGTTGCCCGGCGCCACATAGACGGCCTGCACCTTGGGCGACTGCGCCAGCTTCCAGGCCAGCGCATGTTCGCGGCCGCCGCCGCCAATCACGAGAACTTTCATTCGGGAAACAATCTTTAGTCGTTGATCTGGGCGTTGTGGAAGACGTCTTGCACGTCGTCCAGGTCCTCGATGACGTCGAGGAGCTTTTGCATCTTCGCGGCATCTTCGCCGCTCAGTTCGATGGTGTTCTCAGGCCGCATGGTCACCTCGGCCACCTCGGCCTTCAGGCCGGCTGCCTCCAGGGCGTTCTTCACCGCCTCGAAGTCCGGATAGGCGGTCAGCACCTCGATGGAGCCGTCCTCGCCGGTGATGACGTCCTCGGCACCCGCTTCCAGCGCCACTTCCATCAGCTTGTCCTCGCTGGTGCCGGGCGCGAAGATCAACTGGCCGCAGTGCTTGAACTGGAAGGCCACCGAGCCGGCCGTGCCCATGCTGCCGCCGTACTTGCTGAAGGCATGGCGCACGTCGGCCACGGTGCGCACCTTGTTGTCAGTCATGGTGTCGACGATGATGGCCGCCCCGCCGATGCCGTAGCCCTCGTAGCGGATTTCCTCGTAATTGACGCCTTCGAGGTTGCCGGTGGCCTTGTCGATGTTGCGCTTGACGGTGTCGATCGGCAGGTTGGCGGCCTTGGCCTTTTCCACCGCGAGCCGCAGCCGCGGGTTGATCGCCAGGTCGCCGCCGCCCAGGCGGGCCGCCACCATGATTTCGCGGATCACACGGGTCCAGATCTTGCCGCGCTTCTCATCCTGGCGGCCCTTGCGGTGCTGGATGTTGGCCCATTTGCTGTGTCCTGCCACGAAAAATCCTCGTTGTTGCTGTCGGCGCTATATTGGCGCAATCCCCTATTTTACTTTTCCAGACCATGGCCGACCCCCTGCTGATCGCCAAGAACGGCGCCATTGAGTGCCTTTTGCTGCCAGGACTGGCCAACCGGCACGGCCTGATCACCGGGGCCACCGGCACGGGCAAGACCGTCACCCTGCAGACCATGGCCGAGAATTTCTCGAAGATCGGCGTGCCGGTCTTCCTGGCCGACGTCAAGGGCGACCTGACCGGCATCAGCCAGGCCGGCAGCCTGGGCGAGAAGATGGCGGCCATCCTCAAGGAGCGCGGGCTGGAACCCACAGCCTCGGCGGCCTGCCCCGTCAGCCTGTGGGATGTGTTCGGCGACCAGGGCCACCCGGTGCGCGCCACGGTCAGCGACATGGGGCCGCTGCTGCTGGCCCGCATGCTGGACCTCAACGAGACCCAGGCGGGCGTGCTCAACCTGGTGTTCAAGATCGCCGACGACAACGGCATGCTGGTGCTGGACCTGAAAGACCTGCGCGCCATGCTGCAGCACGTGGGCGACAACGCCTCCGAGTTCCGCACCCAGTACGGCAACATCAGTGCCGCCAGCGTGGGCGCCATCCAGCGCGGCCTGATGCAGATCGAAAGCCAGGGCGGCGACCGCTTCTTCGGCGAGCCCATGCTGGACATCGCCGACTTCATGCAGACCGTCGGCGGCAAGGGCGTGATCAACATCCTGGCGGCCGACAAGCTGCTCAATGCGCCCCGCCTGTACGCCACCTTCCTGCTGTGGATGCTGTCCGAGCTGTTCGAGCAGCTGCCCGAGATCGGCGACCCGGACAAGCCCAAGCTGGTGTTCTTCTTCGATGAAGCCCACCTGCTGTTCAACGAGGCGCCCAAGGTGCTGGTCGAGCGCATCGAGCTGGTGGTGCGCCTGGTGCGCTCCAAGGGCGTGGGCGTGTATTTCGTGACGCAAAACCCGCTGGACATCCCCGACAGCGTGCTGGCCCAGCTGGGCAACCGCGTGCAGCATGCGCTGCGCGCCTTCACGCCGCGCGACCAGAAAGCCGTCAAGGCCACGGCCCAGACCATGCGGCAAAAGCCCGGCCTGGACATCGAGACAGCCATCACCGAGCTGGCCGTGGGAGAAGCATTGATCAGCCTGCTCGATACCAAGGGCCGGCCCAGCGTGACCGAGCGGGTCTATGTGCTGCCACCTGGCAGCCAGATCGGTCCCATCACGCCGCCGCAGCGCCAGCAGCTGATTTCCGGCTCGCTGGTGGCCGGTGTGTATGAAAAGACCGCCAACCGTGAATCGGCCTACGAGAAGCTGCAGGCCCGCGCCGAACAGGCGCCCTCGCCCACCTCCTCGGGCGGCGGCGGCGCCACCGACACTGCAACTGGCAGCATGATGGGCGGCCTGGGCGACATCCTCTTTGGCTCCACCGGCCCGCGCGGCGGCCGGCGCGAAGGCATGGTCGAGGCCATGGCGAAATCCGCAGTGCGCACCATGGGCAGCACCGTGGGCCGCGAGATCATCCGCGGCGTGCTGGGCGGGTTGCTGGGCGGCAAAAAGCGCTGAGCGCGGCGGACGCCACTAGGTGCGGGTGAAGGGGTCTAGCCTGTTGTTGGCCAGCCCGCGCAAGGAAAACACCTGGCAGCCGCAGCCTGCGCATAGGTACAGGCGCGACAGCGGGATGATGCGCATCCAGGCCGACCGGTGGATGCGCGACCACGGCCCGCCGCGGCATAAGCATCTGTTCAATCGCAACATGGTTTCCCCCTCTCTTGTTCTTCAATACGGTAATACTGCACGATCCCGGCAAAAACATATGGTTGCAATCGTCTGAATATGAACAATTCCATGCATTTGCTCCCCACATACGACGATGTCGTCGCCGCCGCCCAGCGCCTGCAAGGCCAGGCCCACCGCACGCCGGTGCTCAGTTCCAGCACGGCCGATGCGCAGTTGGGCGCCCAGCTGTTCTTCAAGTGCGAGAACTTTCAGCGCATGGGCGCCTTCAAGTTCCGCGGCGGCTTCAATGCGCTGGCGCAGTTCACGCCCGAGCAGAAAAAGCACGGCGCCCTGGCCTTCTCGTCGGGCAACCACGCCCAGGCGATCGCCCTGGCAGCGCGCATCCTGGGCATGCCAGCCACCATCCTGATGCCGCAGGACGCGCCGGCCGCCAAGCTGGCCGCCACCCGCGGCTACGGCGCTGAGGTCATCACTTTCGACCGTTTCCGTGACGACCGTGAGGCACTGGCCCGCCGTCTGTCCCAGGAACGCGGCATGACCCTGATCCCGCCCTTCGACCACGCCCACGTCATCGCCGGCCAGGGCACGGCGGCCAAGGAGCTGTTCGAGGAGGTGCCGGACCTGACGCATTTGTTCGTCTGCGTCGGCGGCGGCGGCCTGATCAGCGGCTGCGCGCTGGCAGCCAAGGCCCTGGCGCCCGATTGCAAGGTCTATGGCGTGGAGCCGCTGGCCGGCAACGACGGCCAGCAGTCGCTGCAGCGCGGCGAGCGGGTCAGGATCGAGATGCCCGAGACCATCGCCGACGGTGCCCAGACCCAGCAGCTGGGCGTCATCACCTTCGAGGTGATCCGCCGCGACGTCGAGGCCATCTTCACAGTCCCCGACAGCCAGCTGGCCAGCGAGATGCGCTTTTATGCCGAGCGCATGAAGATGGTCGTCGAGCCCACTGGCTGCCTCTCGCTGGCCGGCGCGCGCCACAGCGGCCTGGACCTCAAGGGTGCCCGCATCGGCATTCTGGTCAGCGGCGGGAATGTGGACATGTCCCGGTTTTCCGATCTCATCGCTGGTTGATGCGCACCATCAGTCCCTGCTCAGGCACATAACTTGCCAGTGCTGCATCCGACCAGTACAGTACTTTTTTGAAGGGCTTTTCTTTCATGGTTGCTGAAGTTTCCGCCCCCCGCCACATCCGGTTGACCTCCCACAGTGGCGGCTTCGGTGCCCTCCCCATCAACTGGGGCGCCCAGACCGCCGCCGAGCGCGGGCCCATCGTGGGCACCACCACCAGCCGCGCCCACCGCAACGTCATCGGCACCCACAGTGGCTCCTACAGCGTCTACCGCGCCCTGGCCGTCGCCGCCGGCGCCCTCAAGCGCGAGCACAAGGCGGACCTGACCAACACCTCGCCCACGGATGTCATCGGCCCCTACCCGCAGTGGAGCGATCCGGGCAAGATCGTCAGCCTGGACCCCTGGGGCGCGACAGTGGCCGATGTGTTTTCCAGCGAGCTGGCGGCCGGCTACGACATCCGTCCCACCATCGCCATCACCCAGGCGCACGTCATCCTGCCCGAGGTGATCGAGGCCCTGCAGTCCGGGCGCCTGAAGGCCGACGGCAAATTCCTCACCGCCAGCGGCGCCGCCATGGTCACCAAGGCGGCGATCGAGCCGGTCTGGTACCTGCCCGGCGTGGCCAAGCGCTTCGGCGTTTCTGAGACGGACCTGCGCCGCGTGCTGTTCGAAGAGACGGGCGGCATGTACCCCGAGCTGGTCACCCGCTCCGACCTGGAAGTCTTCCTGCCGCCGATCGGCGGCCAGACCCTCTACATCTTCGGCGAGCCGCGCGACCTGGCCGACACATCGGTCGAATTGACGGCCCGCATCCACGACGAATGCAACGGCTCGGACGTGTTCGGTTCCGACATCTGCACCTGCCGCCCCTACCTCACCCACGCCATCGAGGAGTGCATCCAGGGCGCGCAGCGCGGCGGCGTCGGCCTGGTGGCCTATTCGCGCAAGGAAGGCCGGGCCCTCGGAGAAGTGACCAAGTTCCTGGTCTACAACGCCCGCAAGCGCCAGGTCGGCGGCGACACGGCCGACCAGTATTTCGCCCGCACCGAGTGCGTGGCCGGCGTGCAGGACATGCGCTTCCAGGAGCTGATGCCCGATGTCTTCCACTGGCTGGGCATCAAGAAGATACACCGCCTGGTCTCCATGAGCAACATGAAGTTCGACGCCATCACCGGCTCGGGCATCGAGATCGGCGAGCGGGTCAACATCCCCGACGAACTGATCCCGGCCGACGCGCGCGTCGAGATGGACGCCAAGGTCGCGGCGGGCTACTTCACCTCCGGCGCCGTGCCCGACGCAGACGAGCTCAAGAAGGCCAAGGGCCGGGAGCTGGAGAAGTGACCGCTCCTGATCTGGAAGCAATCAATCCAGCATTGGCGGGGGCCACAGCCCAATTACGCACCACAAGCGCAGTGCGCGAGCGGTCCCGCCAGCTGCTGGCCCGCGCCCGCCAGGGGCAGTCGCGCTGGTTCGCCGTGGACGACGGCTTCATGGAAACAGCGGCCGGCGAAGTGGTGGCTGCCACCCGAGAGCGCTACCCCAAACTGCACATCCCGTACCACAGCCGCTGGCGCCACTTCGAGGCCGGCGGCGTCGACCGCAAGGCGCAGCTGGACCAGCGGATGGCCGGCTGGAGCGCGCCCGAGAAAGCCCACACGCGGATCGACCTGGCCGTGGTCAGCGTGCTGCTGGACGCCGGCGCCGGCGCCGACTGGAAGTACGTGGAGCCTGCCAGCGGCCAGACCTTCACCCGCAGTGAAGGCCTGGGCGTGGCCAGCTTCCATGCCTTCAGCGCCGGCCTGTTCTCCAGCGACAAGAACCGCCCGTTGCAGGCCGATGCGCAGGGCCTGCGCGCCCTGGTCAGCGACCACCTGGCCGCCGCCTTCCAGGTCGGCCCGCACAACCCACTGGTTGGCCTGGAGGGCCGCGTCACCCTGCTGCGCCGTCTGGGTGAGGCCCTGTCCGAGCAGCCCGAGGTCTTTGGCGACGAGGTGCAGCGCCCCGGCGGCCTGTTCGACATGCTGGTCAGCCCGCTGGGCCCGGCCGTGCCGCCCACCGCCGACATCGCGGCGCACGACATCCTGTCGCAGCTGCTGGCATCGTTCTCCGGCATCTGGCCCTCGGGCAGCAGCCTGGGCACGGTGCCGCTGGGCGACTGCTGGCGCCATGAGGCGGTGCAGGGCGAAGGCCTGACGGCCGGCTGGATTCCCTTCCACAAGCTGTCGCAGTGGCTGAGCTATTCGCTGCTGGAGCCTTTCGAGTGGGCCGGCGTGCAGGTGCGCGGGCTCGATGCCCTCACGGCCTTGCCCGAGTACCGCAACGGCGGCCTGCTGCTCGATGCCGGCGTGCTGCGCCTGCGCGATGGCGCCGCGGCCAGCCAGGTGTGGCTGCCCTCGGATGAGATCATCGTCGAGTGGCGCGCCCTGACTGTCGCCCTGCTGGACGAACTGGCACGCGATGTGCGGCTGCAGCTGGGCCTGGATGAGGCCCGCCTGCCCCTGGCCTGCGTGCTCGAAGGCGGCACCTGGGCGGCAGGACGCGCCCTGGCCCAGCGCCTGCGCGCCGGCCTGCCGCCGCTGCAGGTGCAAAGTGACGGAACAGTGTTTTAAAGCAAGGAACAAAAATTGAGCAACGTCCACGTCGTCAACCATCCCCTGGTGCAGCACAAGCTGACCCTGATGCGCCGCAAGGATGCATCGACCAACAGCTTCCGCCGCCTGCTCAACGAGCTGTCCAGCCTGATGGCCTATGAGGTCACGCGCGACGTGGCCATGCAGGACATCGAGATCGAGACCCCGCTGGAGACCATGACGGCCAAGGTCATCGACGGCAAGAAGCTGGTCTTCGTCTCCATCCTGCGCGCCGGCAACGGCATCCTGGAAGGCATGCTCAACGTCGTGCCCGGCGCCCGCGTCGGCCACATCGGCCTGTACCGCGACCCGAAGACGCTGACGGCGGTGGAGTACTACTTCAAGATGCCGCAGGACATGCCGTCCCGCGACGTGGTGATCGTGGACCCGATGCTGGCCACAGGCAACTCCGCCATCGCGGCGGTGGAGCGCCTCAAGGAGATGAACCCCAAGTCCATCAAGTTCGTCTGCCTGCTGACCTGCCCGGAAGGCGTGGCCGCCCTGCAAAAGGCCCACCCCGATGTGCCGATCTACACGGCCGCCATCGACCGCGAGCTCAACGACCACGGCTACATCCTGCCGGGCCTGGGCGACGCCGGCGACCGCATTTTCGGCACGCAATAAGCTTGTCATCCCCGCGGAGGCGGGGACCCAGGGCGCCCTGGACTCCTGCGTTCGCGGGAATGACGGAAGACAGTGGCACGATGCTTGCAAATTGATCCGATCTTTCAACGAGGAGAAATCCCATGTTCCAACGTCGCTCCCTGATCGCCCTGGCCGCCGCGGCCGCGCTGGCGGCCCCCGGCCTGGCCCTGGCACAAGCCAAGCTCAAGGTCGCCGGCATCTACACCGTGCCCTTCGAGCAGCAATGGGCGGGCCGCATCCACCAGGCGCTCAAGGCGGCCGAGGCGCGCGGCGAGATCGAATACAAGGCCAGCGAGAACGTCTCCAACGCCGACTACGAGCGCGTCATGCGCGAGTACGCCACCGGCGGCAGCCAGTTGATCGTGGGCGAGGCCTTCGCGGTCGAAGCCGCCGCCCGCAAGGTGGCCAAGGACTTCCCCAAGACCTCCTTCCTGATGGGTTCGTCGGGCAAGCCCACGGCGCCTAACTTCAGCGTCTTCGACAATTACATCCAGGAGCCGGCCTACCTGACCGGCATGGTGGCCGGCAGCATGACCAAGAGCAACAAGATCGGCCTGGTCGGCGGCTTCCCCATCCCCGAGGTCAACCGCCTGATGCACGCCTTCATGGCCGGCGCCAAAGAGACCAACCCCAAGGTGGAGTTCACCGTCAGCTTCATCAACAGCTGGTTCGACCCGCCCAAGGCCAAGGAAGCGGCCTTCGCCATGATCGACAAGGGCGCGGACGTGCTCTACGCAGAGCGCTTCGGTGTCTCGGACGCGGCCAAGGAAAAAGGCAAGCTGGCCATCGGCAACGTCATCAACACGCAAGACAAGTACCCTGACACGGTGGTGGCCTCGGCCCTGTGGAAGATGGAGCCCACCATCGACCGCGCCGTCAAGCTGGCCAAGGATGGCAAGTTCACGGCGGAAGACTACGGCCAATATTCCATGATGAAGCACAAGGGCTCCGAGATGGCGCCCCTGGGCACTTTCGAGAAGAAGGTGCCGGCCGACATCGTCGCCAAGGTCAAGGCCAAGGAAGCCGCCATCGTGGCCGGCAAGTTCACCGTCAAGGTGGACGACAGCCAACCCAAGTCCACAGCGAAGTAGGCCACCATGCGTCTCGCGCGCATCCTGCTGGCGCTCGCGCTGGCCGGCGCCGTGCTGGCCGGTTGCGCCACGGCGCCGCCGGCCGGCGGCAAGCTCGACGCCACGCCGCGCATTGCGGTCGTGTCGGCCTTCCAGCCCGAGCTGACACTCCTGCTGGGCCGGCTGCAGCAAAGCGCCAAGCACAGCGTCAACGGCGTGGATTTCACCACCGGCGTGCTCGAAGGCAAGCCGGTCGTGCTCTTCCTCTCGGGCATCAGCATGACCAATGCCGCCATGAACACCCAGCTGGCCCTGGACCGCTTCCAGGTCAGCCACCTGGTGGTCAGCGGCATCGCCGGCGGCGTCAATCCCGGCCTGCACATCGGCGACGTGACCGTGGCCCAGCGCTGGGGCCAGTACCTGGAGGTGCTGGCGGCGCGCGAAGTGGCGCCCGGCCAGTACAAGGCGCCCGGCTGGATGAACGACGTCAAGCTGCCCAACTTCGGCATGTTGCACCCACGGCCGGTGCAGGTGCGCTCGGCCGGCCGCGCCGGCATCGAGGAAAAATTCTGGTTCGAGGCCGACCCGGCCTTGCTGGCCGTGGCCGGGCGCATCGCCGCAACGCCCCTGGGGCGTTGCGATGCGGCGCAAAACTGCCTGAGCCAGGCGCCCAAGGTGGTGGTCGGCGGCAACGGCGTCTCCGGACCGGCCTTCGTCGACAACGCGGCGTTCCGCGAATACAGCTTCAAGACCTTCCAGGCCAATGTGCTGGACATGGAGACCGCAGCCATGGCCCATGTGGCCTACAGCAACGGCGTGCCCTACATCGCCTTCCGCTCCCTGTCCGACCTGGCCGGCGGCGGCGAGGGCGAGAACGAGATCGGCACCTTCTTCAAGATCGCCGCCGACAACTCGGCCCGGGTGCTGCTGGCCTTCCTCACTGCATTGAAGTGAGCGTCCTTCGCCTCTCCGGCATCAGCAAGCGCTTCGGCTCCCTGGTCGCCAACGACGCCATCTCGCTGGAGCTGGCCGGCGGCGAGGTGCTGGCCCTGCTGGGTGAGAACGGCGCCGGCAAATCCACCCTGGTCTCCATCCTGTTCGGCCACTACACGGCCGACGAGGGCAGCATCGAGGTCTTTGGCCAACCGCTGGCGCCGGGCAACCCCCGCGCCGCCCTGGCAGCCGGCATCGGCATGGTGCACCAGCACTTCACCCTGGCCGACAACCTGAGCGTGCTGGACAACATCGTGCTGGGCACGGAGCCGCTGTGGCAGCCCTTCATGCGGCGTGACGCTGCGCGCGACAAGCTGATGGCGGTGTCGAAGCGCTTCGGCCTGGCGGTCGACCCCGCGGCCCGCGTCGGCGCCCTGTCCGTCGGTGAGCGCCAGCGGGTGGAGATCCTCAAAGCCTTGTACCGCGGTGCGCGCATCCTGATCCTGGACGAACCCACTGCCGTGCTGACGCCGCAAGAGAGCGAAGCCCTGTTCGCCACTCTGGGCCAGATGGTGGCCCAGGGCCTGTCCATCATCTTCATCAGCCACAAGCTGGCCGAGGTGCTGCGCGTGGCGCATCGCGTGGCCGTGCTGCGCGGCGGCAAGCTGGTGGCACAGGCGCCGGCAGCAGTTACCAGCCAGGCCCAGCTGGCGCAGTGGATGGTCGGCCATGCGGTGGCCGCCACCGAGCGCCGGCCCTCCACTTCCGTCGGTGAGGCCGTCTGCGTGTTGAACGAAGTGAGCACCGTAGCGGCCGGCCGCGACAAGCTGGAAAAAGTCTCTCTGGAGCTGAACGCCGGCGAGATCGTGGCGATTGCCGGTGTCTCGGGCAACGGCCAGGTGGCGCTGGCCGACCTGCTGTGCGGCGTGCGCCGCGCCACCGGCGGCAGTGTCCGGTTTCTGGACCAGCCCATGGCGGCAACACCGGCCGTGCTGGTGCGCCAAGGCGTGGCCCGCATCCCGGAAGACCGCCATGCCGTGGGCGTGGTGGGCGACCTGCCGGTGTGGGAGAACGCAGTGTCCGAGCGCTTGCGCAGTCGCGATTTTTCTCGCGCGCTCTGGGTCAAACGCAAGGCGGCACGCGCCCATGCCCAGCGCGTGCTGCAGGCCTTCGACGTGCGCGGCGGCGGTCCCGCTTCACCGGCGCGCGCGCTGTCCGGCGGCAACATGCAAAAGCTGATCCTGGGACGGGCGTTGATGGCCCCCGACGGCACGCCGCCCAAGCTGATCGTCGCCCACCAGCCCACCTGGGGCCTGGACATCGGCGCCGTCACCTACGTGCAGCAGCAGCTGATCGCCGCCCGCGACGCCGGCGCCGCCGTGCTGCTGATCTCCGACGACCTGGACGAGGTCATGGCCATGGGCGACCGCATCGCCGTGGTGCATGAGGGCCAGTTGACGCGGGCGCTGCCGGCCGGCGAGTGGACGCGCGAATCGATTGGCCTGGCGATGGCGGGTGTTACAGCATGAGACTCGAACGCCGCTCCACCACTTCCGTCGCCGCCCTGGCGCTGGCGCCGCTGGGGGCCGTGGCCTTCACCCTGGCCATCAGCGCCCTGCTGGTGCTGTGGGCCGGCGCGCCCATCGGCCAGACCTATGTGCTGCTGTTCCAGGGCGCTTTCGGCTCCACCTTTGCCTGGAGCGAAACCCTGACCCGCGCCATCCCGCTGATGCTCACCGGCCTGGCCGCCACCGTGGCCTTCAAGGCGCGGCTGTTCAACATCGGCGCCGAGGGCCAGCTCTATGCCGGCGCGCTGGCGGCCATCGCGGTGGGCGGCATGCACGGCGGCACCGGCATCGAGTGGCCGACCTGGGCCCTGTTCCCCTTGATGATGGCGGCCGCCGCCCTGGCCGGCGCCCTGCTGCTGCTGGGCCCGGCCCTGATGAAGACCAGGCTGGGCGTGGACGAAGTCGTCACCACCTTGCTGCTGAACTTCATCGTGCTGCTGGGTGTGGGCGCCATGTTGGATGGGCCGATGAAGGACCCCACGGCCATGGGCTGGCCGCAGAGCGTGGCCCTGCAGTCCGAGCTGGAGCTGGGCAAGCTGATCGCCCAGACCCGCGTGCACACCGGCCTGCTGGGCGCGCTGGCCCTGGCCGTTGGCGTCTGGGCTCTGTTCAAGTACACGGTGCTGGGCTTTGACATCCGCGCCACCGGCGCCAACGCCCGCGCCGCCGCCTTTGCCGGCGTGCCGGTCACGCGCACCGTGGTGCTGGTGGCCCTGCTCTCGGGCGCGTTGGCCGGCCTGGCCGGCGCCATCGAGGTGGCGGGCCGCACCAGCTATGTAACGTTGGACATGTCGCCCGGCTATGGCTTCAGCGGCATCGTGATTGCCATGCTGGCGGGACTGCACCCGCTGGGCGTGGTGGCCGCCAGCGTCTTTGTCGCCGGCATGCTGGTGGGGGCAGACAGCATGAGCCGCGCCGTGGGCGTGCCAACCTACATCGCCGACGTCATCGTCGCCGCATCGCTGATCGCGGTGCTGGTGGCGACGCTGTTGACGCAGTACCGGGTGAAACGGCGATGAAAGCCGTTTTGAGAGGTCAATCGGCCCCTAGCCCCCGGCGGATTGACCTAGCGCGCTATCAAGACCATAGCGCTTCTTGTCATGCCGGACTTGATCCGGCATCCATCGAGGCAGGCGGCAGCGCCTCTTCAACGCCACCATGGATTGCGGGTCAAGCCCGCAATGACAGTTGTGCTTGAACTGCTGGACCTCCTCACCAACCCGGCCTTCTGGACGGCGGTGCTGCGCATCGCCACGCCCTTGATCCTGGGCACGCTGGGCGTGTTGCTGTGCGAGCGGGCGGGGGTGTTGAACCTGGGCATCGAAGGGATCATGGTGGCCGGCGCCTTCAGCGGCTGGCTGGCCGTGTACCTGGGCGCGCCGCTGTGGCTGGGCGTCGTCGTCGCAGGCCTGACAGGCGCCGCCTTCGGCCTGCTGCACGCGGCGCTGACGGTGGGACTGGCCCTGTCGCAACATGTCTCCGGCCTGGGCATCACCTTGCTGGCCACGGCGCTGAGCTACTACGGCTACCGCGTCAGCTTCCCCAAGGTCAACACGCCGCCCACGGTGACGCCGTTTGCGCCCATGGACTGGCTGCCCATCCCCATCCTGAACACCCAGACGGCGCTGACCCTGCTGGCCCTGCTGCTGGTGCCGGCAATCGGCTGGTTGCTGTACCGCACGCCGGCCGGCCTGGCGGTGCGCATGGTGGGCGAGAACCCGGCATCGGCCGAGGGCCAGGGCATCAGCGTGGCGCGCACGCGTACGGCCGCCATCGTCGCCGGCTCCGCCCTGATGGGCGTGGCCGGCAGCTTTTTGACGCTGGCCGCCTTCAACGCCTTCTTCTTCAACATGGTCAACGGCCGCGGTTGGATCTGCGTGGCCCTGGTGGTGTTTGCCTCGTGGCGGCCCGGCAAGGCCTTGCTGGGCGCCCTGCTGTTTGCCTTCTTCGACGCGCTGCAGCTGCGCCTGCAGCAGCAGGGCGACGCCGCCCTGCCCTACCAGCTGTACCTGATGCTGCCCTATCTGCTGTCCATCCTGGCCCTGGTACTGGTGGCCCGCAAGGCCGCCTATCCACAGGCACTGATGAAGCCCTACCGAAAAGGAGAACGCTGAGCATGCAACTCGAGCCGCCAGGCCACACGGCCATTCCCCCCGACCTGCTGCAAGGCCAGCGCGTGCGCCTGCGGCACTGGACTGCAGAAGACCGCGCGCCCTTTGCCGCCATGATGGCCGACCCCCGGGTGATGCAGTTCCTGCCCGGCCTGATGACGCGGGCGCAGAGCGACGCCCACGTGGCGCGCATCAGCGGCGCCATCGACGAGCGCGGCTGGGGCTTTTGGGCGGCCGAGCACCTGCCGCCAGACGGCGGCGCGCCGCAGTTCATGGGCTTCATCGGCCTGAACCACCCGCTGCACGACCTGCACTTCAACCCCTGTGTAGAGATCGGCTGGCGCCTGGCCACGCCCTTCTGGGGCCAGGGCCTGGCCAGCGAGGGCGCGCGCCTGGCGCTGCGCGTGGGCTTCGAGGCCCTGGACCTGGACGAGATCGTCGGCTTCACCAGCCTGCGCAACGCCCGCTCGCGCGCGCTGATGGAGCGCCTGGGCATGCGCGAGTGCCCGACCGAGACCTTCGACCATCCCGCCGTGCCCGCAGGCAACCCCATCATGCGCCACTGCCTGTACCGGCTGGACCGCGCGCGCTGGACGGCCGCTTAGCCGGAGAATCACCCCATGCTCGACCTCCTCATCACCAACTGCACCCTCCCCGACGGCCGCAAGAACATGTCGGTGGCCGTCCAGGCCGGCAAGATCAGCGAAGTGACCGAGGGGCCGATCGCCGGCGCCCAGGCCAAGGAGACCGTCGACGCCAAGAGCTACCTGCTGAGCCCGCACTTTGTCGACCCGCACTTCCACATGGACGCGACGCTGAGCTACGGCCTGCCGCGCGTCAACGAGAGCGGCACCCTGCTGGAGGGCATCGCGCTGTGGGGCGAATTGAAACCCTTGCTCAAGGCCGAGGACATGATCGAACGCGCCCTGACGTATTGCGACTGGGCGGTGGCGCGCGGCCTGCTGGCCATCCGCAGCCATGTGGACACGAGTGATGCCAGCATGCTGCCGGTGGAGGCCATGCTGGAGGTGAAGAAGCGCGTGGCCGGCTACATCGATCTGCAGCTGGTGGCCTTCCCGCAGGACGGCGTGCTCAGGACCAAGGGCGGCATGGACAGCCTGAAGAAGGCGCTCGACATGGGCGTGGACGTGGTCGGCGGCATCCCCCACTTCGAGCGCACCATGGCCCAGGGGGCAGAGAGCGTGAAGCTGCTGTGCGAGATGGCGGCCGAGCGCGGCAAGCTGGTCGACATGCACTGCGACGAGACCGACGACCCCCTGAGCCGCCACATCGAGAGCCTGGCGTTTGAAACCCAGAGGCTGGGCCTGCAGGGCCGCGTCAACGGCAGCCACTGCACCTCCATGCACAGCATGGACAACTACTACGTGAGCAAGCTGATCCCGCTGATCGCCGAATCAGGCGTGAGCGTGATCGCCAACCCGTTGATCAACATCACCCTGCAGGGCCGCCACGACACGTATCCCAAGCGCCGCGGCATGACCCGCGTGCCCGAGCTGATGGCCGCCGGCGTCAACGTCGCCTTCGGCCACGACTGCGTGATGGACCCCTGGTACGGCATGGGCAGCGCCGACATGCTGGAGGTGGCCCACATGGGCTTGCATGTGGCGCAGATGACGAGTCAGAAAGGCATCAAGGCCTGCTACGACGCCGTGACCGTCAATGCGGCGAAGGTGATGCACTTGGAAGGGTATGGCATCGAGGCTGGGTGCGATGCGAGCTTTGTGCTGCTGCAGGCGCGGGATGTGGTGGAGGCAATCCGGTTGCGGGGGAATCGGTTGAAGGTATTCAAGAGCGGGGCTGTCATCGCCCAGACTCCGGAAGTGGGCGCGTCAATCAACATTTCGGGGCGGCCAGACACTGTCCGCTTCTCCACCTTCAGCTGAGCAATTTGGGGGATCCAATGGCACGCACGATCTATGACAAGCCCACCAGGGCACTTCTTAAAGATATGCTGAAAGACATGGGCTTGAAGCCCGGTCAGGTCTTCACCAGAACCAGAACTATTGAATGGTTCGCGCAACACTACCCCAAGCTTCAGGCAACCAGCATCCGCGCCCACCTTGTCCAGGCCTCAACTAACGACAAAAGCAGGTTGCATCATCCGTCCACCAACACGACCGATGACTTGCTTTTCAAGGTGGGCTCCGGTCAGTACCGACTATATGAGCCCGGCAAGGATCCAGCGCCCATTCATGAGTTTGTTGAGGGGGACGTAGCCCGTGAAGAGGAGATCGCTGCTGATGTGGAGGAGGCGGACGACGGCGAAGCGCCGCCCGGCTCGTCTGAGTTCTTACTCGAACGGGATCTCCAACGCTATCTGGCCGAAAATCTCGAATGCATTGAGATGGGGTTAAAGCTGTACGACGTTGATGAAGTTCGCGGACTTGAGTTTGACGCGGGCGGCGGACGGCGAATTGACATCTTGGCGACCGATGCGGCCGGTTCGCTTGTTGTTCTCGAATTGAAGGTATCAAAGGGCTACGACCGCGTCGTTGGTCAACTTCTTCGCTACGTTAACTGGGTGCGCCAGAACCTCGCTGAACCGGGTCAACGTGTGCGTGGAATGATTGTTTGCCGGACGATGACAGAAGACCTGCGTCTCGCATGCGCAGATATCAAAAACATCGAGCTATTCGAATACACCCTGTCGGTGAGCGTGCAAAAAATCCCCGCTCTAGAGCTTCGCGGGACTTGATTTCCGGCGCAACGGGCGTTCGGGGCACAGCGGCTGGCCGCATGCGCGCAATTCGCTATTCAATCCCCAAATCCAGCTTAGCCACCAGCGCCCTCCCCTGCGCATTCATCCCCACCACCTCCACCGTGCTGCCATGCTTGCGCAGCCGCTGGCAGACTTTGTCGAGGGCATTCACGGCCGTGACGTCCCAGAAATGCGCGCCGCTCAGATCGATGGTCACCGGCTTGCCTTCAATGTCCCGCACGTCGAAGGCGTCGACCAGCATGTCGGCCGAGGCGAAGAACACCTGGCCCGTCACGCGGTAGGTCAGGTTCTCGTCGCCTGACCTCACCACGGTCAGCAGCCGCGCCACCTTGAAGGTGAAGAACACGCCGCTCAGGAGCACGCCGACGGCCACTCCGGCGGCCAGGTTGTCGGTGGCGACGGTCACCGCCACCGTCGCCACCATCACGGCGCTGGACAGCTTGGGGTGCTTGAGCAGCGCCCGGGCCGAGCCCCAGTCCAGGGTCGAGGCCGAGACCATCACCATGATGGCCACCAGCGCGGCCACGGGCACCTGCGCCACCCAGGGCCTGAGCAGCACCATCAGGATCAGCAAAAAGGCGCCGGCGAACAGCGTGGACAACCTGCCCCGGCCGCCGTAGCGCACGTTGCCCACGGTCTGGCCGATCATTCCGCAGCCCGCGATGCCGCCGAACAGGCTGGCCGCGATGTTGGCCGCACCCAGGCCGCTGCACTCGCGGCTCTTGGAGCTGGGCGTGTCGGTCAGTTCGTCCACCACGCTGGCCGTCATCATCGACTCCAGCAGGCCGACCATGGCAATCGCCAGCGCAGGCAAGGCGATGAGCCGCAACGTCTCCAGCGACAGCGGCACCTGCGGTAGGCCGAACGACGGCAGGCCGGCAGGCAGCAGGCCCAGGTCCGCCACGGTCTTGAGCGGCAGTTGCAGCCATTGCGCCACCAGCGTCAGCACCACGATGCACACCAGCGGCGACGGCACGACCTTGGTCAGCCGCGGCAAGCCATAGATGATCACCAGGCCGGCGCCGACCATCGCCCAGGTGGCGGCGTTGGCGCCGACCAGGTGCGGCATCTGGGCCGAGAAGATCAGGATGGCCAGCGCGTTGACAAAGCCCGTGCGCACCGAGCCCGACACGTAGCGCATCAACACGCCCAGGCGCAGCCAGCCGAAGAGGATCTGCACCGCGCCGGCCAGGATGCCGGCGGCAAACAGGTACTGCACGCCGTGGGCGTGGACCAGCGGCGCCGCCACCAGGGCCACCGAGCCGGCCGCCGCGGACACCATCGCGGGCCGCCCGCCCGCGAAGGCAATGACGATGCTGATGACGAAGGACGCAAACAAGCCCACAGCCGGGTCGACGCCGGCGACGAACGAAAAGGCGATCACCTCGGGGATGAGGGCGAAGGTGGCCACCGCGCCGGCCATGAGCTCGCGCGGAATGCTGGGCGCCCATTCGGCGCGAAAGGGATGGGGGTGTCTGGACATGAAAGCCGGCCCCAGAGTGCTGGGGCCCATGGATGCGGCGGAGCGGCATCCTACCGCGGCGCGGTTCGTTCCACTTTTAAGAGGGAAATCGGCCTGTAGCCCCCGTCCATATTGCGCAATGCGCTACAGAAAAGATAGCGCCTGGGGCAATGAACCCTACTGCGGCACCAAGCCCGCCGCCTTCACCAGCTCCGCGTGCAGCTTGATGTCCTCGGAGATCACCTGCTTGAGCGGCTTGGCCTCATCGCCGGCCGGCTCCATGCCCAGCTCCACCAGCCTGGTCTTGGCGTCACCGGCCAGCAACGCCTTCACCGATTTGCCAAGCTTGTCCAGCACGGGCTGCGGTGTGCCGGCCGGCGCCAGCAGGCCAATCCAGGCGGACAGGTAGACGTTGTCGACACCGCCCTCCTTCAGCGTCGGGATGTTCGGCGTGGCGGCGGCGCGCTTTTCGCTCAGGGTGCCCACGGGGTGCAGCTTGCCCGACTTGATGTGTGGCAGCGCCTCCGGCAGCGGCGCGAAGGCCATGTCCACCTGGCCGCCGATCAGGTCGGTGATGGCGGGGGCGCCGCCCTTGTAGGGCACATGCAGCAGCTTGACGCCGCTGCGGTGCTCGAACAGCAGGCCGGCCAGGTGCTGCGGGCTGCCGTCGCCGCTGGACGCATAGGTCAGCTTGCCCGGGCTGGCCTTGGCCGCCGCCAGGATCTGGGCGGCCGTGCCGTACTTGGCCTTGTCGTTCACCACCAGCACCATGGCCTGGTTGACCAGCTTGGTCACGGGGGCGAAGTCGGCCTCCGGGTTGTAGGGCAGGGCCTTGAAGATGCTCTTGTTGGTGGTGAGAAAGGACGCCGGCGACACCATCAGGGTGTAGCCGTCCGGCGGCGCCTTGGCCACCAGGGGCACGCCGATCTGTCCGGAGGCGCCCGCCTTGTTGTCCACCACAAAGGGCTGGCCCAGGTCGGTCTGCAGCTGCTGGCTGACCAGCCGGGCGATCATGTCCACGCTGCCGCCGGCCGGCAGGGCCACGATCACTTTCACCGGCTTGTTGGGATAGGCGTCCTGCGCCGCGGCCGGGAGGATGGATGCTGCGGCGCACAGCGCCAGGAAGAGTTTTCGGGTGATGGGCATGCGCGTCTCCTTCTCAAAAAGATACGCTGCCAGCCGCAATTTGCATGCCCGCCCTACACTGCGCCCATGGCCCTCGCCCTCTACCACCACCCCCTGTCCTCCCACTGCCACAAGGTGCTAATTGCGCTGTACGAGCTGGCCCTGCCTTTCGAGCCGCACCTTCTCAACCTGGGCGATCCGCAGCAGCGCAGCGACTTCCTGGCCCTGTGGCCGACGGGCAAGATCCCGCTGCTGCTGGACGGTGACCTCCTGGTGCCGGAGACCAGCATCCAGGTCGAATACCTGGCCCAGCACCACGCCCCGTCCGGCCAGACGCTGCTGCCCGCCGATGCGCAGGCGGCGCTGGAGGTGCGGCTGATGGACCGCCTGGTGGACCTGTATGTGATGCACCCCATGCAGGCCATCGTGGCCGACCGCCTGCGCGGCGAAGGCAAGGGTGATCCCATCGCAGTGGCCAAGGCCAAGGAGACCCTGGCGATGGCCTACGGCCTGCTCGAAAAGCGCATCGGTGAGCGCACCTGGCTCGCTGGCGATGCCTTCAGCCTGGCCGACTGTACGGCCGCACCCTCGCTGTTCTACGCCACCACCCTGGTGCCTCTGGCGCCGGCCCATCAACGCCTGGCGGCCTACTTCGAGCGCTTGCTTGCGCGCCCCTCGGTCGCGCGCGTGCTCGACGAAGCGCGGCCGTTCTTCCAGTACTACCCCTACCGCGAGGCATTGCCCGCGCGCTTCTACAAACCGGAGTAGTCCACCTCAGTCCGCTGTCTCCTCGTCGCCGCCGAACAGGTCGCTCAGGTCGCTCAGGTCCTTGGGCTTGGCCCCGCCCTGCCCTGGCTGCGCCATGGGCCGCACCTTGGGGTATTCCTCGGCGATGCGGTCTTCCCAGTAGGTGGCAGGGTTGGGCGCCTGGCACAGGCGCCGGAAGACTTCGTCGGGCACAGGTTTGTAGCCCAGCACGGAGCCGCCTGTGAAGTGCAGGTCCAGCTGGCGCGTGGCGCGGTCGAAAACCGCCTTGCGCAGCTTGCCGGTGGTGAAGTCGCGTGTCTCCATGGCTTATTTTGAACGCTCTGGATTCCCGCCTCCGCGGGAATGACGAATGAAGGACGAAAAAAATCCGGGGCACTGGCAGCAGCGCCCCGGATAGGGTCTTAGCGGAAAGGGACCAGGCGCTTAGCGGCCGTCTTTGTCCGAGTCACCCGGGATGGCGCGTTCCACGCTGTTGCTCAGGCGGTCCCAGGCGTCGCGGGCGGCGGGCCTGGCGTGTTCCCACTCCAGCGAGGAGCGGCCGCGGTTGCTGTTCCAGTCGCGGCCCAGCTCGGGCTCGATCTCGTCGAAGCTGCGGCCCGGGTTGCGCGAGTAAGACTCCACGCCGGTGCGGTAGGCCGGGCTGTAGTCCTCGAAGCTGGCCTCCTTGTTCGCATAGGGGCGGCTCGAATAGTTGTCGCGCCAGTACTTGTCTTCCAGCACCGGGTCGGCCTTGTGGCGGTTGGCGATGGCGCCTGCAGCGGCGCCGATGGCGGCGCCCACGGCCGCGCCCACGGGGCCGGTCACGCCGCCCACGAGGGCGCCTGCCACAGCACCACCGGCCGCGCCGCCTGCTGCAGCGCCCACAACGGCGCCGGTGCCGGCGCCCGTCTTCTTGTTGTCCTTGTCGATCGTCATCATGGTCTCCTGTTGGTTGATGAAAACGCGAGGTTAGAGGCGCCGCTGCGGGCGCCGGCTAGGAGAGCGCCCCGCCGGCGCATAGCCTTGTTCCTACACGCCCAGTACCTGCGCCCGCGCAGAATCCATTCACACCAAAGAAGGAGATTGCCCACATGACCGACCTCAACGACGCAGGCATCGAGCCACCGGAAGAATCGCGCCGCAAGCTGGAACAAGCCGAGGAAGAAAGCCGCAAGCTCGATTCGCCGCGGCGCACCAACGACTCCACCATCGCGCCCGAGCGCCCGGAGCAAGACATCCTCAAGGGCTTCCACGGCGGCTGAGCCCGCTGGGCGCAGCCGCCCCTGCGCTCAAACCGGGCCTGACTGCAGGTACAGCGGCAACAGCCCAGCCGCCCTTTCCAGGAACAGGAACTCGTCGTCACTGACCTCGTGGTCGACCAGGTCGAAGTGGCACAGCGTGCCGCGCAGGGCGCCGCCCTGGGTGCTGACGGGCACGCCCACATACGAGCCCACGATGCCGCTGTAGGGATGGCCCTTGAGGCGCTCGTCCTCGCCCGAGCCCGGCGTGAGGAACAGGCCGTCGCGCAGCACGAACTGGCAAAAGCTGTCTTTCAACGGCACGACCTTCAGGTCCAGCGCGTCCAGGTGTTTGTGCTTGTCGTGCACGGCCACGTTGCGCAGCACCGGGCCGTCCAGGCGGTACAGGGCCGTGAAGCGGTGCACCACCCGGGTGTTCAAGAAGTCCAGCAGGCCGGACAAGCCGCCTTGCGCCAGGCTGGATTCGGCGTCGAACAAGGCTTTGGCCATCGCGGCGGGCGGCAGAGGCGTGCCCTCGGTGCCGAACAGGCCGCGCTCAACGTCGGCATTGAACATGGGCAGCCAGGCCTGCGACTCAGCTGTGTCGTAGACGGTGGCGGCGCCCCGGCCCGCCACCCGCACCTTGAAACCCTTGCCGGCCGGATCGGCCAGCTTGCGCAGTTTGAAGGTTGTGGGGTCGGCGCCCGCCCGTTTGACCAGCAGGCTGAACTGCCGGGCCTCCTGGGGCCCGATTTCGATGGGGACCATTGTTTTCCTGACTGCTGTGGCAACGCGTGCGCCATTCTCAGCTGTATTGCCGCCCGGCGCTGTCGGACAAGGCTGACGAATGGATGGCGGCTTGTCTGGTGGGCCCTCCCCTGTGGCCGACCAAGATGAAGTTTTGGCAAGCAAGGAGTGCAAACATGCCCAATTCAAGCAAGACCCTGATCGACCTGGAAACGAAGTTCTGGCAAGCCATGGTCGACAACGATTCCGAAACCGCCACCGCGCTGCTGGCCGAGCCGGCCCTGATCGTCGGCGGAAAGGGTGCCATGCAGTTCGACCATGCCGGCTACCGCAAGATGGCCAGCCAGGGGCCGCAGGTTCTCACCTCGTTCGAGCTGGACGACATACAGGTCGTCTTCCCCAACGAAGACACGGCCGTGCTGACCTACCGCGCCACGCAGGGCGTGGCGCCGCGCGGCAACAAGGAAGCGGAAGAGTTCGAGGAAATGAACGATTCTTCCACCTGGGTGCGCGCCGGCAAGGCCTGGAAGTGCGTGCTGCACACCGAGACGCCCGTCGCCACCGAGGCCGCGCACTGAAGCCCGCCCAGGCGCTGGATCCCGAGCTGCAAGTTTGAAGGGCATCGCACAATCGCGCATGCCCGCCATCGACCTCCACGCCCTCGCCGTCCAGTCCATGCAGGCCCACGGCCTGCTTCATACCTTCTCTGCCCAGGCTGTGGCCGAGGCCCAGGCAGCCGTCGGGTCCGCCCCGGAGCAGTCGCCCGCCATCGAGGACCAGCGGCGGCTGCCGTGGTTCTCCATCGACAACGACGACACCCAGGACCTGGACCAGCTGAGCGTGGCGCAGCAGCTGCCCGCTGGCGCGGTGCGGCTGCGGGTGGCGGTGGCGGATGTGGATTGGCTGGTGCCCGCGGGCGGGGCGATGGACGCTCATGCGGCCCACAACACCAGCTCGGTCTATACCGCGGCCGGTGTCTTCCCCATGCTGCCCGAGCTGCTGTCCAACGACGCCAGCTCGCTGCACCAAGGCCAGGACAGGCTGGCCATGGTGGTCGACATGCAGGTGGCGGCAGATGGCCAGGTGGCGGCCGCCAGCATCTACCGCGCCCTGGTGCGCAACCACGCCAAGCTCACTTACAACGCGGTCGCCGCCTGGCTCGACGACACTGGCCCGCCGCCGGCGCAGCTGACCAGCGTGCCTCAGCTGGAAGCCCAGCTGCGCCTGCACGACACGCTGGCCGCCAGCTTGCGCCAATGGCGGCAGTCGCATGGGGCGCTGCAGGTCGACACGGTGGCGCCACGCCCGGTGTTCGATGCCGCCGGCCGGTTGGTGGACCTGCGGCCCGAGCCGCGCAATCGCGCGAAAGAACTGATCGCCGACCTGATGGTGGCGGCCAACGGCGCCACCGCCCGCTTTCTGGCGGACAAAGGCTCGCCCTCGCTGCGCCGCTTCCTGCAGGCGCCGCGCCGCTGGGACCGCCTGGTGGCGCTCGCCGCCGGCCACGGCGTGCAGCTGCCGGCCCAGGCCGACGCCCAGGCGCTGGAGCACTTCCTGGCCGCGCGCCGCAAAGCCGACACTGCCGGCTTTGCCGACCTGTCGCTGGCCGTGGTCAAGCTGCTGGGCGCCGGCGGCTATGCGGCCGCCGCGGCCGGCGGCAGCGGCGCCGGGCATTTCGGCCTGGCCGTGGCCGACTACGCGCATTCGACGGCACCCAACCGGCGCTTTCCCGACCTGGTGACCCAGCGCCTGCTCAAGGCCGCATTGACCGGCGCGCCGCCGCCCTACTGCGCCGACGATCTGGCCCGCATCGCAAGCCATTGCACGGCGCAGGAGAGCGCGGCCAACAAGGTCGAGCGCGAGGTGCTCAAGGCGGCAGGCGCCTTCCTGCTGCAGGGGCGCATCGGCGAGGTCTTCGACGCCATCGTCACCGGCGCCGCGGCCAAGGGCACCTTCGTGCGCATTGCCAGCCCCATGGTGGAAGGCCGTGTGCTGCGCGGCTTCGAAGGCCTGGACGTGGGTGATGCCGCGCGGGTGCGGCTGCTGGCGGTGGATGCGGCGCTGAGCCACATCGATTTCGAGCAGGCCTAAGATGGGCCTGGGCAATCTGCCCGGCACTGGAGACAAGCATGACCCTGGACGAATACAACAACGCGGTGAAGCAGATCATGGGCGAGCAGCAAAGCATCGCGCAAACCACGGCGCAGCTGGCGATGACCGGCAAGGCCAACCCCACCAGCCCGGAGTTCACCCAGATCATGGCCAAGCAGTGGAGCCTGGTCCAGCAGATGGCCAAGCTCAACACCGATCTCATGATGGGTGTGATGTCGCCCAAAAAGTGACCAAAACACTAGCAACATGAGCATCAGCTTCCAGGTCGAGCAGCGCACCCGGTACGCCGTGGTCCGCGTCGACGGCGAGCCGGCCCTGGAAGAGTTCCTGGACTTCATCGCGCAGATCGGGGCGCAATCGCAGGCATGGCCGACGCCACGCCTGCTGGTGGACCTGCGCAGCATCCGCAGCCTGAAGAGCTTCACCGAGCACTACGCCATCGGTGGCGCCGTGGCGCGGCACATGGCTCACCTCAATCAGGTGGCCTCGGTGGTGCCTGCAGACCGCATCACCCGCGCCAGCGAAAAAACCGCGCAGAAGGCCGGCGTCAACCTGGCGGTCTTCACCAGCGAGGGCGGGGCCATCGCCTGGCTGACCGGCGCGGCGGCCTAGCTTGCCTTGTCTGCTTCGATCTGCTGCGACACCAGCCTGGCCACGGCCTTGAGGTGGGTGACGTCGGACTCCGATGCCTCTTCGTCCACCTGGAAGGAGAAGGCGCACAGCGTGCCGTAGACGCTGCCGTTGGCCAGCACCACAGGCACGCTCAGGTAGGTGCCAATCTCGAAGGGGGGCTGCGGCACCTGGCCGCTTTCGACCAGAGGCCTGCCGTCGCGGATCAGCATGGGCAGGCGGCCGTCGACGATGTGGTGGCACCAGCTCTGTTCCACCGGGTCCGACATGCCGGGGCGGATCAGGTCGCGGCCGGGCGCGCTGTCCACCGCCACGAAGCTGCGGCGCCCGTCGGCGATCTGCGCGACGAAGACCACATCCATGGCGATCTGCTCGCGCAGCACCTTGAGCATCTGGTGCAGGGCCTCGGGCAAGGCCTCGTCCTGGTAGTCGCTGGTGGCCACCAGCAGGTCTTGCAACTGTTTTTCCAGTTCGTCCATGACTGGCTTCCCACGAATGTAATGCGGCCCACTGTCTACCTGTTCCCCGGCGCGCGCAATGGGACTTACAGGCCGCTCACGGCGCGGCACAATGGCTCTCCACTTGCCATGCAGTTCTCCCCCGCCCTGCGCGAGCAGATCCACGCCGCCCTGCGCGCGCACGAGGTGCACAGCCTGCATGCCGGCGGGCGCCGCGCGGCGGCCGTGGCCCTGGCGCTGACCGAGGAAGGCACGGGCGCCCAGTTGGCCGGCATGGCCGCGCCAGAGGGCTGGAGCACGCAGGCCGCCCTCCTGCTGACCCGCCGCGCCGAGAACCTGCGCAGCCATCCGGGCCAGTGGGCCTTGCCCGGCGGCAGTGTGGATGCGGGTGAGACGCCCGAGCAGGCCGCCCTGCGCGAGCTGCAGGAGGAAGTGGGCCTCACGCTCCACGAAGACGCCGTGCTGGGCCGGCTCGACGACTATGTCACCCGCTCGGGCTATGCCATCACGCCGGTGGTGGTCTGGGCCGGCGCCGCGCCGCAACTGCTGGCCAATCCGGATGAAGTGGCCAGCATCCACCGCATCCCGGCCGCAGAGTTCATGCGCGCCGACGCGCCCCTGCTGGACGCCATCGCCGACAGCGAACACCCCGTGCTGCGCATGCCGGTCGGCCAGGGCCACTGGATCGCCGCGCCCACCGCCGCCTTCCTCTACCAGTTCCGCGAGGTCTGCCTGTCGGGCCGCAGCACCCGCGTGGCGCATTTCGAGCAGCCGCTGTTCGCGCGGCGCTAAAGCTTCAGACGATCACGCGGCGCAGCGCGCGAATGCGCTGGTGGTACGGCCGCTCAAACGCCAACACCGTCCTCCAGGGCCAGGCGCAGGGCATCGACCAGGTCCTGCTCCTCTTGCGACAGCGTGGATGGACCGATGTGGCGCCAATTGCGCTGGTAGATGTCCCAGGCCGCGCGCGGCGTCAGCTCGGGCGTGCCATGGACCTGCCAGGCCAGCTCCTGCAGCCGGGGCCAGTCAGCGATGCGCACGCGCGCGGGGATCCAGCCCTTGCGGCCGGCCGTTGCGGCCTTGTCGGCGGCCTCTTCCTGCGCCAGCAGCTGCGCCTTCAGGCCCAGCGCTGCGCAGGCCGCCATGTAGGCACCGGCAGTGACCGAGGGCTCGCCCTTCTCGATGCGGTGCAGGGTGACGCGGGACATGCCGGCCGCCTCGGCCGCCGCGACCGCGCTGACCCGCAGGGCTTTGCGCCGGCGTGCGATGGCCTGCCCCACGGTCACAAGCGCCTCGGTGGCTTGCGCCGTCAAAGGGGGTGCGTTGGCTGGCATATGTTTCTCATTATGTACAAATCATGTGATTTGTCAGTAATGAGAAACTAAATACGATGCCTAGCCCCGTCTGACCAGCAGCCCCAGCAAGACCACACAGCACACGGCCAGCACCAGGGCCAGGCTGCGCCAGAAGGTCAGCGGGTCGCGCTCCACCAAGGGCAGGCTGCTGCGCCGCAGGCCGGGCGCGGGATGCTGCAGGGCATAGGAAAACTCGGCCACGTCGCCGTGGCGCTTGTCCGGCTCCGGCTGCAAGGCCTTGCGCAGGGCCTCGTCCACCCAGGCCGGCACGTCGCGCCGCACGGCGTGCAATGACTGGTAGTGCAGGCGCTTTTGCTCGGCCAGGCTGTGGCACTTGGGCACCTCCATGCCATAGGGCAGGCGCCCGCCCAGCATCTGGTAGGCGATGACGGCCAGCGAGAACAGGTCGCTTTGCTGCGTGCCCTGCCCGCCCAGGAAAAACTCCGGCGCCATGTACTGGGCCAGGCCCGGCAGGGCCAGGGCTTGGGCGTCGGCCATTTCCTCGATGCCGGCCACGCTGGCGGCGCCGAAGTCGATGATCTTCACGCTGCCGGTGGCATCGACCATGATGTTCTCGGGCCGCAGGTCCTGGTGCACCATGCCGGCCCGGTGCAGGGCCCGCAGGCCGCGCGCAGCCTGGGCCACGATGCCGCGCACCGCCTCCAGCGAGGGCCGGGGGTGGTCGACCATCCATTGCGCCAGGGTCTGGCCCGGCACGTATTCCATCACCGTGTACAGGTGGCCGCGCCTGCGCTCGCCGCCGCCAAAGGCCTTGAGCAAATGGGCGTGGTCCACCCGGCGCGCCACCCACTCCTCCAGCATCAGCCGCTCCAGCGCGCGCGGGTCCTCGCGCTGCTCGGTGGCCGGCACCTTGATCACCACCGTCTGCTGGCTTTCCTCATCCAGCGCCACGAAGGCATGGCTGCGGGCGCTGGCATGGAGCTCGCGCACGATGCGGTAGCCCTCGAACAGCATGCGCGGCGCCAGCTCGGGCGGCAGTGGCAGGCCGGCCGCGCCGCGCAGCGCCTCCACCGCCTCGGCCTGCGGCAGCGCCTCCACGCGCAGCAGCTGCACCGTCAGGTTGTCGTCGCTGCCACGCTGCAAGGCCTCATCGACCATGGCCTTGGCGGCGGCGTCCAGGTCACCGGCATGCTGCTCCAGGGCGGCCAGCACGGCGGCGTGCGGCAGGTGGTCATAGACGCCGTCCGTGGCCAGCACGAAGGTGTCGCCCTCCTCCAGCGTCAGCTGGTGGTAGTCGATCTCCACCCGCGGCGCGATGCCCAGGGCCCGGCCCAGGTAGGTCTCGTCACCGGACTGCACGCGGTGGTCGGTGGTCAGCTGCTCCAGGGCGCGGCCCTGCACCTGGTAGATGCGCGTATCGCCGACATGGAAGATGTGGGCGGTGCGCGACTTGAGCACCATGGCGCTGAAGGTGCAGACCCAGCCGTGGTCCTTGTCGTAGCGGCCGGCACCGGCCTGGGTCTGGGCGTAGAGCCAGGAGTTGGCGGCGCCGACCACCCGCTCGGCCGACTGCTTGACCGACCAGGCGTCGGGCGTGCAGTAGTAGTCCTCCAGAAAGCTGGTCACCGCCGCCCGGCTGGCCAGGTGGGCGGCTTCGCTGCTGCTGATGCCGTCGGCCAGGGCCAGGGCCACGCCCTTGGCCGCCAGCGCCGCCGCGGGCGGCAGCCGGTGGCCGTGGAAGTCCTGGTTGGCGCTCTTGCGGCCGGCGTCGGAATGCTGGCCGACGCGGACCTGGAGCGATCCCATCCCAGTTAAGCGACGCGCTTCAGGCGGGCGTCGCGCTTGGGGCCGGTCTTGATGTGGGTGGCGTACAGGGTCAAGCCGGTGAAGGCCAGGCCGCCCACCAGGTTGCCCAGCACGGTGGGGATCTCGTTCCAGATCAGGTAATCCATGATGGTGAACTTGGCGCCCAGCAGCAGGCCCGAGGGGAACAGGAACATGTTGACGATGGAGTGCTCGAAGACCATGTAGAAGAACAGCATGATGGGCATCCACATGGCGATCACCTTGCCGCTGACCTGGGTGGAGATCATCGCACCGACCACGCCGGCCGAGACCATCCAGTTGCACAGCATGCCGCGCACGAACAGGGTGAGCATGCCGTTGGCGCCATGCGCCTGATAGCCCAGGGTGCGGTTCTCGCCGGTGATGCCGATGGCAATGCCCACAGCGCTGGGCGGTGTCGAGAAGCCATTGGTCACGTAGATCGCCATCATCACGGCCACCGTGAAGGCGCCAAAGAAGTTGCCGACGAAGACCAGGCCCCAGTTGCGCAGCACGCCCTTGATGGTGACGCCGGGACGCTTGTCGATCAGCGCCAGCGGGGTCAGCACGAAGACGCCGGTCAGCAGGTCGAAGCCGAACAGGTAGAGCATGACGAAGCCCACCGGGAACAGCACGGCGCCCAGCAGGGGCTGGCCGGTCTGGACGTTGATGGTGACGGCGAACCAGGCGGCCAGGGCGAGGATGGCGCCGGCCATGTAGGCGCGGATCAGGGTGTCGCGCGTGCTCATGTGGATCTTGGATTCACCGGCGTCCACCATCTTGGTGACGAACTCGGTCGGGGCAAGGTAAGACATTGCAGTGCTTTCTTGAAGTGGCGTTTTGGTTGAATCAGGTGGATGGCGTGGATGGGGTGATCAGACGGCGACCTGCACCGTGCTGCCTTCCAGGCGCACGGGGTAGGCGGTGACCGAGTTGTGCGGCGCTTCCAGGCATTCGCCGCTGGCCAGGTCAAAGTGCTGCTTGAAGATGGGCGAGGCGACGACGGTGCGCGCGCCCAGATTGCCCACCAGGCCGCGCGAGAGCACATTGGCGCCGGCGTTGGGGTCGAAGTTGTCGATGGCGTAGAGCGCCGGCGCCTCACCCTCGACGCGGAAGATGGCGACAGAGCGCTCCTTGACCAGGGCGCAGACACCGCTGTCGGGCAGGATGTCGTCCAGCTGGCAGACGGGGCTCCAGTGCAGGTCGTTGCGGTTCATGCGATTTCCTTGAGGCGTTCTTCGGCGGTGGCCGGGCGGATCTGCGAGCGCTCCTGCACGAAGACCACGTTGGCATCGGGCTGGTCGCTGTTGACGAAGTGGCGGAAGCGCTTGCGCGTCTCGGGGTCGGTGACGGCGTTCTTCCACTCGCAGGAAAAGCTGTCGGCCAGTTGTTGCATGTCGGCCTCCAGTTCGGCCGCCAGGCCCAGGCTGTCGTCCACCACCACGGCCTTGAGGTAGTCCAGGCCGCCTTCCAGGCTCTCGCGCCAGGTGCTGGTGCGCTGCAGGCGGTCGGCCGTGCGCACATAGAACATCAGGAAGCGGTCGATGTAGGCGATCAGCTGTTCCTTGGACAGGTCCGAGGCCAGCAGTTCGGCGTGGCGCGGCTTCATGCCGCCGTTGCCGGCGACGTAGAGGTTCCAGCCCTTGTCGGTGGCGATGATGCCCACGTCCTTGCCCTGGGCTTCGGCGCACTCGCGGGTGCAGCCAGAGACGCCGAACTTGATCTTGTGCGGCGCGCGCAGGCCCTTGTAGCGGTTCTCCAGCTCCACCGCCAGGCCCACGCTGTCGCCCACGCCGTAGCGGCACCAGGTCGAGCCCACGCAGGATTTGACCGTGCGCAGCGCCTTGCCGTAGGCATGGCCGGACTCAAAGCCGGCGGCGATCAGCTCTTCCCAGATGGCGGGCAGCTGCTCGACCCGGGCGCCGAACAGGTCGACGCGCTGGCCGCCGGTGATCTTGGTGTACAGGCCGTACTTCTTGGCCACCTGGCCGACGGCGATCAGGCCCTCGGGCGTGACCTCGCCGGCCGGCATGCGCGGCACAACCGAGTAGGTGCCGTCCTTCTGAATGTTGCCCAGGAAGTAGTCGTTGCTGTCCTGCAAGGCGGCGTGCTCGCGCTTGAGCACGAACTCGTTCCAGCAGGAGGCGAAGATGCTGGCGGCCACCGGCTTGCAGATGTCACAGCCCCGGCCCTTGCCGTGGCGCGCCAGCAGCTCGCCGAAGGTGCGGATCTGGCCGATCTTGACCAGGTGGAACAGCTCCTGGCGGGTGTGGGCAAAGTGCTCGCACAGGTGGTTGTTCACCGCCATGCCGCGCTTTTTCATCTCGGCCTTCATCACCTGGGTGACCAGGGGCACGCAGCCGCCGCAGGTGGCGCCGGCCTTGGTGCAGGCCTTGATCTCGGCGATGGTGCAGGCGCCCTCGCCCACGGCCTGGCAGATGCGGCCCTTGCTGACGTTGTTGCACGAGCAGATCTGCGCCGTGTCGGGCAGCGCGTCCACACCCAGGCCGGGCCTGGCCTTGCCGTCGGACTGCGGCAGGATCAGGAACTCGGGCTGCTCGGGCAGGGCGATGCCGTTGAGCGCCATCTGCAGCAGCTCGCCGTATTCGGTGGCGTCGCCCACCATCACCGCGCCCAGCAGCTTCTTGCCGCACTCGGACACCACGATCTTCTTGTAGACGTTGCGCCGGCCGTCGGTGAACTGGTAGCTGCGGCTGCCGGCGGTCTTGCCCTGGGCGTCGCCGATGCTGGCAACATCGACGCCCATCAGCTTGAGCTTGGTGCTCATGTCGGCGCCGCGGAAGGCGTGGTCGGCGCCGGCGAGCTGGGCGGCCGCCACGCGGGCCATCTCGTAGCCCGGGGCCACCAGGCCGTAGACATTGCCATTCCAGGAGGCGCACTCGCCGATGGCCAGGATGTCGGGGTCGCTGGTGCGGGTGGCGTCGTCCACCACGATGCCGCCGCGCGCCCCGACTTCCAGGCCGGTCTCGCGGGCCAGCTGGTCGCGCGGGCGGATGCCGGCCGAGAAGACCAGCATGTCGGTCTCCAGGTGGCTGCCGTCGGCGAAGTTCAGGCGGTGCCGGGCCTGCTGGCCATCGACGATCTCCAGCGTGTTCTTCTGGGTGTGGACAGTGACCCCAAGAGCCTCTATGTGGCTGCGCAGCATGCGGCCGCCGTCGTCGTCCACCTGCAGCGTCATCAGGCGCGGCGCGAACTCCACCACATGGGTGGGCAACTGCATGTCGCGCAAGGCCTTGGCGCATTCCAGGCCCAGCAGGCCGCCGCCGATGACCACGCCGCTCTTGGAACGGGCGCCGCACTCCTGCATCGCCTCCAGGTCCTCGATGGTGCGGTAGACAAAGCAGTCGGCCCGCTCGCGGCCGGGCACCGGCGGCACGAAGGGCGAGGAGCCGGTGGCCAGCACCAGCTTGTCGTAGGCCAGGGTCTCACCGGTGTTGGTGGTGACCGTCTTGGCCACGCGGTCGATGGCGACGGCCTGGGCATTGAGCTTGAGCACGCGGTTGGCGCGCTCAAAAAAGCCCGGTTGCACCAGGGACAGCTCGTCGGCGCTGCGGCCGCTGAAGAATTCAGACAGGTGGACGCGGTCGTAGGCGGGGCGAGGCTCTTCGCACAGCACAGTGACTTGCGCATCCAGCCCGGACGCATCCAGGCTTTCGAGAAATTTGTGGCCCACCATGCCGTGGCCAATGAGGACGATGTTCAATTGAGGCAACCCGGTAAGAACCCAAACTCGGTCCCGCAAAGCAAGCAATGCGGGACGGCGGGCCTGATGCGTCCAGTGCGGCGGCATCGCGCACTTGACGACGCACTGCATCGTGCGCCGGGGGCATGAGCGGCACGCGGTACTCACGTGCGCTTCTCAGGTGAGGGGGTTGATGCAAGCACCGTGCCAGTGCGAAATCCCCGTCAATCCTGGGCTTTCCATGGATGGGCAGGCGCCGGACTTGTGCGCCGCACCATGGTGAAGCAGTTGCGCCGCCATTTGTGTGCCGCCGTGGTGCGGCCGGTGGCTCTAGCGGAAGATGGTCTGCTGGCGGATCTTGCGCTGCAGCTGCAACACCCCGTACAGCAGGGCCTCGGGCGTGGGCGGACAGCCCGGCACATAGACATCGACCGGGATGATGCGGTCGCAGCCGCGCACCACCGAGTAGCTGTAGTGGTAGTAGCCGCCGCCGTTGGCGCAGGAGCCCATGGAGATCACGTAGCGCGGCTCGGCCATCTGGTCGTAGACCTTGCGGATGGCCGGGGCCATCTTGTTGGTCAGGGTGCCCGAGACAATCATCAGGTCGGCCTGGCGCGGGCTGGCCCGCGGGATCATGCCGAAGCGGTCGAAGTCGTAGCGGGCGGCGGCGGTGTGCATCATCTCCACCGCGCAGCAGGCCAGGCCGAAGGTCAGGTACCAGAGGCTGCCGGACTGGGCGGCGCGCACCGCCTCGTCGACGGTGGTGACCAGGAAGCCGGCGTCGCCGGGACGGGAACTGGGGTCTGCGGACATGCGGCCAGATTAGGGCCGCGGCGCTCAGCGGTCTTGAACCAATCGGACACGCGCGGCCTGCAGCGCCCACTGGCCTTTGCCGCGCCCGAGCAGGCGCTGCAGCTGGGCCGGCGACTGGCGCGCGAAGGCCCGCACGTCGCGGCTCATGTGGGCCTGGTCGGCGTAGCCCGCGTGAGCGGACAGTTCGGCCAGCGGCAGCGCGCTGGCCCCGTCCGCCAGATCCTGCACCGCGTCCTCCCAACGGCGAATGCGCAACCAGGCGGCCGGGCCCAGGCCCATGTGGCGGGCGAACTGGCGCCGGTAGTGGCGTTCGCTGCAGCCCAGGCGCAGCGCCGCCGCTTGCACGCCCTGGGCGCGCAGCAGCTCTACGGCCAGCGCGGGCGGCTGCACGGCCAGCACCAGCGGGCGCAGCTGGGACCACACGGCCTCCAAGGCAATGGCGCCCTCGCCCGCCGCGCGCAGGCCCGCGCACAAGCGATCGAGCACGGGATGGGCAATCGAGGCCGTGTCCACCAGGCGGCCGGCCATCGCATCGGCCTGCAGGCCGGCCAGGGCCGGCAACAGCCAGGGCTGCAGCACCAGGCTGAACGACTCCACCCCTGTGGCCACGCTGGTTTCCACGGGCGCGGAGAACGGACCGGTCAGGAAGCTGGCCGGCAGGCCGGCACCGGCAGCCTGCACACCGCCTTTGGTGATGACGTTCAGGCAGGCGTAGGTGTTGGCATGGATCCAGGCCTGCAAGGGGGCCTGGCCGCTGGCACCGTGCACGCGGCGCCCGATGGCGCAGGGCAGCCAGGGACGCAGAGCGGGCGACGCTGGGTGGACCAGCACCTCTTCATGGACGGGAGCAGCGCGCTTGGGCATCGCGCGCCATCGTAACTGGCGGCGCTGCCGCGGCTGCCGCTCAGCGCTTGCGCGCCCTGCTCTTGCTGTTCCGCATGGGCCCGACCGAGCGGCGCATCCAGGCCAGCAAGGTCAGCATCACGACCGCGCCGGCCACGGCCAGGCCCAGTTGCAGGGCAAAGCTTTGCGCCGGATCGCCCTTGGTGTGCAGCATGGCCGAGAGGAATTCGCCGCCAATGAAGGCGCCGAAGACACCGACCAGCACTTCCTCGACCCGGGTGGACTTGGTGGCATTGGCTGCCAGGGTGCCCACCAGCAAGCCGATGACGGCGCCGACGGCGCACCAGATATAGGGATTGATATGCGCTTTCTGCCCACGAAAGCCGTGGAGGCCCAGCTTGACAGGGATTGGGCCCCGCTGCGGCCTGGTTTGGCCTCAAGCGACGGACGGTCACCCTCAGTGGTCACGCCACTTCTGCACCATCACCTGCTGGACCTTGCCCTTGAAGAAGTAGCGGCGGTCGGTCGCGCCCTGCGGGTCGGCGCCGATCACCACCGGGCTGTTGTTGGCGGTGACGCCGCCGCTGATGGACGCCGAAGCGGTCTTTTCCACGTTGTTGACCCACAGCCGCACCGCGCCGTTGCCGTCGTAGGCGCCCACGATGAAATACGAACTGGTGCCGTCAAAACCGGACAGCGGCGCCGTCGCATAGGTGTAAGCGCCGTTCACCTGGACGCCAAAGCGCAGCAGGGTGCCGGCCTGCTCCAGGGCAAAGCCGCCGCTGTCGCTCTTGGCGACGATGGCGGCGGTGGCGCCAGATGTGAGGTCGTCGAAATTGACCACCGCCGTCACCAGAAAGCCGCCAGCCGCCGCGTTGTCGGCGTCATAGGTGGTCAGTGACTGGGCGCCGGCGAAGACCATGCTGCCGCCCACCCGGTCCTCGTCCGAGCCCACGGCCAGTTGCTCGAAGGCCGGGGTCGTCCCGCTGGACGCCACGGTGTGGTCGGTGGTGTTGGTGCGTTTGTAGTTGACCGGGTAGCCGGTCTGCTGCGCGGTGTTGACATAGGCCAGGGCGGTGGCCTCCTGGATCAGGGCGCGTGCCGATGAAGCAGCGGCGCTGGCGCCGCGGTCGTAGTCGGTGGTGATGAAGTCCATGTCTTCGCGCATCGCCGACAGGTAGAGCTCGCCCATGCTGGCCGGCGCCGTGTAGACGCCCACGCCCAGGCCCAGCAGCCTGGCCTGCATCAGCGCGCCGTAAAGGTTGGCCATGCGGTACTCCAGTTCCACGCCGTGCAAGCCCAGGGTCTTGGTGGCGCGGATGTTGTTGCGGATGTCGCTCTGGATCAGGGTGTGGAAGCGCACCTGGCTGCGGATGCCGGCGAACTCGCTGCCGGCCAGTATGGCCTTGGCCCGCACCAAGTGGTTGTGGCGGCCGTCCATGAAGGCGCGCAAGAAGACCGGCCGGCCCGCCGCCGCATAGCCGCCGTCACGCACCGCGCGCAGCACGGCCAGCATCATGGTGTCGCTCAGGGCCGCGGTCGAATAGGCTTCCTTGACCTCCAGGAACAGCATGCGGTCGCTGGCCTGCAGGCTGGCGTTGGCCAGGGTGGCCGCCAGCGTGCCGTGGGCCAGTTCGCTGTCGTTGTGCTCCACATAGACCTGGCCGTTGCTGTGCAGGGTCAGGTCCATCTCCACCAGGTCGAAGCCGCGGGCCAGGGCGATGGCGACCTCGGCGTTGGTCTCGGCCACCGTGTCGCCGTAGCAGTTGTGGCAGGACACGGCGATGGTGTTGCCATGCGGGCTGACCGGCAGGGCCCGGTTCACGCCGGCCCAGTAGGTGCTGGGCGCCACTGCGGACTGCGGCGCCTCCCCGGCCATGGCCGTCTCTGCCGCCGGATCGCCACCGCCACACCCCACCAGGAATGCTGCCGCCAGCAGCGCCACACCCAAAACAGTCCTGTTCATGCGAGCTCCCGGCCCAGAATTGATGGAAGAACGCATTCTTCCGGCGGAATGTGACAGGACGCCCGGTGCGGGCGCCGCCCGGCCGGCCTATTCGGCCTTGGCGCCAGAGAACTGGACGATCTTGGCCCACTTCTCGGTTTCCATCCTGTGCAGGGCCCAGAACTGCTCGGGCGTGCCGGCGATGGGCACGCCGCCGAGTTCGGCCAGCTTGGCGCGCATGCCGGGGTCGGCCAGGGCGGCGTTGATCTCGCGGTTGAGGCGGGCGATGACGGCCGGCGGTGTGCCCTTGGGCGCGCCGGCGCCGAACCAGGCGCTGGCCTCGTAGCCGGCCACGGTGTCGGCCACGGTCGGCACGTCCGGCAGGGCCGGCGAGCGCTGGTCACTGGTCACGGCCAGGGCGCGCAGGCTGCCGCCGCGGATGTGGCCGATGATGGAGGGCATGTTGTCGAACAGCACGTCGACCTGGCCGGGGATGAGGTCGGTGATGGCCGGGCCGGCGCCGCGGTAGGGGATGTGCTTCATGTCGACGCCGGCCATGAACTTGAACAGCTCGCCCGAGAGGTGGACCGAGGTGCCGGCGCCCGACGAGGCCATGTTGACCTTGCCGGGGTTCTTCTTGGCGTAGTCGATGAACTCGGCGACGTTCTTGGCCGGGAAGTTCTTGGTCACCGTCATCACGTTGGGCACGCGGATGATGCCGGCCACCGGCGCCATGTCATTGAGGAAGTTGAACGACAGGTTCTTGTACAGCGAGGCGTTGATGGCGTTGGCCGGGTTGACCAGGAAGATGGTGTAGCCGTCGGCCGGCGCCTTGATGGCGAACTCGGTGCCGATGTTGTTGCCGCCGCCAGCCTTGTTCTCGACGATGACCTGCTGGCCCAGGCGCTGCGTCAGCCAGGTCCCCATCAGGCGGGCAATCAGGTCGGTGGAGCCGCCCGGAGGGTAGGCGACGATCCACTTGATGGGCTTGTTGGGGTAGTCGTCGGTCTGGGCCGTGGCAGCGAGGGCGCCGCAGGCGATGAGCAAGGCCGGAACCAGCTTGGACAGCAGGCGCATGGGTTGTCTCCTTCTATGCTGCACAGGCTAGCGGCAGCCCGATGCAGCGTCATTCAGGTTTGCCCTAGCCCGCCGTCCAGGCGGCACGAGCCCCTGTCAGGCCCTGCTTTGCATCACCTTGCGCAAGGCCAGCTGCGCCACCAGGCCGGCCACGGCCCAGCCCAGCATCTGCCAGGCCAGGTTCACCGGCCCAGCGTGCGGCACCAGGCCGACCACGAAGCCGCCGAGCGCACCGGTCAGTTGCTGCAGCAGACCCGCCACCGCGGCAGCCGAGCCCGCCAGCGCGGGCAGCAGGCCCACGGTGCCGGCCAAGGTGGGCGGCATCAGAAAGCCGTGGCCTATGCCCAGCAGCAGCAGCGGCAGCGACAGGGCCAGGGGCGAATGCACGCCGGCCAGGCCCAGGGCCAGCACACCGGCGATCCCCAGCACCGTCAGGCCGTGGCCCAGCAGCATCATGCTGGCGTCTCCCAGGCGGGAGATCAGGCGCGTGGTCAGCAGGTTGCCGGCGATGTAGGAGATCGGAATGACCATGATGTACAGGCCGATGCGCTCGGGCGGCACGCCGTAGCCGGCCAGCACCAGGGGGGCGCCGCCCAGGAACGCGTAGAAGGTGGCCGAGGTCACCGCCAGGATGGCCGCATAGAGCAGGAAGGCCGGTTCGCGCGCCAGCCGGCGGTAGCCGGCCGCGACCTGGCTCCAGCCGCTGACGGCCGGGTCACGCGGCGGCCGCGGTCCGGGCGCCGGCAGCCAGCGCCAGGCGGCCAGCAGCAGCAGCACGCCCAGCACCGCCATCATGATGAAGTTGGCCTGCCAGCCCAGACGCACGTGGATCTGGCCACCGATCAACAGGGCCGAAGGTGGGCACAGGCCCATGCTCATGCCGACAAAGGCCATCACGCGCGTGCGCTCCGGGCCGCTGAACAGGTCTTGCACCATGGCCCGTCCCACCGCCATGCCGGCGGCACTGCCTGCGCCCTGCAGCACGCGCGCCGTGGTCAGCACCCACAGCTCGGTGGCCAGGGCCGCCAGCACGCAGCCGGCGGTGGCCAGCGCCAGGCCGACCAGCAGCATGGGCTTGCGGCCCAGGCGGTCGGACAGCGCGCCGTAGACCAGTTGCAGGCAGCCATAGGCCGCAATAAAGCCGCTGAAAGTCAGCTGCACGCTGGCTTGGCTGGCGCCGAACAGGCGCGGCCAGTCCAGCATGGAGGGCAGGCAGATGGTCATGGCCAGCAGGCCGAAGGCCAGCTGGGCCACCAGGTTGGCCACCAGCCAGCCGTGGTGCTGGGGCGCCGGTGTGACGGGAATGGATGGCGTGGAAGGCAAGCGACCGATTCTAGGGGCCTGGCCGGCCCCCGCGCCTGCATTTTGAATGAAACTGCCCTCTAGCCCCCGTCGAATGGACCTGAGATGCTATCCAAACGATAGCGATTCAGGTCCCTCTGGTTTCAGTGCAGGCGCGGCTGGCCGGCCAGCAAGGCAAACAGCTGGTTGCGAAAGTGGATGCCCAGGCGGGCGAAGGCGCGGTTGCGGTAGGTCTTGACGGTGGGCAGGCCCAGGCCCAGGTCAGCGGCGATGCCCTCCTGCGTCATGCCGCGCAACAGGCGTGCGCAGACGTCCAGTTCGCGCCCGGTCAGGCCCGCCTCCAGCAGCGCCAGCTTGCGCCGCCAGGCCGCCAGCGGCTCTTCGGTCAGCAGCGGCGGCGCCAGCGCCACATGCTTTTGCACCAGGGCCAGCAAGGCCGGCGCCAGCGACTCGAACTGCGCGATCTGGCCGTCGCTGTACGGCCGCTGGTGCAGATGGCGGTAGAAGTTGACGGCGAACACCACCCCGCCCTGCTGGCGCACCACCGAAACCCGCTCGGCCACGCCATGCGCTTCGTAGACGCGGGCGCGGTGCTCGGCCGGCACTTCGCAGGCGGCGATGTGGCACAGCAGGGTCTCGTCGGCAGCCGCGCTTTCGCGCGCCAGCGTGCGGTCGCCCAGGTAAGGGCCCGAGAGATAGGCTTGCCAGCAGGCCCGGGTGGTGTCGGGCACGCCGCGGCTGGCCGACAGGAACAGGCGCGGCTCGCAGCCGGCGCCGACCTGGTAGACCGACCAGGAGGCGGCCGGCACCAGGGGATGGAGCTGTTCGAGCAGCGCGTCCTGGAACTGCGGCTGGCCCAGCTGCTCGATCATGCCGGCCAGTGCCTGGCCGGGCATGGCAGCCGCGCACGGGCCGCTGGCTGCGTTCCATTTCCTCATCGCACTGTCTCCTGCTGCATGCTTGCGGCTGTCATCTTCAGGGATGACAGCGCCACGGCGCCACGGGATTTACGCTAGCTGCGCCATGAGCACAGCCATCCTCCCCACCCCCGAACTGCTTTTCTTTGCCGACCTGCGCGTGAGCGTCGCCACGCCGCAGGAGGTCGGCGCCACGGTGCACGGCAGGCGCCGCCTCATCCCCATCACCGGCGGCGAGGCGGTGGGCGAGGGCTGGCGCGCGCGCGTGCTGCCCGGCGGCGCCGACTTCCAGCTGATCGTCAACGGCACGCTGGCCGAGCTCGATGCGCGCTACGTGCTCGAGACCGACGGCGGCGACCTCATCTACGTGCAGAACACCGCGGTGCGCAGCGGCCCGCCTGAGCTGATGGCCAGGCTGGCGCGCGGCGAGGTCGTGCCGCCCGAGCAGATTTACTTCCGCTGCTTCCCGCGCTTCGAGACCGCCGCGCCCTCGCTGGCCTGGATCAGCGAGCGCCTGTTCGTCGGCACCGGCGCTCGCCACCCCGACAGCGTGCAGATGCGCTTCTTCGAACTGAAATAACCAAGGAGACTTCCATGCCCTCTTCCACCCTCGGCCGCCGCGCCGCGCTGGTAGCAGCTGCCGCCATGCTCGCCGCGCCCTGCGCCTTCGCGCAAGGCGCGGACGCCTTTCCCGGCGGCAAGCCGGTGCGCATCATCGTCGGCTTCCCGGCCGGCACCGGCCCCGACATCGTGGCCCGCCTGCTGGCGCAAAAACTGTCCGAGGGCTGGAACAACACCGGCGTCATCGTCGACAACAAGGCCGGCGCCGGCGGCCTGATCGCCGCCAGCGAAGCCGCGCGCGCCGCGCCGGACGGCTACACCCTGATGCTGGGCGAGACCGGCCAGCTGAGCATCGCGCCCAGCACCTACAGCAAGCTGCCCTACGACCCGAAGAAGGACTTCGTGCCCGTGAGCCAGGTGGTCAGCGCCGATTTCGCCCTGCTGGTCAATCCGCAGAAGGTGCCGGCCAAGAACGTCAAGGAGTTCGTCGACTGGTCGCGCACGCAAAAGGGCTTGTTCATGGCCACCTTCGGCGCCGGCACGCCGGGCCACTTCGGCGCCTTCATGTTCGGCGACGCGCTCAAGCTCAAGCCTGAAGCCGTGCACTACAAGTCCACGGCCGATGCGCTGGGCGGCATGTTCAGCGGTGACGTGCAGGGCGTGTTCGCCAGCGTCGGCCTGGCCGCGCCCAACGTCAAGGCCGGCAAGCTGGCGGCCCTGGCCACCACCGGCCCCGCGCGCGCCGGCGCCCTGCCCGACGTCCCCACCTTCAAGGAGCAAGGCTATCCCGAGCTGGAGTTCAGCTCCTGGTTCGGCATCGTCGCGCCGGCCAAAACGCCGCCGGCCGTGGTGGCCAGAGTCAACGCCGACATCCTCAAGGCGCTCAAGGCGCCGGACTTCCGCGCCAAGCTGGAGGACGCGGGGTTCCGCGTCACCGGCACCAGCGCCGACGAGTTCAGCCACATCATCGCAGCCGACACCGTCAAGTGGGGCAAGGCGGTGGCGGCGACCGGCTTCAAGGCAGACTGAGGCGGCAGGCTGCGCTGAGCCTAGCCCCGGCGCACGGCCTCGGGGCTGAAGCCGGCCTCGGCCCAGGCCGCCGCGCTGGCGCGGTTGAGCTTGAAGCCCGGCGACACCTTGACCTGGGCCAGCAGCTCACCGGCGGCGTCCGTTGCGCTCAGCGTGGCGCTGGGGTTGTCCTCGTCGGGCTCGATGTCCAGTGCCACTGTCGCCCGGCTGCCGCCGTGCGCGATCTCGATCTGCTGGTGCAGCGTGGCGTGCAGCTGCTGCTCGTGGCGGCGCACGAACTCCGAGGCGGTCTTGACCAGGGTGTTGAAGGCCGCCGTGTCCAGCGGCTTGGGGTTTTTCTTGTCGCGGCCCATGGTCCAGGGGCCCACCAGGGCCGGCTCGGTCTTGCCCTCGGGCGTCATGGCCACGGCCCAGCCGTCGTCGTCCTCGTTCTTGATGACCTGGGCGGTCCAGCCGTTGTCGCGCCAGCGGCGGGGTTCCTGAATCTTTTCGTCGGTGTCGGGGGTGTCGGTCATGGGCTCGGAGGTCTTTAAACTAGGGCCCAAGGCTACAACACCAAGGAACACGGACATGGGCGCGCAATGGAAGGCAAAAGGCAAGGCGGCGGCAGCGGATGCCAGGGGCAAGCTGTTTGGCCGGCTGGCCAAGGACATCATGGTGGCGGCGCGCGGCGGCGCCGACCCGGGCAGCAACTCGCGCCTGCGTCTGGTGGTGGAACAGGCCCGCAAGGTCTCCATGCCCAAGGACACGCTGGACCGGGCCATCAAGAAGGGCGCAGGCCTGACCGGCGAGACGGTGAACTTCGAGCACGTGATTTATGAGGGCTTTGCGCCGCACCGCGTGCCGCTGATGGTCGAATGCCTGACCGACAACGTCAACCGCACGGCGCCGGAAATGCGCGTGCTGTTCCGCAAGGGCCAGCTGGGCACCTCGGGCTCAGTCTCCTGGGACTTCAATCACCTGGGCCTGATCGAGGCCGAGCCGGCCGCCGCCGGCGCCGACCCGGAGTTGGCCGCCATCGAGGCCGGCGCGCAGGACTTCGAGCCCGGCGAGGAAGAAGGCACGACGCTGTTCCTGACCGATGCCACCGACCTGGACCTGGTGAGCAAGGCCCTGCCGGCCCAGGGCTTCACCGTGCTGTCGGCCAAGCTGGGCTACCGGGCCAAGAACCCGGTCGACCCGGCCAGCCTGTCGCCCGAGCAGTTGGAGGAAGTGGAAAACTTCCTGGCCGCCATCGACGGCAACGACGACGTGCAGAACGTCTTCGTCGGCCTGGCGGGCTAGGCGCATTAACCTCCGGCTGTCTCGAAGTCCGTTCGCCTGCTGCTACCCGCAACCAAGGCGAGCCCACCTGACTGACATGGGGCGGCGCCTCGTCCTTGATTGCGTACCAGCTTGTCTGACGCCATTGCGCAACTTCTCACCCGTCTACCCCGCGGGGCGGCTCAGCCTGTCGACCGACCTGAAACGCTCGCGCGAATAGCCCTGCGTTCCGCTCAGTCCGCCGCGGCCACTGGCGCCTGGCGGGACAGGGCTCTCAACTCGGCGAGCGGCAGGTGGAACTCCTTGCTGTCCTTCAGGCGCTCCACCGCGAAATCGATGAACTTGCGCACCCGCCCTGGCATGTTGGTCCGCTTGGCGTAGTAGATATAGAAGCCCATCCGCTCGGAGATATGCCCCGTGAGCAGGGGCACCAGTTGCCCGGCGCGGATTGGCGCAGCGGCGTTGATGCTGTCGATCTGCCCGATGCCCATGCCCGCGGCCACGGCCTGCATCTCCGCATCGGGATCGCTGCAGCAGAAGAACGGCGCCATGGTGTGAAAGACGATCTCGCCCTTCACGTCGAATTCCCAGGGCATGGCCCGCCCCGTGCCCGGCTGACGATAGCCGGTGCAACGGTACCTGTTCAGCTGGGCCAGGCGCGTCGGGGCCCCGTGCACCGCCAGGTAGGAGGGCGATGCACAGACGATCTGCTGGATGGCGAACAGCCGGCGCGCGATGACCTGCACATTCGGCGCGTTGCCGGCGCGAAAACCAACGTCGATGCGCGCCCCCACCGCGTCCGTGACGCCGTCCTCGAGCAGGAGGTCGAAGACGACACCCGGATGGTGTGCAGAAAAATCCACCAGCAAGGGCATCAGCACCTTGCGCCCGGCCGAGCCGCCGGCGCTGATGCGGATGAGGCCTTCCTCGTCGTGCACCGCGCTGCGCGCCCGGTTCACGGCCGCCATCATCGCGTCCAGGTTGCCGCGGACTTCGTTGAACAGCCGCTCGCCTTCCTGCGTGAGCGAACTCTTGCGCGTCGTGCGGTGAAAAAGGCGCACACCCAGGTGTTGCTCGAGCTGGCGGATGGCCTTGCTCACCGCCTGCGGCGTGGTCCCCTGGTCCATGGCCGCCTTGTTGAAGCTGCCTGCCTCGGCAGCGCGCACAAAGGTGGTGATCGCTCGCAACTCGTCCATCGGCGCAATGGTAGCAACGAGGACGAGGAATTGACAACTTCCAGTTGTCAGTCTTGGTGCGGGAAACCGTCTACCCGCAGTCCTTCTCGCAGCCTAAAGTCCGCCCCATCGATTGACTCATTCACCCAGCAAGGAGAAAGCAAATGTCCCATCCACAAGACCTCACCGGCCGCGTTGCCGTGATCACCGGCGCATCCAGCGGCATGGGCCGCGCATCCGCCCTGCTGCTTGCATCGCGCGGAGCACGCGTGGCCCTGCTGGCGCGCCGCCAGTCTGCGCTGAACGACGTCGCCGCCGAAATCCGCCGCGCCGGAGGCAGCGCATTGCCGCTCGTCACGGATGTGACGGATGCCGAATCGGTAAAGGCGGCGGCCGCCGCTGTCCACAGCGAGCTTGGCAGTGCCGATCTCCTGTTCAACAACGCGGGCCTGATGCTGCCCGGCGCCATCGAGTCGCAGCCCTTTGCCGAGTGGCAGCAGCAGATCGACCTGAACATCACCGGGGCCATGCGCGTAATCCATGCCTTCCTGCCACAGCTGGAGTCCGCCGCTGCGAACGGCAAGGTCGTCGACCTGATCAACACCTCGTCGATCGCCGGGCAGTACGTCTACAGCTATTTCGCGGTGTACTCGGCAACCAAGGCCTACGTCAGCCATCTCACGCGGCAGCTGCGCATGGAACTCGGCCCCAGGAACATCCGCGTTTGCATGCTGGAGCCCGGTATCACCGACACCGAACTGCAAGGCCACTTCACCTTCCAGGGCGCGACCGACTGGATCGCCAACGCCCGTAAGAGCATCGACTTCCTGAAGCCGCAAGACATCGCGGCCGTCGTCGGCTTCCTGGCCGCGCAACCCAGGCACGTGAACCTGCAGCAGGTGGTGATAATGCCAACGAAAGAGGGAATGTAGACGCCCGCTGCGCGGCATTCCCGGCATGCATTCTGACCGCCTGCCGATGGGACGCGCTCATGGTGGCGAATGCGAACGTGACCTGCCGGGTCACGGGCTGCCGCTGGCTGCGGCTGGGGGCGCTCCCATCCGGGCGGAATCGAACACACGGGATTTTCAGACCGCCGGCGTGTCCTGCATCAGCACGCCCTGGCTGACCGCCTCGCGGTAGGCCGAGGCCGACTTGCCCACGGCACGGGCAAAAAACTTGCGGAAGTAGGCCGGGTCCTCGTAGCCCAGGCTGGCGGCGATGTCGGCCACCTTCATGGGCGTGTACACCAGCAGCCGGCGCGCCTCCAGCATCAATCGCTCGTGCACCAGCTCCAGCGCGCTGCGCCCGGTCACGCTGCGGCAGGTGCGGCTCAGGTGGTCGGGCGTCACCCGCAACGCATCGGCATAAAAGGCCAGCGGCCTGTGCTCGCGGTAGTGCGTTTCAACCAGGGCGCGCAGGCGCTGCACCAGGGTGTCACGCACCGCGCTGTGGCGCGCCCCGGCCTGCTGCGCGCCGCGGTGCCGCAAGAACCACAGGACGATGAGCGTGGCCTGGGCCTGCAAGGCCTGGGCACGGCCAGGCTGCTCCTGCTGGAACTCGGCGGCCAGGGCCTCGAACAGTGGCGCACAGCCGGCGGCATCTTCCAGCACGCAGGACTGGCCTAACAGCGCCTCGAGCTGGTCGGCGCCCTGCAGAGCCGCATGCAGCACGGCCAGGGGCACGGTGACCTGGTGGCCGGCGCTGTCGGGCGCATAGCGAAAGCCGTGGACCGAACCGGGCGCCAGCAGCAGCACGGCCGGCGCCTGCAAGGCATGCTCGCGGCCGTCGATGGTGGCACTGGCACTGCCCTGGGCCAGCAGCTGGAACTGCACCAGGCCCTCGTGGCGGTGCGCCGGAATCGTCCAGCCATGCAGGCGGCCGCGCACCGTCAGCGGCTCGTAGTGCAGGCAGTCGTCGGGCTGCCAGTGGCGCACCTCGCGGAAGGGAACGAGCAGCAAGGGAGCGGCAGCGGTCTTCATGGCGCCATTGTGGGCCCATGCCGGAAAAGCACCTGTCCATGCCCGCTTCGTGCCTGTTCAAGGCGCGCCGCGCCGGTCACCATGGCGGCATAAAACAAGGAGACAAGCATGCAGACCCGTCGCAGCCTCTTGCAGGGGGCATCCGCCCTCGCCGCCCTGAGCCTGGCCCGCCACGCCAGCGCGCAAAACCCCGGCAACGCCTTCCTGATTTCCGGCTTTCCGGCCGGCGGCATGGGCGACTACGTGGCCCGGCCGCTGGCCGAAAAACTGCGCGGCAAGTACGCCGCCAACGTGCTGGTCGAGGCCAGGCCCGGCGCCGGCGGCCGCATCGCGGTGGAGTACGTCAAGAAGGCCACGCCCGACGGCCTGACCATCCTGCAGATCCCCAGCTCGCCCATGGTGCTCTATCCCAGCATCTACAAGAAGCTCAACTACAACCCCGTCACGGATTTCATCCCCGTGACCACCATGGTCAGCTACGCCTTCTGCTTCACCGCCGGGCCCGGCCTGCCGGCCGAGATCAAGACCGTGGCCGACTACCTCAAGTGGGCCAAGGCCAACCCCAAGCTGGCCAACTACGGCGTCCCGGCGGCGGGCTCGGCCCTGCACTTCGCCGGCATGATGCTGCAAAAGGCCAGTGGCATCGAGTTCAACAGCGTGGCCTACCGCGGCGGCGCGCCCCTGCTGCAGGACCTGATGGGCGGCCAGGTGCCGGTGAGCTTCAACGTGCTGGGCGAGGTGCTGCCGCACATCAAATCCGGCAAGCTGCGCGCCCTGGCCGTGACCACACCGCAGCGCTCGGTCTTCCTGCCCGAGGTGGCGACGATGGTCGAGCAAGGCTACAAGGACATCGCGCTGATGGAGTACCTGGGCCTGTTCCTGCCGGCGAAGACGCCGGTCGACGTGGTGCAGCGCCTGAACTCACAGGTGCGCGAGGCCCTGTCCATGCCCGAGATCATCGAAGGCCTGGCCAAGAACGGGCTCCAGGCCGTGCACCAGTCGCCAGCGGACTTTGCCGTTCTGCTGCGCCAGGACACGGAGCGCTGGGCGGCCATCGCCAAGACCACCGGTTTCACCGCGGAGGAATAGAGCTTGCTGCAATTGACTGGCGCCCAGGCCCTGGTGCGCGCACTGACCGCCGAGGGCGTGCCCTATGCCTTCGGCATCGTCGGCGGCAAGCTGGCGCCGCTGCTGCACGCCATCGCCGCTGAGCCGTCCATCCGTTTTGTCGGCGTGCGTCATGAGGCGGCCGCTCCGATGATGGCCGCCGCCGTCCATGCCGGCAGCGGCCGCATGGCCCTGGCCCTGGGCGAGATGGGGCCTGGCGGCCTGAACCTGGCCTCAGGCCTGGGCGTGGCCTTCAACAACAACCTGCCCCTGCTGGCCATCACCACCAACCAGCACCGTGCGGCCAGCTATCCGCACAGCGGCATGTTCATGGACATGGACACCCGCGCCGTGATCGCGCCGCTGGTCAAGTGGAATGCGGTGGTCAACGACCCGCGGCGGATTCCCGAGCTGGTGCGCCGTGCCTTCAGGGAAGCGCTGGGTGGCCGCCCTGGACCGGTGCACCTGGACATCCCGCAGGACGTGCTGGGCGCGCCCTGCAGCTTTGCCGACGATGAGTTCGAGATCGCGCCCTCGCGCTACCGCGCGACCACGCCCTCGCGTCCCGCGGCCGCTGCGGTCGACGACGCCGTGGCCTTGCTGCGCGGCGCCAAGCGCCCCCTGATCGTGGCCGGCGGCGGCGTCATCGTCTCGGGCGCGGCCGCGCAGGTGCGCGAGATGGCGCAGCGCCTGGGCGCACCCGTCATTCCCACGCAGATGGCCTTGGGCGTGGTGGCCAGCGAGAGCCCGCACTTCATCGGCCACGGTGGCCTGATCGCCGGGGACTCGGTCAAAGAGGCCTTCGCGCAGGCCGACGTCATCCTCAGCCTGGGTTGCCGCTTCTCGTCCTGGATGTGGGACGCGCACGGGCCTTTCGCGCGCCGCAGCCACAGGTTGATCAACGTCAACACCGACCCCAGCGCCCTGGGCCAGCCGGCTCTGCACGAAGTGGCGATGGTGGCCGATGCCGGCCTGGCGCTGGCCGATCTGCTGCAGGCCCTGGGCCCTGAGCCCGCTCTGGCGGTGGAAGCCGACTGGTTGCCGCGCATGCGGGCCGTGCGCGCGGGCTACGACGCGAAGCTGGCCGCCATGGCGCAGGAAACGCAGGAGGTGATGCACCCGGCGGCGCTGGCCGCGGCCATCGGCGACGCCCTGCCGGCCGAAGCGCTGGCGGTCTACGACGGCGGCCACACCAGCTTCTGGAGCAACGACATGACGCCGGTGCAAGAGGTCCGCACCCGCTTTCACGATCCCGGCATGTGCCAGCTGGGTTTCGGCCTGCCTTATGCGCTGGCGCTGCAATTGCAGCATCCCGGCAAGGCGGTCTTCAACATCACCGGCGACGGCTCCTTCGGTTTCACTTTGAGCGAGCTGGACACGGCGCGCCGCGCCGGCCTGCCTGTCGTCAACATCATCCACAACAACGCGGCCTGGGGCATCATCCGCGCCGGCCAGCGCAAGCAATACGACTTCGAGATGGGCACAGGCCTGGAGGGCACGGACTACGCGGCCGTGGCGCGCGGCTTCGGCTGCCACGGCGAGCTCGTCAGCGACGCCGCCCAGGTGGGACCGGCGATTGCGCGCGCCCTGGCCTCGGGCCTGCCGGCGGTGCTGGACTGCCGCACACGCTTCGTGCCGCATCCGGCCGGCCCACTGTTCGGTAGCATGAACCAGTACGGCTTCGATGCACTGACCCAGCCCCCTTCTTCTTCCGCTTCCTGAGAGACCCCATGAGCACCCTGACCCTGGCCCAGGCTAACACCATCATCAGCGCGGCCCTGGCCGCATCCAAAACCGCCGGCTACAAGCCCATGGGCATCGCAGTGCTGGACGAAGGCGGCAACCTCAAGGCCTTTGCCCGCGAGGACGGCGCCAGCATGTTCCGCTTCGAGGTCGCCCAGGCCAAGGCCTGGGGCGCCATCGGCATGGGCGTGTCCAGCCGCACCCTGGGCCAGCGCGCCAAGGACAACCCCAACTTCTTCGTCTCGCTGGCAGCCACGGCCGGCGGCAAGTTCCTGCCGCAGACCGGCGCCGTGCTGGTCAAGGACGCGGCCGGCAATGTGATCGGCGCGGTGGGCGCCAGCGGCGGCACGGGCGACGAGGACGAGGCCATCTGCCTGGCCGGCGTCAGCGCGGCCGGCCTGGCCGCCGGCTAAAGACGGCTCAGTCCGGCAGCGGCGCCTGGCCGTCGCGCCGGTTGACGGCGTGGAAGACGCCGCGCAGCCACTTGTTGGCCGGGTCATGCTGCATGCGGCGGTGCCAGAACTGCTGGACCTCGATCACCGGAGGCCGGAACGGCAGGCCGATGCGGCGCAGCTGGATGTGGCGGCCCACCGCGGTGGCGATGTCGTCCGGCACGGTGGCGACCAGGTCGCTGCCCGGCAGGATGGCCAGCAGGCTCATGAAGTGCGACAGCTCCAGCATCACGCGCCGGTGGTGCCCTTTCTCCTCCAGCCAGCGGTCGAAGGCGTGCTCACGCCCCTCGGGCCGCACCACCACATGGCGCGCCGCCAGGAACTGGCGCAGCGTCATGCGCGCCGGCGCCTTGTGCTGGGCGCAGCTGATGCAGGCGTAGGAGGTCTTGAACAGGCCTTGCTGGAAAAAACCGGCCTTGCGCAGGTCGGGGAAAAAACCCACGGCCAGTTCGGCACCACCGGTTTCCAGGGCCTCGGCCGCCGCCTTGCGCGGCATGGACACCGTGTGCAGGCGCACGCCGGGCGCCTCCTCGCGCAGCCGGCGCAGCACGCCGGGCAGGAAGGCGATCTCACCGATGTCGGGCGTGAGGATGGTGAAGGCGCGCTCGGCATGGGCCGGGTCGAAGGACGCCTGCTGCAGGATGTCGGTGCTGATGGTCTCGACCACGCGGTGCACGGCGGGCGCCAGCTCCAGCGCGCGCGGCGTGGGCTTCATCTCCGAGCCGGCGCGCACGAACAGCGCATCGTCGAACAGGGTGCGCAGCCGCGCCAGGGCGGCGCTGGTGGCCGGCTGGGACAGGCCCACCGCTTCCCCGGTGCGGATCACGCTGCGGTGCCGCGCCATGGCGTCGAAGATCACCAGGAGGTTGAGGTCGACGCTGCGAATATCCATGGCGTGGATTCTAGCTATCCACACCATCGCCTTGGCAAATGGGGGCAGGCTGCCTAGCATCCGTTTTCCACAGGAGACAACGCCGCATTGACGGCGCCAACGGATGACAGCCACCCTCCAATGCCGATGCGGGACCGACGCCCACGCCCATGTGGTGCCGCATGACTTTCCGCGCTACCTGGGCACAGCCGTGCCGGCCGACTGGCCCTCGATGGCGCCGGCCCAGGCCTGCCACCGCAGCGTGATGATCGCCGGCAAGAACTACCGCACCGTCTCCGACAAATGCTGGGACACGGCCAAGCGGCTGGAGGACCTGCAAGCCATGGGCCTGGACCTGCAGGCCGTCTCGCCCATGCCGGAACTGCTGTCCTACTGGATGGGGCCCAAGGATGCCCAGCAGCTGCTGCGCTACATCAACGAGCAGATCGCCGCCATGGTGGCCGACTCCCAACGCAAGCTGATCGGCCTGGGCGCCGTGCCGCTGCAGGACATGGACCTGGCGCTGCGCGAGCTGGAATACTGCGTCAAGACCCTGGGCTTTGCCGGCGTGGAGGTCGGCAGCAACATCAACGGCAAGCCCATAGGCGCGCCCGAGTTCGACCCCTTCCTCGCGGCTTGCGAAGAGCTGGGGGCCGCGGTCTTTGTCCACGCCCTGCGGCCCGCCGGCATGGAACGCCTGGTCGGGCCAGCACCCTTGCAGCAGGTGCTGGGCTACCCCTCGGACGTGGGCCTGGCGGCTGCATCCGTGCTAACCACCAACCTGATGGAGCGCCGGCCCAAGCTGCGCATCGCCTTCAGCCATGGCGGCGGCACCCTGGCCTCGCTGCTGCCGCGCCTGCAGCAGGGCTGGGGCGTGTTCCCCGCGCTCAAGGACAGCATCAGCGCATCGCCGGTCGAACAGGCGCGCAAGCTGTTCTACGACACCCTGGTGTTCGACGCGCCCACCCTCGCCCACCTGGCCGGGCTGTTCGGCACGGGCCAGTTGCTGATCGGCACCGACTATCCCTTCAACTTCCACGAGCGCGCCCCGTTGGACGCCATCGCCGCCGCCGGCTTCGACGCAGCCACGCAGGACCTGCTGCTGTGGGGCAATGCACAACGTTTTCTGGGAGTGCCGCCATGACCAATCGCCGCCAGATGCTTGCAAGCCTTGCCATGCTGGGCGCAGCGGGCCAGGGCTTTGCCCAGTCCGCCTGGCCATCCCATCCAGTCAAGCTGATCGTGGCCAATGCACCGGGCAGCTCGGTGGACACCATAGGCCGCATCGTCGGCGCCAGCCTGGCAACCGTGCTGGGCCAGCCCCTGGTGGTGGACAACAAGGCCGGCGCGGCCGGCGCTGTGGGCATCGAGTCGGGCAAGGCGGCGCCGCCCGATGGCTACACCCTGATCGTGGCGTCGAGCAGTTCGCTGACGGTGGTGCCGCTGCTGCAAAAGGCGGCGCGCTACGACCCGCTGCAGGATTTCGACTTCGTCTCGCTGGTGGCGGTGCTGCCCAACGTGCTGGTGGTCAACGCCGCCCTGCCGGTCAACAGCGTCGCCGAGTTCGTGGCCTACGCGAAGGGGCAAGGCGGCAAGTTCAACATGGCCTCGGCCGGCGTGGGCTCGGTCAGCCACCTGGCCGGCGCGGCGCTGGCTGCGGCGGGCGGCTTCGAGGTCCTGCATGTGCCCTACAAGGGCGGCAGCCAGTCGGTCGGCTCGGTAGTGTCCGGCGAGACCCAGTGGACGCTGACGCCGGCGCCGGCCGCGATGGGCCTGGTCAAGGGCGGGCGGCTCAAGGCCCTGGGCCACAGCATGGCAAAGGGCACGCAACCGCTGGGCGCTCTGCCGGCGATAGCCGAGACGCTGCCTGGCTTCGAGTTTTCCGGCTGGATAGGCATCGTCGCGCCCAAGGGCCTGCCGCCAGCCATCTCGCAGCAGCTGCGGCGCGCCCTGGCCACAGCCTTGCAACAGAACGCGCTGCGCGACTCCTTCGAGCTCAATGGCGCCGTGCCCACCGCCAGCAGCGCCGACGAGTTCCGCAACTATCTGGCGCGCGACATCGACCAGAACCGCAAGGCCATCCGCGCGGCCGGCGTCCAACCCGAATAGGTCCTCTCATGGCAACTCCGTTTCTCTCCTCCCTGCGCAGCGTCGAGATCGGCCTGCCCGACGTCGCCGCCGCCGAAGCCTTTTTCACCGGCACCTGGAACCTGCGCGTGGCAGCGCGCCAGGGCGAGGTGGTCTACCTGCGCGGCACGGGCGCCGACCACCACCTGCTGGCCCTGCACCCCGCGGACAAGCCAGAGCTGCGCATGGTGACGCTGCGCGCACCCTCGCTGCGTGAGCTGGACCAACTGCTGGACGTCGTGCCGACCCACGGCGGCAGCGTGCTCAAGCCCCGCCACAGCGTCAGCGAACCCGGCGGCGGAGAGGCCATCATCGTGCGCGACCCCCAGGGCCGCGTGCTGCGCATCGTCACCGGCGATGCCCGCCACGCCGATACCGCGTCGCACAAGGACAGCCCCATCCGCCTGGCCCATGCGGTGCTTAACAGCCACGACGTGGCCCAGGCCCTGCCCTTCTACGAGAACGCCCTGGGCATGCGGCTGTCGGACCGCACGCGCATCATGGCCTTCATCCGCATTCCGACGCAGCCGCGCGGCGACCACCACAGCATCGCCCTGGCGGACGCCGACAACGACTGCCTGAACCACATCGCCTTCGTCATGCCCGACCTGGAGGCAGTGATGCGCGGCGGCGGCCGCATGAAGGACGCGGGCTACGGCATCGAATGGGGCCCCGGCCGCCATGGCCCCGGCAACAACAGCTTCAACTACTTCGTCGGCCCGGCCGGCTTCGTCATCGAGTACACGGCCGACGTCGAGCAGATCGACGACGCCTACCCGGTGCGCGGCCCCGAGGACTGGAAGTGGCCGGCCGGACGGGTCGACCACTGGGGCATCTCGGCCGCGCCTTCGGCGCGCCTCAAAGAAGCCCAGAAACAGATTGCATTTGCCAATTACCAAGGAGATTGATTCATGAAACTGGTGACTTACCGCCAACAGGGCGCCGTGCGCCTGGGCGTGCTCGATGGCGACAATGTCGTCGACGTTGCGGCTTCCGACCTGGGCGCCGCGCTGGAGCAAAGCGTGGACGTGCTGGCCGCCGCCAAGGCAGCCCTGGCCTCGGGCTCGGCGCGCCTGCCGCTGGCCGGCCTGGAACTGGCCGTCCCCGTGCTCAAGCCGGGCAAGATCGTCTGCCTGGGCCTGAACTACTACGACCACGCCAAGGAAGGAGGCCGCGAAAAGCCCGAGTACCCCTGGTTCTTCTACCGCGGCGCCTCCTCGCTGGTCGCCCATGGCCAAGCCGGCCTGCGGCCGCGCGTGTCGGAGCGCTTCGACTACGAGGCCGAGATGGCGGTGATCATTGGGAAGAAGGTCAAGCATCTGAGTCAGGACGAGGCACTCGATTGCGTCTTCGGCTACAGCGTCTTCAACGACATGTCGGTGCGTGACTACCAGAAGAAGACGCCGCAGTGGACCATAGGCAAGAACTTCGACGCCACCGGTGGCTTCGGCCCGGTGGTGGTGACAGCCGACGAGCTGGCGCCCGGTGCGACCGGCTTGCGCATCCAGAGCCGCCTCAACGGCAAGATCATGCAGGACGCCAACACCACCGACATGATCTGGGGCGTGGCCGAGACCATCAAGCTGCTGACCGAGTGCATGACGCTCGAGCCCGGTGACGTGATCGTCATGGGCACGCCGGCCGGCGTGGGCCAGGCCCGCACGCCGCCGGTGTGGATGAAGCACGGCGACACCATCGAGATCGAGATCGAGAAAGTCGGCCTGCTCTCCAATCCCATCCGCGACGAGGGCTGAGATGGCGCAGGGCGTGTACGACGTTGCCATTGCCGGTTTCGGCCCTTCGGGCGCGGTGGCCGCGGGCCTGCTGGGCGGCATGGGCTTGCGGGTCTTTGTCTGCGACCGCAGCCACGAGGTCTACGACAAGCCGCGCGCCTTCGCGCTGGACCACGAGATCATGCGGGTGTTCCAGCAGCTGGGCGTCGCCGAGCAGGTGCTGGAGTTCACCGAGCCTTTCACGCCCTCGGAGTTCTATGGCGTCGAAGGCCAGCTGATCAAGCGCTTCAGCACGGCGGAACCGCCCTACCCCCTGGGCTTCACGCCTTCGCTGGTGTTCAGCCAGCCCCATGTGGAACAGGTGGTGCGCGAGCACGTCGCCAGCCTGTCCAACGTGGACATCGCCCTGGGCACAACGCTGACCGGCATGGCGCAGGACGCGGATCAGGTGCGGCTGCAGCTGGCCGAGGAAGACGGCACGCAGCGCGAGGTCCGCGCGCGCTATGCCATTGGCTGCGACGGCGCCTCCAGCACGCTGCGCGGCCTGGCCGGCATCGCCCTGGAAGACCTGGGCTTCGACCAGCCCTGGCTGGTGGTGGACGTGCTGGCCAATGAACAAGGCCTGGCCAAGCTGCCCAAGGTCAGCATGCAGATCTGCGAGCCGCAGCGGCCCTGCACCTACCTGGTCGGCCCCAACAACCACAGGCGCTGGGAGATCTCGATCAACGAGGGCGAGGATCCCAAGGAAGTGGCCACGCCGGAAGGCACCTGGAAGCTGCTGTCACGCTGGATCACGCCGGAAGACGCCGTGCTGTGGCGCCAGGCCAGCTACCGCTTCCACGCCCTGGTGGCGGACCGCTGGCGCGCGGGCCGCGTCTTCGTGGCCGGCGATGCCGCCCACCAGCAGCCGCCCTTCCTGGGCCAGGGCATGTGCCAGGGGATCCGCGACGTCGCCAACCTGGCCTGGAAGCTCGACGCCGTGCTGCGCGGCCAGGCCGGCAATGCGCTGCTGGACAGCTATGGGACCGAGCGCAAGGACCATGTCACGGCCCTGACCACGCGCATCAAGGACATCGGCCAGCTGGTGGGCCAGCGCGACCTGGACAAGGCGCGGGCGCGCGATGCCAGGCTGCTCGAAGAGTGCGGCGGCACGGTGAAGTCGCAGCCGCGCCAGAGCGTGCAGCCGGCGCTGGCCGCCGGCCTGCTGTCGCCCCTGGCCCATGCCGCCGTCGGCAGCATCTTCCCGCAACCCTGGATCCTGCGCGGTGGCCGCAAGCACCGCATGGACGAACTGGCCGGCCGCGGCTGGCGCCTGGTGACGCTGGACGGCACGGCGCCGCCTGCAACGCAGGACCTGCGGACCGTGCGGATCGGCACGCCCGACTTCAACGAGGCCGAGGGCGTCGCCGCCCGCTGGTTCGCGCAGCAGGGCTGCACGGCCGCCATCGTGCGGCCCGACCACTACGTCTGGGGCGTGGCCCAGGACGCGGCCACTTTGCAAAAGCAGCTGGAAACGCTTTCACAACAACGACAGCCAGGAGACAAGACATGAAACGCAGAACCTTCACCCAGGCCGGCCTGCTGCTGGCCGCCGGAGCGCCCCAGTTCGCCAGGGCGCAAGCCTGGCCGGAGCGCCCGGTCAAATGGATACTGTCCCAGCCCGCGGGCTCGGGGCCGGACATCCTGGCGCGCTATGTCGCCGACCAGCTGGCGCGCGGCTGGAGCCAGCCCATCGTCATCGACAACCGGCCCGGCGGCCAGAACGTGATCGGCGCCCAGGCGGCGGCGCGCTCGTCGCCCGACGGCTACAGCTTCTACTACGCCACGACGGCAGCGATGGTGACCAACGCCTTCACCTTCAAGACCCTGCCCTACGACGCCGCCAAGGACTTCGTGCCGGTGCGCCTGATCGGGCGCAGCCCCTTCGTGCTGGCCGCGGCGGCGAACTTCCCGGTCAAGGACATGGCCGACCTGATCGCCCAGGCCAAGGCCAGCCCCGGCAAGATCGCCATCGGCACCGAGGGGCCCAAGACCTTCTCGGGCATGCTGGCCGATTCGGTCGCCTCCATGGCCGGCATCAAGCTCACCCATGTGCCTTACACCAAGGCGCCCGATGCCATCCAGGACGTGCTGGGTGGACGCGTGCAGCTGATCTGCCTGCCCGAAGCGGCGTTGATGGTCTACCTGAAGGCGGGCCAGATGAAGGCCCTGGCCGTGAGCTCGGCCGAGCGCCTGGCCGCCCTGCCGGCGGTGCCGCCGCTGGGCGACACCTTCAAGGGCTTCGAATACACGGGCTGGAATGGCCTGTTCGCGCCGGCGGGCACACCTGCCGACGTGGTGCAGCGCGTCAACCGCGACCTCGAGGCCCTGATGCAAAAGCCCGAGGTGGTTCAGCGCCTGCTGGCCCTGGGCTCCATCCCCGAGCCCAGCCAGACGACCGCTGGTTTCGACGCCTTCATGCGCTCGGAGCGCGAGCGCTGGGGCGGCATCGTCAAGGCCATCGGCATCACGCCGGAATAAGGCCTTGCCGCCGCGGGCTCAGACCCGCGGCTTGCTCTCGACCAGTTTGACCAGGGCCCAGAGCACGCGGTTGGCCGGCGTGGCGATGCCCAGCGCCTGGCCACGGCGCACGATCAGGCCATTGAGGTAGTCGATCTCGCTGCGCTTGCCGCGCGCCAGGTCCTGCGCCGTGGACGAAAACTGGCTGGGCATGGTCTGCGCGATCTTGCGCACAGCGGCATGCACATCGCCGGGGAGGGTGACGCCTTCGGCCGCGGCCACGGCCAGGCATTCCGCCACCACGTCGCCCATCACTTCCAGGATGCCCTCGCCCTGCACGTTCTCGCCGTAAGGCCGCTGGGCGATGGCCGAGACGGCGTTGTAGGCGCAGTTGAGGACCAGCTTGGCCCACAGGGCGCCGCGCACATTGTCCGAGATCTCGGTGGGCACGCCGGCGGCCTCCAGGGCCTGGGCGACGGCCCGGCTGCGCGCGGCAGGCTCGATCACCAGCTCGCCGCGGCCGTGGTGTTTGACGTGGCCGGGACCGGCCATCTCGGTGGCCACATAGACCACGGCGGCCGCCACGGCATGCTGCGGCAACACGCCGCGCAGGCGGTCGGCATTGTCCACACCGTTTTGCAGGCACAACACCAGGGTGTCCGGCGCCAGGAAAGGCAGGATCTGCGCGCCGGCAGCCTCGGTGTCGGTGGACTTGACGCAAAACAGCACCAGGTCGGCGCCCTGCACGGCAGACGGCTCGCTGCTGGCTGCCAGGCGCAGCTGCTCGTCGAAGGTCTTTGTCTCCATGCGCAGGCCGGCGGCCTCGATGGCCTGCACGTGCTGGGGTCGCGCAATCAGGGTGACGGCGTGGCCGGCACGGGCCAGCATGCCGCCGTAGTAGCAGCCGACGGCGCCGGCGCCCATGACTGCGACTTTGAGTTGGGATGGGGAGGATGCGCTCATGGGCAAATTCTAGGAGGGCGGCAAAATAGCGGGCTGACCATGGCCTTGCTGCCCACCCTCCTGTTTCTTGCCGTCGTCGCCCTGGCCACGGCGGCGCAAAGCCTCACCGGCTTTGCCTTCGCCCTCATCCTGGTGGGCCTGGCCGGCGTGTTCGAGCTGGCGCCGCTGCCCGATGCGGTCAACGTCGCCACCGTGCTGTCGCTGGCCAGCGCCTTTGTCGCCCTGCGAGGCGCGCGCAAGTGGATCGATCTGCAGATGCTGCGCGACACGTCGATGGGCAGTCTGCTGGGCGTCGTGGCCGGCGTGCTGCTGTTGGGGTGGTTGAGCACCAACGTGGTGGCGCTGCTGCGCGTGCTGCTGGGACTGACCGTGATCGGCTGCGCCCTGGTGGTGTTTCTGCGCAGCGAAGCGCTGGCGCAGCGCTCCCCGCGCCTGTCCTTTGCCGCCACCGGCCTGCTCTCGGGTGTGCTGGGCGGCATGTTCGCCAGCTCCGGCCCGCCCCTGGTCTGGCAGTTCTACCGCCAGCCCCTGGCCCTGCTCGCGATCCGCGAGACCCTGGTCGCCACCCTGGCCGTGGGCGGCGTGATGCGCCTGCTGCTGGTCGTTCCCGCCGGCGGCTTCAGCCGCAACGCGCTGATGTTGTCCCTGCTGGCTGCGCCCCTGGTCATGGGCCTGACCTGGCTGCTGCGCCGCCATCCGCCAGCCTGGTCGCCGTTGGCCATCCGCAAGCTGGTCTGCGTGCTGCTGCTGCTCACCGGCGCCGGCCTGGTGGCGCCGGCGCTGCGCGCGGCCCTCCCATAATCGGCCCCGATGGCCTATGTTGACCTTTCCCAGGACGCCGCAGCGCTGCGCCGCATCTTCGTGGCGCTGGGCCTGGCCAGCGCCGATGAGGATGTGCAGGCCACGGCCCTGACCGGTGGCGTCTCCTCGGGCATCTACCGCGTCGACCTGGCCAGCGGCCGCTACTGCCTGAAGCAGGCCCTGCCCCAATTGAAGGTCGCCAAGGAATGGAAGGTGCCGGTCGAGCGCGTCTTCCATGAGATCGCCTGGCTGCAGGCTGTGGACCGCATCGCGCCCGGCCATGTGCCGCGCGTGCTGGGCCAGGACGAAGCCAGCAAGAGTTTCGTCATGCCCTTCCTCGGCACTGAGTACCGCAACTGGAAGGCCGACATGCTGGCCGGGAACGTCGACGTGGCCACGGCGCAGGCGGTGGGCGATGTGCTGGGACGCATCCATGCGGCCACGGCCGACGATGCGGCGCTGGCCGCGCGCTTTGCCACCGACGCCAACTTCCATGCCATCCGCCTGGAGCCCTACCTGGTGGAGACGGCGCGCGTCCATCCCGCGCTGGCGGCCGGCCTGCTGGCCACCGTGGAGCGCACGGCGGCGACGCGCCGGGTGCTGGTGCACGGTGACGTCAGCCCCAAGAACATCCTGCTCGGCCCGCAAGGCCCGGTGCTGCTGGACGCAGAGTGCGCCTGGTTCGGCGACCCGGCCTTCGACATCGCCTTCTGCCTGAACCACTTCCTGCTCAAGACCGCCCACCTGCCGCAGCACGGCGCCGTGCTGATGGATGCCTACCGGGCCTTCCACCAGGCCTACTTCGCCCATGTGGGCTGGGAGCCGCCGGCTGCGCTGGAAACACGCGTCGCCACCTTGCTGCCCGGCCTGACGCTGGCGCGGGTGGACGGCAAATCGCCGGCCGAATACCTGGGCGCGCCGCAGCGCGATGCCGTGCGCGCCGCAGCCATCACTCTGCTGCAGGACGCGCCCACCACACTCGAAACCATCGCGGCCCGCTGGGCCAGGGAATTTGCAGCATGAAGATCAAGAGCCTCAACGCCCGCCGCATCTGGGATTCGCGCGGCCGGCCCACGGTGGAAGTGGAAGTGACGAATGAGGACGGCACATCGGGCAGCGGCATCGCCCCGGCCGGCGCCTCCATGGGCACGCGCGAGGCGGTGGAACTGCGCGACGGCGGCAGCGCCTTCGGTGGCCGCGACGTGCAACGGGCCCTGGCAGGGATAGAGCGCGAAATCGCGCCGCTGCTGGTGGGACGCGATGTGAGCGACCAGGCCGGCATCGACGCCGCCCTGATCGCGCTGGACGGCACGCCGACCAAGACGCGGCTGGGCGGCAATGCCCTGGTCGCCACCTCCCTGGCCGTGCTGCACGCCGCGGCGGCGCAGGCGCGTCAACCTCTTTGGCAGTACCTGGCCCAGGGCCGGACGGTGCAATTGCCGCTGCCGCAGATCCAGATCTTCGGCGGCGGCGCCCATGCGGGCCGGCGCGTCGACGTGCAGGACTTCATGGTCATCGCCACCGGCGCCAGCTCGTTTGCCCAGGCGCTGGAGATGACGGCCGAGGTCTACCGGGCGGCCGGCGAGATCATGGCGGCGCGCGGTGCCCTGGCCGGCGTGGCCGACGAAGGCGGCTGGTGGCCCAATTTCGCGCGCAACGAGGAGGCGCTGGACACCCTGGTCCAGGCCATCGAGAAGGCCGGCTACACACCGGGCAGCGAGGTCGCCATCGCGCTGGACATCGCCGCCTCCGAATTCGGCAGCAAGGGCCGCTACCGGCTGGCGCTGGAGAACCAGGAGCTGGACTCCGACGGCCTGTGCGAACGCCTGCTGCGCTGGCTGGAGCGCTACCCCATCGTGTCGATCGAGGACCCATTGGCCGAGGACGACGAGGCCGGCCTGGTGGCCTTCACCCGCGCCGCCGGCGACCGCGTGCAGGTGGTGGGCGACGACTACCTGGTGACGAATGCGCAGCGCGTGCGCCAGGCAGCGGCCATCGGCGCCTGCAACTGCGCGCTGATCAAACCCAACCAGGCCGGCACCGTGACCGAGACGCGCGCCGCGCTCGACGCGGCCCGGGCCGCCGGCTACGCCAGCATCGTCTCGGCGCGCTCGGGCGAGACCGAGGACGTGGCCATCGTGCACCTGGCCACCGGCTGGAACGCGGGCCAGCTCAAGGTCGGTTCCTTTGCGCGCTCGGAGCGCATGGCCAAATGGAACGAGGCCCTGCGCATCGAGTCGCGGCCGGGCGCCCCGGCGGGGTTTGCCGGCCGGGCGGCGCTGGCCGGCCGCGCCCCCTGAGCCCCAGGTTTTCGAAGGAAAAAAGAGGGCTAGCCCCCGTCCAATGGACCTGAGCCGCTATCAAAAACAGAGCGATCAGGCGCTGGCAGTGCGCAGAAGTGGCGGCAGCGGCGCCGCCTTTGCCATCTGCGGGAACAGGGCCTGGGCCAGGCGCTGCGACTCCAGGCCGAAGCATTCGGCAGCCGCGGTGGCCAGCAACTGGTCCAGCGCCAGAGTGGGTTGGAGGTCGCGCCCCTGGTACAGCGCAGATGGCCCCAGGCCCGGCCAGTCGGCGATCACGCGGCCGCCTTGCACCGCCCCGCCCAGCAGCATGGCGGCCGAGCCGGTACCGTGGTCGGTGCCGCCTGTGCCGTTGACGGCGGCCGTGCGGCCGAACTCGGTTGCCACCAGCACCACGGTCTGGTTCCAGTGTGGGCCAAAGCCATCGCGCAGCGCCGCCAGCATGGCGTCCAGGTTCTTCAGTTGTGCCGCCAGCCGGTTGTTCTGGCTGCTGTGCGTGTCCCAGCCATCAGTTTCAATCATGGCGATGCGCGGGCCCTTGGGCTGGGTCAGGAAACCGGCGGCCAGCTTGCCCAGGCTGGCGGCGTCCCGGCGCGGGCCGGCCCCAGCCATTCTGGCCAAGCCGCGCGCTTCCAGCGCCGCTGACCACAGGGCGTGCAACTGCGGGTCAGCCGCATACAGCTGCTGCACGCGCAGCAGCAGGTCGTCGCTGGCTTGCGGTAGCGACGACGGCGCATAGGAACTCACCTGCGCCGCGCCACGCAACGCCGCCGGGATGGTGGGCGCGAAGGCGATGGCCTCCCGGTCGCCCTGGGGCAGCAGCGCCACCAGCCGGTTCAGCCAGCCGTCCTTGAGCTGGTATGGCGAAGCGCCGCCGGTTTCCAACACGTTCTGGCCGTCGAAGTGCGAGCGGTTGCGGTAGGGCGAAGCCACCGCGTGCAGGAACAGGGCCTCGCCCGCGGTGAACAGCTTTCGGGTCTCCACCAGCGCCGGGTGCAGGGCAAAGCTGCCGTCCAGCCGTGTCGCCGTCGCCGGATCGATGGCCAGCGCACCGCGCAGGTGCGCATAGTGCGGATCGGCATACGGGATGACAGTGTTCAGGCCGTCGGCAGCGCCACGCTGGATGACGAAGACGAAGCGGCGTTCGGTGGCGGCCTGGGCCAGGGCCAGCTGCGGTGCGGCCAGAACCAGGCCACTGGCGGCAAGGAAGCTGCGTCGTGTGGTGAGCATGGCTACCTCCTGAGGAATTCGGGCGAGACCAGCAGCAGCGCGAGTCCGCTGGCCGGGCTTTCGGAACCTGCCACGGCCTGTGCCGTGGCCTCGCTGAGCGCACCGGGCAGCACCCGCGGTCCCAGGTTGCGGGCGTCGATCCCGACGTCTGCCTGCGCGGCGAAGCGCTGCGCTACTTCCACGCGCCGCAGCAGGGCATCGGGGGCAGCCCAATTGGCGGCGATGTCCTCGTACCCAGCCGGCGAGCCGGGGCGCCACACCGGCTGACCGAGCTGTTGCATCAGCGAGACCAGTTGAGGGCCCCCCAACTCGCGCGCATTCAGGGCGCGAAGGCTGGACACGCCCCACTCCCACGGCGTCTTGAATTTGCGGGCTTCGGCGCCCCAGGCCTCGGGCGAAGCAATCAGCGCACGGTAGACCGCGGGCAGGTCGCCGCCACTGCGCAAAAAGGTATCGGTCAGACGGTCCACCAAGGCCGGTGGCGGCTGGTCGGCGACGAAGTGGCGCGCCAGCTTGGTGGCGATGTGGCGGGCCGTCGCCGGCGCGGCCGCCAGGTCCTTGAGGATGGCCTCAGCCTGGGCCTGGCCACCTTCCGGATAGCTTTTTCCCAGCAGCTTGCGCGCGCCGGGTTCGTGCTGGGTGAGGCGGAAAGCGAACCCGTCGCCCTCATCCATCGGCTTCTCGGCGCCGTTGACGGGCGGACCTTCGGTGCCCCAACCTGTGAGCGCGCGGGCGAGTTCCGTCACGTCGGCCTGGGTATAGCCGCTGCGCACACCAAGGGTGTGCAATTCCATGATTTCACGCGCCAGGTTCTCGTTGAGTCCGCGGCGTTGAGAGGGCTTGCCCTGTGCTGTGCGCTCGCCCAGCTGGCTGTTCGGGCCGATGGAGCGGGTCTGGTCCAGGTACGCCAGCATGGCCGGGTGGCGCACCACCGCCAGCAGCAGGTCTTCGAAACGGGCCAGAACATGTGGTCGGATGGCCTCGGCCTCGAAGGCGCCCGTCAGAATGGCAACAAAGCGCGCCTTGTCGGCCGACAAGGCGAAATGGTTGGCCCAGAAATGAACCAGGCGTTCGACGAATGGCGCCGGCGTGTCCATCGCCACGCCCACGCGGGCCGCGACGGCAGCGACGTAGACCGAACGGACCGCGTCTTCCAGCGCCTTGATCGCCATCGGCCTGCGGTCCGCGCCGGCTTTGTCGACGGCGCTCTGTCGCTCCCTGTAGAGCGCCAACAACGCTGGCGCATTCTGTTGCGCCGCCCAGCCCGGCGACACCGCCGCGTAGCGTTGAAACTGGCTGAGCAGCCAGCCGCGCGGCTCAGCCGGCACGGCATCCTCCGGCCGGGCTCCGAGGCCGAAGCGGTTCAATGCAATAGCGGCGGCATTCATGGTCCGCAGTTTGCACCCTCTGGGCCGCCATGCGTGTCAAGCGCAAGTAAAAAAGGCTGCCAGCAATGGCAGCCTTTCCCGGTCAGGTGCAGGTCAGGCTCAGTCGCTGGAGATTTCTTCCGGCTCCGGCTTGGCCCGGCCTTCCTTCTTGGGCAGGGGCTGGATGTCCAGCAGGACTTCCGACGTTTCCACGCCCTTCTCATCGGTCTTGACCTCGACGTCCACCGTCAGGCGACCGCCGTCGGTCAGGCGGCCGAACAGAAGTTCGTCGGCCAGGGCCCGGCGGATCGTGTCCTGGATGAGGCGCTGCATCGGCCGCGCGCCCATCAGCGGGTCAAAGCCCTTCTTGGCCAGGTGCTTGCGCAACTTGTCGGTGAAGGTCACTTCCACCTTCTTCTCGGCCAGCTGGGTTTCCAGCTGCAGCAGGAACTTGTCGACCACCCGCAGGATGATGGTCTCGTCCAGCGCCTTGAAACTCACCGTGGCGTCCAGGCGGTTGCGGAACTCCGGCGTGAACAGGCGCTTGATGTCGGCCAGCTCGTCGCCCGCTTCGCGCGGGTTGGTGAAGCCTATGCTCGCCTTGTTCATGGTCTCGGCGCCCGCGTTGGTCGTCATGATGATGATGACGTTGCGGAAGTCGGCCTTGCGCCCGTTGTTGTCCGTCAGCGTGCCGTGGTCCATCACCTGCAGCAGCACGTTGAAGATGTCCGGGTGGGCCTTCTCGATTTCGTCGAGCAGCAGCACGCAGTGCGGCTTCTTGGTGACGGCCTCGGTCAGCAGGCCGCCCTGGTCGAAACCGACGTAGCCGGGCGGCGCGCCGATCAGGCGCGAGACGGCATGGCGCTCCATGTACTCGGACATGTCGAAGCGGATCAGGTCGATGCCCATGATGTAGGCCAGCTGCTTGGCCGCTTCGGTCTTGCCGACACCTGTGGGGCCGGAGAACAGGAAGCTGCCGATCGGCTTGTCGCCCCGGCCCAGGCCCGAGCGCGCCATCTTCACGGCGCCGGCCAGCACTTCCAGGGCTTTGTCCTGGCCAAACACGACGCTCTTGAGGTCACGCTCGAGCGTCTGCAGCTTGCCGCGGTCGTCGTTGGAGACGTTGGCCGGTGGAATGCGGGCGATCTTGGCGACGATCTCCTCGACCTCGGCCTTGGTGATGGTCTTCTTGCGCTTGCTCACCGGCAGGATGCGCTGGGCGGCGCCGGCCTCGTCGATCACGTCGATGGCCTTGTCCGGCAGATGCCGGTCGTTGATGTACTTGGCGCTGAGCTCGGCGGCGGCCTGCAAGGCGGCCACGGCGTACTTGACGCCATGGTGTTCCTCGAAGCGCGACTTCAGGCCCTTGAGGATGTCCACGGTCTCCTGCACCGTCGGCTCGACCACGTCGACCTTCTGGAAGCGCCGTGACAGGGCCGCGTCCTTCTCGAAGATGCCGCGGTACTCGGTGAAGGTGGTCGCGCCGATGCACTTGAGCTGGCCCGAGGACAGGGCCGGCTTGAGCAGGTTGGACGCGTCCAGCGTGCCGCCCGACGCCGCGCCGGCGCCGATCAGGGTGTGGATCTCGTCGATGAACAGGATGGCGTTGGGCTTGTCCTTGAGCGACTTGAGAACGCCCTTGAGGCGCTGCTCGAAATCGCCGCGGTACTTGGTGCCGGCCAGCAGCGCGCCCATGTCCAGCGAGTAGACGTTGGACTCGGCCAGGATCTCGGGGACTTCCTTCTGGACGATGCGCCAGGCCAGGCCCTCGGCGATGGCGGTCTTGCCGACACCGGCCTCGCCCACCAGCAGCGGGTTGTTCTTGCGCCGGCGGCACAGGATCTGGATGACGCGCTCGACCTCGTACTCACGGCCGATCAGCGGGTCGATCTTGCCGTCCTTGGCCGCCTGGTTCAGGTTCTGCGTGAACTGTTCCAGCGGAGAAGCCTTTTCGTTCTTCTCGCCGCCCTCTTCAGCCTCGCTGGAGGAGGCCTCGCCACCCTTGGCAGGCTCGGGCGGATCACTCTTCTTGATGCCGTGGGCGATGAAGTTGACCACGTCCAGGCGCGTCACGCCCTGCTGGTGCAGGTAGTAGACGGCGTGCGAGTCCTTTTCGCCGAAGATGGCGACCAGCACGTTGGCGCCGGTGACTTCTTTCTTGCCGTTGCCGGTGGACTGCACATGCATGATGGCGCGCTGGATCACGCGCTGGAAACCCAGCGTGGGCTGTGTATCGACGTCATCGGAGCCGGCGACCTGGGGTGTGTTGTCCTTGATGAAGTTGGACAAGGACTTGCGCAGGTCGTCGATGTTGGCCGAGCAGGCACGGAGCACTTCCGCCGCGCTGGGATTGTCCAGCAGGGCCAGCAGCAAATGCTCCACGGTGATGAACTCGTGGCGCTGCTGCCGCGCCTCCACAAATGCCATGTGGAGGCTGACTTCCAATTCCTGGGCAATCATGTGATTTCCTTTTTGCCTTTGCTACGCATACTAAATCGGTTCGATCCGGATTTATTCAACCGGTTCGCTCACACATTGCAGCGGATGCCCTGCTTGCCGCGCCGCTTCCTGCACCTGGTCGACCTTGGTGGCCGCGACGTCCCTCGAAAAAACGCCGCAGATGGCTTTTCCGTCCAGATGGATCTTGAGCATGATCTGGGTGGCCGTCTCCCTGTCCTTGTTGAAATACTCCTGGATCACCACCACCACGAACTCCATGGGGGTGTAGTCGTCATTGAGCATGACGACCTGGTACATCTGGGGAGGCTTGGTTTTCTGGGTGCGCCTCTCGAGCACCACGGACCCGCCGTCGTCGACTTTGGGCCGCGTCTTGGGCGCGACCGGGGCCGGGGTGGGTGGATTTGTTGCCATGAAATTCATTCTAGCGAGCGCGCTTTCGCTATGTGGTGCCAAGGTGAATTGGTGGCGGATTGGTCACATTCAAGCAACGCCCGCAACGGGCCCTCGGGGCATGGCCCGCCCGCACGCCTGGCGGCAATTGTCCCCGGGCTTGCGATAGCCCGGCCAGCGAAACTTAAGTTCTTGAAATTGTTGACAGCCCCTGCTGGATTCGTGACACTTCGCACAGACAGAGGGAATAAGCTGGGACGAACAAATGACAACGGCCACCGGGACAGTCAAATGGTTCAACGATGCCAAGGGCTTCGGCTTCATCGAGCCCGATGGCGGCGGGGCCGACGTTTTTGCGCATTTCTCGGCCATCGCCATGGAGGGCTTCAAAACCCTCAAGCAGGGCTCCCGGGTGACGTTCGAAGTCGCCGAGGGTCCCAAGGGCCAACTGGCCCAGAACATCCAGGCCGAGATCGGCCCTATCCGCACCGAGCAGGCAGCGCCGGTTGAGCGCCCCCTGCGGCACTCCAAGGTCCGCGCGCCACAGTTCCACGCCACCAGCCACGTGAACACCGGCGCCCAATAGCCGCCGGCCAGGGGGCCCCGCCGTTCGCAGGCGGGGCTTGCTCAGGCCTGCGCCGTGGCCAGCACCTCGTTGAAGGTCTGGCTCGGACGCATCACCGCGCTGACCTTCTGGCGGTCCGGGAAATAGTAGCCGCCGATGTCGACCGCTTGGCCTTGCACGGCGTTGAGCTCGTCCACGATCTTCTGCTCGTTGGCCGTGAGCGCCTTGGCCAGCGGTGCGAAGCGCTTGGCCAGCTCGGCGTCCTGCGTCTGCGCCGCCAGCGCCTGGGCCCAATACATCGTCAGGTAGAACTGGCTGCCGCGGTTGTCGAGTTGGCCGGTCTTGGGCGAAGGGCTCTTGTTGTTGTCCAGGAGCTTGCCTGTGGCCGCATCCAGCGCCGTGGCGAGAATCTTGGCCTTGCTGTTGCCTGTCTTGAGGCCCAGATCCTCCAGGCTCACGGCCAGCGCGAGGAATTCGCCCAGTGAATCCCAGCGCAGGTGGTTTTCTTCCACCAGTTGCTGCACGTGTTTGGGTGCCGAGCCGCCGGCGCCGGTCTCGTACATGCCGCCGCCCGCCATCAGCGGGACGATGGACAGCATCTTGGCGCTGGTGCCCAGCTCCATGATCGGGAACAGGTCGGTCAGGTAGTCGCGCAGGATGTTGCCGGTGACGCTGATGGTGTCAATGCCGCGGACGACACGCTCGAGCGTGTAGCGCATGGCGCGCACCTGGCTCATGATCTGGATGTCCAGGCCCTGGGTGTCGTGGTCCTTCAGGTAGGTGTTGACCTTCTTGATCACTTCCGCCTCGTGCGGGCGGTAGGCGTCGAGCCAGAACACGGCCGTCATGCCGGAGTTGCGGGCGCGCGTGACCGCGAGCTTGACCCAGTCGCGGATGGCGGCGTCCTTGACCTGGCACATGCGCCAGAGGTCGCCCTGCTCCACGTTCTGCGCCAGCAGCACCTCGCCGGTGGCGATATCGGTGATGTTGGCCACGCCGTCTTCCGCGATCTCGAATGTCTTGTCGTGCGAGCCGTATTCCTCGGCCTGCTGCGCCATCAGGCCGACATTGGGCACGGTGCCCATGGTCTTGGGGTCGAAGTTGCCGTGCCACTTGCAGAAGTTGATGATCTCCTGGTAGATGCGGGCAAAGGTCGACTCGGGGATGACCGCCTTGGCTTCCTTCAGGCGGCCGTCGGCGCCGTACATCTTGCCGCCCTGGCGGATCATGGCCGGCATCGACGCGTCCACGATGACGTCGTTGGGCGAATGGAAATTGGTGATGCCCTTGGCCGAGTCGACCATCGCCAGCGAGGGCCGGTCTTCCAGGCAGGCATGCAAGTCGCGCTTGATCTCGTCCTGCTGCGACTGCGGCAGCGTGGCGATCTTCTCGTACAGGTTGGCCATGCCGTTGTTGACGTTCACGCCCAGCTCGTCGAACAGCTTGCCGTGCTTTTCGAAGGCTTCCTTGTAGAACATGCGCACGCAGTGGCCGAAGACGATGGGGTGCGACACCTTCATCATCGTGGCCTTGACGTGCAGCGAGAACATCACGCCGGTGGCCTTCGCGTCCTCGATCTGCTGCTCGTAGAAGGCCAGCAGGGCCTTCTTGCTCATGAACATCGAGTCGATGATTTCGCCGGCCAGCAGCGAGACCTTGGGCTTGAGCACGATGGTCTTGCCGGACTTCGTGACCAGCTCCATCTTGACGTCGCGGGCCTTGTCCAGCGTGATCGACTTTTCGCCGTGGTAGAAGTCGCCGTGCGTCATGTGCGAGACATGGGTGCGCGATGCGGGGCTCCACTCACCCATGCTGTGCGGATGCTTGCGGGCGAATTCCTTGACGGCCTTCGGAGCGCGGCGGTCGGAATTGCCCTCGCGCAGCACCGGATTGACCGCCGAACCCAGCACCTTGGAGTAACGCAGGCGAATCGCCTTGTCTTCGTCGGTCTTCGGGTTCTCCGGGTACTCGGGAACCATGAAGCCGCGGCCGCGCAGTTCGCGGATGGCAGCCACCAGCTGGTTCTGCGAGGCGCTGATATTGGGCAGCTTGATGATGTTGGCATCAGCTTCCAGCGTCTTCTTTCCCAGCTCCGCCAAGGTGCTGGGCGTCTTTTGCTGGTCGTTCAGGAAGTCGGGGAATTCGCCAAGGATGCGGTTGGCCACGGAGATGTCGCTCTCGGCCACTTCGATGTCCGCAGCCGCCGCGAAGGTGCGCACGATGGGCAGGAAGGCGTGGGTCGCCAGGTACGGAGCTTCGTCCGTGAGCGTGTAGATGATCTTGGAAAGGTCGGCAGCCAAGGTGATGCCTCTCAGAAAAAGGTTGATCGGGCACCGCGCGGCAGCACGATGCGATGGCCCATTTTACGCTGTGAGACCTAGGATCTCCGGCCAAAAAAAAAGCCGCCTCGTGGGGCGGCTTTTTAGCAGCCCCGCCTGCGCGGGGATGCCATCGCATTCGTGACCTCACATGTGGTCGATCATCACCTGGCCAAAACCCGAGCACGAGACCTGGGTCGCACCATCCATCAGGCGGGCGAAGTCGTAGGTCACCTTCTTGGAGGCGATGGACTTTTCCAGCGAGCTGATGATCAGGTCGGCCGCCGCGGTCCAGCCCATGTGGCGCAGCATCATCTCGGCCGAGAGAATTTCCGAACCTGGGTTGACGTAGTCCTTGCCGGCGTACTTGGGCGCCGTGCCATGGGTGGCTTCAAACATGGCGACGGTGTCGCTCAGGTTGGCGCCAGGGGCGATGCCGATGCCACCGACCTGGGCCGCCAGGGCGTCGGAGATGTAGTCGCCGTTGAGGTTCAGGGTGGCAACCACGCTGTACTCGGCCGGGCGCAGCAGGATCTGCTGCAGGAAGGCGTCGGCGATCGAGTCCTTGATGACGATGTCCTTGCCGGTCTTGGGGTTCTTGAACTTGCACCACGGGCCGCCGTCAATCAGCTGGGCGCCGAACTCCTTTTGCGCCAGGGCGTAGGACCAATCACGGAAGCCCCCTTCGGTGAACTTCATGATGTTGCCCTTGTGAACGATGGTCACATTGGGCTTGTTGTTGTCGATGGCGTACTGGATGGCCTTGCGCACCAGGCGCTCCGTGCCTTCACGCGAGACCGGCTTGACGCCGATGCCCGAGGTGTCGGGAAAGCGGATCTTCTTGACGCCCATCTCGTCCTGCAGGAACTTGATGAGTTTCTTGGCCTTGTCGGACTCGGCTTCGAATTCGATGCCGGCGTAGATGTCTTCCGAGTTCTCGCGGAAGATCACCATGTTGGTCTTTTCGGGTTCCTTCAACGGCGAGGGAACGCCCTTGAAGTACTGCACCGGCCGCAGGCAGACGTACAAGTCCAGCTCCTGGCGCAGGGCCACGTTCAGCGAACGGATGCCACCGCCCACGGGCGTGGTCAGCGGGCCCTTGATGGAAACAACGTAGTCGCGCACGGCGTGCAGGGTTTCTTCGGGCATCCAGACGTCGGGCCCGTAGATCCTGGTCGACTTCTCGCCGGCGAAGACTTCCATCCAGTGGATTTTCTTCTTGCCGCCGTAGGCCTTGGCCACGGCCGCGTCCACCACCTTGAGCATCACCGGCGTGATGTCCGCGCCGGTGCCGTCGCCTTCGATGTACGGAATGATGGGCTCGTCCGGCACGTTCAGCGACGTGTCGGCATTGACCGTGATCTTCTGGCCCTGGGCGGGCACCTTGATGTGCTGGTACATGGAAAAAACGTCACCGGGTTGGGGGAACAGGATGCAAATGGCTTGCCTGTGGCGAAGCGTTTGAATTCTAGCGCGCAGCTGCTGCGCCGCCGGAGATGGGCGCCCACCCTGTCAACCCCAGGCGATCGGGCCGCGTTGGTTCAGGACCCGGTGGAGCTTGTTCATGGAAATAACCAAGCTCCCGCCGCAGCTACGGCCCCGGCCGCCAGACTGAAGTGAAGAAGGAAGAAGCCAGGAAGTAATTCTCTTGCTCTCCTGAAATGGCCCGCCTTTGGCGGGCTTTTCCGCTTTTGGGCCCGGTCAATCTTTGTGCAAACTCGTCGTCAGGACTGGACCTGCGCCCACCTGCAGGATTTCAACACATAGATTCACCCTGAAAGCCCCACCATGCACAAGCTTCTCGCAGCCCTGATCGCCTCGCTGTTCATCACGACCTCGTTCGCGCAAGCCCCCGCCCCGGCTGCGCCGGCGACCGTCATCAGCCCGGCTCCCGACGCCGCCGCGCCCAAGGCCGAAGCCAAGAAGAGCAGCAAGGCGAAGAAGAGCACCAAGGCCGAGAAGAACTGCAAGGCCAAGGCCGACAAGTCGGCCAAGAAAAAGTCCAAGAAGACCACGACGGCGAAGGCCACGACAAAGAAGGCCACGACGACGAAGACCACGGCCAAGAAGGCCGACAGCAGCGCCGCCAAGAAGGCCTGAGCGGCCAGCCAGCCAACAGATGCCCGCCGCGTGCGGGCATTTGCAATTCAGGGCGACAATTGCTCCATGCAAGTAGCCCACCGCTTTTTCACCGGCCTGGCCATCGCCGCCAGCATCGCCTTGCCTGCCCTGGCGCAGGACGCCCAGATGAACCTGCCGCGCGTCAAACTGTCCGCCGGCATGCACCAGATCGACGCCCAGGTCGCCCAGACCGGCGAGCAGCGCGCCACCGGACTGATGTTCCGCAAGGACATGCCCCAGCACGAGGGCATGCTGTTTGTCTTCGAGCAGCCGTCGATGCAGTGCTTCTGGATGAAGAACACCCTGCTGCCGCTGTCGGCTGCCTTCGTGGCTGACGATGGCAGCATCGTGAATGTCGAGGACATGAAGCCGCAGACCACCGATTCGCATTGCTCGCACAAGCCGGTGCGCTACGTGCTGGAGATGAACCAGGGCTGGTTTGCCAAAAAGGGCATCAAGCCGGGATTCAGGCTGGCCGGCGCGCCCTTTAAGTAACAGACAAAAAAAGGGCCGCACTTGCGGCCCTTTTCCTTGCTGCGCCTGCGGCGGGCGTCAGGCGAAGTTCTTTTCCGCAAATTCCCAGTTCACCAGCTTGTCCAGGAAGGTCTCGACGAACTTCGGACGCAGGTTGCGGTAGTCGATGTAATAAGCGTGTTCCCAGACGTCAACCGTCAGCAGCGCCTTGTCGGCGGTGGTCAGCGGCGTGCCGGCGGCGCCGGTGTTGACGATGTCAACGCTGCCGTCGGGCTTCTTGACCAGCCAGGTCCAGCCCGAGCCGAAGTTGCCGACGGCGGACTTGACGAAGGCTTCCTTGAACGCAGCGTAGCTGCTCCACTTCTTGTTGATGGCATCGGCCAGCGCGCCCGTGGGCTCGCCGCCGCCGGCAGGCTTCATGCAGTTCCAGAAGAAGGTGTGGTTCCAGATCTGGGCCGAGTTGTTGTAGATGCCGCCGGAGGACTTCTTGATGATCTCCTCCAGGGTCATGGCCTCAAACTCGGTGCCCTTTTGCAGGTTGTTGAGGTTGACCACGTACGCGTTGTGGTGCTTGCCGTGGTGGAACTCCAGCGTTTCCTTGGAGTACGCGGGCGCCAGCGAGTCGATCGGGTAAGGCAGCGGGGGAAGGGTATGTTCCATGGTGTTTTCCTCGTGGTTTGTCGCGGGTTGGTGTTGCTTTTGGACGGGCTGATTCTAGGCACTAAATCAGCCGCGGCGGTGTGACAACCAGATCGACCTCGCCGTCGGCAAGGGTGGCGCGCAGGGCCTGACCGGCATGGGTCTGGCCCACGCTGGTCACTGCATGCCCGTCGGCGTCGGCCAGCCAGGCATAGCCGCGCTGCAGGACCAGGCGCGGATCCAGCGCCTGCAGACTCAGCTGGTGGCGCTCCAACCTCTGCTGGGCTTTGTCCACGCGCTGGCGCACCCCATTGCCATGGGCGGAAGCGCTGGCCTCCAGCCGGGCCTGGGCCTGTTGCAGCCGCGTCTGCACCGCATAGCGCAGCCGGTGGACGGCCCGGCCCAGCCGCAACTGCTGCACACCCATGCGCGCCGAAGGCCGACCCAGCCGGGCCGCCGCGCTGTCCAGCCGCTGGCCCGCGGCATCCACGCGGCGCAGCACGGCCTGCCGCAGGCGCTCCTGCGCCAGGTCCAGAGCGCCCAGCCAAGCCTGTTGCGGCTGGGCCGCGAGCTCGGCCGCGGCCGTGGGCGTGGGCGCACGCAGGTCGGCGCAGAAGTCGGCGATGGTGAAGTCGGTCTCGTGGCCCACACCGCAAACCAGGGGCACCGGGCTTTGCACGATGGTGCGCGCCAGCTGTTCGTCGTTGAAAGCCCACAGGTCCTCGATGGCGCCGCCGCCGCGCACCAGCAGGATCACGTCCAGCTGGCCGGCTTGCGCCAGCGCATAGAGCGACTGCAGCGCCCGCACCAGTTCGGCCGGTGCCTGCGCGCCCTGCACCGAGGCAGGCGCAAGCACCACCGGCACATGGGGGGCGCGCCGGCGCAGCGCCGTGACCACGTCGTGCAGCGCTGCCGCGCCGGGCGAGGTCACCAGGCCGATGCCGCGCGGCAACAGCGGCAACGCACGCTTTCGGCCGGCGTCGAACAGGCCTTCGGCCTCCAGCTTGGCCTTCAGGCGCAGGAACTGCTCGAACAGCGCGCCCTGCCCGGCCCGGCTCAGGCTTTCGACGATCAGCTGCAGGTCGCCGCGCGGCTCGTAGACCCCCAGCCGGCCCAGCACCTCGACCACGTCACCGTCGCGCGGCGTGAAGTCCAGCAGGCCTGCGGCGCGGCGGAACATGGCGCAGCGGATCTGGCCCTGGGCGTCCTTGAGCGAGAAGTAGCAATGCCCGCTGGCAGCGCGCGAAAAGCCGGAAATCTCGCCGCGCACCGCGACAGGATTGAAGCGCGACTCCAGAGTCTCAGCAATGGCGCGGCATAACGCGCCAACCTGCCAGATGCGCGGCGCAAATGCTGGGGGTTCAGCTTCGGCCATCAGCAGCGGTGCGCTTTGCGCGCGGTTGACGGGGGCAATGTCATCCACAGTTGGCTTGTAAAGACCGGGTTGTCAGACGACTCGCGCCAAAGCCTGATTTCGTCGAGCAAGTGATTGATTCCATTGGATTTTTCTTTGCTCAATTTGTCATCGTTTTGTCATTGCGCAGCATTGGCGCGGCTTGGCGGGCAATGGGAGCAGGCTTGCGCACAAAGTTATCCACAAGTTCTGTGGGTCAGATCCTACGGTCGCGCAGTCTTCTCCTACAGGCTGAGGAGTACACGATAATCGCCGCACAACAACAGTCGCTTTGGCGCGGAGCCCCCCACTTGTTTTCGATCATACAAGCCGCAGGCTGGCCGATCTGGCCCCTGGTTGCCTGCTCCGTCCTCGCTCTGGCCCTGGTCATCGAGCGTTTCATCAGCCTGAAAACCGCCAAGATCGTGCCGCCGCGACTGCTTGATGAAGCGCTGGCGGTGTCGCGCACCGCGGTGCCCGCCCCCGACGTGGTGACGCAGCTGGAACAGAACTCCGCCCTGGGCGAGGTGCTGGCCAGCGGCTTCCGTGCCCTGAACTCCGACCCGCGCTGCAGCGAGAACGACCTGCGCGCCACCATGGAGAACACCGGCCGCGCAGTGGCGCACCGGCTCGAGCGCTATCTGAGCGCGCTGGCCACCATCGCCTCGGCGGCACCCCTGCTGGGCCTGCTGGGAACGGTGATCGGCATGATCGAGATCTTCGGCGCGCAGGCGCCCGGCGGCGGCGCGACCGGCGGCAACCCGGCCCAGCTGGCGCACGGCATCTCGGTGGCGCTCTACAACACGGCCTTCGGCCTGATCGTGGCGATCCCGGCCCTGATCTTCTGGCGCTACTTCCGCGCCCGCGTCGACGGCTACCTGCTGGCCCTCGAACTGGCCTCCGAGCGTTTCGTGCGCCACCTGCTGGCGCTGCGCAAGTGACGAGGGCGCGCGGCATGAACTTCAGGCCCAGGCGCACGGAGGAACCGGAGATCAACCTGATCCCCTTCATCGACGTGCTGCTGGTGGTGCTGATCTTCCTGATGCTGTCGACCACGTACAGCAAGTTCACCGAACTGCAGCTCAAACTCCCGGTGGCCGATGCCGATGTCCAGCGCGACTACCCGAAGGAAGTGATCGTCGGCGTGTCAGCCGATGGCCGCTACACCATCAACCGCACACCGGTGACCGGCCGCAGCGTCGAGGCCGTGGCGCAGGCCCTGACCGACGCCGCCAAGGCCGGCAAAGACAGCGTGGTCATCGTCAGCGCCGACGGCACGGCGCCCCACCAGGCGGTCATCACCGTGCTGGAAGGCGCGCGCCGCGCCGGACTGAACCAGATCACCTTCGCCGCCCAGTCCTCGGCCAACGGGAGCCGCTGAGTGCCGCTGGGCCGTCCCAAGGCACGAACGCCCCCTTGGAGGGCAGCGAGCCACACACAGTGGGCGAGCGTGGGGGCAGCATGAGCGCGATGGGCCAGACGCTGCAACAGGCCTGGTTGCGGCGCGGGATGGCGGCCCGGCTGCTGTGGCCGCTGGCCCAGCTGTTCGGTCTGCTGGCGGCCTTGCGCCGCCGCCTCTACCGCGCCGGCCTGTTCGCCAGCACACGCATGCCAGTGCCGGTGATGGTCGTGGGCAACGTGGTGGCCGGCGGCGCCGGCAAGACACCGGTGGTGCTGGCCCTGCTGGACCACCTGCGCCAGCGCGGGCTGCGCGCCGGCGTGGTCTCGCGCGGTTACGGCCGCGCCAGCAGCGGCTGCCGCGAGGTTCAGCCCGAAGACGAAGCGCATGCGGTGGGCGACGAGCCGCTGCTGATCCGCCGCAAGGCCGGCGTGCCGGTGGTCGTCGCCGCCTCGCGGGTGCAGGCAGCGCAGGCCTTGCTGGCCGCCCATCCCGCCACCCAGGTCATCGTCTGCGACGACGGCTTGCAGCACCTGGCACTGGCGCGCGACATCGAGATCTGCGTGTTCGACGAGCGCGGCACGGGCAACGGCTGGCTGCTGCCGGCCGGCCCCCTGCGCGAGACCTGGCCGCGTCCGGCGGACCTGGTGCTGCGGCCGCAGGCAGTGGCCGCAGCCATCGCCGGCTTCGGCCTGCGCCGCACGCTGGCCGACCACGCGCAGCGCGCCGACGGCACGCGCATCGCGCTGGCCAGCCTGCGCGGCCAGCCCTGCACCGCACTGGCCGGCATCGCCAGCCCACTGGCCTTTTTTGCCATGCTGCGCGAGCAAGGCCTGCAGTTGCACGAAGCTCTTTCGCTCCCAGATCACTATGATTTTGAGAGCACTCCAGGACCAAAGGACGGGGCCTACAGCCTGATTTGCACCGAAAAGGACGCAGTCAAGCTGTGGCGACTGCGGCCCGATGCCTGGGCCGTGCCGCTGGTGCTGGAGATCGCGCCGGACTTCTGGCAACAGCTCGATGTGCTGCTGGACGCAAAGCTATCATCGGGGCCATGAACCCCCACGCTCCGCACTACGTGTCGTCGCTGCCCCCCGAGGGGGCTTCAGCCTCCTTGAGGCGGCTCGGCGAAGGCTGATATGGATCCCAAACTCCTTGAGCTGCTGGTGTGCCCCGTGACAAAGGGCTTCCTGGACTACGACCGCGAGCGCCAGGAGCTGCTCTCGCGCGCCGCGCGCCTGGCCTACCCGGTGCGCGACGGCATGCCCATCCTGCTGGAAGAGGAAGCCCGCGCGCTCAGCGACGAGGAGCTCGAGAAGCTGCCCGCGCGCACGCCGCTGGCCGGGTGATGGCGGGCGTGGCCATGGCCTTCACCGTCCTGGTCCCGGCGCGGCTGGCCTCGACCCGCCTGCCCGACAAGCCCCTGGCCGACATCGGCGGCAAGCCCATGGTGGTGCGCGTGGCCGAGCGAGCCCGCCTGTCCGCGGCGTCGCGGGTGGTGGTCGCAACCGACAGCACACAGATCGCCCAGGCCTGCGCCCTGCACGGGGTCGAGACGGTGATGACGCGCGCCGACCATCCCTCGGGCAGCGACCGCCTGGCCGAAGCCTGCGCCCTGCTCGGGCTGGACGGCGATGCCACCGTGGTCAACGTCCAGGGCGATGAGCCGCTGATCGACCCGGCCCTGATCGACGCCGTCGCCGGCCTGCTGCAGCAGCGGCCCCAGGCCAGCATGAGCACCGCCGCCCACGCCATCGACAGCCCGGCCGACTTCGCCAACCCGAACGTGGTCAAGGTGGTGACCGACAACCAGGGCCTGGCCATGTACTTCAGCCGTGCCCCCATCCCCTGGTGGCGCGACGGCTTTGTCGATGGCATCGCCCAGCTGCCGCAGCCGCTACCGCTGCGCCACATCGGCATCTACGGCTACCGCGCCGCCTTCCTGCGGCTGTTCCCCACGCTGGCGCAGGCGCCGCTGGAGGTGACCGAGGCCCTGGAGCAGCTGCGCGCCATGTGGCACGGCCACCGCATCGCGGTGCATGTGACGGACGCGGCGCCCGGGCCGGGGGTGGACACGCAGCAGGATCTGGAGCGGGTGCGGGCCCTGTTTGCCGGGGGCGGCGCGTAAGCTCCCGCAAGGGGCGCATGCTATCCTTTGGGCCATGATGCGCAACGGTTGCACGCCAATGGCGGCGCGGCCCGCAGCGCCCGATCTCCCCAATCATCCGAGGACACCATGAGACTGATTTTGTTGGGCGCACCCGGCGCAGGCAAGGGCACGCAAGCGACCTTCCTCTGCCAGAAGTACGGCATCCCGCAAATCTCCACCGGCGACATGCTGCGCGCCGCCGTCAAGGCCGGCACGCCGCTGGGCCTGCAAGCCGACGCTGTGATGAAGTCCGGCGCCCTGGTCAGCGACGATCTCATCATCAATCTCGTCAAGGAACGCATCGCCCAGAGCGACTGCGCCAACGGTTTCCTGTTCGACGGCTTTCCGCGCACCATCCCGCAGGCCGACGCCATGAAGGCCGCCGGCGTCAAACTGGACTACGTGCTGGAAATCGACGTGCCCTTCGGGGCCATCATCGAGCGCATGAGCGGCCGCCGCTCGCACCCGGCCACCGGCCGCACCTACCACGTCAAGTTCAATCCGCCCAAGGTCGAAGGCCGGGACGACCTGACCGGCGAGCCGCTGATCCAGCGCGAGGACGACAAGGAAGAGACCGTCAAGAAGCGCCTGGACGTCTATGCCGCCCAGACGCGGCCCCTGGTGGCCTACTACTCCGGCTGGGCCAACACCGATCCCGCCAACGCGCCCAAGTACCGCATGATCAGCGGCATGGGCAGCGTCGAGGACATCACCGGCCGCGCCCTGAAGGCCTTGAGCGAGTAATCAGGCGGCCATTCACGCTGGACTCGAGCGCAAGGCATAGGCCTTGCCGTCGACAAACAGGTATTCCACCCGCAGCACGGCCTCGCCCTTCTCCTCGGGCAGGGTGAAGCCCACCAACGCCAGCTGGGCGCCGCGCTTGATCTCGGCGACCTTCCAGGCCTCCATGCGCGTCAGCGGCGCCAACTCGATTTCCCACTTGCGGTCCGTGCGCCGCGGCACCACGGCCTTGGACAGGATGGCCTTGGCGTCGACCGGCGCCGACTGCGCCGGCACGCTGCGCGACGCCAGATCGGCCGGCAGCTTCAGGCCGGAGGCCACCTCCAGCTCAAGCTCCGCATGCGGGTTGCGCCAGCGCACCTTGCTGACCTTGCCTTCCAGGTAGATCGGCCGCTCCTGGTCGAAGCTGCTCCAGCCGTGGTGGGCCAGGGCCAGCGAGGGAGCGGACAGCGCGGCGAGAGTGAATGTGCGGCGTTGCATGAGGCTTCTCCTTTGCTCATTGGTAGGCGATCCAGCGGCCGCAGGTGATGACGGCCAGCCAGATCGCGGTGGACAGCAGCATCTGCATTCTGGCGGTCGCATCGAGTCTTGTCAGCGAACCGCGGCCATGGAACCAGCCGGCGTTGCAGCCAGCGGCCAGCAGCAACAGCATCTTCAGGGTGAACGCGCGGTTGGCCAGCAGTTCGGCCGCCTGGCTGGCAAACATCAGCAAGCCCGAGGCCGCGGCCAGGCAAAAGCCAGCGCCGGCCAGGCCCAGGCTCAAGCGGGCCAGCTCGGCCACCGGCAGCGCGGCGCCGCGCCCGAACACACGCAGCTCCAGCAGCACCAGATTGCCCAGCAGCAGCGCGATGCCGCTGATGTGGACCACCTCCAGCGCGGGATAGGCCCAGGGGTGGGACTGCAGCGCGGCAAACATCAGGCCAGCAGTTCCAGCTGCAGGTCGATACGGGCCTTCACCGCTGAGCGCGCATGCATGCGGATGGGCCCGGCTGCATGGCGCACGATGCTGCCATTGGCGCAGCGGCTGGCCAGCAGCAAGGCGACGCCGCCGGCCTGCGCCGCCAGCAGCGCCGCCTCCAGGCCCTGGTGCAGCGTGCCGTTGCCGGTGCCGGCCACCACGATGCCGCGCACGCCGCCCGCCACCAGATCGCGCACCATGGCGCCGCTGGCGCCGGCATGGTTCAGCACAATCTCCACGCGCGGCAGCTGCTGCGCTTTCGCTATATTTTCAATAGCAGAAGGCGCAGTATTCACGGGCGCTACGGGCCAATTTCTCAACAAACGCAGGCGCCCTTCCTCGACATGGCCCAGGGGACCGGCGTCGCCCGAGCCAAAAGCGTCCAGGCGGTAGGGGTGGACCTTGGCCACATCGTCGGCCGCGTGCACGACACCGGCGCAGACCGCCACCACGCCTTGCGCACCCGGCCAGGCCGCCACCGCCAGCGCATCGACGATGTTCTGCGGGCCATCGGCCAGCAGCGCCGTGGCCGGCCGCATGGCGCAGGTCAGCACCACCGGCTTGGCCGGCGCCAGCACCTGCTGCAGGAAGTAGGCGGTCTCCTCCAGCGTGTCGGTGCCGTGGGTGATGACGATGCCCTGCACAGAGTCCTGCGCCAGCCAGTGCGCGCAGCGCTGGGCCAGAGCGCGCCAGACGTCCCAGTCCATGTCCTTGCTGTCGATCTGGGCCACCTGCTCGGCCAGCACCGGCAGGCCCTGCAAGGCGGGAATGCGCGCCAGCAGCTGCTCGATGCCGATCTGCGCGGCGCTGTAGCCCACGTTGTCGCCTGCGCTGGCGGCAGTGCCGGCGATGGTGCCGCCTGTGGCCAGAACCACGATTTTTCTTGCGCTCACTTGCACACTTTCAAAAACTGGTTAAAAATACAGCTACTGGATATGCAAACAGGAGCCGACATGATTGACGCGCCCAAGCTGACCGCCCGCCAGCAACAGATTCTGGACCTGATCCAGAGCGCCATCGCGCGCACAGGTGCCCCGCCCACCCGCGCCGAGATCGCCACCGAGCTGGGCTTCAAGTCGGCCAACGCCGCCGAGGAGCACCTGCAGGCGCTGGCCCGCAAGGGCGTGATCGAGCTGGTCAGCGGCACCTCGCGCGGCATCCGCCTGCAAAGCGAGACCCTGCGTTCCATCCACGAGTCACGCATCAAGCAGTTTTCCCTGCCCCTGCAAAGCCTGGCCCAGCTGGCCCTGCCCCTGATCGGCCGCGTTGCGGCCGGCTCGCCCATCCTGGCGCAGGAGCACGTCGATCAGACCTATTACGTCGAGAACAGCCTGTTCCAGCGCCGCCCCGACTACCTGCTCAAGGTGCGCGGCATGTCGATGCGCGACGCCGGCATCATGGACGGCGACCTGCTGGCCGTGCAGGCCACCAAGGAAGCCAAGAACGGCCAGATCGTCGTGGCGCGGCTGGGCGACGACGTCACCGTCAAGCGCTTCCGCCGCAACAAGCACCTGATCGAGCTGCACGCCGAGAACCCGGACTACCAGACCATCGTGGTCGAGCCGGGCGAGCCCTTCGAGATCGAAGGCCTGGCGGTCGGCCTGATCCGCAACACCATGCTGATGTAGCAAACCCATCGGGCCGCCGCAGGTGGCGGGCGTATGGCGCAAGGCGCCATCACCCTGCGGCATCCCCTTTGTCCAATCCTGCCTGTGTTTCAAGCTCTGAGACTCAAGGAGTTCACATGGGAATCGCACTGTTCACGTTCAACGGATTGTTCGCCCCGCTGCAGGGCCTGGCGGCCTGGCTGGCCGGCGCGGCATTGCCGCAGGCGGCCCCTCGCCAATGCCGCCGCGCTGCAAATTTGATAGCATCCCAAGCCCATTCCACGGGGGCTACAGGCCACAACTGTGCTCATAAGGCACTGACCAGGCCGCTGCGCGTGCTGCGGGTTCTCGACGAAGGCCAACCGCGCGCCGGCGCCGGCCGCATGGTCATCTCCGGCCGCATGGCCGATGTCTGCGCCGAGCTGGACCGGCTGGCCGCGCTGGAAGCCGCTGCCGGCTGAAGGGCCGGGCAGCTGCGGCGCTCAGGCGCCAGCGGCCGCACCCACCAGGTAGTCGGTCTTGCCGATCTCCACGCCGTTGTGGCGCAAGATGGCATAGGCCGTGACCACATGGAAGAAGAAGTTCGGCAGCATCCAGTGGCTGAGGTAGGCCTGGCCCTTCATGGTGCGGGTCTTCTCGCGACCCACCGGGAAGGTGATGTCCTTGTCTTCCCTGCCATCGAGCTTGTCGGCCGGCACCGTGGCCAGCCAGTCCAGCGTCTTGCGGATGCGCTCCTTGAGTTCGGCGAAGGTGGTTTCGGTGTCGTCGAATTTCGGCGCTTCCACGCCGGAAATGCGGGCCACACCGTTCTTGGCGGCGTCGCAGGCGATCAGCACCTGGCGCGTGAAGGGCAGCATGTCGGGCGCCAGCCTGAACTGGGTCAGGGCCGAGGCATCGAACTTGCGCGCGTCCGCATGGGCCTGGGCCTTGTCCAGGATGTGGGACAGATTGCCCAAGGTGGTCTGGAACAGCGGCAGGCAGGCCGAGGACATGGAAATCGTCATGGGGTTTCTCCTTTGTTGTGCGTCATGGCAAAGCCCCTGATGCTAGCGCCGCGCCGGCGGCGTTGCGCGGCGGCAGCGGCGCCCGAGGCACAATGGAGGCAATGAACATTGTGATCCTCGACGACTACCAGGATGCGGTGCGCAAGCTTGCCTGCGCATCCAAGCTCGAAGCCTATCCCGCCAAGGTCTTCACCAACACCGTCAAGGGCATCGGCCAGCTGTCGGTGCGCTTGCGCGACACCGACGCCATCGTCCTGATCCGCGAACGCACCCACATCACGCGCCAGCTGCTGGAAAAGCTGCCACGCCTGAAGCTGATCGCGCAGACCGGCAAGGTCGGCCCCCACGTCGACGTGGAAGCCTGCACCGAGCGCGGCGTCGTGGTCACCGAGGGCACAGGCTCGCCGGTGGCGCCGGCCGAACTGACCTGGGCCCTGATCATGGCGGCGATGCGGCGCCTGCCGCACTACATCTCCACGCTCAAGCACGGTGGCTGGCAGCAGTCGGGCCTCAAATCCACTTCCATGCCGCCCAACTTCGGCGTTGGCATGGTGCTGCGCGGCAAGACCCTGGGCATCTGGGGCTATGGCCGCATCGGCCAGCTGGTGGCCGGCTACGGCAAGGCCTTCGGCATGAACGTGCTGGTCTGGGCGCGCGAAGACTCGCGCCAGAGGGCGGCGCAGGACGGCTACGAGCTGGCCGAGAGCCGGCAGGACCTGTTCAGCCGCAGCGACGTGCTCAGCCTGCACCTGCGCCTGAACGCCGAGACCGAGGGTCTGGTCACGCTCGAAGACCTGGGCCGCATGAAGCCCACCTCGCTGCTGGTCAACACCTCGCGGGCCGAACTGCTCGAGCCCGATGCCCTGATCGCCGCCCTCAACCGCGGCCGCCCCGGCATGGCGGCAGTGGACGTGTTCGAGAGCGAGCCCATCCTGCAAGGCCATGCGCTGCTGCGCCTGGAGAACTGCATCTGCACGCCGCACATTGGCTACGTCGAGCAGGACAGCTACGAGCGTTACTTCGGCGCGGCTTTCGACAACGTGGTCAACTTCATCCGGGGCACGCCGACCAACGTGGTCAATCCGGGCGCGCTGCAGGTGCGGCGCTGACCGGCTGGCGCCTGCCCCACCGCCAATTCCTGGCCTGAGCGCGCAGGCCCCGTCCATGACAAGCACCGCTGCCGGCGACCGCGTCGCCCTGCCCCGCGTCCTGTGGCCCCTGCTGTTCGGCAACTTCGTCATCGGCACGGGGGTGATGATCGTGCCGGGCACGCTCAACGAGATCAGCGCCTCGCTGCAGGTGCCGGTGGCCACCGCCGGCCAGCTGATCTCGGCTGGCGCCCTGCTGATGTGCCTGGGCGCGCCGCTGTTTGCCGCCGTCGTGGCCGGCTGGGACCGGCGCCGCCTGCTGGCCCTGTCCATGGTCTGGTACGCCGTGGCGCACCTGGCCTGCGCTCTGGCGCCCGGCTTTGCCAGCCTGCTGCCGCTGCGGGTGCTGGCCCTGGTCTCGCCGGCCATCTTCACGCCGCAGGCCGCGGCCTGTGTCGGTCTGCTGGTGCCGCCCGCGCAGCGCGGCCGCGCCATCACCTTCGTCTTCCTGGGCTGGTCGGTGGCCTCGGTGCTGGGCATGCCCATCGGCGCCTTCATCGGCGGGGTGCTGGACTGGCGCGCCGCCTTCGCCCTGGTGGGCCTGCTCAGTCTGGCCAGCGCGCTGTGGGTCTGGCGCGCCATGCCCGACGGCGTCAAGCCGCCGGCGCTGTCGGCGGCGGCCTGGCGCGAAACCCTGCGCTCGCGGCCGCTGATGCTGTGCCTGGCCGTGACCCTGCTGTACTCGGCCGGCCAGTTCGTGCTGTTCTCGTATTTCGCGCCTTATTACAAGCAGACCCTGGCCATCACGCCGGGCCAGCTGAGCCTGCTGTTCATGTGGTTTGGCGCTTTCGGCTTCCTGGGCAACATGCTGATGTCGCGCCACATCGACCGCATCGGCGCCGACCGTGCCGTCATGGCCGGCGTCGCCCTGATGGCCCTGAGCCTGCTGTTCTGGCCACTGGGCAGCACCCTGGTGCTGGCTGCCATCGTCTCCATTCCCTGGGCGCTGGGCTGCTTTTCCTCCAACTCGGCGCAACAGGCCCGGCTGGTGGGCATCGCGCCGGCACTGGCATCGGCCTCGATCGCGCTGAACAGTTCGGCCATGTACGCCGGCCAGGCCATCGGGGCGGCCAGTGGCGGCTGGCTGATCGTGCAGCACGGCATGGGTGTGCTGCATTGGGCGGGCTTTGCCGGCCTGGTGCTGGCCATGGGCATGAGCCTGCTGGCCAGCCGCGGCAGGGCCGGTCGGCGGCCCTGAATCAGCTGCGCGGCTTGCGCGGCGCGACCGACTGGGTGTCGACGTCCGGCAGGTCGAAGTCGACCAGATTGGAATGCGAGAAGGCCGGGCCGCTGTCGGCGATCTCGGCGAAGTCGGGCGAATCGGGCGGCGGTTCGTCCAGGTTGATGTCCAGCCCCAGTGAGGGGAAATCGGCGAAGGCCATGTTGCCGTCATCGCTGAAACCGGGACCGGCGACGGGACGCGGGGCCGGCGCGGCCGGCCGCAAGGCCACCGTCGCCAGCGAGGCCGACAGCGGCTGGATCGAGGTGTGGCTGAAGTCCGGCTGCGGCGCTTCCCGGGCAAAATCGAAACGGGGCGCGCTGTCGCTCGCCTCGATCACTTCCTTGCCCACGTTGTGCAGCAGCAGCAGCTCGCGGTAGGCCTCCAGGCTGAAGGCCTCGCCGCCACCCTGGCCGGGCCGGCGGAAGATCGATTCCTCGATGATGTCCAGCACCCGGGGTGAGGGCCACAGGGCGACGATGCGCGACAGGGCCTGCGGATAGCCCTCCAGGCTCTGGCTCTGGTCGCCGTAGGCCTCGAAGGCCGGCACCTCGGCGTTGAAGGCCTCCAGGAACTCCTGGCGGGTGGATTCGTAGTCTTCCCGGCGCTTCAGGCTGTGATAGATCTCCAGCAGGTCCAGCCAGGCGACGGCGCTGGTGCCGGGAAAGATGTTGATGTGGCTGCGCAGCACGTCGATGGCGCGCTCGTGTTCGCCCAGCGACACGAAGAAGTCGGCCTGCTGCTGGATGTCATGGACTTCTTCGGCCTTGACCGCACGCAGGCTGGAGGGCAGGCTGGCCTGGAAGTCGCTGTGCCCGCTGGTGCGCGACCCCGACCGGCTGGGCGGCCCGCTGCGCGCGCTCAGGCTGTTGAGGACGGAGTCGCTGACCCGCAGGTCCAGGTCGGGCGGCCCGGACTTCGGGCCGGGCGTCGATTTGGGAGCCTTGCTCGGCCTGGGCGGTGGCGGCCGGGTCGGCGGCCCCGCGCGGTCGGCATCGAGCACGCTCTGGCCGACGCCCGGGCGCCACCAGTCGCCGCCGTCAGCTGATCGCCTCGAGCGGCCGCGCCGCACCCCATAGACCGCGGCCGCGATGACGGCCAGCAGCAGGCCGGCCAGCGCATAGACCAGGGGATTGGCATAGCGCTCGGACTGGGCCTTCTCGAGCTGGCCGCGCAGGTCGGTCAGGCTGGCATTGTTCTTGTGGACCGCAGCGCGCAGGCTGCTGACGTCGCCCTCCAGCGTCTGCAGGCGCTGCACATTGCGCAGCAATTCTTCCGGCGGGGCATTGAGCGCGGCCCAGAGCGCGGCGGCTTGCGCCCGCTGCTGCGCCGTGGCTTCGGCGGCGGCCGCCAGTTCCGCCGTCGCCTTCAATGTGGGATCGCGCTCGATGCTCAGGTCCAGCGGCTCGAGCTTCAGGCGGGCCCGCTCGCGCGCCGAGGGCGCCTTCGCCGCACGCGCAGCCGCCGGCGCACTGGCAGCTGCGGCAGCGGCCTCCCTGGCCTCCCGCGCCTGGGCCCGGGCTGCACGGCGTGCTTCGCGCTCTTGCGCGGCAGCGGCCGCATCCGGCGTGGACAGGGACGCCGGCGCAGGTTTGGGCCGCGCCGCTGCAGCGGGTGCGGCAACGGGCGCCTGGCCGGGGACCGGGATGGGCAGTTGGGGGCGGGCTGCCGGCGTCTCGGCGGCCCCGTCCCCCGGCTGCTCGGACAACACCACGTAGCGGCGCGTGGTGGCCTGGCCGCAGCCCACACGCAGATAGACCGTGACCACCGGTTCGTCGACCGGCGCGGTCGAGCGCACGCGGGCCATGCGGTTGGCCCCGCTGCCGCCTTCGAGCATGGCGCTGACCCGCGAGCCATCGATCCGGGTGTCGCCGTAGAAGACGTCCGCCTCCAGGCACAACAGGGTCGGGTCCGTCCCGGCATCGAGCGCGAGCTGCACGCCCAGGTCGAGCGGGCGCCCGATCAGGGCCAGGCCCTGGGATCGGCCGAGAGTGAGGGCTGAGCTGCCGAAGGCAGCCACCAGGACAAGTGCACCTACTGCGAGGCGCTGCATCTGAAGGACAGGCTTCATGGGATGCCTGATTCTTGCACAGCATGGGCCTGCGGTGTACGCCGACGCTGCCGGATAATGCCGCCATGCAAACCATCTACAAGACCGTCGGCGTGGTGGGCGCCGGCGCCATGGGCCGCGGCATCGCACAGATCGCCGCACAGGCCGGCAGCACCGTCAGGCTGTACGACGCCCAGGCCGAGGCAGTGGCCAAGGCCATCGAGGAGATCGGCGCCCAATGGGATCGCCTGCAGGACAAGGGCCGCATGGACGCGGATGCGGTCCAGGCCTGCAAGGCGCGCCTGCACAGCGCAGCCGACCTGCAGGCGCTGGCCGGCTGCGAGCTGGTGATCGAGGCCGTGGTCGAAAGGCTGGACGTCAAGAAAAGCCTGTTCGCCCAGCTCGAAGGCGTGGTCGGCGCGCACGCCGTGCTGGCCACCAACACATCCTCGCTGTCGGTGACGGCCATCGCCGCAGGCCTGCAGCGGCCGCAGCGCTTTGCCGGCTACCACTTCTTCAACCCGGTGCCGCTGATGAAGGTGGTCGAGGTCATCGCCGGACTGAAAACCGAGGCCGCCGTGTGCGAGAGCCTGGCGGCCTATGCCCGCCAGATGGGCCACACGCCAGTGCAGGCAGCCGACACCCCTGGCTTCATCGTCAACCATGCCGGCCGCGGCTACGGCACCGAGGCACTGCGCATCGTCAGCGAGGGCGTGGCAGACTTCGCCACCATCGACCGCATCCTGCGCGACCAGGTGGGCTTCAAGCTGGGCCCCTTCGAACTGATGGACCTGACGGCGCTGGACGTCTCGCACCCGGTGATGGAGTCGATCTACACCCAGTACTACGACGAGCCGCGCTACCGGCCCAGCGTCATCACCGCCCAGCGCCTGGCTGGCGGCATGGTCGGGCGCAAGGTGGGCGAAGGCTTCTACAAGTACGTCGAGGGCAAGGCCCAGGTCGCCGCGGAAGCGCCGGCGCCGCAGGTCGCGGACATGCCGCCGGTCTGGGTCTCGAGCCGGGCGGCGCGCCGCTCCGAGTTGTACCAGCTGCTCAAGGATCTGGGCGCGAAGATCGAGACCGGCCAGTCGCCCTCGCCCACTGCGCTGACCCTGGTGGCGCCGCTGGGCTTTGACATCACCACGGTGGCCGTGGTCGAGCGGCTGGACCCGGCGCGCACCGTGGGCATCGACATGCTGATCGACGATGCCGCCACCAGGCGCCGCGTCATCGCCACCAACCCCGCCACCCGCGCCGACATGCGCGATGCCGCCCACGCGCTGCTGGCGCGCGACGGCAAACCCGTGAGCGTGATCCGCGACTCCGGCGGCTTCGTCACCCAGCGGGTGGTCGCCACCATCGTCAACATCGCCTCCGACATCTGCCAGCAGCGCATCTGCAGCCCGGCCGACCTGGAGACGGCCGTCACCCTGGGCCTGGGCTATCCCCTGGGCCCGCTGGCCATGGGCAACCTCTGGGGCCCGACCAACATCCTGGAGGTGCTGTTCAACATGCAGACCGTCTACGGCGACCCGCGCTACCGCCCCAGCCCCTGGTTGCGCCGGCGCGGCGCCATCGGCCTGTCGCTGCTGCAGGAAGAATCGTGAAACTTTGCGGGACAGACCTTTAGCTCTGTCCTCAACTGACTATGACCGCAGAACTCAAAAGCACCAGCCAGGGCGCCACCATGGTGCTGACCCTGTCCAACCCCGAGCACCGCAATGCACTGGGTCCGGAAATTTATGCCGCCGGTGTCGAGGCGCTGAACGTGGCCGAAAGCAACCCCGAGGTGCGCAGCGTGGTCCTGACCGGTGAAGGCGCGCTGTTTTGCGCCGGCGGCAACCTGCAGCGCCTGCAGGCCAACCGCCAGCAGCCGGCCGAGGTCCAGGCCCAGAGCATCGAGGGCCTGCACAGCTGGATCGAGGCCATCCGCACCTTCCCCAAGCCGGTGATCGCCGCGGTCGAGGGCGCGGCGGCCGGCGCCGGCTTCTCGCTGGCCCTGGCCTGCGATTTCATCGTGGCCGCCGACGACGCGGTCTTCGTCATGGCCTACAGCAACGTCGCGCTGTCGCCCGACGGCGGCGCCAGCTGGGCCCTGTCCCAGGCCTTGCCGCGCCAGCTGGTGAGCGAACTGCTGATGGGCGGCGAGCGCATCAGCGCCCAGCGCCTGCATGGGCTGGGCTTGGTCAACCGGGTGGTGGCCACCGGCGATGCGCTCACGCAGGCCCTGGCCCTGGCCGACAAGCTCAATGCCAAGGCGCCCAACGCGCTGGCCAGCATCAAGGAACTCATCAACGACGCCGGCGGCACCGGGCTGAACCGCCAGCTGGCCAGCGAGCGCGACCATTTCGTGCGCAACCTGCACCACGCCAACGGCGGCATCGGCATCGCCGCCTTCCTGGCCAAGCAAACCCCGCGCTACGAATAGAGCGGACGCAGGCAGTCCGGACTGCCGCCGGGCCGCCCCAAGGCAGGCCAGCCCCCTCGGGGGGCAGCGAGGACACGCAGTGCCGAGCGTGGGGGCTCTATGTCCTTCAGGTGACAACCCTGAGCACGGGCCGTGGTCCCGCACGTGACAATGGGGTGCACCTCCAGTCACTCATACGACAGGCCATGGACGACCCCATTCTTACCATCGAGGAACGCGAGGCGATCAATTCCGGTCGCTGGTTCTCCTCCCTTTCCCCATCGCTGCGGCACGACATACTCCGATGCGCCTTCGTCAAACGCTACAAGGACGGCGAGCTGATCGCCGCCCGCGGCGACCCGCCCGACCAGTGGATCGCCTGCGCGCGCGGCGCGGTGCGGGTGAGTTCGACGGCGATCTCGGGCAAGCAGATCACCCTGACCTATGTGGAGCCGGGCATCTGGTTCGGCGACGTGGCGATCTTCGACGGCGACCGCCGCACGCACGATGCCTATGCGCACGGCGACACCACCATCCTGTGCGTGGCCAAGGCCGATTTCAAGAAGATCCTGGCCACCCACGTCGAGCTGTACGAGGCCATGCTGCGCCTGCACGCCCGGCGCATCCGCCAGCTGTTCGGCCTGGTGGAAGACCTCAACACCCTGCCGCTGCGGGCCCGACTGGCCAAGCAGCTGGTGCACCTGGTGCGCAGCTACGGCGTGCCCTCGCTGTCCCATGGCGCCGAGATGCGCATCAGCCTGCAGCTGGCGCAAGAGGAACTGGCCCAGCTGCTGGGTGCTTCCCGCCAGCGCGTCAACCAGGAACTCAAGGCCATGGAGCGAGAAGAAGTGATCCGCATCGAGCCCGGCGGCCTGGTGGTGCGCGACCGTGAGGCGCTGATGCGCATCATCGACACCGAAACCCACTGAGAGCCATGAGCGACAACTACGATCATTTCGTCGGCACCCGCGCGGTTTCCGACAAGCACGCCTTCGACAACGCCGCCCTCACCGCCTGGCTGGAGAGCAATCTGGAAGGCTTTGCCGGACCACTGACGGTGGAGATGTTCAAGGGCGGCCAGTCCAACCCCACCTACAAGCTGATCACGCCGGGCAAGAGCTATGTGATGCGCTCCAAGCCGGGGCCGGTCGCCAGGCTGCTGCCCTCGGCCCATGCCGTGGAGCGCGAGTTCGCCGTCATGCGCGGGCTGGCCGGCACCGGCGTGCCCGTGCCACAGATGCATTGCCTGTGTGAGGACGAGTCGGTGATCGGCCGCGCCTTCTACATCATGGAGTTCATGCAGGGCCGCGTGCTCTGGGACCAGAGCCTGCCGGGCATGGGCAATGCCCAGCGCGGCGAGATCTACGGTGAAATGAACCGCGTCATCGCTGCCCTGCACACTGTGAAGTTCGCCGAGCGCGGCCTGGCCGGTTACGGCAAGCCCGGCAACTACTTCGACCGCCAGATCGGCCGCTGGAGCAAGCAGTACCTGGCCTCCGTCACGCAGCCCATCCCCGAGATGGACAGGCTGATCGAATGGCTGCCGGCCCACATCCCGGCCGGCGCGCGCGATGAAGCCATGGTGTCCATCGTGCACGGCGACTACCGGCTCGACAACCTGATGTTCCACCCCAGCGAGCCGCGCGTGATCGCCGTGCTGGACTGGGAGCTGTCGACCCTGGGCCATCCGCTGGCGGACTTCAGCTACCACTGCATGGCCTGGCACATCCCGCACGGCATGTCGCGCGGCATCGGCGGCGTCGACCTTGCCGGCCTGGGCATCCCCTCGGAAGAGGCCTACATCCGCAGCTACTGCGAGCGCACCGGCCTGGCCACGCCCGAGCAGTTGAAAGCCGACTGGAATTTCTACCTGGCCTACAACATGTTCCGCATCGCCGCCATCCTGCAAGGCATCGCCAAACGTGTGGAGGCCGGCACGGCCTCGAGCGCCCAGGCTGTGAGCTCAGGCGCCGGCGCCCGTCCCATGGCCGAACTGGCCTGGAAGTTCGCCCAGCAGGCCGCCTGACACGTTCCCAAGACCAACCACGAGAGACAGCATGGACTTCGACTACTCCCCCAAGACCAAGGACCTGCAGGCCCGCCTGCTCAAGTTCATGGATGACCACATCTACCCGAACGAGAAGGCCTACAAGGAGGAGCTCGAAGCCAACACCGTGGCCGGCAAGCGCTGGAGCGCGCTGCAGACCATCGAGAAGCTCAAGCCCAAGGCCAAGGCCGCCGGCCTGTGGAACCTGTTCCTGCCGGTGGACAGCGCCTCTGCCTCGGGCTACGAGGGCGCCGGCCTGACCAACCAGGAGTACGCGCCGCTGGCCGAGATCATGGGCCGGGTGCAGTGGTCCAGCGAGGTTTTCAACTGCTCGGCGCCCGACACCGGCAACATGGAGACCATCGCCCGCTACGGCGACGAGGCCAACAAGGCGCGCTGGCTCAAGCCCCTGCTGGACGGCGAGATCCGTTCGGCCTTCGCCATGACCGAACCCGACGTGGCCTCGTCGGACGCCACCAACATCGCCACGCGCATCGAACGCCAGGGCGACGAGTACGTCATCAACGGCCACAAGTGGTGGATCTCCGGCGCCGCCGACCCGCGCTGCGCCGTCTTCATCACCATGGGCAAGACCGACCCGGAAGCGCCCAGGCATTCCCAGCAGAGCATGGTGCTGGTGCCGGCCGACGCCAAGGGCATCCGCATCGTGCGGCCGCTCAACGTCATGGGCTACGACGACGCGCCCCACGGCCACGTCGAGATGTACTTCGACAACGTGCGCGTGCCGGTGTCCAACATCCTGCTGGGCGAGGGCCGCGGCTTCGAGATCGCCCAGGGCCGCCTGGGGCCGGGACGCATCCACCACTGCATGCGCCTGGTCGGCCTGGCCGAGCGCGCGCTGGAGCTGATGTGCAAGCGCGCCTCTTCGCGCATCGCCTTCGGCAAGAGCGTCGCCCAGCAGACCGTGACGCAGGAGCGCATCGCCGAGGCCCGCTGCAAGATCGACATGGCGCGTCTGCTCACGCTCAAGGCCGCCTGGATGATGGACGTGGCCGGCAACAAGGTGGCGCGCACCGAGATCGCCATGATCAAGGTGGTGGCGCCCAGCATGGCCTGCCAGGTGATCGACTGGGCCATGCAGGTGCACGGCGGCGGCGGCATGTGCGACGACTTCCCGCTGGCCCACGCCTATGCCAGCGCCCGCACCCTGCGTTTTGCCGACGGCCCGGACGAGGTCCACCGCAACGCCATCGCCAAATGGGAGTTGGGCAAGTACGGCAGCTACGGCCGCGACGCCCAGGTCCCCGTCACGCGCGGCAGCTGATCACGAAGGGATGTCCGTGTGCAGGCCGCCGATGGCGGTCTCGCAGGCATGGGTGAAGATGGCGGCCGCATGTTGCAGGGTGGGCATGTCGGCCGGCAGGTATTGCATGCGCAGATAGGCCTTGCCGCGCAGCAGCATCAGCATGAAAGGCGTGTCTGCTGCCGGCGCCGGCAGGGGCCAGCGCAGCAGCAGCTGCGCCAGCTGCGGGTCAAGCCAGGCCAGGGCGTGCTCGCGCTGGTCGGCCAGCACGGCGTAACGGCTCCAGAACTCCCGCGGCAGGCTGTCCCAGCCGACCTCGGCGTACATCGCCAGCCAGCGCATCTCCTCGGGCAGGTTGGGATCGGCCGTGGTCTGCAGGTTGTCGGTGTACATGGCGTAGGCCTGCTTCTCCAGCGCCTCCTTGAGCGGCCGGTTCATCAGCAGCACGGCCACGTCCTCGTTGATGCCCAGTTCGGCGCGGGCGCGCAGTTCCTCGCCGCGGATGAACTTGCGGGTCGGCTTGCCCAGCTCCATGCGCCAGCGCTTGTCGCTGACCCGGCCTTCGAGCTGCAAGGTGCCGCCGGCGGCCTGGGTCGAGAAGCCGAAGCCCTGCGTCGCGGCCCATTCGGACAGCGCGCCGCCCAGCTGCGACGGCGCGACGGACTCGGGTTGCGGCGCGGCCTCCCTGGAAAAAGCCTTTTTGATGCGATCGAACATGGAGCGGAGTTTCGCCCTAAAGTCCCATTATTCCCCAACCCAAGTGAAGGACGCGAAGCAATGATCGAGGTGTATTCATGGCCCACGCCCAACGGCCACAAAGTTCACATCATGCTGGAGGAGTGTGGCCTGGCGTACAAGGCCACGCCAGTCAACATCGGCGCCGGCGAGCAGTTCCAGCCGCCGTTCCTGGCCATCAGCCCGAACAACAAGATCCCCGCCATCACCGATCCGCAGGGGCCCGACGGCCAGCCGATCTCGCTGTTCGAATCGGGCGCCATCTTGCTGTACCTGGCGGCCAAGACCGGCCGCTTCCTGCCCCGCACCGACCGCGAGAAGTACGAGGTGCTGCAATGGCTGATGTTCCAGATGGGGGGTGTCGGCCCCATGCTGGGGCAGGCGCACCATTTCCGGATGTACGCGCCCGAGAAGATCGCCTACGCCATCGACCGCTACAGCAATGAGGCCAAGCGCCTGTACGGCGTCATCGACAAGCGGCTGGCGCAGTCGCCCTGGCTGGGTGGCAAGGACTACTCCATCGCCGACATCGCCACCTTCCCCTGGCTGCGCAGCTGGCAGAACCAGGGCATCGTGCTGTCGGACTACCCGCACCTGGAAAAATGGTTCCACACCATCGAGGCACGGCCGGCGGTGCAGCGCGGCGTCCAGGTGATGGCCAGCTTGCGCAAGCCGGTGCGCACCGAGGCGGAGCGCGAAGTGCTGTTCGGCAAGACCCAGTACGAAAGGCGATAAGGGGGCGCGAAGCCTCAGGCCGCCAGGCTGAAGCGAAAGCAGGCGCCCTCGCCCTGCACGCCCTCGGCGCGGATGCTGCCGCCGTGGCGGTGCACCACCCGTTCGATCAGCGCCAGGCCGATGCCCACGCCCGGAAACTCCTCGCTGGTGTGCAGCCGGTGGAACACGCCGAAGATCTGCTGGGCGTAGGCTGGATCGAAGCCGATGCCGTTGTCGCGCACCTCGAAGCTTTGGGCCGCACCCGGCTGCGCCGGGCAGCGGCGCACGCTGATCCGGGTCAGCGCACGGTGGGCGGTGAACTTCCAGGCATTGGCCAGCAGCGCCTCCATCGCCGTGAGCAGCAGCGGCGGATCGGCCAGCACGGTCATGCCGTCCTCGATGTCGAACTCCACCTGGCGCTGCGGCTGCTGCGTGCGCAGGCCTTCGGCGATTTCCCGGGCCACGGCGCTCAGGTCCACCGCCACACGGCGCAGCGAAGCCTGGTTGACGCCAGCGAGCCGGACCAGGCCCTCGCAGACGCTCTCCATCTGCAGGGACGAGGCCATGATGCGGTCCAGGTGGCCGCGCAAGCTGGACCCGGCCACGCCCTGGGCCAGCTTGCGGGCCAGCAGGTTGCTCTGGCCGTTGATGGCGATGATGGGCTGGCGAAAATCATGGGCAACCGAGTGGGCAAAGGCCTGCAGCTGGCTGTTCCACTCCTGCAATTCGGCGTTCTTGGCCTGCAGCTGCGTCGTGCGCTCAACCACCCGGTGCTCCAGATCCTCGTTCAGTGTCCGGAAGCGCCGGTTCAGGTCCAGCAACTGGCCACGGGTCCTGCTGCCCAGATAGCCCACAAAGGCACAGCGCGCCACGATCAGCGAGTAAGTGAGCCAGACCAGCAGCCGCTCCAGCGGTGTCGCGGCCGGCGGGCTGAGGTTGATCTTGGCCGAGGCGATCGCCAGCGCGGTGACGGCGCACAGCGCCAGCCACTCGAAGGTCAGCTGGCGCCAGCCCATGCGCGGCTGATGGTAGCTGAAGCCGAACACCACCAGCAGCATGCTCAGGAAGAAGAACGACAGCTGCGGGAAGATCCAGAGGAAGACCAGCTGCAGGACCACCGCCAGGGCCCGCTGCACGCGGTCGATGTAGGGATCCGCCATCTCCTGCTGGACGCCATTCCAGACCATCCACAGGAACACGCTGCTCATTGCCGCACCGGCCAGGCCGTAGGCCAGGGGCAAGGTGAACGGCACGGTGCCGGCCCAGGCGAACAGGGACAGCAGGACGGTGTCGAGCAGGCGGCTGGCGGCGACGTAGCCCTCCATCCACAAGCGGCGCCGACGCAGACGCGGACCGCGCTCGCCCAGGGGGGCATCGGCCAACGCAGGCGTGACAGGCAGACCCGGCTGCACCAAGGGCATCTCCTTGAAGGGGGCCCCGAAGGTACAGCCGGCCCGGCGCTCAGGCTTAGGCAATTTTCTTAAGCTGAACAGTTGGGAGCCGGTTAGGCAAATGGATGCGTTGGCCTGCCCGACAGGGATCGAACCTGTGACAACCGGCTTAGAAGGCCGGTGCTCTATCCAACTGAGCTACGGGCAGACAGGCAAAAGGCCCCATGGGGGCCTTTTTGGAAATGGTCGGAGCGAAAGGATTCGAACCTTCGACCCTCTGGTCCCAAACCAGTCTGGATGGATAGTGTAGCTGTGAAATCAACGACTTACGGGCGTCCAATCTTTCCGTCGTGCATCACAGTGCCTATGGCAGCGCGGAACACTCGCGCAAAAGTCGCGCAACTTGCTCGCGTTAGCCGTGCCGCCACCAAGCGGAGAAACGCGCCGCAACATAGAGCACGAACCCCAGCGTCCACAGGAGGGCGCTAGCCGGAATCTCCTTCGCCACGCACGAGACAGTTCCTGCCGCGCAGAGCAGCACGGCCACCAGCTGCAGGCCTTTGTACTTTTTTGCAGTCTGCTGGGTTGTAACGACACCTGGCAGGTCAGCTGCCTGCCCGCGCGGCGCGCCACATTTAATGCACGTCGGCGCTTTGTCACTGATCTGGGCACCGCAGTCGGTGCATGCCACGAGAGCCATGTTCTTCTCCTCAACCTCATCTTTATGCGGGGCCGGCCATTGAAGCACGACCAGACGGATAAGTCATCCTTCGTCAAAATGCGGGCATGTGCAACCTGTACGAGTCGACCCCGCGCGACAAGATCAACCTGCGCCACCTGGTCAAGCTGCCGGAGAAGCCCTACCCCGTCACCATCGCCCCGCTCAAGCCGGGCCCGTTCGTGAAGGCCGCCGGCGCCAGCGACGTGGGCCAATGGGGCCTGATCCCGGACGGTTCGCCCAGCCAGCGGCCCATGCGCACGGTGCGCACCGCCGGCGTCGCCAAGCTGGTCCCGATGTCGACCAACAACACCAGGCAGGACAAGCTGACCAACCGCTTTTCCATCGCGGCGCCGATTTGGGCCCGCGGCCAGCGCTGCCTGATCCCGGCCAATACCTTCCAGGAGCCGTACTGGGGGCCGCTCGAGTCGCCCTTTGCGAAGTCCATCGCGCGGCATTTCCGGCGCGCTGATGGCCAGCCCTGGGCCCTGGCCGGCATCTGGAACGACTGGACCGACGCGGAGACCGGCGAGGTGGTGGGCAGCTATTCCATGATCACGCAGAACTGCGACGCCCACCCGCTGCTGCGGCTGATGCACCGGCCCGAGGTCGATCCGAAGACCAAGGCGATCCTTCCGGCCGACCAGCAGGACAAGCGCGCCGTGGTGCCGCTGGAGGAAAGGGACTGGGATGCCTGGCTGCACGGGACCATCGACCAAGCCGCAGCGCTGATCCAGCTGCCAGCGCTGGAAGTCTTCCTGGATAGTCCGACCGACCCAGAGAAACAGGTGGCTCTGCTGCTGTAGTGCTGGACACCCCGCAAGGCTGGCGGGTAAAGGCTGCGCCGGGTTGCGGAGTGTACTGTATGCTTTGACAGTGCAATTGGAGACCAGCATGAAGCAACCCAAGGATCTGAGGATCGTGCAACTGACCGGCGTCGGTATCCTCGACGCAAACACGTGCGAGGTCGGCTATGCCGTTGCCAAGACAGCGGCCGGCACCGAGTGCTCCATCATGGTCCCGGCGCAGATGGCGCGCCATGTGGCCCAGGGCTTCACCATGATGGCCGAGGCGCTGGAGTCCGAAGGTGCCAAGCGCGGCCTGCGGCCTGCCGGTCCGCCCCAGTCACCCCCATCGCTGGTCTATGCCGAAGACCTGACCAACCGGCAAGGCAAGCTGCAGGTCTCGAATTCGGATGGCACCAGCACCGGAATCCCGCTGACCGAGAAAGTGATGCGCGACCTGGTGGCGAAGATGTCGGCCACGCTGCTGGCCCTGGACGCCGAACCCAAGCACTGAGGGCGCCGTGGGCAATGCAGAGATACGGGGTGGCCACCTCCCGGCCGGCTTCCCCATTCCGCCGCCGGCGCACCGCGTGCTGTGGGAGGTCTACAGGCTGCGTGACGACGGCGAGAAGATGCCCGCCGGCATGGCGGCGTTCCCGCCCAAGGTCGGAATGCTGGAGTTCTGGCGCTCGCCCGACGCACCGCACGAGCTCAATGCGAAGCTGTGGGACCCATCCGGCTACCCGGCACTGGAAAGCCTCGAAGACGTGGGGATCGTGCGCAGCCCGCGCGCCGGCGGCCTGCTACTGCACGGCCGCGTGCTCAATGTGAAGTCGGGCAATATCACCACCCAGCCCCAGGCGTGGTGGTGCGTTGTGCACGCGCTGCGGCCCGTCAGCGTTGACCCTGGATGATCCGAAGCCTGTTCGCCATCTTCCTGGTCCTGGCCAGCTGTAGCGCCGGCGCGCGCATCGAGCGCAGCCAGGCCGAGGTCAGGGCCTTCCGGGCTGACAACCCCTGCCCTGCCACCGGCCGCCGGTCGGGCGCCTGCGCCGGCTGGGCCGTGGATCATGTTCTGCCGCTCTGTGCCGGCGGCCCCGACAAGCCGGCCAACATGCAGTGGATCACCGATGCCGACCACCGCTTCAAGACCCTGGTCGACGAGCGTGAGTGTCGGAAATTGCGGCGAGCAATAATCCAACCTGCCGTCCACCGTCAAGGCGATCCGAACCTGCCAGAGCAAATATGAGCATCCTTAACCCTCCACCACCCCGGCCCGTCGCGTTTGAGCACGCGATGGTGTTCATGGATGGCTCAAACATTTTCCCTGACGTTGCCGACAAAGAGCTGGTGGTTCCTAGCTTCCACAAGATTGCGGCCGCCATCATCCACCCTCGGATGCTGACGCGCGCGTACATCTACACCACCGAGCGGAAGGCCGATGATGCAAGAAAAGTTCACGGTGCGTCGTGTTTCGACGGCTGCCGCCTCGTCTATGGACATGTGTCCACGCGAGCCAACGGCTCCGAGACCGAGAAAGGCGTCGACACGTTATTGGCATCGGACCTGATCTACCACGCGGCCATGAAAAACATCAAATACGCAGTAGTCGTCTCCAACGACACTGACTTTGTGTGGCCACTCAAGCGTGTTGAGGACTTCGGCTGCGGAACGGGGGTATTGAGCCTCATCAAGAAGGGGAATGATGTCTTGCAGAACGCCTGCGACGTGTACACGTTCTGGGACGTCGATCAGCTCATTCAAAACGGACTTGCCGAGCGGGCCCAGTAGCAAACAAAAAAAGCCCCTGAGCCCGCGAGGGCCCAGGGGATGAAGTCTTGGCTTTCGGCCAAGAGGAGACAACTGCAATTCAGGGTGGTGTCGTGGCCAGGGTGGCCCGCAGGCTCAGCGAGTCGACACGGCAGGCAATGTAGGCCCGGTTGATGTCGTCGGCGGCGCCGGTGAGCTCGAGAAGTAGTCGTTCAAGCGGCGCTGAAAGTAGCCCGCTGGCTTGGGCTCCGTCTTCACCACCACGGCCGGCGGTTCCGGGATCTTGGGCTTGGGCGCCACCACCACCGCCCCGACATCCGGCTGCATGAGGGTCGCGCAGCCCGCCACCACCGCCAGCGCGAGACTTGCGCAGCAGATCTGCGCGCAGGCCATCGATCGTTTCAGCATTTTTCGCATCCTGTGCCTCCAGTTGAATCTTGGCCGCGCCCAGCTCGCGCTCCAGGCGCAGCACGTTGGCCGTCTCGGTCGCCAGCTTCTTGGCCGCCTCGGCCTTTTGGGCCAGCACAGCCTGCTGCAGCTGCGCCAGGCTGCGCTGGGCGCTGTCCCGGTCGCCAGCTGCGTCCCAGGCCCACCAGGCCAGCACCAGGGCCAGCACAGCCCACACGGCGCCGGGGATGGCGTTGCAAACTCTGATCAGCACCTGCAGGCAGGCCCAGGCTGCGGCGAGCACAGGGCCCAAGCCTGGGATGGCGAAAAGCCAGGCACTCATGCCATCACCTTCCGGCACAGCAGCGCGAGGTTTGCGCAGTGGTCCATGCCGATCAGGCCGCCATTGACGCGCCGGCGCAGCTTCACCTGGGAGCCCAGCATGGAGTCAGGCACCCTGCCCTCCCACCAGGCAATGGCGGCCTCCAAGCCGTAGATCGGGCCCTCGATGAGGTGCGGCATGCCCACCAGGTCCTGCCCCATCTGGTCGCCTAGCAGGATGTAGGCGTCCTTGCCCGTGGCCATGATCGGGCAGCGGCCGCGGTACAGCCAGCCGTCGCCGGGCTCGGTGTTGCCCATGCGGCCGCCGTACACCTTGTTGGCCAAGGCCTCGGGGTTGCGGGCGTAAGGCGCGGCATCGCTCTCACGCTGGAACCGGCCTGGCCACACCTGGCAGATGCGTTCTGCGCTGTAGTTCAGGTTCTCCTGCAGCTTCTCCAGCATCGCGCATTCGTGCAGGATCTGCGGCAGCCAGTCGACGATGTCGGCCATGCCCGCGCTGAACTTGGCCGGCTGGACGGCATTGGCGAACGGCGCCGCCCACTTTGCCGCGGTAAATGGCCGCACGCCCAGCTCGGCCAGGATGCGAAGCCAGTCAGTTTCGGAAATCATGGTTGCTCCCGATTGAAGGAGGACGGTGTGCCGGCCCGCCAATGCCGCGCGGTCGCCAGCTGCACGGAAGCGAACGAAGCGAGCATCAGGACCGTGGCGGCGTGCGGCCGGTAGCGCGGGAACCATGGCCACAGGCCCGATGCCCACGGCGCGATGGCCAGCACGAGGGATGCGGTCGCGGCGAGCACGAACGCCATGCGGATCACGGGGAAGGTGTGCCGCTCGGTCGTTTTGACGAGGCGGCACCAGGCTGTGCCGAAAAGCACAGCGCACAGCACGGTGTGGACCGAGAGCAGGACGATGGTCATTGGCCACCTCCCTGCGCCCCGCGGCCCAACCGGGCAGCAATTGCCTCACCCGCAGCAGCCACCCAGCCTGGCCACTTGTCGGCCAGGAACGTGATCCCGAAGGCGATCACGCCAGGCCATCGGTCGGCCGGGAAGCCCGTGTAGTGCACGATCAGCGCTGCGACGAAGGCCGTCAGCACCACGGCCGCGCCCATCCAGCGCACCATGTAGAAGGCTGCTTTGATCTTCGGCCCACCCATGCCTGCCAGGGTGTCGAAATTGACCTTGGCAACGGAATGCATGGTCCCGATCAGCGCGCCAAACAGGATCAACGCATAAGTCCCGACCTCAGGGCCGAGGATCAGGATGAGCGCGGCAACGATTCCCGTCGCGGCTTCAGCTGGGGTTGCGGGTGCCATCAGTGTTTCCTTTCGAAGATGGTGATGGCCTACGCGCCCGCCAGGGTGACCCCCAGCTGCGGCGCTTTCAGTGAGTAGTAGTCGTACACATCCTGCAGATCGGCCAAAGACAAGCCCCTATGCCAGATAGCGGCTCCGGTAATTTCCCCGCTACCCGCAAGTGACGCCCCGGCTATTCCGGTATAGGTGCCGATCTGGATATTGCGGGGCACGGTTTCAGTAGATGGGGTGGTGTTGGAAGCAGTTGTTGGGGTGCGCCCAACATCGAAAAGATAGGTCTTCACAGCGAACCCGATGCGCGTCATCGCCATCAGGTAGTGTTTCGTCGGATCGAATACGGTCACCGGGATCGTTGCGGAAACAATGGTGCTCGATCCAAACTGCGCGAAGTAGCCGGCGACGCCGCGATTGCCAACAATGGTGCTCGCTCGGTATCCCAAGTGGTTTCCGTTTGAAGCGCTCGTTGACCCACCGTTATTGAGTTCATTGACAAACAGGACCCCGTTCGTTTCGAAGATCGGAACATCGGCCCCCCTTACGAGGGCCGCGTAAGAGAAATCACCAACAGGGCGCGCATAACCGGTATCGAAACCATTTGTGCGACTCACGATTACGCCAGTGTCCACATAAGTCGGCGAACCAGTAACGACCAGGTCGGTTACGCCAGCTTTGTTTCGGGTGGGGGTGGGGCCACGAAACTCGTATAGGCCCAGAAGATCCGTGGCTTGCAGGAACGACACATCAATGAACTTGGTGAAAGTGGCATCGGCCACACGATTGGAAAGTGACATGGCGCCCCCTTATTCGGTGAAAATTTCTTCAAACATCACGCACCAGTTGTGCGCGGCATAGTTCAGACCGGCAGGGTCGAAGACAATGCTGTCTCCCTGTTGATCGCGCAGGTTGCCGCGAGGCCCATCAGTGAGGCCGCTTTCGCCAGATCCGTAGAAGGCGTATTGCAGCTTTGCTCCAGCAGGGATGGTTTCCGCTGCCACGATGCGGATCGTGTCGGGCCCAGTGATGACGACCGAGCTGATGGTGATCTCGGTTCCATCGGCCTTGAAGATGTTGAAGCCCTTGTTGGTGTTCTCAACCACCAACGTGGTGTCAAACATCAGCTTGCCGACAGGGACATGAAAACGCACGGTTGCAACAGCACCCTGCTTGATCTTGCTGATTGGCATCAGAGGGCGCCAGCGCACCCCGTCAACGATGACCCGCTTGTACGCAAGGCCGTAATGGAAGCCAAGCTTCTTCGACGACGCGGGCGTCAGGTGGACGTGATCCACCGCGTAGTACTCCATGTGGTACATCGGAGTGGCGAGAAAAATGTTCTCGTGATCCTTCGACGCCTGTAGCTGCGCCAGCGCGATATTCGGATAGGCAAGCCCGTAGTGCTTGTGGCTCGCCGTTTGGTAGCAGATCATCGACAGCTCGTTGGCGATCCCGGTGATTGCTTGAACTGAGGCCGTAGCATCCGACCGGAGTTGCTCCATCGCGGCCTCGTACACTGCAGATGCCGTTTCAATCGCGTAGTCAGCCTCGCCCTGCGTCCACGTCATTACCGGGCAGGAATAGGTCTTCCCGGCGGCCTGCGCCAGGTTAAACCCAGCCTGAATGCTGGTCACCATGCGGGTGTAGTAGGTGGTGCCTTCGGAGAGTTCAGCGATGGTCCGCCCGCCTTGCCCATCCGCACTCAGGAGCAATTGATATGACTGGTCCGTGTGCGCGATCCCGTCTTCGGACAGGATCAGTTGCTTGACCGCGTGAGCGGTGCCGGCGCTTGGGGTTTCACCGATAGGACCGGAAACGGCGGTTTCGGTCAGAGGGACCAGACTTGTCCTTGGACCACTACCTGTGTCATCAGGTCGCACGCCACCATTGAATTTCAGGCTGTCGTAGGGCTGCGTGGTGCTGATTACGGGTGTCGCCTTCTCTCCCCGGCTCAGAGATTGCCCGTAAGTCAGGATGTGTGCGATGTCCGTGGCGAACCCTTGGGCAACATACGTGCTTAGGACATAGTCGCTCACCGACACTCCATTCAACGTATCCGCACTCAGATCAGTTGCGACCACGGTAATGGCGCTGGCGGAGACAGTGGTGAGTGTCTCCGACGCTATGTCGGTGGCCTCGAAAGTCCCATCGTTGCGAACCCCAATAGCCGCGCGGCCATCTTGGTCCACAACGGACCAGGCAAATCCCAAGGGCGCCTCCGGAACCGTCGCGCTAAGCATGAGTGCAAGGTTCTCGGCGTCCTCTCCGTTGATGGATTCGACGTGCAACTCATCGACATACGCTTCGGGCGCTTCAAAGGCCCCGTCGGTTCGCACGCCGATAGCGGAACGACCCGCAGCGTCATCCACCGACCATGCATAGCCCGGGTGCAGCGTTGTAGGAACCGCTGAATCAAATTCGGACGCAGGAAGCAACGTGTAAAGGGCTTCCTGGGTTGAGGTCCCGGTGCGCTGGTACATCGTCTGGCGAACCAGGATGTTTACGCCGTCTGCATCCAGGCCGCCCTTCTTCACCTGGTAGAAGGATTGCGGGCCGGTGTAAGTGCTTGGGTAGGCGGCCTGCCCAAGAGCAACGCTGTCATAGACGCCCGCCCCGCTCGCGGCGGCTTCGGCGGCCGTGGCGGCGTCGACTGCTACCGTCGCTGAGATGGCAGCTTCATCGGAAGCCGTCTCCGCGAGGTCCTTGGCCTCAATGGCAGCAGCAGCGGCTGGGGCTGCTTCCAATGTGGAGGTATCCAGGGCATTGAGCTGCTCGATGTAGTCTGGCTGGCGCGGGTAGAACTTTTGAGAAGTGGCCATCAGATTTCCTCAATCGAGAGCGCGGTGTTGTAGACAGCGAAGGTCGGCAGGCCCAGCACGCCAGCGCGTGCCAGCTTTCCGTACAGCTGGTAGCTCTGCTCGACAGATGGATCGCCGTCTTCGGGGAAAAGCGAGATGAAGAACGGCCGCGACAGGCCGTTGCCGCGCAGGATTTCGTACATGCGCTGCCGGTCGGCGGGCTCCAGACGGTCAAGCTGGAAAGTCAGCGAGCGCCATGTGCCGCCGCGCGTGGTGCGCAAGTCGCTGGCATCGCTGCGCTCGTGCTTCGACTGGTCATTGAGGCCAAGCTCGACGCCATACGAGGCGTTGAACTGCGGCGACCAGTAGCTGCCGGTCACGACGCGCGCGGCCTCGATGTAGCCGGACGGGTTGTCGGTGTCCACGATGTCCAGCACCAGCTTGCGGATCACCGAGGCGGTGAAGTACACCCGGCCATAGACCCCGCCGGAGTAGCTGAAGGCGTTCACGCCAAGCGCCGCGCCCCATTCCCACAGGCCGAAGGGCTGGTATGCCGAAGCCAGCACCTCACCGGTGTCGACAATGGGGTCGACGTCGTCCACGTTCGTGTAGCCACGCAGGCGGAAAGTCGCCGTGCTGGTCAGGTTGCAAAACGGCAGCGCCAGCATGCTGCACAGTTCCGCGTCGTCGAACTCCAGAGTCAGGGCCGCCGTGGTGCCGGTGGAGCGCCACACCTCGGACTTGATGTCTGTCAGGAGGTTGTCGGCGGCAAGCGTCCCGGAGGTCGTCGACGCGGTGACCGTGCAGCGGTCGGCGGCGTTGTCGTAGAGAAGGCGAAGTTTCGGCATGGATTACCCGCAGACGTAGATGCAAGCCACGGTCTTGATGTCGCCTGGACCGGAGAAGGTGACGGCCTCGCGGCAGCGGGCCACGGTGTTGGCGCGCACGATGTCGTCGGCCTGCTTCATGCCGGTGCCCGCCGTGGAGCTGGTGACGATCAGGTCGCCGATTGCCAGATCACCGCCTTCGTTGCAGACCAGCACCTGGCCCTCGCCTACTGCGTTGATTGCCAGGTGTTCGTAGGTAAAGCAGGCCGCCAGATAGGAAGACTTCGGCGAGGGGTTGCCGTTGGCGTCCGTCCCAGCGGTGAAGTCGATGAAGGCGTTGGGGATCAGCTCGTTGAGCGCCCGCGGCACGATGGAGGCCACGCCGATTGCGCCGGGCTGCCCCGCAGTGGTGGACAGGGCCACTTCGCAGATCGTGCTGCTGATGCCGCCCCTTTCGACCACCGCCACGTCGACAAGGATCTGGCCGACCTGGACGGCCGTCCCGATAGGCACCAGCGCATCGTGCGAGCCGGTGAAGGGGCCGTAGTTCGTGCCGGAGCCTTCGGCGTAGAAGTCGTAACCGTTGGCCGGCCCCACCAAACCGGAGGACCCGTTGGCGTTCTCGCCGCGGACGCCGTGGCCATTGCCGGAGGTGTAGCTGCTGTAACCGTGCACGCCCGGGGCCGATGGGCCTGTGTTGGTGCCCTTGACGGCGCTAGATGCCGTTGAGGCAAGAGCATCGCCGTTGTAGAAGTCCCCGTTTCCGCCTGAAAGCTGAGCGGCATAGGCCAGGCCAAGGCCAGTGACCAGGAAGGCGCCGCTGCCGATGCTGATAGAGGATGCGCCCGTGATGGCGCCAACCACGCTCAGAGTCGACCCGTTCCAGGTCAGCTTGTTACCTGAGGAATTGCCAATCGAAAAACGGTAGGTCGACGAGCTGTAGCCCAGGAAAAACCCAGTCCCGGTGTCGTAGGCTGTTTGCCCGCCCTTGATCGCCCCGCCACCCGAAAGCGTGATGCCGCCGCCGGTGACTGAGATCGAGCCGTTGATGGCGGTGACCGTCACGTCGGCGTTGTTCGCCGGCCTGGTGCCTCCGATGACGTTGGAGAAGTCCACCGGCATGTTCGCTGGCAGCGTGGCCGTGTTCAGCCGGCTGACGGCCGCCTGCAGCAGCACATCCCGCGCGTTGACGATGGTGGCCACTAGACGAGCACTTCCACAGTGACGGTCCCGGTCAGCCAGTTCTTGACCAGCCCGACGATCTGCCCGGTCACGCCCTCGGCCATGCCGAAGCGGTAGTGCGTGATCGTCTGCGCGCCGCCCAGCTCTTCGAGCATCAGCTCAGCGAAGGCCTTATAGCTGTAGATCGTGCGGGGGACGCCGCGCAGCGCAAGGCGGCGCACTGCCTCGGCCTGGGCGTCTGCCGTGACCTGCAGGCAGGTTTCCTGGGCCACGGGAGCCTCGCTGATGCGATAGGCCGCCGCAACGGCGCTGTCGGCCGCGTTGGCAAAGAGCCAGGGCTGCAGGTACAGGTCCTTGTGCTCTGCCGGGATTCCGGTCTGCAGGTTCGCCTGGACCGTGTAGTTCTGGCAATAGGCCAGCTTGACGGCGGCCTGGACCGGCAGGCGCTCGGCCACTTCGAGGCTGTGCTCCTTCATGTTCGCGTCATTCACCTCGGTGGGCGTGCCCGGCGGCGGCAATTCGATCTTGACCAGCCGCAGCTTGCCCAGAGCCGTCATCACGACCGATGCACCGAGGCTCCCGGCCAGCAGCTGGCAGACGGCCAGGACGTTGGCCCGGTCGGACAGGTAGACGCCCACCGGCTGGGTGTTGGCCGCGTCGAAAGCGTCGAAATTGGCGTCGTCGATCTCGGTGGCGTCGTCCAGGGGGTCGGCGCCGTAGGCGGTGGCGATGCGCCGCACGAGGCCGGCGATGGTGTTGCCGTAGGTGGTCGGCTTGTCGCCCTGGACGCTGTTGGTGATCTGGCCGACCGGGGCCTGGTTCAGCACATAGGTGCCGGCCGCCAGGGTGTTGGTCGTGGCAACGACCACCCCGTTATCGCGGGTCTCGATCACGCGCTCGATGGCCCCCTGGTGCACCTGGAACTTCAGGAGCGCCGGGTCGGCCAGCAGCGGCTCGATGTTGTGGACCTCACCGAAGCACAGCGGCTTGAGGCGTTCGGCGTTGGCCGTGGCCCCGCCCAGCTTCGTCTCGGTCAGCGGCGTGTTCAGGCGCTGGCTCTTGTCGCGGACCTTGAGGTTCAGGCGGTCACGGTTGCGCGTGCCGATGTCCTCGGTGATGCCGTCGAACACCAGCCGGAAGTCCTCGCGCGCCCACTGCATGTCGCCGATGTAGACGCGGATCTCGCGGTTGGCCCAGATGTCATCCAGCCAGGTGTCCCTCTCGCCGTCGACGTTGAAAAGCTCGATGTCGCCGAAGGACAGCGAGGGCGTGCCGTCCAGGGAAAGCCGCTCGGTGATTTCCATGCCGGTGGCGATGGCCGGGTGGTAGCAGGTGCTGGCCGGGGTGTCCGTGGGAGCCGTGACATACCCGAGGTTGCTCATGTAGACGGTGGTTTCGACCCCCTCGACCGACGCGACCGCCTCGACCAGGGCGCACCGCAGCGCGCTCGGCGACTTCAGCCAAGCCAGGAATTCGGCGTCGGTCATGCGAGGGCCGGCGCAGCGTTGCGCGTAAAGGTGGCCCGGCTGGCCGCGTCAGTCGTGCCGGCCACGATGGTCTCGGCGCTTTGCTGGGCACTGGCGACGATCCCGGTGACGATGGCGCCGGCGTCCTGGCGGTTCTCCTGGCGCAGCAGTTCGACTTCCTTGCACAGGGCGTCGATCCTGGCCAGCAAAGCGGCATTGCCCTCCCCGCCCATGCTGCTGCGCCAGGCCTGGGCCGCGTCCCGGTTCAGGACAGCCTCGTCGGCGTGCAAGGTGGCGGCGTACCCGTCATAGGGGATGCGGTCCATGCCAGTCGCCAGCGGGATGCCGCGCAGGCGCTTGTACTCCGGCGAATTCATGATGCTGGCGCGGATGTCAGCTTCCGACCGGCCCACGGCCAGCATGCCGCGGAAATACGCCCCGCCCTCTGCATCAGGCGCGCGGCCCAGCAGGTCCTGGTAGGCCTGCGTGACCGGGTCGATTGTCCCGCCGCCCCCGGCGCCGGCCAGCTGGCGCACGGCCTCGGCCACGGTCAGGATCGCCGGCTTCAGGTCGATCAGGCCGGCGACCATCAGGTCCAGCCGGGACAGCTGGTCGCGCGAGGTTTCCAGCTGCAGCTCGGCCAGCGTCTGCATGTTTTCGCTGTCGGCCAGCACCATGGCGAAATCGCGCTGGTATTCGGCCCCGCTGGCGTTGTAGGTTCGGCTGGCCTCCAGGAAGGCCTCGGAGATTTGCGGCAGCTTTTCCAGCGCGCCGACGTCGCCGGCCTGGGCCTGGGCGCGGGTGGTGGCATAGCTGCTGGCCGCCTCGGCGTACTTCTGGCCGGGCGTGAGCGGCGACAGCGAGCCCAGCAGGAGGCCATCGCGGAATGACCTGATCGACTTGGTCAGAGTCTCCAGGCGGGACTTGGTCGACTCGATGGCCTGGCGCTCAGCGTCGTAGGCCGTCTGCAGGTTCGTGCGGGCGCCGCCGACAGCGCGCTGCAGGTCTTCCTGGGCTGCGACCTGGTCGTACAGGGCGCGGTTGCTTTCGTCGATGGCCGCGCGCTCGGCCTCGCGGGCCTTGGTCAGTTTCTGCAGGTCGGTCGCCGTGGTGGCGAAGAGTCGGTCTTCCAGAGATGCGCGCTCGGTCAGGGCCTTGTTCAGCCGGCCCAGGGCCGCATCCAGGGCGCCGCCGCTCAGGGCGTCAATGTCGCCCAGCTCGCGCAGGTAGTCGCCAAGCAGGCCGGGGACGTTGGCGGCCTGCAGGGCCTGGAGGGTGGCCTGCTTCAGTTCTTCGCTGAAGGCGGCATTGGCCTGCTCCGTGGTCATCGAGCCGCGGCGGTTCTGCCAGCCGAAGCCGTCCGCGCCTTGCCCGAATGCGGCGCCGCTGGTCAGCGTGCCGCCGGCGAAGGCGAAGCCCTTGCCCTTCTCGCTGGACTCAAGGCCGGAAACCAGGCCGGCCAGTTGCGCATTGCTTCCCAGCGCCTTGAGCGTGGCGTTGATGGATTCCATCGTGCCGCCGATGGCTTGACGAACCGCCTCACTGCCGATCTCCCCGCCGCTGGGGCCGACCTGGAACTGGGTGCCGTGGTAGACACCGCCCGAGCGCGTCTCGCCCTTGAAGGCGTCCTTCAACAGGGATGCGACCAGCAGCGCGCCCCCGACATAAGGCAGCGCCGAGCCAACGCCGGACAGCGCGCCGCCAGCCGGGATGAATGCGCTGGGGTTGTTGCCAGCGACGGCCGCCGCATTGCTCAGGCCGAAGGCCTGGCCCAGGGAAGAGGAAGCAAGGCCACCGAAGCCGCTACCGCCGGTCAAGCCACTGGTCAGCTGGGAAGCCGCGCCGCTCACGGGGGCCAGCACAGCCTGGATGACCGGGCGCAGCACCAGCGTGCTGAACATGTTCTTCAGCGTGTCGGCGAAGTTCTCGGCGAAGTCCTTGCCATCTTCGAAGCCGCGCAGCAGCGCGTCGGTCAGGCTGGCGTTGATGCTGTCCGTGGTGCGCTGCCACTCGTCCAGGACAGCCTTCTGCGCGACGTTATTCGCCTCGACGAAGGCATTGGCGCGGGCCTGGGAGCGCAGTTCGTCGCGCAGCAGGTCCGCCTCCTTCTTGTCGTCACCCAGGTTCCGCTTCTCGATGTCGGCCAGTTCTTCGGCGAGTTTCAGCTCGACCCGGCGCTGGCCGACGATCTGCTCGCGCGCTTGCTGGGTCTGGCCCAGCAGGCTCAATTCCAGCTGCAGCATCTCGCTGTCGGCGGCCAAGCCCCGGCCGGTTTCGGCCAGCTGCAATTGCTTCTGGCGGAATTCCGATTGCTGCAGGCTCTTGACGTACCGCTCCTGCCACACCACGGCGTTCTGCAGGCCGGCCACGTATGTGGCGCGGAAGCTGTCGCTGTCACTCTCGGCCAGCTTGCTGCGCATCTGCGCCAGCGTGGTCTGCTCGATGGCAGTCTTGCTCTTGCCGAAGGCGGCGTTGACAGCTTCCTGGCCCAGGGCGGCATCGCGCGTGCGCTCGGCTTCCCGGGCGACTGATTCGTCTTGCTTGTCCAGCAAGGCGGCGTGCTCGCGAATGCCCTTCAGTTGCTGCTCCAGCCCGCGGCCTTCCTGCTGCTGGACGACTAGGCCCTCGGCCGCCGCCAGGGACAGCTGCTTCTGCGCGCGCGCCTGACCCGTGATCGTGGTGGTCAGCTCCTGGCGCAGCTTCAGAACCAGCTTCTCGGCCTCGGTGCTCTGCACGTTGTCGGCGAGGTCGCCGCCGGCGATCTGGGCCTGGAGCCGCTGATTCAGCGCGAGCTGCTCCTTGACCTTGGCATTGATGCCAGCGACCTCGCTTTCGCCGACACCGGCCGCGCCGCTTTCCTTGTACTTTTCGCGGATATTGGCCAGGCGCTGATCCAGTTCCTCCTGCGTGATCTTGCTAGCCTTCAGCAGTTCCAGTCCGCGCGCGCGCTCCTTGTTCAGGTCGCGCTCCATTTGCGCGCGCTTCGAGAGGTACTGGTCGCCGTCTTTCTCAAACGCGAACAGGGATTTATTCAGGCGGAGCTGTTCGGCGACGGCTTCTGCATTCGCCTGGTTTGCGGCTTCCGTCCCGCGCAGGGCGGCCAGCGCTGCGCCATCCTGCTGGGTCGCGAGCCCGCCCTTGATCCCCAGGCTGGCATTGCGCGCCTGGCGGTCCTGGAGGACCCGCTCGGCGATCTTGATTTGCTCGCCGAGCGATTGCTCGCGGCCGATGCCGAGCAGCGCATCCCCGGCGCCCTTGATCGCGCCCTTCACGCCGTTCCAGCCGCGCTCGATCAGGCCCAGGTTCTGGATGATCTGCGCGGCGCGCGAGTCCAGCGTGTCGGCGAAGGCTTTCTGGGCAACGTTGGCCGCGTCGGTGGTCCTGCCCTGCTCTTCCAGCGCCTTGATCTGGCGGTAGACCGCTTCCGTCAGGAAGTTGTATTTCTCGTTCAGCTTGACGGTCGCGTCCAGGGGCGACTTGGCCAACTCGGCGAACTGGTCCACGGTCTTGCCCACGGCCTGGCCGGTGGCTTTCTCGAACTTCAGCGCCGCGCCGGCGAAGGCTTCCAGGTTCGTGCGCCCGACCTGGCCGGCCTCGACGAATTCGGCCAGCGCGGCGGCAGCGGCCGACTGCGTGCCCTGGACCGTGGACAGGCTCGCAGCCATGTCCTGCAGCTGGCTGGAGGTGACGCCGGCGGCATTGCCCGAAAGGATGATCGCCTTGGCGTAGTTCTGGGCTTCCTTGCCGCCCTGCATGAAGGCGTAGGTGAGCCCGCCGACCGCCACGGCGGTGACCGTGAGCGGGTTGACCAGGCCGAGCAGGTAGCCGCCCATGGCGCGGAAGGCCGGGCCCACGCCGCCGAAGGTGTCTTTCAGCTGGCCGCCCTGCTGCAGCAGCACGGTCAGGGGCGCCTGACCGGCCTGCAGGCTGGTGATGATGTCAGTGAACTGGGCCGGGACCTGGCGCAGCGCGGCCGACGTAGCCTTCGCGGACATGCCGAGGTTCGTCTGCGCCTGCTCGGCCTGCTTGAGCTTGGCGATGTAGGGTGCGGCGGCGTCACTGATGCCGGCCATAGCAGCGCGCTGCGCCTGGAATGCTGCCTGCCCCTCGGTCGCGATCACAGACCGACGCTTGATGGACTCCAGGATTGAGATCTGCTGCTTGTCCAGCTTCTCGACGGCCGTGTTGAGCCCTTCAACACCCTTGGCCGCGGTGGCGCCTGCCTGCACAACGGCCGTAGCCATCTTGCCGGCGCGCACCTCCACCCGGCCCAAAGCCTCATCGGCCTTGGTCGTGTCGAAGCTAACTTCGCCCTTGATGCTGCCAAGTTCGGACATTGAGGCCCTAGCGTTTCGTGTGGATTTCTTCGAGCGCGGCGGCTTCCATGGCTCGGATGTCGTGCTTCATCCGTTGTCGGTCATCGCCCGACAGGCCAAGGTCGTCTAGTTCGCGGTGCAGGACGCTGAAGTCCAGACCGACCGGCCCGCTCATGCCGTAGCGCCACTGCGTGCCCAGAAAGGCAAACAGGCAGTAGGCTTCCCAGTTCTCTGGCCAGAGCTCCACCTGCTCGTGGGCGAAGTCCTCGGGCTCCAACCCGGCTGCGCGAAGCTCCGCCAGCGAGGGCTGGGGGGCGTACCGCGCGCGCGCAGCCTCGGTCAGTTTCCCAGGCGGCCTTGCTGGGCGGCGACAGAGAACGCCCCCATCAGCGCGGCCGATGCGGCCGGGATCGTGTCGCACAGTTCCTGCAGCGACTTCAGCGAGAGCTCGGCGTCCAGGTCCCAGGCGTGCAGCGCGGCCAGCAGATGCTCGGCGTTCTTGTCGGCGGTCTCGGCAAAAATCTTCGCGTAGTCCAGGGCGCCCTCGACCTGCGCGTCCTTGCTGGCGACCGCGAAGATCTTGTTGAGCATCGCGCCGAATTCCGTGCGCGTGCAGTAGTTGAACGTGGCCTGGATGACGCCCTCGGTGCCGTCGGGCATCTCAAACTTGACAGGGAAAGGCTTGAAGGTTTCAGGGCGCTTGCCCAGGACGATCTTGGTCATGTGGTTCTTTCGCAGGGGGTGGAAATGCCCTTGCCCAGCCCCGCCGCCCTGCGAAGAGCGAACGGAGCCGGGTAGGTGCTAGGGGTGGCCTGGCGGCCGGGGATCAGGAGGCGTAGCGCGTCAGACGGTTGTTGCCGTTGAAGCTGGCCGTGTTGCGATTGATCTGGCCGTCTTGCAGGTTCACCGACTCGTTCAGGGCGACCGTGCAGGGGATGAAGACCAGGGAGCCGGAGCGCATGACCATCTTCAGGCAGGTGTCGGTCTGTACGTCGGTCAGCGTCTTCAGCGCGGTGTAGCCGGCCGAGCCGATGGAGTCGGCGTCCAGCTGCATCGTGTAGCTGGTGGCGGTGAAGCCGTCGTTGATCGAGTACTCGACATCGGACTCGATGAACTTGTAGGTGACGGTCTTGGGTTCGCCGCCGCTGGAAGCCGGCGACATCACACTAGTGATCTGCGTGAAGGCCGTGATCTTGCGGACGCTGCCGATGCCGGTGCCGGCCGGGAAGAACGTGGTGCTGGAGGTGTCGGCGCCTTCCAGGACGAAGGTGTCGGTGGTGACCGTCTTGATGCGGAAGTTGCGGCGATGCAGCCGGCCCCAGCCCGAGGTCACTTCGACGATGTCGCCGTTCGTGAAGCCGTGGGTCGCGCTGGTGACGACGGCCTCGGCCGCGTTGGTCACGATGGTGGTGGTCTTCGCCGCGCCGTAGGTCGACGCGATGAAGAACGTGGTTCCGGTTGGTACTTGAGCCATGGTGAGGGCCTTCTTTCGTAAAAAAGCCCGCATCGCGGGCATTGAGGTTCGCCCTCTCGGGCATGAAAAAGCCGCCTTGGATTGCTCCGCGGCGGCTTGTTTGGGGCGGCGCTATCAGCGCGCGCTGTAGATCGAGAATCTCTGGGTGCAGCCGTACCTCTTGGTTTCCGGCTCGTGGCTGCTGATCGGCTCTGATTGGGGGCTCGCCGTGAAGAGATCTGATGCGCAAAGCGCCTCTTCAACTGCTCGCGCCATTGCCAGCGACGTTTCCCGGTCGAATGCCCAGGAGGCCACTTGCATCAGCGTGTTTCGCTTGTCGGCCGGGGTGTTCTCGACGTAGCGCAGAGACTGGCCGCCCGCGCCTTGATAGACTAGGTAGTCGCCCGTTGTGCCAACCGGCGCAACGTCAGGGAAGACCTTTGGCCGGACCGTCTTCAGAACGGTGGTGAGGTCGGCTTCAAAGGTCATGCTTTCCTCACGCGGCGGAAGAACTCTTCACCCATGGCGTTTTGCGCTTTGCCCGCCTGGCTGTGCAGAGCCGGGCCAAGGAAAGGCTGGGCCGCGGCGCGGGAGGTGCCAAGCTCCACCATGTGCCCGTAAGGCGCCTTCGACCGGTTCCAGCTGATCGAATAGGACGCGAACCCGTCGCCGCTCTTCTTCTCGTTAAAGGCTTGGTAGATGGCGTCCCGCAGGTTTCCTGGCTGGAAAAGGTACTTCTGGCCCGTCGTCTTGAACGATTTGCCGTGAAAAAAGTGCTCGTGCTCGGAAACGGGGGCGTTTGCGCGCGTCACCTCGTAGATCACCTGCATCCCTGCCTGCGCGGCGGGGCGGGCCGCCTGCCTGACCTCCTCCCGTGTGGACGCGATGGAGGCTGCAAAAGACCGCGTGTCCATCTTGATGGTCATGCCAGCACTACCTTGCAGTCCAGGTCCGTGTGCTCCTTGCGCTGTTCGTCGGGCAAAACGGCCAGGATCTCGAAAACCGTCGCCCCCAGCTGCACCCGCATGGCCGTGGTCACGTCGGCGCGGTAGCCGATGCGGATCGAGGCGCGCGCCGTCGGCGTCACTGCATTGGCCTTGATCGACTCGGTGCCGGACAGGTAGCGGACATTGGCCCAGGGGCTCAGGAACGTGGCCCAGGCGCCATTCGGCTGGCCGAGGCCGTCCGTCCCCGCCGCCTGGGCCAGGATCAGCACCTTGCGATTGCGCCGGCGCGTGTCCATCAGAAGCCGTAAATCTTGATGTTGTTCAACATGGAATCCCGGGCCTTCTCGTAGGCCTCCCGCTCGGCCGGCGTGTGCGGGTTCAGCGGGGATTCCAGCTCGATGTGGATCAGCATAGCCTGCTTGGCCGCCTTGGGCAGCAGTTCGGCCGTGTAGCCGCAGACCTGCACGATCCGCACGGAATCCATGACGTCCTGCGTCACCGGCCAGTAGTTGCCGAAGCTTGGCGCCAGGTTGCGCGCCAAGCCGTAGGGGCTCAGGGCGTACTTGATGCTGGCAAAGGTCTGCTCATTGCCGTCCGTGTCCGTGTACTTGATGCTGGTGACCTCGCTCACCGGGCACTTGGGAAGCTCGATCACGCCGTCGTCGCCGGGAAAGCAGTCCAGGGCCGCCTCCAGCGTCTGCGGCGCCAGGCCGTGGCCGGTGTAGTGCTCGGCGTACTCGCGGGCGGTGGTGATCAGGGCCTTCAGGGCGTCGTCGTGGCTCGTGTCGTCGTCATCGACCTTGCATTGCAGACGAGCTTCCGCCAGGCTGACCGGCTCATCTTCGAAATCGACGGGGACGGTGATCTTGAATTGCATGTGCAGTCCTATGCAAAAAGCCCTCCGGAGAGGGCTCTTCACGCAGAAGCCTGGTGATCAGGCGGGCGGGTTGGCGGTCGGCGCGGCTTGGGGGCCGGACAGGACGGCAACCGCAGCCAGGACCGCGGCCGAGGCGTTGGCCACCGGCGTGATGGTCAGGCGCGTGTAACGCTTGCTGCCCTTGTAGCCCAGCTTGCGACATTCGTTGTCATCATCGAACTGGAAGGCCGCCAGGACTTCCGTGCCGATCAGGTCGGCGTCGGCAACCGCGGCCGCGTCGCTCAGGTTGGCGACGTCGCCCTCTTCCAGCAGCACCGTGAAGGTGGCGTCGGCGTCGGCGATGGAGCCCGTGGCGATCAGGTAGGTCAGGCCATCGAAGCCCTTGCGGTCGATGATCTGGCCCACCTGGGCGGTGGTGTCCGCGACGGACACGGGGCTGATGACGCGCTTGACGTCGATCAGGTTCATGAGGTCTTTCATGGCGAATTCCTTGAAAAATTGAGTGTGGGGAGCGCCGCCGGAGAACCCGGCGGCGTGGCCTGATGGATCAGGAGGTGGCGATCTTGAACAGCTTGACGGCCTCGAACTTCGCCACTCCGCCACCGACGCGGCGGCGAGCGAGGAAGCGAACGTGCGGGAAAGCCGTGGCCGGGTCACGCAGGACAGCGATGCCCTTGCGCTCGATCACGTAGTAGGCCTGCTTGAAGTCGCCGAAGGCGATGGGGAAGGCGTTGGCACCGATGTCGGCCATGAAGTCGTCGGTGACGACGTTGTAGCCCAGCAGGGTGCCCACAGCGCCGGCCATAAACGAGTCTTTCGTCATGCCCCAGAGGTAGTTGCCCTGGCCGTCCTTCAGCTTGCGGATCGAGCCCAGCGTGGCGTCGTTCATCAGGAACGAGGCGCCGGCACGGTACTGGCGCTTCAGGCCATGCACCAGGTCGATCAGGTAGTCGGACGGGTTGGCCGCAGCCCAGCTGGAGGCGTGGCCGGAAGCCACGTAGCCGATCTTGCCCCAGGCGTAGGACGCATTGGCGACGTTCTCGTAGTCGGTCAGACCACGGGGGCCGTTGATGCCGTTGCCACCGATGAAGTCAGTGCCTTCCATCTCGGCGAACTCGATGCCCATTTCCATTTCCAGGTCGGCGCCGACGTCTTGCGTGGCGTCTTCCAGGGCTTCGCTGGTGATGCGCTGCTCGGACACGTAGGTGCCCGGCTTGAACTCCAGCTCGGCCCATTGCGGCGAGCCGCCATTGCTGGGCGTGGTGTTCTCGCCGCCGCGCGAGGCGCCGGAGGTGCCGGAGGTCTTCACCAGCTTCTTGTAGCTCGCCGAGCCGATGGGGATCACGCGGGCCACCTGGCGCATGGCGCTGTAGCGGTGCACGACACGGTCGATGCCGGCTTCCATCTCTTCACCGACCAGGAAGCCGCCCTGCGTGGAGGTGCCCACATTGATCGTCTTCTTTTCGGCTTCGGTCAGGCCGTCGATGCCCTTGCGGACATAGGAGCCCCAGGCCGCCTTGTATTCGGCGTACTGGTCGGCCGTGACGGGCGCGAACGACTTGCCGGCTTCCATCGCGTTGGCCTGCAGGCGCAGGTTGAAAGACTTCAGGGAGGCTTCGGCGGCCTCGGCCTTTTCCGGGGAAGCGCCGGGGCGGCCAGCCTTGAGGGCGGCGGCCTTGACTTCATCGGTCAGGCGGGTGATTTCGGCGTTGATCGGGGCCAGTTTGGCCTCGAAGTCGCTGGCGCTGGCGCCGGTTTCGACGGCCTTCAGGCGCTCGTCGTTGGTGGTCTTGAACGTTTCCCAGGCTTTCGCCAGGTCGTCGATCGTCTTGATGTCGGACATGATGGATTTCCTTTACTTGGAGGTGAGTACTGCGATCGCTTGCTGGATCGCCTTGGACTGACCGTCCGAGCCAGGCTCCCCCTGGGCAGACAGCGTTTTGAAGCGCGCAATGAGCGCCTCGGCCTGCGACCGGCTGAAACGACCTGCATCCCGCAGGTAGGTCTCGGCATCTCGCACGGTTTGGATGGACTGGATCGTCTTGATCTCGTCCGGAATTTCGGCGCCGGTTGCAACGGCAAGGGAGCGACTGCGAGGGAACACCTCGAACAGCGACTTGGCCGCAGACATGACGTTTTCCGTCAGCATCCGGGGCTCCATGGGGGTCAGCGTCAGCGTGTCGCGCTTGAGCGGCCACAGCGTGATCTCGCCGTCCCGCTTGCGCATGGTCTTGCCGCGCACCGCCTCGCTGGAATTGCCGACCAGGCCGGCCTCGATCATTTCCACCAGCAGGTCGACGTATTTCGCGCGGCGATTGAGCACGCGCTCGACGAAGACGCCCTTGTCGTCGGCCTTCGCGCTCTTCCAGTCGACCACGCCGAGGACGTGCGAGTCGTCGATGCCCATGTTGTCGGGATCGAGACCGTGCTCGAAGTCGACGTACAGCAGGCCGGAATCGGTGTAGCCGCTCTCAAGGCGGGTGCTTTTGGTGAAAAACTCGCCCGCGAGGTCTTTCCCGCCGAAAAGCACGATGTAGTTGCCGACGACGAGGTCGTTTTCCGTCTTCGACAGGGTCTTCAGGTGGTTGTCCATGGCGGCCTTTCGGGCGTAAAAAAGCCCGCAAAAGCGGGCTCAGAACGTCGTTTTGGGGGCGATTTACGCCGTTTGCGGGGCCGGTTTGGCCTGGTTTTGCAGCGGCGGCAGCTTGGCAGCCTCGCCACCGAACGGATCGAGGTCGTCCAGCGCGCGGACCTCGTCTTGGGACATCCAGGCCGGCGATCCGCCAGAGCCCAGGGCCTTCGCGTAGAAGTCGCCGCGGTCTTTGGCCGACGACGCCATCAGCGCATTCGTGATGAACTTGAAGTAGTGCCCGCTGTCGCGGTCGGCATCGGTGAGCAGGTGCAAGTTGGCCGAGTCCTGCACGCGCTTGTACCAGCGGCCCAGAGTACGCACCTTGTGCGCGTTTTCCATGATTTCGGCGCTTGCGTAGGTGTTCGCTTTGTCGCCGGTGAAGCCCACGATGGTGGGCAGCACGCCGAAAAACCGACAAACGTCCTCCACCTGGTCCTGACGCATCTCGCGGTGCTGAGCATCCACGCTCGTCATGGCCGTGGACAACCATTTCGCAGCCCGATCCAGCACCAAAGGGGTGCCGGTGTTGTTGGCGCCGGCCTCCTTCTTCAGCCAGGCTGTCAGCTGCTTCTGTTGCGTGTCGTTCAGCGTGCCCTCGACCGAGTACACCCCGCTCGGGCGCACACCGTTGGCATGCAACGAAGCCGCACTTTCTTCCAGTGCCATCGACAGGCCCAGCGACTCACGCGCCAGATTCAGCACATCCAGGCCCAGCACCCCATTCCAACTTGGCCCGCGCAGGTGCCAGATCTGGCTGGCTGGAATTTCCTGCTCTTCGCCGGACTTTCCGCGCACAAAGTAGCGAACGCTCCAGTCCTCCTGTTGTTCCGCGCGGCAGCGAGCCGGGTCCAGAAGGAAAACCTCGCCGAGTTTGCCGCGATACATGCCCTTGAAGGCATACGCATTGCCCAGGCTCGCGTGCAGTCCCATTGTTTCGATGAACTCGAAGGAGGTCAGGCGACCGTCCGGGCTGACCGTCATCAGCTTGTATGCCGGATGCTTTCTGGCCGCGCGCTTGCGCTCCAGGCCGCCCTCTTCGTAGTCCTGCATCAGCTTGAACGGAACCTGGGCAAGCCCTTGCGAGATTTCTCGCATGCAAGCCAGTGCGGCCGACACCCTGAAGGCGGAATCCAGCGTGACCGATGGGCCCGCCTTGGACTGGCGGCCCAGGTCCATCAGCTGCACCCAGCGCTCCCAGACATTGCCGGCGCTCTTCTGCTCGGCGACAGCGTCGGCCAGGAACCCCATTACTTGGCGCTCCGCGCGGCCATCCAGCCAGCCACCAGCGAGAACAACCCCGCCACGATCCATCCGGCGGGCACGTACACCAGCCCTGCACCGTAGGAAACGCCCGCGGCGCCCCCCACCATCAGCGCATCAGGCCCCCAGGTGGCCGCCTTCGCTGCGAATTTCTGCAGTTTTTGCTTCATCAGGCGGTTTCCCAGAAGGATTTGCCGGTGGACACCGGATTCAGGGCCATCAGCGTCACGGCATCGACGGCCGCCATGAACGGGTCGATCTTTGCCGTCCCGCTGGCCTGCTTCGTGATCGAAATGGCGTTGCCCTGCTGCACTGTGCGAGCGTTGGCGACGCACCAGGCCATCAAGTCCAGCGCGCCGTGCATCAATTCGCCGCCGGCGACCTTGCGCTCCATGGTCTTGATTGCGCCATTGAGGCGCCAGCCCTGCGAAATGGCGACGATCTGGTCAGTCGTGAATTCCCGGCCCGTCAGCGCGTCCACGATGTCGGCAATGCCGGCGCCGTCAACGCCGATTCCTTGCTTTTCAGGCAGCAGGCCGGCGTCGCGCACACGGCAAACGATGTCCGCAACCCCGTCGACGTCGTCGCCCGGCCTGGCCACTAGGGTCAGCTCGCGCGCCCTGGCGAAGTCCTGCAGCCTCGGGGCGATCTCCTGGCGGCGCTTCAGCACAATCTCATGTGCCCAGGCGTGAGCCCACAGCAGCCACCGCCGGGTGTCGCGCTCGCGCCCTATGACTGCGAGGCCCAGCAAATCGTCCAGGCCGCCGCCGTCGATGCCAATCACCGCCACTTCGCAGTGATCGAGGATGTAGTCCAGCGTGATCTTGCGGTCGCCGGCCGCTTCCCAAAAGTCCACGCCCGCCCACCTGTCCGTCCGCAGGTTCAGCCCGATCTCGACGTTCAGGTGCTTGGCCAGGAACTGCTGGAAGGCGCCGTCCTGCTTGGACTGGTTCTTCCTGAGGTTGTCCTCCAGCCATTCGGCGCTCACGGACCGCCCGATGTTCGGGTTCGTGAGGTGGAAGTTCTTCGGGTCCAGGTAGCCCTTGGCCTGGATGATCTCGTCGGGGAACTCATAGAGCACGCCCAGCGATTTCGGGTCCAGGATCTTGCCGTCGCGCACGTCGCGGAAATACTGGAGCTTTTCCTTGAATACTCCGGCCGGCGGCTCGTCGCTCTGGGTGGTCAGGAAAATGACCCAGCCTTCGTCGCGCGAGACCTGGCCGCCCAGGGCTTCCATGAACATGGCTTCGGCGTTCGCCCGCTTGCCGAAGACCCACAGCTCGTCGACCAGGACCCGGCCGGACTTCTTGCCAGAGACCGTTTCCGTGTCGGCCGCCACCACTTTCAGGGAGGCGTTCGTGATCCGATGGGTGATGGTCCGCAGGTGGTCCTGCACATGGAACAACTCGGCCAGTTCTTCGTCCGCCCGGACCATCGCCGCGGCCGGCTTGAAGCTGTTGTCGGCGACCTCCTTCGTGGGCGCCAGGATCAGGTGCTCTTCCTCGTCGCGCCAGCAGACCATGACCGCGGTCAGCATGATCCCGGCCGCGATGGTCGATTTGGTGTTCTTCTTGCTGATCAGGAGGAAGAACTCCCGGATCAGCTGGTTGCCGGTGTCGGGATCGTTGGCGCCGAAGATGGCCGCCACGAAGTCGAATACCCACTGGTCGGAGCACTCGCCGAAAGTGGGCTTGCCGGGCAGGTCCGTGACCCTCAAGGCCTTGAAAATGTCCAGCGCGCGCGCCGCCTGGTCGACATAGATCGGCGCCGGGATGATGCTTTTGCCGGCCAGCAGCCGTTCTGCCCAGTCCGGGCATGCCGTCGACCAGTCCACCGTCAGCCCTTCTTACCGCCGACGACCGCCAGGCGGGGCGGCACGGCCGGCGCAAACTTGCTGGCCGCCTTCTTGGCCGCGTCCTTCTGGCCTTCCTTCTTGCCCAGCGGCGCCGGCTTGGCGTGCATGTAGGGCGCCGCCTGGATGGCCGCCTGGAGCCTGGCGCTTTTCGATGCACCAGGGCTGCGCATGACCGCCAGCAGGTAATCGAGCGGCGCCAGGCCGGCCCGCTGTTCGTCGGTCAGGCCGTCTTCGGAATCCGGGTCGACAGGCTTGACAGGTTCGGGGGCCGGCGCAGGTGCGGGGGCCTCAGGCGCGCGGCCGAAGGGCCAGTTCTCAGGCGCGTCAGCCGTCTTCGTGCCGTCCGCAGCCGTGAAGGCCTTCTTCTTCCGGGGCCGCTTGGCCTCGACCCCATCTTTTGGCTTGCGACCAGCCCCTGGGCGGGCTCCACCTCGTGCCATGTTTGAATTTCCCTATTGAATTCGCCCTCTGTTCAATTCAAACGGAGGGAAATAATCTGCGCGTGAGGAACCATGTGGTTTCCGGGTCGGAAGGTCGGGAAGATTCGACCCCCCTCCCCCTTTGCGCCAGCGTGGTGCGTCAGGTTGCGCGGTGCTGCCCGCAGTTGCAGGCCCTTGCCATCCAGCCCCCTGCCGCCCTCATGGCCGCCTCGCATGCGCTTTTGGCGTCGTGGTGCGGGGTCTGGCACAGCGTCTGCAGGTTGGCCTCTTCGTCCTTGCCTCCTGCCCACAGGGGCAGCGTGTGGTCGGCGATGCAGCCCTTGGCTGTGACCAGCCCTTCCTTCTCGCACTCCACGCACAGGGGCTGGCGGGCGAGGTGGGCAGCCCTGCGGTTCACTGCCTTGCGGCCCCTCATGCGGTTGTCGCCGGCGGCCGGCAGGCCCTGCAGTGTGGAGCGAAGGCGGGGCAGCGTGCTCTTGAGGGTGGTGAGCTTCACCGGGGGCCTGGCGTCTTGGCGCCACAGCTCGGGCAACCGTCGGCGCGGTAGAAGTGATTGCCGCAGCCGAAGGTGTTGTCCGCCATCTCGTGCGGCTGGCCGTGGTCCAGGATGGACTCAGGGCCTGGCATCGGCACGTCGAACGGGTCAGCCAGGGCGGGGCCGCACCAGCTGGCCACCATGGCAGCGCACAGAGCAAGCACCGATACAGCAAGGCAGGCGGTGTTTGCTTCCATGGCGCGTCCTTGTGGGTGTCCCTGCCCGCCCGCCTGTCCTGGGGAGAGCCAGAACCGCGCTGAGCTACGTCAGGGAATGCAGCCGTTATCTCTGTGCCACTGGAGCTGCGAAGGCTGTAGCCACTTCACCCTATGCCTAGAGGCCTGACGGCCCATGAAGCGGCGTGCTGGGTGAGAGGTGGCGGGATAGGTCGGCGGCCTGCAGTGCAGGAGGCGGCCAGGGCTGGGGCAGTCGGCCGCGAATCCGCAACCCGGGGTTTGCAGGGCTTCCGCCCAATCCCTTGCCATCACCTGACCGGCTACTTCCACCGGAAACGAAAAAGCCCGCGCAGTGGCGGGCTTGGGATTCTTCAGGGCGAGTTCGTCTATCGCAGGTCGACCCGGAATTGCGCCGGCGTCTAGTGTTCGACAGGTTCTGCCCTCATAAGGCGGACACCGGCTCGCGGTGTTGGGCGCGATTGTGCCCCTGTCCGTCAAGCTCTGCAAGCCTTTTGTTGCTGTGCCGTCACGGCTTCTCCACCATGCTCTCGCTCCACCCGTAGGCCGCGCCCGTCTTCACGTCCTGAACGTCAATCGCTCCATTCCCGTGCACGTAGCAGATCTCTGCATCCGTCCAGGTCAGCCTCGCGGCCGTGTGGTACTGGCGGACGATGTCGCCCACCTTGAAGCGCGGCGCGGGCGGCGGCGGCTGCTCGGTCATGTCATCGATGCCCGCTGCGTGGATCGGCTCACGGTCCTCCGGCTTTCGGTCCCAGACCTGCATGCCGTCATAGCCGGAGGTGGTCAGCATGACGCCGTGGCGCTCGCACAGGGCGGCCAATTCAGTGATGAAGGCCAGCGCCTTGGGGGACGCTGGGCCGGTGAAAAGCTGTTGAGTCATGGCCCGATTTTCCTCGGCTTGTAGACGTTGTCCATGCTCTCCCGCGCCACCGCTGCAATGGCCTCGGCCACCTTGATGGACTGCTCCGGCTCGATCTCCCCGCGCAGCCTGTCGGCCATGGGGGTGACTTCGGCCCGGCCGTACATCAGGTTTCCGCGCTGGGCCTTGGCCTTGCCGGCGCAGGCCTTGAGCCAGCTCATGACCCGATCACCGCCGAGCGCCACGGCATAGACGCCGGACCCGTTGCAGGCCGGGCACTGCTTGCAGAGCGCCGGGGCATCCGGCAGTTTCATGTTGCCCAGGCCATCGCACACGGGGCACGCCGGGGCAAGGTAGCGGTACAGCGTGGGGCTCAGGAGGTCGGGGTCGACGTCCCGGCGGATGGCCCACTCGCCCATGATGGCCAGGGCGGCGCCACGGCTGGTCAGGGTCAGGTAGCACTCGCGCAGCGCCCGCGCGCGGCCCGCGATGGCCTGGGCCCGCGCGCGCTTCATGTCCAGCTTCCCCTTGCCATTGAGCCGGGGCAGCTGCTCCGCGATGGCGACGATCTCCTGCTCGCCCAGCTTCGGGGGCTTGTCCGCTGCGGCCCACTCTCCCACCAGGTGGATCAGGATGGATCCCATGCGGTTTCCCACCAGGCCGGCCGCGATCAGGTGGTCAGCCGGGCCCGTGCGGTCAGGATCGACGGTCAGGTCGCTGGCGTTGGTGGCCATGATGTACTGCTCATCGAGGCCTGGGCGGTCTGTGTTTTCCAGCATGGTGAGTCCCGTTTTGTTATAGCTGCTGTGCGTTCTTCGCTATGGTTTTGCTAGCGACTCCAGACCTTCGACCAGAAGCCGGCGAGGCCGGACCAGCGGCGGCCTGCAATCCACGCCAAGGTGGAGAGCGCAGTCCAGATGCAGGCCTGCAGCCTGTCGCCAGCGGCCATCCAGATGTTGGCGACGATCAAACAGGCCCAGAAGGCGGTATTGAGTTGGTTCACAGGTTGCCTTTCTCGGCCTCTTGGGCCAGTAGTTGTTCGGTCTCCGCAAGGAACATCGCCGCGAACTCCTGCTGCTGGCGCAGGATCGCGCGCGCCACCGCCATGTAGGCCCTATCGCAGGCGCGCTGCACCATCCGCAACACGATGCGGCTGCAAAAGCGGCGCATGAAGTGTTCTTGCTTGTTGCGCCCGTAGGCGCGGCGCTTGATCTGGCGCAGGTTCATGGCCGGCCTTCCTTGAGCGCCTTCAGCTTGGCGCGGTAGGTGACCTTCAGCTGCTCGAAGTCGTCTTGCGAGCGCATGGCGGGCGGGTGCGGCCCCTTGAGCGCAGCCAATCGATCGGCACCGATGCGGGCCAGCAAATTCACCTCATAAGCCTGGCTGACGGTGCGGGCCTTGTGCGAGAACTTGCCGCTTCCTGCATTGCAGGACTTGCATTGCTTGTGGCAGTTGTCCTCGTTGAAGGCCAGTTCTGGGTATGCCCCACGGCTCAGGAAGTGCCCGGCATCCCACTGCCCGCCCGGCTTCATCGGCGGGTTTACCGTGCCACAGGAGATGCACGGCAGGAACGCATCGCGGGCGCGCACCCACTTGTTGAACTCATCCTGCGCCTCTGCCTTGGACTTGCTCGGCTTCTTGATGGCCTCCTTGCGGGCGCGGGTTTCTGCCGCCTCCTGCTTTCGCTGGATGACAGGCACCTTCCTTGCGCAGACCATCCCGCAGACCCGCTGCATGGGGCGGGCAGGGACAAATGGCCCATGGCAAACCGCGCAGGGCTTGGTGGCCTGCATGACGGACTTGAAGGCCGTGCGGTTCATTGGGGTGCGGCGAAGCATCAGGGGCTGTCCTTGAATGGGCGGTGGTGCCGGTCCCAGTTCAGCGCCGCCTGCACCACGCTGTGCACTCCCATCTGCTCTCTGACGAGGTGCATGTGCTTTTCAACTGAGTGAAAGCTCAGACCCAGAACCCTGGCTGCGGTCTTAGCGCTGTTTCCAGCGACGATCAGCGCGATCACCTCGCACTGGCGGGCAGTCAGGCCCCAGGGGTTAGGGGTGGTGGGTTTGGTCATTGCTGCTCTCCAAGTGAGGTCTTCGACCAATTGACGCCCTTGTCCGCCCCAAAGGCGTGGCAAAGGTCAATCACTGCGGTCATTCCGCGATGGTCATGTCGCTGGTGTGGCGGCCTTTGGTTAGGCTGATGAAGCCAGTGCCGTCCATGTTGGGCACCAGCTCCTGGCCGTTCAGATGGCCGGTGATGAAGTCCTTCCAGCCTTCCGGGTCCAGCGTCTTTCCGAACCACTGGACTTGCTTGGACAAGTCGGTCAGGCAGGACCACATCAGGGCGTTCTGCTTGATGGAGCGTGTTTCACGGCGAACAACCAGAACCAGCCGATGGCCAGCGGCCAGCATGGACTTGGCCCAGGCCCAGGCTTGCAGGACGGCTTGGTAGCCTTGCTGCTGGTTCCACAGCGGCAACGTGATGCGGTCGTTGCTCATTCCCCGCACCCTTTCCCGATGGAGCCCTTGTCGCGTGCATCGGTGAATTCCTGCCACGGGACCCAACGCTTGGGGCAATGAAAGCCCCAGGTGCGCACCACAGGGCCAGTGATGAAGACGGTCCAGCACGGCTTGCAGATGCCTGAAACGAACGGGGCGGCGTCGAACAACTCAACCCGGTGCGGTGCGCGGCCCCAGCGAAACTTCCAATCCCCGGCCACGCGGACATGCTCATGGCGCACGCCGCCCGCCGCGATGGTGTGCTCCATGTACATGCCGTCGATCAGCCAAGAGGCATTGAAAAGCCACGGGTGGTCGTGCAGCGCCCTGTCGTCATCGCTGCGCAGGAACTCATGAACGTAGATGTTGAAGAAGCGGTTGCGCGGCAGCAGCCAGTGGCGGCGCAGGTACGGCGCGTCCTGCCCGCCGATCACAAAGTCTGGCTGGCGGCCACGGGCCCAACGAAGGATGCTGCGTGCGATTGCATTGCCTCGGTCAGCCGCGCCGGCAGATCCCCGAACATCGGGTCGAGCTTCGCCAGTTCCTGCGCTCGGTGCCATGCGTGCGCCTTCGCCCCCGGCATCCTCGCCATCCAGGCCAGATGCGCCAGCACCTCGGTGAGATAGTCCATTGGTCATCGCGCCCCCAGGCCAGAGAACACCGTGACCAGCGGCGCCCACGACACGCTGTTGCGCATCTTGCTGATGGTCTGCGGGCTCTTGTTGAAGCGCGCGGCCAGGGCCAGGCCGGTCTCGGCCGATTCCCGGACCGCCTTGGCGATGGCGAAGTTTTCCGGCGATTCCTCTGCCCAACGGCGGCGCACAGCAGCGCGGCGCCGGGGGTTGTTCTTCATGACGCCGGCCTGGCGGCACCATGCACCCCACTGCTTGGTGGTGCCGGTTTCGACATGCTCCGGGTTGACGCAGGTCTTGCAGCCGCAAGTCATCCAGGCGCGCCAGCCCTTGTGCATCGCAAGGCCGCCAATCAGCGCGGCGCCGCGCGGCCCACTTACCACGCGAGTTTTGCCGTAGCGGTGATCCCAGATCCACATGCGGGGGTGGCCGTCGCTCAATGCTCCGGTCCAGTGCCAGCAATCCGTGACCTCGTTCACATCGCAGCGGGCCTGCAGGTCAGCAGCCGTCTGCACGCCAGATCCTTTTGCGGGCATTACGCTGCCACTCCCTTGCGCGCCAGCGCCTCTTGCGCCATCTTGAGCGGCAGCGCGTTGACCTTCATGCCCGCATCCTTCTTCGCCACGATGCGGCGGGCCCAGTCCAGGTTCGCATTGCCACCAACAGCCCGAGCGGCCGCAATCAACGGGCGCAGCTTTTCCAGTTCGCTGCGGATGCGGGCCGGGTCGGCCGGCGGCGCCGGCAGTGCCACCGTGTCGGTCGTGGGCGCCTTGCGGCACAGGTTGCGGAACTCGATGGCGTTGGGCGCGCGCTCGGGCAGGTTCTCCAGCGCCCAGGCCACATCCGCCAGCCGGGTGGTGTAGCCGGACAGCTCGTGCGCCCAGGAGGTCTTGATGGCGTTGCTGTCCAGGCCCTCGTACAGGTCCAGGAACTGACGGCCATAGGTGGCGGTCAGGCGGGTAAACAGCCGGTCAACGGCTTGCAAGGGCAACGACATTGCCAGCTCCTTCGTCGATGGTGATGGGATGCGCCGGGGCGCCGGGGGCCTGTCGGGCAATGCCGGGCGCCAGGTCAGCGACCCGCTCGCGCCGGTTGCGCTGCCACGCCGTTTCCCCGGTCTGCTGCGGCCGGCCGCGTTCCTCGGGCTTGAGCCAATCGGCAAACAGGCCCTGCGATCCGCGCAGGCACCAGACCCGCAGGAATTGCTCCAAGGTGAGGAAGGCAAGCGCCGCCTGCTCCCGCGCGCCAGCAACAACCGTCTCCGAGACGTTGGCCTTCTTGCGTTTGCGCAGGTCCAGCCAGTCGGTCCAGGTCTGCTGCTCAACGTCATCGGGGCATGACAGGGGCGATGAGCGCTTGTCGCTCTTACCTACTTTGGCAGAAGTAGGTATCTGGCTTTGGCTTTGGGTAGCTTTCGAGCTGGGTTCGCTCTGGGTTTCCGCTGGGTTATTTTTAGAAACCGGCTGGGTTTCGTCTGGGTTCTGTTTCTTGGGCCTTCCGCCCTTCTTCCCGTTCGCCCTGGCGGCCTCGATCAGAGGCAGAGCTTTGGCGATCACCTCGTCGGCCTTGCTCTGCGTGTAGCCCTCGTGTGAGAGGGACCAGAAGCGAGCCAGGACATGATCTACGTCAGTCCGCTCCTGCTTGTTCATGGCGCGGCAGATGCTGTAAACCTCATCGGGCGCGATGGGTTGCTCGGTGGAAAAGTAGTGATCCAGCAAGCGGTCGTAGGCGCCCATTCGTGACATGGAAAGCCCGCCAGTTTTGGCCGTAATATCGCCAATAAAACGCTTGTAGAAGTTCACGCCCGCACCGCCTCCAGGATCTCGCAGCCGTCGTGCGTCATCGTGGCGCCGTCGTCGGCCTTCTTGATGCGCACCAGGCCGGCCCGGATAAGTTCAAGGCGGCGGCGGTCGATCTGGACAACGCTCAGGCCGGTGAAGTCGAAAAGCCGCTTCGGGCTCATCGGCCCGTGCTGCTGCAGCGCAAGCAGGATGCGGCCGGCGTGGCTGGTGGCGAAGTGCACCGTGCGCCGTGCTGCTGCCTTGCTGGTCTCAGGGTCGCTGTTGCGGGCCTTGTGGTCGGCGTCGAAGTTGGTCGACAGCTGGGCCACTGTTTCAGGGTGTGGCTGGGCTGTTTGGGCGCGGCTGGGCGCGGCGGCGTGGGCGGCGGCGGTCATACCGTCCCCAGGGGCTTGCCCACCAGCCGCGCCCGCTTGTCTGCATCCTTCTGCGCCTGTGCGCCGCTCGGGATGCTGATGGAGCCGCGGTGGCTGGTCGGCGTTGTCATGGGGAAGGCGCGCCAGTTGCGGGGCTTGGGGTGCTTGCTCATGCGACCCTCTGCAGCTTGGCCTTGCCGGCGTCGTGCTTGGCGCGGATGTTGGCGATCATTCGCTGGCCGGCGGCGATGTGCTCACCCCAGGCGCGCTCGATGCGCTGCACCTCATTGGCCGAAAACTCGCCGTCCACAGAATCAGCGCTGATCTCCTGGATCACCTCACCGAACTCGCGCACGGTGTCGCCCAGGTCCTGCATGGTCCCGTTGCCTTCGACCTTCAGGGTTTCAGGCAGCGGGAACACCATGCAGCCGGCCTCGGAGGCGAAGGCATTGAGGATGCGCAGGTCCTTGCTGCGCAGGGTCATCTTCACGGCAGTGCGCAGGCCCAGGACCGCGCCGCCGGTCTCGCTCAGCTGGTGGGCGAACGTCGTGCCGTTCTTGTCGATGTCGGCGGCCAAGGCCTTTGCGCCACTGCCGCCGGCGCCCTTGTAATCCTCGGCCACGTTCTGCGCTGCTGTTTGGACATCCATAGCGAGACTCCTCAATAGTTGTGAAAGACAGGCGGGGGTTCAGCCTGCAAACTGCTTGGCATGAACTCGAAAAGGCGCCCGCCCTCCCCGACTTACGATGGAGGTCTTCACACGACCATCAGCGGAAGGGGCAGACATGGAAAAGGAAGAATTGCCTTTGGCACCAGTCACAGGCTGGGAGCTGGCGCCGATCAGCGCGTATGGGGTTGTCATGTGCCGGCTTTCGTATCTGACGCACCAGACGCAGCGCGTGGAAGACGCCCACCAGTCGCCGCGATATGCCCTGACGTTGCAACAGGCCCGAGAGCTGATCGAGGCACTGCAAAAACAGGTGCGGTATCTGGAGTCCGGACCACAAGAGGGGACGGGCATGCCGAAGCACTGACCATGAAGGGCCAAGGGCGGGCTTCAGCCATGTGCGGCCTGCCCTTCGACCTGCGCGGGGGCAGGCTCGGGCGCGCCGTCGGTGCCGATCAGTTCGGGCCAGATCAGGTGCCAGTCCGCCGGCCGGAAGTGCCAGCGGCGGTATTCGCCCTTGCACTCAGCCTCGACGCCCGCGCAGTACGGGATGGGAATGCCCTTGGTGGGCCATTCGTTGATGGTCTGCCGAGAGAGCGCCAGGCGGCGGCCAAGCCGTGCCTGGAACCCGTCGCGGCGCTCGAATAGGACATTCCATGAGGTCATCTGTGCAGTATGGTTCAACCGGACATTTAATGTCAAGTTGTGCCATACAACCGTTTTTTCATTTGGCCGAGCCTGCTTATGCTCCCCGAATGGCAACTGCCGACTCACAGCTGTCAAACGACACCACGCAAAACAAGAAGCTCGGCTTTGGCGCCAGGCTGAAAGAGGCGCGGGAGGCCGCTGGGCTGTCCGGGACCGCCTTGGGCACGGACCTTGGTGAAACGGCCGGCAAGCACGCTTCCCGCCAGACCATCTCGGACTGGGAATCGGAGCGCCACTTCCCATCCGTTCGCCAGCTCTACCTCTTATGCCTAAAACTTGGAAAGAGCGCGGACGAGCTGCTGTTTGGGTCTAAAGACCCGTTCGGCAATGCGCGGGTCGTCGCCGCAGCCAAAGCGGTGGGCCAGCTGGACGAGCAGCAGCGCGCCGACCTGCTTGCCTTGCTGATGCGGCCAGTGCCACGGGTTCTTCACGATCCGGGCAGCAACCGCAAGCCGGTCAAACAGTAGAGGTAGGAATGGCCATGCTCATTCGCTCAATCGCCGCCACTGTCACCGTGGCGGCCGTCGCCGGCGCCGCTGTGGCCGGCCCACTGGATGACTTCAAGCCAATCCTCCAGCGTTGCAAGACGGCATTCGAGTCGCAATCCCTTGAGCGCGTTTTCTACAATGAGCGCGTGAAAGCATGGGTCAAGGTGGTCTCAGCCCCGAGCGAACTATCCTATGACGTCCGCAAAACAGACTCCCTCGTGTCACCATTTTCAGCATTTGTGCAGATCATTGAGGTAACGGCGAACAGCCGAGCGGAAACCGAAAGCGAGGCCGGCGCGCTCAAGGTTGACATTGCTGAGCGTTCGACACGCTTCACCAGCCGTATTGAGTACCGGTTTCAAGAGGGAAAGTGGGTTACGACAGGAGGGACCGGAAAGGGCGAGTTCAAAGCCAGCGCCAATACCGGCTACGACAAGCCAACCATCTTCCCGTTGGACAAAGACAGCTTCGCCCCCAATAGGGGCCCAATCGCCGCTTGCTCTGCGCCCTAGCTCGCCAACTCAACCCGCTGCGGCGGGTTTTTTGTTGCCCAAATGGATGGGCTATCACGGCCCAGGTACACCGCGCCGGGCGAACAACGCCCACATCATCAGGCACCTGTCTCGCAAGGCCGGCGGCATCACGTCGAAGTACTGCCGCACGCCCACCGCCAGGTCAATGTCCCCAATGCCAAAAATCAGGTAGTCCGTGGACACCCCGTAGAGGGTGGCCAGTTCCCCCAATCGCACCGCGCTGATGCTGGCTCTTCCAGCTTCCCAGCCGGACACCGCTTGATGACTCACTCTGCACTCGGTTGCTACTTCAGTTTGCGAAAGGCGATTTTCTAGTCTGGCTAGGCGCAGGCGTACACCCAATGCCCTGCGCTTGGCTCTTTGGGGCATGAGTAGGACTGTATCCCGGCCGGCTTACGGCCATCGTCAGCCTGCAACTGAGGCTTGCAACGGCGTAAAAACACGATGCCCGCGTTGCAAGTGTCCATTGCAGAGCGCCGGCGCCTCCCACAAACGGGGGTTGGGGTTACCGCCAGTAACACTACTCACTTGTGATGAGGAAATGTCGCCGCTCGCAGCGCGTGGCGACACTGGAGCTTCCTTATTCAGTTTTGTCCGGTTGCGCCGTACAACTTCATGAAAACTTGTTCTAAGCCGAATGTATGGTTTAACTTGACGCTATTGTCTTGTTGAACCAGACTCCCCTCCAAGCCCAATCCCGGGCGCTTGGAGGAAAGATGGCACACAGCGAAGCGACCAGCGGCCAGCCAGGCCCTGTTTACTGCCCCGACGAGTCCGGCCGCATCCAGTGGTCGCAGCCGAACTCGAATACGGTTGAGAACTGGACGACCTTCGGGGGCGGCACTCTCTACTTCGACGGCCTGCGCATCAGCCGCCACGACAAGATCGACCGGTCCATCGACTCGCGGTACACCGAACTCATTGTGATGGGCGCGGCAGCGGCGTTGATGGCAGAAGCTGGCGTGGGCCGCCGCCTCCACAAGGCCGTCACTGACGACTTCGGCTCCCTGGTGGTGGTGCAGTGATGGCCGCGCAGCACACGCCGGCTCCGTGGCGCGTTGAGGCCGACAGCCTTGTTGCCGGCGACCCTGCCGGCTTCTCCATCGTCGGCGGTTGCGGCTGCTGCGGTAGCCCGCGGATCAACGGTGAAGGCGAAGGGGTTGATCAGGCAAACGCCCTGCTGATCGCGGCGGCGCCGGACCTGCTGGCCGCCCTGCAGATCGTCATCGAGCAATGCCATCGTGAAGGCTGCGATGCGCCGGTCGAGGTCGTCGCTGCCATCGCCAAGGCAACCGGGAGCGCAAACCCGCATCCCTCGGGCTCCATGCGGGAGGGCTGGCAGCGCGGCTATGAGGGCCGCCCCATGCTGGCCGCCAAGGGCAGCGACTACGCCCGCGCCTACGCCGACGGCCAGCGTGCCAAGGCCACCGGAGCCGCAGCGTGAGCCCCGCCGACCTCGCCCTGGCGGGCCTGTGCCAGGAAGCCGCTGACGGCATCGGCATCCCGCATGGCCGTCCTTGCGTCGCCAAGGGCAACCACAGAATCGCTCAAAACGACGAGCCGGAGCCCGGCCGCCACCTTGCCATCGTCCGCAAGGCCATTGCTGCGCGATCGCATGAGCAGTCCGCCATTGCCGCCCACCACGCCGAAGAACGGGCGGCGGGGCTGGATTCCTCGCCGAGGTTCGCATGAGCGCCAGCCCTTCTTACGGCGCCACGGTGCGCGCGGCCGGCGGCAGCTGGGACAACGACGTCATCACCTTGACGCCCGACGCGCTGATCCGCCTGTCTGCCGCATTGCAGCGGCCGGCGAATGACCGGGCATGGCTTGCCGCCTCGCGCTTCAACTGCCTCGCCATCGACCGGCCCGCGCTGCCCGAGCGCGCCGCCTTTGCCAGCAATGCCGACTACCTCAAGGCCTGCGAACAGATCGCGGACGAGACCATGGGCCGCGCCCTTGCCCAGTACGAAAGCGCCCGGAAGGCGAGGCGCGCATGAGCCTGCACCTCATCCCCAACAACGCCCCGCCCTGCGTCCCGCCGCCGGTCACGGAAGAGGGCTTCCGCCGCGTCGAGTTCGAGCAGCGCCGGCCCATGCCCATCCAGTTTGCGGAGAGCGAGCCGGAGCCCTACGAGGGCGAGCCCTGGGCATGGATCGACGCGCAGCTCTCCAAGGTGATCTACGCCTGCCTCGCCATGGCCATTTTTGTGACGGCCTGCGCGATTGCGGGATACCTCTGGGCGAGGCTCGGATGATCGCCCGCCGCCCCTCCCTCCCCTGCATCACAGACAGCCCGAAGGCCGCTTTCCTCAATGGATGGTGGTCTGGCATTGGCGTGGGCGCCGTCATTGGCTTCGGCGCGGCCGTGGCCCTGTTTGTCCGCTGACCTCTCAACTTGAAGGAGAAACCCGTGAGCAATGAAGCTGTCCTAGACCTCGTGCCGGTCGCCGAGCGCCCCGCCGCCCCACAACCCTCCGCCGCGCTGGCCCTGCCGCAAAACTCGCCCGCCGGGATGATGCTGGCAGCCATGGCCCAGGGCGCCAGCCTGGAGCAGGTCGAAAAGATGATGGACCTGCAGGACCGCTGGGAGAAGCGCGAAGCCGAGAAGGCTTTCAACCAGGCCATGGCCGACTTCAAGGGCGAGGCCGTGGAGATCATCAAGCGCAAGCAGGTGGACTACCCGTCCAGCAAGGGCGGCCGGGTGAACTACAAGCACGCCGAGCTGGCCGACGTGATCGACGCCGCCGCGCCGGCCCTGTCAAAGCACGGCTTCAGCTGGTCCTGGAAGGCCAAGCAGGACAGGGGCTTTATCGAGGTCGCCTGCATCCTGAAGCACAAGCAGGGCCACAGCGAGAGCGTCACCCTGACCGGGCCCTACGACGATAGCGGCGGTAAGAACGCCATCCAGGCCATCATCAGCGCGAAGACGTACCTGGAGCGCCACACGCTCAAGGCGGTCTGCGGCTTGGCCGAGAAGTCCGAAGACGACGACGGCGCAGGCGCCGGAAATCCCGCCCAAACGACCGCCCAGGACGAGGCCCGGGAAACCGAGCTGCAGGCCGGGCGCGAAGCGGCAATGAAAGGGATGGAAGCCCTGCTGGCCTGGTGGGGCAACCTGGACGGCAAGGCGCGCGGCAAGCTCCAGCGCGACTACCCCGGCCTGCGCAAGGCGGCCGAGACCGCGGACACGGGGGCGGCCGGTGGATGAGCTTCTCTTTCGCTGCAGCTCCATCGGCAAGCTGATGACCGAGCCGCGCAGCAAGTCCGAGGGCCCGCTGTCGGCCGGCGCCAAGACCCATGTGCGCGAGCTGGCCGCCCAGGCGATCTTTGGCGTGGATTTCACGTTCTCCAGCAAGGAGACCGAGAAGGGCATCCAGTGTGAAGACGACTCCATCGCCTTGCTGAACCAGGTGCGCGGCCTGTCTCTGGTCAAGAACACCGAGCGCCGCGCCAACGGCCTGTGGACGGGCGAGTGCGACCTGTTTAACGCGCCCGGCCGCCGTGGCCATGACCTGAAGACTTCCTGGTCGGTCAAGACGTTCCCGATCTGCACCGAGGCATGCGAGGACAAGCTCTACGAATGGCAGATGCGCGGCTACATGGCCCTGTGGGATGCCGACGAGTGGAGCGTCGACTACTGCCTGGTCAACACGCCCGAGCACCTGATCGGCTATGAGCCGCAAACGCTGCACTACGTCGACCACATCCCCGCCCACCAGCGCATCACCAGCTGGGCCCTGCGCCGTGATGCCTCCCTTGAGGCCGCAATGGCAGAGAAGGTGCGCCTGGCGCGCGGCTACTTCCGCGAAGTGATCGAGGAATTCGACCGCACCCACCGCGCTGGCGAACCGTTGCCCATCCCCAGCGCAGCGCCGCGCGTCTTCGTGGCGCCTGCCGCCCTCCCTGAATCCATTTTCTGAGGCACCCATGACCACCGAACTGATCGACACCGCCGAAGTCCGCGACGGCAAAGCCATCGTCACCTACAGCCGCACCGAAGCCGCTCTGGCTGACCTGCGCGACAAGTACGCCGGCGCGACCTATGACCTGACCACCACGGCCGGCGACAAGGCCGCGCGCGCCGGCCGGCTGGAGCTGAAAACCCTGCGCACCTCCCTGGAGGACAAGCGCAAGGAACTGAAAGCGCCCGCGCTGGAGTTCGGCAAGAAGATCGACAGCGAGGCCGCGCGCCTGACCGCCGAGATCATGGCTCTGGAGCAGCCCATCGACAACCAGATCAAGGCTGACGAAATCCGCCGCGAGAACGAACGCCGCGCCAAGGAGGAAGCGGAGGCCGCCCGCCGCAAGGTCCACACCGACGCCATCGCCAAGATTGCCGGCTACGTGGCCCTGGCGACCGACCTGCAGGCCGAGCGCATTGCAAACGGCATCGGCTACCTGGAAGGCCTCGATCTGGCCGGCTTCGAGGAATACCAGACGGAGGCTACCGAGGCCCGCGCGCGGACCATTGAAGCGCTGCGCGCCCTGCATGCGAAGGCTGTCGCGCGCGAGGATGAAGCAGCCCGCCTGGAGGTTGAGCGCGCCGAGCAGGCCCGCGTGGCCGCAGAGCAGGCCGAAACAGCGCGCAAGCTGAAGGCGCAACAGGACGACCTCGACCGCCAGCGCGCCGAGCTTGCCGCCCAGCAGGCTGCAGCCACGCCGGCGCCCGTCGCAGCCACCCCGCCCCCGCCTGCCCCAGCCGCCGCCCCTGTCGTGGTCCCCATGGCCCGCAAGCCCGCCGCCGCGCCAGCCGCTGAAGCGCCGCCCATCCGCCTGGGCCTGATCAGCGAGCGCCTGGGCTTCACCGTCACCGCCGACTTCCTGCACCTGCTCGGCTTCGATCCCGTCGCCACCGAGAAGGCCGCAAAGCTGTACCGCGCTGCCGACTTCCCTCTGATCTGCGCCGCCCTGGTGGACCACATCCAGCAGGTTCAAGAACGGGCAGCCGCCTGAAATGCACCCCACCCCCAGCCAGTTAGAGGCTGAACAACTCATTACAGCGGCCTAGAGAGGCTGGAACAACATGAACGCAGTTGATCTTTTTGCGGGTGCTGGCGGCTTTTCCACGGGGGCGAAGCAGGCCGGGTGCAATGTCGTCTGGGCGGGCAACCACTGGCCCGAGGCGGTGGAAATCCACAGGCAGAACCACCCGGAGGCCATCCATGCCTGCCAGGACTTGCAGCAGACCGACTGGCGCGACGTTCCGGCCCATGACCTCCTGCTGGCTTCCCCGGCCTGCCAGGGCCACAGCAACGCCCGCGGCAAGGAAAAGCCCCATCACGACGCCCTGCGCAGCACCGCCTGGGCAGTGGTGACGGCTGCGGAATGCCACCGCCCGCCCGTCATCGTGGTGGAGAACGTCAAGCAGTTCGCCACCAAGTGGGTCCTGTACCCGGCATGGTGCGCGGCGATGACGGCGCTGGGCTATGCCATTTCGCCCAACGTGATCGACTCGGCTGACCACGGCGTACCTCAGGAGCGCAAGCGCCTGTTTATCGTGCTGACGCGCAGCAAGCACCCGCTGGAGCTGAAGCTGTCCCGCTGCCCGCATGTTGCCGCCCGCAGCGTCATCGACTTCGACGGCGGAACGTGGTCCCGGGTGGCGGACAAGGTGCCAGCAACGCGGGCCCGGGTGCTGCGCGGCCGGCGCGAGCTGGGAGCCAGGTTCGTGATGCCCTACTACGGCGGCGGCTCCGGCCTCACCGGGCGCAGCCTGGACCGGCCCATCGGGACTATCACCACAAAGAACCGCTGGGGCATCGTTGACGGCGACCGGATGCGCATGGCCAGCCGGGAGGAAAACCGCGCCTTCATGGGCTTTGACGCCGACGCCATCCTGCCCGAAGACGTGACCACTGCGACTTTCATGCTGGGCAATGCAGTCGTGCCCAAGGTCGCCAAGGACCTGATCACTTTCATCCGGGAAGCCGCATGACCCCCTCCCTCCATCAGGGCGGTCGAATCAACTGTTCTATCAAGGAAAACCATGCCTGAACGTATTCAGCTTTCACGGGCGAAGGGTTGGAAGATGCCGCCCAACACCGTGAAGGTGGACCGCACCACGCGCTACGGCAACCCGTTCAAGGTGACGGAGGACCGCACCGAATCCGACTGCGCGATGGCCTTTCACACATGGCTCACGGTCGATACGTGCACGGCCGGAATTCGTGAACAAAAGGACGCGTTGCTGGCCGCGCTGCCTGATCTTCGCGGCAAGAACCTCGCCTGCTGGTGCAAGCCTGGCAAGTTCTGCCACGCGGACGTGCTGCTGGAGCTGGCGAATCCCATCCCCACCACCCAGGACCACTTCCATGAATGAACAAGCCGACAAACTGCACGCCGCAATCATGAATCTGCGCGGCAACGCATCCTTCGGCGGTGCGCCCCACTCACCCGAGCACCGTGCATACAGGATCGGCCACCGTGACGCCCGCCACGCTGCCGCCGAATTGGTCAGCGCCTCACTCTCCGCTTCTCCTGCCAGCAATGCAGGGGGAGCGAGTGTGGAAACGGTGATGGCGCTGCACAAAGCCGTGCGCGTGGCCGTCACAGCGCAGTGCATCGACCCGAGCGAGGCGAACATCGCCAAACTGGCGGACGCTGAAAACGCTCTCCGCGCCGAAGTCTCCAGGCTGGCTGCATCTACTCCCTCAGAACAGGGGTGGCAGACCATCGATTCAGCGCCGAAGGATGGTCTTCCGCTGCGCCTGTTCTGCGAAGCCTTCATTGACCCCGACTTCAACCCTGGCGGCTCGGTCGAGGGGCAATGGTGCGACGACCTCGGCTGGGTCGGCGCGGTCTGGAATCCAGAGCAGGACGTTTGGGACACGAACCAGATCGTGCCGACACATTGGCAACCCATTCCCAGCGCCCCAGTCGCCCATCAGGAGAACACATGACCACCAGCAACAGCGGAGAAGATGACCGCGCAGCGTTTGAAGCGTGGGCCCTCCAAGAATTTTCTATTGGCTATCCAGCCGAAGACGCCATTCTGCTCAACCGGTCGGGTGATGGCTACGACGACTCGGAAGTGGATGGCGCGTGGCGCGGCCTACTCTACGCTCGCCGCGCTGCAGTGCCGAGCGTGCAGGCGGCAAGCGAGGTGCTGGTGGACACAGGCTCGTCTGAGCTGAGTCTGCTGTGGAATACGCTGCGCTTTTTCGCCAGTGAAACCAGTTATCAAGGCGAGCGCACAGGCGGCGTCCTGCAAGGGTGCCCGCGTGGCGCACCGCCGTCAGACGCTGAGCTGGCACTGTACGGCCGCAGGGGCTGGGAAGCTCTACATCGCGTGTTGGGTCGTGAGCCGGAAGACTGGCTACTCGGCGGCGCAACGGCCCCCCTCGCCGCTCCTGGCGCTGCTGTAGCGGCAGAGCTGCCGAAGGAACTGCCTGACGATGAGGAAACCCGCTTCATCCTGGGCTTCATGTGCTTCCAGGCAATCCCCATCGTGCAGGTGTTCCGGGCGGCTGGCCACGAAATCGCCACGAAGGCCGAAGCCGAACAGGCGTTCGTGATGCGCAGGATGCTGAACTGCTACCTCGCCCACGGCACGGACTGGCGCAAGGCATTTATTGCCGAACTGGACGCAGCCCGCGCTGCCGCCCCTTCGGGTGGTGCTGGGGAGGCAGCATGAGCGAAGACCGATGCGGCGGCTGCGAGCTGCGCGACAACGACAGCCAGCGATGCCTTGACTGCCCGGACCGCGCAGCCGGTGAAGCGCCAGCAGTGGTGCAGCCGATTGTTCGCCTTGGCGACGCAGGGATGCCGCCGCCTGTCTGGGATGGGCCAGCCGTCGCAGCACCAGCACAAGAGGCGAGCCTGCGTAATGCAATCCTGGTGGATTGGAAAATGGAGCCAGTCAAGCCGGAGGAAGCGCTGGCGCTGATGGACGCCATCGACGCCGAGTACGAAAAGACCAAAGGCAAGCCAGCGCCCGACGCTGAGATGGCCCGGTCCATGAGCAAGGTGCAGATGATGCTGTTCAGCCTGTGGGCAGCGCAGCGCGAGACCATCCGTGCCGCCCTTGCTGCCCTTGCTGCGCCACCAGCACCAGCAGGGGAGGCGGTGCGGTGGCTGCAGCCCGATGACCTCGCCGCCCTGCGCCGGTTCTATGAGACCTGCGAGGACAACCAGCCCTATGACGTTGACGCCGACCAGATGAAGCGGCTGGCCGAACTGGGTGCGGCGAATTTCGAGGGGCGCAGCCGCTACAGCGTCACGGCCTTCGGCGGATGGCTGCTGGACCTGCTGCCGGAAGACTGGCCCAGGCTGCCGCTCAAGACGCACGCCGACCACGACGCCTACTCACGCGAACAGTTCGCCGCCCTCTCCACCAACAAGGACGGCCATGACTGAAACACAAGAGGCGAAGCCTTACCCGGACCTCCTTCCCTGCCCGTTCTGCGGCAACTCACACGCCCTCAGCATTGAGGCGGCCAGCGCCTTGTTCTGGGATGAGGATGACGGCCCCTACCCACACACGGAAAGCTACGCCGTGATCTGCGATGCCCACAAGCCCGCAGGCCCGGGCGGCTGCGGCGGCCAAAGCGGCTTCAAGGCAACCGAGGAATTGGCAGTCGCGGAATGGAATCGCCGCCCTGACGCTACCGTAGCTCTGCGGGCTGCGGCTCCCGATGAAGACGCCATTGAGGCTTTGGTGCAAATCGCCCTGTATGGCGACCGGGGCAACTCACGCGGCATCCGTGCGCAGATCAAGGAAACTCTCGCCGCTATCAGCCAGTCCTCTGGCAAGGAGGGGTGAGCCGTGGCTGAAATGTTGCTGCAGCCCCGATTTGTCCGGCACAAGGATGCGCCGGGCTACGTGGGGGTGGACCGCAACAAGTTCGACGCCGAGTGGCGGCCGCAGCTGACCGAGATCCCGCTGGGCCCAAAAAGCCTGGCCTTCGACCGCCTGGACCTGGACCGGCTGGCGGACGCGTATAAAGAGGCCCATGGACGCCCGGGTCGCAAACCGAAGAAAGGAGAACAACCATGCGAACTCGGACAAGAGGGATCCAGCTCGCCGATGACGGCAGCCGGGTCGTCAACAAGCAGTACCTCGGAGAGCGAATCTTTGAACGGCTCGGGAAGGTCAGCCAGGACGCTGCGGAAGCGTGGCTCAGGAACCAACAGGCAGGAATCGACGCCGAACGGGCAAACAGCCTTCGACGTGGCGATGAACGCCTGTGGGCGGATGCTGCAAAAAAGTACCTGAGCGAGTGCGAGAAGCGCAAGGTGCGCACGCTGGGCATGATCAGCCGGCACGTCGTTGACCTGCTGCCCTTCATCGGCACCCTGCCGATGCGGGACGTCTGCAACGATGCGCTGGAGGGCTTCAAGCTCGACCGGCAGGACGATGGGGTGAAGAACTCGACCATCAACCGCTCGCTGGAGGTGGTGCGCACGACGGTGATCCGGGCCGCGCGGGTGTGGCGCGACGGCGGAAAGCCCTGGTTGGCGACGGCGCCGTTGATCGAGATGCTGGACGAGAAGGCGCGCAAACGGGAGCCTCACCCCATCAACAGGCAGGAACAGGCCCAGCTGCTCAAAAGGCTGCCAGGTCACCTGCAGGCGATGGTGGAGTTCGCCCTGAACACCGGCGCGCGCGATGAGAACGTGTGTGGCCTCCGCTGGGAATGGGAGGTCCAGGTGCCTGAGCTGAAGCGCAGCGTGTTCGTGATCCCGGCCGAGGTCTTCAAATCCGGCCGGCGCCACGTCCTGGTGCTCAATGACGTCGCCTGGGCCATCGTGCAGCGGCAGCGGGACCGGCATGGTGAATTCGTGTTCGTCTACCGCAAGGAGCGCGTGAAGAACCTCGACCTGGCACCGGTGATGCCCTATCGCCGCGTCGGTTCGATGAACAACACGGCGTTCCAGGAGGCGCGGACGGCGGTGGGGTTGCAGCAGGTGCGGGTGCACGACCTGCGGCACACGTTCGGCCAGCGCTTGCGCGACGCCGGGGTGCCGGAGGAAGACCGGAGCTTGCTGCTGGGGCACGCGGTCGAGGGGATGGCCCAGCACTACGCCACGGCCACCCTGGAGCGTTTGCTGAAGGCCGCCAACAGCGTGACGAAGGCGAAGGACCGGACGATGGTCCTGCGCGTGGTCAACGGGTAGAGAAGTGGAAAAAGTCGCGCAAATAGTCGCGCAAAAGAGAAAGGGTTAGCTGGCACTTACCGGCTAACCCTTGTGAAATGGTCGGAGCGAAAGGATTCGAACCTTCGACCCTCTGGTCCCAAACCAGATGCGCTACCAGGCTGCGCTACGCTCCGAAGTGACGCATTCTACGCTGTGAGCCCAGACCAGCCCGACCTTCGTTGTCAGAAGTCGGCGAGGCCTATACTTTTGCCATCACATCCACCCCGGAAAAGACCATGCGCCGACTTCTTTGCCTCAGCAGCCTCACCTGCGTCCTGATCGGCGGCTGCGCCTATCCTTACTACCCGTACTACGCGCCCACTGGCACGACCCTGCCGGCCGACTTCGACCGCTCCTGGGATGCCGCCCTGGGCGCGCTGAACGACACCGGCGTGCAGGTGACGCGGGCCGACCGCAGCCAGGGCCGCATCAGCGGCAGCAAGGCCGGCGCGGCGGTAACGGTGGACCTGCAGCAGCAGGCAGACAAGAGCCTGAAGGTGGCCTTCAACGCGCCGGACTCCAAGGAGGCCAACCCGACGCTGGCCGAGCGCTGGACCTCGGCCTACAACCGGCGCATGGGCCGCTAGAAAACGGCCACCCCGCCGGCCGGCGGGACGCGCGTCTTACAGCTTCACGTACTCGTATTCGACCGGGTTGGCATTGATGCCGCGGTCGGGCGGCGCGATCCAGGCCGCCATCTTGCCCGCCTCGGTGACGCGGTTCATCAAGCTCTTGACGAAGGCCGTGTCGGCCGGCGTCGGCAGCCACTGGTCCTTCTTCGCGTCGAACTCGGCCTGGGGGATGGGATTGCCCTCGGGGTTGGTCGGCACACCCGACCAGACGCCGACGGCCCGGCGAAAGCGCGTGGACGGCAGCTTGAGCTCGAAATCCACGCCGGCGCGCTTGATGGCCATGTTCCAGCGGGTCACGCCGATGTTGCAGTCCTTGACGTACTCCAGGCGGGTGATCTCGTTCATGCCGTTGCGGGTGGAGACGGTCTGGCTCTTGAAGCCGCCCTGGCCATCGGGCACCTGGATCTGCATCTCGGTGTCGGCTTCCACGTGGTCGGCGAACTTCGCTTCATCGGGCCGGCCCTTGATGCCGTTGCTGAAGTAGTTGGCGGCATTGGACGAGGACTCCGAGCCGAACAGGTCCAGCGAGCTGGTGAACCAGAAGTTCATGAACTTCTGGATGGTGGCCAGGTCGATCACGCCGGCATTGCGCAGCGTGGCGGCATCGTCGGTGTCCAGCTCCTTCATCACTTCCAGGGTACGCTTGATGACGCGGCCGACGCCGGTCTCGCCCACGAACATGTGGTGCGCCTCTTCGGTCAGCATGAAGCGCGTGGTGCGCGCCAGCGGGTCGAAGGCCGATTCGGCAAAGGACTTGAGCTGGAACTTGCCGTCGCGGTCGGTGAAGTAGGTGAACATGAAGAAAGACAGCCAGTTGTCCATGGGCTCGTTGAAGGTGCCCAGGATGCGCGGCTTGTCGGCGTCGCCGCTGTGGCGCATCAGCAGTTCCTCGGCCTCCTCGCGGCCGTCGCGGCCGAAGTGGGCGTGCAGCAGGTAGACCATGGCCCAGAGGTGGCGGCCCTCCTCCACGTTGACCTGGAACAGGTTGCGCAGGTCATACAGGGACGGCGCGGTGTGGCCCAGCAGGCGCTGCTGTTCCACCGAAGCCGGCTCGGTGTCGCCCTGCGTCACGATGAGGCGACGGAAGGTGGAACGGTATTCGCCGGGCACCTCCTGCCAGACGTCCTGGCCCATGTGGTCGCCAAAGCCGATCTTGCGGCCCTCTTCCTTGTCGGCCAGGAAGATGCCCCAGCGGTAGTCGGGCATGGGGGTGTAGCCGTAGCTGGCCCAGCCCTGGGCATCGACGCCGACGGCGGTGCGCAGGTAGACCTCCTTGGCCTTGAAGTCGCTGGGGCCCATCTCGTCCCACCAGTTGAGGAAGGCCGGTTGCCAGTGCTCCAGGGCGCGCTGCAGCTGGCGGTTCTCGCCCAGGTGCACGTTGTTGGGAATCAGGGCTTGCAGGTCGATCGTGCTCATACGCGCTTCCAATCAAATTTGGCTTTCTTGCCGGTGCCGAAGAGTTTCAGTGCGCCGTCCTCGCCCACGGCGTTCGGGCGGATGAAGATCCAGTTCTGCCAAGCCGAGAGGCGGCCGAAGATGCGCGTCTCCATGGTCTCCTTGCCGGGAAAGCGCAGCGAGGCTTCCAGGCCGGTCATGGCGTCGGGCGAGAGCGAGGCGCGCTCCTCCAGCATGATGCGGATCTCATCGTCCCAATCGATGTCGTCGGGCGTCAGCGTCACCAGGCCCAGGCCCAGGGCCTGGTCGGCGCGCAGCGCGCTGTCCTGCAGGCCTTGCAGTTGGGCGATGGTGGCGGCGTCTTCACAAAAGCGCGTCTGCAAGCGCGTCAGGCCATTGACCACCGGGTAGCGGCCGAAGTTGGCGGCGTTCAGTTGCAGCGCCGGTGCAGCGTCGGGCGCGTCAGGCAGGTCCAGCATGTAGATGCGGTCGCAGGCCAGGGCCAGTTCATAAAACGTCCCGGCAAAGCAGGAGCCGGCGTCGACCAGGGCGATCAGCGAGCGGCTGGTCACGTCCAGGCGGGCCAGCGTGCGGCGCAAAGCGCCTATGGTTTCCTTGACCAGCCAATGGTCCTTGTGGGCTTCAAGGACCGCATCGGCCTGCACCACGCGCTTGGCATCACCGCGGGTCTGGATGACCCAGGTGCCGGTTTCCAGCTCGTTGGTGCGCAGGTTCAGGATCAGGTCGTCCAGTTCGCGCGCCAGGGTCAAAGGCCACCAGTTGGCGCCGACGGCCTCGATGGCCTGCGGCGTGGATTCGACGGCCGCCGTGGGTGCGCTCACCGTGATGGTGGCGACGCGGGCCGCGCGGTCGACCTTGGCGTCCACCGTGCTGTAGTGGTAGCCGGCCTCGTCAATGGTCACGCTCAAAGGCGTCAACTCAATGCCTTTTTGGCCGGTAGACCGCGTGGATTGTGCCTTGAGCGCTTCGATTTCTGTAGCAAGAAGCTGTGCGAACTGCTGCGGCTTGGCCAGGCCGTCGATCAGCTTCCAGTCTTTCGCGCGGTCGGCGCGCACCCCTTCGCTGGTGGTGCAGAAGATGTCGGCCAGGTCGCGCCGCACCTTGCGCTTGTCGGTCACGCGGGTCAGGCCGCCGGTGCCGGGCAGCACGCCCAGCAGCGGCACCTCGGGCAGGCTGACGGTGGACGAGCGGTCATCGACCATGACGATGCGGTCACAGGCCAGGGCCAGTTCGTAGCCGCCGCCGGCGCAGGCGCCGGTCACGGCGGCGATGGACTTGAGGCCGTCGTTGCGCGAGGAGTCTTCCAGGCCGTTGCGCGTCTCGTTGGTGAACTTGCAGAAGTTGACCTTCCAGCCGTGGGTGCTCAGGCCCAGCATGTAGATGTTGGCGCCCGAGCACCAGATCTTCTCCTTGCCCGACTCGAACACCACGACCTTGACCGAGGGGTGTTCGAAGCGCACGCGGTTGATCGCGTCGTGCAGCTCGATGTCCACGCCCAGGTCGTAGCTGTTCAACTTGAGCTTGTAGCCCGGCTTGATGCCGCCGTCCTCGTTGATGTCCAGCTCCAGCCGGGCCACCTCGCCCTCCACGCTCAGCGTCCAGTGCTGGTACTTGCTTGGATGGGTGGCAAAGCGCACCAGTTCACGGCCGCCCTGCTGGAACAGCAGGGGCTCGGTCATTGCGTTCATGTGGTTTCCTTCGGGACGGCGCGGTCCAGGTCTTTGAGGGATTGCTTCACGCTGCGCGCGGCGGTGTCGACCACCGCGTCGGCGCGCGCATACAGGGCTTCGCGGCTGGCCAGAATGCGGCGCAGGTCGTCCAGCGCTTCGTTCGTGGCACCGCGTGTTGAATCAAAGGGCCGCATGTCGCCCTGGGCGACGACGCGGCTCATGTGCTCTTCCGGGCTGGCCTTGAGCCAGACGCAATAGAAGCGGCTTTGCAGCAGGTCGAAGGTCTCGCGCTCGCTGACGATGGAACCACCTGTGGTCATGACGACGCCGTCGGCGTGGTCCTCGGCGATGCGCAACAACGCGCGGCGCTCGTAGCGGCGGTAGCCGGCCTGGCCGTGCAGCAGCAGGATCTCGTTCATGCTGGTGCCGGCCTCGCGCTCGATCTCGCGGTCCAGCTCGATGAAGGGCACGCCGCGCTGCGCCGCCAGTTGCGCACCCAGGGTGGTCTTGCCGGCGCCGCGCAGGCCGATCAGGGCAATGCGCTGCTCCCGGCCCTGCGCGTCGCCCAGGCCGAAGCTCGAGGCCAACAGGGCATGGGCCTGCTCCAGCTGGTTGTCGTCCAGCCGGCCCAGCAGGCCCTGGGCCCGCGCCAGCGCCGGCCGTGGCGCGTCCTGTAGCAATTCCAGAATGGTGATGTTCAGGGCTCGGGCCGCGGCCTCCAGCGAATTGATGGAGACATTGCCCTTGCCGCTTTCCACATCGGCCAGGAAGCGCTCGGACAGGCCGGAGTCGGCCGCCAGGGCCTTGCGCGTCATGCCGCGTCGGGCCCGCCAGGCCCGCACCCGCGCACCCAGTTCGGCCAGGGTGGCGCTGCTGTCTTGGTCGGTCATCAGTTGCATGGGGTCTTGGTGTGTTCGCCAGGGCTTGCGCGGCAAAGCGATTGCAGTATACTTCCTGTCAACGAACCGTCAAGCAGTTTAATGCAGCTTCACGGGTTCAGCTCAATCGGAGAACAGCATGAAGCTCAAGATCCTCGTCGGCACCATGACCAGCACGGCCGACTACGTGGCGCAGGCGATCCAGATGGATTGCGCCGATCTGGTGGAAGACATCGAGGTGCAACTCATGGACGGGCTGGACATCAGCGCCTTCGATGAAGATGCGCTATATCTCATCTGCACCTCCACCTACGGCTCCGGCGATGTGCCGGACAACGCCCGCAGCTTGTACGAGTCGCTGGACGCCACGCCGAAATTCCTGGGCCATGTGCGCTACGGCGTGATCGCCCTGGGCGACCGCACCTACCAGCAGACCTTTGCCTTCGGCGGCAAGAAGTTCGACGAGCGCCTGCAAGGCCTGGGCGCGCAGCGCGTGGGTGAGGTCTGGATCCATGACGCCAGCGCCGGCACCATGCCCGAGACCGAGGGCACGGCCTGGTGCCGCGAGTGGCTGCAGCTCGCTTTGGCGCCGGCGCAGACAGCGGCCTGAACCGGCGGGCAAAGCCCGCAACCCTCAGGCCCCAAGAAGAAGAAGACAGGAGACAAGAACATGCAGCTGAGCCAGGCCGACCACCGCAGCAGCCCACCGCTGGTGGCGATCCCACGCGACTACAACGCCGCCCATGACCTGCTGGCGCGCAACGCCGGCCGCGCCGGCAAGACGGCCTTCATCGACGCCGCTTCCGGCGCCACGCTGACTTACGGCGAGTTGGAAGACCAGGCGCACCGCTTTGCCAACGCCCTGCGCGCCCAGGGCTTTGCGCCCGAGAGCCGGGTCATGCTGGCCATGCTGGACACAACGGAATGGCCCGTGGCCTTTCTGGGCTGCATCCTGGCCGGCGTGGTGCCGGTGGCGGCCAACACCTTGCTCACGGCCAAAGACTTCGACTTCATGCTGCGCGACTCGCGGGCCCAGGGTCTGATCGTCTCGCAGGCCCTGTGGCCGGCCTTCGAGGACATTGTGGGCAGCGTTGCGAGCCTGCGCACCGTGATCCTGGCCGGAACCGACGAACTCCAGGGAAAACTGGCGCTAGCTCCCATGGTCAAAGGCGCAGACGCTAGCAAAACCGTAGCAGCCACCGGCAGCGACGACGCCTGCTTCTGGCTCTATTCCAGCGGATCCACGGGCACGCCCAAGGGCACGGTGCACCTGCACAGCCACCTGGTGCAGACGGCCGAACTCTATGGCCGCGCCGTGCTGGGCATCCGCGAGGACGACGTCGTCTTTTCGGCCGCCAAGCTGTTCTTCGCCTATGGCCTGGGCAACACCCTGACCTTCCCCATGAGCGTGGGCGCGACCGCCGTGCTGCTGCCCGGGCGGCCGACGCCCGAGCAGGTCTTCGCCATCCTGCGCAAGCACCAGCCCACCATCTTCTACGGCGTGCCCACCCTCTATGCCGCCTTGTTGGCCGATGCCGGCAGGCCCAAGAAAAGCGAACTGAAGCTGCGCGTGTGCACCAGCGCGGGCGAGGCCCTGCCGGCCCAGATCGGCCGCAAGTGGAGCGCCGAGTACGGCTGCGACATCCTGGACGGCATAGGCTCGACCGAGATGCTGCACATCTTTTTGTCCAACCGCCCCGGCCAGGTGCGCTACGGCACGACCGGCCAGGCCGTGCCCGGCTACCAGCTGCGCATCGTGGCCGACGACGGCCACGAATGCGGCGACGGCGAGATCGGCGAGCTGCAGATCAACGGCCCCAGCGCCGCCCTCTTCTACTGGAACAACCGGGCCAAGACCAAGGCCACCTTTGCCGGCGAGTGGACGCGCTCGGGCGACAAGTACACGCGTGACGCTGACGGCTACTACACCTATGGCGGGCGCAGCGACGACATGCTCAAGGTCGGTGGAATTTATGTGTCGCCCTTCGAGGTCGAGGCTTCGCTGATGACACATGCCAGCGTGCTGGAGGCCGCCGTCATCGGCGTGGCCGACACCGACGAACTGGTCAAGCCCAAGGCCTACGTGGTGCTCAAGGCCGGCCAGGTGGCCAGCGCGGCCGACCTGCAGCAGCACGTCAAGGGCCAGCTCGCGCCCTACAAGTACCCGCGCTGGATCGAGTTCGTGCCGGAGCTGCCCAAGACTGCGACCGGGAAAATCCAGCGCTTCAAGCTGCGTGGCGCGGCCGGGCTTTGAGGGTTATTCATGTGGCGCGAAATTCGCACATCGGCTACAAATGCTTTAAGCCTCAACTAATTTTTGCCATCCAACCAACGACCCGAGGAAACCACAACATGACCACCCGCCGCCTCGTCCTGTCCCGTAGTGCCGCCATCGTCGGCGCTGCCTCCACCGGCCTGCTGCTGCCCGAAATCGTGCGTGCCCAGTCTGCCAAGGTGCGTGTCGGCTTCATGCTGCCCTACACCGGCACCTTCGCCCAGCTGGGCGTGGCGATCGAGAACGGCGTGCGCATGGCCATCGCCGAACAAGGCGGCAAGCTCGGTGGCCGCGACATCGAGTGGTTCAAGGTGGACGACGAGTCCGAGCCGTCCAAGGGCGTGGAAAACGCCAGCAAGCTGGTGCAGCGCGACAAGGTCGACGTGCTGATCGGCACCGTGCACTCGGGCGTCCAGATGGGCATCCAGAAGGTGGCGCGCGATTCCGGCGTGCTCAACCTGATTCCCAATGCCGGCGTGCATGCCGCCACCCGCGCCTTGTGCGCGCCCAACGTGTTCCGCACCTCGTTCAGCAACAGCCAGCCGACGCTGGCCCTGGGCGAGGCCATGGTCAAGCGCGGCCACAAGAAGGCCGTCTGGATCACCTGGAAGTACGCGGCCGGCGACGAAGCCTTCGAAGGCTTCAAAGAGAGCTACACCAAGGCCGGCGGCACCATCGTCAAGGAACTGGGCCTGCCCTTCCCCAACGTGGAGTTCCAGGCCCTGCTCACCGAGATCGCCTCGCTCAAACCCGACGCCGTGGCCTGCTTCTTCGCCGGTGGCGGCGCCGCCAAGTTCATCCGCGACTACGCCGCCGCGGGCCTCAAGGGCAAGATCCCGCTGTACGGCTCGGGCTTCCTGACCGAGGGCGTGCTCGACGCCGCCGGCCCCGCCGCCGACGGCATCATCACCACCATGCACTACAGCGACTCGCTGGACACGCCGCGCAACAAGCAGTTCCGCACGGCCTATGCCACGCAGTTCAAGATGCAGCCCGACGTGTACTCGGTGCAGGGCTACGACACCGGCCTGCTGCTGGCCCAGGGCGCGGCCGCCGTCAAGGGCGACCTGAGCAACAAGGCCGCCCTGTACAAGGCCATGGAGGGCGCCGTCATCGACAGCCCGCGCGGCAAGTGGAGCATGAGCAAGTCGCACAACCCGGTGCAGGACATCTACCTGCGCGAGGTCAAGAACCGCGAGAACGTGGTGATCGGCACCGCCGCCAAGGCCCTGGCCGACTCCGGCGCCGGTTGCAAGATGGGCTGAAGCTTCAGCAAGGTTTGTCATCCTGGGCTCGACCCGGGATCCACATTGGCGCGCCACGATGGATGCCGGATCAGGTCCGGCATGACAGACTGTTCTTGCCCGGCATGACAATTGTCTTTTGCGTAGTCCACGCCCATGACGCTCTCCACCTACCTCCTCTACGTCGCCGCCGTCGCCCTGCTGATCGTCACGCCGGGGCCGACCATGCTGATGTGCATGACCAACGCCATCCACCACGGCCCGCGCCGCGCCATGACCTCGGTGGCCGGCGCCGTCAGCGCGGTCCTGTGCGTGATGCTGCTGTCGGCCATGGGCCTGGGCGCGCTGCTCGCCACCTCGGAAACGGCCTTCACCACCGCCAAGGTCCTGGGCGCGGCCTACCTGGTCTGGCTGGGCATCAAGACATTCCGCAGCAGCGCGGTGCTGCAGGTCCAGGCCGACAACGCGCCGCGCGCCCGCTCGTTCTGGCTGCAAGGCTTCCTGGTCGGCGCCAGCAATCCCAAGGCCGTGCTCTTCTTCGCCGCCTTCTTCCCGCAGTTCCTCAACCCCGCCGCGCCCATGGCGCCGCAGTTCGCCATCCTGGCCCTGACCTTCATGGCCTTCGAGTTCAGCGTGCTCACCTGCTGCGCGCTGGGCGTGGCGCGCCTGGTGCCCCTGCTCAAGTCGGCCGGTCCGGTCAAGTGGATCAACCGCATCTGCGGCGGCCTGTTCACGCTGATGGGCGGTTTGCTGCTTTTGACGCGCCGCTCCGCCTGAAATGATGTCGCGCTGATGGACCTCGCGAATTTCCTGATCCAGCTGCTCAATAGCGTGCAGTACGGCCTGCTGCTGTTCATGCTGGCCGCCGGCCTGACCCTGATCTTCGGCATCATGGGCGTGGTCAACCTGGCCCACGGCAGCTTCTACATGCTGGGCGCCTACCTGGCCTGGTGGCTCTCGGCCATGACGGGCAGCCTGACGCTGGCCATCGTGCTGGGCGCGGCTTTGTCGGTGCTGTTCGGCCTGGCGCTGGAGTGGCTGCTGTTTCGCCACTTCTACCAGCGCGATCACCTGGACCAGGTGCTGCTGACCTTCGGCCTGATCTACATCTTCGAGGAGCTGCGCTCCATCCTCTGGGGCGACGACGTGCACGGCGTCACCATCCCGCAGCTGCTGTCCGACTCCATCCCCCTGACCGACAACCTGTCCTACCCGGTCTACCGGCTGTTCATGTCGGGCGTGTGCATCGCGCTGGCGCTGGGCCTGTACCTGCTGATTTCCAGGACCCGGCTGGGCATGAAGATCCGCGCCGGCGCCTTCAACCGCGACATGGCCGAGTCGCTGGGCGTGAACATCAAGCTGATCCACGCCATCGTCTTTGCCCTGGGTGTGGCCCTGGCCGCGGTGGCCGGCATGATCGCCTCGCCGGTGGCCAGCGTCTATCCCAACATGGGCTCGCAGGTGCTGATCATGTGCTTCGTGGTGGTGGTCATCGGCGGCATCGGCTCGGTACGCGGCGCCCTGATCGCCGCCCTGCTGGTCGGCCTGGTCGACACCTTCGGCAAGGTGCTGCTGCCCCAGGTGGCGGGCATGCTGGTCTACATGCTGATGGCCGCAGTCCTTCTCTGGAAGCCGGAAGGCCTGTTCAAGCAATGATGAATGTGACCCCCACGCTTTTCACTGCGTGTAATGCGCTGCCCCCCGAGGGGGCCTTCGTCGCCTTGGGGCGGCCCAGCGGCGACTCATGACAGCAAAAGCCAATCTCGAAGTCCTGCCGCGCGGCCTGCAGATCGTGCTGGCGCTGGGCCTGGTGGCGCTGGCCGCCTTCCCCTTCGTCGGCACCGACTTTTATGCGCAGATGGTGGCGCGCATGATGATCCTGGCGATCTTCGCCATGAGCCTGGACCTGCTGCTGGGCGTCACCGGCCTGGTCTCTTTGGGCCATGCAGCCTTCTTCGGCCTGGGCGGCTATGCGCTGGCCCTGGTCTCGTCCGACAGCGCGGCGGTCAGCCTGTGGTGGTCGCTGCCGATGGCGGTGCTGGCCTCGGCCCTGGCCGCGCTGGTCATCGGCTTCTTCGTGGTCCGCACGCATGGCATCTACTTCATCATGGTGACCATGGCCTTCGCGCAGATGCTGTTCTACCTGGTGTTCGACAACAAGGACCTGGCCGTCGGTTCGTTGTTCACGCTGCGGCTGGGCGGCTCGGACGGCGTCTACGTCAACCTCAAGCCCGACGCAGGGTTCTTTGACCTCGAAAACAAGCGCGTCTTCTACTACTTCACCCTCGCCTGCCTGGTGGCCGTCTATGCCTTCCTGCGCCGCCTGCTGTGGAGCCCCTTCGGCCGCGCCCTGGCCGGCATCCGCGTCAACGAGCACCGCATGCGCGCCATGGGCTACGGCAGCTTCAACTACAAGCTGGCAGCCTTCACCCTGGCCGGGGCGCTGGCCGGGCTGGCGGGCTACCTGTGGGGCGCGCAGACCGGCTTCGTCAATCCGGAGCTGATGGGGTTCCACATGAGCGCGCACGCCATCATGATGGTCATCCTGGGTGGCCTGGGCAACTTCGCCGGCGCCATCGTCGGGGCCTTTGCCTTCGAATACCTGCTGCATGTGTTCAAGGACCTGCCGGCTATCGGCAGCTTCAACACCGGCAAGCACTGGCAGCTGTGGATGGGCCTGTTCATCGTGCTGCTGGTGGTGTTCGCGCCGCGCGGCATCCTGGGCCTGGCCGAGCGCTTCATGCGCAAGAAGGCCAGCAATGAGTGAAGTCCTGCTCACGGCGAACAATCTCGTCAAGCGCTTCGGCGGCCTGGCGGCCGTCAATGGCGTGTCGCTCGAACTCTGGCGCGGCACCATCCATGCGGTGATCGGCCCCAACGGCGCTGGCAAGAGCACGCTGACCAACCTGCTCTCGGGCGATGCCGTGCCCACCTCGGGCAGCGTGACTCTGGGCGGCAGCGAGGTGACGGGCTGCAAGCCCGAAGCCATCTCGCGCCAGGGCCTGGGCCGCAGCTACCAGAAGACCAACATCTTCCTGCCCTTCACGGTCTGGGAGAACGTGCGCCTGGCCGCCCAGTCGCGCCAGCCGCAGGCAGCCCGCTGGCTCTCGCTTGCTAGCAAATCAATAGCTACCAACGACTGCACGACGCGGGCTATCGAGCTATCCGGCCTGCAAAACCGGATGCACGCGGTGGCCGGCACCATCAGCCACGGTGAGCAGCGCCAGCTGGAGATCGCGATGACGCTGGCCACCGGCCCGCAGGTCATCCTGCTGGACGAGCCGCTGGCCGGCATGGGCACGGCTGAGGCCGAGCGCATGGTGGCCCTGCTGCAGCGGCTCAAGGCCGAACACGCCATCTTGCTGGTGGAGCACGACATGGACGCTGTCTTCGCCCTGGCCGACCGGTTGACGGTGATGGTCAACGGCCAGGTCATCGCCAGCGGCACGCCGGCCGAGATTCGCGCAGACGCCAACGTGCAGGCCGCGTATCTGGGCGAGGAACACGCATGAGCGAGCTCCTCATCGATGCCAAAGGCCTGCAGACCTACTACGGCGCCAGCCACATCCTGCGCGGCGTGGACTTCCAGGTCGCCCGGGGCGAGACGATCGGCCTGATGGGCCGCAACGGCATGGGCAAGAGCACCCTGCTGAAAAGCCTGATGGGCCTGGTCAAGCCGCGCGGCGGCACGGTGCACATCACCGGCAAGGACATGACGGGCCGCGCGCCCTACGAAATCGCGCAGCTGGGCATCGCCTATGTGCCCGAGGGCCGCGGCATCTTCGGCAACCTCAGCGTGGTGGAGAACCTGAAGATGGCAGCGCGCGCCGGCACCCGGGGCCAGCGCGACTGGACCTATGAGCGCGTGCTGCAGACCTTCCCCCGCCTGCAGGAGCGCCTGGGCCACGGCGGCCAGCAGCTCTCGGGCGGCGAGCAGCAGATGCTGACCATCGGCCGGGCCCTGATGACCAACCCCGACGTGCTGATCCTGGACGAGGCCACCGAAGGCCTGGCGCCGCTGATCGCCAGGGAGATCTGGCGCATCTGCGGCCTGATCCGTGAATCAGGCATTTCCAGCGTCATCGTCGACAAGAACTGGAAGCACGTCACCCAGGTCACCGACCGCAACCTCATCCTGGTCAAGGGCGAGGTGGTGTTCAGCGGCAGCTCGGAGCAATTGCGCGCACAGCCGCAGCTGCTGGAGCAGCACCTGGGGGTTTAAGGGGCGCTCAAGCCGGGCAGCTGCCGCCGGCCGCACGGGTGAAGCTCTCGCCCTGCAGCATGGCCAGCGAGTCGCGCGTCTCGACGATGCGCAGCTTGTTGCCCTCCAGCTGCAGCGCCATCCCTACGTCGCCCTTGGACGTCGGCACGGTGGCCACATCGCCCTGCAACGTGGCCTCGTAGTCCTTGGCGCGGCCCAGCGCCCGCAGCTGGATCTTGAGCTTGTCGCCGCTGGGCTCGATCTGCAAGGCGGCGCGGCCCAGCGGGATCTGGCCGCACCACAGGCCCAGCATGGCAGCGGGCGGCTCAGCAGCGAGCGCCGGCGTGCCGCATCCCAAGGCCAGCAGGACCACGGCTGTGCTTGTTAAAAATGCTTTCATGCCTGTGCGATCACTCCGGGCAATTTTGGTTCAGGCCCTCGGCCGTGACGTTCTCGCCCAGGAAGTCCAGGAAGCGGCGCACGGCTGGCACCATGCCGCGCCGTGAAGGGAACACGGCATGCATGATGCCGCTGCGCAGCGGCCACTCGGGCAACACCAGCTCCAGCAGGCCCAGCCGCAGTTCGCGCGCGCACATGTAGTCGGGCAGCGCGCCTATGCCCGTGCCCTGCAGCACGGCGTATTTCAGGGTCAGCATGTCGTTGGCCGTGTAGCAGGGCTTGTGCTGGAAGGCATGCTCTCGCCCGCCCGGGCCGACCAGGGTCCAGCTGACGCGGCCATCGGCTGCCGACATGGCGACGGTGGCCAGCTTCTGCAGGTCCTCCGGGGTCTTGGGCCGGCCCTGGCGCTCCAGCTGGACCGGGGCGCCCACCATCAGCAAGCCGGTGCTGCCCAGGTTCTTGACCACCAGGCTGCCGCTGTCGTCCAGCGTGGGCCGCACGCGCAGCGCCACGTCGATGCCCTCGGCCACCAGATCGACCACGCGGTTGGTCACCTCCATGTCGATGCGCACCTGCGGATGGCGCGCCAGGAACAGCGGAATCAGCGGCCCCACGGTGGACTGCGCCAGCGTCACCGGGCAGCTCACGCGGATGGTGCCGCGCGGCTCGTCGTGCACCAGGGCCACGGCCTCGGCCGCGGCATCGGCCTCCTCGCGCATGGCCACGCAATGGCGATGAAAGACCTCGCCGGCTTCGGTCAGCGAGAGCTTGCGGGTGGTGCGCTGGAGCAGGCGCACGCCCAGGCGCTCCTCCAGCTCAGCCACGCGGCGCGAGAGCTTGGATTTGGGCAGGTTCAAGGCCCGCCCAGCTGCCGCAAAACCGCCGTGGTCCACCACCTCGGCGAAATACGCCATGTCATTGAGATCCTGCACAGCAGCGCTCCATCGTCCTATTGATAGAACAATCTAACCCGTTATTGCCGGCTTATCAAAGCATTCGCCCATCTCCACAATTGATCCACGGTCAAAAACCGATCCACAGGAGAACCTCATGAAACTGTTGCACGTTGATTCCAGCCCCCTGAACACCAACTCGGTGTCGCGCCAACTCACGGCACGCATCGTGGCGCAGTGGCAGGCCACCCACCCCGGCACCGTGGTCGAGACCCTGGACCTGGACAAAAATGCGCCCTCGCACCTGAACATGGATTCGCTGGGCTTCAAGCTGGGCACCAAGGCCGAGACCGACGTGGCGCGCCGTGAGAATGAGATCTCCGAACGCCTGGTGACGCAGTTCCTGGCCGCCGATGTCATCGTCGTGGGCGCGCCCATGTACAACTTCACGATCCCGACCCAGCTCAAGGCCTGGATCGACCGTCTGGCCCAGGCTGGCCGCACCTTCACCTACACCGACAAGGGCCCGCAAGGCCTGGCCGTCGGCAAGACCCTGATCGTGGCCTCGACCCGCGGCGGCAAGTACGACGTGGGCTCGGCGATGGAACACCAGGAGAGCTACCTGAAGGCCGTGTTCGGCTTCATGGGCGTGACCGACGTGCGCATCGTGCGCGCCGAGGGCGTGGCCATGGGCGACGCCGCCAAGACCCAGGCCCTGGCCGAAGCCGAGCTGCAGATCAAGGCCATCCACCAAGCGCCGGCCAACCAGCCGGACGTGGCCCTGGTGGCCTGAAGCCGGCCTGGCTTCCCGCGCAGGCGGGAAGCCGGTGCGCCTCCAAAAAACCCGCCTCGGCGGGTTTTTTTATCCCTGGTGGCTTTTCACGAAGGCCAGGTACTTGTCCACCCAGCCCTGCAGGAACTTGCGGCTGTCCTCGTTGCCGATGTGGCCCTTGTCGTCGAACAGGCCCTGCTTGTTCTGCAGGTAGACCTCAGGCTGGTTCAGGGTGGGCATGTCCAGGTAGGCCAGGATGTTGCGCAGATGCTGCTGGGCCATGGCCGTGCCGGCGGCGCCGACGGAGATGCCGATCACCCCGGCCGGCTTGCCGGCCCAGGCGCTCTGGCCATAGGGGCGCGAGGCGTGGTCGATGGCGTTCTTGAGCACGCCGGGGATGGAGCGGTTGTATTCGGCCGTGAGGAACAGCACACCGTCGGCCCTTGAAATCTCGTTCTTCAGGCGCTTGACCGGTTCGGGCGGATGGCCGTCGTTGTCCTGGTTGTACAGCGGCAGGTCGTCGATCTGCACATGCTCGAAGCTGACGTCCTGGGGCGCCAGAGCGGCCAGGGCCAGGGCGAGCTGGCGGTTCAAGGATTCCTTGCGGAGGCTGCCGACAACGACAGCGATACGGGTCTGGCTCATGTGTGGTCCTTCAAAGCGACAATAGGCTGCCCCATTATGGGAGGCCGGACGCAAGCTGTGGCCCCTCCAAAGGGCTAGCTCCTTCATGTCCAGTCGCGCCATCCTTCTCCACATCGCCGGCCTCTGGCTGCTTTCCACCCTCGACGCCTCCGGCAAGCTGCTGGTGCTGGCCGGCGTGCCCGTGCTCGTCGTGACCTGGTTCCGCTATGTGGTCCACACCGTGCTGATGTCGGCGATCCTGCTGCCCACGCGCGGCAAGGCCCTGCTGCGCACCCGGTCGCTGCCGCGCCAGCTGCTGCGCGGCGTGCTGATGATCGCCACCTCGGTGCTGTTCTTCACCCTGCTGGGCCGGGCGCCGCTGGCCGAGGCCACGGCGATGAACTTCATGGCGCCGCTGTTCGTGATGGCCCTGGCGCCCTGGCTGCTGGGTGAATCGCACCGGCGGCACCGATGGATCGGCGTGGCCGTGGGTTTTGCCGGCATGCTGGTGGTGGTGCGGCCTGGCGGCCAGCTCGATGGCCCCGGCGTGGCCCTTGGCCTGGCCTGCGCCCTGTGCTTTGCGCTGTTCCAGCTGGCCACGCGCCGTGTGGCGCATGACGATGCGCTGACCACCAACTACTACGGCGGCCTGTCCGGCAGCGTGGCGCTGACCCTGGGCCTGCCCTTCTACTGGCAGTTGCCGCCGCTGGAAGTCTGGCAATGGGTGCTGCTGGTGTCGACTGGCCTGACCGGCTTCTTCGGCCACTGGATGCAGGCCGCGGCCTACAAGCGCGCGCCCGCGACCCTGCTGGCGCCCTTCAGCTATCTGCAAATCCTCTCGGCCACGGCTCTTGGCTGGGCCGTCTTCGGCCAGTTGCCCGACCGCGTGACGGCCCTGGGCATTGCGCTCATCTGCGCGGCGGGATTGGGCGTGGCGCTGGTGGAAGGCTGGCTGGCGCGGCGGCAGAGCCGGGGCGTCAAAGCACCTTGAAATTGTGGGTGCCGTCGCGCCCCAGCTGCGCGACCAGGCCGAACTCCCACTCAAGATAGGCCTGCATGGCTTCGCGCGGCGCGTCCGTGCCTTCGTAGGGCCGGCGGTAGCGGTCGCTGCGTGGCACGGCCAGCCGGCTCTCGCCGGACTCGCGCGCCACGCCGGCAGTGAAAGCCGCAGCGTTGCCGCCCTCGAGCGCCCACACAGGTGTGGTCTGCAGGCCGCGCGCATCGAGCAGCACGCGCAGGTCGGCAGCGGCCCAGCGCGCGAGCTCGCCGCCGGGACAGGTGAGAACGTAGCCGCTGGCCGGCGGCAGCGTTTGCAAAGCCTGCTCCAGCTGCGCGCGGATGGCGTACCACGCGCCCTGGATGTGGCGCTTGAGGTAGGCCAGGCCAGCGCCGACGTCGAGCACCACGACGTTGTCCCCCTGGGCCAGCAACTGCGCCGGGCTGAGCAGGGGCACGGCAGGCGCTGGCGGTTTCGCAGCAGCGGGCACGCCCTGCTCAGTGAAAGCCGCAGCCGGCGCGTCCTGCACCACCACGACATCCCACCCCATCTGCGCCAACCAGGAAGCCGTCATCGCAGCGCGTACGCCGTCACCGTCCGCCAGCACGATGCGGGCGCCGCGCACCGGCACCTGGTGGTCGGTCTCCTGCACCAACTGGCCGCCCGGCGCGTTGGCGAAACCCGGCAGGTGGCCGGCGGCGTACTCCTCGGGGCTGCGCACGTCGAAGCGGTAGACCGTGCGGCCAGGCTCTTCCAGCGCGCCGATCGCATCGAGTGGCAGCCAGCGCACGCCGGATGCTTGCGCGACGCGGCGCGCATCCGCCCTCGCCTGCGCCAACTGCTCAGGCGGGATGTCCGCTGGCGCGCGACGCGCCGCCCCCTGCTCCAGCGTCTGGCCGGCCAGGGTCCAACCTATGGTGCCGTTGCGCAGGGCCGCCACGGGATTGGGCAGGCCGGCGTTGACCAGCGACTGCGTGCCGATGATGCTGCGCGTGCGGCCGGCGCAATTGACGATGATGCGGGTGGTCGGATCAGGTGCCAGAGCGCGGGCCCGCAGCACCAGCTCGGCGCCGGGCACGCTGGTCGAGCCCGGAATGTTCATGGTCTGGTATTCGTCGAAGCGCCGCGCGTCCAGGATGACGGCATCGGCGCCGGCATCGATCAGGGCCAGCACCTCCTGCGCCGGCAGCGAGGGCGTGTGGCGCTCGTGCTCCACCAGCTCGCCAAAGGATTTGCTCGGCACGTTGACGTCACGGAAGACCTCACCGCCGCTGGCAAGCCAGCCGGCCAGACCACCATCGAGCAGATGCACCTGGGTGTAGCCCAGTGCGACCAGGCGTGCGGCGGCCAGCGGCGCCAGGTCCTGGCCGGCATGCTCGCCGTACAGCACGAGCAGCGTGTCGCGCCGCGGGATGCGCCGCCAGGCATCGAGCTCCAGCCGCGTCAGCGGCAGGTTGGCGGCCCACAGCGGATGCTGCTGGGCGAAGGGGTCTTCCTCACGCAGGTCCAGCAAGGCCGTTTCCTCGCGCGCCAGTAGGCGGGCACGGACGGCGGCGGGTGAGATCAAGGGGAACATGGGAGTGACGTTGGCCATGGTCCGCGATTGTGCAGGCTGGGCAACGCTCGCTCCCCGGCGCCGCGCTGGACCGACGTCAACCTGCTCTGCAATGGCGCTGTTACTCCGGAGAAGACACAGAGCGTTGATCTTGATCAATACTCGGGCGCTACGGCCTTCGATACTGGATCAACAACCGCTCATGCCGAAGGAAATGCCATGGACCAACGCATTCTGGTCGCCGTCGACGGCAGCCCCACCTCCCAACGCGGCCTTGAGAAAGCCGTTCACCTGGCCAGGCTGACGGGGGAAAAGCTTCGATTGATGCACTGCATCGACGATCCGCTGCGGGTCAGCCTTCCGGCAGCCTCCTTGACCATCGAAAAGGTGTAGCCATGAAGATGATGAAAGCCGCCGTGGTCCGTACTTTCGGCCAACCCCTGCAGATCGAAGAAGTTCCAGTGCCCGACGTGCTGCCCGGGCAGGTGTTGGTGAAGGTCGTCGCCTCCGGCGTGTGCCATACGGATTTGCACGCCGCCGATGGCGACTGGCCGGTCAAGCCCAGCCTGCCCTTCATCCCCGGCCATGAAGGTGTCGGCTACGCCGCTGCCGTCGGCGCCGGCGTCAAAGGGGTGAAAGAGGGGGACCGGGTGGGCGTGCCCTGGCTGCACACGGCTTGCGGCCATTGCGAGCATTGCATCACCGGCTGGGAGACGCTGTGCGATCAGCAGCAGATGACCGGCTACACGGTCAACGGCGGTTATGCGGAATACGTCCTGGCCGACCCGGGCTACGTGGGACACCTCCCTGCGAACGTGGAGTTCAGCGAGATCGCGCCGGTGCTGTGCGCGGGCGTTACGGTTTACAAGGGCCTGAAGGTGCTGGAGTGCAAGCCCGGCGACTGGGTGGCCATCTCGGGCATCGGTGGCCTGGGGCATCTGGCCGTCCAGTACGCCAAGGCCATGGGATTTCATGTCGCGGCGGTCGACATCGATGATGCCAAGCTGGCACTCGCAAGCCGCCTCGGCGCCGACCTGGTGATCAATGCGACGCGGCAGGACCCGGCCCAGGAGATGCAGCGCGCGGTCCGAGGCGCCCACGGCGTGCTGGTGACGGCGGTTTCACGGCAGGCGTTCTCGCAGGCGCTGGGCATGTTGCACAAGCGCGGGACGATGTCGCTGGTGGGGCTGCCGCCCGGGGACTTCGCATTGCCGATCTTCGACGTCGTTCTCAACGCCAAGACGGTGCGTGGCTCCATTGTGGGCACGCGCAAGGATTTGCAGGAGGCACTGGAGTTCGCAGCCGAAGGCAAGGTGCGAACGACGTATGCAGAGGACAAGCTGGACAACGTCAACGCCATCTTGACCCGCATGCGCAAAGGTGAGATCGACGGCCGGGTCGTCATGCGCATCTCTGATCTTCAATAGCGCGCCGCCACGCACAGCACCGCAGCCTCCTGGAAACCTGTCAGGCGAACGCGAACGCCATGGTCCGCGCGTGGTAGTGCAAGCCACCGTCCTGCACGATCAGGAACTCCGCCCGACGCCCGCCCGCGTTGTGGTGTGAATGCTCAGACCCGGGTGGGGTCACCATCGTGGCCCAGCGTTCCCATTCGCAACGCACGCCACCGACCATGGAATGGCAGTTGTCGCCATCGACGATCAGCGTGATGGCTGCGGAGTTGTGCCGGTGCGCTCGCTGGGCGTCGCCGGGCGGCAGCGTATTGAGCGACAGCGTGAGCACCGGCAGAATGTTGCGGCCCGCCTGCAGCGCCTCGTGCGAGAACACGACTGCGCGGCCGGAGGTGGCGTCCTCCGGCACGGCCTGCTCGATGCGCTGCAATTGACGGGCAATTTCCTGCGCGGGGTAGTGCACAGCGCCCAGGCACGACGCACTGGCCGGGGCAGGCACAAGGCCGTCAAACGCCAGCAGCGGCTCATCGGTGACCACCCACAGCACGGCACCTGTTGCGCCAGCGGTGAGAAGCACCTTTTCCGCACCGGGATAGAAGAGCACGTCACCGGCCGCCCATTCCAGCACCTGCGCGCCTTCGCTTTTTCCGGCGCCGCTGATCACATACCAGATCGAACCGCTGGCGACGAAATCCGCCTCCAGCGACTCACCCGCGGCGATGCGGGCATAGCGCGCCAGCATCAGGGGCGTGGTGGCAGGGCCACCCATGCCCAGAGCCTGTGATTGGTCGCAGGCGTACCAGCCCGTGGCGGCCTGCGCGTGCAGCGCCTGGGCCGCGCTCTGCACGAACGTTGCCGCAGGCACCGGCGCCAGCTTGATGTTGAACGCGTTGGCCGAATTGAAGTAGCGCGCCCGGCCTTCTGCAGCGCTGCGCGGCTCGGTGCCTTGCTGCGGCCCCATGGCGGCCATGCGCGGCGCCGCAGCGCCGGCATCTCCCAGCTCGCTCACGGACGGCGGTCCGCCAGCGGGATGGACTTGAGGAAGCTGGCGTCGAACGCCACATTGGTGTCGACAGCCTTGGCCAGCACCTTGTTGGACAGCAGGAAGTCATGCGCTGCCTGGATCACCGGCGGATCGATGTAGAACAGGCCTTCGCTGGCGGCCTTGCCCGCGGTCATCAGGCGGTACGCTTCGGTCAGCATGAACTCCTGCTGCGAACGGTTCAGGGTCGGCGAGATCTTCATCATCAGGTCCACGGCCTCCTTCGGGTTGGCCATGGCTTCGCGCCAGCCGCGGATCGAGGCGCGCAAAAAGGCTTTGACCAGTTCGGGATTCTTCTGCGCGGTTTCCTTGGACACGATCACCGTGTCGCGCGGAAAGGTGATGCCGCTGTCTTCCGCGACGAACAGCTGAAGCTTGTCGGCGCCCATGCGGTCGCGGATGGACCACAGCTCGTTGTAACGCGTGGCGGTGACCACGTCGATCTCGCCGTTGACGAAGGGGGTGACGCTCACCTGTTGCGGCTGCAGGTCGACCTTGCTGCGGTCCACGCCGGCCTTGGCCAGCATGCCCAGCAGCACGTAATTGGCGCCGGTGAACCAGGCCGTGACCTTCTTGCCTTCGAAGTCCTTCAAGGACTTGATCGGGCCATCCTTGCGCGCGACGAAGACAAAAGGCGTGATCTGGTGCGCGACACCCACCGACACGATGGGCAGGCCCTTCTCCACACCGGCCAGGACGCTGTCGGTGCCGCCCGAGAGGCCGAAGGTGTCGGCGCCGGTGGCCACGAGGTTCTCGGTCAGCAGATTGGGGCCGCCCGGGTTGATCGTCAGGTCGATGCCCGCTTCCTTGTAGTAGCCCTTTTGCTGCGCGACATAGAAGCCCGCGAACTGGGCTTGCGGCAGCCACTTCAGACGCAGGCTGGCCTTCACCGGCTCCTTGGTCTGGGCCTGGACGGGCAGCACGGCAGCCGTGAGTGCAGCGGCAAGCGCCAGTACGGTGATGAGACGTCGCTTTGTCATGGAGTTTTCCTGGGTAGGTGAAGGGAGAGAGAAGGCAGGAGGAGAAGGGATGAAAGGTCAGGACCGGTAGTCCGGCGTCAGGGGGGCGGCCGCGCGATCGAGCTGGCGCATGAGCGCGGGCCATTCACGTTCGCCGGCGGGCAGGATGTCGCCTTGTTCGCCCCAGAACTGAAGCGCCGCCCTTTCGCAGACATCGGCTCCTGGCGCGACGATGGGACCTGCGCCACCCGCCACGGCCGCTTGCATGTCCAGCTGGATGCGCGCTGCCCGCTCGAAGTAATAGAGCAGCATGAAGGCTTCAGCCGGCGTGCGGCCCGTCGTCAGCACGCCATGATTGCGCAGCAACATGACGGGGTGCGAGCCGAAGTCGCGCACCAGGCGCGATTGCTCGTCCAGATCGATCGCCACGCCTTCGTAGTCGTGGAAGGCCTGGCGGCGGTAGAAGCGCATGGCGAACTGCGACAGCGGCAGCAGCCCATGCTGCTGCGCCGATACCGCGACGCTCGCATCCGAGTGCGTGTGCAGCACGCAAGCGGCGTCGTGCCGGCCCTCATGGATCGCCGCGTGGATGACGAAGGCCGCCACGTTGACGTCGTGCGCACTGGCATCGAGCTTGCGGCCCTTGACGTCGATGCGCACCAGGCTGGACGCGGTGATTTCCTCGAACAGCAGACCGTACGGATTGAGCAGGAACTCTCCGGGACGGCCGGGTATGCGCAAGGAGATGTGGTTGTAGATCAGGTCGTCCAGGCCCAGCTTGGCGACAAGCCGGTAGCACGCGGCGAGTGACACGCGCGCTTGCCACTCGATGGGGTCGAATTGCGCCGCGCCCGTCGCGGCGCGAGTGCTTTCGGCTTCAGTGGTATGCATGCATAGCGTTCAGCAATTCGCGTGCCATTCATTTGCATGCGTTTGCGCGACGAGATGGCGTTCGATCAACCCTTGTGGTGCATACGAATCATCGATTTTTGTATTTCATGGTGCACACAGGCCGCATCAGCAAACCAAAAGTCGTCATCAAAGAGCACGACAGACATGTGAACTGGTTGGCATGAATACTGCATTGGGCAGTTGGCGTATCCCGAATTCTCTTCACGCCGCTTCAAACCACACGAACATGAAACTCGTCCCCATCACACCGCATATCGGCGTCGAAGTGGAAGGCATCGACCTGCGTGCACCCGTCGCCGACGATGATTTCACACGCATCCGCCACGCGCTGAACCAGCATTCCTTGCTGCTGTTCCGAGGCCAGACACTCAATGAGGCGCAGCACGTCGCGTTCTCGCGGCGCTTCGGGACGCTGCTGGGCCACGTGCTCACGCAGTTCCTGAAGAAGGAGCACCCCGAGGTGTACGTGTTGTCGAACGTGCGCGAGAACGGCGCCCCCATCGGCAACCACAAGGAGGGCTGGAACTGGCACTCCGATCTCTCCTACAAGACCGAGCCTTCGCTTGGCGCGCTTTTGTATGCGCTGGAAGTCCCACCGGTGGAAGGCGACACCTGGTTCGGCTCCATGCACGCCGCCTGGGACGCGCTGGACGCCCAGACGCAGAGCAAGATCCGGCCGCTGCACGCCACGCACTCCTACGCCAACTACTACGGCAAAGCCTTTGCCGACCGCAACCCGCTGAGCGACGAGCAAAAGGCAGCGGTGCCCGATGTCACCCACCCCCTGGTGCGCACGCATCCCGAAACCGGCCGCCTCTCACTCTATGTCGGCGAAGACGTCGTCAAGCAGATCGAAGGCCTGCCTGCCGATGAAGGCGATGCGCTGCTGGCGCGGCTGAACAAGCATGCGACCTCCCCCGAATTCGCCTACCGCCACAAGTGGCGCGCTGGCGACCTCCTGGTGTGGGACAACCGCAGCACCATGCACCGCGCCACACCCTACGACGACGTGGCCTACCGCCGCGTCATGCACCGCACCACCGTCGCCGGTGACAGGCCCTTCTGATGCAAGACTCTTCCCTTGCCGAGCCGCAACAGGCACAGACGCGCGAGCGTGGCGTCACGCTGGCCGAGGAACTGCAGCAGACGCTGGAAGGCCAGATCGTGGGCGGCCTGCTCAAGCCCGGCACACGGCTGGACGAGGCGGAGTTGTGCGAGCGCTTCCAGATGTCCCGCACGCCGGTGCGTGAGGCACTCAAAGCGCTGGCCGGCATCGGCCTGGTCGATATGCGGGGGCAGAAGGGCCCCAGCGTCGCGCGCCTGTCGGTCTCGACGCTGATCGAGATGTTCCAGGTGATGTCGCAGCTCGAGGGGCTGTGCGCGCGCTACGCCGCGCGGCGAGCCACTGACGAGCAGCGCGAGCACCTCGCGCGCGTCCATGAACGGCTCGAGCAGATGGCCGACGGCGATCACGCGCGGTTCTATGACGTGAACCATGAATTCCACGATGCTTTGTACGACGCGTCCAACACCAGCTACGTCGCCAGTCAGACACGGATGCTGCGAAAGCGGTTGCGTATTTACCGGCAGTACGTGACCTACCACCCCGGCCGCATGGCAGCCACGATCGTCGAGCACGGGGCCATCCTGGACGCCATCGCACGACGCGATGCCGAAGCGGCATTCCAGGCGGCATCCAGCCACGTCACCCTGCTGCAGGACGACATGGTCGACCTCATCGCCGCTTTCTCCCAGAACTTCCCAACCAATTCCAATCCATGATCACACTCGACCTCACCGGCCAGACCGCCCTCATCACAGGCGCTTCCCAGGGCATCGGCCTGGCCGCCGCCCGCGTCTTTGCCCAAGCCGGCTGCAACCTGCACCTGAGCGCGCGCAACGAAGACGCGCTGCGCACCGCCCAGGCAGAACTGAGCGCGCAGCACAAGGTGCAAGTCACGGTGCACCCAATGGACCTGGCCCAGCCCGGCGCCATGCGCACGCTCGACGCCGCCGTCGGCGACGTCGACATCCTCATCAACAACGCCGGCGACATCCCGGCCGGCCCCATCGAGTCGCTCGATTTCGAAGTGGTACGCCGGGGCTTCGCGTTGAAGGTGCTGGGCTACATGGAACTGTCGCAGCTGGTGTACGCGCGCATGAAACGCATCGGCCACGGCGTGATCGTCAACGACATCGGCAACTCCGGCGAGAACTGGGATGCCAACTACATCGCGGGCTCCACCGGCAATGCCGCAGTGATGGCCTTCACCAAGGCGCTGGGTGGCGTGAGCCTGGACGACGGCATCCGCGTGGTCGGGGTGAACCCGGGCCCGGTCGCCACCGACCGCATGGTCAAGCTGATGAAGCGGCGCGCCGTCGACAACTGGGGTGACGAGACGCGCTGGGAAGAACTTTTCAACCAGTACCCGGGCGGCCGCCCTGCCGAGGCCAGTGAAGTTGCCGAGCTGATGCTCTTTCTGGCTTCGCCGCACGCCGCCTACATCACGGGCACGGTCGTCACCATCGACGGCGGCATTGCCGCGCGCGGCTCCATCATCAAGACAAGCAAGAAGGCGGCCGCGGCCGCCACAGCGAACTAAGGGCGCAGCGGTGGCGCATCAGGAACTCATGAACAACACCTCTTCCCTTCCCGCCGCCGTGCCGCCACTGCTGCAGATGCGCCGCATCGACAAGACCTTCGGCCATGTTGCGGCACTCAAAGGCTTCGACGCCAGCATCGCCCCGGGCGAATTCGTCACTGTGGTCGGCCCCAGCGGCTGCGGCAAGAGCACGCTGTTCAACATTGTTGCCGGCCTGGAAGAACCCGACACCGGCGCCATCCTGCGCTTCGAGGGCAAGGACTGCGAAGCGGCCGACCTGCTGGGGCGCGTGTCCTTCATGCCCCAGCGCGACCTGCTGCTGCCGTGGCGCACGGTCATCGACAACGCCATCCTCGCCATCGAAGTGGAGGGAACGCCGCGCAAGCAGGCGCGCGAGCAGGCGCTGGGCATGCTGCCCGAATTCGGCTTGGCGGGCTTCGAGAACCAGTACCCCCACCAGCTCTCCGGCGGGATGCGCCAGCGCGTGGCGCTGATGCGCACCTTCCTGTTCAAGCGCGACCTGATGCTGCTCGACGAGCCCTTCGGCGCCCTGGACGCACTCACCCGCACGATGATGCAGCGCTGGCTGCTGGACGTGTGGCAGAAGCACCGGCGCACCATCCTGTTCATCACCCACGACGTGGACGAAGCGATCTTTCTGGGCGACCGCGTTCTGGTCATGAGCGCGCGGCCCGGGCGGGTGAAACTCGAGCAACGGATCGAGCTGCCGCGGCCACGCTCGGCCGAGTTGCTGACCGCGCCCGAGTTCATCCGGATCAAGCGCGTCCTGCTCGATGCCATCGAGGAGGAGAGCATGAAGTCGTTCACCGCCGCCACCGCCGGGGCCACGCAGTGACGGCAAGCTCTGTTTCCGCGCCGGTCAACACGGCGCTCCCCGGCTCCGGCCCACGGTCCCTCTTCGGCCCTTGCGTGCGCGGCAAGCTGATCCGGGTCGCGCAAATCGCGGCTGCACTGGCCCTGTTCGGCCTCGCGTGGGAAGCCATCGTCGTCCTGTTCGGTATCAAGCCGCACTATGTGCCGCGCCTGAGCCTGATACTGCAAGCTGTCGCGGCGACGCCGCAAGCCTATATCGACGGCTTTTTGCGAACGATGGCAGAAGCATTGATCGGCTTTGCCGCCGGCGCCGTCTTCGGAGTGACCGTGGGTATCGCGTTCTTCCGGATGCGTGTGCTGCGCGACATGGTGTTTCCCCTCTTCGTCATCTCGCAAACCATTCCCGTGATCGCTTTCGGCGCGCTCATCGTGCTGTGGTTCGGTAACACCCTGCTGGCCAAGGCGGTGATCGCCTTCTACGTCACTTTCTTCCCCGTGACCGTTAACACGCTCGTCGGCCTCAACGCCATCGATCCGCGCCAGACCGCGCTGATGCGCAGCTTCGGGGCCAGCCCGCGGCAGTTGCTGTGGCGGCTGCAGTTTCCATCCGCGTTGCCGCAGATCTTCGTCGCATTGCGGCTGGCGGCATCACTCAGCCTGGTGGGCGCGATCGTCGGCGAGTGGTTCGGCGACACCGTGGGACTGGGCGTGTTGCTGTTGCAGGCCATGTTCAACGAGAACGCGGTCGGCCTGTGGGCCGCTCTGCTGGCCTGCGCCTTGCTGGGTACGCTGTTCTACGGCTGCATCGCCGCGCTGGAGAAGCACATCGTCTTCTGGGGGGCTGAGCAATGATCGGGCACCTGCGTCCTTCCATCGCGTCCCAACGCGGGCTGCTTGGGGGAATCCTCTTCATCGCCGCATGGGAAGGCATCGCGCGGGGCCTGCAGCTCCCATCGTATTCGCTGCCGGCGGTGAGCCAGATTCTGGCGAGCATCTGGGGGCAGCAGGCAACGCTCGCCAGCGCCGCCTGGGTCACCCTTGCGGAAGCCTTGCTGGGCTACCTGCTGGGCGCCGCCATCGGCATCGGCGCCGCGGTGCTCGTGGTGATGCTGCCCCGTTTGCGCGGCATCGTGCTGCCGGTCGCCACGGCCATCAACTCAGTGCCCGTCATCGCGTGGTCACCCCTGGTTCTGCTGTGGTTCGGGATGGGCATCAGCTCCAAGGTGGTGATGGTGGCGCTGGCCATCAGCTTCACCTTGTTCCTGAGCGCTTTGGCCGGCCTGGACCGGGTGGACCGCCGCACCGTCGACCTGCTGCGCAGCTTTGGCGCGAGCCGCTTCACCATCCTCTGGCGGCTTCGTCTTCCGACGGCCCTGCCTCTGATGTTTGCAGGCTTGCGCGTGGCCACAGCGCGCAGCGTGCTGGTGGCGGTCGTGACCGAAATGCTCGGGGCCCACAACGGCCTGGGCATGCAGATCTACAAGGCCGTGGTCCAGGTTGACTTCGTCCAGGTGTGGGGCGCGGTCTTCGTCGCTTCCGCCCTGAGCCTGGCTTTCTTCGCGCTGATGAGCGCCATCGAGCGCAAGCTCGTTTTCTGGAAATGATTTGTCCCCATGAAAACCTTTGAACTGCGCAACGCCCACTTCGATCGCCTCTGCAATACGCCGGGGCTGATGTGGCTGGGCCAGAACACCAACCACTTCGACCCGCACCCCAGCGTGATCCAGGCCGTCAAGGACGCCCTGGACGATGGCAGCTACCATGCCTACGCACCACCCGCCGGCTTCCAGAAACTGCGCGCTCTGATCGTGCAGGACCTTGGCCTGTCCGACACCGATGCCACCGCCTTCGTCACCGACGGCGCCGTGGAAGCGCTGTACAACGTCTGCAGCCGGGTCTGCGCCCCCGATACCGACTTCGTGACCACCGATCCAAGCTGGTCCTGGCCGATGCAGTTTGCGCGGCAGGCTGGATCGCGGGTGGTCGAACTGCCGATCTTCGACGCGGCGCAGGGCTACAAGCTGACGCCAGCGCAACTCGCGGCGGCCGTGGGGCCGAAGACGCGCGTCATCTACCTCGTCGATCCGAACAATCCTCTGGGCACCTGCCACACCGCCGACGAGATCCGCGCCTTTGCGGAGATCGCGCGCTCGGTCGGTGCGTACTTCATCCACGACGCGACGTATGCGCAGTTCGCCGACGACTTCGTTCCAGCCTATCGCTTCTATCCGGAAAAGGCCATCGTCACCTACAGCTTCTCGAAGTGGCTGGGCTTGGCGGGCATGCGCCTGGGCGCGGTGGTGGCCAGTCCGGACATCATCGAGATGGTGGCCAACGCGCCGCCCAACAACCTGGGCAGCAATGTCTTGTCGCAGCGCGCCGCGATCGCCGGCCTGGAGACCAAGGACGCATGGTTCCCGCAGATCAAGCAGCGGCTGCGCCGCAACCAGGCGGCCGTGGCCGACGCGGTGTCGCGCGTGCCAGGCCTGACGGTGCTGGTGTATCCCTCGCAAGCCAACCTGCTCGTGATCGACGTTGCCGCCGCCGACATCAAGCCCGAGGCCCTGGTGGCGGCCTACGATGAGCGCGGCATCATGATCCGCCAGGGCACCTACCACACCAAACGCTTCGGCCACCGCTTCGTCAAGGTGAGCCTTTCCGTTCCCGAAGCCTGGGCCGACGCGTTCTGCGAGCTGCTGCCGGCGATGGTGGAGCGTGCACGGGACATCGACGTCCCCGCCCAACTGTTCTGACAAGGAAAAGACCATGCCTTACCTGAACGCACGCGATGGAACGCGCCTGTGGGTGGAAGAAGCCGGCAGCGGCACGCCCATCGTTTTCGTCCACGAGTTCGGCGGCGACTGGCGCAGCTGGGAACCCCAGATGCGTCACTTCACCCGCCGCTATCGCTGCATCACCTTCAGCGCGCGCGGCTACGCGCCATCGGACGTGCCCGAGGATGTGGAACGCTATTCCCAGCAGATCGCGGCCGACGACATCGCCGACGTGATGGACGGGCTGGACATCGCCAAGGCGCACATCGTGGGCTTGTCGATGGGCGGATTCGCCACGCTGCATTTCGGGCTTCGCTACGGGTCGCGTGCGCGATCGCTGGTGGTCGCGGGCGCCGGCTATGGTGCCGAAAAAGCTCTGGAGGCTTACTTTCGCAATGTCTCTCTGGAGGTGGCGCGCAAGTTCGAGACCGAGGGTGCGCCGGTGTTTGCGAAGACCTATTCCACGGCAGCGTCGCGCATCGCTTTCCAGCTGAAGGACCCGCGCGGCTGGCAGGAGTTCGCGACCCAGTTGGCCGAGCATGCATCGATCGGGTCGGCGCGCACCATGCAAGGGGTCCAGGCGCGCCGCCCCTCCATCTACGACCTGGAGGCCGAGCTCAAGCAGATGACGGTGCCCACGCTGGTGGTGGTGGGGGACGAGGACGACCACTGCCTGCAGCCCGGCATCTTCCTCAAGCGCACAATTCCGGCCAGCGGGCTGCTGGTGCTGCCCAAGAGCGGCCACACGCTCAACATCGAGGAGCCCATGCTGTTCAACCAGTTCGTTTCCGACTTTCTCGCCACCGTCGAACAGGGCAAGTGGCTGGCGCGGGACCCGCGCTCGACGCCGGCCGAAATCATGAAAACCGAATGAGCGCACTGCCCTCTTCGCATGTGGACGCTGGCCGCCTGCAGCGCCGCTTCGAAGCGCTCTCGGCAATCGGCGCCACGGCCGCCGGTGGCGTGGACCGGCAGGCGCTGTCCGCGGCCGATGCCCAGGCCCAGGCGCTGCTGATCGGGTGGGGCAGCGCGCGTGGTTTCACAGCCGCCCATGACGCCGCCGGCAACCTTTTCCTGCGCCGGACGGGGACCCACCCGCTTGAACCCGTGGTGATGAGCGGATCGCATCTGGACAGCCAGCCAACGGGTGGACGCTACGACGGCGCCTACGGTGTGCTGGCCGCGCTCGAAGCGCTGGAGGCGATGGAAGACGCGCAGCTGGCCTGCAGCCGCAGCATCGAGCTGGTGGCGTGGATGAACGAGGAAGGCTCCCGCTTCGCGCCCGGGATGATGGGCTCTGCCGTACTGGCCGGTGTGCGCACGTTGGCGCAGACGCTGTGCGTGGCCGACGTGCGAGGGGTGACAGTCGAGAGTGCCCTGCGCGCCTTGAAGCAAACACTGCCTGCCCTGGCGGACCGGCCGTTCTCGGCGCCCATCCATGCGTATGTGGAGGCGCATATCGAGCAAGGGCCCGTGCTGGAACGCTTGGGCATTCCGCTTGGCGTGGTGACCGCCATCCAGGGCAAACACACATTCCGGGTGGACGTGCACGGCGAGGCCGCGCATGCAGGCACGGCGCCGCGCAGCCAGCGCCGCGACGCGCTGCTGGCCGCAACGGCGATGGTGCAGGCCTTGAGCGCTGCCCTCGAAGACGACAGGGATGAAGTGAAGTTCACCGTCGGACGTTTCACCGTCACGCCGAATGCGCCGTCCGTGGTGCCGCGCCACGTGAGCTTCAGCATCGACCTGCGGCATCCCGATACGGAACTTCTGCGCGCACTCAGCGCACGGGTGGCGCCGATCTGCGAAGCCATGCGCGGTTCCTGCGAAGTGAGCGTGGAGCGGCTGGTCGCGGCCGACGCGGTCGCTTTCGACGCGGGGGTGCGCGAGCGGATCCACGCTGCCGCGACGCATCTGGATGTGCAGATTCTCGACATGCCATCACTGGCCGGACACGACGCCGGTATCGTGAGCCGGATCGCGCCGGCCGGGATGATCTTCATCCCTTGCCGGGAAGGCATCACGCACCATGAGGAGGAATCAGCGCAGATGCCCCATATGGTGGACGGAACCCGCGTGCTCGCGGATGTGCTCTACACGCTGGCGCGTTGAGCCCATCCGCAGGGATTATCACGCTGCCTGCAAATCCGCCAGAGTGGCCTGGGCCTGCTGCAGGTCCGCCGTTGCGAAGCCCTCGGTGAATTGCGCGTAGACGGCGGCAAGCTGATCCCGCGCAAGCCTCGCCTGCCCGGTCGCTCCAAGCAGCCTGGCCAGGCTGGTTGCCGAGCGCAACTCCCAGGCCAGTGCGCCTTGCCGGCGCGCCAGAGCGATGGACTGCCGCAGCAGTGCCTCGGCCCCGGCCGTGTCGCTTGCGCTGCCGCGCGTCAAGCTGACAGCCTGCGTGCGCAAAATTTCAGGCGCGCACCAGCCGACCTTTCCCTGGTTCATCCGTGCAACAACGTCGGCACCCAGCAGGCGTTCGTCAAAGGTGCACAGGTGGTCGCGCAGGTTCGCCTCCACGGGGCCGTGCCGCAGCAAGCGCTCGTCCACAGCCATGCCCTCGCCGCCGGCGCGCAGTGCCAGCACCAGCTGGACGCGCTCCGCCCAGTACTGCCAGTAGCCCAACGAATGGCGCCGCGCCAGTTCCTCCAGATCACGGGCCAGTGCCTGGCATTGCCCATCCCGCCCGTTCCACAAGGCGACGGGCAGCGCGCACATGGCCAGGGCCTGGCACTGGGCAATCGCGGTGTCCGTGTGGGCCTGCCCCAGGGCGTCGCCCGCCATGGCGCAGGCCTGGTCTGCGAAGCCCTGCATCCAGAGAATCCGGGCCAGTACGATGCGCATGGACACGCGCTGTTCCACGGGCGAAGGGTTGTAGGCCAGGGGAATCTTGCGCCAGGAACTCTCGAGCACCTCCCGCGCCATCGCTTGCGCGCCCTCGTGGTCTCCCATGAAATGCAGGACCTGCGTCTGCATGCGGCGTGCGATCATGACGGCGACCGGGTCGCCGCAGTCGCAAGCAGCCTCCCAGGCCCGCCGGGTCCATTGCGTGGCGGCGGCGAAATCCGCCTCCATCAGGGCTCCGTGGTTGAGCGAGCTCAGCGCGATGATCTGGTCCCGGGCGCCGATCTCCGAGCCGTGGCGCCCCAGGATTTGCTCCAGCGACAGGGACTGGGGCGAAGCCTGGAGGCTGATCCTCTGGCCCATGCTGCCCAGGTAGGACTTGAGCGTCATCTCGACAAGATAGTCGCGCGGGGATTGCCCTTCCAACGCGACGAGGGCCCGCTCCACGTAGCCCTTGAACTCCACGTCCAGGCTCATCTGGCGGGCCAGCGAAAAGCTGGCAAACGCCAGGGCGATGCCCAGGGGAGCATCGCCACCCACGGCAAACGACCACTCCAGAACAAAACGCACGTCATCGATCCAGGAGGCGTAGCGGCCCAGCCACTGCTGCGGCGGCATCGCCTCCCACTCCTCCTGAGCGTCGCGCAGCAGGCCGAGGATGAAGTCCGCATGGCGCCGGCGTGCCGCAGGGCCGTCCGCCGATGCCGCGAGCTTGGCGGATGCGTAGGCGCGTGTGGTGTCCAGCATCCGCAGGCCGCCGCCCGGCTGGCGCGCCAGCAGCGACTTCTCGACCAGGTCCAGCACCACATCGCCCAACGCGTCCTGCGCAAAGTCGCCGCTGGCCAGGACGGCTGTCGCTGCGTCGAGCGTGAAATTGCCCCGGAAGACCGCGAGCTGCCGGAAGACCCTTTTCTCGGGGGCGGACAGGAGTTCATGGCTCCAGTCCAGCATGGCCGACAGCGTCCCATGCCGGGCCGGCGCTTCGCGCGCAGGCCCGCCCAGCAAGAGCAGGTGCTCTTCCAGCTGCGTCGCCAGGCCCGCAATCCCCAGCTGGGTCACGCGCGCTGCCGCGATCTCGATGGCAAGCGCGATCCCGTCCAGCCGCCGGCACAGCAGCACAACGGATTCCACATCCGCGCTCTGGAGCGCGTAGCCGGCGCCGCCGAGCTTGGCGCGGTCCACAAAAAGCTGCACGGCTGAATGGGCCATCGCCTCCTGCACCGTGGCCACCGCACCGGGCTCGGGCAGGCCCATGGGGGACAGGCGGTACAGCCATTCGCCCCAGCCCAGCAAAGGCTCCCGGCTGGTGGACAGCACGTGGATCCCTTCTTCTGCCCGCAGGATGGCCTCCGCCACGGCGGCTGCCGATTCGATGATGTGCTCGCAGCTGTCCAGGACGACCAGCATCTGCTTGCCGCGCACGAAGGCGGCCAGGCTCGCCAGCGGCTCGTTCGCGGGCAGCGAGAACCCCAGCGCGGATGCCACGGCATTGGCCACACGCCGAGAGTCGGCTAGCGGCGCCAGGTCCACGAAATGGATCCCATCCCGGTAGCGGGCAGCAAGCTCACGGGCCAGGGCCTTGGCCACCGTGGTCTTGCCCATCCCGCCGGCGCCCACGATGGTGACAAACCGGCGCTCCTGCAGCTGCGAGGCGACATGGGCAATCGCCTCCTCGCGGCCGATGACCAGGGCCGGCGCAGCCGCGCCGGGTGTCTGCGCCGGCCAGACCAGGGTGAAGCCGTCTTCCGGGTGCTGCGCCACGTAGTAGCCAGAGGCGGCACAGCCCGCCAGCGCGCGGTTGATGGAGGCCACAGCGGCCCAGAGGGCCTCGCGCGCTACCGGTGTTCCACCACCGGAACGTTGCTGCAGCTGCTGGGCCGCCACAGCCTGCCCCGGCCGCTCGGCCAGCGCGGCGAACGCCTCGAGCGCATGGGCCTCGAGGGGCACCGGGCGATCGCCGAAAAAAAGGCCAGGCTGCAGCGGCCTCCAGACGAAGGGCCCAAAGCGCAGCTCAGGCATGCGCTGCGCCCAGTTGCGTTCCGGCTTGCACATCGAGGTCCAGCAGGAGCTCGCGCGCGCGAACCAGGTCCAGCGTGCCAAAACCCTGTGTGAAGCGTGCGTACGCCGCGGCCAGCAGATCGCGCGCCTCCCCTTGCCTGGATGTTCCGCGCCACAGGCGTGCCAGGCTGCAGCTGGCGCGCAGTTCCCAGGCGAGCGCGCCCTGCTCCCTGGCGATGTCCAGCGCCCGCAGAAAGAGCACCTCGGCCTGCCGCGCCGCCGCCGCGGACCGGGCAACCTCCCTGCGCAACAGGTTCTCGCCCTGCGCGCGCAGGATTTCGGGCGCGCACCAGCCCACCTCGCCGCTTTCCACGCGGGAGATGCTCTCCTCGGTCACCAGGTCCGTGGACAAGGTTCCCATCATGTCCATCTCCATCCAGTTCGCCGGAGGCCCCCAGTCGCGGCGCAGCGCCACTCCCTGGTTCTGGGGCCCCTCGTTCATCCGCGCGATGACACGCCGGAAGCTGCTCGCCCAGGACGACCACCAGCCGTTGGTGTCGCGTTTCGCGCGGTCCATCAGCATGTCCACCGCGGCGGCGGCGCCCGCCGTGTCACCGCACCACAGCGCTATCGGCACAACCGCCAGCGCAAGGGCCTGGTACATCGCGAACGGATGCTCGCCTGTGCCGTTCTTGAGCGCGAGCTGCGCGACGGCCATGGCCGTCTCGGGTTGCCCTCTGAGCCACAGGATCCGGGCTTCCACGATGCGCATGGAGACATTGCGCGCTATGCCGGCGAACCATTCGTGCCGTGGTTCTGCAGCCTTGTCCAGAACCCGCTCGATCAAGGCGTGGGCGGCGTCATGCTGGCCCAGATGGTGATGGGCCTGCACCAGCATGCGGTCCCCCAGCACGACGGACAGCGGCTCGTCCGGGCCGCGCGCAATCGCGTGCACCCGCTGCGCCATAGCGGCGACGATGCTGTACCGGCCCTGCCCCAGCGCACCCACGCAGATGGCGTAAAGCGCCTTCAGGTGCAGGTGCGCGTCACCCAATCGCTGTGCCAACGCGAGCGAGCGCTCAAACATCTCGTCCTGGCGTTGGTGCATGCCCGGCAGGTGGCCGCTGAGGAAGCTCCAGCCTATGCACAGCCGCAGTTCAAGCACAGGCTGCGCGGGCGACAGCCGGGTGACGCGCTCCAGGCCCAAATTGACCCGCTCCCGGTACTCCCGCACCAGGCCCATGCCGAAGTTGGCCGTGTCCACCGCGACAGTCAGGCGGATGCCAGTCACGTCGTCGCCGTCGGGCGAATAAGCCCAATCGAGCCCGGCGCGGATGTCGTCGACCATCCTGCTGTAGGAGTCGATCCGTTCTGCCGGCGTCAGAAAGCCATATTGGTTGCCTGCCTGGTCGCAGAGTTCGCAAAAATGCTGGGCGTGCCGCCTGAAGATCGCCGCACTCTCGCCGCCATGCACCAGTTTGCGCATGGCGTAGGCGCGGGTCATGTAGAGCAGCCGGTGCTGCGGGACTGCGCCGCCTGCATCGACGTTGACCAACGACTTCGCCGCCAGGCTCAGCACGACCTCCAGCACGACGTCCGCCGGAATGTCGCCATCGGCGGCGACAGCGGCCGCCGAGGCCAGGGTGAAACCGGAGCGGAAGACCGACAGGCGCAGCAGGACGCGCTGCTCGGTCGGCGTCAGCAGGTCGTAGCTCCAGTCCAGCAACGCTTCCAGCGTGCGGTGCCGCGACAGCGCCGTGCGCCGTCCGCGCGTGAGCAGTTGAAACAGATCGCCCAGCCTTTGGGCCAGGGCCAGCACGCCCAGGCTGTCCACCCGCGCCGCCGCCAGCTCGATCGCCAGCGGGATGCCGTCCAGGTGGTGGCACAGCTGCCGCACGGCGGGCAGGGTCTCGGCCGACAGCGTGAACCCGTCTGCGTTGGCCGTGGCCCGCTCCACGAACAGCTGGATCGCCGGAAAATCAAGCGCCTGCTCCGTGCTGAGCCGCTCGCCGGCCACTGGCGAGCGCAGCGATGCCAGGCGGTGCACCCACTCGCCTTCCGCGTAAAGGGGTTCGCGGCTGGTCGCCAGGATGTACAACTGGGGCGCTGCCTTCATCACGCTTTCCACCAGGCTGGTGGCCGCTTCGATCACGTGCTCGCAGTTGTCCAGCACCAGCAGCATCCGGCGGTTTCTCAGGAAATCGCACAGGGCGGGAATCGGCGCCTCCGCCGTCAGCGGGATTCCCAGCGCGGCGGCCAGCGCCGCAGGCACGAGCTGCGAATCGGACAGCGGCGCCAGGTCGACGAAGCGGGCGCCGTCGGCGTACTCCGCGATGCTGGCCGTGGCCACGGCCAGCGCGACTGTCGTCTTGCCGATGCCGCCCGCGCCGACGATGGAGACCAGCCGGCGCTGCGTCAGGTGCGCGCCCAGAGCGGCCGTGACGTCATCGCGGCCCACCACATGCGTCAGGCGCGAAGGCAGATGGCTCAGGGCCTGGGCCGTGCTTTCCGCGCGTTGCGGCGCCGTGGCGGGTGCTGTCACAAGCTCCACTGGCGCGACAAAGCAGTAGCCGCGGCCGGGAATGTTGGTGATGTAGCGCTCGCCGCCATGCCCGTCGCGCAGCGCCTTTCTGAGCGCCGAGATATGGACGCGAAGGCTGGTCTCTTCGACCACCGTACGGGGCCAGATGCGCGCTTCCAGCTGTTCGCGGCTGACGACCTCGCCGGCTTGCTCGACCAGCGCAATGAGCAGATCGATCGCCCGGCTGCCCAGCCGCACCGGCTGTGCGTTCTCCAGCAACTGCTTGCGGTAGGGCAGCAACTGGAACGGACCGAACCTCAGGGTCTGGTTCAGGTCCGGGCCTGGAGAGGGCAACACGGCGTGTCCAATCATCGGCTGGGGGAGGCCCGGGGGTGGTGGAGTGGGGTCATGTTAGCCCACGGAGCGCCTTTGCCGGCCTTGCGGCCCGAACGCGAGCAACACCATGGTGGCGGCCAGCGTCCCGGCGATCACGGCGAACATTGCGCCGGGGCCAGCGCCGCGCAGCAGGGGCAGCAACAGCAGCGGCGCGATGGCGGCACCCAGCCGGTTGAGCGCCCACGCGCCCGAGATCGATGCGGCGCGGATGCGGGTCGGAAACAGTTCGGCCCCATACAGGTTCAGGATCGAGATATAGAGGAAGCCGGACAAGGTGAAGACGACGCTGGTCAAGATCAGCATCGCCGGCGTGTCGGCCGCGATGAACCCGGCACCGGCGCCCAGCATGGCGGCCGCGCACAGGCCCAGCGAGAGCCGCCGGTCGATCTTGTCGACCACGGCCGCGGAAACCAGGGCGCCCACCAGGGGCCCGAACTGCGACAAGCCCACATACAGCAAGGCGTCGGAGAGCTTGACGCCTTTTTGCGTGAGGATGGCCCCCGTCAGGAGGGGAAAGGCCACGGTGAACCAGGGGCTCAGCAAGTACAGCCCGCCCACCAGCGACCAGCGCCGCCCGGCGGACATGGCCGGTGCCGGCGCGCCGTCTCCGCTGCTGCCTGCGGACGCTGGAGGTTCGGCTGGGCCGGGGCGCATGACCACCCTGGAGTTCTCGAAATCGCGGCAGGCCGCGTCGGCCTGCGCATGCCGGCCCCTGGCTTGCAGCCAGCGCGGCGACTCCGGCAGGGCCCGAAACAGCAGTCCGAAAAAGGCGCAACCCACGCCGCCGAGCAAAAAGCCCCAGCGCCAGGCCTCCAGACCCATGGGCTGGGCGGAGCCCAGGCCGCGGATGAAAAACACACCCAGCACAGGCCCCAGCGAGGCCACGCCGACGGTCACGAAGATCAGCATGCCGCGCCGCTTTGGCGGAAGGATGTCGGTGAGGAAGGCGATCATCAGCGGCGGGTAGGCGCCCAGGGCCAGGCCCGCCAGGCCGCGGTAGATGGTCAAGGCCGTGACGTCGTCGCTCAGGGCCGCGCCGAACGACATCAGCGCCAGCCACAACAGCATGCCCATCAGCGTGTTGCGCCGGCCGTGCCGGTCGGCCCACCACCCCAGGGCGGGCGCGCCAACGACGGCCCCGATGTAGACAGCCGACAACAGGAGCGACAGCTTCTCGGCCGGCACCACATGGGGCGCTGTCGAGAAAACAGCCGACAGAACACTGCCCAGGGCGATCTCCAGCAGGTCGAACATGAAGCCCAGCGCGCACAGGGCGATGGCTGCCACATGCAGGGCCGTGACCGGCAAACCGTCCAGCCGCGCGGCGACGTCGCCGCCCGAATCCGTCTTTGCATCCGTCATTTGTGGGGCTCTCATCCTGCCAAAGTGGCGCATCCTGAGCCTAACCGCGGGAGGCAGACGCACTGAAGGTAAGCGCAAAGAATTCACACCAATTCACACCGTTCGCCCTTTCCGCCGGCCGCCATGTGGCGCTGATGCCCATCCCCCGTGCCGATTCACATCGATTCACTTCCCTGCGCGGATGCCCGGGAAGACCATTGCCTTGGCCAGGTCCACCAGCCCCCAACTGCGACTCAAAAAGGAAGAACCACATGTCCAAGCTGCCAACCATCACGGTGCATCTGATGCACCAGGACCCGCTCATCTCCAGCGGCATGAAATCCACCCTCAGAGAGCAAGCCGATCTGGAGTTGCTGACCGATGGGCGGGCGGCGGACGTCACCGTTGCCGACTATGAAAACGGCATGGCGTTGATCACGGCCGCCAGATCTGCGGCAGCGAGGGGGGCGGACCGCATGCCCAAGGTCCTGATCCTGACGGCCCGCGAGAGCGAATGGGAGATCCGGCGGGCGCTGGAACAAGGCGCGCGCGGCTACCTGATCATGGGATGCAGCCCGGACGAACTTGTTGCCGGCATCCGCACCCTGCACCAGGGCGCGCGCTACATCTGCACCCCCGCGGCCCGGCGGCTGGCGGACAGCGTCGCGACCGCATCGCTGACCGGTCGGGAAGCGGATGTTCTGCGCCTGGTCGCCGAAGGCCTGTGCAACAAGGTCGTGGCACGCGAACTGGACATCGCGATCGGCACGGTGAAATCCCACCTGAAAGCCATCTTCGAAAAGCTCGGCGCCAAGAACCGCACCGAGGTGACGGCGGTTGCCGAACGCCGCGGGCTGCTGACTTTGCCGCCTTCCCCGACAACGGAAACGCCTGGTTACGGCAACGGCCGGGTGCCCGGGGCCCGCAAGGTTTTCGCTTCTGGCGCTGCGATGCATTGACCGAACGGGATCAAACCAATGAGCACGCATAGCAAGGCCATCGCAGCTTCCCAGCCCTTGTCCTCACGCGTCGCAGTCGTGACTGGCGCATCCAGCGGCATCGGCGCCGCGACCGCCGCTCTGCTGGCCGCGCGCGGCGCCAAGGTGGCCCTTCTGGGCCGCAGGACGGAGCTTCTGCAACGGCATGCAGTGGACATCGCCGGTGCCGGCGGCGTGGCCATTGCGGTCACAGTGGATGTCACGGACCCGCGGTCCGTCGAAAAGGCGGCCGCGACCATCGCAGCCCAGCTTGGCGTGGTGAACCTGGTGGTGAACAACGCAGGCGTCATGCTGCCCTCCCCGATCACCGAGCACCGCACCGAGGACTGGGACCACATGATCTCGCTCAACCTGAGCGCCGCATTGCGCATCACCGGTGTTTTCCTGCCATCGCTGCTCGATGCCGCGGCAGACGGGTGCCCGGCCGACCTGGTCAACATTTCCTCGATTGCCGCGCAGAACATCTATCCCAACTTCGCCGTCTACTCCGCCACCAAGGCCGCGACCAGCCACCTGTCGCGCCACCTGCGGGGCGAACTCGGCGTCAAGGGCGTACGGGTCTCCATGATCGAGCCGGGCATCGTGGCGACCGAGCTGCAAAGCCATTTTTCCGATCAAGGCGCGATCGACTGGCTGGAGAGCACGCGCGAGACCATCGAATGGCTCCAGCCGGAAGACGTGGCGCAGGCCATCGCATTCACAGTGGGCCTGCCGCCGCATGTGAACCTGCAGCAGGTCGTGATCATGCCGACGCGTCAGGCCAGCTGAACACGCCGGCGCTGCCCGCTCCGGTCAGAGAGCGCGCCGCAGGAAGGCCTGAACCGCGTCAATCGTGGCTTGCGGCGCCTCCTCCATCAGCCAGTGGCCCGCGTCGGGAATCACCAGTTCGGTGACGTTGCTCGCCGCGTTGCGCATCACCGCCGCCTCGTTGGCCCCAAAGGACTTGGCGCCACCGATGGCCAGGACCGGCATGGTCAGCTTGTTGGCGATGGATTTGGCGTTGTCCTGCGCATCCTGGCCAATGGCCAGGAACTGCGCAAACGCCGAGTGCATGGCGCCCGGCCTGGCGTAGAACTGGGTGTAGTGGACGCGCGTTGCCTCGTCGATCTTGGCGGGGTTGCCGGCGAATTCGTTCCAGAAGCGGTCCAGGTAGATGCGCTCGCGCCCGGCCACCAGCCGTTCGGCGTCGGGACCTCCAAAGGAAAAGTGCCAGAGCGCCGGGCTGCGCACGATCTGGTCCCATGGCGGGACGCCGGGAACCGGCGCGTCCATCACAACCAGACGCGTGGTCTTGTCCGGATAGCGGGCCGCGTAGGCGTAAGCGACCATGGTCCCGATGTCATGGCCCACGATGTCGGCCTGGTCCAGCTTCAGGTGGGTGAGCACCGCCCGCACATCGGCGGCCTGCGTGCGTTTGTCGTAGCCGCCTGCAGGATGTGACGAGAGCCCCATGCCACGCAGGTCCGGCACCACGACCGTGTGGCTGCGCGCCAGCACGGCCGCCATCGGGGCCCACATGTCGCCTGTGTCGCCGAACCCGTGAAGCAGAACCACGGCGGGACCGGAGCCGCCCACGCGGACGTGGATGGTTGCGTCTCCCGCCTGGATGTCCTGCATCTTGAAGCTGGGAGGAAAGGGATGCACTTGGGCGACTGCCGGCAGAGCGGCTGCGACGGCGATGGCGAGGGCGGCGAACTGTTTGCGCATGGGGTGTTCCTGGTGAAGGGTTGAAGCCGCTCCAGCATGGGTGCCCGGCGCGCGGCGCGCCTCCCTCCAATGGCCGGCTGCGCTCCAGCCGCCCGGTCGGCGCGACAGCCGATCCCTCCGGAAGTCCCTTGCATCGATCAAAAAGTTACGAAAAAGGTGTTGGTATGGCGCCGGCTTGCGTGGGAGAGTCTTCTCTCGTCCAGGAGGGCTGGCCATGGCAAGCAAGCATTGGAAGCGCGGCGCAGTGGCGATCGCACTGTCGGCGGGCATCGTTCACCTTTTGGTTGTTGCGCAGACTCCGCGCAGCGAGCCTCTCCTGCCCCTGCCGGACACGGTGACGGACGTGGAGCCGGCCAAGGTCAGGCTGGGGGAAAAGCTGTTTGCCGACAAGCGCTTCTCCGGCGACGGCACGGTGTCCTGCCAATCCTGCCATCTGCCGCACGCCGGGGGCGCCGACACCCGCCGCCATTCGGTCAGCGCCTTCGGCAAGGTGCGCGAGCTGAACTCGCCCACCATCTACAACATCCGCTACAACACCGCCGGCCTGAACTGGACCGGCCGCACCAAGGACCTGCACGCCCAGATCACGGGCTCGGTCGGCAATGCCGACACCATGGCACATGACTGGAAAAAGGTGATCGACATCCTTTCCGCAGACGCGCCCATCGCCGCCGAATTCAAATCCGCCTATGGCGGTGACCAGCCGGTGAGCCAGGCCAACGCCATGGACGCGATCGTGAGTTTTGAAAAATCACTGGTCACGCCCTCGCGCTTTGACGACTGGCTCAAGGGCAATGACAACGCCATCACGGCGCAGGAAAAGCTCGGCTACGACAAGTTCAAAGCCAACGGCTGCGTCGGCTGCCACAACGGCATCAACGTGGGCGGCAACCTGTTCACGAAGTTCAGCATGGTCGGGGACTACTTCGCCGACCGCACGGCCAAAGGACGTGGCCACATGGTGGAGTTGGACAAGGGCAAATTCGCCGTGACCAAGAAGCCGGAGGACATGCACATTTTCCGCGTGGCGTCGCTGCGCAACGTCGCCATCACGCCGCCCTATTTCCACGACGGCGCTGTCGACAGCCTGGACGAGGCCATCCTGCTCATGGGCCGGCACCAGCTGGGACGCGAAATTGCCGCCGCCGACCGCAAGGACATTGAAGCCTTCCTCAAGTCCCTGACCGGCAAGCAGTTCGAGAAAAAGTGATGCGGCCCTAGCGCTGCATGCCCCAGCGCCGCACCGTCAGGCGCTCCAGCGTCTGGAACACCAGGCCCTCCACAGCCAGGCCGATCAGGATGACCAGGGCCAGGCCGGCGAAAACGCGGTCGGTCTGCAGTTCATTGCGGTTCTGGAAGATGAACCAGCCCAGGCCGCCCTTGCCGGAAGATGCGCCGAACACCAGTTCCGCCGCGATCAGGGTGCGCCAGGCAAAGGCCCAGCCGATCTTCAGGCCCGAGACAATGGCCGGCAGCGCCGCCGGCACCAGAATCTGCAGCACGTAGCGCAGCCCGGTCAGGCCGTAGTTGCGGCCCGCCATGCGCAGCGTGTCGGGCACGCCCTGAAAGCCCGCATAGGTGTTCAGGGCCAGCGGCCACAGCACGGAATGCATCAACACAAAGACCAGGCTGCCGCGGCCCAGGCCGAACCACAGCAGGGCCAGCGGCAGCAGCGCGATGGCCGGCAGCGGATTGAACATGGCGGTCAGCGTGGACAGCAGGTCGCGCCCCAGCTGGGTGGACACGGCCAGCACCGTCAGCGCGAAAGCCGCCAGCACGCCCATGGCGTAGCCCTGCAGCAGCACGGCCAGGGTGATGCGGGTTTTCTCCAGCAGTTCGCCGCTGGCCAGGCCTTCGCCCAGGGCGCGCGCTGCCTGCAAAAACGTGGGCAGCAGCAAGTCGTTGTCCTGCCAGCGCGCCACCACTTCCCACAGCGCGGCCAGCACCACCAGGATGAGGCCGCGGCGCAGCCAGCCCTGCTGCCACAGGCGCGCGGCCAGGGGCAGGCTGCGTTCGGCAGCGCGCGGCGGCAGCGGCTCCAGCACCAGTTCGTATTCGGGACGGATGGGAGGGTTCAAGACTGTCATGCGGTCTTTCTCCCCTCAGTGGGCTGGCTCTCGGGCGCATCGAACAGCAGGCCGTGGATGCGGCGGGCCGTGGCCTGGAAGGCCGCGCCCTCGCTGTCCAGACCGAAGTCATGGGCGTTGATCTCGGCGCGCATGCGGCCCGGGTGCGGTGAGAGCACACCCACGCGGTTGCCCACGACCAGCGCCTCCTCGATGGAATGGGTGACGAAGACCAGGGTGAAGCGCACCTCCTCCCACAGCACCAACAGCTCTTCCTGCATCTTGCGGCGCGTCAACGCGTCCAGTGCGGCGAAGGGCTCGTCCATCAGCAGCACGCGCGGCTGCATGGCCAGCGCCCGGGCGATGGCCACGCGCTGCTTCATGCCGCCGGACAACTGGTGCGGATAGGCCTGGGCGAACTTCGCCAGGCCCACCTTGTCCAGCCAGTGCAGGGCCCGCTCGGCAGCCTCCTTGCGCCCCAGGGTGCGCGAGGCCCGCAGCGGAAAGGCCACGTTGTCCTGCACGGTCTTCCAGGGCGGCAGCTGGTCGAACTCCTGGAAGACCACGATGCGGTCCGGTCCCGGGCCGTGCACCACCTGGCCGTCCAGGCGGATCTCACCTTCCACCGGCGCGATGAAGCCACCGATGGCCTTGAGCAGGGTCGACTTGCCGCAGCCCGAAGCACCCAGGAGCACGAAGCGGTCCGCCGCATGCACGTCGAAGCGCACGCGGTGGGTGGCCCGCACCACGGTCTGCGCCGTGCGGTATTCCAGGCTGACGCCGTCCACCTGCAACAGCGGCGCGGCCGCGAGCTCGGGCTTGATGGGGGTGACCGTGGCCATCGCGTTGTCCATCAGCTGCCCGGCTGGGCGTAGGCTTCTTCGAAGAAGTAGTCCTTCCACGATGCAGCGCGGTTCTTCAGCACGCCCAGCTTGTGCAGCTCGTCGGCATAGACGAAGGTGCGGTACGGCGAGACGGTGAAGTCGTTCTCCGGATCCTCGACAATGCGGCGCACGAAGTCGCGCGAGAGCTTGGACTTCTGCACCCGGATGAAGGTGTCTGCGGCCCTGGCCTTGTCGGCCTTGATGAACTGCGCCGCCTCCAACAGGGCCGCATAGAAGGCCTTGTAGGTCTTGGGGTTCTCGTCGTGGTACTTCTGCGTGGTGTAGAGCACGTTGAAGGTCGCCGGCCCGCCCAGGATGTCGTAGGAGCTGAGCACCTTGTGCACGCTCTTGTTCTCCAGTGCCTGGTAGTAAAACGGCGCGCTGGAAAAATGCGTGGTGATTTCCGAACCGCCGCTGATCAGCGCCGCCGTCGCATCCGGGTGCGGCAGGCTGACCGAGATATTGTCGAAACGCTTGAAGTCGTCTTTGCCGAAGACCTTGGCGGTCTCGATCTGCAGGGTGCGCGACTGGAAGCCCGTGCCCGCCGCCGGCACGGCGATGCGGTCCTTCTCGCCCAGGTCCTTCAAGGTCTTGACCTTGGGGTTGTTGGTGATCAGGTAGTTGGGCAGCGAGCCCAGGGCCGCCACCGCCTTGACGTTCTGCCTGCCCTTGGTGCGGTCCCACAGCGTCAGCAGCGGCGGCACGCCGGCCGAGACCACGTCCAGCGAGCCGGCCAGCAAGGCCTCGTTCATGGCCGTGGCGCCGGAGATCTGGCTCCACTCCACCTGGATGTCCAGGCCCTGGGCCCTGCCGTGTTTTTCGATCAGCTTCTGGTCCTGCAGCACGTCCAGGATCAGGTAGCCGATGCCGAACTGCTGGGCGATGCTGATCTTGCCCTCGGCGTGGACCGCGAGGCTGGCCGCGGCCAGGGCGGTGATGGCGACAATTTTCTTCATGCGTGTGGGTCGTTCAAAGAGTTCAGAAAGGCGTGTCGCCCTCGATGGTGGTTCGGTAGAGCTTGCGGCGCAGGTGCTCGGGCGTGCCGGCTGCCAGGTGCATGACCGAGCGGTTGTCCCAGAACACCATGTCATGCGGCGCCCACTGGTGGCGCATGACGTGCTCGGACCGCACGCTGCGCTCGAACAGTTCATCCAGCACGGCGCGGCTTTCATCCTCGGGCAGGCCGACGACGCGCGTCGTGAAATGCTCGCTGACGAACAGCGCCTTGCGGCCGGTCTCGGGATGGGTCCGCACCACAGGGTGCACCACCGGCTGGACTTCATCGAGCTGCACCTGCGTGAGCTTGGGACGCCAGGGACTGCGCTCGCGCAGTTCCTCGTACTTTGCCAGGTAGGTGTGCTCGGCCGCCAGCGGCGCGATCAGCTTCTTGAGTTCCTGCGGCAGCGCCTCGTAGGCCGTGTGCTGGTTGGCGAACAGCGTGTCGCCGCCCTCGGAGGGCAGCTCCTGCGCATGCAGCATGGAGCCCAGGCTGGGCTTGTCCTTGTACGACAGGTCGGAATGCCAGAAATGGCCGGCATCGCCCAGGCCGATGGGCTTGCCGCCCTCCTTGATGTTGGAGACCACCAGAACCTCGGGCTGGCCGGCCAGCTGAAAGTCCTTGAGCACATGGATCTGCAACGGCCCGAAGCGCCGGCTGAACGCCACCTGCTGGGCCGGCGTGATGCGCATGTCGCGGAACACCAGCACGTGGTGGTCCAGATGCGCCTGGTGGATGCGCTCGAGTTCGTAGGGCGTCAATGGCTGGCTCAGGTCCAGGCCCAGCACCTCGGCGCCCAGGGCGTCGTCCAGGGGCCTGATTTCGAGCTGACCCAGGTCGAAGGCGGGAAATTTCATCGTCTGCTTGTCTGCGGTAAGGCGGGAGAGCCGCAATGTATGCCGCAAGCGCCGCGCCGCGAACGAATGTTTTGGCGTTTGCTCACAACCGAAACATCTATACGGCCCAGCGATGACTTGGTTGTTTGCAAATCGAAATCCATTGGTTCGCTTTTGCGCAGCTTGTCCCTAGAATTTTTTGCACCACAACCGGAGCAAGACCTTGAGCGCAACGCAAACCACGAACGAAGATGCCTCTTTCGGCGGCCTGCAGATCCGCCGTGTGGCCGGCCGCATCGGCGGCGAAGTCAGCAACCTGAAGCTCTCCGCCTCCCTGGACGACGCCACCATCGGCCATCTGCAGGCGGCCCTGGTCCGGCACAAGGTCTTGTTCTTCCGCGGCCAGGACCAGCTGGACGACACCGCCCACCAGGCCTTCGGCGCGCGCCTGGGTCGCACCGTGGCCCACCCCACCGTGCCCTCGCCCCAGGGCACCCAACTTTTCGAGCTCGATGCCTCCAAGGGCGGCGGCCGCGCCGATTCCTGGCACACCGACGTCACCTTCGTTGATGCGTTCCCCAAGATCTCCATCCTGCGTGGCGTCACCATCCCCGCCTACGGCGGCGACACGGTCTGGGCCAACACGGCGGCCGCTTATGAAGGCCTGCCGGAAGACCTCAAGCGCTTCGCCGACAAGCTTTGGGCCGTGCACAGCAACGACTACGACTACGGCGCGACCCGTGCCGTGGTTGAAGACGAGCGCCTGCGCCATCACCAGAACGTGTTCGTCTCGGCCGTCTTCGAGGCCGAGCACCCCATCGTCCACGTGCACCCGGTCTCGGGCGAACGCGCCCTGCTGCTGGGCCACTTCGTCAAGAAGATCTCCGGCTTTTCCAGCACCGAGTCGGCGCGCATCTTCGAGCTGCTGCAAAACCGCGTGACCAAGTTGGAGAACACCGTCCGCTGGAGCTGGCGTCAGGACGACGTGGCGATCTGGGACAACCGCGCCACCCAGCACTACGCCATCAACGACTACGGCGATCAGGCCCGCCTGGTGCGGCGCGTGACCATCGAAGGCGAGCCCGCTGTCTCGGTGGACGGCCAGCGCAGCCGCACCCGCAGACGCCCGGAGGCTGTGAATGACGAGCAGATCCGCGCCGCCATCTCCCAGGCCGCCTGAGCCCCATCCAGAACACCCCAAAGAAACGAGTTTCCATGACCCAACGTCGCCAGTTCCTCACTGCCGGTGCCGCGCTCGGCGCCGGCGCCCTGCTACCCGGCTTTGCCGCCGCCCAGGGCGGTGCCAAGAAATTCGCCGGCGTGACGCTCAATGTCTCGACCTTCAGCGCCGCCTACCCCAAGCTGCTGCAGCAGTACCTGCCGGAGTTCGAGGCGCTCACTGGCGCCAAGGTCAACTTCGACACGCCCTCGTTTCCGGTCTACAACCAGCGCGCCGACCTGGAGCTGTCGACCAAGGGCTCGGCCTACGACGTGCTCAACGTCACCTTCATCTACTCCAGCCGCTGGATCAACAACGGCTGGTTCACCCCGCTGGACGACTTCGTCAAGAACCCGGCGCTGACCCCGGCCGACTGGGACATCAACGACTTCCTGCCCGGCGCCCGCGCACCGGAGACAGGCAAGGACGGCAAGCTGTACGGCATTCCATGGACGGCCGAGGCCTTGCTCACGGCCTCCTCGCGCTTCGACCTGGTGCAGGCCGCCGGCCTGGAGTTTCCCGACACGGTGGACGACCTGGCCAAGGTGCTGCGTGCCGTCAACAAGAAGGAGCGCGTGGCCGGCTTCGTGGCCGACAGCCACTACGGCTGGACCTTCGTGCCCTATCTGCAGGCCTTCGGCGGCAACGTTTTTCGCAAGGCGCCGGACGACCTCTTCCCCACCCTGGACACGCCGGAGGTGATCGCCGCCGCCGAGTACTACGCCGGCCTGCTGCGTGAGTTCGGCCCCGACGGTGCCGTGACCTACACGCCCGACCAGGTGACCCAGGCCCTCAAGCAGGGCCGGGTGAACTTCACCGACGCCGGCCAGCTGCACCTGGCCCAGCTGGGCGACCCGGCCACCAGCAAGACCATCAAGACAGTGAAGTTCGGCTTGGTGCCCAAGGGCCCGGCCGGCCGCTTCCCTGGCGCCGCCGTGCACGGCCTGGGCATCCCCACCGGCTCGAAGAACAAGGAGGCCGCCTGGGCCTTCATCCAGTGGGCCTTGTCCAAGCAGACCACGCGCAAGGCGGTGCTGGCCGGCTACGGCTCGCCGGCCCGGCGCTCGGACATCGATTCGCAGGACTTCCGCTCCCGGCAGGTCATCAACGGCAGCGACCTGGCCAAACTCTCGCTGGAATCGATCGACCTGGCGGCCAAGACCGGCCACATGAAGTACCGCACGGTCTCGGTCTATCCGCAGATCGACCAGCAGCTGAACAAGGCCATCGAGCTGGTGGTCACCAAGCAGTCGTCGGCCAAGCAGGCCTTCCAGCAGGCCCAGGCCGCCTCGATCGCCGAACTCAAGCGCGCCGGCATCAATCTCTAGGCCCCGATGACGATTGCCCTCCCCCGTGCCGGCTGGCAAGCGCAGCGCCGGCGCGCCTTCCTGCTCGGGCTGGCGCCCTCGCTGGTGGTGCTGCTGCTGGTCACCCTGCTGCCGGCGGCTGCGCTGCTGGTGGCCAGCCTGACGCCGCTGAGCCTGACCGACCCGGTCGCGAGCTTTCGCTTCGACGACCCGCTGGTCAACTACCGGCACCTGCTGGAGGACCCGCGCTTCCTGGATTCGGTGGTCACCCAGCTCAAGCTCTCCGTCTCCAGCGTGGCGCTGCAGGTCGCCGTGGGTCTGGGCATCGCCTTGCTGCTGGACGGCAGGTCGCGCCTGCTGGCGGCGACGCGCACTGCCTTCCTCATCCCCATGGTGCTGCCGCCCATCGTGGTCGCCCTGATCTGGAAGATCATGTACTCGCCCGATGTCAGCCCGCTGCACCGCGCGGCCGAGACCCTGGGCCTGCCCTTCTCCTCGCTGATCGCCAACCCGGCCACCGCCTTGTGGGCCATCACCCTGGCCGACACCTGGCAGTGGTTCCCCTTCACCATGCTGATGGTGCTGGCGGCATTGCAGATGGTGCCGGCCGATCCGCTGGAAGCGGCCCGCCTGGACGGCGCCAACCGCTGGCAGCTGTTTCGGTTCATCGTGCTGCCGCACATCCGGCCGGTGCTGGTGGTGTGCGCGCTGTTTCGCCTGATCGACAGCTTCAAGGCCTTCCCGCTGATCTATGTACTGACCAACGGCGGGCCTGGCACGGTGACCGAGGTCACCAACTACTACGGCTTCATCCAGGCCTTCAACTTCTCGTACTGGGGCTACGCCAGCGCCATCGCCATGGTGATCCTCGCCGGTGTGTTTCTCTTGAGCTGGCTGGTCGGCCGGCTGGGATGGAAAAATGAACAGCATTAGCACGGCGGCCCTGGCCGACCTTGACCCCGTCCACGTCGCCGCCCATTCAGCGGCATCGCCTGTGCGAGCCCCTTCGCGCATCGGCCGGTTCGCCCGCCGCCATGCGCGCAGCGCCGCGGCCCTGGTGCTGCTGGCCGTCGTGATGTTCCCCTTCCTGTGGCTGGTGCAACTGGCTTTCCGGCCGGCAGCCGAGGTGTTCGATGACAGCCTGCTGTTCAGGCCCACGCTGGAGTCCTTCACCAGCCTGCTGCAGGGCAACTTTCTCAAGTCCTTCGGCAACAGCCTGCTGGTGAGCACCCTGTCGACCGGCCTGTCACTGCTCATCGGCGTGCCAGCCGCCTATGCCTTGACACGCTGGAAGTTCCGCGGCCGCCAGCAGGTGGCGCTGTGGATTCTGGTCACGCGCATGGCGCCGCCGATTGCCTTCACCATTCCGTTTTTCCTGGCCTACCGCTGGCTGGGCCTGCAGGACACCATCATCGGCCTGGCCATCGTCTACCTGACCTTCAACCTGGCCATCGTCATCTGGCTGATGCAAACCTTCTTCGAGGCCGTGCCGCCCTCGCTGGAAGAGGCGGCCTACATCGACGGCTGCGGCGTCTGGCGGGCCTTCTGGCGCATCACCCTGCCGCTGACGGCGCCCGGCCTGGCGGCCACGGCCGTGCTGTGCTTCATCTTCTCGTGGAACGACTTCTTCTACGCGCTCATCCTCACGCGAACCAACGCCACGACGGCGCCGGTCGCCATCGTCAACTTCCTCCAGTACGAGGGCTGGGAGTGGTCCAAGATCGCCGCCGGCGGCACCCTGGTCATGTTCCCCGTCGTCATCTTCACCGTGCTGGTGCGTACCTGGCTGGTCCGTGGCCTGACTGCCGGCGGCCTCAAGGACTGAACCCACCCATGTCTTCCATCACCATCCGCCAGCTCACCAAGAGCTACGGCCCGCAAGCCGTGCTCCACGGCATCGACCTGGACATCCGCGAGGGCGAGTTCGTCGCCCTGGTCGGCCCCTCGGGCTGCGGCAAGTCCACCCTGCTGCGCCTGATCGCCGGCCTGGAGGACATCAGCTCCGGGGAGATCCGCCTGGGCGGCCGCCTCATCAACGACGTCGCCCCCAAGGACCGCGACATCGCCATGGTGTTCCAGAACTACGCCCTTTATCCGCACATGACGGTGCGCGAGAACCTGGGCTTCTCGCTGCGGCTGCAAAAGACGCCGCAGGAGGAAGCCACGCGGCGCATCACCGAGGTGGCATCGGCACTGGGCCTGTCGCAACTGCTGGAGCGCCAGCCGCGCCAGCTCTCGGGCGGCCAGCGCCAGCGCGTGGCCATGGGCCGCGCCATCCTGCGCCGGCCCCAGGCCTTCCTGTTTGACGAGCCGCTGTCCAACCTGGACGCCAAGCTGCGTGTGCAGATGCGCACCGAGATCAAGGCCCTGCATCAGCGCCTGGGAACCACCACGGTCTATGTGACGCACGACCAGGTCGAGGCCATGACCATGGCCGACCGCATCGTCGTGCTGCGCGACGGCGTGATCGAACAGCAGGGCGCGCCGCTGGAGCTGTACGACAAGCCGCGCAATGCCTTCGTCGCAGGCTTCATCGGTTCGCCGGCCATGAACTTCATCCCCGGGCGTCTGCAGCTGGGCGACGCACCGCACGTGGTCACCGATGACGGTTTGGTCCTGCCCCTGGCCGCCACGCCGGACGGCGCGCACGGCAGCCGCGTTCTCTATGGCGCGCGGCCCGAGCACTTCTCCCTGCAGGCCGGCGGCCTGAGCGCCGAGGTCATCGTGGTCGAGCCCACCGGCGCCGAGACCCAGATCGCGGCGCGCCTGGCCGGCCAGGACGTCATCGCCGCCTTCCGCCAGCGCATCGATGCACGGCCCGGCGACCGGCTTTCCCTTCTGCCGCAGGCGGCACAAGCCCATGTGTTCGACGCCTCCAGCGGCGCCCGGCTGAACTGAAAGATTCCATGTCCGCCATCCTGCAATTTCCCAATGGCCGCAGCAGCGCCACCGATGCCGCCGGTGACACTGCCACGGCCCACCCCGAAGTCCTGGCCCACACCCTGGCGTCCAAGCTCGCAGAGACGGCCGTCGCACGTGACGCCGCCGGCGGCCATGCGGCGGCCGAGCGCGACCTGCTGCGCGCCAGCGGCCTGCTGGCCCTGACCATCCCGCGCGAACACGGCGGCCACGGCGGCGACTGGCCCACCCTGCTGCGGGTGGTGCGCATCCTGGCGCGCGAAGACAGCGCGCTGGCCCATGTCTTCGCCTTCCACCACCTGCAGCTGGCCACCGTGCGGCTGTATGGCAGCGCGGCCCAGCAGGCGCGCCTGCTGGGCGACACCGCCGCCGAGGGCCTGTTCTGGAGCAATGCCTACAACCGCCTGGACAAGCGCACCACGGCCACGCCCACCGAAGGCGGCTGGCACATCGCTGGCACCAAGGCGTATTGCTCGGGCTCGGTCGGCTCCGACAGGCTGATGCTGACCGCCTGGCACGAGGCGTCTGCCGGCTTTCTCATCGGCGCGCTGCCCACGGACGCGCCCGGCGTGGCCGTGCAGGGCGACTGGGACGCCTTCGGCCAGCGCCAGACCGACAGCGGCACGGTGCGTTTCGACGGCGCCCTGCTGGCGCAGGCCGACCTGCTGCAGCTGCCGGGCACGCCGTCCACCGTCTTTGCCACGCTGCGCCCGCAGATCTCGCAGCTGGTCATGGCCAACCTCTACCTGGGCATCGCCGAAGGCGCGCTGGCCGCGGCCCGGCGCTTCCAGCGCGAGGACGCCAGACCCTGGTTCGCCTCGGGTGTGCAGGCCTCGGTGGACGACCCCTATGTGCAGCACCGCTACGGTGAGCTGGCCCTGGATGCGCGCGCCGCCCAGCCTGTGACCGATGAAGCGGCGCAGCTGCTGGAAGCCGGCTGGCAGCAGGGCCTGGAACTGCAGGCCGACGAGCGCGGCGAGGTCGCCATTGCCGTGGCCCAGGCCAAGGCCCTGGCGCACCGCGCCGTGATGCGCATCAGCAGCGACTTCTTTGAATTGACCGGTGCCCGCTCGACCTCGGCGCGCTACGGCTTCGACCGCTTCTGGCGCAACGCCCGCGTCCACACCTTGCACGACCCGGTGGACTACAAGCTGCGCGACCTGGGCCGCCATTTCCTCACCGGCCAGTACCCCGACCCGACGGCCTACTCCTGATCCATTGAACCTCCCGAAAAGACCACCATGCAAAGACGACACCTCCTGCAAGCCGGCGCCGCCGCCCTGGCCGCGCCCGTCCTGGCCCGCGCCGACGAGCCGCTGAAAGAACTGCGCCTGGACTGGGCCACCTACTCGCCCTCCAGCCTGGTGCTCAAGCGCTTCGGCTGGCTGGAGGAGGACCTGCGCAAGGACGGCACGGCCGTCAAATGGGTGTTCAGCGCCGGCAGCAACCGGGCGCTGGAATACCTGGCGGCCAACAGTGTGGACATCGGCTCCTCGGCCGGCCTGGCGGCCCTGCTGGCGCGCGCCAACGGCAGTCCGATCCGCGCGCCCTACATCTTCTCGCGCCCCGAGTGGACGGCCCTGGTGGTGCGCAAGGACTCGCCCATCCGCAGCGTCAAGGACCTCAAGGGCAAGAAGGTCGCGGCCACCAAGGGCACGGATCCGTATCTGTTCCTGCTGCGCGCCCTGCCCACCGCTGGCCTCAAGCGCAGCGACATCGAGCACGTGGCGCTGCAACACGCCGACGGCCGCACCGCGCTGGAGCAGGGCCGGGTCGATGCCTGGGCCGGGCTGGACCCGCTGATGGCGGCCAGCGAGCTGGACGCCGGCTCGCGCCTGATCTACCGCAACGTGGCTTTCAACACCTACGGCTTCCTCAATGTGCGCGAAGACTTTCTGACGAAGCAGCCCGAGACAGTGCGCCGCGTCATCGCCGGCTACGAGCGGGCCCGCAAATGGATCCTGGCCAACACCGTCGAGGCGGCCAAGATCCTGTCGGAGGAAGCCAAGGTCAGCCTGCAGGTCGCCCTGCTGCAGATCAAGCTGCGCACCGACCTGAGCAATCCCCAGCCCTCCTCTGAACACGTGCAGGCCCTGCAGGCCGCCGCGCCCATCCTGCTGGAGGAAGGCCTGGTCAAGCCCGGCACCAACCTGAACAAGGTGGTGACCGACCTGGTGGACACGCGCTTCGCTCTGTCCTTGCTGCAACGCGCCGCCTGACGCCACCCATGCCGCCCCACAGCCAAGCGATCGCTGAACTGCCCGCCGCTGCGGCCCCACCGGAGCAGCGCCCCCGTCTGCCGCGCGGCTGGCTGGGCCTGCTGCTGCCGGCGGCCGTGCTGCTCACGTTGGAAACCGTGGCGCGCGCCGGCTGGATCGCCCCCAACCTGCTGCCGCCGCCCACCGAGGTGCTGCGCACGCTCTGGTCGCTGGGGCCGCAGGCACTTGCCGGCCACATCATGGCCAGCAGCGCGCGCGTCGCCACAGGTTTTGCCGCTGGCGCGGCCCTGGGCATCGCGGCCGGCGCTGCGGCCGGCCTGTCGCAACGCGCCCAGCAACTGCTGGACCCGAGCTTCCAGGCCCTGCGTGCCATCCCCTCGCTGGCCTGGGTGCCGCTGTTGCTGCTGTGGCTGGGCATCGATGAGGCACCCAAACTGGTGCTGATCGCCATCGGCGCCTTCTTCCCGGTCTACATGGGTGTGGCCGCGGGCTTTCGTGATGTCGACCGCAAGCTGGTGGAGGTGGCGCGGCTCTACAGCCTGAGCGGTGCCGCGCTGGTGCGGCGCGTGCTGCTGCCGGCCGCCCTGCCCTCGGTGCTGACCGGCCTGCGCAACGGCCTGAGCCTGTCCTGGATGTTCATGGTGGCGGCCGAACTGATCGCTGCCACCAACGGCCTGGGCTACCTGCTGACCGATGGCCGCGAGACCGGCCGCGCCGACATCGTCTTCGTCGCCATCGGCCTGCTGGCCCTGCTGGGCAAGCTCAGCGACACGGCCATGGCCTGGCTGGAGCACCGCCTGCTGGCATGGCGCGACAGCTTCGACGCCGGGAGCCTGGCATGAGCGCCGTCATCGACGTCCAGGTCGCTCAAAAGGATTTCGGCGGCGCGCCCGTACTGGGCCCGCTGCGCCTGGCGCTGGCCAGCGGCGAGACCGTCGCCCTGGTGGGGGCCAGCGGCTGTGGCAAGAGCACGCTGCTGCGTATCCTCGCCGGGCTGGACGCGGACTTCCGGGGCGCCGTCCACGTCGACGGCCGGGCCGTGCACGGCGTGCAGCGCGAGGTCGGCTTCATCTTCCAGGAGCCCCGGCTGTTCCCCTGGCTCAGCGTCGCCGACAACATCGCCTTCGGCAGCGGCCGCCCGGGCCGGGAAGACCAGCGTGTCGGCACGCTGCTGGAGGAAGTGGGCCTGACCGGCCTGCAGGACCGCCTGCCCAAGCAGCTGTCGGGCGGCCAGGCGCAACGCGTCGCCATTGCCCGCGGCCTGTACGCCCGGCCGCGCGTGCTGCTGCTGGACGAACCCTTCAGCGCGGTCGATGCCTTCACGCGCATGAAGCTGCAAGACCTGCTGGCCTCGCTGGCCCAGGCCCATGGCATCAGCGTGCTGCTGGTGACCCATGACGTGGAAGAAGCCGTGCTGCTGGCCGACCGCGTGCTGGTCCTGGCCGCGCGGCCGGGCCGCGTGCAGGCCGAGGTGGCGGTGGACCTGCCCCGGCCGCGCCAGCGCGAGCACCCCGGCCTGCTGCCCTTGCGCGCCCGCGTGCTGGCGGCCCTGCACGACGCCCACGCATTCTGAACAAGTTGTCTCCTTGCCCTCTCTGGTGGGCAATTCACCACCCCGCCGGTCCGCCGGTGGGGTGTTTTTTTTGGCGCCGGCCGCGGCGCTTGACAGGGCCTTGACCTGGCGTGCACTCTAGGATGCCCAATTGAGCTGCAGGCCTATCCTGCCTGCGGAAAAGGAGCATCCATGGACACGACAGACGCCCAGAGTCCCCGCACCATCGCCGAGAATTTCTACCGGCGTTTCGACGCCAACGACGTTGCCGGCGCGCTGGACCTGATGGCCGACGACGCCAGCTTCTGGATCGCCGGCAAGCCCGGCGCCAGCCCCTCGGCCGGCGAGCACAGCAAAGACGAAATGGCTGCCATGTTCCGCCGCATGGGCAAGCGGCTCAGGGACGGCCTGCGCATGCAGGTCAAGGCAGTGACTGCCGAAGGCGATCGGGTCGCGCTGGAGGTGCAGTCCCACGGCGAACTGCTCAACGGCCGCGTCTACGACCAGGAGTACCACGCCCTCATGCTCATCCGCGGCGGCAAGATCGCGGCCGTGCGTGAGTACATGGACACCCAGCACGTGCACGACATCTGGTATCGGGACTGACAGCGTGCCGGCCGCAAGACCCCTGCGCCTGCGCATCGGCGAGCTGGCCGAACGCACCGGCCGCAGCGTCCACACCATCCGCTGGTACGAGGCGCAAGGACTGCTACCCACCGTGCCGCGCCAGGGCACACACCGCGTGTACAGCAACCGCCACCTCGAATGGATGGAATTGGTGGACCGTCTGCGGCAGTCGGGCATGTCGGTGGCCGAACTGCGCGAGTACACGGCGCTGGCCCAGCGCGGTGGCGCGACGCTGGCGCAGACGCGCGCGCTGCTGCAGGCCCACAAGGCCCAGGTCGAGGCGCGCATCGCGCAGTGGCAGCGCGCCCGGCGGCTGATCGACGCGAAAATCGCCTTCTATACCGAGTGGATCGAGCAGGGCCGGCGGCCGCTCTGATCCGCATCGCTTCGAAGGCGCGCTTGGCGGCCGCGCGGTCCGGATCGGTGACCCACGGCGCCATCCAGGAAGGTCTTGTCGATGCAAGAAGACGTAGACTGCGCGCAGGCCCGCCTCCGACAACTCGCTGTCAGCACCCTTCAACGATCCCCAGGCGGTGGCCGGCTATTTCGACCGCACTCGCCGCCTGGTTCCTGGCTGGGACGACCTGCAGAAAATGGCGACGGTGCTTGTGGCGGAGCGGGCGCCGGCGGATGCCCATGTGCTGGTCGTCGGCGCCGGCGGCGGCGCCGAATTGAAGGCCTTCGCGCAGGCCCATGCGGGTTGGCGATTCACCGGCGTCGACCCCGCGCAGGAGATGCTGCGCATGGCGCGGACCACACTGGGCCCGCTGGCTGGGCGCGCCCAGTTGCACCATGGCTATGTGGACACGGCGCCGGACGGCCCTTTCGACGCGGCAACCTGCCTGTTGACCCTGCACTTCGTGGCTGTGGCTGAACGCAAGCGCACCTTGCAGGAGATTCACCGCCGCCTGCGGCCCGGCGCGCCCTTCGTCATGGCCCACCTGAGTTTTCCGCAGGCTGCGGGGGAACGCGATATCTGGCTGGCGCGCTATGTCGCATTTGCCGTCGCCTCGGGCGTCGACCCTGCAAGCGTGCGCAACGCGGCGTCTGTGATCAGCGATCGTCTGAGCCTGCTGGACCCGGCCGCAGAAGAAGCCCAGCTCCAAGACGCGGGCTTCAGCGTGCCCCGGCTGTTCTATACCGGCCTGGCCTTCCGCGGCTGGGTTGCGCAGGCCTGAGCCGGAAGTGGCCATGGGGATACCAGTAGACTGCAGCCATGACTTCTTCCCCGCCGACCTCCCCGAATATCATCAATTGCGAGCACCGCGATTGGCAGCTGCAGGCGCGCTGGTTTCAGTCCTTGATGGGAACGTCCGAAGGTTGGGTTTGCTTTGTCTCCGGCCCGAATTCCCAACACAAGCTCAATATCGGACGTTGGCCAGGCAGTGAGCTGGCGATCCAGCAGGGAAGAGACTATGTTGATCGCAGGCTGGACGCCACCCAGCTGGCGCGCATCCATCCCAGCGTGAAGCCCCGCAACCCGAACGCAAAACGCTAGTCGCGGCCAGAGAACCTGGCTCCCGCCCCATCCCTTTCGTGCCTGAGTTGAGGTGCCGCTGCGCGCGGCTCCTATGATTGCCCAATGGCCACCCCGCTCAACTTCCGTCATCTCTATTACTTCTGGGTCGTGGCCAAGGAAGGCGGTATTTCCCGCGCGGCAGAGCGGCTGGGCATGGCGGTGCAGACCGTCAGCGCCCAGGTGCGCGCCCTCGAGCACGACATGGGCCACGCGTTGTTCAAGCCGGCCGGCCGAGCGCTGGTCCTGACCGAAGGCGGCGAGGCGGCCATGGCGCTGGCCGAGCAGATCTTCCAGCTCGGCGAGGCCTTGCCCGCAGCCGTGCGCGAAGCTGCCACTGGTGTGGGCATGCGCCTGCGCGTGGGTATCTCCGACGGCCTGCCAAAGCTGGTCGTGCGCCACCTTTTGCGGCCCGCTGTGGCCGACACCGGCGCGCGGCTGCTGTGCCACGAAGACGAGTTCGACCGCCTGCTGGCCGAGTTGGCACTGCACAAGCTCGACGCGCTGCTGGCCGACCGTGCCGCCCCCACCAACAACCCCAACCTGCGTCTGTACAGCCACAAGCTCGGTGAAGCGCCGCTGGCGTGGTTCGCCCCCGCAGCCATGGTGGGCAAGCGCTGGCCGCGCTTTCCGGCCTGCCTGGCGGAAATGCCGGTGCTGCTGCCCACGGGCCATGCCGCCGTGCGGCCGCGCATCGACCACTGGCTCGAGCGGGAAGGGCTGCGCCCGAACATCGTCGGCGAGTTTGAAGACAGCGCGCTGCTGGCGGCGTTCGGCCGCAGCGGCATGGGCGCCTTTCCAGCCTCGCGCCTGTCGAAAAAAGAGCTGCTGGCCGATCCCACGATCGTGCTGCTGGGCGACAGCCCCGACCTGGTCGAGGCGTTCTACCTGATCTCGGCTGAAAGAAAAATCCAGCATCCGCTGGTGCAGCGGATGCTGGATGGTTTGAAGAACGCGACGCCCGGCTGAGGCGTCGCTGGGGCTCAGGCGCCCCGCATCAAACGCCCAGGCTTACACGCCCGGGGTGACTTGCTGGATACCCGCCACGATCCAGCCACCGAAGCCGGTGCGGGGCTTGGTCAGGTGCCAGACCTCGTCCAGGTCCTCCGTGTCGGCATGGAGCTGGTCGCGCACGCTGCCGGTGAAGCGCACGCTGACGATGTAGCGTTCACCTTCTTCCACAACTTCCAGCACCTGGGCGTTCAGGCCAAACACCTGCGTGTCCTGCCCCACGTCGCCACGCGACTCGACATCCGCACGCACTTCCTCAAACATCTCCGGCGTGAGGTAGTCACGCAGGCGTTGCAGGTCGCGGGCGTCGTTGGCCGACTGCAGCGCCAGGAACTGCTGCGTTGCATTGCGCGCGAAGCCTGCCGCGTCGAAATCAGCCGGGATGGCGGAAGCTTGCGCCGCCGCCGCGGTGACGCCACCCAGGGCCGAGCCGATGCGCGTGCCGCCTGCGGGCTGGCTGCCGAAGCCGCCGCCGAAGCTGCCACCCGCGCGCCCACCTGCCCCCGCGCCAGCCGTGGCCGGCGTAGCGTTGCGCGCCATGCGGTTGCGCATCACGAAGCCGATCACCGCCAGCACCACCACGCCGAGCAGCGCGAACATCATGAAGTTGGCCATTGCCTCGCCGAAGCCCAGGTGCGAGGCCAGCGCCATCAGGCCCAGGCCCGCGGCCATGCCGGCGATCGGGCCCATCCAGCTGCGCTTGGCTGCGGCGGCAGGGGCGGGGGGGGCGGGGGGGGCGGCCGGGGGGGGGGGGGGGGGGGGGGGGGGGGGGGGGGGGGTTGGGGGGGCTGCGGGGGGGGGGGGGGGGGGGCCGGCCCCCGCGGCCCCCCCCCCCCCCCCCCCCCCCCCCGCCCCCCCGCCCGGCGCGCCCGAGAGCCCCCCCCGGGCCCCCCGCCCCCCCCCCGGTCGC